>CAVWJT010000001.1:0-17517 GCA_963755235.1 uncultured Acidimicrobiia bacterium
AGTCGGCTCGCATCTGGCACGCCGGGTGGCGCGCCGACCCGGGGAGCGTCCGCATCGTGATCGGGTTCGCCCTGCCGAGCTCGTGAGGCCGTCGACGAGCGCTACGGCGAGCTGACCGCCGCCGGGTACGCCGGACGCCAGCCCCCGTTCGACGCCTTCTGGGGGGCGCGCTATGCGATCGTGGCCGATCCCGACGGCAACGACGTCGGGCTCATGAGCCCGGTCGACGACTCGCGTCGGACGTGGCCACCCGCGGAGTCCCCGGCACGCTGACCGCTTGCCGAAGGTGTCACGTGGGGTATTGGGGACCGAACTCTGAGACCCCGGCCGAGATCCGGGCCTTTCGCATCTCGGCGGCGATCTGGGCGGGATTTGTCGCGACACGTGGAACGATTCCGCCCAGATCGCCGATTGGCACGATTCCCGCCCAGATGGTGGAGATTTCAGCGATCGACGAAGGCGTACAGCACATAGCCGCCGCCGAGCGCGACGTCCTCGGTTTCGCCGTCGAGGTCACGCAGCCAGAACTCCTGGTTGCCATCGCGCACGACGACGAAGTCGCCGGTCGGGGCGATCGAGACCACGGTCTCCTCCGCTTCGAGCGACACCTCAGCGCCTTGCCGCATGAGCGTGGCGTCGTCGGCCTCACGGAACCCGGTCGCGACGCAGCCGTCGGTCGACTGGGCGCCGACGAATTCGACCTCGTCGATCGTGCCGAGCGTCTCGCCGGTCTCCAGGTCCAGCATCGTGGCCATGCCGCTCTCGGACAGCACGACCACGCATCGCTGCGCCGGGTTGTTGACCAGCGGCTGCCGGAGCCACGGCTCGCCGAGGTCGAGCGTCGTCACGACCTCACCTCGGTCGTCGAGCACGACGACGCCGCGGTCGGCGACGACCAGGAGCCGCCGTCCACCGAGCGCCGGTTGTCCGCCGACCAGGTCCCCGGGCGGATCGAGCGTTGTCACTGAGTCGGCTTCCTCGTCGCCCGGCGCGGCCCGCAGCACGGCACCCTCTTCGGTGACGAGAATGGCGTCGCCGTCGTCGGTGACGAGCCCGGCACGCGCGGCCGGCACCTCCACAGTGCCGACGAGCTCGCCGCCGAGGGTGAAGAACCGGACTTCGAGCTCACCCTCGAAATGGGTCGTGACGGCGACATCCTCGGTGATCCCGAGCGGCAGACCCGGCAGCACCACCGGTTCGTCCAGCTCGGTACCGACGACTGCCGTCTCGAGTGTGTTGATGTCGGCGACGGCAAAGAGCGTGCCGGAGTGGTCGGACCGGACGCCGCTCGCCATCATCCGTGGGTCGTCGAGGCCGGCCAACTCGGCGACGTCCAGGCTCGTCGTGGCCGAGATGATCGTGATCTCGCCGTCGCCGTCCTCTCCCGCGGCGAGCACGAGCGGCTCGCTCGTCGACACGCGCACCGCGTGTCCACCCTCGGGAAGCTCCGGTGCTTCGACCGTGCCGGCCGCCACGTCGACCACGCCGGCGGCATCGTTGGCGACGATCGCCAACTGAGGACCTTCACCGAGGACGTACTGCAGTTCCTCGATACCGGTCTCGAGCGGATCCCCCGTCTCGACGCCGTGACGGTCGAGGTACGTCACTTCCCCGGTCTCCCCGTCGACCGCGGCGATCGTGTCCCATGAGCTCCCGCCGGGACCAGTGTCGGAATCGTCGGCGACCGCCATGCCGACGGCGAGCACTCCGACGACGGCGACGGCGGCGCCCGCGACGGCGACGCCCTGCCGGCTGTCCTTCCGCCCGTCGGGAGGCTGAGCGGGCGGTCCCGATGGCGGCGGCGAAGCTGGTGGTGGCAGTGGTGACGCCGGCGGCGGTGGCGGCGGCACTGCTGGAGGTGGCGGAGGAGGCAAGGACGATGCCACGCCCCTGATGGTACGGACTCAGCGCCAGGTTGCGAAACGGTTGCGGTTGACGTATGGTTGCGGCATGGCTACGCCTCTTCCGATCGCCGATCCGCGGGAGCTGGCGGCCGAGATCGTCACGGTCCACGGCGACGATCGCGGCTGGCTCGACGCGTTCACCGAGGCACTCCAGTCGAGCCGCAACGGCGACGCGCTCGGTCGCGTGCTCGCGGTCTGGGGCTTGAGCCAGACCGACGCCGGCGGAGCGTTCGGGGTCACCCGCCAGGCGGTGAGCAAGTGGCTTGCGGCCGGCGCGCCCAGCGAGCGGGTCGTGGCGGTCGCCGACCTGGCGGCGGCCACCGACATCCTCGTGCGCCATCTCGATCGGGATCGCATTCCGGCCGTCGTGCGCCGGTCCGCCCCGAATCTCGGCGGACGCTCGCTGCTCGACGTCCTCGCCACCAGCGGCGCCCGTGCGGTGCTGGAGGCGTGTCAGGCGATGTTCGCCTTCGAGCACGCCCAGTCCTGATCCCGTGCGCACGGAGTTGCTGCCCGACGGGCACCAGTGGTGGCGGATCGCCCGCGCCGACTGGCGGGACCCGCTCGACCCGACACACGCGCGCGACCGGGGCGGGCGGTGGAACCCGCCCGGCAGCTTCCCCACGCTCTACTGCAACGAGGACCAGGCGACCGCGCGCGTCAACCTACGACGGTTCATCGCCGGCTGGCCCTACGAGCCGGAGGACCTCCGGGACGACACCGGGCCGGTGCTCGTCGGCGCGGTCCTGCCGCGCGACCAGCGGGTCGCCGAGGTCCACACGCCCGCCGGGCTCCGTGCCGTCGCGCTGCCGGATACGTACCCGCTCGACCACGCCGGGCGACTCATCGCCCACGACCGTTGCCAGCCGATCGGGGTCGCCGCCAAGGAGCGCGGGCTGCGCGGCGTCCGGTGCCGCTCGGCGAGCGCCCCACTCGGGGCCGGCCGGGAACTCGCCTGGTTCCCGGCGACTGCTCGCAGCCGGGCAAAGCTCGTCGCCCGGTTGCCCTATTCCCGCTGGTTCTGGGCATGAACTCAGGAAGCGCCGCTCCAGACCGATTCACTCACGGTGACGACCAGCTCGAGCTTGCGCCACTGGTCGTCCTCGGTGAGCTCGTTGCCGTGGTGGGAGCTGGAGAACCCGCACTGTGGGCTCAGCGCGAGTTGGCCGAGGGGCACGATGGCCGCGGCCTCGTCGATGCGGCGGCGGAGCGCGTCGGTGTCCTCCAGCTGCGGGGACTTCGTGGTCACCAGCCCGAGCACCGCCGTCTTGTTCGGCGCGAGGTGGCGGAGCGGCTCGAAGCCACCGGCGCGCTCGCTGTCGAACTCGAGGAAGAAGGCGTCGACGTCCAAGCCGCCGAACACGGGCTCGGCGACGGGTTCGTAACCGCCGCTCGCGACCCAGCGGCTGCGGAAGTTGCCGCGGCACATGTGCGTCGTGACGAGCAGGTCCGCGGGGCGATCGGCGATCACCGCGTTCATCGCGTCGCGGTGGCGGAGGACGAGCTCGTCGGGATCGTCGCCGCGTGCGGTCATCTGCTCACGGAAGTCGGGATCACAGAGATAGGCGAAGCTCACGTCGTCGAGCTGCACGTAACGGCAGCCGGCGGCGTACAGCTCGGCGACCTCGGCGCGGTAGGCGGCGACGAGGTCGTCCCAGTACTGGTCGAGGTCCGGGTACGTCCCCCGGTCGACGACCGCCCGGCCGCCCATGAAGTTGGCCATCCCCGGGCCGGGGATCGTGATCTTCGCCGTGCGGTCGGTGACGGAAGCGAGAAACGCGAACGCGTCGACGAAGATCGGGTGCTCGTGGCGCACCTTGCCCACGACAGCGGGGATCGGCGGGCTCTCCCCCTCACCCGAGAAGTCGGCCGGACGCTCTCGCTGGGTCAGCCCGATCCCGGCGAAACCACTGAGGAAATCGAGGTGCCACCAGTCGCGGCGGAACTCGCCGTCGGTGATCGCGTGCAGCCCGACGGATTCCTGGCGGGCGGCCAGCGCGGTGATGCACTCGTCCTCGATGGCCTTCCGCTCGTCCGCCGGCAGCCCACCGTCCTTCCACGCCTGGCGGGCCGTGCTGAGCCGAGCCGGGCGGAGCAGGCTGCCGACGTGGTCGGCGCGCCGGGGAAGCTCAGCCACGGGACAGGGAAGCGGCGAGGTCGGCCAGCGGACCTTCGAGCATCGGCGCGCCCTCGACCAGCAGGGCGTCGATCCGCTTCCGCCCAGGCTCCGTCGGCGTGACGAGCGGCGGCCGCACGGCGCCGGAGGAGATGTGGCCCGCCCGGCTGAGCACGTCCTTGATCGGCGCCGGGTTGGTCTCGACGAACATCAGGTCCACCAGCGGGTGCAGGCCGTAGTGGATGTCGAGGGCCTTGTCGGTGTCGCCGCCGACGAAGAGGTCGTACATGCTCGCGACCGCGCTCGGCGCGAGGTTGGTGACGGCGCTGACGAAGCCGATTCCGCCGAGCGTGAGCAGGGGCAGGCACAGCAGCTCGATGCCCGACCACACCAGCGTGTCGCGCCCGCACAGCTTGAGGACCCGGGAGAAGTGCTCGAAGTCCTTGGTCGTCTCCTTGATGCCGACGATGTTCGGGCGGTCCCGGCGCAGCCGGGCGACCGTCTCCGGCGCCACATCGACCGCCGTGCGGATCGGCACGTTGTAGAGCACGATCGGGAGGTCGGGGAACGTCGTGGCGACCGCGGAGTACCACTCGTACAGCCCGTCTTGCGTGGGGCGGGAGTAGTAGGGCGTGATCACCAGCGCGGCATCGGCGCCGAGCTGGAGGGCAGCATCGGTCAGCTCGAGCGTCTCGTCGAGCTTGGCCGATCCGGTGCCCGGCAGGAACGGCACCCGGTCGGCGATCTCCTCGGCCGCGACCTGCATCGCCGCCCGCCGTTCGGCGATGGTCTGCGCACTCGGCTCGCCGGTGGACCCGCCGAGGGAGATCCCGTGCGACCCCGAGTCGATCTGCCAGCGGATCAACCGGCGCAGGCTCTCGTGATCGACCTCGTGGTCGGCGGTGAACGGCGTGACGACGGGGGCGATCGAGCCGCGGATCGAGCCCGGGTTGGCGCGGAACCTCACGACAGCGCCTCCGCCGCCTCCATGTTGTCGCCGAGCTGCTGGAGCACCCGGCGGGCGGTGCGCATGCGGTGGCGTCGGGCGTACGCCTCGACCTCCTCACCGGGCCGCCCGTCCTCGATCAGGCGCAGCAGCGCCTCGTGCTCCTCGACGCTCCGCGCCGCCCGCTCGGGGACGAACTCGAACCCCGAGCGGCGGGTCGTGTCGAGCAGCGCCCACTCCTTGACGACCATGTTGAGGAGGTGCCGGTTCGGGCAGCGCTCGTACAGCGTGCTGTGGAACTGGGCGTTGGTGCGGGTGAACTTGACCGGGTCGAGCTTGCCGATGCTGCGGCGCATGTCCTCGTTCAAGGCCCGCGCCTTCTTCAGGTCAGTGGCCGTGATGTGTGGCGCGGCCAGTCCCGTGGCCACACCTTCGAGGACGGCGACGGCCTCGATCGTCTCCGGGTAGCGCTCGAGGTCGATGCTCGTGACCGTCGCCCCGACGTTCCGGGTGAACGTCACGAGTCCCTCGGCTTCGAGGCGGCGGATCGCCTCGCGCACGGGCACGACGCTCACGTTGATCTGCCGGGCGAGGTGCTCGATGAGGAGGCGGTCGCCGGGCGCGCTGGTGCCGTCGATGATCTGCCGGCGGATCACCGCGTACGCGTGGTCGGCCTTCGACTGCGGAGCTCCCGGTCCGGCCAGCACCTCTACCCGCTGCTTCTTGGGCGCGTTCATGGGTCGGGTCCCTTCTGTCAGAGCCGACGGATCATATACGATCGCTCCCCGCGTCGCCAACAGGCGCGATCTCGACGCCGCTCGTGCGCTCGACCCAGCGCACCAGCTCGCTCAGGCTCTGCCCCGGCCCGGCGTGGAGGTTGGCCGCCTCGTACATGGTCTCGGCCAGGCGGGCGTAGGGGAGGTCGAGCTCGAGGTCCCGGGCGAGCTCGATCGCGATGCGGACGTCCTTGAGCATCAGCTCGAGCTTGAACGGGTCGTCGAACGTCCGCGACAGGACGCGCGGCTCGATGTGGTTGCGCGTGATCCACGAGCCGCCCGTCGACTCGTTGAGCACGACATTCATCACCGCCGGGTCGAGGCCGGCGCGGGTGCCGAGCACGAGTCCCTCTGCGGTGGCGAGCAGCGTCATCGAGGTGATCGTGTTGTTGATGCACTTCATGATGTGTCCGCTGCCGAGCGGGCCCAGATGGAACACGGCGCGGCCGAGGACGTCGAGGACGGGCCGGGCGCGCTCCACGTGCTCGTGCGCCCCGCCGACCATGAACACCAGCTCGGCCCGTTCGGCCCCCCACTGGGCGCCCGAGACCGGGGCGTCGATCGTCGCGATCTCCCGCGCGGCAAGGGCGGCCGCCGTCTCCCGCGTCAGCCAGGGCTGGGCCGACGAGCAGTCGATGAGCAGGGAGCCCGCCGCCATCGAACCGGCGAGCCCCTCCGGGCCGAGCGCGACCCGCTGCACCTGTTCGCCGTCGGGGAGCATGGTGACGACGACGTCCGCCTGTCGACCGACGTCGGCGGCGTCGACCCCGACGGTCGCGGCCGGATGGTCGGCGGCGAAGCGCCCGGTGGCGCCCGTGTCGATGTCGTGGATCGCCAGCGGGTATCCGGCCGCCGCCAGGTGGCCGGCCATCGGTGTCCCCATGATGCCGAGGCCGATGAACCCCATCCGCGTCATGTCGACGGTTCCTCCTCGAGGAGTTCGAGGATGCCGACTCCCGTCACTGCTCGCGCCACGACGTCCATCATCCGCGTCGAGTCGGCGTCGGCTCCGAGGGAGTCCAGCGCCTCCGTCCACATCGCCCGGCCGGCGTGGCACAGCCGGAGGTCGCACCCGACCTCGGCGGCGGCGTCGAGGGCGATGTCGAGATCCTTGTTGACCAGACCGATGCGCATGCCGGCGTCGAAGCCGCGGGTCCTGACGTACTGCGGATAGCGCACCTGCGAGAAGTACGTCGCGGCGGTCCCGTGGTTGAGCACGTCGAGCAGGACGTCGTCGGGCACCCCGGCCCTCCGGGCGACGACGATCCCCTCCATCGTGGCGAGTGAGCCGATGTTGAAGATCATGTTGTTGAGCGTCTTCAGTAGCGATCCCGCCCCAACGGTGCCGGCGAGGACGACGCGCGCCGAGAACGACTCGGGGATCCAGCACAGCTCCCGCATGGCCTCCTCGCCTGCGCCCGCGATCGTGGTGAGGGTGCCCTGCTCGGCCCCGAACACTCCGCCCGTGACAGGAGCGTCGATGTAGGTGACACCGAACCGGGCGAGCTCGGCCGCCAGCGCGCGGGCGTCGGCCGGCTTGACGCTGGAGAAGTCGAGGATCGTCAGCCCGTGCCGCGCCTCGAGCGCGTCGACGACGGCGCGCCCGGCCCGGCCGTCGGGCACGCTCAGGCAGACGACGTCGCCGGCGCCGAGGTCGGTGGGCAGCTCGTCGACGACGGTCACCCCGCCGGCCTCGCTGACCCGCTGTCTCGCCGCCGGATCGACATCGAACGCGTTCACCGGGATTCCCCGGTCGCGCGCCGCCTCGGCGACGTGGCGGGCGAGGTGGAACCCCATCCGCCCGAGGCCGACGAAGAGAACGGTCACCCCATCACCTCCGACCCCGCCATCTGGGCGGGAATCCTGCCAACAGCTGACACGAATCCCGCCCAGAAGCCCGAATGGCACGAATCCCGCCCAGATGGGGGACGGTCACTCCCAGACCTCGTTGGCGACGCGGAAGCCCTCGACCCCGACGGGCGCGCCGGCGTAGGTCGCAGCCTGGATCAGCGCCGCACCCACCTCTTCCTTCGTGCAGCCGTTGCGGCGGGCGCCGCGGATGTGGGCACCCAGCTCGTTGGACCGCCCGAGCGCGGCGAGCAGGGCGACGGTGATCAAACTCCGGGTCACGCGAGGCAGCGTCGCGTCGCCCCACGCTGCGTCCCAGCAGTGCTCGGTGACGAACCGTTGCCACTCCATCCCGAACGGCGCCGCCGCCGCTCGCTCCAGCGCGGCATCGACGTACTCGTCGCCGAGCACCTCGCGCCGGATCTGGAGCCCTCGTTCGAACCGGTCGTCAGTCATCGCTTGCCTCCGGGGGCAGGGTGTCGGTCGTGCGCCAGCGGCCGTCGGTCAATTGGCGGAGCGAGAACGTCGTAGAGAACGGGCGGGCGGGGCGGGCGACCTGTCCGCCGCCGGCGTCGTGGACGATCTCGGTCATCGTCCCGTCGGCGACGAGCCCGGCGTTGGGCCCGCTCTGGAGCCCGCCGGGGAACACGACGAGGAGGTGCAGCGAGTCGAACTCGTAGGTGGGGACCACCCGCTCCCCGGACGCGGAGGCGGCGGCGACTGCGGCCTCCATATCCTCCAGCCGTTGCCCGTGATCGACGGCGGTCAGCAGCGACGCGTCGCCGGTCGCCAGCGCCTCCGCCTCGACCTGCAGGTTCCACGCCAGCGTCGCGGCCAGCTCCTGGGCGCCCTCGGGCGTCGCCAGGCTCGCGCTCAGGCCGGCCACCTCGGGATCGATCGAGACCGCCGGCAATGACGCCGGATCAATGTCCTCCACCGATCCGGCAGCGACCGCCGCCGGGGCCGGGTTCGACGATCCCCGCGCGGGCAACCCGGCCACGGCGATGGCGATCCCGGCCAGGCCGAGGGCCGGAACCACTCGCCAGACGCGACCCGGGCGGACCGGGACGCGGCGCTCGAGCAGCGGGCGGGCCGCGCACATCACGGCGAGGCCGCTCAGCAACCCGACCTTGGCGCCGAACTCGGTGTCCCACGGCGCCATGAGGAAGGCGCACACGATCCCGAGGACCCCGCCGAACACGATCCGGGTAGTCCGCGCCGACGGCACCGTCTTGGGGTCGGTGATCATGAAGAACAGGAAGATGAAGATCTCCGGCGAGGTCATGACGATCCACCAGAAGTGCCAGCCACTGATCGGCGTGAACGACCATCGGGTCGTGATGGTGTGGCCGGTCGCGGCCAGCACGGCGAGGCCGGCCGCCAGCGACAGCCACAGCGCGAGGCACATCCCGAGCAGCCGCAACCGCCCACAGATCCAGAACCCGCCGGCGAAGATCACGGCGTAGGCCAACGCCATCGCCACGCCGAACGGCTCCCACCAGAAGTCGAGCGGCTCGACGCGTCCGCTGCCGAGCACGAGGAAGGCGACGACGAGACCGATGTTCGATGGGTTGAACACGTGGGCGCCGCCGGGGAACCGGATCACGTACTTGGTGAGCAGCGAGAACGCCCCGACGGCGACGAAGATGTACCAGCCCTCGAAGCTCCAGTAGTCGTCGCTCCCCGTGCCGATCACGCGGAGCAGGAGGGCGACGCTCGTCGCCGTCTGCATCGCGCTCGCCGGCCACACGAGCATTGATGTCTGCCGGTAGACCCACACCAGCTCGATCGCCGCGCACGTGATGACGGTCAACACGATCTGGGGGATCGAGAGGCGGAAGCCGAGCCAGCCGATGCCGAGCACGAACAGGGTGACCGTGACCGTGGCGAGGTGGATCCGGGGGTCGTGGATGTTGGGGAGCACCACACCGATCTCGCGCCCGCCGATCCGGATCGGGCGCGGGGCGGCGGATCGGGGGTCGGCTGCACCGACCGGCACGGGGCGCACGGTGGTCGTCATGCTGCCCCCCATCGCGAGCGAACCCTATACGATTCGCCGGTGGCGGCTCCGGGGGGCGAAGTCGCCGTCGTCGGCGGTCGTCAACCTTGACGGGCTCGAAACGAATCCTATACGATTCGCCCGCGTCCGGCACCAGCGAGTGCGTTACCACCGGACCGGGGGGGACGAGTGTCCGACGAGGTCGGCAAGTCGCGAGTCGGCCGGGTCACCCGGACCGCACGGCGGCTGCGCTTCGGCTCGTTGATGAGCAGCCTGCTGTTCAGCTCGCGGTTCGTGACGATCTGGCTGGCGACCGCGCTGCTCCTCCTCGTCTGCCAGCTCGTCGCCCCCGAGACCCTGTCGTCGACGTCGTGGAGCAGCCTGCTCCCGATCGGCAGCGTCGTCGCCCTCGTCGCCTTGGGCCAGATGCTCGTGATCATGATGGGCGGCATCGACCTGTCCATGGCGGCGGCGATCTCGCTGCTCGCCAACGTCCTCGTCGGTGTTTCCGAGGGCTCCGACGACCGCCTCCTGTATGCCGGCCTCGTCGTCTTCTGTTGGGCCGTCGTGATCGGACTCGTCAACGGGCTGCTCGTCGCGGTGCTCGAGCTCAACCCGCTCATCGTCACGCTGTCGACCGGCTTGATCCTGCTCGGCATCACCGCCGAGTACCGGATCGGGATCGCCAACAACTCGGCTGTCCCCGAGTCGCTCTCGGAGTTCGTGTTCGACAAGTTCCTCGGCATCAGCCGGCTGTTCTGGCTGGTCCTCATCCTGATGCTCGCCGTCAGCCTCGTGTTGCGGGCGACGACGGCCGGTCGCCGCTTCCAGTCCGTCGGCGCCAACCGGCGGGCGGCCTGGATGGCCGGCATCCGCGTGCGGACCTATGTCGTCTTCGCCTACGTCGCCGCCGCCGTCGCGGCGGGGTTGGCCGGCATCTTCATCGGCGGGATCGTGGTCAGTCCCGGAGTGGATCCGGGCGCGGCCTACCTACTCGGCCCGGTGGCCGCGGTCGTCCTCGGCGGGGCGGCGTTGTCGGGCGGTCTCGCCAGCCCGACGTCCACGTGGGTCGCGGCGTTCTTCGTGACGATCCTCAACCAGATGCTGCGCGTGCTCGGGCTCTCGGCGGCGTCGCAGTTCGTGGTCTTCGGCGTGGCGATCGTGCTCGGGATGCTCATCTCCGGCGACCGGATCGCCGACATCGTCGGCCGGCTGCTGTTGCGGCCGGGCATCAGGGATCTGGTCACCGAAGAGGCCACACCCGCCGTCCCGCGTGACCTCACCAACGTGGTCAGCCAAACAAAGGGGGAGTACCCGTGACCCGACACAACCGATCGACGCTGAAGCGACTGTCCGCGCTCGTGGTCGTCTTCGGCCTCGCCGCCGCGGCATGCGGTGACGACGACGACGACGCTGCGCCCGATGCAACCGGGGGCACCGAGGCGCCCACCGCAACGGAGGCGCCCGCGGGGACCGACGCGCCGGCAACCTCGGGCGCACCCGGCACCACCGGCGCACCCGGCACCACCGGCGCACCCGGGACCACGGGGGCACCCGGGGACCACCGGCGCGCCCGGCACCACCGGCGCCGCGGGCGGCAACGAGTTCGGCGGCACCCTCGAGGAGGGCGAGTACGGCGAGAGCTACATCCCCGACGAGGAGATCCTCGCCCAGGGGCTCGGCGGCGCCGGCTCGCTGCCGGAGGAGGAGCGGGCCCGCAACGTCGCTCTGGCCACGATCGCCCGGGCGTCGACTCCTGTCGACGAGGACCTCGCCCTGCAGTGCTGGGAGGAGAACGGCTGCGACACCGGCACCGGTGGCGAGCTCAAGGTCGGTCTCGCCGACGGGTTCGGCGGCAACATCGCCCGCCAGATCTTCAAGATGGAGTTCATCCTCCAGGCGCTCACCTACCCGGAGGTCGGCGAGATCGGCTACACCGACGCCAACCTCGACACGCAGAAGGCGATCTCCGACGTCCGCAGCTTCGCGGCCCAGGGCTACGACGTGATCCTGTCGTTCCCCGACGCGGGCGAGGCGATGGTTCCCGCCTACCGGGCCGCCACTGACCAGGGCGCCCAGGTCGTGACGTGGTCGTCCGGAAAGGTCGGCGAGCCGGGCACCGACTACCTGACGTACAGCGGCAGCGACATCTGTGCCCTCGGCAACGCGTGGGGCGAACAGTTCAACGAGTCGCTCCCGGACGGCGGCGAGATCGCGATGATCACCGGCGCCGCCGGAAACCCGATCGACCCGGTGCACGAGGAGTGCCTGCTCGAGACGCTCGATCCCAGCGTCGAGATCGTCGCCAAGCAGGGGACGGAGTGGAGCCGGCAGGCATACCTCGAGGCGACGTCGGCGATCCTCGCCGAGCACCCCGACCTCGACGGCATCGTCGGCAGCTACGGCGACGCGTTCGTCGGCGCGATGCGGGCCTTCGAGGCGGCCAGTGTGCCGATGGACGGGCTCGTCACCATGCATCAGTCCGACGACAACCCGTTCCTCTGCGCGTGGAAGGACGCCGGTGGGGTGATGGAGTCGTACACGTACGTGGCCCTGCTCCTCGAGGGCCGGGCCGGGGTGACCGCGGCGATGATGAAGATCGCCGGCTACGACGTGCCGCCGGAGATCATCTTCGGAGTGCAGCTCAAGCCGGTCACGATGGAGTCGTGCCGCACGGACATCCCGCCCGACGGCTCCCCGTCCAGCCTCGTCCCGCCGGAGCTGCAGTCGAGGATGTTCCCCGAGTGACGACTTGCGACGGCGCTGGATCCCGTCCTTGACGGTCGTGCTCACCCTCGGCGGCGCGGCGGTGGCGGCGTGCACCGCCGAGGATGAGCCGGTGGCCACGGATGAGGCTGGCCCAGGCGAACTCGACCTCGAGCTCGTCACGCCGGACGATGCCGCGGTGCCGCTCGGCGTGGCCCTCGGCTTCACTGTGCGGGCGCGCAACGCCGGCCCGCGGAGTGTCAGCGTGGCGGTCGCGTTGGAGCTCGTCGCGCCGTCGGGCGACACGGTGCCATTCGCCACGTCGTCGCTGTTCGTCCCCGCCGGCGGCGAGGTGAGCGAGGAGTTGGCGGTCACCCCGGCGCAGTGGTTCGCCGACGTCGGTCGCTACGACATCGCCGCGGAGATCGCCGAACCGGAGCCCGTCGCAGCGTCGCTGTCGTTCGACGTCGGCGACCCCACCGTGGTGGTGCCCGAGTTCGAGGACGTGACCGCGGTCGCCGGGCTCGCGACGACCGTCCCGGAGGCCGAGTGCGGCCAGTTCGCCAACGGCGCGGCGTGGGGCGACATCGAGGGCGACGATGACGTCGACCTGCTCGTCACCCGCCTCGGCGACCCGGTCCAACTCTGGGTCAACGACGGCGGCGGCCAGTTCGCCGAGGAGGCCGTCACGCGCGGCGTGTCGGTCGTGGGGGCGAACGGAGCCTCGTTCGCCGACTACGACAACGATGGCGACGCCGACGTCGTGATCGTGCGGGACGGGTCGGATGTGCTCCTGCGCAACGACGGCACCGGCCGGTTCGTCGACGTGTCGGCGACGGCGGGCATCGGCGACGACGACCGCCGGGGCATCGAGCGCGGCATGGGGCGATTTCGACGCCGACGGCCATCTCGACCTGTACGTCACGAACTACATGCAGTGCACCGGGGAGTGGCGCACCGAGGAGGAGATCATCGCCAACGTCGCCTACTACGCCGACGTGCTGTACCGCAACAACGGCGACGGGACGTTCAGCGACGTCACGACGTATCTCGAGAACGAACCTGACGACCGCGACGACGGTTCCACCGACGGCGCCGGATTCACCGCGACCTGGTTCGACTACAACGACGACAACCGTCTCGACCTGTACCTGGCGAACGACTTCGTCGGGATCGCGCCTGACCACAACCGTCTGTGGCGCAACGACGGCCCGGACGCGCGACGGTTGGACGTTCACCGATGTCTCGCTGGAGTCCGGCACCGCGTTCTGGATGAACACGATGGGCATCGCGCTCGGCGACGTCGAGCGCGACGGCGACCTCGACCTGGCGCTGTCCAACATCACCGCCAACAAGCTGGTGCGCAACGACGGCGGCGAGTTCGTCGAGGATCCGGCGGGCGGGATCGGCCGGCCGCAACAGCAGGCGGGTGTCGAGTCGATCACCTGGGGCGGGGGCCTCCACGACCTCAACCTCGACGGGTGGGAGGACCTCTACTTCGCGGCCGGGAACTTCGCGGGCGTCCCCGAGGCCGGGGCGCAGCCCAACGAGCTGTTCGTCAACGCCGGGGCGGGCGAACCGTTCCGCGACGTCAGCGCGGCCACAGGTACCGACGACGCCGGCGACTCGAAGGGTGTCGCCTTCGCTGACTTCGACAGTGACGGTCGCATGGACGTGTTCGTCGTCAACCAGGGCGGCGCGCCGCGGCTGTTTCGCAACGTCACGTCGATCGACGGCGCCCACTGGCTGCAGGTCGACACCGTCGGGACGATCTCCAACCGCGACGGCTGCGGTGCCCGCGTCGTCGCCACGACCGCTGACGCCGTGCTGACACGACAGGTGTCCTGTGGCTCGACCAGCGTCGCGTCGGGCAACCAGACGACGGTGCACTTCGGTCTCGGCCCCGCGGACGTCGTGGACGAGCTCGAGATCCTCTGGCCATCGGGCGTCCGTCAGCGGCTCACCGAGGTCGCCGTTGACCGGGTGCTCGTCGTCGAGGAGGATCGCGGCTGATGGCCGTTCCTTGCGTTCCCCGGCCACGCAGGCCGTGGGTAGCCGCTCGCTCGCTGGCGCTCACTCGCTCGCATGGGGGCCGGGTCGTCCAGTGGCCGTAGAGGAGATCCGGCGCGTCTCGAACGACCACGGGTCCTCGCCCGCGACCGTGCTCTCGCTGCGCAACATCTCCAAGCGCTACGGCCCTGTGCAGGCGAACGACGACGTGTCGGTCGACGTCTTCGCCGGGGACATTCACGCGATCGTCGGCGAGAACGGCTCGGGCAAGTCGACCCTCCTCGGCGTCGCCGCCGGAACCGTCGTCGCCGACTCGGGTGAGGTCGAGATCGACGGCCGCCCGTTGACGTCGGCCTCGGCCAAGACGGCGATGGAGCTCGGGATCGGCATGGCCTACCAGACGATGACCGAGGTCATCGGGCTCACGGTCGCCGAGAACCTCTTCCTCGCCGCACCCGCGGGCGAGCGACCGAAGTACGGACAGATGGAGCTCTGGGCGGCACGCAAGCTCGAGGAGTTCGAGCTCGCCATCGACCCGGCCGCGCCGACCTCGAGCCTGTCGCTGGCCCAACGGCAGATGCTCGAGGTGGTCCAGGCGCTGTTGTCGCGGCCCAAGGTGCTGCTGCTCGACGAACCGACGACCGCGCTCGGGCACGGCGACGTCGAGCGCCTCCACGGTCTCATCCGCGCCCTGGCGGCCGCCGGTGTCGCCGTCGTCTACGTCAGCCACCGCCTTCCCGAGGTGCTCACCGTCGCCGACCGCGTGACGGTGCTTCGCGACGGCGTGAGCCAGGGGACGTTCGACGCCGCCGGGATGTCCGAGGCCGACGTCGTCAAGCTGATGATCGGCCGGCCGCTCGAGCTGGCCTTCCCCGACGCCACCGTGGAACCGTCCGACGAGGTGGTCGTCCAGGTGACCCATCTGCGCGGGCGCCGCTTCGGACCAGTCGATCTCGAGCTCCGGCGCGGTGAGATCGTCGGCATCGCCGGGGCCGAGGGCAACGGCCAGGTGCAGTTCCTCCGGGCCCTCGCCGGCGTCGAGCCTTCCAACGGCACGGTGCGCTGCGCCAACCGAGCCGTCGACATGCGCACTCCGCCCGGTCCGCTGCGGGCCGGCATCGTGCTGCTCAGCTCGAACCGCAAGGAGGAGTCCATCTTCACCGCCCTCGGCGTCCGGGCCAACGCGACGCTGCAGGTGCTCAAGCGCTACGCCCGGCTCGGCCTGGTCCGCCGCTCCCGCGAGCGGCCCCCCGTGAACTCGCTCGTCCGGCGGCTGCGGCTGAAGTCGACGTCGATCGAACAGCCGGCCCAGTACCTGTCCGGGGGCAACCAGCAGAAGGTCGCCCTGATGCGTCCATTCCTCAAGGGCGACCTCCACTTGATCCTCGCCGACGAGCCGACGCAGGGTGTCGACGTCGGCGCTCGCCTGGACATCTACGAGGCGCTGCGCGGCCGGGCCGACGAAGGCGCGGCGGTGCTGATCAAGTCGAGCGACCCGATCGAGCTGTCCGGCCTCTGTGACCGCGTCGTCGTGATGTCGCGGGGCCGCATCGTCGACGAGATCCCCAAGGCCGACCTCGGCGAGCACCGCATCATCTCGGCCATCGTCGGCCACACCTCCGCCCACCGGAGCGACGATGACGGCTAGGTTGCCCGCCCTCACGCCCCGTCGCGACACGGTGCGCCGTCTGCATCTCGGGCGGTGGCTGCCGATCCTGGCGATGCTGGTGCTGATCTTCCTGCTCGGGCTGTACACGAACAACCGGGAGTCGTCGTTCACGTCCGAGTTCAACCTCAACGGCCTGTTCATCGCCACGATGCCGCTGGCCCTCGCGGCGATGGGTCAGACCAGCGCGCTGATGGTGCGGGCGTTCGATGTGTCCGTCGGCGCGCTGATGACGATGTGCGTGGTCACGGCCTCATTCGTGCTGACCCCCGACCGCACCGGTTGGCAGCTCGTCCTGGGCATGCTCGCCGTCGTCGGTGTCGCGCTGACCGTCGGGACGGTGAACGTCATCCTGATCCGTGGTCTGAAGCTGTCGTCGATCATCGCCACGCTGGCGATGCTGAGCATCCTCGACGGGATCTCGCTCTGGTTGCGTCCGCAGCCGGACGGGCCGATCAACTCCGGGTTCACCAACTTCTTGCTGAAGAGCGTCGGGTTCATGCCGATCGCGTTCGTCGTGATCGTCGTGGTCGCGTTCGCCGCCGATGTCTGGCTCTACCGGAGCGCCGGCGGGTTGGCCGCGCGGGCGACGGGACTCGACGAGCAGGCCGCCGACCGGCGCGGGGTCCGGGTGGGTTTCCTGTTCACGAGGGCGTTCTTTCTCACCGCCTTCGCCGCGGCGATGGGCGGGTTCTTCCTCGCCGCCCAGGTCGGCATCGGCGACCCCCGGATCGGCAGCAGCTACACGCTGACGAGCATCGCCGCGGCGGTGCTCGGCGGGGCGAGCCTGTTCGGCGGGCGGGGGTCGTTCGTCGGCGCGGTCGTCGGAGCGTTGTTCCTCAACGTCGTCATCAACGTGTTGCCGTTCCTCGGCTGGAGTGCCTCATACGGGCGGATCATGGTCGGCGCGCTCACGCTGGTGGCGCTGGCGCTCTACCAGGCACCCGAGCTGCTCGCCCGATTCCGGATGTTCATCGCCAACCTCCGCCTCTCGCGGTCGCGGGCCGAGCCGCTCGCCGACGAGGCCCCGGCCTGACCGAGATGGACCCGATCGACCGGCTTCTTGCGCTCCGGGAGATCGACGATGTGATCGGTCGTTACTGCCAGCTGTTCGATGATCAGGAATGGGATGCCCTGACCGGGTTGTGGACCGAGGATGCCGCGTTCGTCGTCGAGGACGTCGCCTTCGAGGGCCGCGACGGGCTCATGGAGTTCCTCCGCACGTGTCTGCCGCCCGGCTACCAGAGCAAGCACATGATCTCGCCTCCGGTCGTCGAGCTCGCTGACGACGGCCGGCATGCAACCGCCAGGACCGACGTGGTCTGGATCGCGCAGAACTTCGAGAATGCCATCGTCGCCCGGTACGAGGACGTTCTCGTCCACGACGGCGAGGCGTGGCGGATCCAGCGCCGCACCGAGGTTCCGCTGCCGTATCAGGCCGGCCCGCCGCCGATGTCCGACGACGCGCTCCGGGCGAGCCGGGCCACGATGCGCGCCGACGACCCGTGATCCCCCGTTTGTGTCACCGACGCCGCCGCATGTGGCG
>CAVWJT010000002.1:0-219082 GCA_963755235.1 uncultured Acidimicrobiia bacterium
TGCACCCATGAGCCGAAGACCGTGCCTGATGGTTCGCTCGCTCGAAGACTCGCCCGCTCACGCGATGTCCTCCGTGCCGAGGAACTTGGCGTAGACGAGCACTCCGGCGGTGATCAGCGCCATCAGCACGAAGCTGATCGCGGCCGCGGTCGGGTAGTCGTTGCGCTCGAGGAACTGCGTCTGCACGACGCTGCCGATCACCTGCGTGTTGGGGTTGCCCAGGAGCTCGGCGTTGATGAAGTCCCCGGTGGCCGGGATGAACGTGAGCAGGGTGCCGGCGAACACCCCGGGCAGCGAGAGCGGGAAGATCACCTTGCGGAACGTGCGGCTGAACGGCGAGTAGAGGTCGGACGCGGCGTCGACGAGACGGATGTCGACCTTCTCCAGGCTGACGTAGATCGGCAGCAGCATGAACGGCAGGAAGTTGTAGGTGAGTCCGCCGATCACGGCGATCTGGGTGTTGAGCAGGCGCCCGTTGTCGAGGATGCCGACGCTGTCGAGGATCTCGACGGCGTTCAGCCGGTCGATCAACCCGATCACCGGCCCGTTGTCGTTGAGCAGCGACTGCCAGGCGATCGTGCGCAGCAGGAAGCTGGTGAAGAACGGGACCATCACGAGCCCGAGCAGGACGTTGCGCCAGCGGCCGGCCTTGAAGGCGATGAAGTAGGCGATCGGGTAGGCGATGAGCAGACACGCCACGGTGGCGATGCCGGCGTACACGAACGACCGCAGCAGCTGCGTGCCGAAGTCGTCGAAGGCGGCGCTGAAGTTGCTCCACTCCCACGTGAACTCGTAGTTCGGCAGCAGCCGGTCGGGCTTCGTCGACAGCGAGATCTTGAGCAGCGTGATCAGCGGAACGATGAAGAAGACGAACGTGAACAGCATCCCGGGGATGAGCAACACGTACGGAATGCGCCGCCCACCGCGCAGGCTGCGGTCGTCGGTGGCGGTGTCGGCGGCCATCGTCGTCAGCCTCCGGTGATCTGGAGGAAGCGTTCGGTGATCGCGACGTCGATCTCCTCGGGGAGGTCGGCGAAGGTGTGGAGCCGCGCCGCGTCCTCCTCGCTCGGGAACAGGATCGGGCTGTCGGCCAGGGCGGCGGCGTCGCCGCCCATGTTGACGAGCTCGTCGCGCACGCCCTTCACCGGCGTGATGAACTGCACCCAGGCGGTGAGCTGGGCCGCCTGCACCGGGTCGTACACGAAGTTCATCCAGTCGGCCGCGGCGAACGCGTTCGGCGCCCCCTTGGGGATGACCATCGTGTCGTACCAGCTCATCCCGCCCTCCTCGGGGATCACGAGCTGGATGTCGGGCCGGTCGTACTGCAGCTGCACGATGTCGCCGGACCACGCGATGCACGCCACGAAGTCGCCGCTCTCCAGGCTGCGGAGGTACTCGTTGCCGGTGAAGGCGCGGATCTGACCGCTGTTGGTGGCCTCCTCGATCATGTCCAGCGCCTCGAACGCGCCGTCCTGGTCGACGACGCTCGGGTCGTGGCCGAGGCCGAGCATCACGAGCCCGAGCGTGTCCCGCATCTCCGACAGCATCGCCACCCGCCCTGGAACTCGGGGTCGAAGAGGTCCATGACGCTGCGGATCTCGCGACCGGTGAGGGCGGGGTCGTAGCCGATGCCGGTGATGCCGGCCTGCCACGGCAGGTGGAACGCCGCCCCGTAGTCCCAGTTCTGGTTCAGGAAGCGGTCCTCGAGGTTGACCCGGTTCGGGATGCGGTCGAGCGGCAGCTGCTCGATCCAGCCGAGGTTCTTCAGCCGGGCCGACATCCAGTTCGTCGGGCAGATGATGTCGTAGTCGATGACCCCACCGGTACCGAGCACGGGCGCGAGCACCCGGTTGTAGACCTCGTTGTTGTCGTTGAAGTCCTCGTCGTAGGTGACGGCGATGCCGGTCTCCTCCTGCGAACCGGTCGATCGTGCCGGTGGCCCCCTCCTCGGTCGGGTCGATGTACGCCTGCCAGTTGAGGATGCGGACCTCGTCGGTGCCGGTGCCGATCCCGCCCGCCGCCGCGCTGTCTTCGTCGTCGCCGGAACCGCCGCTGCTCCCGCCGGTGACGGCGAGCACGCCACCGACCACCACGGCCGTGCCGGCGACTGCCCCGCCGACGATCAGCGCCCGCCGGCCGAGTCGGCGCTCCGGCGGCGGCGCGGTGTCGCTCGGCTTGGTGACGACCTCCTTGCCCTCCATCGTCGGCCTGCACCTCGTCGACGTCGGTCGTCGTGGCACCGACGATCGCCGAGCGGCCGCGCAGCAGGTACGGCGCGTCCGGCCCCCAGCCCAGAGCGATCGGCGCGCCGGGTTGCAGCGACGCCGTGTCGCCGTCCGGCTCGACCGTGGCGACCACCTCGGTGCCGTCGCTGAGATCGACGAGCAGGCGCAGCTCGGACCCTTGGAAGATCACCTGCCGCACGGCGCCAGACACGGCCCGGCCGTCGGCCGCGCCATCGGCACGCGGGCTGCAGCCGCTCCGGCCGCAGCATCACCGTCACCGGGTCGCCGGCCTGGGCGAGCGTCGCGCCGATCGTCTCGACCACCGTGCCGTTGTCGAGGCGCACGCGTGCCCGCCCGTCGTCGACGCTGTCCAGCGTCCCGGGCAGCAGGTTGGCCGATCCGATGAATCCGGCGACGAAGATGCTCGCCGGCTTGGCGTAGATCTCCTCGGGCGTGCCGATCTGCTCGACCTTGCCCCTGCTCATGACGGCGATGCGGTCGCTCATCGTGAGCGCCTCGCCCTGGTCGTGGGTGACGAACACGAACGTGATGCCGACCTCGCGCTGGATCCGCTTGAGCTCGATCTGCATCGCCTCGCGGAGCTTGAGGTCGAGGGCGGCGAGCGGCTCGTCGAGGAGCAGGGCGCTCGGGAGGTTGACCAGCGCCCGGGCCAGCGCGACCCGCTGCTGCTGGCCACCCGACATCTGCGCCGGCCGGCGCCGCGGCGAACTCGGCGAGCCGCACGATCTCGAGCATCTCCATCGCCCGCCGGCGGGTCTCGTCTCGCCGCGACCTTCTTCGCCCGGAGGCCGAACGCCACGTTGTCGTACACGGACATGTGCGGGAACAGGGCGTACTGCTGGAAGACGGTGTTCACGTTGCGCTCGTGCGGCGGCACGTTGGAGACGTCGACGCCCTCGAGCAGGACTCGACCGGCCGTCGGCCGCTCGAACCCGGCGATCATCTTCAGCAACGTCGTCTTGCCGCACCCGGACGGTCCGAGCAGGGAGAAGAACTCACCCCGCTGGATCGTGAAGTCCGCCCGGTCGACGGCGACGAAGTCGCCGAACTCCTTACGCGTTCCGTCAAGGACGATGACGTCATCGGCGTTGCTCACGCCGTCCCCCATGGTTTCCAAGTGCCGTCCCCTCCCGTGACGTGCCGAACTGTACGCCCCCCGGTCAGCTCTCCAGGTTCGCCATCACGTGCTTGACGCGGGTGTAGTCCTCGAACCCGTACATCGACAGGTCCTTGCCGTACCCCGAGCGCTTGAACCCGCCGTGCGGCATCTCGGCGACGAGCGGGATGTGGGTGTTGATCCACACGCAGCCGAAGTCGAGGCGCTTGGCCATCCGCAGCCCGCGCCCGAGGTCCTTCGTCCACACGCTGGAGGCGAGCCCGTAGTCGACGCCGTTGGCCCAGCGCACGGCCTCGTCCTCGTCGCTGAACTGCTGCACGGTGATGACCGGCCCGAACACCTCGTTCTGGCTCATCTCGTCCTCCTGCAGCAGGTCGGCGACGACCGTCGGCTGGAAGAAGTAGCCGCCTTCGCCCTGCCGGCCGCCGCCGGTGAGGACGCGGGCGTGGTCCGGTGCCCGCTCGACGAAGCCGCTCACCTTGGCCAGCTGGTCGGCGTTGTTCATCGGGCCGTAGAGCACGTCCTCGTCGTCGGGCATCCCGGTCTTGGTCTCCTTGGCCGCCTGGGTGAGGGCGTCGACGAAGTCGCCGTACACGGACGGGCCGGCGAGGACGCGGGTCGCCGCGGTGCAGTCCTGTCCGGCGTTGAAGTAGCCGGCGACGGAGATGCCTTCGACCGCGGCCTCGACGTCGGCGTCGTCGAACACGACGACCGGCGCCTTGCCGCCGAGCTCGAGATGGACTCGCTTGAGCCGCTTCGCCGCCGTGCCCGCGACCTCCATCCCGGCCCGGACCGAACCGGTGACCGAGACCATCGCCGGGGTGTCGTGGTCGATCATCGCCCGGCCCGTGTCGCGGTCGCCGCAGATGACGTTGAACACGCCGGGCGGGAGGAACTCAGCGGCGATCTCGGCGAGCAGGGTCGTGCTCGCCGGCGTCGTGTCGCTCGGCTTGAGCACGACGGTGTTCCCCGCGGCGATGGCGGGGGCGAACTTCCACACCGCCATCATCATCGGGTAGTTCCACGGCGCCACCTGGGCGCAGACGCCGACCGGCTCGCGCCGGATCATCGACGTCATGTTGGCCATGTACTCCCCCGCGCTCTTGCCCTCGAGGTGGCGGGCGGCCGACGCGTAGAAGCGGATCTGGTCGACCATCGGCGGGATCTCCTCCGAGCGGGTCAACCCGATCGGCTTGCCGGTGTTCTCCACCTCCAGGGCGATCAGCTCATCGGCCCGCGACTCGATCGCGTCGGCGATGCGGAACACGGCGAGCGAGCGTTCCGACGGCGTCGTGTCGCGCCACGACTCGAACGCCGCGGCGGCCGCCTCCATCGCCGCGTCGACGTCGGCGGGTCCCGAGAGCGGGGCTTCGCCGTACTGCTCGCCGGTCGCCGGGTTGATCACCGCCGTCGTCCGGCCGTCGGAGGCGTCGATGTGCTTGCCGTTGACGAAGTTGGAGAAGGCCTTCATGGAGTGGTTGTAGCACGATGAGCGCCCCGCCGGAACAAGCACTCCAATTACGCTTGGCGGCCGTGAGCACAGCCATCCACTCCGTCGGCGTGCCGAAGGAGATCAAGATCGCCGAACACCGGGTGGCGATGACGCCCGACGGCGTCCGCGAGCTCGAGCGCCACGGGATCCAGGTCTGCGTCGAGGCCGGTGCGGGCGAGGGCGCGTCGATCACCGACGCCGACTACCAGGCGGCAGGGGCCGACATCGTGGCCACGGCCGAGGACGCCTGGGCGCAGGAGCTGGTGGTCAAGGTCAAGGAGCCCAAGGAAGAGGAGTTCGGGTTCCTCCGCGACGACCTGACGTTGTTCACCTACTTGCACCTCGCCGCCTACCCGGACGTCGCCAAGGCGCTGTTGGCGGCCGGTACGACCTCGCTCGCCTACGAAACGGTGCAGCTCGACACCGGTGCGCTGCCCCTGCTCGCCCCGATGAGCGAGGTCGCCGGGCGGCTGGCGCCCCAGCAGGGCGCCCACTTCCTCGAGCGCCACAAGGGCGGCCGCGGCGTGCTCATGGGCGGCGCACCGGGTGTGCGCCCGGCCAAGGTGGTGGTCCTCGGGGCCGGCAACGTCGGCTGGAACGCGGCGTGGATCGCGGCGGGCATGGAGGCCGAGGTCGTGATGGTGGACAAGAACCTCGACCGGCTCCGCTGGGTCGACCAGATTCACAAGGGCCGGATCATGACCGTGGCGTCCAACCGGGGCGCGATCGAGCGCGCCGTGTACGACGCCGACCTGGTCATCGGAGCCGTGCTCGTGCCGGGCGGGCGGGCGCCGGTCATCGTGAGCGAGGACATGGTGCGGGCGATGAAGCCGCGGGCGGTGATCGTCGACGTCGCCGTCGACCAGGGCGGCTGTATCGAGACGACGCGCGAGACCACCCACGATGAGCCCGTCTACGAGACCCACGGGGTCGTCCACTACGCGGTCGGGAACATGCCCGGCGCGGTCCCCAACACGAGCACCTACGCATTGACGAACGCCACCCTCCCTTACATCCAGGATGTCGCCGTGAACGGCTCGGCGGAGGCCGCCCGGCGCGATCCGGCGATCGCCTACGGCGTCAACACGGTCGGCGGCAAGGTGACCAACGCCCCGGTCGCCGAGTTCCTCGGTGTGGAGTACGTCGAGCCACTCGCCGCCTTCGCCGGCTGACACCCTCCCGCGTATGGTGCTGCCATGCCGACCAGCGTGTTCGACCTCGAGATGCCGACGCTGGAGGTCGACCTCGTGGAGACCAACTTCGACCTCCTGACCGAGCGCCTGGCCGCGGCCGAGACGAGCTGGATCGCCCGCAATCCGTTCGGCTTCTCGATCCTCCACTACGACGACGTGGTCGCGATGTTGCGCGACAAGCGGTGGCACAGCGCGACGTCCAAGATCATGGAGCTGTACGGGGTGACCGACGAGGAGTACCTCGCCCGGCGGCGGACGTCGATCCTGTCGGCAGAGGGCGAGGAGCACACCCGGCTGCGCCGGCTCGTCGGCAAGGCGTTCTCTCCTCGGGCGGCCGACCGGTTGCGGCCGTTCATGCGTGAGGTGATCGGCGGGTTGGTCGATGCCGTCGCCCCGTCCGGGCGCGCCGACTTCGCCGTCGACATCTGCGAGCCGTATCCGATCCCCATCATCTGCGAGCTGCTCGGCGCGCCGAAGGAGGACTGGAAGCTGTTCAGCCGGTGGGCCGCCGACGTGCTGCGCATCTTCAACGGCAACCTCCACGAGGACCTGCCGATCATCGCCGCCGCCCAGGACGAGCTCGACGAGTACACGCGGGAACTGATCGCCGATCGCCGCGACAAGCCGGCCGAGGATCTGCTCACCGACCTGATCGCGGCCGAGGAGGAGGGTGACCGGCTGTCCACGGACGAGCTGGTGATGATGGTGGAGGCGGTGATCATCGGCGGTACCGACACGACGCGCAACCAGCTCGGCTGCACCGTCGCCCTGTTCGCCAACTACCCCGAGCAGTGGAAGCTGCTCGCCGACCAGCCCGACATCGCGCCGCGCGCCGTCGAGGAGAGCATGCGCTACTTCGGCGACGATCCGCGGCACCGGCCGGCTGGCCAGCGAGGACATCGAGTACCGCGACGTTCTGTTCCCGGCGGGAACGTTCATCGCCCCGTCAATGGCCACCGCCAACCGGGACCCGTCGGTGTTCCCCGACCCGGAGGCGTTCGACATCACGCGCGAGCCGAGCGGCCAGCCGCAGCTCACGTTCGGCTCGGGGATCCACTACTGCCTCGGCGCCGCGCTCGCCCGGGCGGAGCTCCAGGAGGCACTGCCGTTGCTGGCCCGGCGGATGCCCGACCTCGCCGTCGACGGCGAGATCACCTGGAAGCCCAACACCGTCGGCATCTTCGGCCCCGAGCGCCTCCCGATCACGTTCACGCCCGGCCACTGACGCCCGGCCGGATCACGTTCTTGCAGCTGGATCGGCCCCTATGGGGGCCGATCCAGCTGCAGGAAACGGAAGAGCGGGTGTCAGCTGCGCGACAGGTAGGCGTCGCGGAGGACGTGGGTCTGCAGCTCGAGCTCGTCGAGGCGGTGCTTGACGACGTCGCCGATGCTGATGATCCCGACCAGGGTGGTGCCGTCGAGGACGGGCAGGTGGCGTTGACGGGTGAGTGTCATCCGCCGCATCACCTCGCCGAGATCGTCGGTGACGGCGCAGGTCGCCGCCACCCCGTGGGCGATCACGTCGCGCACGCGCAGCCGGGAGAACCCGTCGCCGTGGCGATCGATCGCCCGCACGACGTCCCGCTCGCCGAGCACGCCGAGCAGCTCGTCGTCGGCACCGACCACGACCAGGGAGCCGATGCCGCGACTGGCCATGCGGTGCACAGCCACGGTCACGGGAGTGTCCGGACCCACGACCTCGACGGTTGCACCCTTGGCCGACAGGATGGCTGCGACGTGCATCGTCCACCTCCAAGCTCCGTTCATGGCTTCCCCGGCCACGCAGGCAGTCGACTGTTGCGCTCGTTCGCTGGCGCTCACTCGCTCGCAGGCGCACCCGGTGCTCCGCCATTCTCCCGCCGCGCCGAACGGCTGGCAAGCACCCTGGGCCGGCGACCCGCCGCAGTACCGTTCCGACCATGGCCACCACTCGCGACGTGAAGCTCGGGTACAACACCGGGTACTGGTCCGCCGGCCCCCCGGAGGGCGCCCTCGAGGCAGTCAAGGAGGCCGAGCGGCTCGGGTTCGACTCGGTGTGGACAGCCGAGGCCTACGGCTCCGATGCCCTCACCCCGCTCGCCTGGTGGGGCGCGCACACCGAGCGGATCCGCCTCGGGACCGGCATCGTGCAGCTCTCCGCCCGCACCCCGGCGGCGACGGCGATGGCCGCGATCACGCTCGACCACCTGTCCGGCGGACGCTTCATCCTCGGGCTCGGGGCATCGGGTCCGCAGGTCGTCGAGGGGTGGTACGGCCAGCCCTATCCGCGCCCGCTGGCCCGCACCCGCGAATACGTCGACGTCGTGCGCCGCATCGTCGCCCGGGACGGGCCGGTCGAGCACCACGGCGACTTCTACGACCTGCCCCTCCAGGACAGCACCGGACTGGGCAAGGCGCTCAAGTCGACGGTGCACCCGTTGCGCAGCAGGATCCCGATCTTCATCGCCGCCGAGGGACCGAAGAACGTCGCCCTGGCCGCCGAGATCGGCGACGGCTGGCTGCCGATGTTCTTCGCCCCCAAAGAGGACGGCTTCTACCGTGACTGCCTCGCCCGGGGCTTCGCCGCCAGCAGTGAGCCGGACAAGGCCGACCAGTTCGAGGTCGTGACGACGATGTTCGTCATCCCCGGCGACGACGTGAACGCGTGCGCCGACTTCGTACGCCCGTTCCTCGCCCTCTACGCCGGGGGCATGGGCGCCCGCGGCGCCAACTTCCACTTCGAGGTGTTCGCCCGGATGGGCTACGAGGACGTCGCGACCAAGGTCCAGGACCTCTACCTCGACGGCCGCAAGGCTGAGGCGGCGGCGGCGATCCCGCTGGCGATGGTCGAGGACGTCGCCCTCGTCGGTCCGCCCGAGAAGATCCGGGAGGAGCTCGCCGCGTGGCGGGACACGTGCCTGACGACGTTCCTCGTCAGCGGGCCCGCCTCGATGCTGGAGGGCTACGCCGAGACGCTGCTCGGCTGACTGGTTTCAGACGTACAGCTCGTCGAAGTGCCCGGCGTAGTTGGCGTAGATCACGTTGCGCTTGAGCTTCAGCGACGGGGTGAGCTCGCCCGACTCGAGCGTGAAGTCCCGGTGGAGGATCTTGAACCGCTTGATCTGCTCGACCTGGGCGTAGCGGTCGTTGACCGCGTCGAGCTCGGCCTGGATCAGCTTGCGGATCTCGTCGTGCTCGGCCAGCTCGGCGACGTCGGTCGGGAGTCCCTGCTCCCCCGCCCACGGCACGATCTCCTCGGCGTCGAGCGTGATCAACGCGACCGGGTACGGCTTGCGGTCGCCGAACATCACCGCCTGCGAGATGAAACGGGACCGACGCAGGTCCCCCTCCAGGTTGGCCGGCGTGAGGTTCTTCCCGCCGGCGGTGATGATGATGTCCTTCTTGCGGCCGGTGATCGTGACAAAGCCGTCGTCGTCGATCGAACCCAGGTCGCCCGTGCGCAGGTATCCGTCGTCGGTGAGCGCCTCCGCCGTCGCTTCGGGGTTGCGCCAGTACTCCTTGAGCAGGATCTCGCCGGCGATCTCGATCTCGCCGTCGTCCGCGATCCGGATGTCCACGCCCTCGACCGGCCGGCCGATCGTGCCGAACTTGAACGCGTCCGGGAGGTTGAGCGTGCCGAGCGACGTGGTCTCGGTCATCCCCCACCCCTCGAACACCGGCACTCCCGCGGCGTAGAAGAACTCGAGGATCTCGGGGGCGATCGGCGCCGCCCCGGAGATCGCGAGGTGGACATTGCCGCCGAAGATCCCGCGGACGAGGGCGAACATCTCGGCGTCGGCCTGCTCGAACGCCTCCGCCTCGGCCTCGTCCACGTCGGCCCCTTCTCGCCGCGCCCGCCGGATCTTGATCCCCAGCTGGATCGCCTGGGCCACCTCCTCCTGCCGTTCGGGTGGAACCAGGCCGCTCGCGACGGCGTAGACCTTCTCGAAGATGCGCGGCACGGACGGCAGAACGGTCGGCCTGACCTGGCCGAGCTCGCCGACGATCTGCCGCGTGTCCCCACTCCAGTAGGCGATCGTCGCCCCGACCTCGATGCAGTCCGCCTGGATGAGCTGGGCGAACACGTGGGCGAGGGGGAGGTAGAGGTAGACGACGTCGCCAGGACCGAACAGCTGCATGTCCACGGCGCATCGCCGCCCGGCCGCGAATCCCTTATTGGTGAGGACGACCCCTTTTGGCCGCCCGGTGGTCCCGGACGTGTAGATGATCAGGCAGGCGTCGTCCGGGCCGACCGCTTCCGCCCGCTCGTCCAGTCGCTCGGCCTCCGCCCCCGCCCCGCGTGCCACGACCTCGGCGATCGACAGCGCACCGGGTGCCTCACCGTCGATGACGATCACGTGCTCGAGGTCGGGCAATCCCGCCCGCACCTCGTCGATCTTGGCGACCTGGCCGGCGTCTTCGCAGATGATCACCTTGGCGCCAGAGTCGCCGACGACCCACTCGCATTCGTCGGCTGAGTTGCTCGGATAGACCGGAACCACGATCGCGCCGGTCGTGGAGGCGGCGAGGTCGACGACGGTGAACTCGACGCGCGTGTTGGCGAGGATGCTGACCCGATCGCCGACTTCGACACCGAGCGCCACCAGTCCCAACGCAACGTCGCGGACCTGCTGCCAGAGTCCCGCGTAGGTGAGATCCACCCACTGGCCGTCGCGGAGAGACCGGGCGGCGATTCCCTCGCCGAAGCGTTCCGCCGCGTTGCGGGCGAGCGCGGCCATCGTCACGTTCACGGCACCGGCCTCCGGCGTCATGACCTGGACGGTACCAGCCGATCAGCGCGCACTGATCAGAGCGTCGGCAACGCGCTCCAGGCCCACGGCCCGGCTCGCCTTGACCAGGACCGCGGTTCCCTTCTCCACCGGAACCAGCGCCGCGACCACGTCGGCGGGCTCGACCGGCGCGATCCCGTACCAGTCGGTGCCCACCGCGATCAGCTCGACGCCCAGCGCCTCGGCGTGGGCGGCGATCTCCCGATGGGCCGCGCCCGGCTCGTCGAGCTCGGCCATCATCCCGACGACGGCGATCCGCCGCCGGGCGTCGACGTTCGCCAGCGCGTCCAGCGCCGCCCGCATCGACGTCGGATTGGCGTTGTAGGCGTCGTTGATCACGACGCCCCCGGCGGCGACGGAGACCACTTGCATCCGCATCGACGAGACGGTCGCCGAGCCGAGGGCGACGGACGCGTGGGTCAGGTCGACATCGACGATCCCGGCCACGGCGAGCGCCGCGGCAGCGTTCATGGCCATGTGGCCACCGGTGACGGCAAGGGCAACCGGGACCGTCCCCCACGGGGTACGGGCGACGAATCGCGGTCGAGCCAGGCGATCGAGTTGCAAGCGCTCGATGCGCACGTCGGCGGTCTTGGAGCGTCCGAACGTGATGACCTCCGCGCCCGTCCTCTCTGCCATCGCCGCCACGGCCTGGTCGTCCGCGTTGAGGACCGCCGTGCCCGTAGCCGGTAGGGCGTCCACCAACTCCCCTTTCGCCCGGGCGACCCCGGCGAGCCCACCCACTCGTTCGGTGTGCGCGGCGGCGACCCCGGTGACGACACCGATGTCGGGACGGGCGACCGCGGAGAGACGGGCGATCTCGCCGAGCCCGCGCATGCCCATCTCGAGCACGACGACCTCGGTGTCCTCCGCGGCGCCGATGATCGTGACGGGAAGTCCTTGCTCGTTGTTGAAGCTGCGCTCGTTGGCGGCGACCCGTCGATCCACGGCCACCGCCGCGGCGACGAGGTCCTTGGTGCTGGTCTTACCGACGCTGCCGGTGATGCCGACCACGGTGCCGGGGAGGCGAGGGCGGGCCCAGCCGGCCAGCGCCATGAGCGCGTCGCCGGTGTCGGCGACCTCGATCGCCGCGACCGTGGATGGCTGCGGCGCGGCGAGCGCCGGGCGGCTGGTCAGGTAGGCGGCTGCCCCGGCGGCGATCGCGTCGGCGACGAAGTCGTGCCCGTCCCTCGCCGCCACGATCGGCACGAACAGGTCACCGGGCCGCAGCGAGCGGGAGTCGAAGGCCGCCCCCGTGATCTCGACGTCCGGCCCGACGAGACGGCCGCCGATCGCTGCGGCCGCCTCGGATGCCCGGATCCTCACGCCCGCGAACGGTACCGTCGCGGTCGTGCCTGGCGACCGGACCCACCTCGTGGTGCTGTTCGGCGGTCAGTCGGCGGAGCACGACGTCAGCTGCGTCACCGCCACCCACGTCCTGCGGGCGATCGACACCGCGAAGTACCGCGTCACGCCGATCGGCATCTCGACCGACGGCGAGTGGGCGCTCGCCGAGGGCGCACGCGAGGCGCTGGCCGCCGGGCAGGCGGAGCTGCCCGACAAGCTCGATCCGCACGGCCCGGCCGTCTCGGCGGCCGCCGTGCTCGCCGGCGACGCACCGGCGGGCGAGCGCACGGTCGTGCTGCCGTTGCTGCACGGCCCGCTCGGCGAGGACGGCACCGTGCAGGGGATGCTGGAGCTCGCCGACGTCGCGTACGTCGGCTCCGGCGTGCTCGGTTCGGCGCTGGCGATGGACAAGGCGACGGCCAAGCAGGTGCTCGCCGCCAACGGCATCGCCCAGGCTCGCTTCCACGCCTTCGCCGACCACCAGCGCACGCCGGGCCTGCCGGCGCAGCTGGCCGACGAGCTCGGCCTGCCGTGCTTCGTCAAGCCGTCGAACATGGGGTCGTCGGTCGGCGTCACCAAGGCCGCACACCGTGGAGGAGCTGCGCGACGGGATCGACCACGCGCTCACCTACGACGAGTGGGTGGTCGCGGAGGAGGCCGTCGTCGGCCGGGAGATCGAAGTCGCCGTGCTCGGAGGCACCCACCCCGAGGCGTCCGGGCCAGGGGAGATCGTCCCTGGCGCCGAGTTCTACGACTACGAGGACAAGAGCGCATAGCGTGGTTTGCAGAAGCGAATACTATTGAGCAGGATCTCTCAGGCGATCTCGATCTCACGTGTGCTATCAATAGTTCACACTATTGAACGGCTGGCGATCGTGCAAAATTTGAACGTGTGGGGAGGTTGAGCGTGCGAGCGAGTGGTCTCGATCATCCCCCACCCCTCGAACACCGGCACTCCCGCGGCGTAGAAGAACTCGAGGATCTCGGGGGCGATCGGCGCCGCCCCGGAGATCGCAAGGTGGACATTGCCGCCGAAGATTCCGCGGACGAGGGCGAACATCTCGGCGTCGGACTGCTCGAACGCCTCCGCCTCGGCCTCGTGCACGTCGGCGCCTTATCGCCGCGCCCGCTGGATCTTGATGTCCAGATGAATTGCCTGGGCTACTTCCTCCTGCCGTTCGGGTGGAACCAAGCGGCTGGCGACGGCGTAGACCTTCTCGAAGATACGCGGCACGGACGGCAGAACGGTCGGCCTGACCTGGCCGAGCTCGCCGACGATCTGCATATGTGCCGCTCCAGTAGGCGATCGTTGCCCCAACCTCGATGCAGTCCGCTTGGATGAGCTGGGCGAACACGTGGGCGAGGGGAAGATAGAGGTAGACGACGTCGCCAGGACCGAACAGCTGCATGTCCACGGCGCATCGCCGCCCGGCCGCGAATCCCTTATTGGTGAGGACGACCCCTTTTGGCCGCCCGGTGGTCCCGGACGTGTAGATGATCAGGCAGGCGTCGTCCGGGCCGACCGCTTCCGCCCGCTCGTCCAGTCGCTCGGCCTCCACCCCCGCCCCGCGTGCCACGACGTCGGCGACCGACAGCGCACCGGGTGCCTCACCGTCGATGACGATCACGTGCTCGAGGTCGGGCAATCCCGCCCGCACCTCGTCGATCTTGGCGACCTGGCCGGCGTCTTCGCAGATGATCACCTTGGCGCCAGAGTCGCCGACGACCCACTCGCATTCGTCGGCTGAGTTGCTCGGATAGACCGGAACCACGATCGCGCCGGTCGTGGAGGCGGCGAGGTCGACGACGGTGAACTCGACGCGCGTGTTGGCGAGGATGCTGACCCGATCGCCGACTTCGACACCGAGCGCCACCAGTCCCAACGCAACGTCGCGGACCTGCTGCCAGAGTCCCGCGTAGGTGAGATCCACCCACTGGCCGTCGCGCAGAGACCGGGCGGCGATTCCCTCGCCGAAGCGTTCCGCCGCGTTGCGGGCGAGCGCGGCCATCGTCACGTTCACGGCACCGGCCTCCGGCGTCATGACCTGGACGGTACCAGCCGATCAGCGCGCACTGATCAGAGCGTCGGCAACGCGCTCCAGGCCCACGGCCCGGCTCGCCTTGACCAGGACCGCGGTTCCCTTCTCCACCGGAACCAGCGCCGCGACCACGTCGGCGGGCTCGACCGGCGCGATCCCGTACCAGTCGGTGCCCACCGCGATCAGCTCGACGCCCAGCGCCTCGGCGTGGGCGGCGACCTCCCGATGGGCCGCGCCCGGCTCGTCGAGCTCGGCCATCATCCCGACGACGGCGATCCGCCGCCGGGCGTCGACGTTCGCCAGCGCGTCCAGCGCCGCCCGCATCGACGTCGGATTGGCGTTGTAGGCGTCGTTGATCACGACGCCCCCGGCGGCGACGGAGACCACCTGCATCCGCATCGACGAGACGGTCGCCGAGCCGAGGGCGACGGACACGCGGGTCAGGTCGACATCGACGATCCCGGCCACGGCGAGCGCCGCGGCAGCGTTCATGGCCATGTGGCCACCGGTGACGGCAAGGGCAACCGGGACCGTCCCCCACGGGGTACGGGCGACGAATCGCGGTCGAGCCAGGCGATCGAGTTGCAAGCGCTCGATGCGCACGTCGGCGGTCTTGGAGCGTCCGAACGTGATGACCTCCGCGCCCGTCCTCTCTGCCATCGCCGCCACGGCCTGGTCGTCCACGTTGAGGACCGCCGTGCCCGTAGCCGGTAGGGCGTCCACCAACTCCCCTTTGGCCCGGGCGACCCCGGCGAGCCCACCCACTCGTTCGGTGTGCGCGGCGGCGACCCCGGTGACGACACCGATGTCGGGACGGGCGACCGCGCAGAGACGGGCGATCTCGCCGAGCCCGCGCATGCCCATCTCGAGTACGACGACCTCGGTGTCCTCCGCGGCGCCGATGATCGTGACGGGAAGTCCTTGCTCGTTGTTGAAGCTGCGCTCGTTGGCGGCGACCCGTCGATCCACGGCCACCGCCGCGGCGACGAGGTCCTTGGTGCTGGTCTTACCGACGCTGCCGGTGATGCCGACCACGGTGCCGGGGAGGCGAGGGCGGGCCCAGCCGGCCAGCGCCATGAGCGCGTCGCCGGTGTCGGCGACCTCGATCGCCGCGACCGTGGATGGCTGCGGCGCGGCGAGCGACGGGCGGCTGGTCAGGTAGGCGGCTGCCCCGGCGGCGATCGCGTCGGCGACGAAGTCGTGCCCGTCCCTCGCCGCCACGATCGGCACGAACAGGTCACCGGGCCGCAGCGAGCGGGAGTCGAAGGCGGCCCCCGTGATCTCGACGTCCGGCCCGACGAGACGGCCGCCGATCGCTGCGGCCGCCTCGGATGCCCGGATCCTCACGCCCGCGAACGGTACCGTCGCGGTCGTGCCTGGCGACCGGACCCACCTCGTGGTGCTGTTCGGCGGTCAGTCGGCGGAGCACGACGTCAGCTGCGTCACCGCCACCCACGTCCTGCGGGCGATCGACACCGCGAAGTACCGCGTCACGCCGATCGGCATCTCGACCGACGGCGAGTGGGCGCTCGCCGAGGGCGCCCGCGAGGCGCTGGCCACCGGGCAGGCGGAGCTGCCCGACAAGCTCGATCCGCACGGCCCGGCCGTCTCGGCGGCCGCCGTGCTCGCCGACGACGCACCCGAGGGCGAGCGCACGGTCGTGCTGCCGTTGCTGCACGGCCCGCTCGGCGAAGACGGCACCGTGCAGGGGATGCTGGAGCTCGCCGACGTCGCTTACGTCGGCTCCGGCGTGCTCGGTTCGGCGCTGGCGATGGACAAGGCGACGGCCAAGCAGGTGCTCGCCGCCAACGGCATCGCCCAGGCCCGCTTCCACGCCTTCGCCGACCACCAGCGCACGCCGGGCCTGCCGGCGCAGCTGGCCGACGAGCTCGGCCTGCCGTGCTTCGTCAAGCCGTCGAACATGGGGTCGTCGGTCGGCGTCACCAAGGCCCACACCGTGGAGGAGCTGCGCGACGGAATCGACCACGCGCTGACCTACGACGAGTGGGTGGTCGCGGAGGAAGCCGTCGTCGGCCGGGAGATCGAAGTCGCCGTGCTCGGCGGCACCCACCCCGAGGCGTCCGGGCCAGGGGAGATCGTCCCTGGCGCCGAGTTCTACGACTACGAGGACAAGTACGTCACCGACGGCGCCCAACTCCTCGTCCCGGCTCCGCTCCCGGCCGCCGAGACGGAGGAGGTGCGGGCGCTCGCCGTGCGGGTGTTCGAGGTCCTGCGCTGCGACGGGCTCGCTCGCGTCGACTTCTTCTTCGAGGAGGGCGGCCGCGGCTTCCTGTGCAACGAGGCGAACACGATGCCGGGGTTCACCCCGATCTCGATGTACCCCAAGCTGTGGCAGGCGGCCGGGCTGCCCTACCCCGCCCTGATCGACCGTCTCGTCGAGCTCGCGGTCGAGCGCCACGGCCGCCGCCGCCGAAACACCAAGCACTGAACCCCGTTCTGTGTTTTGGAACCGGCCGGATCGGGCCCGTCGCAAACGACAGAACGGCGCGCGTCAGTTGTTGGGGTGCTCGACGACGCAGTCTGAGCCCGGGAACACCAAGGCCTCGTGCCCGTCGTCGAAGCGCACGAGATACGGAGGGGCGCCATCGGCGCCGCGGACCTCGACGACCTGACCCTGGCGTTCCGCCATGCCGACCGTTCTACCCCGCACGTGGAGCACGTCACCGACTTCGGCTCGCATCAGATCACCTCCACCCCCCAGGGTAGATCAGCCCGTCAAGTCACGATTCCGCGGGCCCGAACGCAGCTCTCCGCGGTCGAGGGGATCGGGCTGACCGACGTCGAGATGGACGCGCGAATGTATGGTACGACGCGAAGAACCAGAGGGTGGGGTAGATCAGCCCGTCAAGTCACGATTCCGCCGGCCCGAACGCGAGCTCACCGCGGTCGAGGGGATCGGGCTGACCGACGTCGAGATGGACGCGGTCCTGAACCTCGTCATCGGCTACGTACGCGCCGCGGTCGAAGCGGCGGTCCACGCCGAGCGGGCGAGGGCGCAGCCGGGCCAGACCGACGATGACTGGTGCGCACCGCGCTCGCCCCCTTCCTCAACCAGGTGTTCGACGCCGAGCGCTATCCCCCTCGACGGCCAGCGCGTCGGAGTCGCCGGCCACCGAGCACTATCAGGGCGCGTACGACACCGAGTTCGCCTTCGAGTTCGGCCTGCGGCGGGTGCTCGACGGGATCGGTGTGCTCGTCGAGAGACGGCGAACACCCGCTTAGGATCGACGCGAGTGAGTGACCAGCCGATCACCTTCGCCGTCGATCCCGCCCATTACCGGCACTGGCAGCTCGCGGTCGACCCGCCGGTGGCGACGCTGCGCCTGACGGTGACCCCGGACGCGGGCCTGCGCGAGGACTACGAGCTCAAGCTCAACTCGTACGACCTCTCAGTCGACATCGAGCTCTACGACATCGTCCAGCGGCTGCGCTTCGAGCATCCTGGCGTCAAGACGGTTGTGGTGACCGGCGGCATCGACAACGTGTTCTGCGCCGGGGCCAACATCCAGATGCTCGCCGGCTCCTCGCACGCCCACAAGGTCAACTTCTGCAAGTTCACCAACGAGACGCGCAACGGCATCGAGGACGCGACTGCCAACTCTGGGCAGGCGTGGATCGCCGCGGTGAACGGCACCGCGGCCGGTGGCGGGTACGAGCTCGCTCTCGCCTGTGACGAGATCCTCATGATCGACGATCGGGCGACCGCGGTGTCCCTCCCCGAAGTTCCACTGCTCGCGGTCCTTCCGGGCACCGGCGGCTTGACCCGGCTCGTCGACAAGCGCCACGTGCGCCGCGACCTGGCCGACGTCTTCGCCACGCGGACCGAGGGGGTCAAGGCCGGGCAAGCGCTCGCGTGGGGCCTGGTCGACGCCGCGGCACCACGGAGCGGGTTCGACGAGCTGGTTGCGGAGCGGGCGACCGCGCGGGCCGCCGAGTCCGACCGCCCCGACGATGCCGAGGGCATCGAGCTCACACCCGTCGACCGGACCGCCGATGGTGACTCGATCGCCTACGCCGATCTGCGCGTCGAGTTGGACCGGGAGCTCGGTTCGGCCGTCCTCACCGTGGCGGGTCCGCGCGGCGAGCAGCCGGCGACCGGCGACGAGCTCGCCGCCGCCGGAGCCGGCGCCTGGGTGCTCTCCCTCGCCCGTCAGCTCGACGACGCCATCTTGCACTTGCGATTCAACGAGCCGGAGCTCGGGACGTGGGTGGTCAAGTCCGTCGGCGACCCTGACGCAGTGGCTGCCGCGGAGGAGGTCCTCGCCACCGATCACTGGCTCGCTCGCGAAGTCCGCCTCTACTGGATGCGCACGCTGAAGCGTCTCGACCATTCCGCCCGCACGGTGGTGACCCTTGTCGAGCCGGGAAGCTGCTTCACCGGAACGCTGGCCGAGCTCGCCCTCGCCGCTGACCGCACGTTCATGCTCGACGGGACGTGGGAGGACGACAGCTCGCCGCCGCCACCGACGCTCCGGCTCACGGCGGCCAACGAAGGGTGGTACCCGATGGCGAACGGGCTGTCGCGTCTGGCCACCCGCATGTTCGGCCGCGACGACGCCCTCGCCGTGGCCCGCGAACAGATCGGCAAGCACCTGCTCGCCCAGGAGGCGCTCGACGCCGGGCTGGTCACGTTCGCTCCGGACGACATCGACTGGGAGGACGAGGTGCGAGTGATGCTCGAGGAGCGCAACAGCTTCTCCCCCGACGCGCTCACCGGGATGGAGGCGAGCTTCCGGTTCGCCGGCCCCGAGACGATGGAGACCAAGATCTTCGCCCGTCTCACGGCGTGGCAGAACTGGATCTTCCAGCGTCCCAACGCAGTCGGCGCCAGAGGGCGCGCTGCGTCGCTTCGGCACCGGCTCCCGCCCCAACTTCGACCGAGAGAGGGTGTGAGATGACCTCCATCGACATCGACGCCAAGATCCCCAACAACGTCGACCTGGCCGGCGACCGGCGGCTGCAGCGGGCGCTGGAGTCGTGGCAGCCCAAGTTCGTCGAGTGGTGGCGCCAGCTCGGTCCAGTTGCCTACCAGGACCGGCCGGTGTACCTCCGGACGGCAGTGGCGGTCGGCAAGGAGGGATGGGCGCACTTCGACCATGTCGAGATGCCCGACTACCGCTGGGGGGTCTTCCTGGCCGAGCCGGAGCCCGACCGCCGGATCGCTTTCGGCGACCACATGGGCGAGCCCGTGTGGCAGGAGATCCCCGGTGAGCACCGCGCCGACCTGCGTCGATTGGTCGTCGTGCAGGGCGACACCGAGCCGGCCTCGGTCGAGCAGCAGCGGCACCTCTGCACCACCGCGCCGAGCCTGTACGACCTGCGCAACCTGTTCCAGGTCAACGTCGAGGAGGGCCGCCACCTGTGGGCGATGGTGTACCTGCTGCACCGCTACTTCGGCCGCGACGGTCGCGACGAGGCCGACGAGATGCTCGAGCGCCACTCCGGAGACGCCGACAAGCCGCGCATCCTCGGCGCGTTCAACGAGCCGACGCCTGACTGGCTGTCGTTCTACATGTTCACGTACTTCACCGACCGCGACGGCAAGTTCCAGCTCGCCTCCCTCCGGGAGTCGGCGTTCGACCCGCTGTCGCGCACGTGCGACTTCATGCTCAAGGAGGAGGCCCACCACATGTTCGTCGGCGCCACCGGCGTCGGGCGGGTGGTGCAACGGACGGCGGAGCTGATGAAGGAGCACGACACCGACGACATCCGCCCCCATGGCGGCATCGACATCGGGACCCTCCAGCGCTACCTCAATTTCCACTACACCGTGTCGCTCGACCTCTTCGGCGCCGAGACTTCGACCAACGCCGCCAACTACTTCGCCGCCGGCCTGAAGGGCCGGTTCAAGGAGGAGGACCGCGACGACGATCACCAGTTGAAGGAATCGACGCGAATGGTGCCGGTGGCGACGGACGACGGCCTCGCCGAGCGGGAGGCGCCCCAGCTCTCGGCGCTCAACGAGACGCTCCGTGAGGATTTCATCGCCGACTCCCGCAAGGGCATCGACCGCTGGAACCGCATCCTCGCCGACGTCGACTCCGAGCTCACCCTCCCCCACGTCGGCTTCAACCGCGCCGTGGGCACATTCGCCGGCCGGCGGGTCAGCCCTGACGGCCAGCTCCTCACGGAGGAGGAGTGGGCCGCCTCGGTGGACTCGTGGCTCCCGTCACGGGCCGACCGCGACCACGTCGAATCGTTGATGGTGCGCGTCACCGAGCCGGGGAAGATGGCGGGCTGGCTCGCGCCGCCGTCCACGGGAGTCCACGCCAAACCGCTCGACTTCGAGTACGTCAAGGTCTGAGCGATGGCGAACTACAACGCCGCGGCCTGGCTGCTCGATCGCCACGTCGACGCCGGGCGCGGCGCGCGGGTGGCGATCCGCACGGCGGGCGAGTCACTGACCTACGACGACGTGCAGGCCGAGGTCTGGCGGGCTCAGAACGCGCTGCAGGAGTTCGGCCTCGGTGTCGGCGACCGGGTCGCCATGGTGATCAACGACGAGCCGGCATTCATCGCCTGGTTCCTTGGCGGCCTGCGGTCGGGCGTCGTGCCGATCCCGCTGTCGACGATGCTCACCGGCGACGAGCTGGCCGCGATCGTCGCCGACGCGGGTGCTCGTCTACTCGTCACGTCGGCGCAGCAGGCTGACCGGATCGCCCCCATCGTCCACCGCGCAACGACCGTCGCGCCACGGTGGTCGTCGGAGAGATCGACACCGAGAACGCAGTGCCGACGCACGCCTGGTCGGCGGTTCTCCGACGCGAGCGAGGTACCGGTCGCTCCGACCGTGGAGTCTTCCCCAGCGTTCTGGCTCTACAGCTCCGGGACAACCGGCCTGCCCAAGGGAGTGATGCACCTTCACGGCAACCTCCAGGCCACCGCGGACACGTACGGCCGCGAGGTCCTCGGTGTGCAGCTCGACGACCGCTTCCTGTCGGTGGCCAAGCTGTTCTTCGCCTACGGCCTCGGCAACTCGCTCACGTTCCCGTTCTCCGCCGGGGCCACGACCATCCTCGAGCCGGCCCCCCCGACCCCTTCGGGCATCTCTCGAGCTCGTCCGGACCGAACGACCGACGCTGTTCTTCGCCACGCCGGGCTTCGTCGCCGCGCTGCTCGACACCGACGCCCCGGCCGAGACGTTCGCCTCGGTGCGCTGCACGGTGACCGCGGGTGAATCGCTCCCGGCCGATCTGCAACGTCGGTTTTCCGAAGAGCGGTTCGGCCACCCCGTGCTCGACGGCATCGGGACGACCGAGGCGCTGCACATCTTCCTCTCCAACACGTTCACCGACCAGCGCCCGGGCTCGAGCGGGAAACCGGTGCCCGGTTACACGGCCCGGCTGCTCGACGACGACGGCGCCGATGTCACCGACGCCGGACACGCCCGGGTACCTCCACGTCCACGGACCGTCGATCGCCACCGGGTACTGGCAGCGGGAGGAGGCGACTGCCGCGGCGTTCGTCGACGGCTGGCTGCGCACCGGCGACGTCTACGTGCGCTCGGAGGATGGGCACTGGACGTTCCTCGGCCGTAACAACGACATGATCAAGGCCGGTGGCATCTGGGTCTCCCCGGCCGAGGTCGAGAGCGCGCTCATCGAGCACCCCGACGTGCTCGAAGCGGCGGTCGTCGGAGCGCGCAACGCCGACGGCCTCGAGGAGACTGTCGCCTTCGTCGTTGCCCCGGGCCGGGGCGACGATCGACCCGGCCGCGATCGATGCCCATTGCCGGGAGCGGATGGCCGCGTTCAAGCGACCGCGACGGGTGATCGAGGTCGCCGACGCTGCCCAGGACGGCGACCGGCAAGATCCGTCGCTACGCCCTACGCGAGCAGCTCGCCGACGCCCCGTGACCCTGGTCTCCGTCGGTGGCACCGCCCTCGACGTCGAGCACACGCCGGGGACGCCGCCCGCCCTCGTGTTCCTGCACGAGGGGCTCGGCTCGATCGGCCTCTGGCGATCGTTCCCCACCGACGTCCGCCGGGCGTGTGGGGAACCGGAACTGCTCGTCTACTCCCGCCAGGGCTACGGCCACAGCCAGCCGCTGGCGGGTCCACGCCGGGTCGACTACATGCACGACGAGGCCGACGCCGTCCTGCCGGCACTGCTCGCGCGGTTCGACATCACCGCGCCGCTCCTCGTCGGGCACAGCGACGGGGCGTCGATCGCCCTGCTGTACGCCGGCTGCGGCGAAGTGTCTGGCCTGGCGCTGCTGGCGCCGCACGTGTTCGTCGAGGACCGCTCGATCGAGGGGATCGACGCGGCCCGGCGCAGCTACGAGGCGGGCGATCTGGCTGGTCGCCTCGCCCGCCACCACGACGATCCCGACGGCATGTTCCGCGGGTGGAACGACGTGTGGCTGGCACCGGAGTTCCGGTCGTGGAACATCGAGGACCGGCTCGCCGGAGTCACGTGTCCCGTGCTGCTGGTCCAGGGAGATGCCGATCCGTACGGCACGCTCGCCCAGCTCGACGCGATCGAACGGGGCGTGCGCGGCGAATGTACCCGGGTTGTTCTGCCGGGTGTTGGGCACGCTCCCCACCTGGAGGCGCCGGCGGAGACGCTGGCGGTGGTGACCGAGTTCGTGGACAAGATCGCCTGACGTCAGGGTGCCAGGGCGGCCCGGAGGAACGCGCGCAGCTCGGCCCGGAGCCGCCGCAGCCCGGCGGCTGTTGGCTCCCAACCCACGCCGCGGAGCGCCTCGGGCTCGGTGGCGATACCGGTCACCGTGGCGTAGGCGAGGGCGGCGACGAGTCGCGGGTCGCCCCGCCGCAGCCGCCCCGCATCCATCTCGGCGGCGAGGAACTCGACAGCCTGCTCGATGAGCGGGTCGACGTGGGCCCGCAGCCGCTCCGCCTGCTCGCCCGGAAGGCGACTCAACTCGCGCACCAGCCCGAGCAGGGCCGGTCGGCGAACGGCCGGGCGGAACACCGCCCGCACCACCGCGTCGACGCGCGCGAGCGGATCGTCGGGTGCAGCCCGCACCGCCGCGCCGACGACGACGGCAAGCTCGGCGGCCGCGGCTTCGAGGACCGAATCGACGAGCTCCTCCTTGCTGGCGAACCAGTAGAGGACGGTCTGCTTGCGTATCCCGACGACTGCGGCGATGTCGTCGAGCGACACCGCGTCGACCCCCCGGGTGCCGAACAGATCGAGAGCGGCAGCCAGGATCCGGTCGCGGGTCGTGGGCGCGACGGTCGCCACGGGGACTCTGTCTACCATTTGGTAGAGAGATGTGCTAGAGATGGCTGGCGTGATCGCCGAGTCGCTCGCCGGCAAGCGCATCGCCATCACCGGAGCCACCGGCTTCGTCGGCACCGCCCTGGTGGAGCGGCTGCTCCGGTCGGTGCCCGGCTGCGAGCTGGTACTCGTCGTCCGCTCCGGGAAGCGCTCCCCCGCGGCCCGGCGCGTCGAGCGCGAGCTGCTGCGCAACGACGCCTTCGACCGCCTCCGCGCCGAATGCCGCGCCGACGGGGCGGCGGAGTCGTTCGAGGCGCTGACCGGACGGCGGATCACGACGATCTCCGGCGACGTGGGCACCGACGGCCTCGGCCTGTCGACCGACGATCGGGCCGTGTTCGCGTCGTGCGACGTCGTGATCCACGCCGCCGCCGCGGTGTCGTTCGACTCTCCCCTCGACACCGCGGTGGAGGTCAACCTGCTCGGGCCGATGCGCATCGCGACATTGCTCGGCGAGCTCGCCGTCACTCCCCATCTCGTCGCCGTGTCGACGTGCTACGTCGCCGGCAACCGCCGCGGGACGGCGCCCGAGGAGCTCGTCAGCGCCGGACCGTTCGATCTCGGCCTCGACTGGCGGGCGGAGGTCGCGGCCGCCCGGCGACTGCGCGGCGACTCCGAGACCGCCAGCCGCGATCCTGGCCGCCTGACCGAGCTCCGGTCGGCCGCCAGGGCCGAGCTCGGCGCGGCCGGCGCCCCCGCCCTCGCGGCCAAGACCGAGCAGCTGCGCGCGAAGTGGGTGCGCGACCGGCTGATCGAGGCCGGGCGGGCGCGGGCGGCGAGCGTCGGATGGCCCGACGCCTACGCCTTCACCAAAGCGCTCGGTGAACAGGCGCTGGTCGACTCCAAGGGCGCCGTTCCGGTGAGCATCGTGCGCCCGTCGATCATCGAGTCGGCGCTGGCCGAACCGCGTCCCGGCTGGATCCGCGGCTTTCGCATGGCCGAGCCGGTGATCATCTCCTACGCCAGGGGCCTGCTGCGCGAGTTTCCCGGCGTTCCGGAGGGGACGGTCGACGTGATCCCCGTCGACCTCGTCGTGGCGGCGATCATCGCCGTCGCCGCGCTCGGGCCGGACCAGGCCCCGCCGATCTGTCAGGTCGCATCGGGAGGGGTCAACCCGTTCAAGTACCGCGTGCTCGTCGACAACGTGAGCGGGTGGTTCCTCGAGCACCCGCTGTACGACGCCGAGGGCCAGCCGATCGTGGTGCCCGAGTGGGACTTCCCTGGGCGGGGCCGGGTGCAGGCCCAGCTCACGCGGGCGAAGAAGGTGATCACGACGGGCGAGAAGCTGCTCCAGTCGCTGCCGTTGCGGGGCAAGCAGGCCGAGCTGTCGGCGCGACTCGAGACCAAGCGGACGGAGGTCGAGCGGGCGCTCGAGTACGTCGAGCTGTACGGGCTCTACACCGAGTGCGAGGCGATCTACCAGATCGACCACCTGCTGCAAATGTGGGACGGCCTCGACGCCACCGACCAGGCGGCATTCGCGTTCGACCCGCGGGTGATCGACTGGCCCACGTACATCCGCGACGTCCACCTGCCGTCGATCGTGCAGCACGCCCGGGTCAAGACCCATCCCGGGAAGACCCGCACGGACCGCACGGCCCGGCTGCGCCGGCAAGTCCTCTCCCCCGACCGCCACATCGCCGCCTTCGACCTGGAGAACACGCTCATCGCGAGCAACGTCGTCGAGAGCTACTCGTGGCTGGCCACCCGCCGCCTCGACCGCGGCGAACGGCTGCGCTACGTGCTGCGCACGCTCACCGAGGCGCCCGGACTGCTCAAGCTCGACCGCCGCGACCGGACCGACTTCCTGCGTCACTTCTACCGGCGCTACGAGGACGCGCCCGTCGCGCAGATCGAACTCGACGCCCGCGAGCTGCTGTCGGAGCTGATCCTGACGAAGGGGTTCCCGGCCGGGCTGCGGCGGGTGCGGGAGCACCGCGCCCTCGGCCATCGCACGCTGCTGATCACCGGCGCCCTCGACTTCGCCGTCGAGGGCTTGCGCCCGCTGTTCGACGAGATCATCGCCGCCGAGATGAGCGTGCGCCCGGACGGCACGTACTCGGGCGAGATGGTGCAGGTGCCGCCGACCGGGGAGACCCGGGCGCAGATCCTGGCCGAGTACTGCGCGGGGGAAGGTTTCCGGCTCGACGAGAGTGTGGCCTACGCCGACTCGACCAGCGACCTGCCGTTGCTCGAGGCGGTCGGGTTCCCCGTCGCGGTGAACCCAGAGACCCGCCTCGCCGCGATCGCCCGCAAGCGCGGCTGGCTCGTCGAGCACTGGGCCAAGGCGTCCGGCGGCCCCCGCCCCCTCCTGCCCGATCGGCCCCGTCATGGTCGAGCGCGAACGCCGCCGGAGGTTCGCATGACGTCGCGGCATCCGAGGTTTTCGCTGCACCCGAGGGTTTCCGGACCGGACGGGGCGCTGAAAAACCTCGGGTGCTCCGAAAACCTCGGATGGGGAAGATGAAAGCGCTGCAAGTCCAACGCTCGGTCGCGCGGCTCGGGCTGGCGCGGGTCGCGTCGGCGCTGGCGCCGGCGGCGGCGGTGCGGATCGGGCCGCTCGAGTACACGACGGTCGAGCCGCCGGAGCTGCCGGGGGCGGGCTGGCACCGGGTCCGCCCACGACTGAGCGGGATCTGCGGGTCGGACCTGTCGATGATCGAGGGCCACGCCTCGACGTACTTCGACGATTGGGTCAGCTTCCCGTTCGTGCCCGGCCATGAGGTCGTCGGTGAGCTCGACGACGGTCGTCGCGTGGTCCTCGAGCCGGTGCTCGGCCACGAGGCGCGCGGCTTCCCGCCGCCGTTCGACGGTGCCGCGCCCGGCGACGGTGACGACTACGCCCACCTCGCCACCGGGACGCTCGAGCCGGGGATCCAGACCGGGTTCTGCTGCTCGACCGGCGGTGGGTGGTCGCCCGAGTTCGTCGCCCACGACAGCCAGTTGCATCCGATCGGCGACGACGTCCCGGACGAACGGGCCGTGCTCGTCGAGCCGCTCGCCGCCGGGATCCACGCCGCGCTGATGGCCGCGGCGACGCCGTCGGTCGCCACCGCCGACGCGCCGCTCGTCGCCGTCCTCGGCGCCGGCACGATGGGACTCGCCGCGACTGCCGGCCTCCTCCGGTACTGCCCGGGAGTTCGGGTCGTCGTCGGCGCCCGCTACCCGCACCAGCAGCGCGAAGCCCGCCGGTTGGGCGCAGCCGAGGTCGTGCCGGCCGCCGAGCTCTCCCGCGCTGTGCGCCGTCTCGCCGGCTGTCACGTGATCGGCGACCAGCTGTCCTCCGGAGCCCACGCGACGATCGACGCCGTCGGCACCGAGGCTTCGATCGCCGACGCCCTGCGCATCACCCGGCCACGTGGCCGGGTCGTGCTGATGGGGATGCCGGGCGAGGTCACCCTCGACCTCACCGGTCTCTGGCACCGGGAGACCGAGCTCGTCGGCGCCTACACCTATGGGACCGAGACCTTGCCCGACGGCCGGCGCGTGCGCACCTTCGCTCTCGCCCGCGAACTCGCCGACGCGATCGAGGCCGAGCGCTGGCTGTCGGCCACCTACCCGCTCACCGACCACGTCGACGCGATCGCCCACGCCGCCGCGGCGGGGCGGCGCGGCGCGATCAAGGTGGCGTTCGAACCCCAGCCAAGGAGTCGCTAGCCATGCCCCGCCCCGGATTCGTGCTCGAGGTGGACCGGTCCACGCCACCGTCGTTGTTCTGGCGCGGCGAGGGCTTCACCCTCGAACAGCTCCCCGCCGACCGCAGCCGGGTCATCTACCCGCCCGAGCCGCTCGAGCCGCTCGACGACGTCGACGGCGCGATCCGCCAGGCGCTGCTGCACCCGCTCGACCAGGATCCGCTGCCGGCGCTCCTGCGGCCCGGGATGAAGCTCACCATCGCCTTCGACGACGTGAGCCTGCCGCTACCCAAGATGCGCCGGCCGGACATCCGCCAGCGCGTCATCGAGGCCGTGCTCGACATGGCGGCGGAGGCCGGGGTCGACGACGTCCACCTGATCGCCGCCCTCGCCCTCCATCGGCGCATGACCGAGGCCGAGTTGCGCCACGCCGTCGGCGACCGCGTCTACGACGCCTTCGAGCCCCGCGGCCTCCTCTACCAGCACGACGCCGAGGACCCGGACCAGCTCGTCCTCCTCGGCTCGACGCCGGAGGGCGAGGAGGTCGAGATCAGCAAGCGGGCGGCCGAGTCCGACCTCCTCGTCTACGTCAACATCAACCTCGTCCCGATGGACGGCGGTTGGAAGTCGACGGCCACGGGGCTGGCGAGCTATCGCTCGCTGCGCCACCACCACAACCCCCGCACGATGGAGGCCAGCCACAGCTTCATGGACTCGCACCGCAGCGAGCTGCACAAGAGCAACTGGCGGATGGGCCAGGTGCTCGTCGACGCCGGCGTGAAGGTCTTCCAGATCGAGACCACGCTCAACACCGACACGTTCCCCCCGCCGTTCGACTTCCTCTCCAAGCGGGAGTGGGAGTGGACCGCCAAGGATCGGGCCACCTACCTCGGCACCGCCAAGTCGCTGTCCCTCGCCCCGGTGCGCCTGGCGCGGAAGATCTTCCACTCGATCGAGGCGCCGCACCGCCCGACGAGCGTGCAGGCCGGCGAGGTCGGCGCGGTGCACGAGGTGACCGTGGCCAACGTCATGCGCCAGCAACTCGTCGAGGTCGAGGGGCAGACCGACATCCTCACCATGGGCATCCCCTACATCTGCCCGTACAACGTGCACTCGATCATGAACCCGATCCTCGTGATGTGCACCGGGCTCGGGTACTTCTTCAACATGTACCGCGGCCGGCCGCTGGTGCGCGAGGGCGGGGTCGTGATCATGGCCCACCCGACCCAGCCCGACTTCAACCCGGTGCACCACCCGAGCTACATCGACTTCTACGAGCAGGTCCTGGCCGACACGACCGATCCGCACGAGATGTCGAAGAAGTGGGAGGAGCGGTACGCGACCGACGACTGGTACCGCCACCTGTACCGCACGAGCTACGCCTACCACGGCGTCCATCCGTTCTACATGTGGTACTGGGGGGCCCACGGCCTGCAGCACTGTGGGCGGGTGATCATCGTCGGCGGCGATCCCAAGGCGGTGCGCCGGCTCGGCTTCGTTCCGGCGTCGACGCTCGACGACGCGCTCGAGATCGCGACCGACGTCGTCGGCCGCGCCCCGACGATCACCCACCTGCACACGCCGCCGCTCGTCATCGCCGACGTCAAGTAGGAGCCGACGTGACGACCCCCGACTACAGCCAGGCTGCCCGGCGACGGCTGCGCGAGGCGGCCCGGGCCGCCGCCCTGCTGGAACGGGCCGCCAGCCGGGTCACCGCGCCAGGACGCAACGTCGCCTTCCCGTACCGGGCTCCCAGCGTGCCTCGCGGCGTCCAAGTGCCCGAGGAGCCGCCGTCGCTCGGGGCTGACTACGACACCGAGTGGGCGCGCTCACCGGTCGCTCGGGTCGCCCGCGCCGTGATCGCCGAGGGACCGCTGCGCCTCGGCATCCGGGGCCTCGCCGCCCCGGAGATCACCGGCCGCGACCGGCTCGCCGACCTCGCCCGGCTCGAGGATCCCCCGCCCCTGATCTTCACGCCCAACCACCACAGCCATCTCGACACGATGCTGATGGTGCGCTCCGTACCGCTGCCGTGGCGGCGCAAGCTCGTCGTCGCCGCCGCCGCCGACTACTTCTTCGACAAGCGGTGGAAGGCGACGCTCGCCGCGCTGTCGCTGAACGCGATCCCGATCGACCGTGAGTCCACCGGGCGCAGGTCGGCGACCATGATCCGCGACCTGATCGAGGACGGCTGGAGCCTCGTGATCTACCCCGAAGGCGGACGGTCGCCCGACGGCTGGGGCCAGGAGTTCAAGGGCGGCGCCGCCTACCTGTCGAGCCGCACGCGGGCGCCCGTCGTGCCGGTGTTCATCGACGGCACCGGTTCGATCTTCGGCAAGGGCATGAAGCGCCCCGAGCCCGGGCGGACACGGGTCGTGTTCGGCGCTCCGCTGCATCCCGACGGCGACGAGAGCACGCGCCGCCTCAACGCCCGCATCGAGGCCGCGGTGACCGCGCTCGCCGACGAGGCGACCACCGACTACTGGACCGCCCGCCGCCGGGCGGCCTCCGGTCAGAACCCGTCGCTCGGCGGCCCGGAGTACACGGGCTGGCGCCGCCAGTGGGCCCTGTCGATCCGCCGCCGGCAGGGCATCGCCGGCTGGCGCAAGCCCCCGACCCGCCGCTGGCCCGAGCTCTAACCCGTTCTTGCATCTACTTGCGCTCGCGCCATGATGCAAGAACGGCTCTACTCGCAGTCGGAGGGCGGGGGGATGACGATGTCGAGGCCGACGTAGAAGGCGGCGTAGCCCTCGGTCGCGGCGTTGGCCTCGTTGAGGGCCTCGACGGTCACGTCGAACTTCTCGGCCACCCCGCCGGGATAGTCGCCCTCCTCCAGCGTGTACGTGCCCGGATCGCACGGACCGCCGAGGACCGTGCTCGAGGTGCTCTCGTCGTCCTCGCCGCCGGTCGTCTCCGTGTCCTCGGTCCCTGCCTCGGTCGTCTCCGGCGCGTTCGGATTGACGAACTTGGCGCCCGGCGGGATCCGCACGGTCCCACCGACAGACGGGAAGTCGGAGTAGTCGGCCTCCCACTGGTTGAAGTTGCTGAGCTCGTCCAGGTCGACGTCGTAGAGGGTCGCGACCTTGACCGGGTAGTCACCGGACTGGACGGTGTAGGCCTGCTCCACCTGCGAGCGACCCTCCGTGTCGCCCGAGTTCTGGACCGGCGTGGTCGTCGTCGTCACCTGTGCCCTGATCACGTAGCTCGTCGGCTGGATCGTGATCGTGGTGGCGGACTGGGCGGAGCCGTCGGAGTCGCCGCACGACGAGAGGGTGAGCAGCAGGCCGGTACCGAGGGCGAAGCAGGCCGCGGTCGCGACGGAAGACGCGCCGCTCGGTCGCTTCAAGGACGAAAGCATGGCCGCCAGGCTAGATCGCCGTCGCCGGACTGCCAGCGCACCGGCACAACTCTTACGTCAACGGTCGCGTCGTCGGCAGCACCGGCGCGGGGAGGGTGGTCTCGCCGACGAGGTAGCGGTCGACGCCGGCGGCGCAGGCCCGCCCCTCGGCGATCGCCCACACGATCAGGCTCTGCCCCCTGCCCATGTCGCCGGCGACGAACACCCCGGGCACGCTGGTCATGAAGTCGTCGTCACGGCACACGTTGCCGCGCGCGTCGAAGTCGACGCCGAGGCGGTCGAGCCACTCCCCCTTCTCCGGCCCGACGAAGCCCATCGCCAGGAGCACGAGATCGGCGGGCAGCTCCCGCTCGGTGCCGGCGACCTTCTCGAACCGGCCCCCGACGAACTCGACCTCGTGGATCGCCAGCGCCCGCACGCTCCCGGTGCCGTCGTCGACGAACCGTTCCGTGTTCACGCTGTACACCCGCTCGCCGCCCTCCTCGTGCGCCGACGAGACCCGGTAGATCAGGCTCCACTGCGGCCACGGGTTGTCGGGTGACCGGTCGTCCGGCGGGCGGGGCAGGATCTCGAGCTGGGTCACCGACGCGGCTCCCTGGCGGTGCACCGTGCCGAGGCAGTCGGCGCCGGTGTCACCTCCGCCGATGATCACGACGTGCTTGCCTTCAGCGCTGATCGGCGTGTTCGTCGAGGTCGCCCTGCTGGACCCGGTTGGCCCAGGGCAGGTACTCCATCGCCTGGTAGATGCCGGCGAGCTCGCGGCCGGGAACCGGCAGGTCGCGCCACGCGGTGGCCCCGCAGGCGAGCACGACCGCGTCGGTGGCGGCGAGGAGGACCTCGATGTCGACGCTGTCGCCGACGCCGGCGTTGGTCCGGAACACGGTGCCCTCGGCCGCCATCTGCTCGAGGCGACGGTCGACGTGGCGCTTCTCCATCTTGAACTCGGGGATGCCGTAGCGCAGCAGGCCGCCGATCCGGTCGTCCCGCTCGAGCACCACGACGTTGTGGCCCGCCCGGGTGAGCTGCTGGGCCGCGGCCAACCCCGCCGGACCGGAGCCGATGACGGCGACCCGCTTGCCCGTGCGCACCGAGGGGACCTGCGGGCTGACCCAGCCCTCGTCCCACGCCCGGTCGATGATCTCGACCTCGACCTGCTTGATCGTCACCGGGTCGGCGTTGATCCCGAGCACGCACGCCGCCTCGCACGGCGCGGGGCACAGCCGGCCGGTGAACTCGGGGAAGTTGTTGGTGGCGTGGAGCCGGTCGATGGCGTCGCGCCAGTGATCGCGGTAGACGAGGTCGTTCCAGTCCGGGATCAGGTTGCCGAGGGGGCAGCCGTTGTTGCAGAACGGGATCCCGCAGTCCATGCACCGGCCGGCCTGGGTCTGCACCTCCTTGACCGGGAAGTCCTCGTACACCTCCTTCCAGTCGCGCAGGCGGACCGGCACCGGCCGCCGCGACGGCAAGGCCCGGTCCCACTTCAGGAACCCGGTGGCCTCACCCATGGGCGGCTTCCATGACCCGCTGCAGGGTCTCATCCTCGTCGAGGCCGTCGGCCTCGGCCTGGCGCATGACCGCCAGCACGCGGCGGTAGTCGAGCGGCATCACCTTGCGGAAGCGGCTCACCGCGACCGGCCACCCGGCGAGCAGGCGCCGGGCGACGTCCGAACCCGTGAGCTCGCCGTGGCGGGACACGACGCCGTGCAGGAAGTCGCGGTCCTCATCGGTGAGCTCCTCGAGCACGACCATCTCGTCGTTGAGCCGAGCGCGGAACTCGCCGTCGTGGTCGTAGACGTAGGCGATCCCGCCCGGACATCCCGGCGCCGAAGTTCCGTCCGGTCGGCCCGAGCACCACGACCCGCCCGCCCGTCATGTACTCGCAGCCGTGGTCGCCGACGCCCTCGGCGACGGCCAGCGCGCCGGAGTTGCGGACGCAGAAGCGCTCGCCGACCACGCCGCGCAGGAAGATCTCGCCGCCGGTCGCGCCGTAGGCGATGACGTTGCCGGCGATGATCTGCTCCTCGGCGACGAACGGCGACGTCGGCGGGCGGCAGCACGATCAGCCGTCCGCCCGACAGGCCCTTGCCGAGGTAGTCGTTGGCGTCGCCTTCGAGGCGCATCGTCACCCCCGCCGGCACGAAGGCGCCGAAGCTCTGCCCGGCGGAGCCGTGGAAGCGCATCTCGATCGTGCCGTCGGGCAGGCCGGCACCCTTCCACCGCTTGGTGATCTCGTGGCCGAGCATCGTGCCGACGGTGCGGTTGACGTTGCGGATCGGGAGGTCGATCTCCACGTGGAGGCCGTCGTTGATCGCCGGCTGGGCGAGGCGGATCAGCTCGACGTCGAGCGCATCCCCCAGCCCGTGGTCCTGCGGCACCGACTGGTGCAGGGACTGGCCGTAGCGGTTCTCCGGCACGGCCAGGATCGGGCTGATGTCGAGCCCGTCGGCTTTCCAGTGCTCGATCGCGGCGCGGGTGTCGAGCATCTCGACGTGGCCGATCATCTCGGCCATCGTGCGGAAGCCGAGCGCGGCCATCAGCTCGCGCACCTCCTCGGCGATGTACTCGAAGAACGTCTCGACGAACTCGGGCCGGCCGGTGAACCGCTTGCGCAGTTCGGGATTCTGCGTCGCGATCCCGACCGGGCAGGTGTCGAGGTGGCAGACCCGCATCATCACGCATCCCGAGACGACCAGCGGCGCGGTGGCGAAGCCGTACTCCTCGGCGCCGAGCAGGGCGGCGATCACGACGTCCCGCCCGGTCTTCAGCTGCCCGTCGGTCTGCACGACGATGCGGTCGCGCAGCCCGTTGAGCAGCAGCGTCTGCTGGGTCTCGGCGAGGCCCAGCTCCCACGGCCCGCCGGCGTGCTTCAGCGAGGTGAGCGGGCTGGCGCCCGTGCCGCCGTCGTGACCGGAGATCAGCACGACGTCGGCCTTGGCCTTGCTCACCCCCGCGGCCACCGTGCCGACGCCGACCTCGGCGACGAGCTTGACGTGCACCCGCGCCGCCGGGTTGGAGTTCTTCAGGTCGTGGATGAGCTGCTTGAGATCCTCGATCGAGTAGATGTCGTGGTGCGGGGGCGGGCTGATCAGGCCGACCCCCGGCGTCGAGTACCGGGTCTTGGCGATCCACGGGTACACCTTGTGGCCGGGGAGCTGGCCGCCCTCGCCCGGCTTGGCCCCCTGGGCCATCTTGATCTGCAGGTCGGCGGAGTTGGTGAGGTACTCGGCGGTGACGCCGAAGCGGCCGGAGGCCACCTGCTTGACCGCCGAGCGGCGCTGCGGGTCGTGCAGGCGCTCGGGATCCTCGCCGCCCTCGCCGGTGTTGCTCTTCCCCCCGAGGCGGTTCATCGCGATCGCGAGCGTCTCGTGGGCCTCGGCGGAGATCGACCCGTAGCTCATCGCCCCGGTCGAGAAGCGCCGCACGATCGCCGCTACCGGCTCGACCTCGTCGAGCGGAACGGACGGACGCGCGCCCGACTTCAGCTCGAACAGTCCGCGCAACGTCGCCAGCCGCTTGGACTGGTCGTCCACCGCCCGCGAATAGTCGCGGAAGATGTCGAAGCGCTTGGCCCGGGCGGCGTGCTGGAGCTTGAACACCGTCTCCGGGTTGAACAGATGGTGCTCGCCCTCGCGCCGCCACTGGTACTCGCCGCCGAGCTCGAGCTTGCGGTGGGCGCGCTCCTCGGGACGGGTCGGGTGGGCGGTGGCGTGGCGGGCGGCGACCTCGGCCGCGATCTGGTCGAGGCCGATGCCCCCGAGCCGGCTGACGGTGCCGGTGAAGTATCGCTCGACGAGCTCGGCGCCGAGGCCGAGGGCCTCGAAGATCTGGGCGCCCGTGTAGCTGGCCACCGTCGACACGCCCATCTTCGACATCACCTTGAGCACGCCCTTGCCGCAGGCCTTGATGTAGCTGCGCAGGGCCTTGCGCGGATCGACGGACCCGAGGCCGTGGAGGTCCTCGGCGATCAGGTCCTCGATCGACTCGAACGCGAGGTAGGGGTTGATCGCGCCGGCGCCGTAACCGACCAGCAGCGCCATGTGATGGACCTCGCGGGCGTCGCCGCACTCGACGATCAGCCCGACCATCGTCCGCTGCTTCGTGCGCACGAGGTGGTGGTGCACGGCCGCGGTGAGCAACAGCGACGGGATCGGCGCCTCGACGGCATCGGAGTTGCGGTCGGACAACACGATCACGCGCGCCCCGGCTTCGATCTCCGCGGACACCTCGGCGCAGATCGCGGTCAGCGCCCGTTCCAGCGCCAGGCCTCCCCCGGCCACCCGGTACAGCCCCTTGACGACGTGCGCCCGCAGGCCCGGGAAGCGACCGTCGTCGTCGGCGTGGATGATCTTGGCCAGCTCGTCGTTGTCGATGATCGGGTACGGCAGGGCGAGCTGCCGACAGCTCTGCGGGCCGGGCGCGAGCAGGTTGTCCTCCGGACCGACCGTCGACGCCACCGACGTCACGACCTCCTCGCGGATGGCGTCGAGGGGCGGGTTGGTCACCTGGGCGAAGAGCTGGGCGAAGTAGTCGAACAGCAGCCGCGGACGGTCGGAGAGCACGGCGATCGGCGTGTCGGTCCCCATCGACCCGATCGGTTCGACGCCGTTGAGCGCCATCGGGGCGATGATGATCTTGAGCTCTTCGTGGGTGTAGCCGAAGAGCTGCTGGCGGCGCAGCACGCTGAAGTGGCTGAACACGACGTGCTCGCGGGGCGGGAGATCGGCGAACTCGACGAGGCCCTGGTCCAACCACTCGGCGTACGGCTGCTCGGCGGCGAGGGCGGTCTTGATCTCTTCGTCGTCGACGATGCGCCCCTCGGCGGTGTCGATGAGGAACATCCGCCCCGGCTGCAACCGCCCCTTGGTGATCACCTTCGCCGGGTCGACGTCGATGACGCCGACCTCGGACGCCATCACGACGATGTCGTCGTCGGTGACCCAGTAGCGGCTGGGCCGCAGCCCGTTGCGGTCGAGCACGGCGCCGATGACGGTGCCGTCGGTGAAGGCGACGCTGGCCGGGCCGTCCCACGGTTCCATCAGCGAGGCGTGGAACCGGTAGAACGCACGCTGGTCGGCGTCCATCTCGCCGTCGTTCTCCCACGCCGCGGGGATCATCATCAGGACGGCGTGGTGGATCGGACGCCCGGCGAGGTGGAGCAGCTCGAGCACCTCGTCGAAGCGGGCGGTGTCCGACGCGCCAGGAGTGCAGATCGGGTATGCCCGTTCGAGATCGGGGAGCAGCGTGCTCGCCAGCATCGCCTCCCGCGCCCGCATCCAGTTCTGGTTGCCCTGCACCGTGTTGATCTCGCCGTTGTGGGCGATGTAGCGGTACGGGTGGGCCAGCGGCCACGTCGGGAACGTGTTGGTGGAGAAGCGGCTGTGGATGAGTAGCAGGGCGCTCTCGAAGCGCTCGTCGGTGAGGTCGGGGAAGAACGCCGCCAACTGGGGAGTGGTCAGCATCCCCTTGTAGACGAGCGTGCGCGCGGACAGCGACGCGAAGTACGTGGCGATCTCCGGCTCGAGCTCGTGCTCGATGCGCTTGCGGGCGACGTACACCCGGCGGTCGAGGTCGATGCCGCGCGCCCCGCCGGGATCGGCGAGGAGCAGGTGCTTGAAGCGGGGCATCGCCACCCGCGCCGTCGCCCCCAGGCAATCCGGATCGACCGGGACGGGGCGCCAGGCGACCACCGCGAGCCCTTCTTCGGCGACGATGGCCTCGATCGCCGCCTCGGCCTTCTCGGCCGCGACGGTGTCGGTGGGCAGGAACGCCAGCCCGACGGCGTAGGCGCCCGCCGGCGGCAGATCGGCATCGATCACGGCGCGGAGGAACCGGTCGGGTATCTGGACGAGGATCCCGGCGCCGTCGCCCGTATCGGCTTCGGCACCGGTCGCGCCGCGGTGGGCGAGGTTGGTCAGGGCCTCGAGGCCGGTGCGGACCAGCTCATGGCTGGGCACGCCCTTGATGTGGGCCACGAAGGAAACGCCGCACGAATCGTGTTCGAATCGCGGGTCGTAGAGCCCCACCGGGCCCGGAATTGTGTGCATCGTCCTCGTACATCCACGGCTCAGGGGCGGCTTGGTGGACGTCCGGGACGACGCTGGCCCGAACGTTGAGCAAGTGTAGGCGACGAAACGCCCGCCGCCGCGAAACGTTCACCAGTCTGTCAACCTGGGAGCCCTGAACGGGGTGTGAGGGGCGTGATGGTCGCCGTCGATGGGGCGGGCGAGCCGATGGATCTCTGCATCTGAACCCGTGTAGCTTCGCCACCCGTGCCCGTGCGCAGACGCATCCGGGCGGGCGGAGCCGTGGCGGTGCTGGTGGCGTCACTGTCGTCGCTCGCCGTCGCCGACCAGGTCCACGCCGCGTGCCCGCCGGCCGCCGGCGTGCCGATTCGCCACGCCCCTGACCCCGTGCCCAGGACCCAGGTCGTGTTCCGCGGCCATGGCTGGGGGCACGGGCTGGGGATGAGCCAGTACGGCGCCCAGGGCGCGGCCCGCCTCGGGTGCGCGTACCGGCGGATCCTGCGGACCTACTACACCGGCACCAGGGTGGCGCCGGCGGCGATGCCGGCGACCGTCAACGTGAGGATGACCGAGAACGTCCGCCGCGCGTCCGTCACGCGGGTGACCGGTGCCGTCGTGTGGCGCAACGGCAAGCGGCCCGTGTTCATCCAGCGCGGCGGCCGGGTGACCGTGCGGCGGATCGGCGCCGAGTCCGTCGAACTCCGCCGCCGCGGCCAGCGCCTGTGGGCTGGGCCGGTCTCCGCATTCGGACTCCGCGCCGTCCACCGGGCCGGCGTCGTGCGCCTGAACTCGCCGACCGACCCTTACGGCAAGCTGCCGATGTCGCTGCGCTGGGACTCGATCTCGTTCCACGTCGGCAGCGCGGGGATGGACGTGGTCAAGGTGTTCCGTAACAATCGCCACGGCCCGGCGATGAACAAGTACCTGCTCGGGCTGGCGGAGGTGCCGGCGTCCTGGCCGCGCGCCGCGTTGCGGGCCCAGGCAGTGGCCGCCCGCACGTTCGCCGTCCAGCGGGCCGGCGCGTTGCTGCCCACCGTCGCCCACCAGAACTACAACGGCTACGACTACGAGGCGTCCGACCTCGTGCAAGGGTCCCGATGGCGCGCCGCGGTGTGGGCGACGAGCGGCCAGATCATCGTCGACGGGGCGAACCAGCCGATCGACGCGTTCTACTCGTCGTCGATGGGCGGATGGACCGAGGACAACGTGTACTCGTGGGGTGGATCACCGGTGTCGTACCTGCGCCCGGTGAACGACAGTCGCTGGGACCGCGCCTCGGACAACCCGTCGACGTTGCGCTCGTGGACGCAGGGCTTCACCCGGCGTCAGGTCGCCAGGGCGCTCGGCTTCACGAGGATCACGAGCGTCCTCGTCGCCCGGCGGGGCGCTCCGCAGCGGGCGGCCGGGGTGCGGGTGACCGGCCGGCGCGGCGGCCGAGTCGTGACGGTCTGGTTCGAGGGGTTCGACGTGCGCAACGCCCTCGGCCTCCCGTCCCCGGGCTTCGTCGTCAAGAACAACCCGTAGACCCCGTTCTGTCGTTTGGGATGCGCCGGATGGTGCTGATTCCAAACGACAGAACGGTCTAGTCGGCCGGGTCGGCGAAGACCGGCGGGCGCTTCTCGAAGTTGGCCATCACCGCCTCGACCTGGTTGGGGCGGCCGATGAGCCCGCCGATCACCCGCCGCTCCTCGGCGAACTGCTCGGCCGCACCGTCGTTGGTCAGCCGGTTGAACAGCGCCTTGGCGCCCCGCACCGCCTCCGGGCTGCGCGCCGCGATCTCGCCGGCGAGGGCGAAGGCATCCTTGCGCGGATCGTCACTCAGGCGGGTCGCCAGGCCGAGCTCGGCGGCCTCGCGGCCACTCAGGATGCGGGCCGTGAACGTGAGCTCCTTGGCCACGTCGGGGCCGACCAGCCGGGAGAGGAACAGGGTGCCGGTCATGTCCGGCACCAGCCCCCAGTGCACCTCGCGCACCGACAGCTGGGTGTCGGGATGGACGACGCGGATGTCGGCGCCGAGCGCGATCTGCAGCCCGCCGCCGAGGGCGTGGCCGTGCACCGCGGCGATCACGGGAACGGCGAGCTCCTGCCACACCCAGCACACCTGCTGGCCGAGGTGGGTGGTGCCACCCGCGGTGAGCGCACCCGGGTTGCCGTCGTTGCCGCCCCCCTCCCCTGACGCCAACGTCTGGAAGGACGCGAAGTCCAGGCCGGCGCAGAACGACTCCCCCTCACCCGACAGGACCACGGCCCGCACGCCGGACTCGCCCTTCAGCCGCTCGCCGGCTGCGGCCAGGGCGCTGAACATCGCCCCGTCGAGCGCGTTGCGCTTCTCGGGGCGGTTGAGCCGCACGTCGGCGACGCCCTGATCGTCGATGGAGATGGTCACCCGATCGGTCATCGGGTCAGTCTCGCCTGCCACACTCGGCCGGATGAAGCTGAACCTGACGGCCGACGAACTGCTGACCACCACCCGCTCGGTCCGCAAACGCCTCGACTTCGACCGGCCGGTCGAGCGGGCCGTCGTCGAGGAGTGCCTCGAGATCGCCCTCCAGGCACCCACCGGTTCCAACCGCCAGAGCTGGCACTGGGTCGTGGTCGAGGATCCGGCGACGAAGAAGGCGATCGCCGACGTCTACCGCGCCAACTTCGACGAGTACCGCAAGATGCCCGGCGCGGTGTACAAGGAAGGTGACTCGCGAGGCGAGCGGATGGACAAGGTGCGCGACTCGGCCGGTTACCTGTCGGACAACTTCCACCGCGTGCCGATGATGATGATCCCGTGCATGTGGGGCCGGTTGGACAACGCGTCGGTCGTGATGGGCGCGGGCGGCTGGGGATCGCTGCTCCCGGCCGTCTGGAGCTTCATGCTCGCCCTCCGCGAGCGCGGGCTGGGCTCCGCCTGGACGACCATCCACCTGATGAACGACGGCGAGCAGCAGGTGGCCGAGCTGCTCGGCATCCCGTTCGACAAGGTCTGCCAGGGCGGCCTGTTCCCGATCGCCTACACCATCGGCACCGACTTCAAGCCGGCCAAGCGCGAACCGTTGGACCGGATCCTCCACTGGGATCGGTGGTAACCACCCGTCACTCGGGAACGGGGACCGGCATCCCCGGCTTCCACTTCGGCGACGCCGGGCTGATGAAGTTGTAGGGCTCGGTGTCGATCTCCTCGAGCTCGAGCTCGCCGGCGAGGACCCGCCGCTTCCACTCGTCGTGCTCCGGCTCCAGCGCGTGGAACTCCGGCATCACCTCGGCCGCGAACAGCTCGAGCGCCTCGCAGATGTGCTCGTGGCGGTTGCGCCCCGCCTGGTTGAGGAGGATGACCTGATCGACGTTGGACGCGGCGAAGCGGTGCAACTTCTCGCGGATCGTCGCCGGTGACCCGATCAGACCGCCGTGCTGCGCCTTCTGCCCGGCCGGCCCCGCCTTCCACGTCTGGTACTCGTCCCACAGGCTGACCGTGCCGGGCACGACCGGGCCGTGCTCGTTGTAGAAGCGGAGGGCGAACTGGAAGAACGTCGAGCCGTCGGCCCGCGCCCTCGCCTCCTCGTCGGTGTCGGCGCACATGAACTGGCTGACGACGGCGATGTTCGGGTTGGTCTGGTACGGGCCGAGCAGCTCCTGTCGTCTGGTGAACGCGTTGTAGTAGGCGTGGACCCACGCGTGGGCGGCCTCCGCCGACACGAACTGGAACCCGAGGGCGCCGATCCCCCGCCGTCCGGCCATCTCGATCGTGTCGAGCTGGCTGCACGCGACCCACAGCGGCGGATGCGGCCGCTGCCGGGGCTTGGGGACGACGTTGCGCAGCGGGAAGTCGAAGTACTCGCCGTGGTACTCCCAGCCTTCCTCCCAGAACATCGGCATCAGACAGCGCATCGCGTCCTCCCACACCGCGCGCTTGTCGCGGAAGCGGCGGTCGAACGGGTGCAGCTCGGTCACGCTGCTGCCCTCGCCCACGCCGAACTCGACCCGGCCGTGGCTGATCAGGTCGAGCGTGCTGATCCGCTCGGCGACGCGTGCCGGATGATTGGTCGGGAGCTGCACGATCCCGTGCCCGAGCCGGATGCGCTCGGTGCGCTGGCTCGCCGCCCCGAGGAACACCTCCGGTGCCGACGAGTGGCTGTACTCCTCGAGGAAGTGGTGTTCGACCTCCCACGCGTAGTCGTAGCCGAGCCGGTCGGCGAGCTCGATCTGGTCGAGCGCCTGGTTCACGAGCGCGTACTCGTCGTCGTCGCTCCACGGCCGCGGCAGCTGCAGCTCGTAGAAGATGCCGAACTTCATGGAACAGGTGTAGCCGGCGCGCTCGCTCACTCCACGAGCCGCAGCCCGGCCGGGCTCGTCGACGGCTCGGCGAGGGGGAGCTCGACGACGAACTCGGTGCGGTGGGCCGGGAACACGTGCTCGCTCATCAGCACCGGGCGGCCGGCGGTGTCGGTCGTGACCCGCTGGCAGCGCAACAGCGGCGCGCCGACCGGGACGCCGAGCAGCTCGGCGTCGGCCGGCTCGGCGGCGTCGGCGCCGATCGTCTGGGTTGCGCCGCGCAGCTCCACATCGAGCAGTTCGTAGAACGGCCGGCGTTCGACGTCGAGGCGGGAGAGCGATCGGCCGAGCTCCGCCGGGCACCACACGGTCACGACGGCGAACGGCTCGCCGTCGGCGAGGTTCACCCGCCTGACCCGCAGCACCTGGTCGACGCCGAGCACCTTGCGCACCCGCTCGGGCGGGGCCTCGAAGGCGAACTCGATCACCCGCCGCTCCCCGCGGCGCCCGCTGTCGTGGAGCTGGTCCTCGATCGTGCCGAGGTGCTCGAGTCGCTGGCGCACGGGCTCGGTGGCGACGAACCAGCCGAAACCCTGGCGGGCGGCGATCAGCCCCTCCTCGCGGACGAGCTCGAGCGCCCGGCGCACGGTGACCCGGCTGGCGCCGAACTCGGCGGACAGCTCGGCCTCGCTCGGCAACAGCGATCCGGCCGCGCTCGCTGCCGCCCGGGCCCGCAGCTCGGTGGCAATCTCCTGATAGCGGATCCGCCTCACTTGTATTATAGTTGTCTACATCGATCCGAATTGCAAGATCCAAGGGGTTCGTCCATGACCGTCACCGCCACCACCCCGATCGAGCTCGTCGAGAGCGTCTACGCCACGCTCGCCGAGCGGGTCGCCCTCGGCCGTGAACGTCTCGGCCGGCCGCTCACGCTCACCGAGAAGATCCTCATCAACCATCTCACCGACCCGCAGGGTCAGGACATGGTCCGCGGCGAGAGCTACGCCGACTTCCACCCCGATCGGGTGGCGATGCAGGACGCCACCGCCCAGATGGCGCTGCTCCAGTTCATGACCGCCGGCCTGCCCGACGTCGCCGTGCCGTCGACGGTCCACTGCGACCACCTCATCCAGGCCAAGGTCGGGGCCTCGATCGACCTCGGCGTCGCCATCGACACCAACCAGGAGGTCTACGACTTCCTGCGCTCGGTCTCGGCGAAGTACGGGATCGGCTTCTGGGGCCCGGGCAGCGGGATCATCCATCAGGTCGTGCTGGAGAACTACGCCTTCCCCGGCGGGATGATGATCGGCACCGACTCGCACACGCCGAACGCCGGCGGGCTCGGCATGGTCGCCATCGGTGTCGGCGGTGCCGACGCCGTCGACGTGATGACCGGGTTCCCGTTCAACGTCCGTTGGCCCAAGGTGATCGGCGTCCACCTCACCGGCTCGCTCTCGGGGTGGTCGAGCCCGAAGGACGTGATCCTCGAGGTCGCCCGCATCCTCACGGTCGAGGGCGGCACCGGGGCGATCATCGAGTACCACGGTCCCGGCGCCGACTCGATCTCGGCCACCGGCAAGGGGACGATCTGCAACATGGGCGCCGAGATCGGCGCCACGACGTCGCTCTTCCCGTACGACGACAACATGGGCGCATACCTCAAGGCGACCGGCCGGGAGGCCATCGCCGGCGCCGCCGACGCGGTCGCCGAGCATCTCCGGCCGGACGACGGCGCGTCCTACGACCGGCTCGTCGAGATCGACCTCGATGAGTTGAAGCCGTTGATCAACGGTCCCCACTCGCCCGACCGGGCCCACCGGGTCGGGGCCGAGCTCGGCGCCGCGGCGCAGGAGAACGACTGGCCCCTGGAGATCTCCTCGGCGCTGATCGGGTCGTGCACCAACTCGTCGTACGAGGACATCACCCGCGCCGCGTCGGTCGCCCGCCACGCGGCGGCGAAGGGGCTGCGGGCGCAGATCGAGCTGCTCGTCACGCCGGGATCGGAACAGATCCGGGCGACGATCGAGCGCGACGGGCTGCTCGCCGACCTCGAGGCGGTCGGGGCGACGGTGCTCGCCAACGCCTGCGGACCGTGCATCGGGCAGTGGTCGCGACCGGAGAGCATCACCGGCCGCCCGAACACGATCGTCAACTCCTACAACCGCAACTTCCCCAAGCGCAACGACGGCTCGGCCAAGACGCTGGCGTTCGTGACGTCGCCCGACACCGTCATGGCCCTCGCCCTCGCCGGCCGCCTCGACTTCGACCCGACCACCGAAACGCTGACCGCGCCCGATGGCAGCGAGGTCCGGCTCGAACCACCGGTCGGCGAGATCCTGCCGGAGAAGGGGTACGACCCCGGCGAGAACACGTTCACCGCCCCACCGGAGGACCGTTCCGGCGTCGAGGTCGAGGTGAGCCCGACGAGCGACCGGCTGCAGCTGCTGGAGCCGTTCCCGGCATGGGACGGCGAGGACTACCGGGAGCTGCCGGTGCTGCTGAAGGCCGAGGGCAAGTGCACGACCGACCACATCTCCGCCGCCGGGCCGTGGCTCAAGTACCGCGGCCACCTCGAGAACATCTCCGGCAACCTGTTCCTCGGCGTGGTCAACGCGTTCACCGGCGCCACCGGCGAGGGCAAGGACATCACCGACGGCGAGACCCGCCCGTTCCCGGAGATCGCCGCGCGGTACGCCGCGGAGGGCATCCGCTGGTGCGCGGTCGGCGACCGCAACTACGGCGAGGGCTCGTCGCGTGAGCACGCGGCGATGGAGCCGCGGTTCCGCAACGGCGTCGGTGGTCTTCGCCCGCAGCTTCGCCCGGATCCACGAGACCAACCTGAAGAAGCAGGGGATGATCCCGCTGACGTTCGCCGACTCCGGCGACGTACGACGAGATCGGCGAGGACGACCGCATCAACGTGCTCGACCTTCCTCCGGTCCCGGGCCAGAACGTGCGCTGCCAGATCGTCAAGCCCGACGGCTCGACCGTCGACTTCGAGACCACCCACACCTTCAGCCCCGACCAGGTCGAGTGGTTCAAGGCCGGCTCGGCGCTCAACATCGTCCGCCAGAAGGTGAGCGAAAACCGGTTCTGACGACGCGTGAGGCTGGTTTCGCGTACCTAACTCTCCACAGAATCCGGCAGGCTGCGGCGATGGAGATCGTGTCGACGCTGCGGACCACCGGCGCCGTGCGGGCGTTCACCGACGAGCCCGTCGCCGACGCCGTGATCCACGAGATCCTCGACGACGCCCGCTTCGCACCGAGCGGCGGCAACCGTCAACCCTGGCGGGTGGCGGTCGTCAAGGACCCGACGATCCGGCGCAGCCTGGGCGAGTTGATGCACCCGGTGTGGGATGGCTACGTCGCCCGCGCCGCGCTCGGGGTCACGCCGTACAACTGCGTCGATGACCGCGAGCCGCCCACGGTCGAGCCGGTGCCGAACGCGTTGCTGGACGGCATCGCGACGATCCCCGTCGTGCTCGTCGTCGCTGCCGACATGCGTCAGATCGCGCTCATGGACGGGGCGCTCGATCGGCCGCCGCTCGCCGGCGGCGGTTCGGTGTACCCGTTCTGCTGGAGCATCCTCCTCAGCGCCCGCGCCCGAGGTCTTGGCGGGGTGATCACGACGTTCCTGTCCCGCGCCGAGCCCGCGGCGGCACCGACGCTGGGACTACCGGCCCATCACGCGCTGGCGGCGACGATCTTCCTCGGCGTCCCCGAACACCAGCCCACCAAGCTGCGGCGGCAGCCGGTGGAGGCGTTCACCTCCGTCGACCGCTTCGACGGCCTCCCGTTCCACGGGCGCTTGAACCCGCGCCGCCACGGATCGACCAGCGGGCGATCATGAAGGCCATGAACTCCGCTGTGACCCTGCAGACCGCCCTCGACACGATCGACGAGCCCTGGACGCCGCTCACCGTCGCGGTCGTCAACGACTACGACGTCCGCGTCGTCAAGGTGCGTGGCGAGTTCACGTGGCACAGTCATCCCGAGACCGACGAGCTGTTCCACGTGCTGTCGGGCTCGCTGACGATCGAGATGGCCGAGGGCGACGTCCACCTCGGCGCGGGCGACCTCTACGTCGTGCCGCGCGGCCGGCAGCACCGCCCCCGCTCGGCCGATGGCGCGTCTGTGCTGCTGGTCGAGCCGAGCGCGACCGTCAACACCGGCGACACTCCGAGCCGCCTCACTACCGGGCGGCGGGTCACGACCATCGACTGACGCACCGGTTTCTGGGCGGGATCTCTGCCAACTGTCGACACAAATCCCGCCCAGATCGGCGGATGGAAAGAATCCCGCCCAGATCGGGGAACGTCAGCGGACCGTGCGGAAGAACGAGCGCACCTCGTCGACGAAGATGCCGGGCTGCTCGAAGGCCGCGAAGTGCCCGCCCCGGTCGAGCTCGTTCCAGTAGCGGATGTCGCTGAACCGGCGCTCGGCCCAGCGGCGCGACGCGCGGAAGATCTCCTTGGGGAAGATCGACATCCCCGCCGGGACCTCGACCGGATCGCGGACGCGCCGGCGGAAGCTCTCCCAGTACAGGCGGGCCGAGGACGCCCCCGCGCCGGGCAGCCAGTAATGCATCACGTTGTCGAGCAGCCTGTCGCGGGTGATCACGGCTTCGGGGTGGCCGCCGTGATCGGTCCACGCCCAGAACTTCTCCAGCACCCACGCCGCCTGACCGGCCGGCGAGTCGACCAGCCCGTAGCCGAGCGTCTGGGGCCGGGTGGCCTGCTGGGTCGAGTAGCCGGAGTCCCATTCCTGGTAGTGGACGAGCGAGGCGAGGGCCGCCTGCTCGGCCTCGGTGTGGTCGGTGGCATCGTGGGGCGGCCCGACCGTGACCATGTTGAGGTGGATCCCGATGCAGTGCTCGGGGTCCTGGACGCCGAGGCGGGTCGTCACGGCGGCGCCCCAGTCGCCGCCCTGGGCGCCGTAGCGCGTGTGGCCGAGGGCGGCCATCAGCCCGGCCCAGCACTCAGCGATGCGCTCGACGCCCCAACCCGGCTCGGTCGGCTTGTCGCTCCAGCCGTACCCGGGCAGGGTGGGGCAGATGACGTGGAAGGCGTCGGCCGCGTCACCACCGTGAGCGGCCGGGTCGCGGAGCACCTCGAGGACGTCGAGGAACTCGACGACCGAGCCCGGCCACCCGTGGGTCAGCACCAGGGGCAGCGCGGACGGCTCCGGTGACGGTGCGGACAGCACCTGGATGCCGAGCCCGCTCGGGTCGACGTAGCGCAGCTGGTCGTAGCGGTTGAGCTCGGCCTCGACCCGCCGCCAGTCGTAGTCCTGCGCCCAGTACTGGCAGACGTCCTGCACGTAGGCGAGCGGGATGCCCTGGGACCAGTCGTCCACGGTCTCGCGATCCGGAAAGCGAGTGCGGCGCAGCCTCTCGCGCAAGTCCACAAGCTCCGCCTCATCAACTGCAATCGGGCACGGCGTCAGCGCGGCATCCATCGCGGCCCATTCTGATCTGGGCGGGATCTGTGCCAACAGCTGGAGAGATTCCCGCCCAGATTTCGGTTTGGCACGATTCCCGCCCAGATGGGGGGCGGCGGGCGACCCGTCAGTCGGTGCCGGGACGGCGGTCCGGTTCGTTGTCGGGGTCGCCCTTGTAGCCCGGCGGGTACGTGGCGGCCAGCTCCTCGGCCGACGGGGTTCGCGCCTCCCGGGCCTCGGCCGGGAGCAGCTCGCCGATGGCGGCCATGATCCGCTTCGTGTCGGCGTCGAGGGATCGGTACTTCAGCTCGACCGGTGCGCCCACCCGGACCCGAACGGTCGGAGGGCTGGTGAGGTTGAAGACGTTCGGGATCCGGCTCGATCGCGGCCAGACCTTCTCCGTGCCCCACAGCCCGACCGGGATGACCGGGGCCTTCGTCAGCTGGGCGAGGCGCGCCACGCCCCACCGCCCCTTCAGCTCGGGATCGAAGAACGCCGGCCCGCGTGGGATCGTTCCCTGCGGCATGATCGCGACCACCTCACCACCGGCGAGGGCGTCGGCGGCCGCCTCCAGGGGCTCGTCGGACCCGCTGGCCCGGTCGACGCGGATGCCGCCGAGGGCGATGGCGAGCGGGCCGACGACCGGAACGTCGAACACCTCTTTCTTGCCGAGGAAGCGCACCGTGCGCCCGCTCTTGGCGATCATGACCGACATCGCCGCCGGGTCGAAGTAGCTGCGATGGTTTCCGGCGATGATCGCCGCCCCGGCGGCCGGGATGTGCTCCAACCCCTCGATGTCGAACCGGACGAACGGCATCAGCTCGGGCCGCGAGAACTGCAGGGCGAGCTTCTGCAGCTCGATTCCGACAACGGGGATCTTGACCACCCCCGGCGACACGTCGAGGTTGAGGATCGGCCACCGCCGCGCCGTCGCCATGAGGACCATCCTCGGGTCGGGGTTCACCACGATCGGCGTCCCGACGGCACTGAGCAGCGGCGTGTCGTAGAAGCTGTCCGAGTAGGCGAAGCTCTCGGCGAGATCGATGCCGTGCTCGTCGGCCCAGGCCTTGACCGCGGCGAGCTTGCCGTTGGCCCACACGAAGGGGCCGGCGATGGTGCCGTCGTAGCTTCCGTCGGCGTTGACGCCGTAGCGGGTGGCCACCACGTCGTCGAGCCCCAACCGCTCGGCCAGCGGCTTCACGAGGTCGTACGGCGTCGTCGTCGCCAGCACGACCGGCCGGCCGGCGGCCCGGTGCTGTTCGAAGATCGGCCCGGCGAACGGCTGGACCGTCGCCGCGAGGCCGTCGGCGGCGGCCTCCCCCGCCGCCTGCATCGCCGCCCGGGAGCGGCCCTTGGCGAAGCTGGCGCCCTGGCGGGCGATGGCCATCGACGGCAACGTCTCGCCGATGCGGTTGAACAGCCCGTAGAGGAGGCCCTCGCCGGGGATCGAGCGGTTCATCATCCCCCCGGCCTTGAGGGCGGCCGAGAACGCCGGGCCCGATGCGCCGGCCAGCAACGTCCGGTCGAGGTCGAAGAACGCCGCCCCCCGGGCCGGCGTGTCGGCGGACCCCTGCGACATGCGGCGACTGTACGTGAAAAACGGGAGAAGCCCCGCTGGGGGGGCGGGGCCTCTCAACCTGAACCCTGTCGATGGGGGGTCGACGTGATGGGTTCCATCGAGCGGTACATGGGGGGTGTATCGCACTCGATCTATGTGCTTGTGAGTATACGCACATGGGTGCGATCGGGCAAGTAGAACATTTAGATGCTGGCTATCGTTCCGACAGATGGACGTGCGTCAGCTCGCCGCCCTCGTCGCCATCGCCGACCACGGCACGTTCTCGGCCGCGGCGCGAGCCCTGTACACGGTGCAATCCAACGTCTCCAGCCACATCGCCCGCCTCGAGAAGGAGCTCGGGACGGTGCTCGTCGACCGGGCTCACGGCGGGTTGACCGACGACGGAGCCCGGGTGGTCGAGCGGGCCCGCCGCATCCTCCGCGAGCTCGACGACATCACCGCCGACGTGGCCCCCGTCACCGGGGACGTCACCGGCGACGTGCGCTTGGGCATGCTCGGGACGACGGCGCGATGGCTGCTCCCCGGACTGCTCCCGACGCTGTCGCGGGCACACCCCCACGTCCGGGCGATCGTCTCGGAAGGGAGCACCTCGGTCCTCCTCCCGGCCCTGCTCGCCGGCCGGTTCAACGCCGCCGTGGTGCACCTCCCCGTCGACGACCCCGAACTCACCATCGAACCGCTCTTCGCCGAGGAGCTGCTCCTCGTCGCCCCGGCCCACCATCGACTCGCCGGCCGGACCGAGATCCCGCTCACCGAGCTCGCCGGATACAGCCTGCTGCTGCCTCCATCCGGGTCGGCCCTGCGGCGCGTGCTCGACCGGGCGGCGGCCTCGGTGGGGGTGCAGTTGCACGCCCAGGCCGAGATCGACGGCGTGCGCCTGCTCGCCGCACTGGCTACCGACGGCCACGGCCCGGCGATCGTCCCCGCCACCGCGGTCCCCCGCGGGGTCGACGGCGACATCGCGTCGATCCGGGTCCCCGAGCTCGGCCCTCGCGTGGTCGCCCTCGCCTACCTCCGCCGGCCCGCCCCGAGCGCACCGGCGCGGGCGTTGTTCGAGGTGCTGCGGGACGTCGTGCCCGCCCGGGCGGCCGATCAGCCCGGGGTGCGGCTGGGCACCGAGGCGTTCCCGCTCAGCCGTTCCGTCTGAGCTAGACCGAGCGGGCGATGACCGATCCCCCGATCGCCCAGGTCCCCCGCCCGACGGCCGTGCGGTCGACGAACCTCGCCGCGATCCTCGCCGTCGGGGCCGCGGCGGGGTTCCTCGCCGGCCTCTTCGGGGTCGGCGGCGGCATCCTCATCGTGCCGGGACTGGTGCTGGCCGCCGGGATGGATCAGCGACTCGCCCACGGGACGTCGTTGGCCGCGGTGCTGCCGATCTCGATGGCGTCGCTCGTGACGTATGCCGCCCACGACAACGTCGACTGGACGGCGGCGCTGTGGCTGTCGATCGGCGCCGTCGCCGGCGCAGTCATCGGCACCAAGCTCCTCCACGTGCTGCCGCACCGCACCCTCGCCCTCATCTTCGCCGTCGTCCTGATCGCGTCGGCCGTGCGGTTGTTCATCGCCGCCGATGCCGACGGTCGGGCCCCGCTCTCGGCGGCGGGGGCGGTGGCCCTCGCGGCGGTCGGACTCGGCGCCGGCATCCTCGCCGGCCTGCTCGGTGTCGGCGGCGGGATCATCCTGGTCCCGGCGATGATCCTCCTCTTCGGCATCGCGCCGGTCGTGGCCAAGGGCACGTCCTCGGCGGTGATCATCCCGACCGCGGTGATGGGCACATGGCGCAACCGGGCCAAGGGCAACGCCGACCTGCGGGCGGCGGCGATCATCGGGGGCGCCGGCATCGTCACGGCCGCGCTCGGCGGCATCCTCTCGGACAAGATGAGCGACGAGCTGTCCAACGTGCTGTTCGCCATCCTGCTCCTCTCCGTGGCCGCGCGGCTGCTCTGGCAGCTGCAACGAGAGCGGATGGACCCGGGCCCCACGGCGTAACGTGCGCGCGGTGTCGTCGGCATTGCTCTCCCTGCGCCGGGCGAGCGACGCACCGGTAGCGGCCGAGGTCCGCTCCGTCGACGACCGCCTCGTCGTGTGGGTCGAGCTCGGCGGCACGACACCTTCCGGCTTCCGGGGCGTGCCCCTGTCGTCGACCGCTTCGTCGATCGTCGGGTACGCCGCCTACACGGCGCGCGACCAGGGCATCCCGCTCGTCGTCGTGATGGCCTCGACGGGAGCCGACATCGTCGAGGGCATCGCCGCGCTCGAAGGATGGGGTCAGCTCGCCAAGGCGCTCGTCGACTGCTCCGGGATCGTGCCGACGATCCTGGTCGTCGACGGACCGGCGGTCTCGGGACCGGCGCTGCTCCTCGGCGTCGCCGACCTCGTGGTGATGACGGAGGCCAGCTACGGCTTCGTCAACGGACCCGTGATGGTCGAGGAGTTCACGGGCGTGCGGATCACCACCGACGAGCTCGGCGGCGCGGGAATCCTGGCGCGGACCACCGGCGTCCCGAGCCTCGTCGTGCCGACGCGCGACGCCGCCTTCGCCGCCGTCGCCGACCTCCTCGCCTACCTCCCGTCGAGCGTCGACGACGACCCGCCGCAGTGGCCGACCGACGACCCGGTCGATCGCCTCTGCCCGGAGGCGGGTGACCTGATTCCGGCGACGGCCACCGGCAGCTACGACGTCCGGCAGGTCGCCGCGGCCATCGTCGACGAGGACAGCCTGCTCGAGATCCGCGACCGTTGGGCCGCCAACGTCGTCACCGCGTTCGCCACGATCGGCGGCCGGCCGCTCGGTGTCGTCGCCAACCAGCCGGTGGCGCTCGCCGGCACGCTCGACATCCCCGGCTCGCAGAAGGCGGCGCGCTTCGTGTCGTTCTGCGACGCGTTCAACCTCCCGCTGCTCACCCTCGTCGACACGCCCGGCTTCTACCCGGGCAAGGACCTCGAGTGGCGCGGGATGATCCGCCACGGTGCCCAGTTGGTGTACGCCTACGCCAGGGCCTCGGTGCCGCGGCTGTGCGTGATCCTGCGCAAGAGCTACGGCGGCGCGTACATCGTCATGGACTCCAAACCGATGGGCAACGACGGCTGCTTCGCGTGGCCCGGGGCGGAGCTGGCGGTGATGGGCGCCGGGCAGGCCGCCGCCATCCTGCAGCGCCGGGCGACACCCGAAGAGCGCGCCGCGTTCGAGCTCGACTACAACGAGCGGCTGCTCAACCCGTACGTCGCGGCCGACCGGGGCTACGTGGACGCGGTGATCGAGCCCGCCGAGACGCGCCGGGAGCTCGCCGCCGCCCTCGCCACGCTCGCCGACAAGCGCGAGCAGCTGCAGGCGCGCAAGCACGGCAACGAGCCGTGCTGATCCGGCAGTAACGTTCCCGTCGGGGAGGAAGCCCCCACATACGTGACGAGAAGGGAACGACGTGCCCGACACCATCACGATCACGGACGACCGCACGGGCAAGACCGTGACCGTCCCCATCACCGACGGCGTGTTCCCGAGCTCGGCGCTCCGGGACCTCGACCCCCAGCTGTTCATGTACGACCCGGCGTACCTGTCGACCGCCGCGTGCCGCTCGAACATCACCTATCTCGACGGCGACGCCGGCATCCTGCGCTACCGGGGCTACCCGATCGAACAGCTCGCCGACCACTCGACGTATCTCGAGGTCGCCTACCTCCTGCTGTACGGCGAGCTCCCCACCGAGAAGCAGCTGCAGCAGTGGCGCTTCGACGTCACCCACCACACGTTCATCCACGAGAACATGCGCAAGCGGTTCGTCGACGGGTTCCACTACGACGCCCACCCGATGGGGATGTTCGTGTCCGCCTTGGCCGCCCTCGGCACCTTCTACCTCGACGCCAAGGACATCTTCGACGACGAGAGCCGGCACAAGCAGATCCTCCGGCTGATCGCCAAGGCGCCGACGCTGGCGGCGATGTGCCACCGCTTCGCGGCGGGCTTGCCGTTCTTCCTCCCCGACAACTCACTGAGCTATCCCGCCAACTTCCTCAACATGATGTGGAAGATCGGCGAGTACGAGGTCCACCCCACGCTCGAGCGAGCGATGGACGTGCTGTTCATCCTCCACGCCGACCACGAGCAGAACTGCGGCACCACGGCGATGCGCGTCGTCGGATCCAGCCATGCCGACCCGTATTCGGCCGCCGCGGCCGCGGCCTCTGCGTTGTACGGCCCGCTCCACGGGGGCGCCAACGAACAGGTCGTGCGGATGCTCACCGAGATCGGCACGATCGACGAGGTGCCCGCGTTCGTCGACGCCGTCAAGGAGGGCCACGGCCGGCTCATGGGCTTCGGTCACCGCGTCTACAAGAACTACGACCCGCGGGCGCGCATCATCAAGCAGACCGCCGAGGAGGTCTTCGAGGTCACCGGCAAGAACCCGTTGCTGGACATCGCCCTCAAGCTGGAGGAGACCGCCCTCGAGGACCCGTACTTCATCGACCGGAAGCTGTACCCGAACGTCGACTTCTACTCGGGGCTGATCTACCAGGCGATGGGGTTCCCGGTCGACATGTTCACGGTGCTGTTCGCGATCCCGCGGATGTCGGGATGGCTGGCCCACTGGGACGAGCTGCTCGCCGACAAGGACCAGAAGATCTCCCGGCCGCGGCAGTGGTACACCGGGGTCGCTGAACGCGACTACGTCAAGGTCGGCGATCGATAACGCTCACCGACGTTTCCGAAAAATTGCTCCGTAATCGGTGGCGCGCGGTTTCGCCACGCGCGTAGCGTTCGCCGTCGGACGTGGTGGGGAGACCGACGTCGACGTTGACAGGGATACGAACTTCATCGACGAAGGGATGGGTCACATGGGGGTTCACCGACAGGTTGGGCGTCGCGCGCGGCGTCGCGCACTCGGCGCGGTCGCGATCGTCTCGCTCGCCTCGCTGGTGGTCGGGGTGGATGCCCGGGCCCAGGAGGACGACCCGCCGGATCCCTCCGAGTTCTCCGTCGAGGGCGGCGTCACATCCGCCGGTCGGATCACCGGCGACAAGGCGCCGAGCAGCGCCCTGGCCGAGACCGACCGCGCGCTGCTGCGGCGCAACGACTCCCAGCCGGTCCAGGTGGCGATCAAGCTCGACTACGACGCCGTCGCCGTGTACGCCGGCGGAGTGGAGGGATTCGAGGCCACCAGCCCGATGGTGACGGGCGTGCCGCTCAGCGAGCGTCCCGCGGCGGCCCGGCGCTACGAGGGTCACATCGCGTCGCAGGAGGCGGCGTTCGTGGCCGCCCTGCGCGCCGACGGTGCCGAGCGCCCAGATCGGCACGCGGCTGCGCACCGTGTACGGCGGCATCGCCGCCACGATCCCGGCCAACGCGGTCGAGACCGTGCTCGCCATCCCGGGGGCGGTCGCCGTCCAGAAGAACGACCTGCGCCAACCACTGACCGACTCGAGCCCCGAGTTCGTCAACGCCGACGCCGTCTACGACGCGCTGGACACGACCGCGAATGCCGGCGAAGGAGTCGATCCTCGGCAACCTCGACACCGGCATCTGGCCGGAGCACCCGTCGTTCGCCGACCTGGGCAACCTGCCGCCGCCGGGTGGTCCGACCCGCGAGTGCAACTTCGGTGACAACCCGTTGACGCCGGCGGTCGACGTCTTCCAGTGCCAGAACAAGCTGATCGGCGGCGGCCATTCACGCGACACCTACGACGCGGTCCTCGGCCGACCGAGCCGTTCCCGAGCACCGCCCGCGACACCGACGGGCACGGCACCCACACCTCCAGCACGTCGGCCGGGAACATGCTCGACGAGGTCGCCGGTCTTCGGCGTCGACCATGGCCGCTCCACGGCCTGGCGCCCGGCGCCTACGTGATGGAGTACAAGGTCTGCGGCCCGCAGGGCTGCTACGCGTGTCGACTCGGCCGCGGCCGTGCAGCAGGCGATCCTCGACGGCGTCGACGTGATCAACTTCTCGATCTCGGGTGGCACCAACCCGTTCACCGACCCGGTCGAGCTGGCCTTCCTCGACGCCTATGCCGCCGGAGTGTTCGTGTCCGCTTCGGCCGGGCAACGAAGGTCCCGGGGCGGGGACGGCCAACCACCTGTCGCCGTGGATCACCACGGTGGCGGCGTCGACCCAGACCCGCGAGTTCGACCACCACACTGACCCTCACCGCCAGCAACGGCGACGACCGTTCATCGGCCGACGGCGCATCGATCACCGTCGGCGTCGACCACGCCACGCCGGTCGTGCTGGCCCAGAACGTTCCCGGCTACACCGACGGCGCCGCCTGGCCACGCGTGCCGTCCAATCCAGCGATCTTCGACGGGCATGATCGTCGCCTGCCGCGCGAGCGGCCAGGCCCGGGTCTGGAAGGGCTTCAACGTCTTCTCCAGGGCGGCGGCGAGGGCATGGTCCTCTACAACCCGGCCCGAGACCGATCCCCGAGACGAGCGACAACGCACTGGGTGCCCACGATCCACCTGGCCAGGACGGCACCGTCGTTCCTCGCCTTCATGGCCGCCCACACCGGCGCCATGGCGACGATCTCGCCGCCGGCGCAGCAGCGCGACGGTCAGGGCGACGTGATGGTCGGCTTCTCGTCGCGTGGTCCCGGCGGGCAACTTCATCAAGCCCGACGTCACCGCGCCGGGCGTGCAGATCCTCGCCGGCGCCACACCGTTCCCGGCGGCGCCGACCCGGTAGCGGCGGCCCGCCCGGCGAGACTGTTCCAGGCGATCGCCGGCACCTCGATGTCGTCGCCGCACGTCGCCGGCGCCGGGCTCCTGTTCGAGGCGTCCACCCGGACTGGAATCCGGGCCAGATCAAGTCGGCCCTGATGACCACGGCGATCACCGACGTGCTCAAGGAGGACCTACGTCACCCCGGCCGACCCGTTCGACATCGGGAGCGGGCGAATCGACATCGGCGCCGCCAGCGCGGCGCCCGCTGACGTTCAGCGACACGGCGGAGAACTTCTTCGCCATGGCGAACGACCCGCTCAACGCCGTCCACCTGAACATCCCGTCGGTCAACGCGCCGGTGATGCCGGGCCGGTTGGTCACCACCCGGGTGGCGACCAACACGACCGACCGGCGCCAGCGGTTCGCCGTGAGCGCCGACGCACCGATCGGGTCGACGATCAGCGTGTCGCCGAGCCAGTTCGGGCTCGACCCCGGCCAGTCGCAGACGCTGACGATCATCATCGAGTCCGACGCCCCCGTCGACGAGCAGCAGTTCGGTTCGATCTCGCTCGTCGAGCGGGGCGGCGCCACGCTCCACCTACCGGTGGCGTTCATCCACACCCAGGCCGGACGTGACCCTCACCCAGAGCTGCGACCCGGACGAGATCCGCCAGCGCGAGATCTCGACGTGCACCGTCGAGGCCGCGAACAACTCCTTCGACGAGCAGACCGTCGATCTCGACACGTTCGTCAGCAACAACCTGCGCATCGCCGCGGCGGACGGCGCCGACGCTCGTCGACAACCGTCACGCCCAGTTGCACGACGTGACGCTGGCCGGGGCGGTCCCCGGCGTGCCGGCGGTCGACCACGGCGCCATCGCCGGCGGTACGTCTCCGCTCAAGCCAGTTCAACGGCAGCCCCGATCCCGATCGGCGACGAGGAGATCATCCAGTTCAACGTCGCCGCCGTTCGAGTACAACGGCCAGGCCTGGACGAGTTCGGGGTCACTCGAACGGCTACCTCGTCGTCGGTGAGACCAGGCTCCGAGGACAACGAGTGCTGCACGCTGCCCGACGGGCCCGAGCCCGGCCCGGCCGAACAACATGCTCGCACCGCTGTGGACCGACCTCGACGGCACCGGCGCCCAGGGCATCCGGGTCACCGTCCTCGACCGACGGCGGCGAACGCCTGGATCGTCGTCCAGTGGCAACGTCAACGTCTTCGGGACCACGACCAGCCGAGGTCTTCCAGATCTGGCTCGGGCTGAACGACGACGCCGACCCGGCGCAGGACATCTCGTTTGCCTACGGTCCGGCGAGTCCGGCCAATCCCGGCATCGACTTCCTCGTCGGCGCCGAGAACGATCCTCGGGCAGGGCGACATGGTCGCGGTGCTGCCCACCGGACCACAGCGGGTCACGTCCACCGACACCGTGCCTGGCGACACGGCGGGCTACACGCTCGACGTCACGGGCAACCGTCCCGGCGGCGGTCGAGTGACCACCGAGATGACGGCCAGCCTCGTCCCCGGCACGACGATCGTGAGGACCAACATCACGGTCGTGCCCCGGAGCTGAGGGCACAACCCGCGTTCTTGCAGCTGGATCGGCCCCTCTGGGGGCCGATCCAGCTGCAGAAACCCGAGGGGCGGACTACTTCGGCTGCTCGCAAAGGAACAGCGGGTTCCCGCCGTGGTACTCGTAGCGCTGGCCGTCGGCCTCGAGCAGGACGAACGTGCCGTCGACCAGCACCTGGGTGTACATCATTCCTGGCTCGGGGCAGCCGAGGCTGCCGTCCGGCCACGTCACGGCGAGGGCCTCGACCACGGTGACCGCATCAGGTGAGATGTCGAGGCGGCCGGCGAGGTCGTCGACGGCGTCGGTGACGAGCGGCATCGTCGGGTCGATCGGCGTGCCCTGGCGGCGTCGACGGCGGAGCCGTCGAGAGCGGCGCCGACGGCTGCACCGAGAGGCGACGGTGGCGTGGTCGACGGCGGCGACGTGGACGGCGACGGTCCGGACGTCGACGGTTCGTCGGTGTCGCTCACGGTCGGCACCGTACCGCCGGCTCCGCCGGTGTCGTCGTCGTCCGTCCCGCAGGCTCCGAGGACGACGACGAGTCGGGAGGGCGAGGACGAGCCGGTGCATGTCGGTTGGACGTCGCGTCCGTGGCGGCCGGTTCCGCCCCTACTCCCCCATCTTCTTCTGCAGCCGGGCGTCGAGGGCGGCGAGGAAGTCCTCGGTGTGCAGGAACGGGGCGTCCTTGGCGACGAGCAGGGCGAGGTCCTTGGTCATCTCGCCCTCCTCGACGGCTTCCTTGCACACCTGCTCGAGGGTCTCGGCGAACCGGGTGACCTCGGGCGTGCCGTCGAGCTTGCCGCGGTGCTTCAACCCGCCGGTCCAGGCGAAGATCGAGGCGATCGGGTTGGTCGAGGTCTTGTTGCCCTTCTGGTGCTCGCGGTAGTGGCGCGTCACCGTCCCGTGGGCGGCCTCGGCCTCGACGGTCTTGCCGTCGGGCGTCATCAGCACCGACGTCATCAGTCCGAGCGAGCCGAAGCCCTGGGCGATCGTGTCGGACTGCACGTCGCCGTCGTAGTTCTTGCACGCCCACACGTAGCCGCCCTCCCACTTCATGACCTGGGCGACCATGTCGTCGATGAGCCGGTGCTCGTAGGTCAGTCCGGCGGCCTCGAACTCGGCCTTGAACTCACCGTCGAAGACCTCCTGGAACAGGTCCTTGAACATCCCGTCGTAGGCCTTGAGGATCGTGTTCTTCGTCGACAGGTACGCCGGGTAGCCCCGGTCCAGGGCGTAGCGGAACGTCGCCCGGGCGAAGTCACGGATCGAGTCGGCGTAGTTGTACATGCCCATCGCGATGCCGCCGGCCGCGGGGAACTCGGCGACGTCGAACTGCTATCGGCTCGCCCCCGTCGGCGGGCGTGTAGGTCATCGTGAGCGTTCCCGGGCCGGGCACCTTGAAGTCCGTCGCCCGGTACTGGTCGGCGTGGGCGTGACGGCCGATGACGATCGGCTTGGTCCATCCCGGCACGAGGCGCGGGATGTTGGAGATGATGATCGGCTCGCGGAACACGACCCCACCGATGATGTTGCGGATCGTCCCGTTCGGCGAGCGCCACATCTTCTTCAGCCCGAACTCCTCGACGCGGGCCTCGTCCGGGGTGATCGTGGCGCACTTGACGCCGACGCCGTAACGCTTGGTGGCCTCGGCGGCGTCGATCGTGATCTGGTCGTCGGTGGCGTCGCGCTGCTGGATCGACAGGTCGTAGTACTTCAGGTCGATGTCGAGGTAGGGCAGGATCAGCTGGTCCTTGATGAACGCCCAGATGATGCGCGTCATCTCGTCGCCGTCCATCTCGACGACCGGGTTGTGCACCTTGATCTTGTCCATGGCGGGGAGGTTAGGCGGCGTTCAGCCGCGTAACCTCGCCGCCGATGGACTTCGCCTGGACGCCGGAACAGCTCGCCCTGCGGGACCGGGCCCGGCAGGTCGCCGCCGACGCCGTCGCCCGCTTCGGCCGCGCCAACGACTCGTGGATCAACGGCTTCTCCGCCGAGTTCGCCAAGGAGCTCGCCGCCCTCGGCTGGATCGGGCTCACCTGGCCCGCCGAGCACGGCGGCGGCGGCCGGCCGCCCATCGAGCGGCTGATCATCGGCGAGGAGCTCATCGCTGCGGGTGCCCCGATCGCGGCGATGTGGTTCGCCGACCGGCAGATGGGGCCGGCCCTGATCGCGTTCGGCCGCCCCGACCAGCAGGCCGAGTTCCTCCCCGGCATCCTCGCCGGCGAGACGACGTGGTGCATCGGGATGTCCGAACCCGAGGCGGGCAGCGACCTGGCGAGCCTGAAGACGTCCGCCCGGCGCGACGGCGACGAATGGGTGATCAACGGGCAGAAGATCTGGACCAGCTTCGCCGCCGTCGCCGACTACTGCTATCTGATCGGCCGCACGTCGAGCGACGGCCCACCGCACCAAGGCATCAGCGAGATCATCGTGCCGATGGCAACCCCAGGCATCGAGGTCCGACCGATCACCGACATGACGACCAACCGTCACTTCTGCGAAGTGTTCTTCACCGACGTGCGCGTACCGGTTGCGAACCTCGTCGGCGTCGAGGGCAACGCCTTCAAGCAGACCATGCGCCAGCTCGAGCACGAGCGCGGCGGCGTCGACCGGCTGGTCTCGAACCACGCGCTGTATCGGCTCGCCGCCGAACGCGCCGACACGGCGGATCCGTTGATCCGCCAGCAGATCGCTGCCCTCGAGACCGGGTACCGGATCGGCCGCATCCTCGTCGTGCGGGAGGTCCTCGGCCAGGCCCCGAAGGGGTTCTCGGCGGCGACGAAGTGCTTCTGCACCGAGCACGAGTGGCGGGTCGCCCAGTTCGTCGCCGGCGTGCTCGGCCCGGAGGCGACGCTGTGGACGGACGTGACGCGCGGTCTGGCCTACGCCCCGGGGTACACGATCATGGGCGGAACGTCCAACATCATGCGCAACATCCTCGGCGAGCGGGTGCTCGGCCTGCCCCGCGAGCCGCGCTGAACTGATGGTCGACGTCAGCCCGTCTCGGTACCACTTCGTTCCCGGCGCGTCCGGACCGACGATCGTCGGCGGCGAGGGGTGCTGGTTGTTCACCGACGACGGCCGGCGGATCCTCGACGCGGCCGGCGGGGCGATGGTCGCCAACATCGGCCACGGCCGCGCGGTCGTCGCCGACGCCGTGCGCGAGGCGCTCGACGGCGGCGCCTACGTCGTCCCGATCTGGTCGACCCCGCACCGGGAGCGGCTCCGCGACCTGCTCGTCGACCGCTGGCTGCCGGCCGGGATGGGCAACGTGTTCTTCACGAGCGGCGGCAGCGAATCGGCGGACTCGGCGCTGCGGCTCGCCCGGGCGACGCACCTCGCCTCGGGCCGTCCCGAGCGCTGGAAGGTGATCGGGCGTCATCCCAGCTACCACGGGATCACCCTGGGGGCGATGGCCGCGGGGAGCCACAGCGCCCGGCGGGCCGGCTACGAACCGCTCCTGCTCGACTGGCCGAAGGTGCCGTGGAACGACGCCGATGCACTGGTCGAGACGATCGAACGGGAGGACCCGTCGACGATCGCGGCGTTCCTGTTCGAGCCGATCACCGGTGCCGCCGGGGCCTGCCTGACAGCGCCCGACGAGTACTGGGAGGCCGCCGAGGAGATCTGCCGGCGCCACCACATCCTGCTCATCGCCGACGAAGTCATGACCGGTTTCGGACGCACCGGCCGGCGCTGGGGCCACGAGCACTTCGCGATCCGTCCGGACATCGTCTACGGCGGCAAGGGCCTCGGCGGTGGCTACGTCCCGATCGGCATGGTGGCCGCTACCGACGACGTCGTGGCGCCGCTGCGCGGCCAGCGGTTCATGTACTTCACGTTCACCGCCAACGACGGCGCCTGTGCCGGCGCCTCCGCCGTGCTCGAGGTGCTCGAGGCCGAGCACCTCGTCGAGCGAGCCGCCGCCATGGGCGACGTGCTCGGCGGCCTCCTCGCCGACGCGCTCGGTGACAGCGCCCACGTCGTCGACCTGCGCGGGCGCGGCTTGTTCCGCGGCATCGAGCTCACGCCGAGCGGCGGCCAGTTGACCGCGGCGGTCGTCAGGGAGTGCCTCGCCCGCGACATGTGGATCTACCCAGCCGGTTCGGGCCCGGTCGAGGACGCCGTGATGATCGGGTGCCCGCTCACGATCACCGAGGGCGAGATCGAGACGATCGTGGACACCCTGCGGCGCTCGATCGACGTCGCCGCGACGTCGATCACGAGCCCGCGCTGACCAAGCCGACGGCGACGAGGGCGAGCCCCATGCCCAGCACCTGGGAGCGGCTCAGTCGCTCGCCGTCGAGCACCGTCGCCAGCCCCACCGTCGTGGCCGGGTACAACGACGTGATGACCGCGACGAGCGACAGCAGGCCTCTCCTGGTGGCGGCCAGATAGCAGACGTTGGCGACCGCGGAACCGACTCCGGCGAGCACGGCCAGGCCGACCACCGGCCGCACTGCCTTCATTGGGTCGCGGCGGATCGCGATCGCCGCCGCGGCGAGCATGAACACGACCATTTGACCGATGAGGATCGGCCACAACCCGCTCTCGTCGCTGGTGCGATCGAGGAACACGAACAGCAGTCCGAACCCGACCCCGGCGACGACGGCGCACAGCGCGATGATCGGTGCGGTCGGGCGGTCGGCGACGCCGAGCATCCCACTCACGAGGGCGACCGCGGCCAGGGCCAGGACGACCCCGACGAGTGCCCACGCCGACGGGCGTTCACCGATGGCGACTCCGACCGTCACCGGCACCACCGCGCTCACCACGGCCGTGATCGGGGCGACGACGGTCATCGCGCCGTTCGCCAGCGCGTAGTAGAAGGCGACAACCCCGAACATCGACATCGTGCCCGCCGCCGCCGCCCAGGCCACGTCGACACCGCCGGGGAACGGATCGCCGATCACCGCCACGACGATCGCGATGAGCGTCGCGCTCACCAGCTGACCGGCGAGCGTGACGACGAGGACCGGGGCCGAACGGGTCGCCCGACCCCCGCAGTAGTCGGACGTCCCGTAGACGAGCGCGGAGCACAGTGCGAGCAGGATCGACATGACGTCGAGAACTCTGACCGCTGCGAGGCGATCTCCAAACGCTCAGGTCAGAGTTCACACTGCCCGAGGCAGGATCAGGCTCATGCAGCGCCCCACCGTGCGGTGAGCAATCGGCGTCCCATAGGCGCTCACCGCTCACCGCGTGCCGACCGCCCGCGGCTGCTCAGTGGAACTGGAACCAGGCCACCGGGTCGGTCACGTCCTGGATCCGCAGGATGAGCTGGCGGCAGGTGCCCTCCCAGTCCCGCTCGGTGCGGAACCCGAAGTCATAACGCTCGCGGTGGTGCTGCAGCCGGCCCCGGGCGGGGACGATCTCCCCGACGGGCGCCTTCGTCGCGCAGTTGATCTGTTGCGTGAACAGGGCGACGCCGGCCTCGTCCAGACCGCGGTTCTCGGTCAGGACGAACCTGACGGGGACGTTGGCACCGGCGTTCCTCGAGTTGAGCGCCGGCGGCCCGTCCACCGGCCCGCGGAACCCGTCGAACTGGGGACCGCAGGTCGTCGGCAGGTTGAACGCTGCCGTCCCGTCGAGCACGTTGTTCGAGCTCGCCTGGCTGGCACCGGCGCCGAGGCCCCGCTTGGCGAACGCCCGCCAGATGGCGCACTGGTTGTCGCCGCCAGTCAGCGCCCGGTCGGCGGCCAGGATCGCATCGCGGCCATCGACGAACCCCGGGCTGCACGGCTGGAACTTCATCCCGTCGACCACGAGCTGGATGGCGAGGTTGTTCCCGCCTCGGGTCCACGGCTCGTAGATGTTGGGGTTGTAGCCGTGCTTGGCCACGAGGTTCCAGTACATGTCCGTCAGCATCGTGTTCCACACGAATCCGATGCCGTGCGGGACGGTCAGCACTCCGCTCTGCACCGCGGCGGGGATCATCCCGTAGTTGAACTCGTTGACCGAGATGTCCGACGTGTACGGCCGGGGCCGGATGCCGGGGCCGTCGGGCGGCTGGAAGCTCACATACGAGCCGACGCCCCGAGGGGTGATCGGCCGATCGTCGGGATGGGTGGTGAACGTCACGGCCAGGAAGTCGCTCCAGCCCTCGCCCATCTGCTCGTTGTTGTCGAGGCAGTCCACGTTGCCCGGCCCGCCGGTGAGGCGGTTCGAGAGCCCGTGGCCGTACTCGTGGGCGATCACGCCGGCGTCGAGATCGGAGTCCCGATCGGGCGCGCCGCCCGTGCCGTCGGACACGGTGGCGTTGAACGGATCGTTGGCCTTGAACAGGTTGCCGTCCTCGAAGGTCACCATCACCGACGGGATCTCGATGGTCGGGTCGGCGCCGCCCATCGCGATGGCCGGCCCGGGGGCGTTGTTGGCCACGATCACCATCAGCGCCCCGAGGTCCTGGGCCTTCTTCACCTTGGCCACGAACGTGCAGCTGCCCCGGTCGATGAGTGCGATCTTGCCGGCGGGGTCGGCGAGGTACGGGTCCAGCGGCTGGGGTGGAACCGACGTCTGGTAGGCGGGATCGCACCCGCGACCGACGTGGACGACCTCACCGGAGATCGGTCCGGTGGTGAACAGGCTCTCGCCGAACCCGGCCATCGGGCCGAAATAGGTACCGGCGATCGGCGACGGTGCGTGCACAACGATCGGGTTGGGTGCCGCCGACCGCCACTCGAACATCTGCATCCGGGGTCGTTGCCCGTCGACCGGAGTGTCGAAGTTGGCGTTGTTGCGTCCGCTCCCGTCCTGGGCCTCGGCTCGCACGTCGTCGCCACCGACCCCGCCGGGGCCGTAGTTGTTGACCTGGAAGTTCCCCGCCGCCTCGTCGAAGCCGTACGCGTCGAGGAGGTCGTGGATGATGTTGTTCCAGTAGAAGAGGTTGGTGACGGCGGCGTCGCGGGAGTCGAGGGGCCTCCGGCTGAGGTCGAGCGGGAAGTCGAAGTCGAGTCCGGCCCCGCCGTCGGGGTCGGTGCCGGCATCGGGCTGGTTGTTGTTGTCCCGGTCGGCGTAGGCGTGGACGTTGTTGCCCCGGGTCCGGGTGAACTCAGGTCCGGCCGCGCCGTCGGTGTCGTGCCAGCCGAACGGCGACGCGGTCGCCGACGCGGGGTTGGTCACCAGGGCTCGCTCGCCGTCGGACGGGCTCTCGGAGGGGATCGGGAAGACCCGGTACGACGACCCGTCGTCGACGGTCTGCTCGGGGGCGACCACCACGGGGTCCGCGTGCCGCGCCACAACGCCGGCGAGGGCGCCGATGTCGTCGTGGACGATCCGGTCGTCGGCGCGCAGAATGGCGCCGGTGGCGGCGTCGACGCTGATCACCCAAAAGTGCAGACCGTCGGTCTGGTCGATCTCGACCGTCCACGCCAGGCGGACGGCGCCCGAGTCGAGGGGCAGCCACACCAACTCGGCCGGGATCGTCGCCTGGGAGATTCCTCCGTCGGACACGGTGGTCTCTCTCGCCGGTCCCGCCTCCCGGTCGACGACCACCAGTCGTTCGGTCGGAGTGAGGCCGACGTGGCGCGCCGCCGCTGACGTCGCCTGGACCGGGCCGCGGAGGGCGGCGGCGGGATCCTGCCCGGCGGTGGCGGCGGCGAGGTCGGCGACGAACCGGTTCCCCGCGCTGAGCACGGTGCCATCACGAGCGACGTTGACGTTGACGATGCCGTTGGCGACCGGGATGCCCTGGTGGCGCTGCTGGAGGTAGACGTGGGTGACTCCGGTGTGGCTGCTGAGCACCTGGTCCTCGACCGACATGTCGGACACGTCGGCGGCCGATAGGCCGAACGGCGGCGGCGTTGGCCTCCACGTAGGCGACGGCGATGTCGGCGGGGTCGGCCGTCTGGGCCCCGGCGGTGGATCCCGGGTTGACGAACAACGGCACGAGCGCGGCGAGCGCGACGGTCCGGCCGAGCGTCCTGCGGATGGTCATCGTTTCCCCCCGTGTAGAGCGACGTCGATCCACCGCCCGCTGAACGGCACGGAGCTTGGCACGCCGAGCGGCGGGGTTCAACCCGCCGCTACTCGACCCAGCCGGCGAACGGGGCCACCGCGCCGACGACGTCGACCTCGTAGCGGTCGAATCGTCCCTTGCCACCCGTCCGGACGCGTCCTAAGGTGGCGGCGGGTTCGGGGCAGTGACCTACCGAAGAGCCGGTGTTTCAGGGTGAGAGCCGGCCACGCTGGATTGGCTCTTTAGCCAATAGGTGTTCGTTCCCTTTTGTCCGCCCCGAACCCACCGGGCGAGCGGCGAGTGCATCTACCCCACTGGCTGGAAGTAGCGATCGTCGAGCCAGCGGGCGACCGCCTTGCCGAGGCCGGCGGCCTGGGTGTCAGCGGAGCGGAAGTGGAGACCCTCGTACACGCGGGCGTCGATGGTGTCGTCGATCACGTCGGTGAAGCGCCGGTAGACGCGGGTCGCATCGGGCTGATTCGGCACGATGCTGACGAGGCTGAAGGTCAGCCTGTCGGTGCCGAAGAAATCTCGGGCGGTGTACATCCATGCGCTCGTGATGCAGTTGTACCCCGAAGGGTTGTCGGGATAGGGCGGGGCGGCGTTGCGCGGCAACCAGCCGGCATCCCCCTCGGTCCTGCTGTTGCCATCCTCGTCACCCAGTTGGATCGCCGTGATCGGACGCCAGTTGCTCCACCACGCCTTGTTCGAGAAGCAGGTGATCAGAGTGTCGGCGCCGGCCGTGTTCAACATGGCGAACAGCCGCGCTTCCTCGACGAGGGTGAGCCGTTCGCCTTCGGCAATCACGCGGAACGCGCTGTTGAACATCGGCACTGGGTTGGCCGTGAAGAAGCTGGCGATCGCCTCCTGCTCGTTACTACGCCCAGTGCCCAGTTCCCCGAGCCGCTTCACCTCGTCGTACTCCTTTGCGTAGGCGCGGCTCGTCAGCGCCGGCGGTCCCTTCGTGCGCAGCTGCGTGGGGTTGTCGAGCAGGAACGGCTCGACCCTCGCCACCCACGCGAACGGGTCGTTCACGAAGGCCGGCAGGGTTGGGCGCCACTCGCCGGCGTCGTCGCCGACGAGGAACGAGAACGGCACATATCGACGGTCTGTCGCTCTCACGTCGAGCATCCGTGCCGCGGCCGCGGCCCCGGCGGCGATGCCGGCGGACTTCGCCGGCTCGGGAATGCCGGCGATCGCGTCCGCGTACAAGGCGTTGATTCGGTCCTGCACCACCTGAGGTAGCGGCGGCACCGCCCCGCGGCCGAGTCCGACGAGCACGCCACGCGCGGCGGCGGCGACCGCGGCGTCCTGCGACGCTGACGGCGACGCCGCCGGCAGTCCGGTGAGGTACGGCTCATACCCGCCCGCAATCGAGTTGACCGCGTCGAAGATGGCCGTGTGCACGATCGCCAGGTGGATCTCCGACACCGGTGGCGTCTGGCCGGCGCCGGGGACCGGTGCAGTCGGGGCATTGACCAGCGCGTTCACCGCGTGGAGATTCCAGGCTCGCACCGCGCCGGAGTTCGGCGGAGGTTGCGCCACTGCGCTACCGCCCACGGATGATGGAGCAGCGAGTGCAAGTGGCGCAACAAGTGCCACCAGAGCAGCACCCACGGCGCCGCGACGCACCCACGTGACAGGGCTCAAGAACATGACGGTCTCCCTCCCGCTACCGCGCGCAGGCGGCAACAAGCTTCCGCACCATAGGCCCGAACCGCGGTCAGCCGCAATGGGTTTCGTCGGCGACCGACGGTTTCTGGGACCTGCGCAGACAGCGCTCAAACCCTGCCCGCCGACGTGATCGCACACGAACGAGGCAAGCCTGCGTGGCGCCTGAACCCTGCCCTCCGCACGTGACGCAACACTCAACGAGGCAAGCCTCGCGTGGCGCCTGAACCTGCGCTCCCGCCGGAGGCAGCAAGAACGGTGCACGCAGTGCCCACGCAGGGTTTCGTCGGCGACGACGGTTTCAGGGACCTGAGCAGACAGCGCTCAAAACCCTGCCCGCCGACGTGATTCGCACACAACGAGGCAAGCCTGCGTGGCGCCTGAACCCTGCCCTCCCACGTGACTCAACACGAGGCAAGCCTGCGTGGCGCCTGAACCCTGCGCTCCCACGTGACTCAACACGAGGCAAGCCTGCGTGGCGCCTGAACGCCCGCCGGAGGCAGCAGGGGTGCTGCGAGGAGCTTGCCGAAAGTCGTACTTGGAGGTGTTGTAGAACTGCTCACCCGCGGTGCGCTGCAGCACCGGCTCCAGGTTTTCCACCTTGCCGCCGAGTTGGGCGTACCGGTCCAGAACTTGCTGCTTGGTCGGCTCCAGCATCCTCTCGCACTACCCGACCTGCCGCCACGACCTCTGGTACCCGCGTGGGTAGGGGCGAGCGCTTGGTGACGGCTGTCGGCTTACTTCAGACGCTGTTCGGCTGAGCGCTACTCGGCTGTCTGGCCCTCGGGCCACGACGTGAACCCGTCCCGCCGAGTCGTGGGGCTGGGCACCGGCCCGGCTCCAGTCGACCACGAGCCTGCCCACCGCATCACGGCGCACGACCGGGTCGAACTCCTCGGTCAGAAACGTGCGGGTGCGGGCGCTCTCGTCGTGCGAACCGGCGAGCCGCTTGCTGGCCGCGATCCGCCGGGCCTGCTCGGCGTTTGCCAACCTCGCGGCGTGGGCGTCATGACGACCGGGGGACGGGTCCTCGGGTGGTCGGCGGTCGGGATCTCCGAAGAGCTGTGTGGTGCCCATGGCGTCACCTCCGGTTGCAGTTGCAACCAGGTTGGCGACACGCCGGTTTCTCTCTGGTGGTCGCCCCACACGACCCCAAGGCACGCGTCGGGAGGCCCAGGCGGCGTCGGCAGCGGCGGGCGGGCTACCCCGGAGCATCCCCAACACCCGACCGGGATGGCCGGGTGTCGGGGAACGCCCCTAGTCCGAGAAGACGCCTAGTCCGAGAAGTGGAAGGTGAGCCGGGTGGCCCGCTGGTTCACGTCGAAGGTGTTGAGGGTGCCCCCGGCGGCGGCGAAGCTCCTGGTGCCCCCGGTGATGGCGTACTCCTGCCGATTGGTGTCGTTGACCAGACCCTGGACCGTGATCTGACCCTGGCGACGGCCACGAGTGATGCGGGCGGTGGCGACGCAGTTGGCCTCTTCCCGCCTGACCGAGGTGACCGTACAGTTGACGCCGTAGGTGCCGACGCGGTTCCCGTTGCGACGGAGGAAGCCGCCGAAGGCGAAGGTGCTGCCTACCTCTCCGGTTCCGGTGCCGCCCTCTTCGGTGGTCACAGCGGTGACCCGGTAGATGCCGGTGGGCGCGGCGATGGCCGTGCTCCCGCCCATCAGGGCAGTGGAGGCGATGATCCCGGCCGCGCTGAGGCCAAGACCGAGTTTGCGTACTGTCATTGTGATACTTCCCCTGGTTGAAGAGCGCTCCCGCCTGGAACGCCAAGGACCTACTACCCATGTGACAACGCAACTACTCCTACGAAGATCGGCTCAAGGTGGCGCGCTCACCGCGCTGACGAGCGCGTCGGTTGCTCTCGCCCCGCGTTTTCCACATCGAGGTGGGCCGGGTTGCAACAGAGCCTGACACCGCAGAGGTGAGGGATCAGCATCCCATCGGGGATTGGGCCGTGACTTGTCGTAGTCGGCCCAGGCGTCGGGCACATGCGGGAGCACCTCGGCCGTGAGGTACTCGTCGATCGCCGTGCGGTAGCTCGGCGTGGCTAGGCGCGCACTCACGTCCGCCTCGAATGTCACCCGCTGCTCGGGAAGGGGCACGTTCTCGTTGTCCCGCAGGTCCGGGTCCGCTTCGAGGTTGCCCTTGGTGTCGGTCACGGCCTCGGCCTCCGAGTCGCGGACGGCGAGTGCGCCCAGCACAGCGGTCTCCAGCGGCTTCCGCTTGAGTCCGGCGTCGGTCATCGCAAGCCGCATGAGCTTGGCCGCCGCCGACGGCTCAATCAGGGTTGTAGGCACCTGCTCCCGCAGCGACGCCGCGCACGGTCAACCGGTCGGCCTCGTCAAGCTTGGCAACCTTCGGGTCGGCCTCGACTGCTGCAAGCGTCTCGTCGTTGATCTCCCACCGGACACGCAGCGGGCGTTCGACTGTGATCCGCATGAACCCGAGCGCCTCGTTGGGGAGGATCTTGACCTTGTCGCCTTCGGCGAAGTCGCCGTACAGGCGAACGATCTCGTCGATCTGGGAGGCGCTGATCTCCTTGCGCTTCTCGCCGAGGCTCTCGCGCATCTTCACGAAGAACTCTCGGGCGTCGACCAACTGCACCTTGCCCCGGCGCTCCCGTGACTTGCGGTTGGTGACGATCCAGAAGTACGTGGAGATGCCGGCCCTCTGAGCAGGCATTTCGTGGGCACGACGGGACTCGAACCCGGGACCTCCAGCGTGTCATGCTGGCGCTCTAACCAACTGAGCTACGCGCCCTCGCGTCGGGAAAAGTTACCAGTCAGCGCAGCCGCACCGACACCTCGTTGGCGAGCAGGCGGCCTCGGCGGGTGAGGGTCCAGCGGTCGCCGGTGCGCTCGACCAACCCCGGGAGCGCGTCGCCGTCGAGGGAGTCGACGGGCACCCCGTCGGTGGTCCGCAGGGCCAACTGGAGCCCTTCGATGCGCCGGACTTCGTCATCGAGGGTCTCCCCCGCCGCCTCGGTCGGGCGTCCGGCCCGCACCGCGTCGATGTAGCGCTCCGGGGTCCGCACGTTCCACCATCGGCGGCCGGCGCGGTGGGAGTGCGCCGCGCAGCCGAAGCCGAGATAGTCGCGCTGCGCCCAGTACATCAGGTTGTGTCGGCATTCATGCCCAGGCCGCGCCCAGTTCGACACCTCGTAGTTCGCCAGACCGGCGGCGGTGAGGAGCTCGTCGGCGAGCTCGTACTCGTCGGCCTGGACGTCGTCGTCCGGGTGACGAGATGGGATCCCCGGCGAGCGGCGTGCCGGCCTCGACCGTGAGGGCGTACGCCGAGACGTGGGGCGGGTCGAGCTCGAGGATGCCCTCGAGCGTCGTGCGCCAGTCGGCGAGCGTCTCGCCGGCGGTGCCGTAGATCACGTCGAGGTTGAACGTCGCCAGCCCCACCGCCCGAGCGGCGGCGACCGCCCGGTGGACGTTGGCCGGGTCGTGCGTGCGGCCGAGCGCGGCGAGCACGTGGGGCACCATCGACTGCACGCCGATCGACACCCGCGTCACCCCCGCGGCCACGTAGGTCTCGAACAGGGCCGGGGTCACGTCGTCGGGATTGCACTCGACCGTGACCTCGGCGTCCGGAGCGAGTGGGATGGCCGCCAGTACGGCGGCGAGCCCTTCGACCGGCACCAGCGACGGCGTTCCGCCGCCGACGAACACGCTCGTCGCCGGCGCCATCCCGCCGGACACGGCGGCCTCGATGTCGGCCCGCACGGCGTCGAGGTAGGCGCCGATCAGGTGGGGTCGGTCGGTCCAGGTGGCGAAGGCGCAGTAGTCGCACCGCTTGGTGCAGAACGGGATGTGGACGTACACCCCGAACGGCTCCGCGCTCATCTTCGGTCCACCATCAACGCCACCGCCACGAGGGCGGCGGTCTCGACGCGCAGGACGTTCGGGCCGAGCGACACGTGGCTCGCGGCCAGCTTCGACTCCTGGTCCGACCACCCGCCCTCGGGGCCGATGGCGATCGTCGTGTCGTCCGCCGCGACCGGCCGGCCTCCGGGCTCGGCGATCGCCGCTGCCGGCAGCACGTCGACGGCCGGGAGCGGCCCGTCCAGCGCCGGCAGCCACACCCGGCGCGACTGGAGTGCGGCCTCAGTGGCGATGCGCCGCAGCCGGTCGAGCTGCCGCCCGGCACGGTCGCGGTCCCAGCGCACGACGGACCGCTCGGCTGCCAGCCATACGATCCGGTCGACGCCGGCCTCCGTGCACTTCTGCACCAGCCACTCGGCGCGGTCACCCTTGGGCGGCGCGACCGCCAGCGTGAGCGGTGGATCGGGAGCCGGTGCCACCATCACGTCGCCGGTGGGCTCGACGCGACCATCGACGAACGATCCGCAGCGCCATCCGCCGGCGCCGTCGGTCACCGTGATCGGCTCGCCGTCACGTAGCCGCAGCACCCGGCGCAGGTGATGACCAGTCGCGTCGTCGAGCACCGGATCTCCGACGTCGGCGACGAGCACGTGCGCCGCCGACCGCCGCAGCTGGTCGGCGGTCGCGGTCACGAGAAGGCGGACTTGATGCGCGAGAACAGGCCCTTCTCCGGCGGGTTCACCGGCTCACCCCGCTTCTCGGCCAGCTGGCGGAGCAGCATCGCCTCGTCCTCGTCGAGCTTCGTCGGCACCTCGACGACGAGCTGGGCTCGTAGGTCGCCGCGGCCACGCCCCTGCAACCGCGGCACGCCCCGACTCCGCAGCCGGAACTCGCGACCGGGCTGGGTGCCCGGCGGCACCACGAGCTCCTCGTCACCGTCGAGCGTGGGCAGGACGAGGGTCGTCCCCAAGGCCGCCTGGGCGATCGAGATGGGCACGTCGGTGACGAGGTCGTTGCCATCGCGCCGGTACCGGTCGTGCGGGGCGACCCGCAGGTGGACGAACAGGTCGCCGGTCCTTCCGCCCCGGGGTCCGGCGGCGCCCCGTCCGCTGAGGCGCAGCGTCGAGCCGGTGTCGACACCGGCCGGCACGTCGACCTGGTAGGTGTGCTCGTTCGTCACCCGGCCCTCGCCCCGGCAGGTGGGGCACGGGGTGACGACGACCTCGCCGAGCCCGCCGCAGCGGGGGCACGACGCGCTCGTGACCATCTGCCCGAGCAGGCTCTGGCGCACCCGCTGCACCTGGCCGGACCCGCCGCAGTCGGCGCACGTCGACCGGCTGGGTGCCCGACCCAGCGCCACTCCCGCCGCAGTCCGCGCAGCGCTGGGGCAGCCGCAGCGCGATCGGCACCGTCGCCCCGAAGACCGCCTGTTCGAACGTGATGTCGGCGACGATCTCGAGGTCCTGCCCGCGTGGCGGTCCGGCCGGCCGGCGCCGGGCGCCCCCACCGAACGGGCTCTGGCCCCCGAAGAAGGCGTCGAAGATGTCGTTCAGGCCGCCGGAGAAGACGTCGTCCATCTGCGGCCCGTTGGGTCCACCGACCCCAGCTTCGCCGAACCGGTCGTAGCGCTCTCGCTGGTCGGGATCCGACAGCACCTGGTAGGCGCGGGCGACCTCCTTGAAGCGCTCCGCCGTCGCCGAGTCGCCGTCGTTGGCGTCGGGGTGCAACTCGCGCGCCTTGCGGCGGTACGCCCGCTTGATCTCTTCGGTGCTGGCGGTGCGGGAGACGCCCAGCAGGTCGTAGTAGTCGGCCATCGAGCCCGCCCGTCAGCCTTCCTCGAGCCGCCGGCCGAGTTGATCGCTGACCACCTCAACCGTGGCCAACGCCTGCGGATAGTTCATGCGAGTCGGCCCGAGCACGCCGACCGAGCCCTGGTGCTCGCCGTCGACGACGACGGGTGCGACGATCACCGAGCACGCCGACAGGGGCTCGACGCCGTGCTCGACCCCGATCGCCACCGACAACCCGCGCTGGACGAGATCGCTGACCAGCGTCACCACCACGAACTGCTGCTCGAGGGTGCGCAGGACGTCGCGGACCACCTCGACGGCGTCGAAGGCGGAGGCCATCAGGGACGTGCCCCCGAGATACACGTGTTCGCTCTCCGACTGCCGGTGGAGCGCGCCCAGCGCCGACTCGCACACCGCGTCCACGGTGCGGTCACCGGTCGGGGTGACCGGTTCCGGCGACCCGAGCATCGACCCCGAGAGGTGCGCCGAGAGGTGCGCCGACGCCGTGGCGAGGTGCGCGTCGTTGACGCCTGCGGGCAGGTCGATGGTCTCGTTCACCACGCTGCCGTTGCCGAGGACGACGACCACCGTGGCCAGCGTGGGCGACAACCCGACCACGTGGACGGTGCGCACGGTGACCGCCTCGGCGCGGGGGCCAACGACCACCGCGGCGTAATTGGTGAGCTGGGCCAGCAGGTCGGACGTGCGGTGGAGCATCTCCTCGAGGCGGCCGTGGGCCGTGCGGAAGAACTCTCCGACCTGCGTGCGCGTCGCGGTGTCGAGCCGGCCGGGGGCGGCGAGATGATCGACGAAGAAGCGGTACCCCTTGTCGGTGGGGATCCGCCCGGCCGAGGTGTGGGGCTGGACGAGGTAGCCCTCCTGCTCGAGCACGGCCATCTCGTTGCGCACCGTGGCCGACGACACCCGCACGCCGGGCGCGTCGGCGATGTGGGTCGAACCCACCGGGAGTGCCGTGGCGATGTACTCCTGCACGACGGCACTGAGGATCGCGGTCTTGCGGTCGTCGAGCATCTGGCAGTCCAGGCTACCGAGTGCTAGCGGCCCGAGGGGCTGAGCTCGACCCGGCCAGCACGACCGTCGCCACGGCGACCGTCACCAGGGAGATCACGCTGCCGTACGCCAGCGCCCACTCGGCGCCGACCCGGTCGCCGATGATCCCCGTGATCGGACCGCCGATCGGCGCCGAACCGAGGAAGGCCACGGCGGTGAGGGCGAGCAACCGGCCGCGCATGTCGCTCGGGCTCTCCTGCTGGACGATCGCGTTGGCCCCGGTCACGAACGCCGCCCCGCCGGCACCGAGCGGTACGCCGACCACGAGTGCCGCGGCCAGGTTCGGGGTCCACGCCAACGCCAACCCCGAGAGCCCGAGCACGAGCGTGCTGCCGAGGAACCAGCGCATCGTCACGCTCGGCAGCCGAGCGGTGAGGAGCGACCCGAGCAGCGCACCGACGCTGGTGACCGACAGGACGAGGCCGAAGCGGCCCTCACCGCCCCACCGCTCGTCGGCCAGCTTCGGCAACGACACTTGGTAGTTGAACGCGAACGTGCTCACGACCGCGAAGACGACGCTGAGCACGAGCAGTTGCTGCCGCTGGACGATGAACGACAGCGCCTCGCGCACCGGATGCCCGCCGCGCTTGAGCAAGGGGGACGGGCGCAGCTCGTCGACCCGGAGGCTGAACAGCGAGACGAGCACGGCGGCGAACGACACCCCGTTGAGCAGGAAGCACCACGACGTGCCGACCGACCCGACCATGACCGCGGCGAGCGCCGGCCCGAAGATCCGCGAGCCCGTCATCACTGCGGTGTTGAGGGCGGTGGCGTTGGAGATGTCCTCCGGTTCGACGAGCTCGATGACGAGCCCGCGGCGGGCCGGATTGTCGAAGGCGTTGAGCACACCCAGCACGACCGTCAGGCCCCACACGAGCCCTACGCTCGGGGAGCCGAACAGGTCGATCAGTCCGAGCAGGAAGGCCTGGGCGGCGAGGCCGGCCTGGGTCAGGATGGCGAGCGTGCGCTTGTCGCGTTGGTCGGCGACCGCCCCCGCCCACGCCCCCAGCAGCAGCATCGGCAGGAACTGCAGGGCCAGGGTGATGCCGAGGTCGGTGGCCCGCCCGGTCAGCCGGTAGACGAGCAGCGCCATCGCGGTGAGCTGCAGCCACGTCCCGACGTTCGAGACCAGCATGCCGGCGAAGAACAAGCGGGCGTTGTAGTGACGCAGGCTCCGGAACATCCCCGACTGACGCCAGTTCTGTCCGCCGGGATCGGCCGGATCGGGCGGTTCCGACAGGACAGAACGCGGCGGCGGTTCAGTCATCGAGCCGGAGGGCGGAGATGAACACGTCGCCCGGGACCTCGACCCGGCCGATCGACTTCATCTTCTTCTTGCCCTCTTTCTGCCGCTCGAGGAGCTTGCGCTTGCGCGTGATGTCGCCGCCGTAGCACTTGGCGAGGACGTCCTTGCGCTTGGCCCGCACCGTCTCCCGGGCGATCACCTTGCCGCCGATCGCGGCCTGGATCGGGACGTCGAAGAGCTGGCGGGGAATCAGCTTCTGCAGCTTCTCGGTCATCTGCCGCCCGTATTCGAACGCCCGGTCGCGGTGCACGATGGTCGAGAACGCGTCCGCCGGCACGCCGTTGAGGAGGAGGTCGACCTTGACCAGGTTCGACCGGCGGTACCCGGCCGGTTCGTAGTCGAGGCTCGCGTATCCCTGACTGCGGCTCTTCAACTGGTCGAAGAAGTCGACCACGACCTCGGCGAGGGGCATCGTGTAGTGCAGCTCGACCCGCTCGGGCGAGAGGTACTCCAGCTTGTCGAGCTCGCCGCGGCGATGCTGGCAGAGCTCCATCAGCGTGCCGGTGTACTCCTTCGGCGTGATGATCGAGACCTTGAAGTAGGGCTCTTCGACGTGGTCGATGCGCTGTTGCTCGGGTAGGTCGGCCGGGTTGTCGACGACGTCGAGGTCGCCGTCGGTGCGATGGACGAGGTACTCGACGCTCGGCGCCGTGGCGATGAGGGCGAGGTCGAACTCTCGCTCGAGGCGCTCCTTGACGATCTCCATGTGGAGCAGGCCGAGGAACCCGCAGCGGAACCCGAAGCCGAGCGCGCCGGACGACTCGGGCGTGTAGGTGATCGAGGCGTCGTTGAGCTTGAGCTTCTGCAGCGAGTCGCGCAGGTCCTCGAAGTCGTCGCCGTCGATCGGGAACAGCCCGGAGAAGACCATCGGCTTGGGGTCGCGGTAGCCGGGCAGCGGCTCACTGCTGCCGTGGCTCACCGTGGTGACGGTCTCGCCGCTGCGGGCCTCGGCGACGTCCTTGATGCCGGCGATCAGGTAGCCGACCTCGCCGGTGCCGAGCTCGGGGACGGGCGTCGACACCGGCTGACGCACGCCGATCTCGATCGCCTCGTGCGACGCGCCGGTCTGCAGGAACCGCAGGCGGGAGCCGGCGCCCAGTCGCCCGTTCATCACCCGGACGCTGGACACGACGCCGCGGTACTGGTCGAACTGACTGTCGAAGATCAGCGCCTGCAGCGGGGCGTCGGGATCGCCGCGCGGCGCCGGGATGCGGTCGATCACGGCGTCGAGCAGCTCGGGCACGCCCTCGCCGGTCTTGGCCGAGATGCGCAGGATGTCGGTGGCCGCGACGCCGAGCACGGTCTCGATCTCCTGGGCGTAGCGGTCCGGGTCGGCGGCGGGCAGGTCGATCTTGTTCAGCGCGGCGACGATCTCGAGGTCGTTCTCCAGCGCGAGGTAGCAGTTGGCCAGCGTCTGGGCCTCGATCCCCTGGGCCGCGTCGACCACCAGCACCACGCCCTCGCAGGCGGCGAGCGACCGGCTGACCTCGTAGCCGAAGTCGACGTGCCCGGGCGTGTCGATGAGGTGGAAGACATGACCCCGCCACTCGACCCGGACGTTCTGGGCCTTGATCGTGATCCCTCCCGTTTCTGCAGCTGCATCGGCCCCCCTAGGGGCCGATCGAGCTGCAAGAACCTGATTGTTCAGCGGGCGAGGCGGGAGAGCCGGGCCACGAGCACTTCCATCACGACGTCGTCGGGGAGCTCCTTGGCGCCGCGCAGGTCGAGATCGGCCGCGGCCAGCAGGTCGATCGCCCGCTGGATCCCTCCCCCACCGAGCCGCCGGTACTGCCGGAGGGCCTTCTTCGCCGGGAATCCGGGCTTGATGCCGAGGGCGTCCGCGGCCTCGGCATCGGAGTGGGCCTCGATGCCGTCGAGCCGGGCCAGCCGGACGAAGTGGTTGTGCAGGACCGCCATCACCTGGAGCGGGTGACGGCCCCCGGCGCCGGTCATCCGCGCCAGCACGCCGAGCACGGCCGAGGTGTTGCCGGCGTCGAGGGCGTCGGTGAGCTCCCACGGGGGCACGTCGCCGGCCTCCCCGAGGAACGGCTCGACCTCCCCGGACGTCAGCGGACGACCGGCGCCGAACGTGCCGGCCAGCGTGACGAGGATCCCGTCGAGCCGACCGACGTCCTCACCGAGCCGCTCGGCGATCGTGCTCACGGCGCCGGGCGAGAGCTTGACCCCCCGGTTCGCGGCCTCGCCGTCAATCCAGGCCTCGCGATCGCGCGCTCTCGACGGTGGCGACGTGCTCATGACCTCGGCCCCGCTGGCCTTCACGGCATCGCTCAGCGCCTTGGGCAACCGACCGCCGCCACCGACGAGGACGAGATCGGTGGTCGTCAACGGGTCGGCGAGGTAGGCGAGGAGTGGCGCGAGCTCGTCGGCGGTGAACCGGCCGATCCCCCGGGCCACGACGATGCGCCGCTCGGTCAGGAACGGTGGGGTCTGGCCGGCGTCCACCACCGCCCGCAGCTCGTATTCGTCGTCGTCGAACTCGTCGACCATCAAGGTCCTGTCGCCGTCGCCGACGAGCCGGTGCGTCAGCTCGCTCACCGCGGCGCGCACGATCGACTCGTCGTCGCCGGTGACGAGATGGACGCTCACTGATCCTGAGTCTCGCATCCCCTGCCGAACGCGATCACGGCCAGCACGGCGACGACGAGCACCAGCCAGCCCAGCCAGGACCACGGCGGCGCGGGCTCGAGCGTCGCGCCGGCGGTGGCCACGGCGTCGATCCAGCGCACGCCCCAGCCGACCGGCGCCATCACCAACGGCGCCAGCTGCGGGAGCGCGCCGGCGAGCAGGCTGGCTGGCAACCCGTAGAGCATCACCAGCCCAGCGACCGGCACCGCGACCAGGTTGGCGACCGTTCCCACCAACGAAAGACGCCCGAACACGAGCAGGCTCGGCAGCGCGACCCCGGCCTGGGCGCCGAGCGTGATCCCCAACGGCACGGCGAGCGGTCCGAGTCGGGCAAGGCGTTGCGCCAACCACGGGCCGAGGGCGGTGACCCCGGCCGTGGCCCCGACCGAGAGCCAGAACCCCACCGACCAGGCGAGCAACGGATCGAGCAACAGAAGCCCGATCACGGCGACGGCGAGCAGCCGGACGGGTTCGTTGCGCCGCCCGAGGAGAAACGCCGTCGCCGCGAGGGCGGCCATCAGCCCGGCCCGCAGCACCGAGGGTTCGGCGCGGGTGATCACGACGAACCAGGCGATCAGCAGCACGGTCAGGAGCCAGCGGGCGAACGGCCGGGCTCGCCGCAGCAGCGGCCCGGCGGCGGCGACGACGAACGCGACGTTCTGTCCCGACACGGCCATCAGGTGACTGAGCCCACTGCGCCGGAACCGCTCCACCATCTCGGCCGGTTGATCCCGGTCGTCGCCGATGACGAGTCCCCGCGCCAATGCGGCGTGGTCCGGTCGGAGCGCCGCCGCGCCCCGCTCGACCAGGGCGCGCACCCGGTTGGACGCCGTCGCCAGCCGTCCGCCGGGGACCGTGTCGCCGAGCCAGTCGACCTCGAGCTCACCGACGACGTGGCGCCACGCGACCCGTTGCACGCGGTCGGGCTCGAGTGCCGAGCGGTCGCCCGCGAGCTGCACCGCATCGCCGGCGCGCCACCCGGCGACACGGAGCTGCCCGGCCCGGCCGCGCACCCACATCTCGAACCGCTCGCCATCGACCTCGACGAGCACCCGGGTGGCGCCATCGAACCGGCGCGGCTCCTCGACGACCACCGCCCACCCGGCGAACGGGCCGAGCCGGTCGGCGTCCAGTCCGTCCCACGCCGCCGCCGAACGCGTCCCCGCCGCGACGACGAGAAGGGCCACGCCGATGGCGAGACGAACCCGCCGGCCGCACGCCACCGCGCCGCCGCCCACCACCGCGCCGGCCGTCCACGACCTGGTGACGACCGCGATCACCACCGCCACAGCGACCAGGACGATCGTGAGCATGGAGCACGCCTCGCCACCGACGGGACCTTTAGGATGCCGGGCCGGCGCGGCCTCGACCTCATAGCCTGGCTCCATCGCCGTCTCAACCATGCCCAACTACGTGATCGAAGGCCCGCGCTGGTACCGCACCAGGATCCGCAGCCAGGGCCCGTTCCTCGCCCTGATCGCCCCCGCCGTGCTCGGCGCGGTCGCGCTCGTCGCCCTCAACCTCGGCGACAACACCGCGAGCGGGTTGATCGGGCTCGTGCTCGGCGTGTTCGCCGCCCCGGGACTGCTCGCGGTCGGGGCGCCGTTCTCGAGCGCCTCGCTGTACCCGATCGGCATCGGGCTGAGCGTCGTGTTGTGGCTGATCGTCGGCTACGTCGCCGCCCGTCGGGCCACCCGCAACCCGATGGCGTCGTGGGCCGACTTCTGGCGCAACTACTGGTGGCTCGCCGTCGGGATCTGGATCGGCGCCGCCGCCGCCCTCGTCATCGCCCGCTTCACCATCGGTGAAGCGCTGATCTGACGCCACTACACGGAGACGAGGTCACGGATCGCCTCGAGCTTGGCCGGCCCGATGCCGCTGACGGCCTCCAGGTCGTCGACGCTGGCGAACGGGCCGTTCTGCTGGCGATGGTCGACGATGGCCGCCGCGGTGGTCGGGCCGATGCCCGGCAGCTCGTCGAGTTGCTCGACGGTGGCGTGGTTGACGTCGATCGGTCCGGGGGCGGCAGTGCCGGGGGTCGTGACGTCGACGGCGGCGGCGGGCACGTTCTCGCCGACCCGCGGGACGTAGATCCGCTCCCCGTCGGTGAGCGGCGCGGCGAGGTTCAGCGAGCTCGGTTCGGCTCTGGGCAGGGGACCGCCGGCCGCGTCGATGGCGGCGTGGACGCGGGATCCGCTCGGCAGCTCGTACACCCCGGGCTCAGCCACCGCGCCGGCGACGTGGACGACGACCGCATCTGACGACGCGGTCTCGGTCGACCCGGCCTCGACGGTCACCGCCGTGGTCGCCGGCGCGGTCGTCGTCGAGGTCGCCGCGTACGGCAGCCCGGCCTCCGTCGGTGGCGGCGGGGCGCGCAGCAGCCACCAGCCGCCGGCGCCCACGGCGAGCAGCATGACCGCGGCGGTGACGATCCGGCCGCCCCCGATCCAGTGCAACCACGGGCGCACCCGGGCGATCAGGGCGTCAGCGGGACGGCGAGGACCCGGTCGGAATGGCGGGTCGGCAGGCGGGGCCGGATCGGGACGATCCGGATCCTGGTTGACGTCGAAGGACACGACATCCTCCTCGCATCGGGCACGCCGAGGCGCGCACGTTCAACGCGGGGAATGTCGGTTCGTCAGACGTTACCGGTCAAAAAAGCCGGGCGGTCAGCCGCCGGCGGTACTCGGCCGTGCGCGGATCGTCGGGACCCATCAGCTCGAGGATGTCGACGAACTCCTGGCGGGCGTCGTCGTCGTCCTTCACCCGGTCGAGCAGGCCGGACAGGGTGGCGTCGTAGTCGTCGGTCGGCGCGGGGTTCCCGAGCCGGGCCGCGGCCGCCACCTTGCGGGTCCGCTCGGTCTCGGGGATGCGCTCGAGCAGGTCGAGCGCCTGCGCTCCGTCGCCGCCGGCGACGAGCAGCTCGGCGAGGGCGACGATCGCGTCCTCGTTGCCGGGCTCCAGGTCGAGCGCCCGGCGGAGGCTCTCCTCGTCACCGGCGGCGACGAGCCGGGAGATCTCGCTCTCCTCCTCGGTCGGCAGCAGGCCGGTGACGAACCGCTGCACCTCGGGCTCGGGATACGCACCGATGAACCCGTCGACGACCTGACCGTCGCGCATCGCGTACACCGCCGGGATCGACTGGATGCGGAACGCCTGGCTGATCGCGGGGTTCTCGTCGACGTTCACTTTCACCAGCGCGACCTTCCCCTCGGTGGCGTCGACCACCTTCTCGATGATCGGTCCGAGCGTCTGGCACGGTCCGCACCACGGGGCCCAGAGATCGACGACGACCGGGACCGACTTCGACCGCTGGATGACGTCGCTCTCGAACGTTTCGTCGGTGACATCGCTGTAGGCCATGCACTTCACGCTACCGACGCTCCATCCGAGGTTTTCCGGTCACCCGAGGGTTTGCCGCACCCCTCCCGAGCGGGAAACCCTCCGATGTACCCTCCGGTGGATGATGACGGCACCACCAGGGATCGAGGTCGACACGGTCACCGGTTGGCTCGCCGCCAACATCGAAGGCGCCCAGCCCCCGTTCACGTTCGAGGTCATCGCCGGCGGCCACTCCAACCTGACGTTCCGCGTCACCGGGCGCGACGGGTCGGCGTTCGTGCTCCGACGCCCCCCGCTCCACCATGTGCTCGCCAGCGCCCACGACATGGGTCGCGAGCACCGGATCATCGCCGGCCTCCAGGACAGCCCGGTGCCGGTGCCGCCCTCGCTCGGCTACTGCGACGACCCGGCCGTCAACGGGGTGCCGTTCTACGTGATGGGGTTCGTCGAGGGGCACGTCGTGCGCGATCGGGTGCTCGCCGAGGCCCTGTTGACGCCGGCGGCGCGGGCCAACGCGAGCCGCTCGCTCGTCGACACGATGGCGGCGATCCACGCCGTGGACCTCGATACCGCCGGGCTGTCCGACCTGGGCCGTCACGAGGGCTACATCGCCCGCCAACTCAAGCGGTGGTACGGCCAGTGGGAGCAGTCCAAGACCCGGGATCTGCCGCTGGTCGAGGAGGTCCATGACGCCCTCGCCGCCCGGATCCCGCAGCAGGGCCCGGCGACGATCGTCCACGGCGACTACCGCCTGGACAACTCGATCGTCTCCGACGCGGGCGACGTCGTCGCCGTGCTCGACTGGGAGATCTGCACGCTCGGCGATCCGCTGGCCGACATCGGGCTGCTCCACGTGTACTGGACCGGACCCGACGACGAGCCGAGCGCGTGGGGCGGAGGCGCGAGCGGGGCAACGACCGCCGCCGGCTTCTGGAACCGGAGTCAGCTCGCGCCGCGCTACGCCGAGGTGTCCGGCCGGGATCTCGCCGAGCTCGACTTCTACGTCGCCTTCGGCTTCTGGAAGCTCGCCTGCATCGTCGAAGGCGTGTACGCGAGGTACCTCGGCGGCGCGCTCGGCGACCGTGACCCCGCCGACTTCGCGGCGTTCGCCACCCAGGTCGAGGCGGCGGTGACGACGGCGGCCGAGCACCTGGAGCGGCTCTGAGCCAGATGGCTGACCACCGGTTCGTCGCCGAGGTGCCCGACCTCCACGAGCCGGTGCTCATCGTCATGCTGTCCGGTTGGATCGACGCCAGTGGCGCCGCCGCGGCGGCGATGGATGCGCTCCAGACGGAGTGCCGGGCGACGCCGTTGGTCACGTTCGATGCCGACGTGTTCGTCGACTATCGGGCCCGCCGTCCGCTGCTCGAGCTGCGCAACGGCGTCAACACCGGACTCGTGTGGCTGTCTCCCGAAATCCAAGTTGGCCACGATCCGCAGGGTCACGACGTGCTGCTGCTCAGCGGACCGGAGCCGGACATGGCGTGGCACCGGTTCACCGCTGCAATCGGCGAACTGGCCGGCGAGCTCGGCGTGGCCCGGATGGTCGCCCTCGGCGCTTATCCGTTCGCCGCGCCGCACACCCGCCCGCCGCTCGTGTCGGCGACCTCGCCGTCGCCCGACGTACTCGCCGCGCTGCCGTTCCGCCTCAGTTCGGTCGACGTTCCGGCCGGGATGTCGGCCGCCCTCGAACTGGCGCTGCACGAGCGGGGCATCCCGACCCTCGGCATCTGGGCGCAGGTGCCGCACTACGTCGTCTCGATGGCGTACCCCGGGGCGTCGGTGGCCCTGCTGGATGGGCTGGCGACGGCGACCGGGATCACCATCGCCGCGGACGAGCTCCGCGGCGAGGCGCTCGCCCACCGGGAACGCATCGACCAGCTGATCGCGGCGAACGACGAGCACCGAGGGATGGTCGAGCAGTTCGAGCGGATGTACGACGCCGCCGAGCAGGCCGCGCCGACGGACACCACGCCCGACGGCGGGCTCGAGATGCGCTCGGGCGACGAACTTGCCGCCGAGGTCGAGCGCTTCCTCCGCGACCAGGGCAAGTCCTAGGTTGTCCCGCCATGAAGGTCGACGGAACGATCACGACGAACCTGTCCCGGGCCGGCGCCGAAGCCGCCGACTTCGAGGCCGGCGGCTACTCCGGGGCGTGGACCGCGGAGACCAGCCACGACCCGTTCCTGCCGCTGGTGCTGGCGGCCGAGCACACCGATGGGATCGAGCTCGGGACGTCGATCGCGGTGGCCTTCGCCCGGAACCCCATGCTCCTGGCCAACCTGGCGTGGGACCTGCAGAGCTACTCGGGCGGCCGGTTCATCCTCGGGTTGGGCAGCCAGATCAAGCCCCACATCACCAAGCGGTTCTCGATGCCGTGGAGCCAGCCCGCCGCCCGCATGCGCGAGATGATCCTCGCCGTCCGGGCGATCTGGGACGCCTGGCTCACCGGGGACCGCCTCGAGTTCCGCGGCGAGTTCTACACCCACACCCTGATGACGCCGTTCTTCGCTCCGAATCGAGCCGAGCTGGACGAGTTCGGCGTGCCGAGGATCTTCCTCGCCGGAGTCGGGACGCGGATGACGGAGGTCGCCGGTGAGGTCGCCGACGGCTTCCTCTGCCACGGGTTCACCACCGAGAAGTATCTCCGCGAGGTGACGATCCCGGCGCTGGAGCGGGGCCGGGCGGCCGCCGGAAAGACGATGGAGGGGTTCGAGATCGCCGGCCCGAGCTTCGTGGTCAGCGGCACCGACGAGAAGGAGCAGGCCACGGCGGCGGCGGCGACCCGCCAGCAGATCGCGTTCTACGGATCGACCCCGGCCTACCGGGTCGTGCTCGACGCCCACGGCTGGGGCGGGCTGCAGGACGAGCTCAACGCCCTGTCGAAGCAGGGCCGCTGGGTGGAGATGGGCGAGCTGATCGACGACGAGATCCTGCAGACGTTCGCCGTCGTCGGCGAGCCCGAAGCGATCGCGCCCGAGCTGCGCCGCCGCTACGGCGACGTGATCTCCCGCATCTCGTTCTACGCGCCGTACCGTACGGATCCCGAGCGCTGGCAGGCCGTCCTCGACGACCTCAAGGCGAGCTGATCGCCCCGCCCAGCCAGCTCACGACATTGGCGCCGAGGGCATCGTCGGCGTAGCCGCCTTCCTGGAGCACGACGAGCGGGCGGCCGAGCGCGGCGGCGGCCCGCCCGCACCGCCCGAAGCCGTCGGTGGACACGGCCAGGTCGCACATCGGATCCCCGACGTAGGTGTCGACACCGAGCGACACCACGACAACGGCCGGATCGAACGCGTCGACCGTCGCCAGCGCCCGGTCGAGCGCGGCCAGGTAGGCGTCGTCGTCGGTGCCGGCCGGCAGCGGGAGGTTGCACGTCGACCCCGTTCCTCGGCCGGCGCCGGTCTCGTCGGCGAACCCGGTGTGGTACGGGTACGCCCGCGCCGGGTCGCCGTGCAGGGACACGAAGGCGACGTCATCGCGGTCGTAGAAGATCTGCTGGGTGCCGTTGCCGTGGTGGTAGTCGACGTCGAGCACGGCGACCCGGGAACCGGTCGCGGCGACGACGTGGGCGGCGGCGATCGCCGCGTTGTTGAAGAAGCAGTAGCCGCCGTACAGCGAGCGGGTGGCGTGGTGCCCCGGCGGACGGCACAGCCCGTAGGCCACCTGCTCGCCGCCGAGGACCGCGTCGGCCGCGGCGAGCGCACAGTCCACCGCCGACCGGGCGGCTTCGTACGCCCCGGCCGTCAGCGGGGTGGTCGTCTCGAAGCTCCACCAGCCCAGGCGGGCGGCGACAGTGGCGGGCTCCCCCCGGCCGGCACCCATCCCGTCGCGCAGCCCGGGGAGGGCGAACACGTCGGGGACGACGTCGTGGCTCGGATGGACCTCGCGCTGGTACTCCGCCCACGCCGAGGCGAGGAACCGGACGAGGCCGGGATCGTGCACCGCTTCGATCGGCGTGGTGTCCCGCACTGCGGGCTCGGCGAGCTCGAACCGGTCGTCGGCCGCCAACGCGGCGCGGATCGCCTCGGCCCGGCCGGGGTGCTCGAACGGCGGCTGCAGCCGTGACGCCTCGATCTCGTGCTCGGGATCGTGGAGCCGGTGACGGTCGGAGGCGAAGACCTTCACGCTCGCGGCTCGATCACGCGAGTGTGAGCTCCTCATTGAGGTACTGCTCGCGGCACTTGGCCCGCTGGAGCTTCCCCGACGACGTCTTCGGCAGCGTGCTCGGCTGGACGAGCATCACGTCACGCGGCGGCAGCCCGCACACCTCCAGCGTGCGGTGGTGGATCGCGGCACGGATGGCGTCGAGATCGTCGCCGCGTACCTCGGCCACGACGACGACGCTCTCCTTGCCCTTGTAGCCGCTCATCCCGAACGCGATCACGTTGCCCGCGCGGACCCCGTCGAGCGCGCCGACCGCCCGCTCGATGTCCTCCGGGAACACGTTGCGGCCGCCGACGATGATCACGTCCTTGATGCGCCCACACAGGACGAGCTCACCGTCGAGCTGGTACGCCAGGTCGCCGGTGCGCAGCCACTCGTCGTGGAACAGGTCGGCGGTGGCGTCAGGTCGCTTGTAGTACCCGGGCGTCACCGACGTGCCCCGGATCACCAGCTCGCCCACGTGGCGATCCGGCAGCTCCTCGAACGTCTCCGGGTCGACGATGCGCAGATCGAGGCCGGGCAGGGCGGTGCCGAGCAGCGGGAGCCGGCGAGCGCTCAGCTGGTACTCGTCGGGGTCGTCGACCTCGATCGGCTTCGCCACCCGATCCCGTTCGAGCACGACCCGGTCGACGGTGTCGCACACCAATCCCCGATGCCGCGGCGGCATCGACGCGCCGATGGCGACCTCGGCCATCCCGAACGCCGGGAACACGCCCCCCGGCTTGAAGCCGAACGGCTCGGCGGCGGAGGCGAAGGCCTCGACGGCGTCCGGGTCGACGGGCTCGGCACCGTTGAGGGCCAGGGTGAGCGACGACAGGTCGAGGTCGCGCATCCGCCCGAGCGCCCGGGTGGCGAGCACCCAGGCGAAGTTGGGTCCGGCGGTGGCGGTGCCCCGCCAGTCCGAGATCCACTGCATCCAGTTGCCCGGATGGGCCAGGAAGTCCTGCGGGGCCGCTTGCACGAGATCGACGCCCTTGGTCATCGGGATGGCGAGGAACCCGACCAGCCCCATGTCGTGGTACAGCGGCAGCCACGACAGCATCACCTCGCCCGGTGCGAGCCCGGCGGCCTCGAGACAGGCGTCGATGTTCGCCGAGAGCACCCGGTCGGGGATCATCACGCCTTTCGGTTCGCTCGTCGAGCCGCTCGTGTACTGCAGGACGACGAGGCGTTCGGGGTCGGGTGGCGGGATCTCGAGGGCGTCGCCGCTGGGCACGCCCGGCGCGCCGGGCAGCACGCTGCCGAGCGGCGCGATCGGCGGGTCACCCGGCTGGGCCGCGTAGAACGACGCCAGGAGGTCGTCGATCAGCACGAGCTTGGCGTCGCCGTGGCGGATGCGGGCCCGGGTCGTGTCGATGAACTCCTCGAGCGAGCCCATCCGCATCGGCAGCGGCAGCACCATCGAGGTGATGCCCGCGACCCAGCACCCACGCACGACCGTGATCAGGGCGCGACTCGTCGGACCGAGGATCGCGACGTGGTCGCCGGGGCCGATCCCCCTCGCCTGTAGGGCGGCGCCCACGGCGCGGGCTTCGTCGTGCACCTGACGCCACGGCACGAACTGGGATTGGCCGTCCGCGGTCACCGACGAGCCGACGAAGCGCACCCCGGTCGGCGCATCGGCGGCCAGCTCGAGACGTTCGATCGTCGACGCGGCATCGGTCATATGCACGATCACGCTAGCTGGGGCCGGATCCGAGAAGGTTGCTCCTGGTCGCGGGCCTTAGGCTGGACATTCGACTATGGCGCCCGATCACGACGTGACGACCGAACCGACGCCGACCGCCCCCGTGGCTGCCGACGACGTCCCCCCGCACCGCTACACCGCGGCCCTCGCCCAGGACATCGAGCTCCGCTGGCAGGATTTCTGGGACGACCACCGCACGTTCGAGGCGCCCAATCCCGCCGGGCCACTCGCCGACCCTGATGCCGTCGCGGCGAGGGGTCCGAAGCTGTTCGTGCTCGACATGTTCCCGTACCCGTCGGGGGCGGGCCTGCACGTCGGTCATCCGCTGGGGTTCACCGGCACCGACGTCTACGTCCGCTACCAGCGGATGAACGGCCGCAACGTGCTGTACTCGATGGGCTTCGACGCCTTCGGGCTGCCCGCCGAGCAGTACGCCGTGCAGACCGGCCAGCACCCCGCGATCACCACGGCCGCGAACGTCGCGACCTACCGCCGGCAGCTCCGCCGCCTCGGCCTGAGCCACGACCGGCGGCGCTCGGTCGAGACCACCGACCCCGGCTATTACCGCTGGACACAGTGGATCTTCGCCCGGATCTTCGACTCCTGGTACGACCCCGACGCCGAGCGCCCCGACGGCGGGATGGGGCGCGCCCGTCCGATCGCCGAGCTGCGGGCCGAGTTCGAAGCCGGCACGCGGACGCTCGACGACGGAAGGCGCTGGCGTGATCTGAGTCCTGGCGAGCAGGCCGACGTGATCGACTCGGAGCGGCTGGCGTACGTTGCCGAAGCTCCGGTCAACTGGTGTCCCGGGCTCGGCACGGTGATCGCCAACGAGGAGGTCACCGCCGACGGCCGCAGCGACCGCGGCAACTATCCCGTCTTCAAGCGCAGCATGCGGCAGTGGATGATGCGCATCACGACCTACGCCGAGCGGCTGCTCGACGATCTCGACCGCCTCGACTGGACCGACTCGCTGAAGACGATTCAGCGCAACTGGATCGGTCGCTCGACCGGGGCGTGGGTCGACTTCCAGTCGCCACACGGGCCGATCACCGTGTTCACGACGCGTCCGGACACCCTGTTCGGGGCCACGTTCATGGTCCTCGCGCCGGAGCATCCGCTCGTCGCCGACCTGACGACGTCCGAGCACGCCCCGACCGTCGCCGAGTACAGGCGGCAGGCCGAGTCGCGCAAGGACGTCGACCGCCAGGACGAGAACCGAGCCAAGACCGGGGTGTTCACCGGCGAGTACGCAACCAACCCGGTGACCGGTCAGGACATCCCGATCTGGGTCGCCGACTACGTCCTGATGGGTTACGGCACCGGGGCGATCATGGCCGTTCCGTGCGGGGACCAGCGCGACTTCGAGTTCGCCACGATGTTCGGTCTCGACATTCCGGCGATCCAGCGCCCGCCGGACGACTGGTTCGCCGCCCAGGGAGTCGAACCCACACTCGAGACGTCCCGTTGGCGCGAGGCGTTCATCGGCGACGCCCCGTACGTCAACTCGAGCAACGACGGGTTGGATCTCAATGGCCTCGACAACGTCGAGGAGGCGATCGCCGCCACCAACGCCTGGCTGGAGGCCAACGGGTGCGGCGAGGGAGCGGTGACGTACAAGCTGCGCGACTGGCTGTTCAGCCGCCAGCGCTACTGGGGCGAGCCGTTCCCGATCGTCCACGACGTCGACGGTCGTCCCCACCTGCTGCCTGACGACCAGCTGCCCGTCGAGCTGCCCGAGACGGACAGCTTCTCGCCCCGCACGTTCGATCCCGACGACGAGTTCTCCGATCCGGAGAGCCCGCTCGACCGGCTGACCGAATGGGTCGAGGTCACGATGGACCTCGGCGACGGCCCCCAGCCCTACCGCCGGGACACCAACGTCATGCCCCAGTGGGCAGGGTCGTGCTGGTACGAGCTGCGCTACCTCGACCCGACGAACGAGACGACGTTCGTCGATCCCGAGGTCGAGCGCTACTGGATGGGCCCGCAGACCGATGTGCGCCCCGATCATCCGGGCGGCGTCGACCTCTACGTCGGCGGCGTCGAGCACGGCGTGCTCCACCTGCTGTACTCCCGGTTCTGGCACAAGGTGCTGTACGACCTCGGCTACGTGTCGTCCGCGGAGCCCTACGCCCGGCTCTTCAACCAGGGGTACATCCTCGCCGCGGCGTACACCGACGAGCGGGGCATGTACGTCGAGGCGGCCCGGGTCGTGGCCGAGCCCGACGGCACGTTCACGCTCGACGGCCGGCCCGTCAACCGCGAGTGGGGCGCGATGGGCAAGAGCCTGAAGAACTTCATCGCCCCCGACGAGCTGTGCGAGCTGTACGGCGCCGACACGTTCCGCCTGCACCTGATGGCCACGGGGCCGCTCGACGCGTCGCGCCCGTGGGAGCCGCGCGACGTCGTCGGCATGCACCGGTTCCTGCAGCGGCTGTGGCGCAGCCTGATCGACGAGGACACCGGCGAGCTCGTGGTCACCGACGCTCCCGCCGACGACGAGACGCGGCGCCAGCTGCACCGCACGATCGACTTCGTGCGCACCGAGATCGAGGGGCTCCGCTTCAACACCGCGATCGCCAAGCTGGTCGAGCTCAACAACCACCTGACCAAGTCCGGCGTCACCTCACGTGAGGTCGCCGAGCCGCTGGTGCTGATGCTCGCCCCGTTCGCCCCCCACATCGGCGAGGAGCTGTGGCACCGGCTCGGCCACGGCGACACCGTCACGTACGTCCCGTTCCCCGAAGCGGATCCCGCCCTGCTCGTCGACGAGACCGTCGAGTACCCGGTGCAGGTGAACGGCAAGCTGCGGGGGCACGTGACGGTGCCCGTCGACGCCCCCGCCGCCGACGTCGAGGCGGCCGCGCTCGCCGAGCCCCGCGTCGCCGCCGCGGTCGGCGACGCCACCCCCAAGAAGGTCATCGTCGTCCCCGGCCGGATGGTCAACGTCGTCGTCTGACGCTCAGACCGTCTGCGGGCGGTGAGTACGCAAGCCACGCGCAAGCCAATCGTGTTGGCCTCCACCCTCACCGGCGCGACATTCGAGTCGCAATTCGGTCGCTCGACCCACGGCGGGTGCGCGTACAACGACATGACGGAGGCCGACTCGCGGCCGGCTGCCGCCCTCTCGCACGATGAGCCAGCGGCCACAACCGACGCGACCCGGCCGAGGGAGCAACATGATCAGCCGCCGCATGGTGTCAAGCCACCGTCACCACGACGGCGAGGGACCAGGCCCGTCCATCGTGGTCGTGATCCGCATTGCATTGGATCAGCCGGGCCAGGACGGCTGGGGGATTGAGCTTCAAGAGAGCTCCCGAACCGACGACGCCATGTGGCGCCCCCCGGTCGACGACGCCGGCAGCCCGTGCACTGAACACGACGACGGGGACGATCGCGACACGACCCCGCGGATCGATGACTCGGCGATCGCACGGCACGCAACGAGTCTCGGGCGACCGGGCCACCATCAGCTCTACGCCGAGGTCCAACTGACCGATGAGCCCCCGCCGGGACCTCTGCCAGCCAGCTCACGGACGCTCGCGGACGGACCCAGCTTCGCCGATACGGCCGCTCGGCTGGACCCGGGCACGGCGGCGGGGATCAGATCCCGACGGATCCGTCGGGGGCTGCTGCTCGCCGCAACCGCCGCCGCCGTCGGTCTCGTCGGTGCGGCAACCGTGACATCATCGCCGCGACCAACCTCAAAAGCGCCGGCAGTGCGGTCCATGCCCACTCACATCGCAACCGGCAGTACCGACACCGCGGCGGCACCGGCAGTCGCCGTCAGGGATGCGGTCCCTACAGCAGCGCGGACATGGTGGATCCTTCTCGACGGCGAGAACGGTCCAGCCGGCACCTGCGCCGGTACAACCGCGTCCCGCCCGTCAGCCGCCAGGTCCGGCCGCAGCGAGCACCCGTCGGCGCCCGCACGATGGGTCCGAGTGCGTCGATGTCGACATCTCATGGCCGCCGCGCTCGCCGCGGGCATCAATCTCATCGACTAGCGGTAGGCCCGCTACGCCGAACGGCACTGGCGCTGCGAGCCGTGACCGCGCGCCACAGCCGTCGCGGCGTTCCGGACACGCGAGACTGTCGCCATGGTGCTGAGCTCGGAAGATGCGCGGGTGCTCGCCTGCCTGATCGAGAAGGAGGCGACGGTCCCCGACAGCTACCCGCTGACGTTGAACTCACTGCGGCTCGCCTGCAACCAGTCGACCAACCGTGACCCGATAGTGGCGTACGACGATCGCACCGTCGAGGCCGCCCTGCTGTCGCTCAAGTCGATGGGGTTGGTGCGCTTCGTGCACCCCTCCCACGGCGGGCGGACGATCCGCTACCGCCACGTGGCCGACGAGCGGTGGCACCTCTCGGCATCCGAGCTCGCCGTGCTCGCCGTGCTCGTGCTGCGCGGCCCCCAGACCGTCGGCGAGGTGCGCGCCCGGACCGAGCGCCAGTTGGCGGACGAGGGGGCCACAGCCGTCGAGGAGATCCTCGACACCCTCGCCGCGCGGAGTCCCGAGCCGTTCGCGCTACGCCTGGAGCGGCGGCCCGGCGAGCGCGACGCCCGCTGGGCCCACCTGCTCTCGGGTCTCGTCGCCGCCCGGTTGGATTCGATGGCCGCGACGTCCGAGCCCGAAGCCGCCGGCGACACCGAGCCCGGCACTGCCGGCGCGCCGGCGGCTTTGAACACCGACCTGGCGCGTGACGTCGCCGAGCTCTGGTTGCGGGTGGAACGGTTGGAGCGGAAGCTCGGCCTCGCCGAGGACCTCAACTCTCCGGCGCCGTAGCATCCTCTCCGTCGCCGGACTCGACGAGGTCGAGGGCAAGGCTGTTCATGCAATAGCGCATGCCGGTCGGCTGCGGTCCGTCGGGAAACACGTGACCGAGATGGGAGCCGCAGCGCCGGCACCGCACCTCGGTGCGCGCCATACCGAGGCTGCGATCCTCGATGAGCTCGACCGCATCGGCCACCTTGGGCTCGAAGAAGCTCGGCCATCCGCTGCCCGACTCGAACTTGGTCGAGGAGTCGAACAGCTCGGCGCCGCATGCGCCGCACGTGTAGGTGCCGTCGGCGTGGCTGTCGACGTACTCGCCGCTCCACGGCCGTTCCGTTCCTGCCTCGCGGAGGACTTGGTACCGCTCAGGGGTCAGCAAGTCCCGCCATTCGGACTCGGTGCGCTCGATCTCCGGCATGGAGTCACGGTACCGTCCGGTCATGGCTGACCCGACCTCACCGACCGCCGCCGGCCCGACCGGCGTGCACCACGTGGCCTACGCGTGCCGCGACCTCGAGGCGACACACCATTTCTACGAGGACCTGATGGGCTTCCGGCTCGTCCATACCGAGGTCGAGACGTTGGAGAACGGCGGCTTCTTCCGCCACACGTTCTACGACCTGGGCGACGGCACGTGCATCGCCTTCTTCGACGTCCACGGCGTCGGCGAGAAGGAAGGCTGGAGCACGGCGATCTCCAAGGGCGTCGGGCTGCCGGTCTGGGTCAACCACGTCGCCTTCAAGGCCGACGAGGCCCGGCAACAGGACGTGCGCACCCGCATGGACGCCGAGGGGATCGAGCCGCTGATGGAGGTCGACCACGGCTGGTGCCATTCGCTCTATTACGTGGATCCGAACGGGATCATGGTCGAGTTCTGCCGCGACACTCCGGGCTTCGAGCCCGACCCCGACGGCGCCCGCAAGCTGTTCACCGCCACCGACCGCCAGGGCGCCGGGAAGACGATCACCGCCGGCACCGGCGCCGGTCGGTGACGGACCCCGTCGAGCGCGACTTCGTCGGGCTGCCCTCGCCGGTCATCGGCCGGGCTGGTGCGGGCGGCCATCCCTGCCAGGGCGTCTACCACCGCCCGGCCCACGCGCGGCCGACCACCGCGTTCATCGCGACCCACTACAACGTCGACTTCTCGGAGCACTACCTCGCCGAGTACCTCGCCGCCCGTGGCTACGGCTTCCTTGGGTGGAACACCCGCTTCCGGGGCGCCGAGGCGTACTTCCTCCTCGACCATGCGCTCGCCGAGATTGCCGTCGGGGTGCAGTGGTTGCGGGACCAGGGCGTCGAACGGGTGGTGCTCCTCGGTAACTCCGGTGGCGGCTCGCTGATGAGCGCGTACCACTCCCAAGGCGCCGAGCCGAACATCCGGCCGGCTCGCGGCCGCACCGTCCTGGAGGCCGCGCTGGCGCTACCGGCGGCCGACCTGTTCGTCTTCGTCGCCGCCCATCCCGGTCGACCTGAAGTGCTCACGGACTGGATGGACGCGTCCGTCGCCGAAGAGGGCGACGTCACGTCGGTCGACCCGGCACTTGACCCGTTCGACCCGGCAAATGGCCCTCCGTACGACGCCGAGTTCGTCGCCCGCTATCGCGAGGGCCAGCGCGCCCGCAACGCCCGGATCACCGCGTGGTGTCACGCCGAGCTCGACCGCCTCGAGCAGCACGGGTTGCACGACCGGCTGTTCACGATGGCCCGGACGTGGGCCGACCTGCGCATGATCGACGGCGCCCTCGATCCGTCGGATCGCCGTACGCCGTGGTGCTACCTCGGCGATCCGAAGCGGGCGAACTCGGGCGCGTTCGGCATCGGCGCGGTCAGCACGTGCCGGACCTGGCTCAACATGTGGAGCCTCACCGACTCGGACTGCGGCGCGGCGCCGCACCTCGCTCGCCTCGACGTGCCGACGCTCCTCGTGCAGCCCTCGGCCGACAACGGTGTCTTCCCTTCGCAGGCGCAGGAGATCTTCGACGGCATCGCCGCCAAGGACAAGCAGTTCGAGACGATCGACGGGGACCACTACTTCCAGCAGCCGGACGGGGCGCGCGAGGTCGTCGCCGACCTCATCGCGGCGTGGGTCGGCGAACGGTCCTGATTGCTGAGCCGTCGCTCGGCCAGGGTGAGCCTCAGCCGCCGCGGACCGGAAGGTGCCGATAGCACCGGTCGGTGTTCCGCCGGGCCAGACGCTCGGCCAGCATCTGCATGAGGTCGTCGCGCCGGGCCAGCAGGGCGCGGATCTCGCACCGCTGCTCCTCACTGATGTGAATGCAGTCGACCCATTCACGTCCACACAGTTCGCACTCCGCCGCGATGTCGCCGCCGATGTCCATCCGATCCGCCCTCGCTCGATTCCGCCGTTTCCGTGGAGCTGAGGGGAATTGAACCCCTGACCTTCTGCATGCCATGCAGACGCTCTGCCAACTGAGCTACAGCCCCAACCGTCCCGCGACGATACCAACCCGCCGCGCCTGATCACACCGGGTCAGCGGCACCGCCGGACCAGGAGACCAGGGGCGCGTCGCGGTAGAGGCGCTCGATCTCGTAGAACCGCCTGACCTCGTCGAGGAACACGTGAATGACCACGTCGCCGTAGTCGAGCAGCACCCACTGCTGCTCGCGCAGGCCCTCGACCCGTCGCGGGGAGCGCCCGGTGGCCGAGCGGATCGCCTGTTCGATCTCGTCGACGAGCGTGCGCACGAGGCGCCGGTTCGGCGCGTCGAGGACGACGAACAGATCGGCGATGGCGAGGATCTTCCCGACCGAGAGCACGACGATGTTGCGGCCCTGCTTCTCGTCCGCTGCCCGCGCCGCCGCGGTGGCGACGGCGAGGGCCTCGCGGTCGCCGGCACCGTCACTCATCGTCACCGTCAACAAGGAAGTCGAGGTAGCTCGTTCCCAGCCGGACGACGGCGTCGACGCCGGCGATCCGCTCCTCGGCGACGCGCACATCGACGTCGCCGAGGAAGGTGTCGGTGTCTTCGACGCCCGCGACCAGCGATTCGTCGGCCACGTCGATCGTCGTCACGGCGGGCACGTCGCCGGACGCGGTGTCGACCGACTGCACGTTGCCCCGCACGAAGAGCAGCTGCGAGATCGCCCGGTAGGCGATGTCGTCGTTCGTGAGCTCGGTCCCGTCCACGTCCGTGAACGGGCTCTCGACGCGGAACGTCAGCGCCGGATTCGGTGCGGCGACCTTGCCCGGCGCGACCTGACCGAACACGAGGGCCAGCTCGGCGCGGTCGAGGAGCACGACGTCGACATCCCGCGGGTTGCGTGCCGCGGGCACCGAGTTCGACATCAACGACCGGCTGGCGAGCGGCCCCGCCAGCGCCGCCGTCAGCACCTGGGTGATGTCGTCCTCCGACTCGGATGTCGGATCGGGACCCGAGTCGGCGACATCGAGCCCGTCGCCGACCGCCTCGGCGACGGCCTCCCAGACGGCGGCCGCCGCCGGGTACTGCTCCAGCGCGGGCACCGAGGGGTCTCTCGCGACGAGGACCGCCGCGGCCGCGGCAGGGTCCAGGGTCTGCGCGCCGGACTCGGCCACGACGCGCCCGGCGGCGTCGGTGACGTCGGCCGGCAGGTCCACTTCGATATCACCCACGGGGCGCAGCAGCTCCTCCAGCCGCGCCTCGTCGACGACCTCGAACGACTCGATCGTCAGCCCGAGGAGGATCTCCGCCTCCCGCTGGACGGAGTCCGCCCCCGCCAGGTCCGCCGTCTCGGCCAGCGGCAGGCGCTCGGTCCCGTCGCCCCCGCTCGCGTCCGCGCTGACGGGCACGGTGATCACGCTGCCCCCCGCTCCCGACGGCTTGACGACCACGGCGGCCAGCGACGCCAACCGACCGTCGTCGTCGACTGCGGCCACGAGCCCGGTGGGAGTGTTCGGGAACACCAGCTCCGGACGATCGTCGGACGCATCCGCGCCTTCGGTGGAGTGATACAGGGTGACTCCGCCGACAACGCCGATGCCGACCGCGGCCGCAACGGTGACGACGATCGCGCCGGCCGCCACCACCGTCGAGCGGCGTCGGCGTTCGGCGAGAGCGGTCACCTGTCCCCTCGGTACAGCTGGCGCGCTTCGATCACCTCGAGTACCGCATCGGTGATGAGGTAGTCGAGCGGCCGGCCGTCGGTGAACCGGGCCCGCAGATCGGTGCTCGAAACCTCCAACCGCGGCACCTCGACGTGGATCCAGTCGACGTCGCCGGGCAGGTGGACGGGCTCGCCTGGTCGATCGACGACGACCATCGTGGAACGGGCCACCACCTCCTCGTACCGCTCCCACGTCGTGAGCCCGGCGGCGGCGTCATCGCCGACGATCGTGAACAGCTCGGCGCCCGGCTGCTCGTGGGTGATCGCGGCCAACGTGTCGGCCGTGAAGCTCGCCCCGCCCACGTCGATCTCGAGGCGGCCGGCTTCGAGGCCCGGTACGTCGGCGACGGCCGCTTCCACCATCGCCAGCCGGTCGGGCGCCGGGGTGATCGGCCGGCTGCCCTCCTTCTGCCAGGGCACGTTGGCCACCATCAGCAGCACGACGTCGAGGGCCAGGGAGTGACGGACGTTGACCGCGGTGACCAGATGTCCGACGTGGGGTGGGTCGAACGTGCCCCCGAAGACGCCCACGCGGCGCGCCCAGACGTCACTTGGCATGCGAACCGGGCATCGGGGCACCGTATGGCGGCACGAGGGCGGAGTTTAGGACCCCTGCGTCCGTGCGGAGCGGGACGGCGCGACCCCGAATTGCCTTGACAGCGTTGCTATTCTGGAGTCTCCCCCCTATTCCGACCCCTGCGACGGCGGCCATCCCACTTCTTGTTCCGCCCCGAACCTCGGCATCGAGTTCCCAATCACGCCCGGCGGCAATTGTGTCTTTTGTCACACCTTGGTCGGAATCGAACCAGCACAGGAACGGTTGACCACTACAAATGAATGACTCCATCGGTTTGTACCTGAACGACATCGGCAAGGTCCCCCTGCTCACCGCCGAGGACGAGCGGGAGCTCTCCCGCGTCATCGAGGCCGGGCGCGAGGCCGCCGAGAAGCTGGCCAACGGCCAGCGCGGCGCCGCCCTCAAGGCGGCGGTGGCCGCCGCGGCCGACGCCAAGGACCGCTTCATCCGTTCCAACCTCCGTCTCGTCGTCAGCATCGCCCGCCGGTACCCCCTCCCCCAGGGCATGGACCTGCTCGACCTGATCCAGGAGGGCAACCTCGGTCTCGAGCACGCGGTTGACAAGTTCGACTGGCGCCGGGGCTTCAAGTTCTCCACCTACGCCACGTTCTGGATCCGCCAGGCGATCGGCCGCGCCCTCGACCAGAAGGCGAGCCTGATCCGCATCCCCGGCGACCGTTCGGCGAGCCTGCGGGCCGCCCTGCGGCAGGCCTCGGGCGACGGTGAGACGCTCGATCAGACCAACGCCGAGCTGCACCGGCTCACCACCCCGGTGTCGCTCGACAAGACGGTCGGCGACGACGGCGACGCCACGCTCGGCGACCTGATGGCCAACAGTGACGCCACACCCGAGGACGCCGTGATGGCGCTGGTCGACAGCGACTTGCTCGACGAGCTCCTCGGCACCCTCGACTCGCGGGCTCGCTTCGCCGTCGAGGCTCGGTTCGGGCTGCTCGACGGCGAGCGCAAGAGCTTCCGCGAGGTCGGCGAGAGCCTCGGCGTCACCGCCGAGGCGGCGCGCCGGCTGGTGAGCCGGGCCGTCATCGGCCTGCGCGACGACGCCGAGCGCATCCTCGCCGTCTGAACGTTCGCCAACCCCCCGACATCTGGGCGGGATCTGTGTCAGCTGTCGGCACAGATCCCGCCCAGTTCGCGTGATGGCACGAATCCCGCCCAGTTGGGGGAAGCACCGCCAGTAGGCTCGGGCGCCATGACGGAGGCGTGGACACCCTCGTCGTGGCAGCACCTCCCCGCCGAGCAACAGCCCGAGTGGCCCGACAGCGAGAGCCTCTACCGGGCGCTGAAGACGATCGGGTCGTATCCCCCGCTCGTCTTCGCCGGCGAGTCGCGATCGCTCGAGGCGTCGCTCGCCCACGTCGCGGCCGGCAATGCGTTCCTGCTCCAGGCGGGCGACTGCGCCGAGAGCTTCGAGGAGTTCTCCGCCGACAACATCCGGGAGAAGCTGCGCGTCATCCTCCAGATGGCAGTGATTCTGATGTACTCGATGGGCGTCCCGGTGGTGAAGGTCGGGCGCATCGCCGGCCAGTTCGCCAAGCCCCGGTCGAACCCGACCGAGCGCGTCGGCGACGTCGACCTGCCGTCGTTCCGCGGGCACATCGTCAACGGCGCCGCCTTCGACGTCACCGCCCGCATGCCGGACCCGGACCGGCTCGTCCAGGCGTACCACCAGTCGGCGTCGACGATGAACCTGTTGCGGGCGTTCACCAAGGGTGGGTTCGCCGACATGACGCGTGTCCACGCGTGGACCCAGGAGTTCGTCGCCTCGAGCCCCGAAGGACGCCGGTACGAACGCCTCGCCGGCGAGATCGACCGGGCGCTGCGGTTCATGCGGTCGTGCGGCGTCGAGACCGAGTCGAACCCGAACCTCCACGAGGTCGACTTCTACACCAGCCACGAGGCGCTGCTGCTCGGCTACGAGGAGGCGCTCACCCGCCAGGACTCGCTGACCGGCCGGTGGTACGACTGCTCCGCCCACATGCTCTGGATCGGCGAGCGCACGCGCGACGTCGATGGGGCCCACGTCGACTTCCTGAGCGGGGTCGGCAACCCGATCGGGTGCAAGGTCGGCCCGACCGTCGAGCCGGAGCAGCTGCTCGCGTTGTGTCAGCGGTTGAATCCCGACCGCGTGCCCGGCCGCCTGACCCTGATCAGCCGGATCGGAGCCGATCGCGTCGAGGAACGGTTGCCTCCGCTCCTGCGGGCGGTCACGGACGCCGGCCATCCGGTGATCTGGGCGTGCGATCCGATGCACGGCAACACGTTCAGCGCGCCGAACGGGCGGAAGACCCGACACTTCGACGACATCGTGGGCGAGATCGCCGGTTTCGTGCGCGCCCACCGGGCCGAGGGCACGTGGCCGGGCGGGATCCACGTCGAGCTCACCGGCGAGAACGTCACCGAGTGCCTCGGCGGCGCCGACGCCGTCTCGGACACCGATCTCGATCATCGCTACGAGACCATGTGCGATCCCCGGCTCAACGCCCGTCAGAGCCTCGACCTGGCGTTCCGGGTTGCCGAACTGATCACCGGCTCGACCCCGGACTGACTCAGGCCCCGCGGCCATGCAGGCGCTCGAGCTCGTCGAGGGCTGGCCCGTTCCCCACGCCGGCGCGGCCGTGGTCGCCGCGGACGGGATCGTGCTCGGGCGGGTCGGCGAGACCGAGCGGCCATTCCGCCTCGCCTCGCTCGCCAAGCCGCTCACTGCGTGGGCGGTGCTGATCGCGACCGAGGAGGGTCTCGTCGGTCTCGACGATGACATCGGGCAGCCGGGCTGCACGCTGCGGCACCTCTTGTCCCACGCCGGCGGCTACCCGTTCGAGGGTGCGGACCCCGTCGCCCCGCCCGGCCGACGACGGATCTACTCGAACACCGGGATCGAGCTCGCCGCCGCGGAGGTCGAGCGGCGCGCGGCGATGACGTTCGGCGAGTATCTGGAGGAGGCGGTGCTCACTCCTCTAGGCATGGACGACACCACGCTCCGGGGCTCACCGGCGCACAGCGTGCACAGCACCGTCGACGACGCCAGCACGTTCCTTGTCGAGCTCCAGCGCCCGACGCTTCTCGACGCCGCCACCGCCACCGATGCGTTCAGCACGCAGTATCCCGAACTCGCCGGTATCGTGCCCGGCGTGGGGCGTTTCGATCCGTGCCCATGGGGGCTGGGCTTCGAAATCCGGGGCGCCAAGTCGCCGCACTGGACTGGACGCACGAACGCGCCGACCACGGTCGGGCACTTCGGTGGAGCCGGCACGATGATGTGGGTCGACCCGGTAGCCGCCTGCGGACTCGTCGCGCTGACCGACCGGCCCTTCGACGACTGGTCGGTCGAGGCGATGAAGCGGTGGCCGGAGCTGTCCGATGCCGTCGTCGCCGAGCGCGCGGCGGGGCGTGCACACTGATGTTCAGCCTCGGCGACCGCGTGCGGTGGGCCACCACCGGGGACGACGGGCTGCCGCTCATCCGGTACGGCTTCGTCGGGGGGGTCGCCAGCGACGTCGGCCCTGTCGTGGTGATGCTCGACGGCGAGATCGGCGCGGAACCAGTTGACCTCTCCCAACTCGAGCCGGTGTCGATCACGTCGGTCGCCCTCCACCTCGACGGCCCGGACCTGGTCGACGATCCCGACCTCCGTCGCGGGCTCGTCAACCTCTGGCAGGCGGAGGCCGAGTCCGCCGGCCTCGCCGTCGACGGCATCCGTTGTCTCGGCGCCGGGCAACCCGACGCCGGTACGGGCTGGTCACTCGCCGAGCTCAGCAGCGGCGGACGGCGCTACGTCGTGCGGGCGGTCCGCCCGCCCGAGGCCCCCGGCCGGGTGTGTGTCCGCGCCGACCCCCTGTCCTGAGCGTCAGTTCAGGCGTTCGATCACCATCGCCATGCCCTGGCCCCCGCCCACGCACATCGTCTCCAGCCCGTAGGTGGAGTCCCTGGCCTGCAGGCCGTGGATCAACGTGGTCATGATGCGGGCGCCGGTCATGCCGAACGGGTGCCCGAGGGCGATCGCACCCCCGTGGACGTTGAGCTGGTCCCACTCGATCCCGAGCTGCTTGGCGGACGGGATGACCTGCGCGGCGAACGCCTCGTTGATCTCGACGAGGTCGATGTCGTCGATCGTCATCCCGGCCCGGGCGAGCGCCTGCCGGCTGGCCTCGATGGGACCGAGACCCATGATCTCGGGGTTGAGCGCGGACACCCCCGACGACACGATCCGCGCCAGCGGGGTGATGCCGAGCTCGGCCGCTCTGGTGTCGCTCATCACCACGACCGCAGCCGCACCGTCGTTCAGCGGGCACGCGTTGCCCGCGGTGATCTCACCGTCCGGGCGGAACACCGGCTTGAGCTGGGCCAGACCCTCGAGGGTGGTGTTGGGGCGGGGCCCGTCGTCGGTTGTGACCTTGGTGCCGTCGGGCAGCGTGACCGGCGTGATCTCGTCGGCGAAGAACCCGTTCTCGACATTCTCGACTGCCCGGTCCTGGGACAGCTTGGCGAACTCGTCCATCTCGGTGCGGGTGACCGCTTCGAGCTCGCGGACGTTCTCCGCCGTCTGACCCATCGCGATGTAGATATCTGGCAGTCCTTCGGGCGGTGACCATTGCGGCTGCCCGCCGAGCGCCCGCTCCGCGGTGCGTTCGCCCGCCGCGGTGAACACACCGTTCGGCGCCGTGTCGCTGGCGCCGTGGTTGTAGCGGCTCACGGTCTCGACGCCCGCGGCGATGAAGCAGTCACCCTCCCCCGCTTTGATCGCGTGGGCGGCCATGCGGATCGTCTGCAGGCTCGACGAGCAGTACCGGTTGACCGTCACGCCCGGCACATGCTCGAGCCCGGCGAGCACCGCGACGACCCGGGCGACGTTGAACCCGGCCTCACCGGCCGGCTGCCCGGACCCCATGATGAGGTCCTCGATGTCCTCGCGCGGCAGTTGGGGCACCTTGTCGAGCAGGGCGGTGACGATCTGGGTCGAGAGGTCGTCGGGGCGGATCGACACCAGCGATCCCTTTCCCGCCCGGCCGATGGGGCTGCGGGCGGTGGCGACGATCACGGCTTCTGGCATGGGACTCCCCTTCGATCAGCGAGACATGCGCAGCGTACCGACGTCGCGCGAGAGTCTGTCCTGGAACCAGCCCCGACCAGGAGGACAGCCATGCACGTGGAGGACATCGAGTACGACGTCGACGGCAACCAGATGATCGGTCACCTCGCCTTCGACGACAGCCAGTCCGGCCAACGCCCCGCGGTGCTGCTGTCCCACGAGGGGAACGGGCTCGACGATCATGTGAAAGGCGTCGCCGAGCGCCTCGCCGAGCTCGGCTACGTCGCCTTCGCCCTCGACTACTACGGCGGTGGTCAGCCGTTGCCGACGATGGACGAGGCGATGGCCCGCCTCGGCCCGATCATGGCGGACCCCGACCTCACCCGACGGCTCGGCCTCGCCGGACTCGATGTGCTCCTCGCCCAGGAGCAGACCGACCCCGCCCGGGTCGCGGCGATCGGCTACTGCTTCGGCGGCGCGATGTCGCTCGAGATCGGTCGGTCCGGCGCCGACATCAAGGCGATCGTCGGCTTCCACGCCGGGCTCGGGGCCGGACGCCCCGAGGATTCCAAGAACATCAAGGGCAGTGTGCTCGTCTGCCTGGGCACCGACGATCCGTTCGTGACGGCCGAACAGCGGGCGGCGTTCGAGAAGGAGATGACCGACGCCGGCGTCGCCGACTGGTGCCTCGAGCTGTACGGCGGGATCGGCCACAGCTTCACCAACCCCGGCGTGGACGCAGTGGGCGTCCCCGGGCTCGCTTACCACCAACGGTCCGACGAGCGCTCGTGGCAGTCGATGCTGCGGCTGTTCGCCGAGACCATCGACGCCTGACCGACCGCCTCGGCCCACGGTTCGTGCGGATCGTACGATCGGGCCCATGCTGACCCTGCCGTCCGTCCCGCTCGACGAGATCGATCTCTCCGACTTCGAGTTCTGGGCGGGGGATCGTGACGTCCGCGAGGGTGCGTTTCGGACCCTCCGCGACGCGCCGGGCCTGCGCTTCTTCGCGGAGCGGGCATTCGAGGGTTCCCCGATCCCGCCCGGGCCCGGCTACTGGGCGCTCGCCCGCCACGACGACGTGTGGACCGCCAGCCGTAATCCCGAGCTGTTCTGCTCCGGGCAAGGTTCGAACATCGGCGACTTGTCCGTCGAGCTCAACGAGTTCTTCGGTTCGATGATCAACATGGACGACCCGAAGCACTACCGGCTGCGGTCGATCGTCGCCAAGGGGTTCACGCCCAAAGAGATTGCACGCGTCGAGCAGTACGTGAAGGACAAGGCGGTCCGGCTCGTCGACCGCCTGCTCGAGCAGCATCCCGACGGGCACTGCGACTTCGTCGAGGCGATCGCCGCGCCCCTGCCGCTGGAGATCATCTGCGAGATGATGGGCATCCCGAGCGACGATGTGCAGCAGGTGTTCCGGTGGACCAACACGATCCTCGGCGCCGGCGATCCCGAGTACGGCGGCAGTTTCGAGAACCTCCTCGCGAGCGCCCTGGAGATGTTCGCCTACGCCCAGGCGCTCGGCGAGGACCGGCAGGCCAACCCGACCGACGACCTCACCTCGGTGCTGATGCACGCCGAGGTCGATGGGGAGCGCCTCACCACGCAGGAGTTCGGGTCGTTCTTCATCCTCCTCGTCGTCGCCGGCAACGAGACGACCCGCAACGCGATCAGCCATGGGATGAAGGCGCTCACCGACCATCCCGACCAGCGCCAGGTGTGGTGGGACGACTTCGACGGCCACGCCAAGACCGCCGTCGAGGAGATCGTGCGTTGGGCGACGCCCGTGATCCACTTCCGGCGCACTGCCACCGCCGACACCGAGTTGAGTGGCCAGAAGATCGCCGCCGGCGACAAGGTCGTCCTCTGGTACAACTCCGCCAACCGCGACGAGCGGGTGTTCACCGACCCCTATCGCTTCGACGTCACGCGGCCCTTGCAGCCGGCGCAGGTCGGCTTCGGTGCCGGCGGGCCGCACTTCTGCCTCGGCGCCAGCCTGGCCCGCCGCGAGATCACGGTCATGTTCGACGAGATCCACCGCCGGGTGCCCGACCTGCGCGTCACCGCCGAGCCGGCGTACCTGCAGAGCTTCTTCATCAACGGCATCAAACGATTGCCGTGCGCATGGGGCGTATAACTCCTCGTAACCGCGCCTGTCGTCGGGAATGTCACGGCAGGATCGTCGGCGGCTCGGGCGGCAACCGGTAGATCCCCATCACGCTGGCGGTGCGCCGAGTCACCGTGCCGGTAACGCGAAGGCGCTTGCGCTCCTGGTAGGTGCGCACCGCCGCCTCGGTCCGGCGACCGTAGACGCCGTTGGCTCCGCCGCGCAGGCGGATGCCGGCCCTGATCACGGCCCGCTGAGCGGCGGTCACCTTGCGCCCGTGGGAGCCGACACGGAGTGTCGCCCACGGCTGGGGTGGGGTGATCGCCGCACCGGCGAACACCCGATCGACCTTGGCGACGATGAACGTCGACACCGCATGCGCCCCCGTCGATGAGAGATGGATTCCATCACTCGCCACCCAGGACGGCCTGTCCGCGCTGTGACCGGCCCAGTCGGCGACCTGCAGACGGCCGCCGTACTGCCGGGACTTCTGGAGAAGAATGCGGTTGTTGTCCCCGAAGCCGAGGGACGTCGACTCGAAGCCGGGCGTCGGGTAGGCGACCTCCGCCGTGCGCAGCGTCAGCCAGATCACCGCCCTGATGCCCTGGCGTCGGGCTGCAGCCATGATCGCATCCACCGACCCGGCGAAGGTCGTGCCGGGATCGTTGTAGCCCGTCATCATCACCAGGACCGACCCCCATCGCCCGCGCAGCCGGCGCAAGGTGGTAAGTGCGTCCTCAGGACGCGACCCGCACGACGTGGCGGTGGTCCGCCTGCACTCTTCGGCGTCGAGCGTGAAGTTGTAGCGCCGTAGCGGTTCGTAGGCCGCGACGAGTCGCACGGCGGTCAGCGTGGAGTCACCGATCAGGCCGATGCGGGGTGCCGAACCAGCGCCGTTGTAGAACACCGTCGTGTAGGCCGCGGCCGCCGAACCCGGGCCCGCGCCGGCAGTGGCGACGGTCACCAACGCCAACAACACCAGTACCCGCCGCCAGGACGGTCCACGCCGCGGCATCATGCCGCCTCCCTCCGCCGTTTCATCCACCCGCGATCGTCCACGAGAGCACGAGAAGATCGTCTCCCGAGCAGATCGCAGGATAGCGACGGACACCGCCAGGCAGCGATCGTTCGGCTGTGGGTTGTGGCCGTTCTTTCGGGTGGATACCCTCCCCGCCTCTTGACGGTCGAAGTTCGGCCGTTCGGCGGAGGGAGAGGGCGGAATGCGGGCGGGGCTGGTCGCGGTCGCGCTGGGCACGGCGGCGTGTCTGGTGCTACCCATGAACGCATCGGCGCGAGCGCGCCACCAGATGTCATTACCGCCCACGACCACGAACGTGGACGCGGGCCCCGGCGATCCCTCGGACGAGGGGGCGCCCGCTTCGACAGAGAACACCTCGCCGACCTCGACGCCGACCTCGACGGTGACGTCGACGTCGACCTCGACCTCGACCACGACGACCACCACTGTTCCGTCGACGGCGCCGACGATCGTGGACGGGGACGACACCGCGATCGCTGGTGGCGGCCCGACCATCCAGGACCCGGTCGTGACAGAGCCGGCTGATCCCGGAGCGGACCGGGTCGATGACGACGTGTCGCGGCCAGCCGAGCCGGAGGTCGTGATCCAACCCTCGGTGACCGCTGAGCGGGTCGTGCGCTCCGTGACGGTCGCCGCGCCAGCGAGGTGTTCGGTGTCGAGGACGGTCCGGCCGCGCAGCAGGCGCGGGCTCGACCGCCGCTGTGTGGAGCGCCGGCTGGCCCAGCTTGGCTACGCCGTGCGAGGCCCAGACCGTGTCTTCGACCGCAGGACGATGGCGTCGTTGCGGCGGTTCGCCCGTGAGCGAAGGGTGACCTGGCGGGGAGTGGTGACGCCGTTGCTGCTGGTCCGGTTGACGAATCTGGTCCGGTCCCGAGATCTGGGGCCGGTGCGAGACGGCGTTCACGATCAGAATGGGCGTGACACGGCTCCGAGCGCGATGTCTCGAGATGCGTCTCGCCCAGTTGGGCTACGACGTGGCTGGCCCGAACCGGGACTTCGACGCGGTCAGCGCCAGGTCGCTCCGCACGTACCAGGCGGCCCACGGGTTGTACGCGGATGGGATCGCTGGATCGGTGACCTTGTCGCTGCTCGGCATCTGGAAGCCGCCGCCGGTGACGATCGTCCGATCGGGCGGCAGCATCACCGCTGTCGGTCGCCGCCAGGTCGCCCTCACGTTCGACGACGGGCCGTCGTCCTACACCTCGCAGGTGCTCGACGTCCTCCGCCGGTACGACGTGCCGGCGACGTTCTTCGTCCAGGGTGGTTTGGTCGCCGCCAACGCCGACGCGGTGAAGCGAGCGGTGCGCGAAGGGCACTCGGTGCAGAGCCACACATGGGGTCATCCGGTGCTGGCCCGGCTCAGCGACAGCGCGATCAGTGCGGAGTTGAGCCGCGCCTCGGCGGCGATCAAGGCGTCGACTGGTCGCTGGCCGACTTGTTACCGACCACCCGAGGGCGTCACGAGTGACCGCGTTCGGGCAGTCGCCCGATCAGTGGGGCTCGGCGACGAGGTCCTGTGGAACGTGGACCCGTCCGACTATCGGCGGCCGCCGCCGTCGACGCTCGCGTCCCGCGTGCTCGCTGCCGCCAACGGACAGGGTGTGCTGCCCGTGCTGCACGACGGCGGCGGGAACCGAGCCAACACGGTTGCCGCGCTCCCCACGATCATCGAGACCCTCAACGCCCGTGGCTACCGGTTCGTCCGGCTCTGCGACTGACCCGCGCCCCAGACCCTCGCCGCTGCGGGGACCGGTCCCCGGGCGGCTGCCGGCAGGACGGCGCGATGATGTCCGGATGGTGGAACGGCAGCGCGTCGCGGACGTCCTCACCGGCATCGGGTGGTGCCTGCTCGCCGGGTACCTGGTACTGGCGGTGTCGCAGGTGAACACCGTCCGGGAGTTGAACGACGACTTCGCCCGGAGCTTTGCCGAGCAGGTGGCGTTCGTCGCCCAGGTCGCGTTCCCGTTCTCCACCCTGTTGCTGGTGCTCGCCGCGGTGGCGGCGCTGGCGTCACAGCTCGTCCGCGCCGGCACCGGCGTTCGTACACCGTGGCGCGCCGTGCCCCTGGCATGGGCCACGCTCGCGATCGCCGCCCTCGTCGCGCTCACGCTCGTCGTCGCGGTGTGGTCGTTGACGGACATCGAAGGCGGCACCAACAAGGGTGTCCAGTTCGTCCTCTACGTCGGCTCGGCGGCCGTGGTGGTCGCGGTCGTGCTGGCGGCGCGGCTGGCCATCCGGCTCGAGCCGCTGCCACCGGTCCACGGTCACCACCCCAACCACCAGGGCCACCATCGCCCGGCGTCCCCGTTCAGTCAGCCGCCGAGCTCGCCGTCGCGGTAGTGCCGCCGGCACAACAGCTCGTAGCGCACCATGTCGCCGAACAGCGGCGGCGTCGCCGGGTCGGCGGTGTCGCCGACGACGACGATCTCACCCTCGGTGACGACCTCACCGTTGACGACCCGGGCGTTGTGGGTGGCCCGGGCGCCGCACCAGCACCGCGCCTCGACCTGCAACGGCACGCGCTCGTCGGCGAGCTCGAGGAGCCGCTTGGTGCCCTCGAACAGCTCGCCGCGGAAGTCGGTGATGAGGCCGAAGGCGTACACCTCCACCTCGAGGTCATCGACGGCGCGGGCGAGCTGGTCGCACTGCTCCGGGGCGAGGAACTGCGCCTCGTCGCACACCAGGAAGTGGATCGGCCAGTGGGCGAGGGCGAGCTTGTAGAGGTCGAGGTCCGGATCGACGTCGATCGCCGGCGCCGCCACGCCGAGGCGGCTCGTGACCTGGGCGCCCTCGCGGTCGAGGCTGGTCAGCAGCAGCCCGTACAGCCCGCGGCTGGACAGGTTGTGGTGGATCTGCAGGGCGAAGGTGCTCTTGCCCGAACCCATCGTCCCGAAACTGAAGCGCAAACTGGCCATGGCGGTACCGACGGGCGACGATAGCCAAGGGGTCGGGACGCAGCGGGTCAGCGCAGCATCGCCTGCACCGTCGAGATGTGATCGGCGTCGGCGGCCGACTTGTCCGGCCGATAGCGCCGGACGCGGGCGAAGCGGAGGGCGACTCCGCCCGGGTATCTGGTCGACACCTGCACCCCGTCGAGGGCGATCTCGACGACGAGCTCGGGGCGGACGTGCACGATGTAGTCGTCCTCGGTCCCGACGGCGATCGCCTGCAGGGCCTCGGTCTGCCAGCGCAGGAGCTCGTCGGTGAGTCCCTTGAACGTCTTGCCGACCATGACGAACTGGCCGGGTTCGCCTCGCGCACCGAGGTGGAGGTTGGACAGCCAGCCCGCCCGCCGTCCGTGCCCCCACTCGACGGCGAGCACGACGAGGTCCAGCGTGTGCACCGGCTTGACCTTGCGCCAGGCGCCGCCGCGGCGGCCGGCGTCGTAACGGGAGTCGAGCGCCTTGACCATGACCCCCTCGTGCCCGGCGGCGACGGCGCGGTCGAGGAACGCCGCCGCCTCGGCGGCATCGGCGGTGACGATGGACGGCAGGCGCGACTCGACCGGCACGATCGTGGCGAGGAGCTCCCGCCGCACCGAGAGCGGCTCGTCGACGACGGGATCCCCTCCGGCGTGGAGCACGTCGAAGAAGTACGCCGACAGCCCGACACCTCGGCCGGTCGGGACGTCGGCACCGAAGTCGCCCATCGAGTCCTGGAACCGGCGCGGCGTGCCCTCGTCGTCCACCCCGAGGGCCTCTCCGTCCAGGACGAGGTCTCCGCCGGGCAGTCCGGCCACGAGCGATGCCACCGTGCCGAGCCGCGCCGTCACGTCGTTCAGGTTGCGGGTGTACAGGGCGACGCTCCCGTCGTGGCGATGAGCTTGGATGCGGGCGCCGTCGAGCTTCCACTCGACGGACGCCGGACCCGTGGCGGTCACCGCGGCGGCCACGTCGTCGGCAGGTGAGGCGAGCATCGGCTGCACCGCTCGCCCGGGCACGAGGCCGACCCCGGCGACGGCCGCGGCGCCCCCCGTCAGCGCGGCCCGCGCCGCCGCACCCAGGTCGCCGGCCATCATGTGGGCGCGCCGCACGTCGGCGATCGGCACGCCCGAGCCTTTGGCGATCGCTTCGACCATCACGCCGTCGAGCGCCCCCTGGCGCATCTCGCCCGTGAAGATCCGCCAGAGCAGCTCCTGTTCGGCGCGGGTCGCCCGGCCGAACAGATCGGTGAGCACGCCCCGGCGGGCGGCGCCGACGCCGGTCCCGGACATCCCGGCCAGCTGGTCGATCGCCGCGTCGACCTCTCTGATCTCGAGTGTCGGCTCGGTCGCCGGCTCCGTGCGGGCCGACTGCAGCGTCCGCCAGCCGACGCCGAAGCGACCCTGGCGCGCCGACCCGGTGAGGAACGCAACCGCGATCTCGATCTCGGCCGGCGCCAGCCGGCGGAGCAGGGCGGCGATCAACGCCGCCTTCTCGCCCCGCTTGGAAGTGGCGACGAGCTGCTCGGAAACGGTGGCGAGCTCGGCGAACCGCACCGGACCGTTAGGCGCCGCCCTCGATCGGCTGGCCGGCTTCCTTCCAGGCCGTGAACCCGCCGTCGAGGTGGGCGACGTCGGTGTAGCCGAGCTGCTGCAGCGTGTCGGCGGCCAACGCCGAGCGGCCGCCCGCCGCGCAGTGGAGGATCACCCGCCGATTGGGATCGAACTCAGCGCGGTGGTACGGGCTCGACGGGTCGGCCCAGAACTCCAACATCCCCCGCGGCGCCGAGATCGCCCCCGGGATCGAGCCGTGCTCCTCCCGCTCGGCCGGTTCGCGGACGTCGACGATGAGCGGATCACCCGACTCGCGCTCGGCCGCGACGTCATCGACGGTGAGGTTGGTGACCCGTTGCTTCGCGTCGGCGACCAGCTCGGCCGCCGTCTTGCTCCCTGGTTCGCTCATCTCATCCCTCCTCGGTGTATCACCACAGTAGGACGCGGGGAATCGGTAACAAGACCGGAACATTGCCGCCCTCGGCGGCTACCGTGTACCCATGGAGGAGGGGGTCGGCAACGCCGCCGGCCCGACAACATGACCGATACTGCGCTCCCCGGCCACGCAGGCCGTTGGTGGCCACTCGCTCGCTGGCGCTCGCTCGCTCGCATGATCACGAGGGTGCACCAGTGACCGATACTGCCCACACCGGGCAACGGGAGGAGACGACCACCGCGGTGGCCGTCAACGGGGGACACGGCGAAGCGACGACCCTGCACCGGGTCGTGGTGCGCTTCGCCGGCGACTCCGGAGACGGCATGCAGCTCACCGGCGACCGCTTCACGTCGGTGAGCGCCGCCTACGGCAACGACCTCTCCACGCTGCCCGAGTTCCCCGCCGAGATCCGCGCCCCCGCCGGCACGGTCCACGGCGTGTCCAGCTTCCAGGTCCACATCTCGGACCATCCGATCACCACCCCGGGCGACGAGCCCAACGTCCTCGTGGCGATGAACCCGGCCGCCCTGCGCGCCGACCTCGACCGCCTCGAGCCCGGTGGCACCCTGATCGTCAACGAGGACACGTTCGACGACCGCAACCTCGAGAAGGCCGGCTACACGAGCCCGTCGGGCGACACGGCGAACCCGCTCGACGACGGCAGCCTCGACGGCTACCGCGTCATCCGGGTGCCGATGACGTCGCTCACCAAGGAGGTCGCCGCACCGCTCGGCGTCAAGCCTCGCGACGCCGAACGGTCGAAGAACTTCTTCGCCCTCGGCCTCGTGTCCTGGATGTACACCCGTCCGACCGAGCCCACGCTCGAGTGGATCGCCAAGCGCTTCGCCGGCAACGAGATGGTCGCCAGCGCCAACCGGGCCGCGTTCCTGGCCGGGTACAACTTCGGTGAGACCACCGAGGCCGTCGGCCACCGCTTCGAGGTGCGGCCGGCCACGCTGCCCGCAGGCGAGTACACCAGCGTCACCGGGAACACCGCGCTGGCCTGGGGCATCGTCGCCGCCGGCCAGCTCGCCAAGTTGCCGGTCACGCTCGGCTCGTACCCGATCACGCCCGCCTCGGACATCCTCCACGAGCTGTCCAAGCACAAGCACTTCGGGATCCGCACGGTGCAGGCCGAGGACGAGATCGCCGCCGCCGGGATCGCCCTCGGGGCGGCCTTCGCCGGCCACCTCGGCGTGACGACCACGAGCGGCCCCGGCGTGATGCTGAAGAGCGAGACGATCTCGCTGGCCGTGTCCGTCGAGCTGCCCATGCTGGTCGTCGACATCCAGCGCGGCGGGCCGTCGACGGGTCTGCCGACGAAGACCGAGGCCGCCGACCTCAACATCGCCTTGTTCGGTCGCTCCGGCGAGGCGCCACTGCCGGTGATCGCCGCCCGCAGCCCGGTGCACTGCTTCGAGGCCGCGATCGAAGCCGTCCGCATCGCCGTGAAGTACCGCACGCCGGTGATCCTCCTCTCCGACGGGTTCCTCGCCAACGGCTCGGAGCCGTGGCGGCTCCCCGACGTCACCGGCCTGCCCGACATCGCCGTGCCCTTCGCCAGCGAGCTCAACCATGTCGACGCCGACGGCCACGAGGAGTTCTGGCCGTATCTCCGAGATCCCGAAACACTGGCCCGGCCGTGGGCCATCCCGGGGACGCCGGCGCTGATGCACCGCGTCGGCGGCATCGAGAAGGAGGACGGCTCCGGGAACATCTCGTACACGCCGGAGAACCACCAGCGCATGGTCGACCTGCGGGCGGCGAAGGTGGCGGCCGTCGCCGCCGACATCCCGCCGCTGACGGTGGAGGGCGACGAGGACGCCGACCTGTGCGTCGTCAGCTGGGGCTCGACGTGGGCATCAGTCGACGCCGCGATCCAGCGCCGGCGCCGGGAGGGCCGCAAGATCGCCTGGGTGCACCTGATGCACATGAACCCGCTCCCCTCCGATCTCGGCGACGTGCTCCAGCGCTACCGCAAGGTGCTCGTCCCCGAGCTCAACACCGGGCAGCTCGCCCGTGTGATCCGGGCGAACTACCTCGTCGATGCGCGGACCTACTCGAAGGTGCAGGGCCTCCCCTTCACCGCCCGCGAGCTCGAACACGCCATCGACGACATCAGCCAGGAGCTTGGGTCATGAGTGACATCGTGCTTCCCGCGACCTCGAAGAAGGACTGGGCCAGCGACCAGGAGGTCCGCTGGTGTCCGGGCTGCGGCGACTACGGGATCCTGCAGGCGGTGCAGCAGCTGATGCCCGAGCTGGGTGTGGCTCCTGAGAACACCGTCTTCGTGTCCGGCATCGGCTGCTCGAGCCGCTTCCCGTACTACATGAACACCTATGGGTTCCATGGGATCCACGGCCGCGCCCCGGCGATCGCCACCGGCGTCGCCCTCGCCCGGCCGGACCTCGACGTGTGGGTGATCACCGGTGACGGCGACGGGTTGTCGATCGGCGGCAACCACCTCATCCATGCCCTGCGCCGGAACGTGAACCTCACCATCCTGTTGTTCAACAACCGCATCTACGGGCTCACCAAAGGTCAGTACTCGCCGACTTCGGAAGTGGGCAAGGTCACCAAGTCCACGCCGATGGGATCGCTCGATCCGCCGTTCAATCCGCTCGCCGTCGCCCTCGGCGCGGAGGCGACCTTCGTCGCCCGCACCCACGACCTCGACCGCAAGCACATGATGGAGGTGTTCCGGGCCGCCCACGATCATCGCGGCGCGGCGTTCGTCGAGATCTTCCAGAACTGCAACGTGTTCAACGACGGGCAGTTCGCCGACATCACCAAGAAGCAGAACCGCGACGACATGCTCATCGACCTGGTGCACGGCGAGCCGATCCGCTACGGCACCAACGGCGAGCGGGGCGTGGTGATGGGCGCCGACGGGCAGCTCCGGCTCGTCGACGTCGCCAGCGTCGGAGAGGACGCGATCCTGGTCCACGACGCCGACCGCGACGATCCCAGCCTGGCATTCGCCCTCGCCCGGTTGAGCACCGACGACCACTCCCCCACGCCGTTCGGCATCTTCCGCCGGGTCGTCCGCCAGGAGTACGCGTCGGCCATCGGCGCCCAGCTCGCCCAGGCATCCGAGCGCAAGGGTCCCGGCGACCTGGCCGCGCTCCTCCGCTCCAACGGCACCTGGACCGTGGCCGCCACCAACTGACCCCGTTCTGCCGCGGAAAATCAGCCCGAATGGCCCGATCCGCGCGGACAGAACCAGCAAACTGAGCCCCAGATGACCGCACCGCATCTTCGAGCCAAGAGGTCCGCGAGAACGCCCCGCCGCGAGATCGAGGCGCGCCTCACGGTCGTCGTCGTCCTGGCCACGGTGGCCGCGCTGCTCGCGCTCGGCGTCGCCGCGGCGACGCGCGACGGGGGTTCCGGCACTGCCGAGTCCTCCGAGTCGGCCGCCGGCTCGATGTCGGGCGTCGCCGCGCTCGCCAACGCGCCGGCCGAAGCAGACGGACGCATCGCTCCCCGACCTCGTGGGCCTGGAGCAGCCGCGCAAGAAAGTGTGTCCGATCGAGCCCGAGTCGCTGGGTCCGGGAGACGGCGGCGACGACGTCACGTGCCTCCAGCGGGCGCTCGCCGAAGCTGGCGTGTTGGACGGTGACGCGAGCGGCACGTTCGACGACGCCACCTACCAGGCGGTGCGGTCGATCCAGGAGGACCGGGACCTGTTCGTCGATGGCGTGGTGGGTCGGGAGACCGCGATCTCGCTGGACATCTGGCCCGACGAGAAGTCGTTCGTCGTCCGCACCCCGAAGCCTCGCGAGGGCGCCGTCGACCTCCTCGGCTACCCACTGTCATCGGTGGCGTCGGCGGGCAAGGCCGCCCCGCCGTTGCCGCCCGACACCGGGAGCGGCAAGCGGGTCGTGTACTCGCGGAAGGGACAGCGGGTCTGGGCCGTCGACGAGGACGGACGCATCGTCCGGTCGTGGCTGGTCTCCGGCAGTCAGTACGAGAACGAGGTGCCCGGGTTCCACGAGATCTACAGCCGGTCGGACGTGTCGACGGCGTGGAACGGGCGGGCCTGGCTGCCGTTGATGATCCGCTGGTACGAGACCGACATCGGCCACCTCGGGTTCCACGCCATCCCCCTGCACCGTGAAGACAACTCGCCGTACCAGACCGAGGCCGAGCTGGGGACCCGCCTCTCCGGCGGCTGTCAGCGCCAGGCGGAGCTCGACGCCCGGTTCCTCTGGGACTTCGCCCCGGTGGGCACCACCGTCGTCGTGGTCTGACCCCGGTTCGTCCGGCGAGGCGCTCGAACGTCTCGGCCCGCGGTGAGCGGTGAGCGGTCCAGAGGCGCTCACCGCTCACAACACGCGTGCCATGGGCCGGACGCGCCGTCGCCCGGCCCCGAAGGGCCGGGCGACGGCGTGGATCAGGGGTGACGATCGTCAGGTGGTCGCAACCGGGAGGGTGGTCGCGGTGTCCCCTCCGGTGTCAGTGGGGGCGTCGTCATCGTCGTCATCGTCGCTGCAGGCAGCAAAGGCGGTCACCGCCAGGGCTGCAACGGCGACTCGGGCCAGTCGCTTGACTCGCATCTATCATCCTTTCCACGCTGCCCGCTGGGGGACACACTACCTCACCGCGCCGTCACATAAACGTCATATTTCCGACGAGCGGCGACGGTCCGACGCGACGGTCACGTTCGGCGCACCGGCTGACGTCACAGTTCAACCCGAGGAGTCCCCTTCTTCGCCGCTTCAGCTGCAGCCGCTGGTGCTGCCGCAGCTCGGGCAGGCGTGGCACGACCCGGCGGGGATCATCTGCACACCGCACTGCATGCAGATCGGGGCGTCGGCGTGGCGGATCACTCCGGCGGCCGGGGTGTTGTCCTCCGGCGTCGGAACGACCGTGCCGAGCACCATCTGATCGGCGAGCTCACCGGCCATCGGCACCGACTTGGGGTCGGCGGCGATCTCGGTTCCCGTCGACGTCTCGATGATCGACTCCTCGACCCCGGGCAGCGTCGGCTGCATGCGCTCGTCGACGGTGAAGATGCCGAGCTCGGCGCGCTCGTCGTAGCTCAAGTACTCGAGGGCGAGCCGGCGGAAGAGGTAGTCCATGATCGAGGTGGCGAACCGGATGTCGGGATCATCGGTCATCCCCGCCGGCTCGAAGCGCATGTTCGTGAACGCCTCGACGAACGCGCGCAGCGGCACGCCGTACTGCAGCCCGTAGGAGATCGACTTGGCGAAGGCGTCCATGATCCCCGACAGCGTCGAGCCCTGCTTCGAGACGGTGAGGAAGACCTCGCCCGGACGGCCGTCGTCGTACTCGCCGATCGTGGCGAAGCCCTTGCAGTCGGCGACCCGGAACTCGAACGTGCGCCCGCGCCGGCTGCGCGGCAGCTTCTGGCGGACCGGACGGTGGACGACCTTCTCGACCACCTTCTCGACCACCTTCGTCACCTCGTCGGCGGCGGTGACCTTCTTGGCCGTCGACAACGGCTGACCGACCTTGCAGTTGTCGCGGTAGATCGCGACCGCCTTCAGGCCGAGCTCCCAGGCGAGCAGGTGGATGCCCTCGACGTCCTCGACCGTGACGTCCTCGGGCATGTTGACGGTCTTGGACGAGGTGCCCGAGAGGAACGGCTGGACGGCGCCGAGCATGCGCACGTGGCCGACGTAGTGGATCGTGTTGTCGCCCATCGAGCAGGCGAAGACAGGAAGATGCTCGGGAGCGAGGTGCGGCGCGCCGACGATGGACTTCTCGGCGTCGATGTAAGCGATGATGTCGTCGACCTGGGCGGCGGTGTACCCGAGGTTGCGCAGCGCCCGGGGCACGGTCTGGTTGACGATCGACATCGTCCCCCCGCCGACGAGCTTCTTCAGCTTCACCAGTCCGAGATCGGGTTCGATCCCGGTGGTGTCGCAATCCATCATGAAGGAAATCGTTCCCGTCGGCGCGAGGACCGTGGCCTGTGAGTTGCGCACACCGTGGTCCTCGCCGTCGGTCACCGTCGCCTCCCACGCCTCTTGGCCGGCCCGCACGAGGTCCGCCGGCAGCTCGTCGACGTCCGCGATCGAGTAGCTCGCGTCGCGGTGCATCCGCAGGACGCGGAGCATGTGCTCCTCGTTCTCGGCGAAACCGGCGAACGGGCCCATCCGACCGGCGATGCGGGCGCTGGTGGCGTAGGCGTGGCCGGTCATCAGCGAGGTGAGCGCGGCCGCCCACGCCCGCCCGGCCGGAGAGTCGTACGGCAGGCCGAGCGCCATGAGCAGGGCACCCAGGTTGGCGTACCCGAGCCCGAGCTGACGGAAGGCGCGGGCGGTCTCGGTGATCCGTGGAGTCGGGTAGTCGGAGCGCCCGACGAGGATCTCCTGGGCGGTGAAGACGATCTCGACCGTGTGCCGGAAGGCGTCGATGTCGAACGAGCCATCAGGATCGAGGAACTTGAGCAAATTGATTGAAGCGAGATTGCAAGCGCTGTTATCGAGTGAAAGGTACTCGGAGCACGGATTGCTTCCATTGATTCGACCAGTCGCATGGGCCGTGTGCCATTTATTTATCGTGGTGTCGAACTGGAGGCCGGGATCTGCGCACTCCCAGGAGGCCTGGGCGATCTGGCGCCACAGGTCCCGGGCCCGCACGGTGCGCAGCACCTCACCTGTCGTGACGGCGACGAGCGCCCAATCGGCGTCCTCCTTCACGGCCTGCATGAACTCGTCGGTGACCCGCACCGAGTTGTTGGCGTTCTGGTACTGGATCGAGAACGAGTCGGACCCGTCGAGGTCCATGTCGAAGCCGCCGTCGCGGAGCACGCGGGCCTTGCGCTCCTCCCTGGCCTTGCACCAGATGAACTCCTCGACGTCGGGATGGTCGGCGTTGAGGATCACCATCTTGGCGGCCCGCCGGGTCTTGCCCCCGGACTTGATCGTGCCGGCCGATGCGTCGGCACCGCGCATGAAGCTCACCGGCCCTGACGCCGTGCCGCCCCCCTGGAGGAGCTCCTGGCTGGAGCGGATCTTGGACAGGTTGGCACCGGAGCCGGAGCCACCCTTGAAGATGATCCCTTCCTCGCGGTACCAGTTGAGGATCGAGTCCATCGTGTCGTCGACGGCGAGGATGTAGCACGCCGCAGCCTGCTGCGGGACGCCCGGCACCCCGATGTTGAACCACACCGGGCTGTTGAACGCGGCCCGTTGGGTCACGAGGATGTACTTCAACTCGTTCGTGAAGGCTTGCTGCTCGTCGTCGTCGACGAAGTAGCCCCCCTCGTGCCCCCAGCGGGTGATCGTGTCGGCGACCCGGTCGATCACCTGCTTCAACGACGACTCCCGTTCCGGTGTGCCGAGCGTGCCGCGGAAGTACTTCTGGGCGACGATGTTGGTGGCGTTCAGCGACCAGCCCACGGGGAACTCGACCCCGGCCTGCTCGAAGGCGACCGCGCCGTCCTTCCAGTTCGTGATGCGGGCATCCCGGCGCTCCCACACGACCTCGTCGTAGGGGTCGACGCCCGGCGCCGTGAACAGGCGACGCAGGCCAATCGTGAGTCGTTCGGGCGCCAGCGACATAGGGACCTCTTCCTTCAACCGTCGAGGGTCGGGCAGTGTTCCCGGCCCGCCCTCCGGGACACAACATCTGGTGGCCGTTCCCCCGCGGCTGGCCATCAGACCACTAGTTCTTGTGGGTGGGGAACCAGATTACACCACCGTAGTTACGGCCGTGTCAACACTCCCGAGAAAACCCCGCGAATCAATGCGGCTGGCGGTGCGGCAGCGCAGGTTCGGGGCCCACGCCCACCGGGCCCTATCATCCTCGCCCCCCGGGGTTCGGCAGTTCGGTCCGCGTGCCGCACCGCAGCCAGCACGCACTCAACCTAGACACCGCGGCCTGTGGGGTGAAAGGGGAACAACCCTGTGAATTTCCGTGGGATGGCCGTGTGGGCAACCGGCCGTTCATCCGATGTTCAGGCTCCGCCCCGCCGTCGCCCGTGTCATCATCACCGCCGTGCGGCGTGTGCATCCCGAGCCGGCGAGGGAGATGTCCGTCGACGAGCTCTACGCCGAGCCGTCGCGGCACCGGGTCGGCGACCGACCCTGGGTCGGCCTGTGCATGGTCGCCAGCCTCGACGGGAGCACGGTGGTGGCGGGCACGTCGGGCGGGCTGTCGAACCCGGACGACCTCGCCGTCCTGGCGACGCTGCGGCGGGCCGCCGACGCCATCGTCGTGGGGGCGTCCACCGTGCGGCAGGAGGGGTACGGCCCGCCGAGGAAGGCCGGCCAGCGCATCGGCGTCGTGAGCGCGAGCGGCAACGTCGATCCGACGAGCGACCTGTTCCAGAGCGGCGCCGGCTTCCTGATCATGCCCGAGGACGGCCCCCCGGCCCCACGGGCCGTCGAGGCCGTGCGCGCCGGCCGCGGCCGGGTCGATCTGGCGCTCGCGCTGGCCCGACTGGACGAGGTGATGGCGCCACCGACGTTCATCCAGGCCGAGGGCGGACCGCACCTCAACGGGTCGCTCCTCGATGCCGACTGCATCGACGAGCTCGACCTGACCGTTTCACCCATCCTCGCCGGCGGCGCCGGGGCGAGGCTCACGGCCGGCGGCCGCCCGACCGTCGCCGGGTTCGACCTCGCCCATGTCGTCGCCGACGATCGATCGTTCCTCTACACCCGCTGGTTGCGCAGGCGTTGACCGGTCAGCCACCCGTGGCGAGCTTGCCGAGGAGCTCGATCTCGCGGTGGAAGTCGGCCGCGGCATCGAAGTTCTTGTAGACGCTGGCGAAGCGCAGGTAGGCGACTTCGTCGAGCGTGCGCAGCCGGTCGAGCACGGCGAGGCCGATCTGGGCGCTGCTCACCTCAGAACCCTGGAGTCGTACCGAATCCTCGATCGAGACCGCGATCTGCTCGATCTCCGCCGGCTCGACGCCGCGTCCCTTCGTGGCCGCGGCGATGCCGGCGACGATCTTGCCCCGATCGAAGGGTTCCTGCCGCCCGTCGGCCTTGACGACGACCAGCGGCACCTCGTCCACCCGCTCGAACGTGGTGAACCGGTGGGCGCACGAGAGACACTGACGGCGGCGGCGGACCGCTGAACCTTCCGCGGCCAGGCGCGAGTCGACCACCTTGGTGTCCTCGGCGTGGCACGACGGGCAGTGCACGCGAGCGAGGCTACTGCGCCCGTCGACGCCGACGGCCTGCTCAGAGCGCTGCCCGGCCATCCCGGTCCCGGCGGCGGAGGCAGGTACACCGCCGGGACCGGTCCGGACGCCGTGCGCACCGGGAGCCGGCACGGGCGATCAACGTGCGCTGGCCACGTCGTCTGTGGAACACTCGTACGTGGAACAGCAGTTCGAGTGTGGCAGAACGAGCGTTCGTCGTCAAGCCGAAAATTCTGAACAGATGTTTGACTTGGCCTCCGAACGTTCGTACGATGGCCTCATGAGCGACGCACGTGTCCAAGCTTCCAAGATCACCGCCCGGCAGCGCCAGGTACTCGATTTCATCGAGCAGGCGATGCGCGAGCGGGGCTATCCCCCCTCGGTGCGGGAGATCGGCGAGGCCATCGGCCTCACCTCCCCGTCCACGGTCCACAGTCACCTCAACACCCTCCAGCGGCTCGGGTATCTCCGCCGAGATCCGACCAAACCCCGCGCCATCGAGGTGCGCTGGGATCCCAACTCGGGCGCGGTGATGGAGCGGCGTCCGGTTCGTCACGTCCCCCTCGTCGGCGACGTCGCCGCGGGCACCGACGTGCTGGCCGAGGAGAACGTCGAGGAGCTGCTCCCCGTGCCGGCCGACTTCACCGGCGAAGGCGAGCTGTTCATGCTGCGAGTGCGCGGCGACTCGATGATCGAGGCCGGCATCCTCGACGGCGACTACGTCATCGCCGTCCAGCAGCCGGTCGCGTCCAACGGGGACACCGTGGTCGCCGGCATTCCCGGCGGCGAGGCCACGGTCAAGAAGTTCAGCAAACGCGGGGGCAAGATCACTCTCACGCCGGCGAACTCCTCGATGGAACCGATCTCGCTCGACGAGGCCGACGTGGCGATCTACGGCCGGGTCGTCACCGTCATGCGCCGGCTGTAAGCGCTCCGTCGTTCAGGCCGGTGGCGTCGGCGGCGGGAGCGGGCCACCTCGAGGCGGCCCCTGCTCCCCCGGCGGCGCCCATCCCGGCGGCGTGGCGTACGGCGGTGGAACCGGCGGGTTGGCGTACGGCGGCGCCGTCGGCGGCGAGAGCGGGCCGGTGAGCGGCGTCCAGCGGTCCACCCCGGCAACGGCCGGCTCCGGCCCACCGGCCGGGCGGCGCCCGCGTGTCAAGCCGATCAAGCCCAGGACCAGCCCCGCCACCAGCAACGCCACTGCGCCCACGCGCATCGGCACCAGTCCGCTCGTCGGGTCGCGACCGACGCGGACCATGAACTCGTCGTCCACGGAATCCACCCGCAGCACGTAAGCGCCGGTGTCCTCGATGTCGGCGGTGCGCACGCCGGACCCGCTGGCACCCCCCTGATCGTACGAGGGGCCGCTGGCTCGATCGAGGTCGACCTCGTCACCGTCGCCGTCGACGAGCGTCAGGTCCACTCGAGGCGTCTCGTCCCCGTTGAAGTCGTACTCCTTGTCGTCGCCGTCGCAGTCACCGTCGATCTCGCCGACCTCACCCATCGTCTCGACGAAGAACGTGTACGTACCGGTGCGGTCGAAGACGAGGGTCGTGTCGCATCCCACAGGGGCCGGCGCCAGATCGGCGACGGCGTCGTCGTAGCGCTGGGACGCCAGCATCCACAGGACGATCGCGCCGACCACGCCGACCACGAGGGCGATGATGCCGAGGATCCGCGCCCGGTTCGTCGTTGCAGTTGGCACGGCGTGCCCCATCACACTCCCAGCCGCTCGGCGACCAGCTCGATTCGTTCGTCAGGTTGTACCACGGCGACGCGGACGTAGCCATCCGCGCCGTAGAACTCACCCGGGCTCACGAGCGCGCCCCCATCGGCGGCGAGCCGTTCGGTGAACGCCCACCCGTCGCCGGCGTCGAACCACAGGTAGAAGCCGCCGGCAGGCTGGACGATGGAACGACCGGTCCACGCGCCGAGGACCTCGGCGGTGCGCTCCAGCCGGCGGCGGTACCGGCGGCGCTGAACCTCGACGTGGGCGTCGTCGTCGAGGGCGACGACGGCGGCGGCCTGAGCGGGACCGGGCACCATCATCCCGACGTGCTTGCGGACCTCCTGCAGGTAGTGCACCAGGTCGCCGTCGCCGGCGTAGAAGCCGACCCGCACTCCGGCGAGATTCGACCGCTTGGAGAGCGAGTGCACGGCGACCACCCCGTCGACGCCGTGTTCGAGGATGCTCCGACCGCGACCGGCCCAGGTGAACTCCACGTAGCACTCGTCGGAGAAGATCGGCACGCCGCGGTCACGGCCCCAACGGGCGACCGCCCCGAGGTCGTCGACGCCCCCGGTCGGGTTCCCGGGACTGTTGGCCCAGAGGACCACGGCGCGCTCTGCGTCGGCCGGGTCGACCGCCTCCAGCTGAAGCCCCCCGGTGGGGGTCAACGGGACGGGCACGGCGCGGCAACCGGCCAGCGTCGCCCCCATCGCGTACGTGGGGTACGACACCTGCGGGTAGAGCACGGTGTCCCGATCGGGTGACCGCAGCCGCAGCCATTGCGGCAACGTGCCGACGAACTCCTTGGTACCGACGCAGGCCCCGACGAGCCCGGGGTCGACCTCGACCCCGAACCGGCGGGAGATCCAGCGCGCCGCGGCCTCGCGGAAGGCGATCGAGCCGATGCTCTGCGGGTATCCCCGCTCGCTGTCCGACGTCGAGAGCGCGGCGACGACAGCGGGCGGTGGATCGTCGATCGGGGTCCCGATGGACAGGTCGACGACGCCACCGGGGAGTCGCCCGGCGATCGGCACCAGCCGGTCGAGCCGATCGTACGGATACGGCGGCGGAACGAACCCGGTCCTGATCACGACTTGACGACGAACTCCGCCAGCCGGCCCGCCGACGCGTCGGACAGCCGCGCCCGCACCCGGAGCAGCCCGGGCTCGTCGGCCGTCGAGACGACCTCCCCCTCGCGGTGGATCGCGGCGAGGACGTCCCCGCGGTCGTACGGCACCTCGAGCTCGACCACCGTGGCGAGCGAGCGCAGCCGGTCCGAGAGGGCGAGCAGGAAGTCGTCGATCCCGGCACCGGTGACCGCGCTGATCGCCACCGAGCCCGGGTGGTCCTCGACGATCTGCTTGGCCTCGTCGGGCGCGACGTCCGACTTGTTGACGGCGAGCAACTCCGGCACGGCCGCGGCGTCGATCTCCGTCAGGACCGCCCGCACGGCGTCGATCTGCCCCTGCGGGTCGGGCGCGCTGGCGTCGACGACGTGGACAAGGTAGTCGGCTGTGCTGGCGACCTCCAGCGTGCCCTTGAACGCCTCGACGAGGCCGTGGGGCAGCCGGCGGACGAAGCCGACGGTGTCGGTGAGCAGCACGGTCTCCCCGCCGGGCAGGGCCAGACGGCGAGTGGTCGGGTCGAGCGTGGCGAAGAGACGGTCCTCGGTGAGCACGCCGGCGTCGGTGAGCGTGTTGAGCAGGGTCGACTTCCCGGCGTTCGTGTAGCCGACGATCGTCACCGTGGCGAGCCCGCTGCGGGCGCGTTGTTTGCGCTGCAGGCGCCGCGTGCGGGTGAGGTCGTCGAGCTGGGTCTCGAGCTTGGAGATCCGCCGCATGATCCGGCGCCGATCGACCTCGAGCCTCGTTTCGCCGGCGCCGAACCGCATGCCGACACCACCGCGCTGCTGGGAGAGCTTGGCGGTCGCGCCCCGGCGCAGCCGGGGCAGCCGGTAACGGAGGAGGGCCAGCTCGACTTGCGCTTTGCCCTCGAGGGTGTGGGCGTTCTGGGCGAAGATGTCGAGGATCACCGCGGTGCGGTCGATCGCCGTGCGGCCGAGGAGCTTCTCCAGGTTGTACTGCTGGGCCGGGCTGAGCTCGTTGTCGAACACGACCGTGTCGGCATCGACCGCCAGGCACAGCTCGCGCAGCTCGTCGACCTTGCCCTTGCCGATGAACCAGGTGGGATCGGGACGATCACGTCGTTGCATCACCCGTCCGACCTCGTCGGCGCCCGCCGTGTCGATGAGCGCGGCGAGCTCGTCGAGGCTCGCCTCGGTGTCCTCGTCGGTCGCGCCGGAGAACGTCACGCCGACCAGGACGATCCGTTCCCGGATCGAGCGTTCGATGAGAGTGGCGCCGAGCGCCTCGGAGTAGGGAGTGCTCACAGGAGAGGGGTTTCGATCGTCGCGATGTAGGTGGCCGGGCCGATGATGGTGACCCGCCCGACGGCCGGGTGATCGAGCGTCACTCTCGCGCTGCCACCTGGCATGTGCACCACGAGTTCGCGAGCGGACGGCGGCACCATCCCCCAGCGCGCGGCGGCGACGGCGGCGGCGCACGCACCGGTGCCGCACGCCTCGGTCAGCCCGGCGCCCCGCTCGTGCACGCGCATCGTGACGGCATTGGACTCCGGGCCGGGCGCGATGATCTCCAGGTTGACGTCGGGGACGCGAGCTCCGAGAGCGGCGAGATCGACCGCCTCGACGTCGTCGACTCCGACCACGGTGTGAGGGTTGCCCAGGTCGAGGTGGGCGATCGGACGGTCGGGGTGGGCCCCGAGGCCGCCGGACTCGGTCCACGTGGTGGACGGGCCGATGTCGCCGACGGCTCCCATGTCGACCTCGGCCAGGATCGTGGCCGGATCCTCGGTGGTGGTCAGCGCCACGGCTCGGGTGCCGGCGTCGGTGAGGATGGTCATGGTCAGCGGCAGCGTGTCCCCGCGACGGATCGCCAGTGCCTGGGCGAAGCAGCGGATGCCGTTGCCCGACATCTCGGCCCGGCTCCCATCGGCGTTGAAGATGGTCATCCGGGCCGCGTGGCCGGCTTCGGTCTCGCCGATCAGGAGCCCGTCGGCGCCGATCCCGCGACGCCGGTCGCACACCCGGCGGGCGAGCCTGGCGAGGTCGTGATCGTCGCTGTTGGGAGGGTGGAAGACGACGAGGAAGTCGTTGCCGAGACCGTGGTGCTTGGTGAGCGTCAGGGTGTTGTCATGGGCGCAGCGCGTCGACCACGGCTGGCGCCACCTCGGACACCGGGTCGCGGTCGATGTCGTACCAGCGTACGCGGGGGTCGCGGCGGAACCACCGCTCCTGGCGGACGGCGAACTGGCGGGTTCGGACGACGACCGCCGCGATCGCTTCGTCGAGGCTCATCCGACCGTCGAGATGATCGAGGAGCTCCTTGTAGCCGAGGGCCTGCCGCGCCGTGCGGGAGAGCCCGCGGCCGGCCAGGTGGGCGACCTCGTCGACCAGCCCGCCCGCGATCATCGCCGCCACGCGCCGCTCGATCCTCGCCGCCAGGCGTGGACGCGGCCAGCGCACGCCGATGATGACCGCATCCGTGGGTGGGTAGGACCCGACTCCCGGCCCGAACGAGCTGAACGGGCGGCCGCTGCCGAGGCAGACCTCGAGCGCCCTGACGACGCGGCGCCGGTTGCTGGGCTCGATGCGCCCGGCCGCGATCGGGTCACGCTCGAGCAATCGGGGCCAGAGCGTGTCGGCAGCGTCGTGCTCCAGCGCGGCGCGGATCTCCGGCCACCGTCCGGGCACGTCGAGCCGGTCGATCGCGGCCGTGAGGTACAGCCCGGTGCCGGCGACCAGGAGTGGCCGGCCAGGAATCCTGGCCACGGCCGCGTCGAACGCCCGCTGGTAGTCGGTGACGGTGAACTCGACGTCGGGCCCGACCAGGTCGAGGCAATGATGACGGACCTCGGCCCGGTCCTCGGTGCTCGGTTTGGCCGTACCGATGTCCATGCCGCGGTACACCTGCATGGCGTCCACGGCGACGATCTCCGTGCCGGCGACCGCCCGGGCGGCCGTCATGGCGATGTCCGACTTCCCGGCCGCCGTGGGTCCGACGACGACGACCGGCGCGGGCACGGTCAGAGCGCGGCGACGGGGATGCGCAGCTTGTGGGCCGGTTCGGCGAGCACGTCGACGAAGTGCCCCGTCAGGTGGTGCGGAGCGGCGCCCGTGATCTCGACCGCGGCGTACGTGCCGGGCCGCAGTGGAGCGGGTGGGGGGAAGTGCACCAGCCGGTGCTGGCGGGTGCGCGCCGCCACGACCGCGGGGTCCTTCCGGCTCGGGCCCTCGACGAGCACCTCTTCGACCCGCCCGATCCGGGCCCGGTTACCGGCGAGCGCGCTGCGCTCGATCACGACCCGCAGCCGCTCGAACCGCTCACCGGCCACGGCGGGGTCGACGAAGCGGTCGGTGAGCGCCGCCGCCTCGGTGCCCGGGCGGGGCGAGAAGATGAACGTGTACGCGTCGTCGAACCGGGCGTCGGCGGCGACCTCGAGGGTCTGGGCGAAGTCCCGGTCGGTCTCGCCGGGGAAGCCGACGATGATGTCCGTCGACACGGCGAGGTCCGGCACGACCCGGCGGGCATCGGCGAGCCGGTCGAGGTAGCGCTCGGCCGTGTAGCCGCGGTGCATCGCGGCGAGGACGCGGTCCGAACCGGCCTGCAGCGGGTAGTGCAGGTGCTCGCAGACGGCCGGGGTCTCCGCCATCGCGGCGAAGGTCTCGGCGCGCATGTCCTTGGGATGGGGAGACGTGAAGCGAACACGCCGGATCCCCTCGACTCCCCCGGCCGCCCGAAGCAGGTCGGCGAACAGCGGCCGCACCTTCACCGTGTCGTCGCCGGCCTGCCGGGCGGCGAGCTGGAGGTCACGTCCGTAGCTGTTCACGTTCTGGCCGAGCAGGGTGACCTCGGTGACGCCCGCGGCGGCGAGCTCCTCGATCTCGGCGACGACGTGATCGAACGGCCGGGAGATCTCGACGCCCGCGCACGGCCGGGACGATGCAGAAGGCGCAGCGGTTGTCGCAGCCGATCTGGATCGTGACCCACGCGTTGAACGACGACTCGCGGACCGCCGGCAACGCCGACGGGAACATGGCGTGGTCGTCGAGCACGGCGGCATCGAGGATCTCGGTGATCGGCCCGTCGGCGCGGGCGGTGCGGAGCAGGTCGGCGGCGCGGTGCACGTTGTGCGTGCCCATCACGACGTCGACGTGGGCGGCCTTCTCGCCGGACGAGCTCGCGGTCCTTCTGCGCCAGGCATCCGGACACGACGATCTGCCGGTCGTCGCGCTGCGCCTTCCAGGCCTTGAGCTGGCCGAGGTTGCCGTACAGCCGGTTGTCGGCGTTCTCCCTGATGCAGCACGTGTTGAGCACGACGACGTCGGCCTCGTCGACCGAGCGCGCCGGGACCATCCCGTCGGCCTCGAGGAGGCCGGCGATCCGTTCCGAGTCGTGCTCGTTCATCTGGCACCCGAACGTGCGCACGACGTAGCTGCGGGCGGTCACGCCCGAGAGGCTACGGCGACGGCCGAGGTCAGGTACGCACGATGCGGCCCTCGACGACCGGCGCGACCGGCGAGTTGGCGGCGATGTGCTCGATGGTGATCTCGAGCAGGCCGTCGCCGGGCTGGAGGACGTCCGTGCCACCGGCGAGCGCGGTGTAGCCGTCGCCGCCGGTGAACATGAAGTCGTTGGTGACGATGCGGACCGGGTCGGCGGGGCCGATCGGCGTCAGCGGGCCGGTGGGACCGTCGGGCGCGAGCGCCATCTGGTCGATGACCGGGACCAGACCCTCGCAGTGGAACGACAGCTGGAGCCCGGCGACCTGCGGCGAGCGACCGGTGGCGATCGCCGGGTTGCACGTCGGGCTGAACCCGTTGAGCAATGCCTCCGCGCAACTGCGCTCCGGTGAGGGTGAGGATGACCGTGCGGTTGCCGAACGGCAGGACCGCGAACACCTCGCCCCACGTGATCTCGCCAGCGGCTCTCGCCGGCTGACGGTGGTGACGACACGATGTCTTGACGCAACCCTCCGGAGTTCGTCAGCGCGGCGTCGATCCCCGGGTACTTGCCGAGCATCGCGTCGGCGACCATGTTGCCCATCTCGGACTCGCTGAGCCGAGCCGGATCGCGCCGGATGTCGTTGCCCAACTCCTGCGTGCCGATGACCTGGTTGCGCAGCTCGGCGGTCTCGTCATTGGCCGCGTCGACGATCGCCTGCACGTCGGCGCGCGGGGCCACGCCGAGGTTCTTGGCCGTGCGGTTCGTCGTCCCGGCCCACTCGACGTCCGATCCCTTGACCATCAGCTGGGCCACCGAGTAGCTGGCGCCGGCGTTGAAGCCCTCGACGACCGGGATGTCGCCGACGATGGTGTTGGCCGCCCGGTGGGTGTGCCCGGCGATGACGAGATCGATCGTGGTGTCCTGCAGCGCCTCGACGATCCCGATGATCGGGCCCTGCCACTCCTCGGCCGGCAGACCGTCGACGGGGTTGCGCCCGAGCACGGCTCCTTCGTGGATCACCACGATCTGCACCCTGACGCCCTGGCGGCGCAGTCGCTCCGACTCGAGCCGGAGCCGCTCGGCCTCGTCGAGGAACAGCAGGCCCTCGGTGGCACCGGCACTGACGAGCTCGGGAGTCGTCCTGACCACCGCGCCGAGGACACCGACCCGGATGCCGTTGACGTCTGAAGACCTCCGAGGTGCCGTCCAGCCAGTCGGGCGCCTCGCCGGTCGTCTCGTCGACGACGTTGGTGGCGAGGAACGGGAAGTCGGCGCGGTCCTGGTGGGCCTGGAGACGCTCGACCCCGAAGTCGAACTCGTGGTTGCCGAGGCTCGTGGCATCGAGGCCCCAGGCGTTCTCCACGTCGATGGCCGGCATGTCGTCGAGCAGGCCGGAGTTCGGCGGTGACGCCCCGACGTTGTCGCCGGCCGCCAACAGCAGGGTCTCTCCCGGCAGGGACGCCGCCTCTTCGTCGAACATCGTCGCCAGCTGGCCTGCGCCGCCGACGGTGACCGTGCGACCGTCGATCGTCGACGTGGTCTGGTCGAGCTGGCCGTGGAAGTCGTTCAGCCCGATGATCGACAGCGGACGGTACCTGTCGCCGTCGTCGAGCAGGTCGAGGCGCACGACGCCCTGGCTGTGCTGCGGGACCGGGATGCCCAGGAGGAACGCCGCGGTCGGGGCGAGGTCGATGCTGCGCACGTCGTCGACCGTTCCCCGGTCGATGGCATCGCCGCCGGCCAGGAACGTGGCCCGCATGTTGGTGTTGCTGTCGAGATCCTGGACGTCGGGCACGTAGCCGTGCTGGCCGAAGAAGGCCGACAGGGCGATGAGCGTGCCCGGCGTGGCGGCGTCGAACTGGTACGGCGGCGACGAGAACACGACGAGATCGCCGGTCCGGGTCGGGTGAGCCATGTCGGTCGTGCTGTCCGGGCCGTTGGGGATGGAGCGGGCCTCGGCCTTGGTGAAGACGCGGTCGATGACCTGCCAGCCCTCCGGGTTGCCGTCGTGGGTCCAGTCGTTGGGGTCGGTCAGGGCGAGGAAGGCGGCCTCGATCTGCGCGACCGTCTGCCGCCTCGTCCGCCGCGGGCACCTGCTGGAAGCCGCCGCCGGCCGGGTCGCGGCCGGCGAGGTTGAGGTAGATCTGGACGGTGCCGCCCGCCCAGCACGCCTTGGCCTTGCCGATCGTCTCGCCGGTGGCGGGACGGCAGTTCGACGTCTGCGGCCGCGAGAGCAGACCGAGGTCGACCAGCACCTTGCTCGCGTCGATGGCGAGGAACTGCGGCGCGAACCCGTGGTCCGACGACACGAACGTCGTCAGGTCGTCGTCGCGCAGGCGCCGCTGGGCCAGGCGCATCGTCGCGTCGGCGCCCTGGTAGGCGCGGCGGATGAACGCCTCCCGCTGCTTGACCCGACCGTCTGGCGTGCCGTCCACCTGGACGTCGTCGTAGGCCGGGTTGTCGTCGCCGTTCGGCAGGTCGCGCGTGACGAGGCCGAGGAACTGGTGCTGGAACTCGTCGGTGACGGGATAGCCGACCATCGCCAGGTCGGGCTGATGCGTCCGCAGGATGTAGGTGATCAGCGGGTGGTACAGCTTCTCCCAGTAGAGGCCCTGCTCGACGTAGGTCTCCTCGCTGACGATGCCGGCCTCGAGGACGGCGAAGTCACCGGCCTGGGACGACGGGAAGCGTTCGGCGATGAAGTCCTCGAAGTCGCCGGTGAACCCCGGCTCGCCGGGCCAGGTCGGCCACGTGGCGATCGCCCGCGTCACCGACGTGTGGAACAGGCGGACCTGCGAGAGGTCCGGCGCCAGGCGCTCGACCTTGACGAGGAAGGCGGCCGTGTTGCCGGCGAGGGGACCGCCGTCGATTGTGACCTTGACGTCGGCCCACTGGCCCTCGCGGAGGTTGCCGACCGCCGCGGCGCCGTCCTTGGTCGGGGAGAAGAGCACCCGGTCGTAACGCGTGCGGCCGTCGTTGCGGCTGTCGTAGATGTAGGCGTTGAGCCCGTACTTGTCGACGCCGAAGTCGAGCACCCGCAGGCGCATCTCCTTGGGCGGGCTGAACGACTGGGGAACGTTGGTCCAGCCGACGGCATCGGTGGGTGCCGCCTGGGGGAACGGCGCCTGGTTGGCGAAGCCGGCCGGGTGGTCGAACTGCAGGCCGAACGCGGTGACGAAGGCCGCCGAGTCGCTCGGTGAGATGTAGTTCGTGGCGACGCCGCGTCCGGACAGGAAGGTGCGGAAGTCCACCGTCGGGCCGTTGATCGTGCCGTTGCGACCGCCGGCCCACTCGATCTGGGCGACCTTCTTGCCCCCGCGCTCGGCCGCCTGGGCCAGCGACTCGGCCTGCAGCACACCGGGATCGAACGCGGCCGTCCGGTTGCCGAAGGGCTCACCGTTCTTGTGGAACGTGTTGTTCGTCGAGCCGTGCACGCCCGGCCACGCACCGGTGGAGAGTGTGTACCAGCCGGCACCGGTGTTCGCCGCCGCCTGGGTGAGCAGGCCGTTGTCGGAGGCCTTGGCCCCGTTGCGCAGCAGGTCCCGGAAGCCGGGCACGACACCCTTGCTTGGCGTACCGCTCGACCGTCGCCTGCTGCAGCCCGTCGGAGGCGAAGAAGAGGAACTTGTCGGGGTCGGCCGGTCGCCGTCCCGTGAGCCGGAGCCGCGGGCAGGGCGGCGCTCGCCGTGAGATCGCCCGCCGGCACGGTGGCGACGACGGCGAGGACGGCGGCCAACCCGCCGACCGCACGCCGGACCCGGCGCCGCCGGCCCGCGACCGATGAACCTGAGCTGTTGAGCACGCCCATACGTGTCCCACCTTCCCCACTCGTGCGGCACTGCGCTGTCCCGCGTCCGGCCCACCATACGCGAGCCGGTGCGCGCCGTGCACCCGCGTCACAGACGGCTGCGCACCGCCCAGAGATCGGGGAAGACGGGCTGGAAGAGGGTGGCGCGGAGGTAGGCGGCGCCGGAGGAACCGCCGGTGCCGGCCTTGTCGCCGATCGTGCGCTCGACCATCTTGACGTGGCGATAACGCCACTCCTGGAAGCCCTCGTCGAGGTCGACGAGGCGCTCGCAGACCTGCGCCGGTCCGGCGTCGTCGGCGTAGACGGCGAGCAGGACGTCGTCCAGCTCGGGTCTCCGCTCGACCGGGGCCGAGACGTCGCGGGCGAGGGCCGACTCCGGCACGGCGTAGCCGTGCCCGACGAGGTAGCGGACGAAGGAGTCGTAGACCGACCGGCGGGTCATCGCGGCCTCGATGCGCTGACGCTCGGGGCTCCCGGCCGGATAGGCCTCGAGCATCGCGGGATCGCGCCGGCCGAGTACCGCTTCGAGCTCGCGGAATTGCGCCGATTGGAAGCCGCTGGCGGCGGCGAGCCGGCCCCGGAAGCCGGTGAACTCGCGGGGCGTCATGGTCTCGAGCACGTCGATCTGCGCGACCACGACCTTCAAGATGGTGAGGACCCGGCGCAGGGTGTGGAGGGCGCGGGCGGTGTGGTCGTGCTCCAGCAGCTCCTGGGCGTGGACGAGTTCGTGGATGAGCTGCTTGAACCACAGCTCGTACACCTGGTGGACGACGATGAAGAGCACTTCGTCGTGCTCGTCGGAGCGCGGCCGCTGGGCGTTGAGGACCTCGTCGAGGGCGAGGTACTCGGCGTAGGTGAGTGCCGGGCCGGACACCGCGCGGACACTACGACGTCACTAGCTTGGCGCCGTGCTCGCCATCTTCGACGTCTCGACCGGGTACCAGATCGTCGGCCTGATCCACGTCCTGGCCGTGATCATCGCCTTCGGGCCGTTGTTCTTCTACCCGTCGCTGCAGCGGGCGGGCGCCGGAGCCACGGTCGCCAAGCTCCATCTGCGGCTGGTGCTCCCCGCGCTGGCGTTGGTGTGGGTGCTGGGCATGGGCCTCGTCGGGATGTCCGACGATCTCTGGGAGATGTCGCAGACCTGGATCGTGCTGTCGCTGATCGGGTGGGTGGTGCTGATGCTGGTGAGCTGGTTCCTCATCCGCCCCAGCCTCACCGACCCGAGCGACCAGGCCCGGTCCAAGATGGCCTCCGGCATCGGCATCACCCACCTGCTGCTGATCGTGATGCTCTACCTGATGATCTTCAAGCCCGGCCTGTGAGCGCAGCCTGCGTTTGTGTCACCGATTCCGCCGCATGCGCGGAATCGGTGACACAAACTCTGAAGGGACCTCAGTCGAGCTCGATCGGGGCCTCGTCGGCGTCGCTGAACGCCGGATCGGCCGGGGGTGAGGCCGCGCCTTCCGGTTCGGCGGCCTCGGCGGCGGCGTCGGCGGCGTCGGCGCCCGGCTTGAGCCCGGCCGCCACCAGCACCCGATCGCTGATCTCGACCATCACCTCGGTGTTCTCGGCGAGGAAGGCCTTGGCGTTCTCCCGCCCCTGGCCGAGCTGCTCGCCCTCGTAGGTGAACCAGGCCCCCGACTTCTTGACGATGCCGAGGTCGACCGCCATGTCGATCAGCGCGCCCTCCCGGCTGATCCCCTTCCCGTACATGATGTCAAACTCTGCGGTCCTGAAAGGTGGACTGAACACTTGTTCTTCACGACCTTCACCCGGGTGCGGTTGCCGACCACCTCGGAGCCGTCCTTCAACGACTCGATGCGGCGGATGTCGAGGCGTATCGACGAGTAGAACTTCAGCGCCCGCCCACCAGGGGTCGTCTCCGGTGAGTTGTGCACCATCACGCCGTCGGCGAAGTAGTTGCCCGTTCCGGCGACCTCGAGGTCGAAGCGGTGCATGCTCCGCGTCGGCGGCTTGACGGCGATCTTGGTGATGCGCATCGGCATCAGGGTCTGGCGGGGTGCGGCGAACGTCGGCTCGACGGCGAACCGTCCGCGGTAGCGCGGCAGCAGCTTGTAGTCCATCGACGGGTGGACGAACGGGGCGATGAGCGCGTGGAACTTGGCCGTCTCGGCCGTCGGGAAGCTGCAGGCACGAGCCTTGCCGCGCTCGCTTGATGAGCTTGCGGCTTCGATCCCCCAGGTGTCGCACGAGGAAGTCGCGCAGCCGCTACCCGAGTGTCCGGCGTCGAATCGCCTGCGACGCAGATCTCGGCGCGACCGCTGCCGCCCGCGGTGCGTGCCTGGAGTCCCTTCGAGCGGATCGCGAACGAGGCATCGTCCATGTACCAGATCGGCCAACGACAGCGGAGTCAGCGCCTTGAGGTAGTCGTCGCTGAGGACCTTCTTGCCACCGATGTACACGGCCCCCCGCAGCTCGGCGAGCTCGGCAGCGGCTGCACGTCGTGGAACACGGCGCCCTTGGCGTTGGTCGACCGACTGACCATCAGGTTGGCGAACAACGATGCCTTCCAATCGCCGTACGCAACCTGCTTGGCACCGTGCCCCCAACGGAACCGGGCACCGTTGCCCGAACGGGTCGGTGAGAACGCCCCGTCGCCCATCAGCCCGCCGAGGACGACCTGCCATTGGAAGTCGCTGAGCAGACTGTGGCGTGGCCTGCAGCACCCGATCGCCGACGATCAGCTCACCGGCCGGTCGCCAGCCACCGGGGGTGGAGATCATGTGGTTCTCGGTGACCGCGAACTGCGCCCGGCCGTTCCGGCCACCGCGCTCGACCGAGAACTGCAAGAAGCGCTCGGCGATGCCGTTGTCGAACCAATTGGTGACCGGCTTGGCGACCAGCTCGCCGCGTTCGAAGTCGTACGACAGGACCTCGACCGGCAGCTTCTGGTTGACGATCTTGCCGATCTTCTCCTGCGTGCCGTCGGCGAGGGTGACACGAGTGTCGAGTCGGAAGACATCCGAACATCACGCCGATCTTCTCCCGCAGTTGGTTGATGAAGACGGCGATGGTCTTGGTCTTGTTGAGGTTGGCCGTCAGCTTGCGCAGGGCCTGGCTCATCAGGCGGGCCTGCAGGCCGACGTGGGTGTCGCCCATCTCCCCCTCGATCTCGGCCCGGGGGGTCAACGCCGCCACCGAGTCGATCACCACGACGTCGAGCGCCCCGGACCGCACGAGCATGTCGGCGATCTCGAGCGCCTGCTCGCCGGTGTCGGGCTGGGAGATCAGCAACTGGTCGATGTCGACGCCGATGGCCTTGGCGTACACCGGGTCCATCGCGTGCTCGGCGTCGATGTACGCGCACACCCCGCCGTTGCGCTGGGCCTCGGCCACGACGTGCATGGCCAGGGTCGACTTGCCCGACGACTCGGGGCCGAAGATCTCGGTGACCCGGCCCCGGGGCAGCCCGCCCACGCCGAGGGCCAGGTCGAGCGACAGCGCGCCCGTGGGGATCGATTCGATGGCCATCGAGCCCTTCTCGCCCATCCGCATGATCGACCCCTTGCCGTACTGCTTGTCGATCTGGGCCAGGGCCATCTCGAGGGCCTTGTCGCGGTCAGTGCTCATCTCGTCTCGCTTTCCCGGTGGAGGTGGTGAACGTCGTCGTGGGTGTCGGTACTGGCGACCTTAGGAAGGGGGTGTCACATCCAGTCGGGCCGCGAATGACACTACTGTAATCTGCGAACAATCGTTCGCACAAGCACCCTCACACCACTGGCGGCGGGATCCCTTCGCCGGGGCCGGGCGGACGCATCGCCAGGTCGATCGCCTGCCAGATCGTGTAGCTGACCGGGTACACCACGACCGGCAGGAGGATCGCGCCCACCCCGAGGATCAGCACCAGGGGCAGCACCTCCACATCCGGGGCCGTGGCCACGATCCCGATCCCGACGCCCACCACCAACGCGCCGAAGCAGACCACCGTGCTCACCGCCAGCGCCCCGAGCTCGAAGCCCTCGTAGCCCCGCCGCCACGTGATCCCGCACGTCCGGCAGGTCTCCTGCTTGGCGAACCAGCCGGTGAAGAACGCCCCCCGCCCGCCGCACCAGGCGCACCTGCGCCGCACCCCCCGCCACAGCATCTTCACGAGTGACGGGCGGGCCACGCGCGCAGAGTACGGCACGCATCCGCGACAATCGCCCGGTGCGTCGCGGCCTCGCCGCCCTCTTCTTCTTCATCGCCGCCGTCTGCCTGGCCCTCGCCGCCGGCGGATGGTGGCTGCAGCGCGTCGTCTTCGCCGAAGACCTCAGTGCCGACGTCGTCGACGTCGTCATGGACGACAGCGCGATCCGGGCCGAGATCGCCAGGATCAGCGCCAACGCCACCGCCGCCACCGTCGGCATCCCCCCGCTCGAGCTCCGGACCCACATCGAGACCTTCCTGCAGGCGGACAATCCGGAGATCAGGGCCGCCCTCGAGACGGTGCTCACCGACTCCCACGCCCGGATGATCGGGCGGCGTGACGAACCGGTGCAGATCACCGGACCGCAGCTCGTCCCGATCGTGCGCGACGAGACGGTCGCCCTGCTGCCCCCGGTGACCCTCCCCGTCGACGAGTTCGCCGCCCTGAACGTGATCCGCATCGGGCTCGACTGGTTCGTGCCCGCGGCCGCCATCGCCGGCGGCGTGGCCCTGCTGCTCGGCCTCGTCGCCCACCCGCGCCGGGCCGACGCCGTGTATGGCATCGGCGTGTTCTGCCTGCTCGCGGCCGGCGCCGCCCTCGTCCTCGGCTATCTGCTGCCCGTGTTCATCGTGCCCGAGCTCAGTGACAGCATCTGGCTCGCCCTGGTCCCGGCCATCGCCAAGAACGCACTGCCCCTCATCCTCGGCTCGGTGGTGGTCCTCGTCGCCGCCGCGCTGGGACTGATGGCGGCCTCGGCCGCCATCGACCGCCGGCGGCGCTCGTGGGACAAGCCGATCGCCGTCCACCCTCACGCCGACCAGCGCCGCTGGTCGTGATCGGCGGAGCCTGACGCCATGGAGTTCGCCGACGTCGTGCGCAAGCGACGGATGGTGCACGCCTTCGAGCAGCGAGCCGTCGACCCGGCCGTGATCGATCAGCTGCTGGAGACCGCTCGGCGGGGACCGTCGGCCGGTTTCGCCCAGGGCACCGACTTCCTGGTCCTCGACGACGCCGCCGCGGTGGCCCGGTTCTGGGAGCTCACCGAGAATCCGCAGTTCCCGACGGAGCCGAGCGAGCGTGAGGCGCGCCCACCGGTCGTCGTGCTCGCCTTCGCCGACGCCGACCGGTACCTGGCGCGCTGACCGCGAGCCCGACAAGATCGCCTTCGGCCTCGGCGAGGCCGACGCCTGGCCGGTGAAGTTCTGGGAGACCGACACCGCGATGGCGTGCATGCTGTTGCTGCTCGCCGCGGTCGACGCCGGGCTGGGAGGCTGGCTGTTCGGCGTCTCCCACGGCGAGGAGGACCTCTTCCGCGAGTTCGGCGTGCCGGCGGATCGCAAGCTCATCGGCGCGATCGGGCTCGGGTACCCGGGCGTCGACGAGAACCCCCGCGGGTCGGCGTTCACACGCCGAGGCGACCATTCGACGAGATGGTCACCGCAACCGCTGGAGCTGCGGGGTCAGGCCCGGAGCTCGGCCGCGAACTCGGCGAAGACGTCTGCGTAGTGGGTCGCGTCGGCGTCGGTGTGCATCACCGAGATCAGCCACTGCTCGTCGAGGCCCGGGGGCAGCAGCACCCCTCGGTTGATGCCGTGCATCCACTGCGCGAACGCCAGGTCGAAGTCGGTCGCCTTGTAGTCGCGGTAGTTGCGGACCGGCTGCGTCGACCACGTGACGCAGCCCTTGGCCCCGAACTGGACCGTGTGCGCGGGGAGCCCGGCGTCGTCGATGACCTTCTGGCACGCCGCGACGAGCCGAGCATTGCGTTCGATCGCAGTCGCCGTGTGCTCGCGGGAGCACGCCTCGGCCAGCGTCGCTTTCGCCGCCGCCATCACGAGCGGGTTGCCGTTGTACGTCCCCAGGTGGAGCACCCTGCCCGCGGTGATCAGGTCCATGTACTCGCGCTTCCCACCGAACGCACCGACCGGGAAGCCACCGCCGATCGACTTGGCGAGCGTGACGAGGTCGGGTTCGATCCCGAAGTGACCGGTGGCCCCGCCGTAGCCGGCCGTGATCCCGGTCTTGACCTCGTCGAAGATCAGCAGCGACCCGTGCGCCGTGGTGAGCTGACGCACCGCCTCCAGGTAGCCGGGATCGGGAAGGCAGATGCCGATGTTCTCCATGACCGGCTCGACGATGAAGCAGGCGACGTCGCCGGCGGCCAGGACGCGCTCGAGGGCCGCGGGGTCGTTGTACGGCACGACGATCGTGTCGGCCACGACCCCGGACGCGATCCCCTCCGTCGCCGGTACGGATCGCGGGGCGTCGGCGGGTCCGGCCTCATCGAGCGATGGCTTCATCGAGATCATCAGCTCGTCGTGATGGCCGTGATAGCCACCCTCGACCTTGACGATCTTGTCCCGACCGGTGGCTCCCCGCGCCACCCGCACGGCGTCCATCGTCGCTTCGGTGCCCGAGTTGGTGAAGCGCCACAACGGCAGGCCGTAGCGGTCCCGGAGCAGCTCGGCGACCTCAGCGTTGAGCTCGCACGGCGTGACGTACAGCGTCCCGTCGTCGAGCTGCTCGCGCACCGCGGCGGCGACGATCGGGTTCATGTGCCCGGCGAACAGCGCGCCGAAGCCCATGTCGTAGTCGACGTAGTCGTTGCCGTCGACGTCGGTCATGCGCGAGCCGGACGCGTGGCGCACCACGATCGGGTGCGGGTCGTACGCCTGGAAGCTCGACGGCACGCCGAGCGGCAGGACCCGGCGGGCCCGATCGGTGGCCGCTTGCGACCCGACGGTGCGCTCGGCATAGGTGGCCAGCTCACGCTCGGTGATCGCCTTGGCCCTCGCCACCAGGTCGGGGGAGGTGGCCACCTCGGGGGACGGATGCGGGGCGGTCATGCGATATCACTTCCCTTGGGGTGCAACCGTGGAGGTCGCGGCACGCTACCAGCCGTCGCGAGCCCCAAGACATGGTGGGGAACGCCGGTCGGCATGGCAAACTGACACGTCCCATGGTGGGCGTAGCTCAGCTCGGTTAGAGCGCCAGGTTGTGGCCCTGGAGGTCGGGGGTTCAAGTCCCCTCGCTCACCCCAGTCGCACCGGCCGTGCACGTGGTGTCAGGGCACCCGTACACTGCCGGCCGCATCGCCCCTCTAGCTCAACTGGCAGAGCAGTGGACTCTTAATCCATTGGTTCAGGGTTCGAGTCCCTGGGGGGGCACCGCCGACGACCCGGCGATCCCGCGCTCATCGCTCACACGGAGCGGACGTTCTTGGCTTCCTCGCTCTTGCGACCGGGGCCGACCTCGAACTCGACGGTCTGGCCCTCGGCCAGCGTGGTCCCGCCGTCCTGCAGGTTGGAGACGTGCACGAACACGTCGTCGCCGCCTTCCCGGGAGATGAAACCGAACCCTCGGTCGTGATCGAAGAACTTCACTTTGCCTTGCACAACTGCACCAACCTGTTTGTCTCCGCCGACGAAGTTGTCGGCGAAACGTCGACGGTACGGGCTTCCGGGTCAGGATCCTCGCGGTCGGCTCGATCCGCCGCGATGTACGGTGGGCCGCTCAGCCCTCTTGGAAGAGCGGAGCCCATGGCCGACAAGTCACCTCGCCAGCACCAGTCGAAGAAGTCGGGGAAGTCGCTGAAGGAGAAGCGGATGGAGAAGAAGGTCAAACAGGCCACCAAGCGGCCGGGTTCGTGACGACTGATACATCAATCTAGTTTGATTGAATAGCCGCCCGGCCGGGTACAGTTCGCGCTGTGCAGCCGACCGCAGCCCGACCCGCGGCGGACGACCCTCCGACGTTCGTGCGTCTGGCGGCGCATCCGGTGCGGTGGCGGCTGTTGCGCGAACTGGTGCAGAGCGACCGGGCCGTCCGGGAGTTGATGCTGCTGGTCGACGAGCCACAGAGCCTGGTCTCCTACCACTTGCGTCAGCTCCGCGACGGTGGGCTCGTGTCCGCCCGTCGCAGTTCGGCGGACCGCCGCGACAGCTACTACGCCATCGACCTCACCGCTTGCCAGGAGGCACTACAGGCTGCGGGCGGTGCCCTGCATCCAGCGCTGCGGCTCGCCCCCGCTCCTCCGGCCCGACGGCACCCCGGCCGATCGCGTCGCCGCAGGCGGGTGTTGTTCGTGTGCACGGGGAACAGCGCGCGGTCCCAGATGGCCGAGGCGCTCGTCGAGCAGATGTCGGCCGGAGCGATCGAAGCGGCGAGCGCCGGGAGCCACCCGAAACCGCTGCATCCCAACGCCGTGCGCGTCCTTCAGCGGCGGGGAATCGACATCAGCGCGAACCGCACCAAGCACCTCGACGAATTCGTGTCCCAGCGGTTCGACACGGTGATCACGCTCTGCGACCGCGTTCGAGAGGTCTGCCCCGAGTTCCCGTCCCACCCCGAGCTCGTGCACTGGAGCGTTCCCGACCCCGCGCTCGACGGTGCGTCCAACGTCGCCTCCTACCCGGCGTTCGAGCGGACGGCCACTGAGCTCGAGACGCGCATCGGCTTCCGGCTGCACCTACCGGCGGGCCCAGCCACCACGAGGAGGTCCACGAATGTCCAACGATGAGACCATCAATGTCCGCTACATGGTCGATGACGTGGAGGAGTCGATCGCCTTCTACACCAAGGTGCTCGGCTTCGAGGTGTTGACCAGCGCGGCACCCGCGTTCGCCGACGTCAAGCGGGGCAACCTGCGGCTGCTGCTGTCCGGGCCGAAGAGCTCGGCGGGTCGTCCGATGCCCGACGGTGCCAAGCCCGGACCGGGAGGCTGGAACCGCATCCACTTCATCGTCGACGACCTCGACACCGAGGTCCAGCGGCTCCGCGACTCCGGCGCGAAGTTCCGCAACGACGTCGTGGAGGGACCCGGCGGCAAGCAGATCCTGCTCCAAGACCCTTCCGGCAACGTCGTCGAGCTCTTCCAGCCCGCCAACCGCTGAGCGGCAAGACGGGTTCGGCTCGGCCGGTCGTCGACGCCGCGGCGCCGTGGGATCATGGTGCGCCATGGGAGTTGACGGACTGCTGGATCGCACGCGGGCACTCGTACCCGCCCTGATGGAGCAGGCGGCCGCGGCCGAGCAGGCCCGCCACGTGCTGCCCGAGACGTACGACGCGCTGGCCGAGGCCGGCGTGTTCAAGATGTGCGTGCCCGAGCGCTTCGGCGGCTACGAAGGCGGATTTCGAGACGCAATGCGACGTGCTCGCCACCATCGCCGTCGGGTGCCCGTCGAGCTCGTGGGTGGCGACGATCTTCAGCGCCATGGCGTGGCTCGCCGCCACGCTGCCCGACGAGGCGCAGGAAGAGATCCTCGGCGACGGTGATCCCCGCATCAGCGGCGGGCTCTCCCCCACCGGCACGGCCGCGCCGACCAGCGGCGGAGTGACCCTGAACGGCTCGTGGCCGTTCAATACCGGCAACTTCGGTGCCAAGTGGACCGTCGTCAACGCGCTGCGGCCGCTCGATGACGGCGAGGGCGTGATGCCGACGTGTGTCCTGGTGCCCTGCCACGACCTGACGGCACTCGACGACTGGAACGCCAGCGGAATGGCCGCCACCGGGAGTTGCACCGTGGTCGCCGAGGACGTGTTCGTGCCCGAGCACCGCATCTACCCGCTGCCGCTCATGGTCGAGTCGCACTACCCGGCCGATCGGCACAATGCCGCCGACCCGTACTTCAACCTTCCGCTGGCAACCATGCTGATCGTCAACGCCGCCGGAACCCCGGCCGGCATCGCCCGCGGCGCCTACGAATCGTTCATGGAGCGTCTGCCCGGCCGCGCCATCACCTACACGACGTACGACGACAAGGCGGCGGCACCGGTCACCCACCTGCAGGTGGGCGAGGCGGCGATGAGGATCCATTCGGCCGACGCCCACATGCGGCGCGCCGCGGCCCTGCTCGACGACAACCCGACTGAACCCCTCACGCTGGAGCAGCGGGTGCGGGCGCGGGCGCACGTGAGCCAGTCGACCGGTGAGGCCCGGGCCGCGGTCGACCTGCTGTTCTTCGCCAGCGGCGCTTCGTCCATCCAGCAGCACGTCCCGATCCAGCGCTACCAGCGCGACATCCAGGCCCTCGCCAACCACGCCCTGATGCATCCGCAAACCGCCATCGAGCTGTACGGCCGGGTGCTCTGCGGTCTGGAGCCGAACACACCGATCTACTGACCCGTCGCTAACGTCGATGAACCGTGAGCCAGCGCGATCTGCTGTCGATGTCCGACGACGACGTGGCCGCGTTCCTCGATGGTGAACGACGGGCCTACGTCGCCACGATCAACGTCGACGGCACGCCCCACGTCGTTCCCCTCTCGTACGTCTTGATCGACGGGTTGCTGACGTTCTGGACCGATCCGCGGTCACGCAAGGTCGCCAACCTGCGGCGCGATACGCGAATGACGTGCTTGGTGGAGGCCGGCGAGCACTTCGCGGAGTTCCGCGCCGTGCAATTGTCCGGACGGGCCGAGCTGGTCGAGGACCATGCCGGCTCCGAGCGGGTCGGGCTCGCCCTCTTCGAGCGGGCCCACGGGCACGTGACGGACGAGCTGCGCGACACCGTCGCCGCGCTCGTCGGCGAACGCATTGCCGTCACCCTTCGCCCGGACCGCGTCGTCACGTGGGATCACCGCAAGTTGGCTGACGTCCGCCCGGGCGAGATCGGCCGGTGAGACTGGGGCCATGGTCTTCGAGAGCGCTTCACCTCAGTACCACGATCGACCGGCCTCCCGAGGAGGTGTACGCCTACGCGTCGGATCCCCGGAATCTGTCCAACTGGGCTGCCGGTCTCGCCGACCGGGAGGTGGAACTGGTCGATGGAGTGTGGGTCGCCGAATCGCCGATGGGTCGAGTGACCGTCGAGTTCGCTCCGGCGAACCCCTTCGGCGTGCTCGATCACGACGTGACCCTGCCGTCGGGGGAGACAGTCACCAATCCGGTACGAGTCATCCCGAACGGCGATGGCTGCGACGTCGTGTTCACCGTGCACCGACGGACGGGCGTGAGCGCGAGCGAGTTCGCCGCCGACACGGATGCGGTTGCTGCCGATCTGGCCACCCTCCGCGACCTGATGCAGCGTGCTTAGCGCGCGCTGGCCGGTTCGACCAGCGCGGCGAGACGCTCCAGCGACGCCTCCAACTTGTCGGCGGTGGTGGCCCGCGCCCGCTCGAGGCGGGATGGATCGGTGAGCTGCGTCCAGTCGTAGGTGTGGGTGACGAGCGTGCGCCCGTCGTCCAGCGGCTCCAGGGTCCAGCGCCAGAGGTGTCCGGGAGGCTCGCCGCCCGGCACGGACGGACGCCAGGCGATGAGCCGTCCCTCCTCGAACTCGACGACGTGGTTGTGTCGTATCGCGCCCTTCGTGAGGGTCATCGTGAAGACGTCGCCGACCTCGTGGACCCGCTGGCCTGGTGGAGCCTCCGCCAGGTTGTCGTTCCCGTCCCACAGTGGCTGGCGCGCCGGGTCAGCGATGAACTCGAAGATCACGGCCGCGTCAGCGGCCATCGGACGGACCGCCTGAACGACCCTGGGCACCTCAGCTTCGGTACTCATCTCCGACATCCGATCATGCCACCGGCGATCTGGGCGCGGAGCGTCTCACCGGATGCTGCGGTACCGATTCCCGGCACGTCGCCGCGATGTGGGCGGTGCCGCACCAGTGAGCCCGGCCCGCGACGGCATGCTGTTCGCATGGACAGCATGCGTGTGGGCATCACGATCCTGCCGGAGTACCCGTGGGCCGAGGCGCGCGCTCGATGGCGGGCGGCCGAGGAGCTGGGTTTCGACGACGCGTGGACGTTCGATCACGTCGGTTTCGGTTCGTTGCTCGACGTGCCGTGGTTCGGCGCGCTGCCGACGCTGGCCGTCGCCGCCGAGGCGACATCGACGATCCGGCTCGGGACTCTGGTGTCGACGCCGAACTTCCGGCACCCGGTCTCGTTCGCCCGTGAGCTGATCGGGCTCGACGACATCTCCGGCGGGCGCTTCACCGCCGGTCTCGGGTCGGGCAACCACGAGCGGATACGACACTCGGGTGTTCGGATCGCGCGGTCACGTCGCGCATCGCGGACGCCGGTTCGCGGAGTTCGTCGAGCTGCTCGACCTGTTGCTGCGGCGCGACAAGGTCACCTGGCGCGGTGACTACTACGAGGCGGTCGAGGCACGGAACGTCCCCGGGTGCGTGCAGCGGCCGCGACTGCCGTTCGTGGTTGCCGCCAACGGGCCCGACGCGATGGCCGTAGCGGCACGGTACGGCGAGGGGTGGATCACCACGGGCGTCCATGAGGTCGAGAGCCTCGACGCGTGGTGGGACAGCGTGGCCGCGATCGCGGCCCAGTTCGCGGCACCCGGCGGGCGACGGATCCTGCAGACCGACGCCGCGCCGGTGTACTCACTGTCCAGTGTGGAGTGTTTCCTCGAGTTCGTCGGCCGGGCGGGTGAGCTCGGGTTCACCGATGTCGCCGTGCCATGGCCGCGCTCCGAGGGGCCGTTCGCCGGCCGGGAGTCGATCGTCGAGGAGGTCGCCGCGGCCAGGCCGCCAGCGACCACGTGACTGGGCGGGGCCGATCTCCATGAAATCGTGACGAGTTCTCCGTGACTTGCGGCGGTCGATGCTCGATGGTGGTGGTCCCCGCTCGGGCGAGTTGCGAACGTTGCCCGGATCGCGACGGACAGGAGACCAGTGAAGGCAGACTCGATCACCGCGGCTGTGGCCGACTCGGCCGTCGGCTGGTCTCCCCCGGATCCGGCGAGGTCACTGGACCTCGATCCGTTCGATCGGATGCTGCTGACCGCCGACGGCACGGTCACCACGTTGCTGGAGGCGTGCACCGGCGAGCCGGTCGTCACCAGGATGTCCCGCCAGTCCGGCCCGGCCCCGCTCACACGGGTGCTGGCAGCCGCCGGTCGCTGGTGGGACCCGGACGCACAGCTCCTCGAGCTCGCCTCGGCGGAGCGGGTCGTTGCTCGCCGCGTCACCCTGCGTGGCGGGTGCAGCGATGGCGCGTACGTGCTGGCTGAATCACTCGTGGCACCCGACCGTCTGCCCGGCGGCACCGTCGAGTCCCTGCTCCGGGCGGGCGCCTCCTTGGGGCGGCTGCTCGCCGATCGCCGGCTGGAGACGCGGCGAGCGGTCCTCCACGTCGGCACGGTTCGAGCGGGGGAAGCCGGCGATCACCTCGCCGTTCCACCCACTGGAACTCTCGCCCGCCGCACGTACACGATCGGGATCGGCCAGCGAACGGTCGCCGCCGTGACCGAATGGCTCGCTCCCGGACGCCTCGCCGCTGCCGCGGCCGCACGTAGTTACGGCTGCACCGAGAGGCCGCCCCACTCCTCGGGCGCCACGTCTCGCATCGTCTGCGTGAACTGCCAGCGATGACCGGCGAGGTCGGCCACAGTGCACTCGCGCTCGCCGTACTCGTACTCGGTCGGCTCCTGCAGCACGGGCGCGCCGTGCGCCCGGGCCTGCTCGAATCGCGCATCCACGTCGTCCACCCGCACCTTGATGACGTGAGTCACGGCACCAGGTCGGGGAGGCGTCTGCTCACCTCGGACGTCGGCAACGATGACCGCCCCGTCATCGCCGATCTGCATCTGGGAACGGTGATCGTCACCGATCCGAACCCGCTCGATGAAGCCGAAGGCCTGGGTGAGCCAGGCCACCGCGGCCGGCACGTCCGGGTACACGAGCACCGGTATCACCGTCGCCGCCGGGACGGAACGGTTGGTCAGCACGAAGGCGAGGCTACGTTCGCCGTGCACTCGCACGCCAGAGGAGGCACCGTGACCATCGAGATCGAGTCGCTCGCCGCCATCGACGTCCACACGCATGTCCACGCGTCGGTCCACGCCCCGGCCACGGTCGGCGAGGACCGGGAGGAGTTCTTCGCCTACTTCGGGGCCGACGTCGTTTCACCCACGGTGCACGATCTCGCCGCGTACTACGGGGAGCGCAACATGATGTGTGTCGCCTTCACCGTCGACGCCACCACCGCGACCGGTCAGCCGCCAGAGGTGAGCAACGACGAGATCCTGGAGCTCGCCGAGCAACATCCCGATGTCGTCGTGCCGTTCGCCTCGGTCGACCCGCACAGTGGACGAGCCGGGGTCCGGGAGGTGCGGCGCCTCGTCGACGAGCGACGGGTCAGGGGCTTCAAGTTCCATCCCAACCTCCAGGCGTTCTTCCCCAACGACCGCGTCTTCTATCCGCTGTACGAGGCGATCGAGTCGAGCCGCCTGCCCGCGGTCTTCCACTCCGGTCACACCGGGGTCGGCGCCGGACGCCCTGGCGGCGACGGCGTGCGCCTCAAGTACTCCAATCCGATGTTCCTCGACGACGTCGCGGTCGACTTCCCCGCCATGCCGATCATCCTCGCCCACCCGTCGTTCCCGTGGCAGGACGAGGCCATCTCGGTGGCGTTGCACAAGCCGTCGGTGCACATCGACCTCTCCGGATGGTCACCGAAGTACTTCCCGCCGAACCTCGTCCAGTACGCCAACACCCTGCTCCGGCACAAGGTCATGTTCGGGTCGGACTATCCGGTGATCACCCCGGACCGCTGGCTCGCCGATTTCGAGCGACTCGACATCCGGCCCGAGGTGCGACCCCTCATCCTGAAGTGGAACGCCGCCCGCCTGCTCGGCCTCGCCCCACCCGAGGAGAGCTGAGCGCCGCGATGCCCGCCGTCGCCGCCGCCACCGAGCTCGTGCCGATGCCAGCCGACGGGCCGACGCTTCACCGCCACCAACACGGTGCGGCTGGGCGACGTCGATCAGCAGGGCCGACTGCGGCTCGATGGCCTGGCCCGTCATCTTCAGGATGTCGCCGCCGAGGACGCCGTCGACAGCGGAATCACCAACCCCGTCGCCTGGGTCGTGCGGCGCACGCTCGTCGCCATCGGCCAGGTGCCGGTCCTCGGCGAGAAGCTCAGCCTGACGACGTTCTGTTCGGGCACCGGGCGGAGCTGGGCTGAACGCCGCACGTCGATCCGCACCGACCGCGGTGGATGTGTCGAGGCGGTGAGTCTGTGGGTACAGGTCGATGTGGTGACCGGCCGGATCAGCTACGCTCGGCGACGAGTTCCATCTGATCTACGGCGACGCCGCCGGAGGGCGCCGGGTGTCGGCCAGGCTCTCCCTGCCTGGTCTGGCCGCCGACGCCGAGAGCCGGCCGTGGGCGATTCGGGCGGTCGATCTCGACGTCCTCGGCCACGTCAACAACGCCGCCCAGTGGGCGATCCTGGAGGAAGCGCTCGTCGACGTCGAGTCCGATCGGAACGGAGTCGCCGAGATCGAGTACCTCGCACCGGTCGACGCCGCGGACTCGCCGGCGACGCTCCACCTCGCCGGATCCGTCGAGTGCCTGGCCTGGCTGTTCGCCCACGACACCCTCTGCACGATCGCCCGGTGGAGGCCGACCCGCCCAGCGCCCCAGGCTGCGCCGGGAGCACGACACCGTGAGAACCGATATTGTCCGCGCCGTACGGTGTCAGTTGCGAGGGGAGACGCAGCTCTGAGCGAGCAGTGGATGACAACGCCTCCAAGAGGGGGGCTGATCGACGATGTCAATGACATCGCGCTCGCGGCGAGCCGTGCTCGCCGCCGCGCTGGCCTTGGCACGCCACGACCACCACCGGTCGCGACACCGTCCGCCCCGGTGACGGCGGCACTCGGCCTGCGGCTCTCTCGGGCAGGTGAAGACGTACACCTTGAACGACCGCTGCGACTACGGCCTGTTGAATCTCGACGCCCTCACCGACGCGTTGCTCGTGACGGCCCTCCGCCGGGTCGGCCTGTTCGCCTCGTTGACGCTCTGCGCCGGCCAGGGCCTCTCCACCGTGCCGATCGTGGCCGTACCGGACGAGCTGCTCGTCACCGCGTCCGACCCCCAACGGCTGGACGAGGCCGTGGCCGAGGTGAGCCAGCGCCTCATTGGCTCCGTCGTCGGCGTGGAGACGCTGAACCCGTTCGCCGCGATCCTCGAGCCTCCGCCGCGGCTCGCTCGTCGAGGCGTTCCTCCGCCAGATCATCCCCACGCTGCAGGGGCGAGGGTACAGCACCGATCTCAACTATCTCGAGCCGGCCCTGCCGAACTACCGCTTCCGGCCCGACCGACAACCCGGTCCGCGGCGGACGATCCCGGCGATCGGCCAGGGTGGCGAGGGACGCGTGCTCGTCGTCGACTCCCCGGCCGACGACCCCGCCGCCGCACCCGGCGTGACGACGATCGGTTCGCCGGTGGACTACGACGTCGACGGCAACGGCTTCGTCGACGAGGATCACGGCCACGGCGTCTTCGTCGCCTCGCTCGTCGAGCGGCTGGCCCCGACGGCCGAGGTGGTACTGGCCGGCGTCAACGGAGGGCATCATCTCCGACTCCGCCCGCTGGTCACCGATGGTGTTCTCCGACGCCGATGTCATCGCCGCCATCGGCCAGGCCTTCGGGTTGTCGGCGACCGGGGTCGAGCGACCGTTCGATGTCGTCAACCTGTCGCTCGGCGGCTCCGGCTGCGGCGGCATCGGCAGCCGCCTCGCCCTCGGTCGTTTCCTGCGCGATCTCGCCGACCTGTCGGCGAGCACGACCGGAATCCGGCCGGTCTACGTCGCGGCCGCGGGGAACGACGGCGCCGACGTCAAGCACTTCCCGGCGGCGTGGCGGCGACCGGCCCACCATCCAGGCGACTGCCGCCGTCGTCGATCTGGTGAGTCCGTGGGGCGCCGGTGACGAGATCCGCGCCATCCAGGCCGCGCTCGAGGCCGGCATGATCGCCGTCGGGTCGCGGACCGACGGCGAGCGCGATTCGTTCTCCAACTGCGGCCCGTGGGTGAACGCGGTGGCCGCCGGAGCGGACACGGTCAGCCGCTACCCGAGCCCGACGGGCTGGGCCAGCTGGAGCGGCACGAGCTTCGCGACGGCGCGAGTGAGCGCGGCGATCGCCGGCGGCCAGGGCGTCAACGACGTCATGGTCGGCAACGCCGATCGGCGCGTGCTGATCGTTCGGTACGCTCGACCGCCGTGGGAGGGACGGTCGACGATCTTCTGACCCGCGCGTTCACGGATCCGACCAGCGCGCTGGAGGACGCCGCGGAGCGATTGCCCTCGGCCGCTGCCGCCGAGCGGGTCGAGCTGCTTCGGGTCATGGGCAATGCCTGTCGGGAGCTCCGCCGGGTCGAGGAATCCGTCCGGCACCTCGCCGCGGCAGTCGAGGCCGCGATCGAGCTCGACGATCCCGAGCTGGAAGGCCTGGCGTCGATGTCCCTCGCCGCCAGCCTCTCCTACTCCGGGGACTTCGAACGTTCGTTGGAGCTGGCGACGCGGGCCGTCGCGCCTCCTCGACGGCGACGACAAGGTCGTCGCGATGAGCCAGCGGGCCGACATTGCTGCACCGGGCCGGCCGACACCCCGAGGCGCTGGCCGCGTTCACCGCCGCCCTCGACGCCGCCGCCGACACCACCGATCGCACCATCGTCGCCGACCTCCTGACGAATCGTGGGGTGCTGCTCGGATGGGCCGGCGAGATCGAGGCGGCGGAGGCGGACACGCGGCGCGCGCTCGAGCTCTACGAGTCCCAGGGCTGGACGAAGGCGGCCGCCGACGTGTACCACAACCTGGCCTGGCTGGCGGCCCGGCGCGGCGATCTCGTGGAGTCGTTCCGCCGCTTCGACGACGCCGAGCAGCGCTACGAGTCCCTCGGCGTCAGCGGCGCCGCCGTGTACCCGGACCGCGCCGAGGCGCTGGTCGCCGCCGGGCTGCCGCACGAGGCGTTGCGACTCGCCGAGCGGGCCGTGCAGGACATGCGCGCGCAGGGCGACGACGTCGACGTCGCCGAGGTGCTCATGCTCGTTGCCCGCGCCGCGCTGCTCGCCGGCGACGTGGACCGCGCCGCCACTGCTGCCGGTGAGGCGGAGACGCTGTTCGAAGCCCAGGGACGCGCCGGCTGGTGGGCGGCCGCGGCGTCGCTGCGAGTCGAAGCCCACCGAGCGCGCGGAGCGGCCGACGAGTCCGACGCCGCCCTCATCGACACCGTGATCGCCGCCACCGAGGACGCCGGGCTCACCGCCGCTTCCGACTACGCCCGCGTCCTCGCCGCCGAGCTGGCGGCCAACGCGCGGCGACGCCGGAGACCGCCGAACGCCACCTTGCCGCGACGGGGCACGGGCTCGGGCCCGCCGCCCGCTGTCGCCGCGACCTCGTCGCGGCCCAGCTCCTGGCCGGCGCCGGACGTCCAGAGGACGCTCTGCGCCGTTGCGCCGCCACGGTCGACGAGTTCGCCTCGCTGACATCGATGCTCGGCGGCACCGAGCTCCGGGCCCACGTCGCGATGCACGTGGCCGCCGTCGTCGACCTCGGCGTCGCCATGTCGGTGCGCAGCGGCGACGCCGAGCTGGCGTTCGCCTGGGCGGAGCGCCAGCGAGCGTCGGCGCTGTCGACGGCTCCGATCCGCCCGCCTGAGGAGGGCGCGCTGGCGCACGATCTCGACCTCCTGCGCGCCGCCGTCATCGAGTTCGACGTGAAGGTTCGTGACGGCGTGAGCGACCCGCAGCTCGCCCTCCGCTGCGCCCGGCTGCAGGACAGCGTGCGCCGGCGGACGCGACAAGCGGCCGGCGAGCGCGGGACAGGCACCGTCCGCCGAGAGCCTGCCGGAGACGTCCGAAGGAGACGTCGCGGCGTGGATCTCCTTCGTCGAGGTCGAGGGGGAGCTCGTCGCCGTGCGCCTGGTCGACGGCCGGGCATCCATCGTGCGCGCTCGGCCCCCTCGCGGCGGCCAGACGAGAGGCCGGCACGCTGATGGCCACCCTGACGATGCATCTGGGCGCCGCCGGCCGAGGTCTGCAGCGAGACCCCGCGGTCGTGCGGGCGGCGGCCGCGGAGGCCGCGGCACTCCTGCTCGACCCGCTGGACCTGCCGGACGGGCTCGTCGTCGTGAGTCCGAGCCCGGCCCTCCACGAGCTTCCGTGGGCGCTGCTGCCGGCCCTGCACGACCGACCGTTCGTGGTGGCTCCATCAGCCGGGCTCTGGCGGCGGTGTCGGGCGCGCCCGCCGACGCGCGCGCGGGCACGCTCGTGGTCTGCGGCCCCGGGCTCCCCTTGGCGGAGGCGGAGGGCGGCGCCGTCGCCGCGTGCTACGCCGACGCCACGCTCCTCGTGGGCGAGCGAGCGACGGTCGGTGCCGTCGAGGACGCGATGCGCCGCGTCGACGTCGCCCACCTCGTGTGCCACGGGACCTTCTCCGGCGGGAACCCGATGTTCTCGTCGCTGCGGCTCGCCGACGGACCAATGTTCGTGTACGACCTCGAGCGGCTGTCCCCCCCGCCGAGCGTGGTCGTGTTGTCGGCCTGCTCGGCGGGCATTCACGCCACGCCGGCCGGCAAGGAGATCCTCGGCCTCACCGCGTCGCTGCTGGCGACCGGACCCCGGGCCGTGATCGCGGCCACCGTCGCGGTGCTGGACGCGACTTCGACCGTCGATTTCATGAGCGAGCTCCACCGAGCGCTCGCCGCCGGCACCGGTCCCGCCGAGGCGCTCCGACGGGCCCGCCAGGCCGACCCGATCATCGGCGGGGCCTTCGCCTGCCATGGCGCGGATTGACTTGGGCGCCATTGGCGCCCGACTCGGCACGCGTGGACTACGTTCTGTCGCGCCACATCGGGCCGGCGGGATGCCCGGTGGAGCAGGCGGGGCCCTGAGCTTTCACTTCCGCCGGTGAGGCGCTCGGGGCCCCGCTACCCGCGCGAGGTCCAACCCTCTCGGTCGGCCCAGACTGCTGGGGCCGGCGCCTCCGCCTGACGCCGGACCCCCGACGGCCGATCATCGGGTCATGATCGGCCGGTCTGCAGCCGCCGGCTTTGTAGTTCGCGCTGTCGTAAGACAGGAGTCGCCCGATCTCGGCCTGATACGTGATTTCGCCGATTTTTCTTGGGGCGCCAAGGTGGGCGAGCCGCTCGAGCGGAGGCGCTGACAGAATCCGCAGGAATCGCCCCATCCACCGAAGGGTGTCCGATGCTCGAGACGGCGAACGTGCTGTTCACCGACACGGTCGGCTCGACGAGCACCCTGACGCGCATCGGTGCCGACGCCGCGGAGGCCGAACGCCACCGCCACGACAGCATCGTCGCCAACGTCGTCACCGTGTTCGGTGGCCGGGTCGTGAAGAGCACGGGCGACGGCGCGCTGGCTCTTTTGCCGTCCGCCGATCACCTCGTCCGGGCGGGATCGGCCGTACAGGAGGCCGCGGCGGCCGAGGGGATCCCACTCCGAGTCGGCTTGTCGACCGGGGACGTCGTGTCCGAGCACGGCGACTGCTTCGGCGAAGCCGTGGTCGTGGCCTCGCGCTTGTGCGCGCAGTGCTCGCCCGGTGCGGTCCTCGTCGACGCCACCACCGCCGAGGTGCGCGGGCGTCGACGGGACCCTCCGATCGAACGCCTCGCGGAGCGGTCGCTGAAGGGGTTCGACGAGCCGCGGGAGATCTGGACGGTCGCCCCGGCAGCCGTCGCCGACGCCCGCGACGCCGACGTGTTGGAGCAGGTGTACGGTCGCGAGGAGGAGGCGGCCAGGATCGAGCGCGCGTGGACGTCGGCCGCGGGGCCGTCGCTCGTCTTGATCGTCGGCGAGCCTGGGATCGGCAAGTCCCACCTCGCGACGGCATTGGCGGGCCGCGGCGGTGAGCCGTTGGTAGTCCGTTTCGACGCGACCGAGCGCGACGGCCTCGCCGTCTGGTGTGCTGCCCTCGACTTGTGCGTCAGCGAGGTCCCGATTGGCGTCATCGCCGCGCTCGGTCCCGAGGTCGTCGCGCGCATCGCGCGCCTGCTGCCATCGATCGGCGCCCATTTGCCGGTCGACGCGGGGGAACAGCCGGTCGACGCCGGCCGGGAGGACATGTTCGACGCCCTGGCGACGATTGTGCGAGCTCGTCGGCCGAGACCGCACGATCATCCTCGACGACGTCCACTGGGCGGGCGGAACATCACACGCCTTCGTCTCGCGGCTCATCGCCTCGACGGAGCGGCTGCGGCTCTTGGCGACGCTGCCGGCTGCCGGTACCGGCGCGATCCAATCGATGGCGTCGACGATCGTGCCGCTCAGTGGCCTGGCGGATGATGCGGTCGCCGAACTGCTGCGGAGTCGAGGAGTCGCGGGCTCTGAGGTCGAGGCCGCCACCCAGCGGGCCGGCGGCAATCCGCTGCTCGCGCTGGTGGCGTCGGAGAGCACGGGACCAGGACGACGGCGATCCGGTTGCGGAGACGGTTCCTGGCCCTGCCCTCCGAACAGCTAGAGGTCATCGGGGTTGCGGGACTGGTCGGCCGGACCATCGACGTCGCCTTGTTGAGCGGAGCTCACCGGGGCGTCCACGCCGGATCTCGCCGTCGGCCTCGATGCGGCGGTACGCGGAGGCCTGCTCGCGGAGGACGGCGGCACGCTGGCGTTCGTCCACGATCTGGTGCGCGAGGCGGCCGGCGACGACGCTGCCGACCCATCGCCGGACGGTGCTCCACGCCGCCGCGCGACCGCCCTGTTGCGGCGGCGCGACACGGTCGCCGCGGTGCACCACGCGCTCGACGGATTCGGTGCCCTCGAGCCCGACGATCGCCGTGGAGACGGTTGCCCGCGGCTGCGAGGAGCTGGCCCAACGGTTGGCCTTCGAGGAGATGCTTGCGGTCGCGACGCGGCTCGGCGAGGTCGTCGCCGCCGATCACCGGTGCGGGCCGCGGCACGAGGCGGCGGCGTTGCTGCTGACTGCATGGGCGTACCAGCTCCTCGGTGACGTCCCGCGCCAGCAGGAGACCGCGCTGGCGGCGGGTCGCCGAGCCCACGCCGATGGCGCGTACGTCCTGCTCGCCCAGGCCGCGCTGTTGCTGGCGGGCTCCGGCCCGGCCGGCGAGCCGGACCCAGAGACGGCCGACGCTGCTGGACTCGGCGCTGGCCCTCGCTCCCACCGACGACCTGGCCCAACGGTCGAGGCTGATGGGGATGCGGGCCTTCTACCTGTTGAACTACGAGGGGCGCGGGGTCGAGGCCCGGAGCGCGTCACTCGACGCACTCACGATCGCTCGCCAGGCCGGCGACGCCGAGGTCGTCGCCGACGCACTGTCGGGCCGGCTGTTCGTACTCTTGGCCGGTAGCGACGTCCTCGAGCAGTTGGCGGCAGCCGAGGAGCTGCGCGGGCTCGTCGCGCGGCTCTCGCCGGCGCGGGCCAGCGAGGTGTGGTCGGGACTGCAGCGCAATCTCGGCGTGCTTCGGCTGCAGATGGGCGACCGCGTCGGGTTCACGGTGTGCCACGACGAGGTGCAGTCGCTGGGGAGCCAGACGCACAGCTGGCTCCTGTCCGCCATCGCCACCATGTGGGATGCAGTGGTCGCCTTGCTCGACGGCGACCTGGGCGTCGCCGAACAGCACGCCATGGCCATCGCCGCCCACGGTGACGAGCAGAACCTGGTCGCCAGCGAGACAGCGCAACTGACGGCGGTCCACCGTTGGCGAGGAACACTCGACACGGTCGTCACCGAGGTCGCGGAGCAGGCGGCGGCCCAGCCGGCGCCAACCGCTCGCGTCGAGCCGTGGCGGCCATCGTCGAGGCGCATCGTCGGCGACGGACGCGCCGCCGAGACGCTCGACGCGGTGCTCCGCCGGTCGCCCGTCCTCGTCGACGATTCCACGCTGGCGGCGCAGCTGGCAGCGCTGACGGAAGCGTGCGTGCTCGTCGGCCGGGACATTCCACGACGCCGTCGTGACCGGACTCCGCCCGTTCGCCGGCCAGCTGCTCGTGCTCTCGTGGGGGGTTGACGTGCTCGGGGCGGCGGACCGGTTCCTGGCCGTCGCCGCCGCCCGATCTGGTGATCGACCTGCGGCCGCGGCCGGGTTCGACCGCGCCGCGGAGCTGGAGGCCCGCGTCTCTACCGCCCTTCCCCTCCGGACCCAGGTCTGGCGGCACGTCTTGCTCGGCGATGTTCCGGAGCCCGAGGTGCCAACGGCACTCGCTGGGCGCGCGGCCGAGATCAGGGCCAGGCGACTGTGACCGCAGCGAGCCGTCAGAGTTCAGCCCGCCTTCTCCACCTCCGCCCGGACGATCGCGGCGCCGTCCACCATCGCCCGCATCTTCTCGAAGGCGACAGCTCGCGGGAGGTACTTCATCCCGCAGTCCGGAGCCACGACGATCCGCTCCGCCGGCACGAACGGGAGCGCCCGGCGGATGCGCTCGGCCACGATGTCCGGCGTCTCGACCGTGTGGTCACCGAGGTCGAGCACGCCGAGGATGATCGTCTTGCCCTCCAGCGTCGCCAGCACCGCCGGGTCGAGCTTCGACTGGGCCGTCTCGATCGAGATCTGGTCCAGGCTCGTCGCCGCCAGCTCGGGGAGGAACGAGTACCCGGACGGGCGGTCGTGGATGATCGCGGCGTAGCCGAAGCAGATGTGGAGCGCGGTCGTCCCGGTCACGCCGTCGAGCGCGCGTGCGATCGCCTGCAGCCCGTACTCCCGGGCGGCGTCGGGCCGGGCCTGCATGTACGGCTCGTCGATCTGCACGACGTCGGCGCCGGCGGCGAAGAGGTCCTTGATCTCCTCGTTCACCGCCGACGCGTACCCGAGCGCCGTCTCCTCGGCGCTCGGGTAGTAGTCGTTCTGGGCCTGCTGCGACATGGTGAACGGACCGGGCACGGTGACCTTCACGGCCCGGTCGGTGTTGGCCCGGAGCACCTCCAGGTCGCGCAGTTGCACCGGATGCCGGCGCCGGATCGGACCGACGACGCGCGGCACCGGGTTCGGGTGACCGCTGCGGTCCAGCGCCGTCCCCGGGTTGTCGATGTCGACGCCGTCCAGCGCGGTGGCGAAGCGGTTGGAGTAGCTCTCCCGGCGCATCTCCCCGTCGGTGAGGATGTCGAGCCCGGCCCGTTCCTGGTCGCGGATGGCGAGGACGGTGGCGTCGTCCTGGGCCTCCTCGAGCCACTCGGGTGCGACCCGCCACAGTTCGCGCGCCCGCACCCGCGGCGGGAACCGGCCGGCCAGCCGCGCCCGGTCGATCAGCCAGTCAGGTTGGGCGTATGAACCGACGAGCGATGTCGGGAAGAGCTTCGACACCGTCAGTCGGAGCTCACCACCTCATAGCCCTCGTGATTCCTCACCATGAAGAGCGTGCCGAGGAAGAACCCGTAGATCAGGTGCCACACGAGCACCGCAGCCGGCAGCTTCCAACCGTCGGGACCGTAGAAGCTGAAGAACCCGTAGCCCTGGTTGGGCACGTACGCGTACGGAACCAGGAGGCCGACGCTGATGATCGACATGATGACGCTGTACAGCAGTCCGGAGGTGAGGTTGCCCCCCCGGGTGTTGCGGAACGGCATCAGCGGCAGGAAGAGCACGGCGTAGAGGATCGAGAACACGATCCCGTTCACGAAGTGCAACGCCTGCCCGGTGAAGAACGAAGCAGCCGACGTGGCGAAGACGGGGTCGAAGGCACCGGTCGCGGTTGCTCCGTTGAGACCATCGGCGAAGGTGGTACCGAGGATGCCGTTGTACAGCGGCCACGGCAGCGTCGGCAGGCCGATCGCCGGGAACACGTAACCGAAGTACGTGCCGAGTTGCGTCGCGATCACGCCGACAAGCACGATGCCACCGACGCGATGCCGATCGACCCAGTTGTACCACCACGGGGCGATCCCGCCGGGCGTCTTGAGTCGTGCGGCTTCTCGGATCGTCGCCCGGCCGTCCGACGACGGAGCGGTGATGACAGCCATCAGAGTGAACCCCCTTTTCCCCGAGGTCGGCCCCCGACCGACCAGCGGTCAGATTACCACACTGCGGACAGTCACTCCGGGACCCCGGGGGCGTACTCGATGTTGCGATCGACGTTCAGGTAGATGTCCATGCCGACCGGGTCGTCGTGCTCCTCGGCGAGGTGACCGAGGAGGCCGGCACACCGGGCAAGCAGGGCGAACCCCCGCATCGTGTGCAGCGGCAGGCCGAGGTCGGCCAGCGCGGCACCGCCGGCACCGGCCCCGTTCAGCGGCAGCGTCCGCCCCAGGATCGGTGGATGGACCCGGCCGATGGCGGCGAAGAGCTCGAGATGGTCGTGAAACGTGCCTTCGCGCCGGGCGAGCTCGAAGAGCACCGGCGTACGCGGGTCCTCGACCTTGTGCACCGGGTGTCCCAAGCCCGGGACGAGCCGCCCGTCGGCCTTCGCCTTCTCGACGACCGCAACGGCGAACTGATCCCACCCCTCGGCGTCCTCGGGCCGGGCCTCCCGCTCGGCGAGGGCCTCGGCGAGGAACATGGCCGCGTCCTCGGTGACCCCGAGGAACCGCGAGCCCCCGCCGAGCAGACCCGCGGCGAGGGCGCCCTGCAATGACTCCGGGGCACTCGTGTAGGTGACCCGGGCGGCGATCGCCGTCGGCGTGAAGCCGTGGTCGGCGAGCGAGACGAGCACCGCCTCGAACACTGCCAGCTCCCCCGCGCTCGGGCGGCGCTTGGCGACGAGCCAGAACGCCAGCTCGCCGAACGAGATCTGGCCCATCAGTTCGCGGGCGACGTCGTGGCCGAGGAGGGTGATCGCGTCGGCCGTCGACGTGCCGATGCCTGTCCGGTACGTGGGTGGCCCGCTCATCCGCGCAGCCCCAGTTCGCCCTGGCCCCGCAACCACGCCTTGATCTCGTCGGTGTGCTCGCCGAGCTTCGGTGGCGGGAGGTCGTACCGATGATCGGCGGCGCCGAACGTGATCGGGTTGCGGACGAGGGTCACGGCCCGGTCGCCCTCACCGATCTCGACGCGCGGCGCCAGACCCAGCGCCTCCGCCAGTTCCACCCCTTCGCCGATCGTGTTGATCGGCCCACACGGCACGCCGGCCTTGTTCAGGGCGATGAACAGCTCGTCGGCCTTCCACTTGGCGAGCTCGGCGAGCAGGAGCGGGCGCAGCTCGTCCCGCCGGCGGGTGCGATCGGCGTTGGTCCCGAAGCGCGGGTCATCGGCGACCTCCGGTATCCCGAGCACCTCGCAGAGCGATCGGAACTGCCGGTCGTTACCGGCCGCGATGATGAGGTCCCGGTCGGCCGTGGGCATCGTCTCGTACGGGAACAGGCTCGGGTGGGCGTTCCCCATGCGCATCGGGACGACGCCGGCAGCCGTGTAGGCCGCGGTCTGGTTGACGAGGCCCGACATCGCCGACGAGAGCAGGTTGACCTCGACGTGCTGCCCCTGGCCAGTCTCGCTGCGCTGGTGCAGGGCGGCGAGCACGCCGATCAGACCGTGCAACCCGGCCATCACGTCGAACACCGAGATGCCGGCGCGGAACGCCTCACCGTCCCGGTCGCCCGTGAGGCTCATCAGCCCCGACACGGCCTGCACGATCAGGTCGTAACCGGGCAGCCAGGCGCCCTCGGCGGTGCCGAACCCGCTGATCGAGAGGTAGATGAGCCCAGGGTTGCCGGGAGCGGCGGACTCGTAGTCGAGCCCGAACCTCGCCAGCGAGCCCGGCTTGAAGTTCTCGACCGCGACATCGGCGCGGTGGAGGAGCTCGGCCGCCAGGGCCCGATCGTCGGGATCCCGGAAGTCGAGCACGACCGAGCGCTTGTTCCGGCCGATCGACAGGTAGTACGTGGAGACGCCGGCCTTGACCGGCGGCATCCATGTGCGCGTGTCGTCCCCGTTCGGGCCCTCCACCTTGATGACCGTGGCGCCCATGTCGGCGAGGAGCATCGAGCAGTACGGACCGGCGAGGACACGCGAGAGGTCGGCGACGACGATGCCGTCGAGCGGGCCACGGCGGGGTTCGATCGGTTGATCCTGACTCATGGCAGTGGGCCGTGCGAGGATGCGCCGATGGCGCGGCAGTCGAGCTCGGACTTCGTCGAAGCGTTGGCCCGCGGCCTCGCCATCATCACTGCCTTCAGCCCGACGGCGACCGTGCTCTCGGCCAGTGACGTCGCCAGCCGCACGTCGTTGCCCCGTCCCACGGCCCGCCGCCTGCTGATGACGCTCGAGCGACTCGGGTACGTGCGGTCCAACGACGGCCTGTACTCGCTGACCACCAAGGTGCTCGAGCTCGGCACGACGTACGTCGCCGCGCTCGGGATCTGGGAGCTGGCGCGGCCGCACCTCGAGGCCCTGGTGGCGCAGACCGGTGAGTCGAGCTCGATGTCGCAGCTCGACGGCAGCGACATCGTGTACGTGGCCCGGGTTCCGGTGCCGAAGATCATCGCCATCGCGGTGCACATCGGTACCCGCTTTCCCGCCGTCGCGACCTCGATGGGCCACGTCCTGCTCGCCGACCTGCGCCGGGGCGATCTGCCGGGCGTGCTGAAGTTGCCGTCGCAGTCGGGCATCATCCCCCGCGTGACCCCGACCCGCCGGGAGCTCGAGCGGGAGCTGGACGCCGTGCGCCAGCGGGGGTGGGCGCTGTCGGACGAGCGGCTGTCGCTCGGCATCCGGTCGATCGCCGCCCCCGTTCGGGACGCGTCGGGCCGCACCGTGGCGGCCGTGAACGTCACCGTGCACGCCGCCGAGACGTCCGTGCGCGAGCTCACGACCCGCCACCTGCCGCTGCTGCTCACCACCGCCGAGAGCATCACGGGTGAGTGGGCGCGTCTCGCCCGACTCCCGGTGCCCGATCCCTTCGCCGGCACCTGACCGCGGATCGTCGCTCATGCGGTCATCCCCTCGCCGTCGATCTGGGCGGGATTTCTTCCAGACGTTGGCAAGATTCCCGCCCAGATGCGCGGATGACCGAGATCCCGCCCAGATGTGCGGACCCGCCGGCTGGCCCTCGCTCGCTGCGCCCGCTCATGCCGCCGCCGCCACCGATTGGTCGGCGATGAACGTCGCCAGCGCCTTCGGGCTGCTGAAGAACGGCGAGTGGTCGGTGTCGAGCTCCGTCGAGGTGGCGACCAGCGCCGCCCGCTCCCGCTGCGCCTCCGGACGCACGGCGCGATCGTCGCCACACACCACGTACGAGCTCGGCACCGAGGCCCAGGCCGGGTCGGCCAGCGGCTCGTCGGGGACCACGCTCGACATCGGGCGCAGGCGGCTCATCGCGTACTCGGCGAGCGACGGGCTCGTGCGGTGGTACAGGAACGCCCGCGCCGCGCCGGACAGCCGCACGAGGCCGTCCCCGCCGAGCTCCATGCACGCCTGGAACTCCGGACACCCCCAGTCCGGGGTGTGAGCCGCCGGGGACTCTCCGGGCAGGGGCAGGCGACCGGCGACGAAGGTCAGGTGGGCCGCGGCGTGCCCGGCGGCGGCGACGACGAGGCCGGAGTAGCTGTGCCCCACGACGTGCACGGCACCGCGTGACCGCAGGGACGACACCGCGGACCGAACGCACGCGACGTCCTCCGCGTACCCGGTGAACGGGAGGTCGACGGCACACGAGCGAACGCCCCACGCCGTGAGCTGGTCCATCACGAGCAACCAGCACCACCCTGAGTGATGCGCGCCGTGCACGAACAGCACCGTGGCCGGGACCGGTCGCGGCACTCGGCGCTACCGGTAGACGTTGTTGCTCGTGTGATCGCCGCCGAGCCAGCGCTTCAGGGTCTCGTGGGCGTCGGCCTGCCGATCCGCGGCGATCTCCTCGACGTTCGGCAACGTCGGCCGTGAACTCGAGCAGCAGCCCGTTCGGGTCCTCGGTGTACAGCGAACGGCAGTAGCCGTGCTCCAGGACGTACGTGCCGTCGGGCTTCCACCCGGCGGCCTCGAGGCGATCGTGGATCTCCTTCTGCAGCTCGGGCGTCACCTTCAAGGCGATGTGCCGGAACGGCGACGGCGCCAGCTCCGGATTGAACAGGTCTTCGTCCTCCTTGTTGGCGAACTGGAAGAACGCCAGCGCGCTCCCGTCGCCGAGGGCGAAGAACGTGTGGCAGTACACCCGCAACGCGCCGAACAGCTCGTCCGCCTCCGACCACGTGGCGACGAGCGGGAGACCGATCAGGTCCTCGTAGAACGCGCGCGTCGCCTCCTGGTCCTTGGTGACGAAGGCGTTGTGGTGCAGTCTGCTGGGAAGCTTCTCGATGGTCGCCAAGTCTCCTACCTCCTTGTGTCCACCATGCGGACAACTTACCATTCACCGGCCACGGATCGAATCCTCACCACCCACACCGGCAGTCTGCCCCGCCCCGACGATCTGATCCAGATGATGTGGGCCCACGGCGACGGCAGTCCCCGTCGACGAACGCGCGCTCGCCGATCGGATCGCCGCCGCGGTGACCGAGGCGGTGCAGCGCCAGGTCGACGCCGGCGTCGCGATCGTCAACGACGGCGAGATGTCGAAGCCCAGTTACGCCACGTACGTGAAGGACCGGTTGCACGGGTTCGGTGGCGAGTCGGTCCAGGACTACTTCTTCCAGGACCTCGTCGACTTCCCGCGGAGTGCGGCGGCCGTTGCCGCCAATCCGGGACGGCGGAAGCGGTCCGCGCCGGCGTGCACCGCGCCGATCTCCGTGCAGGACGATGCCGCCGTCGGGCTCGACCTCGCCAACCTGGACCGCGCCGTGGCCGAGGCCGACCGACCGGTGGCGGGCACGTTCTCCAGCGCCGCATCGCCCGGCGTCGTGTCGCTGTTCTTCGCCAACCAGCACTACCCCGACGACGAGCAGTACCTCGAGGCGATCGCCGAAGCGATGCGCCCGGAGTACGAGGCGATCGCCGCGGCCGGGGTCACGGTCCAGCTCGACTGTCCGGACCTGGCGATGGGTCGGCACTCCGCCTACGCCCACCTGGATCCGGCCGCGTTCCGGGCGCGGGCGGCGCTGAACATCGAAGCGCTCAACCACGCCGTCCGGAACATTCCCGCCGATCGCCTGCGGATGCATCTCTGCTGGGGCAACTACCCGGGACCGCACCACCGCGACGTCGACCTGGCCGAGATCATCGACCTCGTCTGGCGGGCGAAGCCGCAGACCGTCCTCTTCGAGGCGGCCAACCCCCGTCACGCCCACGAGTGGAGGCTCTTCGAGACGGTCGACGTGCCGGACGGCAAGATCCTCTGTCCCGGTGTCATCGAGCCGCAGTCGAACTACATCGAGCACCCCGAGCTGGTGGCCCAGCGGATCGAACGCTACGCCCAGGTCGTCGGTCGCGACCGGGTCATGGCGGGCGTCGACTGCGGCTTCAGTGTCCACGTCGGCATCCAGGGCGTCGACCCCGATGTGGTCTGGGCGAAACTGCGGTCGCTGGCCCACGGCGCCGAGATCGCCACGGCGCGCCTCTGGCGCTAAACGACCTCGCGGAGCTTGCCGGTGGCGACGTCGTGGACGAAGCCGCGGACGGCGTCCTTGCGGGGGATGAACGGGCTCGCCTGGATCCGGGCGATCGACTGGCGCACGTCCTCGTCGAGGTCGGGGAACGACTCGGCGGCCCATTCGGGCTTGATCCCGACGTCGTCCTGGATCGAGCGCTTGAACTCGTCGTCGGTGAACGTGAGCATGCCGCAGTCGGTGTGGTGGATGAGGATGATCTCCTCGGTGCCGAGCAGCCGCTGCGAGATGGCGAGGGAGCGGATCGCGTCATCGGTGACGACCCCGCCGGCGTTGCGGATCACGTGGGCGTCACCTTCCTGCAGGCCGAGGGCGCCGTACGGGTTGAGCCGGGCGTCCATGCAGGCCAGCACGGCGACCTTCCTCCCCGGTGGCATCGGCAGGTCGCCCTTGTCGAAGGACGCGGCGTAGGCGGCGTTGTTCTCCAGCAGCTCATCGGTCACGGACACGGCTTCCCCTCTCCCGAAACTTGACCAGATCTGTCAGGAATCGACCGTAGCGGGCGCCGAGCGCAGCGGCAAAGTCACGTGCCGGCGGCGGCCAGGCGTTCGTGCAAGCGGCTGCGCAGTTCGGCGCTGTCGTAGTCGCGCCACTGGCGACGTCGTCGCTGGCTGATGACGCCCGCCGCGACGACCCCGCCGATCGCGGCCAGACCAACCAGCTTCCACCACCTCACCGCTCGTACAGTACGACGATGGCCGTCACCCAGGCCGCGACGATCACCCCGGCGGAGGCGATGGCCACCGCCGGAACGGCCGACGTGTGGCTGTTCCGGGGGACCAAGCTCGCCGACCGGGCCGTGCGCGTCGCCACAAATGCCCCGGTCAACCACGTCGGGATGGTCGTGGCCATCGACGATCTACCACCCCTGCTCTGGCACACCGAGCTCGGGCAGTCGATGGAGGACGTGTGGACCGGCACCCATCACCGCGGCGCCCAGCTCAACCGCCTCGATACCGCCTACACGACGTGGACCGGGCGGTACAACCAGCTGGCCTACCTGCGCCAGTTCGACGGCGAGGTGACCAGGGCGATGGAGGACGAGCTGCTGCGGGTGATCGCCGAGTACAACGGCCGCCCCTTCCCCAAGCCGCTCGGCCTGGCCCGGCGCTGGCTCACCGGCCGCTTCCGCCGGGAGGCCACCGGTCAAGCGGTGTTCTGCGCCCAACTGGTCGCCATCACCCTCGACCGCATGGGCCTGCTCGATCCGCGCCGGCCCTCGAACTGGTACGACCCGGGACGATTCTGGAGCGGCGACCGCCTACCGCTCGCCGGTGGCACCAGCCTCGGCGCCGAGATCGCCGTCTCCGGCTGACCCCGCCATCGTCCGCACGATCTCGTCGAGCACGCCGGCACTGGTGGCGAAGTTGAGCCGGGCGAACCCGGCCCCCTGCGGCCCGAACCGCGGGCCGGCAGTCAGCTCGACACCGCGCTCGCGCAGCGTCGTGGAGGGGTCGTCACCGAGGCCGAGCGATCGGAAGTCGAGCCACGCGAAGTACGTCGCGTCCGGCACCGCGTAGCCGACGCCGGGGAGGTGCTCGGCGAGGAGCGTCGTGAGACGGGTCCGGTTGACGTCGAGCCGGGAGGCGACGGCGCGTTGCCACTCGTCGCCGTCGCTCCACGCGGCCTCCGTGGCGGCCACGCCCATCAGGTTCGGGGCGCCGAAGTAGTGCGGCGTGAGCGCGTCGAGCGCCGATTGCAGCGCGTCGTGACCGGCATGCAGGATCGCCCACCGCAACCCGGCGAGGTTGAACGCCTTCGACGCCGACGTGACGGTGACGGTCCGCGCCGCGACCTCATCGCCGAGGGCCGCGAACGGGACGTGGCCGTTGGGCGGGTGGACGAGCTCGGCGTGGATCTCGTCGCTGATGACGGCGAGGTCGTGACGGGACGAGATCTCGGCGAGCTGTTCGAGCTCGGCCCGGGTGAACACGTGGCCGAGCGGATTGTGCGGATGGCAGAGCAGCAGCAGGCGGGCCGCGTCGGGACCCGCGTCGCGGAGCGTGACCGCCAGCTCGTCGTGGTCGAACCGCCACCGACCGTCGACGAGCTCGGCGGGGACCGGCACGATCCGCCGGCCGGCGGCGGTGATCGTCTCGAGGAACGGGTGGTACGCCGGCGCATGCAGGACGATCCCGTCGCCCGGGCGGGTGAGGTGCTCGATCGCGACCGAGACGCCCTGCATCACGTCGCCGAACTCGTGGAGGCGATCGACCGACGGGGCCCACCCGAACCGGGTCGCCATCCGCTCGGCGAACCGTTCGGGGAGCGACGAGCGGGCGATCGCCGGCCAGTCGGGGTAGCCCACGTCGGTGCGCGCCGCGTCGATCAGGCGGTCGCGGATCGCCGGGGCGATCGGGAAGTCCATGTCGGCGATCCACGCCGCCAGCCGGCCGCCGGCACGGGACCACTTGGTGCCGGGACGCGCCTTCAGGTCGGTGACAGTCGAGGTGGTCGAGGCCGAACGGATCGGCGTCAGCCGGCCGCTCAGCCACGGCCCTGCATGCCGCGAACCCAGTCCTTCGGATCCCGGCCGAGCGCGCGCAGCCGCCCCTGCATCCAGACGGGCACTTCCATCGTGCCGCCCGAGCGCAACGTGGCCACCTGCTCGCCGTCCTCGGCCCACACATGGCAGCTGCCGATGTTGAACTGCCACGCCGCGTCGCGATGGTCGTCGTCGGGCGGCTGGAACGGGGCGTCCATGCCATCGCGGCGGGCCGTCGACGCCCGCATCGACCAGAAGCACTGCACCGCCACCGGCGCCATGGCCTGGATCAGCGCCGTCGTGTGGGTACATCCGCGGGGGCCGCCGAAGAGCTCACGCACCCGGTTGGTGAACCCGCGGGCGATCGACAGTCCGACGAGCTCGCCGTAGTGGTCCTCGATGCGCGGGCAGGTCGTGTTGGGGTGGATCTCCAGGGCGGCGTGAGCCCTGACGATCTCGAGCGAGGGAAAGGCGACCTCGAGCTCGACCTGCATGTGGTGGACGGTGAGCGGGTCGGGATCCCCCTCGACGTACATCCCCGGCGGCTTTTGATCGCGCACCGCGCCGCGGATGAGCAGCCGGTCGTCAGCGGCGCGGTAGGCGCGCACCCGGTACTCCCGGTCGTGCAGGACCTCTAGGTCGTCCGGGTCCGGCGGCAGGATCGAGTCGGTGGCGAACGAGTTCGTGGGGGTCATGCCCCTGTCGTAACCGGCTCGCGCGGTCGCTGTCGACCCGGGATACGTTCGCCGGCGTGTCGATCGAACCGCTGACGCTGCGCGGGGTCCACGTCGAGCTGGTCCCGCTGGCCGTCGAGCACGCCGGTGACCTCGCCGCCGCGGCGGCGGCGGATCGGTCCAGCTACGACTTCACGGAGGTCCCCGACGGTGCCGAGGCGATGTCCTCGTACATCGCCAAGCTGCTGCGGCACCAGGAGCAGGGCGCGGCGCTGCCGTTCGCCCAGCGTCGGCTCACGGACGGCCACCTGGTCGGTTGCACCCGGTTCATGGAACTGCGGTGGTGGCGCGGACGAGCCGAGCCTGACGAGGTCGAGGTCGGAGGGACGTGGTTGGCGGCCGGCGCCCAACGCACGCCCCTCAACACCGAGGCGAAGCTGCTGTTGCTGACCCACGCCTTCGAGGTGTGGCAGGTGTGGCGGGTCGCGCTGTGCACCGACGCCCGCAACGAGCGCAGCCGGCGGGCGATCGAGCGCGTCGGGGCGCGCCACGAAGGAGTTCTGCGCAACCACCGCCCGTCGGCTATGGCCGGAGAGGCGGGCCGGCCGCGCGACTCGGCGCTCTTCGCCGTGACCGACACCGAGTGGCCGGACGTCCGGCGGCGGCTGCTCGGGATGCTCGGCCCGGGCTGAGCGACGCTGCCGCGCGGTTCGCGTACGGTGCAGCGATGGACGTCCTCGTGGTGTGCGCCCACCCGCGGCGGCCGAGTTACACGCACGCCGTCACAGACTCGGCCGTGCGGGGATTGGGGCGGGCCGGTCACGACGTGACCACGCTGGATCTCTACGCGCTCGGGTTCGCCCCCGCGATGAGCGCCGCCGAGCGGGCGGCTTACCACGGCGACGACCCGCTGCTCGATCCGCTGACGCGGGAGCACGCCGCCCTCGTGCGCCGGGCCGAGGTGCTCGTGTTCATCTATCCGACGTGGTGGAGCGGACCCCCGGCGATCCTCAAGGGCTGGCTCGAGCGCGTGCTCGTTCCTGGCGTGGCGTTCCAGTTCGACGAGGGCGGGAAGGTGCGGCCCGCCCTCACCCACGTCCGCCGCATCGTCGGTGTGAGCACGTACGGGGCGCCGTGGACGTACGTCAAGCTGCTCCACGACGGCGGCCGGCGGATGCTGACCCGCGCGCTACGGATGAACTGCGGGCTGCGAACCCCCACGACATGGCTCGGGCTGTACTCCATCGACACGCTCGGCGCGGTCGAGCGCGCCGCCTTCCTCAACCGGGTCGAACACACGATGGCCCATCGTGGGGTCGTCGGATCGATGAACACCCTGGTCGTCACCTGCCACCCGGATCCGGCGTCGTTCACGATGGCCGTGGCCGAGCGGGCGATCGCCGCGATCCGGGGCGCGGCCACGAGGTGCGGGTGACCGATCTCTACGGCGAGGGCTTCGATCCCCTGTTCACCGGCGAGGAGCGGGAGCGCCACCTCGAGCCCGGCGCCGATCCGGCCGTCGCCCACCACGCCGAGGACCTGCAGTGGTGTGTCCGGCTGGTGCTCGTCTACCCGACGTGGTGGAGCGGGCAGCCGGCGATGATGAAGGGCTGGATCGAGCGGGTGTGGGTGCGGGACGTGGCGTTCGACCTCCCGCCCGAGTCCAATCGGGTGCACGCCCGGCTACACAACGTGCAGCGGCTGGTGGCGATCACGACCCACGGGTCGTCGAAGCTCGTCAACGCCGCCGAGGGTGAGGTCGGCAAGCGGATGGTCACCCGCACGCTGCGGGCGGTCTGCCACCCGCTCGCCCGCACGACCTGGCTGGCGATGTACGGGGTCGACACATCGACCGAGTCCCAACGCCACGCGTTCCTCGACCGCGTCGAGCGCAAGCTCAAGCGCTGAGCCCGCGTCATCCGAGGTTTTCGGAGCACCGGAGGTTTTCCGTGCCGGACGGGGGGCGCGAAACCCTCGGGTGCAGGAAAACCTCGGATGGTCAGGGGCCGCCCGCCACGGCGACGGCGATCTCGGCGGCGACGGCAGCGTTGTGCTCGGCGAGGGCGAGGTTGGCGGGCACGCTCTGGCCGGCGGTGGCCGCGGCGATGCGCTCGAGCACGAACGGCGTCACGGCGGCGCCGGTGACCGCGGCCGCGGCGGCGTCGGCCAGCGCCCGGTCGAGCACGTCGTCGATGTCGGTCGCATCGAGCTCGTCCTGCTCGGGGATCGGCACGGTGAGCAGGATGCCGGTCGTGGCCCGGCTGCGGTTGGCCCGGATCTCAGCCACCTCCTTCGCCGAGTCGACGCGGTGCGGCACCGGGAGGCCCGACGACCGCGTGTAGAACGCCGGGAACCAGTCGTGGTGCCAGCCGAGCACGGGCACCCCCGCCGTCTCCAGGTACTCGAGCGTGCGGGGCAGGTCGAGGAACGCCTTCGCTCCGGCACACACAGTGACCACCGGGTGGTGGGCGATGGCGTCGAGATCGGCCGAGACGTCACCCGTGACCTCGGCGCCGCGGTGGACGCCACCGATCCCGCCGGTGGCGAACACGGCGATGCCGGCCGCGGCCGCGAGGGCGACGGACGCCGAGACGGTCGTGGCGCCGAAGTCCCAGCGCTGGGCGACGGCCACGCCGAGGTCACGCTCGGCGGCCTTGCGGGCGGATCCGAGGATGCGCTCCAGCTCGCGTCGGCTCCAGCCCGACCCTCGGCCGCCCGTCGAGGACAGCGGTGATCGCCGGCACCGCTCCCCCGGCCTCGATCGCGTGCACGCACCGCTCGAGGGCGTCGGCGTTGGCCGGCGACGGCAGCCCGAGGTTGGAGAAGATGGTCGACTCCAGCGCGACGACGCCTCGGCCGGAGGCCACGGCGTCGGTGACAACAGGAGCAACCACCGGCGTGATCACGGGCCGCAGTCTCTCAGGCCAGCGTGAACCGGGTGACCGCCTCGACGTGGGTCGTGTGGGGAAAGGTGTCGATCACGTCCGTGCGGGCGTGGTGGTAGCCGGCGGTGGCCAAGAGCTTGGCGTCCCGACCGAGTGATGCCGCGTCGCAACTGACCAGCACGAGCACCGGGGCACCGGTCCGGGCCAGCGCGGCCGCCCCGGGTCGACCGAGGCCGCTGCGCGCCGGATCGGCGACGACGACGTCGACCACCGTGTCGGGCGGCAAGTGCCAGCCCCCGACCTCGCCGCGCACGACCTCAGCGACACGCCCGGCGAGGTTGTGCTGGGCGTCGGCGACGGCCGCCCGCGACGTCTCGATGCCGATGACACGCGCCGCCGGGCCGGTGACGTTGGCGGCGAGCGTCCCGACGCCGCAGTAGGCGTCGACCACCACACGAGCGTCGGCGAGCTCCGGAGTCAGACCGGTGATGGTGGCGACGAGGAGCTCGGCGGCCTGCGGGCCGGACTGGAAGAACGATCCCATCGACACCCGCAGCCGACGACCGGCGACGTCCTCGTGAACCGCGGCCGCCGAACCGGTCGCCGTGCCGTCGGGGAGTCCGTGGACCTCGCCGGCGCGGCGATCCCAGCGGGCGTTGAGCTCGCCAGTGGCCACCGACATCCGCAGTGTGGCCTCGACCCCCTCATCGATGCCGCAGGCGGGACAGGAGCGCGGCGAGCGGCGGATGGGCGACGAGACAGGCCGGGGCCGGGACCACGTCGTGGGAGCGCTCCGCCCGGAACCCGGCGCGTCCGTCCGGCCCGGCGGCGACCCGCACCGTCGTGCGGTACCCGACGGCTTCGACCCCGCCACCCGGCTCGACCACCGGCGCGTCGACGCGGCCGATGCGGCGAAGGGCATCGGTGACAATGTCGAGGCGGGCGGCGCGCTGGGCGTCGATCGAGAGGTGCTGCCAGCCGCATCCGCCACAGCCGGCGCGCCGGGACGCGCACGGCGGCTCGATGCGGTCGGGCGACGGGTCGACGACGTCGACCACGTCGGCCCGCGCCCAGTCCTTCTTCGCCGTCATGACCTCGGCGACGACCGTCTCGCCGGGCACCGCGCCGCGCACGAACACGACGCGCCCGTCTTCGTCGCGGGCGAGCGCATCACCCCCGGCGACGAAGCGGTCGGGGCTGAGCACGAGGCGGCCCATGGCCGGATGCTACGGGTATGCCGTTCCGCTACCGTCGACGTGGATGGTCCGCCCCATCCAGATCGCCCCCTCCGTGCTGCCGGCCGACTTCGCGAGGCTCGGCGAGGAGGTCGCCAGCCTCGAGAAGGCCGGCGTCGATCTCATCCAGTGGGACGTGATGGACGGCCAGTTCGTCCCCAACCTGACGTTCGGGCCGGACGTCATCGCCGCCGCACGCGAGCACGCCACGGTGCCGTTCGAGGCCCACCTCATGGTGCTCACACCCGAGGCGATGGCGGCGCGCTACGTCGAGGCCGGGTGCCGGCGGCTGATCGTCCACGCCGAGGCGACCGGCCACCTCCATCGCACGCTCGGCCAGATCGGCGAGCTCGGGGCCGGCGCCGGCGTCGCGCTCAACCCGGCGACGCCGCCGGACGAGATCGCCCACGTGCTCGACCTCGTCGACCTCGTCCTGGTCATGACCGTCAACCCGGGCTTCGGCGGCCAGCGCTACCTCGCCTCGATGGAGCCCAAGATCGCCGCCGTGCGGGCGATGATCGAAGCCGCCGGCCGGCTCGACGCGATCGACATCGAGGTCGATGGCGGGATCACCCCGGACACCGTGGGTGGCGCGGCCGGGGCCGGGGCCAACGTGCTCGTGGCCGGCAGCGCGCTGTTCGGCGACCCCGACGGCCTTGAGCACGCCGTGGCCGAGCTCCGCCGGCTGGCCACGGAGGCCGCCGGCGCGAGCTGACCGGCGTGGCCGCGAGCGACCAGCCGGCTGTCGTCCCGCCACGGCTGTTCGTCTACGGCACGCTGCAGCCCGGGCGGCTGCGCTGGCCGGTCCTCGCCCCGTTCGCCACCGGCCACCGCTCGGCCTCCGTCCCGGGCACCCTCCACGACACCGGCAACGGATGGCCGGTCGCCGTCTTCGACGGCGGGTGACGGCGACGTTCCCGGCGTGCTCGTCGACCTCGAACCCGCCCGGCTCGACGAAGCCCTCGCCCTGCTCGACCGCATCGAGGGCACCGTCGCCGGCCTGCTCGTTCGGGTCGTCGTCACGACCACCGACGGGGCGACGGCCTGGGCCTACCACTGGCCGAGCGCCACCGCCGGGATGCGCCGGATCAGCCGCTGGGACTCCGTCGACGAGCGCTGACTACTCGATCCGCGTCGCGATCGGCGTGGCCAGCTCGACCGTGCGACCCACCGTGCACAACTGGTCGTGCGAGCGCTGGACCGCTGCGGGCAGGACCTCGCGGGCGGCGTCGCCCTCAGGCCCGGCCGGGAACCGGACGCGGAACGTCACGACGATGTCCGTCAGCCGGTTGCCCTCCTCGTCGCGGATCTTGGTCGCCTCGACGGCCACGGCGAAGGCCTCGGACTCGGCGCGGCGCGACGTCAGGATGTCGACGTCGATGGCGGTGCAGCCGCCGACGGCGGCCAGGAACAGTTCGGTCGGGGTGAAGTCGGGGCCGTCGCCGGTGCCGAAGGCGACTCGACCGCCTCGTTCGTTGGTGGCGGTGAAGCGCCCCGGACCGGTGCGTTCGACGCCCACGGTGCGGGGTACAGGAGAGGTGGCCATCTCGTCGACGATGCCAGACCCGCCGGGATGGGGCAGGCTGGCGTGATGGAGGACCGGCTCGAACCGTCGCAGATCGAGGTCGCCCGCGAGGAGAGCGTCACGGTCACGTTCGGCGACGGGTACGTCGCCCGCTTCGACCTGCTGGCGCTGCGCCAGGGGTGCCCGTGCGCGACGTGCCGGGCGCAACGCGACCAAGGTGAGGCTGCGTGGCCGCGGGCCGGCAGCCCGCAGCCACTGCGCATCGAGGATGCCCGCCTGCACGGGGCCTGGGGACTGGCGATCACGTGGAACGACGGCCACGCCACGGGCATCTTTCCCGTTCGAGCTGCTCCGGCGCTGGCACGAGGCCGGCAGCGAACCCGAGGGCGGGTGACTACGAGGTCGGCGGGGCCGCCGCCGGGTCCAGCTTGACGCAGCGACCCGATGGGCGCCGGGCATCCGGGCGGGAATCGTGCCAACAGCTGGCACAAATCCCGCCCAGAACATGAAATGACACGAATCCCGCCCAGATGGGGGAGATCAGTCGGTCGCGCCGGACAGTCGCATGCGGGACATCCGCCAGTTGGCGATGGCCAGGGCGACGGCGGACACGATGAGGAGGCGGACGATGGCCGCGCCGCCACTCGGGATGCCATCGCGCTCCAGGCGGCGCGGCGCATTGTCGGCGAAGGCCACGAAGATCGCCCGTGACTCCCACATCGGCGACAGCTGGGCGATCCCGGTGAGGACCGCACCGAGCAACCGCTCGATGAGGAACACGAACGCCAACGACCACGCCGCGGTGCGGCGGGTGAGGCAGCCGATGGCGATGAAGATCGCGACGTAGGAGATACTCCCGACGGCCGCGGCGATGAACATCGCGCCCGCATCCTGGGGCACTCCTGCGACGACCGCGGCGAGCGCACAGATCGGAGCGATCGTCGTCAGCGCGACGATCGAGCCGCCGATCCAGCGCCCGAGCACGATCTGCCAGATCGGCGCGGGCGAGAGCCACGTGAAGTGGAACGTGCCCGCGCGCACTTCCGCACCGAGCACGGAGTCCCCGATCACGAGCGCGGCGATCGGCATGATCAGCCCGAAGATCCCCTCGGCGGCGACGTTGGCGAACGCGCGCGGCGCAGGATCGTCGACGGCGTGGGTCAGCAGCCCGAACAGGAGCGCACCGGCGCACGGCAGGAGGATCGCCGCCCACCGCTTGGGCGGGAAGCACGCCCGCAGCGAGTAGCCGACGATGGCGGCGAACCGACTCCGCGGCCGGGCGCCCGACGTCGTCGCCGGCGCCGTCATCGCACGAGCTCCCGGAACAGGCTCTCCAGCGAGTCGTCGAGGGCGCGCACCTCGGTCAGCCGCACCGCCGCGTCACGGGCCACTCGGGGCAGTGCCGTCGCCAGTTCCCGGGCCTGCTCGGTCTGGATCACGACGCCGTCCCTGGCCCGGTCGAAGGTCACGCCGACGACGGACTCCAGGCCGACCAGCGAGCCGGCCAGCCGGCGCCCGTCGTCGGAGCGCACGAGGACGTGGCGGGGGCGGTCGTCCATCGCGTCGCGGATCCCTCGGTGGTCACCCGCGGCGGCGAGCCTCCCCTGGACCAGCACGATCACCCGCTCGGCCATCCGCTCCACCTCGTTGAGCACGTGCGAGCTGACGATCACCGTTTTCCCGTCGGCACCGAGCCGCTTGAACAGCGCGATGAGGTGGATCCGCTGGACCGGGTCGGCCCCGTTGAGCGGCTCGTCGAGCACGAGGACCTGGGGTTCGGTGACCAGCGCCGAGGCCACCTTGGTGCGCTGCCGCATGCCCTTGCTGAACCCGTCGACCCGCCGATCGGCGGGCTCGAGCATCCCGACCGTGTCGAGCGCGCGGTCGGGTGCCTCCCGGTCGGCGATGCCGTGCAGGTCGGCGACGTAGCGCACGAACTGGCGGGCCGTCAGCGCCGCCGGCACCGCCTCGTCCTCGGGAACCAGCGCGACCCGCTGATGCACCTGCCGGTCGCGGCGCGGATCGCGACCCTCCACCGAGATCGATCCCTGGTTGACCCCGAGGAGCCCGGTCATCGAGCGCATCAGCGTCGTCTTCCCGGCCCCGTTCGGACCGAGGAGGCCGGTGACGCCGGGGCCGAACGAGCAGCTCAGTTCGGACAGCGCGACCTTCGGGCCGAACCACACGGAGACGTCGGTGACCTCGACCGTGGGGTCGTGGGCGAACGCCGGGTCGGCGGCGCGCGCGCCGTCCGGCAGCGGAGGCGGCGGCCACGGCGCCGTGGTCATCAGCGCTCCACCCACCGGTAGCGGTGCAGCAGCACCGCTGCGGCGACGAGCACCACGGCGACGTACGCGGCGAGGGCGAGCAGCCCGCCGTAGTTCACCGCCGCCAGGTCCGACTCGGGGTCGACGTTCCCGAGGAAGATCACGTCGCGGAGGTAGAGCGGCAGGGCCAGGACGTTGATGAGCGCGGCCGGCGAGCCGTCGTTGAATCCGAACTCGTCGGACCCGACGAGGACGCCGGCCGTGATCGAGGTGACGAGGAGCAGACCGATGATCGCGGCCCCGGCAACGATCCGGCGGTCCGTCAACGAGGCGACGGCGAGCCCGACGATGGCGTAGAAGAACGCCAGCACGGCGACCGCGAGCGGGACCTTCCAGAGCACGTCGAGGTTGTCGCGCACGTAGTCCAGCGAACTGTCGCTGACGAGCATGTTGCCGACGAACAGCACGACCTGGGGCAGGAAGGAGAAGGCGAACAGGATGGCGAAGATCGCCCCGACCTTGGCGACCACGTAGTCGACCCCCGTCATCGGGCGGGCGAACATCAGGGGCAGCACGTGCTGCCGGCGATCCGGGCACACCACATCCGGCGCGACCAGGGCCACGAACAGCAGGAGCGTCGACGACACCCCGACGTACTCGTGGTAGGTGATGATCTCGACGCGGTCGAACGTCTCGTTGCGGGTGACGTAGCCGATCCCGACGTTGATGATGGCGGGGATCGTGGCGATCCCGAGCAGCACGAACGGGGCCACCTTCTGCCGCCACGAGCGCCGGATGCCGAGGGCCCGCCGGATCGACGCCTTGAAGAGGGCGAACGTGGCCGCCTCGCGCCCGCCCCGGGGTCCGTCGTACGGGCGGTAGCCGCGGTCGTAGACCGCCCCGAGCCCACCTGTCGCACTCACGGCTCGCTCCTCGCGTGGCGCAGGAAGACCTCGTCCAGCGACGTCAGCCGGGACGTCAGCCGGTACAGCGGCAGGCCCAGGTCGGCGATCACGTCGCGCAGCACGTCCAGGTCGTGGCTGCCTCCGATCGTCACCTCGATCACGCCGTCGTCGACGACGGCCACGAGCGAGGCGCTGGCGAGCCCGGCGACGAGCCGGGCCCCTTCCGTCCCGACGTCGACCGTGACGACGCCCGTGCGCTCGAGCAGGGAGTCGGTCGGACCCGCCACCACCAACCGCCCGGCGTCGATCATCACGACGTGGTCGCAGACCTGCTGCACGTCGTCGAGCAGGTGGGTCGCCATGAGCACCGAGATCCCGAACGTGCCGAGCCGGCCGATGAGGGCGAGCATCTCCTCCCGCCCGAGCGGATCGAGCCCGGCGGTGGGCTCGTCGAGGAGCACCAGCTCCGGATCGCCGACCAGCGCCTGGGCCAGCTTGGTGCGCTGGCGCATCCCGGTCGAGAACCCGCTGATCGGCCGGAACCGGGCCTCGTCCAGCCCGACCAGGTCGAGGATGTCCGACGCCCGCTGCCGGGCCGCCCGGGCCGGGAGCCCGCTCAGCTCGCCGAACGTCGACACCACGTCGGCGGCGGTCTGGTCGAGGGGCAGGCAGTCGTGCTCGGGCATGTAGCCCAGGCGGGAGCGCACTTCGATCGGGTCCTCGGCGACGTTCACGCCGCAGACCTCGACGGTCCCGGTGGTCGGATGGGCGAGGCCGAGGAGCAGGCGGAACGTCGTGGTCTTGCCGGCCCCGTTGGCGCCGACGAGCCCGATCCGGCCGCGTGGCACCTCGACCGAGAGGTCGTCGAGCGCGGTCACCGCGGAATACCGCTTGGTGAGCCGCTCGATGCGCAGCAGGGGGTCGGCATCCCGCGGGTCCACTGGCGGCGAGCATTGCAGATGCGGCCGGACGGGGCCATCCGGGGTATCCCCCATCCGGGCGGCCGAGGTTGATGCGAGGATCGTGGACGTGGAGCGGACGAAACCCGTCGCCCGATCGCTCGTTCCGCGCCGCGCGGCGACCTCGGTCGACGAGCTCGTCGCCGGCGCGAGCTCGCGGGAGCGGCTGGACAACGGCGACGGCAAGTCCGGCTCGACGCTCGAGCGGGTCGTGATCGACGGCGAGAAGCGGGTGCTCAAGATCGTTCACCCGGACCACGACTGGATCGCTCGGGCGTTCGGTGACCTGTGCTGCTGGCCGGTCCGGTTGTGGACGTCCGGGTTGCTCGACCTCGTTCCTGCGGGGATCGACCACGCCGTGCTCGCGGCCGCGTCGGGCCTGGGACGCAACGGCTGGGGCGGGGCGTTGCTCATGGAAGATGTCGGTCCGTGGCTCGTCCCGGAGGGACACGCCCCGGTGCCCGCCGAGGCGCACCTCGGGTTCCTCGACGCCATGGCCGCCTTGCACGCCCGCTTCTGGGAGTTCCAGGACACGATCGGACTGCTCCCGCTGGCGAGCCGGTTCCACCTCTCCTCCGACGCGATGATCGAGACCGAACGCGCGCTCGGGTTCCCCTCCGTCGTGCCCCCGATCGCCGGCGACGGATGGAGTCGGCTGGCGACGGTCCGCCATCGGGCGGTCCCGGGCGCTGTTCGAGCTCCGCCGGGATCCGGGCCCGCTCGTGGCCGCCCTCGACGCGATGCCACAGACGTTGGTGCAGGGCGATTGGAAGATGGGCAACCTCGGCCGCCGCCCCGACGGGCGCACGATCCTGCTCGACTGGGCGTTCCCAGGCCGGGCGCCGCCGGCGATCGACCTCGTCTGGTACGTCGCCCTCAACGTCGAGCGGCTTCCGCCGTCCAAGGACGACACGATCGTGGCGTACCGCCGCGCCCTCGAACGTCACGGTGTCCCAACTGGCGAGTGGTGGGACCGCCAGCTCGACCTGGCCCTCCTCGGGCAGGTGATCCTGCTCGGCTGGGAGAAAGCCCTCGGCGACGACGCGGAGTTGGGTTGGTGGCTCGACCGGGCCGCGGATGGGCTGGCGCGTCTGTGAACGAGCTGCCTTCTCGGACGAGCTGAAGCCCGCCTGCGGCGCGCTGTCACACCCCATCCGTACGATCGTGGGGTGCCGATCCACACCACGGCGGTCCCCTACGGCGCGAGCGCCCTCGACGCGCTCGCCGCCGCCGTGCGCGCGGCCAAGGGCGGCGCTCCCCTTGCCCCGGTGACGATCGTCGTCCCCACCAACACGGCCGGCGTGATGGCCCGACGGGCGCTCGGCCGGCGCGGCGGGGCGACCGCCATCGACGTCCTCACCATCTTTCGCCTCGCCGAGGTGCTCGGGTCGTCGTCGCTGCTCGACGAGGGCCGCAAGCCGGTCTCCACCCCGGTCGTCGACCTCGCCGTCAAGCAGGTGCTGCGCGCCTCGCCGGGCCTCTATCGCGCCGTCGCCGAGCACCCCTCCACCGTCGTCGCCTTGCGGGATCTCTACCGCGAACTCCGCGTCGCCGGTCCTGCCGCGCTCGACCGCGCTCGCTCGTACCGGCCGCGGGCGCGAGCCCGCCCGGGTGGCCGAGCAGCTCGCCGGGCTGCTCGCTCCGGGCTGGTACGACGAGGGCGACCTCCTGGCCCGCGCCGCCATCAGGGCGCGGGCGGACCTGCCGGCCCGGCTGTCCCGGGCGGTGGTGTACCTCCCGGAACGTCTCCGCCCGCTCGAGATCGACCTGCTCCGCGCCGTCGGCGACACCAGCGACGTCGAGCTCGTCGTCGGTCTCACGGGTGACGCCGCGGCCGATGCCTCGGTGGTCGACCTCGTCCACGAGCTCACCGGCTCCGCCCCTCCCCCGCCGCCCGCCCGCCCGACCGCCGGCGTCATCGACGTGGTGTCGACCACGGACGCCGACGACGAAGTGCGGGCGGCCGTGCGCGCGATCCTCGACGGCGCCCGCGCCGGGGTGCCGTTCGACCGGATGGCGGTGCTGTGGCCCGTCGACCATCCGTATGCCCGGCTCGTCCAGCACCATCTGGCCGCCGCCGAGATCCCATGGAACGGGCGACCGGGCACCGGCACGGGCGAGCGCCCGGTGCCCCGCGTGCTGGCCGAGCTGCTCGACCTCGACCGCCGCGGCTTGCGGCGCTCCGACCTGATGGCCCTGCTCGGCGACGTCCCTGCCCGCGGCGCCGACGGTCGACGCGTCCCCACTGCCCAGTGGGAGCGCATCGGGCGCCGGGCCGGGATCGTGCGCGACGAGGACTGGGACACCCGGCTGCCGCCGTACATCGCCGACGCCAGCGAGCGGGGATCCCGCGACGCCGACGACGGCGCGGCCTTGCTCGCCTTCGTCGACGACCTCCGCCACCGCCTCGGCGAACGCGGGACGACCCGCCGCTGGGACGAGTGGGTCAGCTGGTCCCACGAACAGCTCGAAGCCTGGTTCGGAGCGGCCCCGCTCGCCCGGCTCGGTGACGAGGAACAGGAGGCCTACCAGCGCACCCAGCGGGTCCTCGACCGACTGCGTCACCTCGACTCGATCGGCCCGCCCGTCGACCGGGCCGAGTTCCGGGCGACGTTCGTGGCCGAGCTCGACGTCACGCCGGCTCGCCGCGGAACCGTCGGCGACGGCGTGCACGTCGGCCTCCTCGCCGGGTCGCGAGGTCTCGACGTCGACCTGGCCGTCGTCCTCGGCGCGGTGGAGGGTCTGCTCCCACCGCCTCCGTCCAGCGACCCGCTGCTCGGCGACGACGAGCGGATCGTCGCCGGCCTCGCCGGATCCGCCGAGCGGGCCGCCGTCGCTCACCGCCAGTTCCTGGCTGCGGTCACCACCACGCGCCGGGTCCTCGTCACCGTCCCGCGGGGCGACCTCCGCGCGACCACCACGTACCACCCGACGCGGTGGCTCGCCGCCACGGGCACCCACGGCGATGGCCCGGCGCCCGTGCGGATGATCGACTCCCACGTCCACGGGTTGGCGTCCACCGAGTTCCCGGTGTCGCCGACCGAGCACCGCGTACGCGAACTGTGGACCCGGTGCCGGGCCGGTGGAGACGTCCGCGACCACCCACTCGTCGGCACCGACGAGGTGCTCGCCCGCGCCGTGCGCCTGCGTGACGCCAGGGCCGGCAGCGAGTTCACGGAATACGACGGCAACCTTTCGAGCTGTGCCATCGCACCGGTCGACGGGCCGATCGCGCCCACCCGCGTCGAGACGTGGCCGGCCTGCCCGCACGCCTACTTCGTGCGCTACCTGCTCGGGGTTCGACCGGTGGAGGAGCCCGAGGACATCGTGTCGGTCACGGCGCTCGACAAGGGCTCGGCGCTCCACGAGGCCGTCCACCGCCTGCACCAGGCCGTGCTCGACGGCGAAGCGTCCCGTCCCGGTCCCGCGGGGTGGGCCGACGAGCACGTCGAGCTGCTCGCCCGGTTCGGCTCCGCGGTCGCCGACGAGCTGGAGGCGGTGGGACGGACCGGGCGGCGGGCGTTCTGGGCGGTCGACCGGCCCGCCCTGCTCCGCGAGCTGGCGCGGTGGATCGAGGCCGATCGAGCGAACTGGAAGGGCCGTACCGTCCTGCTCTCGGAGGCCACGTTCGGCCGGGACGAGGCAGTACCCGTCACCATCGCGTTGGCGGGCGGGCGGACGATCGCCTTCCAGGGTCAGATCGACCGGGTCGACGAGCTGCCGGACGGCACCCTCGTCGTCACCGATCACAAGACCGGCGGCGCCAACGACTACACCGCGCTCAGCGACGACGATCCGACGCTGGGGGGCACGCGGTTCCAGCTCCCCATCTACGCCGCCGCGGCGCGTGTCCTGCTCCAGCGGCCGGACGCCACGGTGCTCGCCGAGTACGCCTTCTTCGAGAAGGCGGGTTTCCGCCGGATCCCGATCACCCTGGACGAACACTCGTGGGCCCTGGTCGTCGACGACCTCAGCCGGATCATCGCGGGCATCGAGGCCGGCGTCTTCCCGGCGATCCCTGATCCGCCGGGCTACCAGCACTACGTCCGGTGCCGGTACTGCCAGCCCGATGGCCTCGGGACGGGCGAACGGTGGCCCGAATGGGAGCGCAAACGCCACGACGAGGTGCTGGCCCGCTGGTTCCCCGCTCCGACGGAAGAGACTTCGTGAGCGGCCAGCTCGAGCTCGACTTCGAGCTCGGTGCCCCCACGCTCCCGGCGGAAACCGTCGCCGAACCGCCGCCGGACCAGGCGCAGCGCGATCGCATTCGCATCGCCACGGACGAGACGCTGTTCGTCGAGGCCGGCGCCGGCGCCGGCAAGACCAGTGCACTCGTCGGGCGGGTCGTCACGCTCGTCGACGAGGGAGTTCCGATCGAGGCGATCGCCGCGATCACGTTCACCGAGAAGGCCGCGGGCGAGCTGCGCCACCGCGTGCGCGAAGTGCTCTCGGCCGAGCCGGTCAGCGCGGTGCGGCGGGCGGCCCTCGACCAGCTCGACGGCGCCCCCATCGGCACGCTGCACGCCTTCGCCCGCAGGATCCTGTTCGAGTTCCCCGTCGAGGCCGGCCTACCGCCGGGGTTCACCGTGCTCGACGAGCTGGAGAGCCAGCTCGCCCTCGGCGAACGCTGGGACGACCTGCTCGACAGCCTGCTCGACGACCCCGACCACGAGATCGGGCCCGGCCTCGCCGCGGCCGGTTTCGTCCAACTCTGCGCCTGGGAGCGATTCGACGTGCTGCGCGGGCTGCTGCGGGTCGTCCAGGACTTCCAGGCCAACTGGGACCTCGTCGAGACGTGGGTCGACACCACCGCGCCCCCGCGGCCGGCGCTCGGGGCGGCCGACCTCGCCGATCGGGCCGCCGCCATCGGCTGCACGCCGACGCCGCCCGGCGACAAGCAAGAGGCCGTGCTGCAGCACCTGTGTGAGGCCGCCAACGACCTGGCCCGGGCCGACGACATCGGTACCACGCTGGCGGGTCTGTGCGCCGTGCGTGCCGCGCTCGCCCCGAAGGCCGGGAACAAACAGAACTGGCGAAGGCTCGGTGTCGAGGCGCTCGAGCGGCTGCGCGCCGAGCAGGTCGACCTCGCCGCGGCCCTCGACGCCCGGCTCGCCGGGTGGCGCGAGTACCGGCGGCTGGTGGTCGGCGCGGTGGCCGGCCGGTTCGTGCTCGACGGCGCCGGCCAGCGGGCGGCCGCGGGAACGCTCGAGTTCCACGATCTGCTCGTGTTGGCCCGCCGGCTGCTCAACCGTGACCTCGGTGCCCGCCGGATCCTGCACCACCGCTACCAGCGGGTGCTGCTCGACGAGTTCCAGGACACCGACCCGATCCAGCTCGACCTCGCGATCAGGCTGACGGCCGCGCCGCGATGACGAGCCCGCGCCCGGCCGCCCGCTCCGGCCACTCCCCGGCCGGCTCTTCGTCGTCGGCGACCCGAAGCAGTCGATCTACCGGTTCCGGCGAGCCGACATCGCGACCTATCTGCGGGCGGGTGACGTCCTGGGGGCCGAGCGGGTGGTGCTCTCGGCGAACTTCCGGTCGAGCGCGGCGGTCATCGACTGGGTCAACGGAGTGTTCTCCGAGGTGATCTCGCCCCAGCCCGACGTGCAGCCGGCCTTCGTCCCGCTCCACACCTGCCGGGAGGGCCGGCGGGACCACGGCACGGTGACGGTGCTCGGGGCCGACGCCCACGACGACTCCGGCGGCGACGTCACTGCGCAGGTGTTGCGCGAGCGCGAAGCGGCCGACGTGGCCAACGCGGTGGCGACCGCCCTCGGCGAGGGATGGCCGGTCGGCGACGGCGACGGCGGGTTGCGTCCGTGCCGCGCCGACGACATCGCCGTGCTGCTCCCGGCGCGCACGTCGCTGCCGATGCTCGAGGCCGCGCTCTCCGCACTGGCCATCCCGTATCGCGCCGAGAACTCCTCGGTCGTGTACGTCGCCCCGGAGATCCGCCATGTCCTCCTCGCTCTGCGGGCCGCCGCCGACCCCACGGACGAGCTCGCCCTCGTCGCCGCCCTGCGCTCGCCGCTCTACGGCTGCAGCGACGTCGAGCTGTACGAGTGGCGGACGGCGGGCGGACGCTGGAACCCGTTCGCCGACCCGCCGGCCGGCCTCGACGGCCATCCGGTCGGGGAGGCGATCGCCCACGTCGGCTCGATCGCCAGGCGGATCGGTAGCGCCGGGCCGGCCGAGCTGCTCGACGCGATCGTCGACGAGCGGCGGGTGCTCGAGACCGCGCTCGCCGGTCCCGACGCTCGTGACGTCTGGCGGCGGGTGCGCTTCGTGGTCGACCAGGCCAGGGCGTGGACAGACGCCGGCGGACGAGGGATCCGTCGCTATCTGCGGTGGGCCGCGTTCCAGGCCGGGGAGGGCCGGGCGAGCGACACGATCCTCCCCGAGCGCGATCACGACGCGGTGCGCATCATGACGGTGCACGCCGCCAAGGGCCTGGAGTTCCCGATCACGATCCTCGCCGGGCTCACGACCCAGATGCGGCGACGGACCGCGATGTCCGTGGTGTGGTTGCGGCCCCATGGCGTGGGTGGGGAGCCCACGGCCGGCGGCGGCACGCCCGGATGGGCGCTCGCCGACCGCAAGAGCGAGCTGTTCGAACAGTTCCAACCGCTCGACGAGCAGATGGGCGACGCCGAGCGCCGGCGCCTGCTGTACGTGGCCTGCACCCGGGCCGTCGACCACCTCGTCGTCTCCCTCCACCGCAAGCCGGAGGCGACCACCGACGGCACCGGCGGCGCCACGAGCGCCACGGTCCTGGCGGCGGCCGGTGCGGACGGCCACGGGTCGCGGGTGCTGGCGGAGCGGGCCGAACCGGTACCGCGCCCGACGACACCCGAGCCGGAACTGCCGTGGGCCGACGCCGGCCAGTGGGCGGTCGAGCGCGCCCGCGCGATCGGTCAGGCGTCGGTGCGGTCGGCGATCAGCGCCACCCGGTTGGCGACGTTGCTCGCCGCCGCCCCGCCCACCGACGCGGACGCCGACCCACCGGACAAGGACGCCGGACTGGCCAAGGATCCCGTCGATCTCGATCTCCCCCCATGGCAACGGGGCCGGTACGGCACCGCCATCGGCCGCGCCGTGCACGCCGTGCTCCAGGACGCCGACCTCGCCACGGGCGACGACATCGACGGCCTCGCCCTGGTGCAGTGCGCGGCGGAGGGCATCTTCGGCTTCGAGGAGCGCGTCGCCGAGCTGTGCCGCTCCGCGCTCGCCGCCCCCATCGTCCAGCAGGCCGCGGCGGGCGCGGAGCACTGGCGGGAGCTGTTCGTCGTGGTCGAGCTCGGCGCCGCCGTGCTCGAGGGGTACATCGATCTGCTCGTGCGCACGCCGGAGGGACTCGTGATCGTCGACTACAAGACCGACCAGTGGCGGCCGGGCGCCGACCGCGAGGCGCGGATCGTCCGGTACCGGCACCAACTGGCCGCGTACGGCGTCGCGATCGGCCGGCTGCTCGCCGAGCCCGTCGTCGGGGGCGTGCTGGTGCGCTGCCGGCCCGACGGTCCGGCCGAGGAGATCGCCATCGACCGCTGGGCCGACGCCCTCGCCGTCGTCGAGCGCAGCGCATCCCTCCCGAACTTGCATCTAGATCGGGGGCCAGAGGCCCCGATCTAGATGCAAGAAGCTCGATCTACTCGGGCTGGTGGGCGCGGGGGCCGCTGCGGAGCACGGCCCGAACCTCGCGCTGTTCGGTCAGCGTGCCGGTGACCGAACGGACCCCCCAACCGATGCCCGTGAGCAGCCAGCGCAGGGCGACGAGGCCGAACATCACGGCCAGCGCCACACCGAGGGGCAGCAACAAGGCGCGGAGCAGGCTGCGCTTGGAGTCGGTGAGTGGCGTCAGCACCCCGGAATCCACCGACGACCCGTTCGGCAACAGGGTGCGGACGGGATCACCGAGCACTGGGCATTCGACGTCGGTCTCGGACGCGCCGATGACCTCGTCGCCCCCGAAGAGTGGCTCGGCGGCCCGGATCTTCGACGTCAGGACTGCGGTCTCCGGGTCGAGGCTGGCGCCGATGAGGTACTGCGTGCCGGTCTCGAGGTACTTCGTGTCGATCCCGAAACGCACGTCGACCACGTCGCCGTACGAGTAGCGCTCGATGACCCCCGCCCGGACCTGGTCGATGCGGAAGCGCCCGGTCCGGAAGTCCTTGGCCTGGAGGGTGCCGAGGAAGACGACGTCGGGCAGCGGCGGAGCAGGGCACCCGGTTGGTATCGGGACCAACCACTGGCGCGGCGAGCCGTCAGCCGCCGCCGGCGCCGTGTCCGGCGGCTCGTCCTGCGCCGACGCCGCCGCAGGGACGAGCACGCCGCAGGCGGCGGTCGCGATGCAGGCGAGTCGGCGGAGCACCGGTCCAGGCTACGGGCCAGGCATGGCCCAGCCCCGTCAACCGGACGGGGTCGGCGTCCGCCCCCCATCTGGGCGGGAATCGTGTCAACCCGCCATCTGGGCGGGAATCTTGCCAACTGCTGGCACGATTCCCGCCCAGATCAACGTGCAGTGGTGGGCTCAGCGGCCGACGAACGTCGGCGCTCGCTTGTCGACGAAGGCTTGCATCGCCTCGCGGGTGTCGGCGGTGGCGAGGTTCACGGACTGGGCGGTCGATTCGTCGTCGAGCGCCTGCTCGAGCGTGATCCCGACCGAGTTGTTGAGCAACCGCTTGGTCTGCGCCAGGGCGATCGGCGGCCCGGCGGCCAGACGACGGGCCCAATCGGCGACGAAGTCGTCGAGCTCGTCATCGGCGACGACCCGGTTGACGAGACCGAGGGCCTCGGCGTCCCGCGCGCCGATGATGTCGGCGAGCAGGGCCAGCTCCTTCGCCCGGTGCATGCCGATCCGCCGGGGCAGCACCCACGACCCACCGAAGTCGATGCTCAGCCCGCGGCGAGCGAAGATCTCGGAGAAGCGAGCCGATTCGTCGGCGACCACGAGGTCGCAGAGCAGGGCCATGTTCATGCCGGCGCCCACGGCGACCCCGCGGACCTTGGCGATGGTGGGCTGGGGCAGGCGATACAGGGCGAGACAGACGTCGCCGACGTGACGCATCATGCTGAGCGCGTGGGGCGGTTGCCCGCCTTGGCCCCCGGTCGCCAGATCGGCGCCCGAGCAGAAGTCGCCGCCTGCTCCCGTGAGCACGACGACGCGGTCGGTGCCGCACTCGCTGATCTCGCGGAAGGTCGCGAGCAGCTCGTCCCACATCTGCCCGTTGACCGCGTTCTTCCGCTCCGGACGGTTGAGCGTGATCGACACGACCCCGTCGGCGCGATCGACGACCAACGTCTCGGGGCTCACTGACCGCACGATACTGATGGCCGTGGGCTACAACCCGTACCGGAGGTTCCGGGCCCGACCCCTCGACTACGTGCTCGTCGCGGTGGCCGTGCTGCTCGCCGCCGCCCTCGTGATCTGGGCGTTCCTCGGCTGATGGCCAGGCGATCGGGGCACCCGAGCCTGTGGGACGGCGGCTACGGCGAGTTGCAGGTGCGCCGGGTGCAGCCCTACGAGGCGACAAAGCAGTACGTCTGCCCGGGCTGTCACAACGCGATCCCGCGCCGGGCTCGGTCATTACGTGGTCGTCCCCGAGCTCGCGCCGGAGCTGCGCCGCCACTGGCACCGCGCTTGCTGGGATCGCCGGCCGAAGTGAGATTGGATCAGCGTTTCGGGGCGGTCGCCCCATGGACGATCATCTCCTGGGCGAGAGCCCTCTAGACAATGTCGCGAACAGAACTGTCGCTGCTGCGTCTACCAGTCCTGGGCGGCGAGTAGCAGCGCGGCGAGCGGCTCGAGCGTGGCCATGAGCTCGTCGAGCTCGCCCGGCTCGAGGCTTTCGTAGGGCTTCGCCGCGAGGTCGTCGGTGAGCGCCTCGACCCGCTGTTTGACAGCGCGACCCTGTTCGCTGAGCCAACCGTCATCGCCGATCAGGCCGCGATCGCGCATTCCGTCGATGACGGCGGCGAGCTGCGCTGCCGGGAGGTGGTGGATGCGTCCGAACTTCTCCGCGGGCATGCCCATGTCGAGGGCGAACAGGACGTGAGCCTCGAGGCCGCCGACACCCTCAATCATCAGGGCTGCGATGTGTCCGTCGCCACGGTGCTCGCGCAGCAAGGAAGCGGCATGGAAGAGGCGGGCCACCACGTCATCGGGGATCGGGATCGCGCGCAGCGCGGCGTACATCGGCCGGCCCTCGAACGGTGCGCTGGTCGCGGCCTTGGTCAACAGTTCAGCGGCGCGGGCGAAGCCGGGAGAGTCGACGTGATCGCCGAGGATCCGCCGCAACGCCTTCACGCAGCCCGCCTGGCGAGCGGCGATCGCCGCTTCGGGTGTGGTGGTGCGCCACACCTTCGGAATGTGTCGGGCCACCTCACCGGGAGCGAAGTTGTAGAAGAGCGCGTCCACCACCTCCGCTGTGGCGAGGCCCAGGGGCGCCGCCCGTCCGGCGAAGTAGGTGTCCCAGTAGTTGGTGAACCCGAGGGCGAACATCGCTTCGTTGGGTTCGTCGGCTGAGTAGGGGATGACACCGATCGGCTCGACGAGCTCGAACATCCGGCGTGCCATCGAGTTCATCGTGCACTCCTCCTGCTGCAGCCCCGGCACCCCTAGCGGACACTCACGATCAGTTGGACGGTTGCGCGCAGCCAATCTCATCGCACGACGACGACCGACGGTTCACCTGGAGGTCGCTGTCAAGCGGCGCACTCCCGGCGATTTGCTCGCCGCTTTGTCACGAAATTGCACGAGCGTCCGCGCGATTTCGTGACCAAGGCGTCCGCGACCGAGCTGCCGACCGGGCGATATGGACTGTCGCCGGAGATCTGTTGCGCTCTCGTCCGCTACAGCGACTGGTACAGCGCGAACAGACCGACCGGGCTGCCCGCGAGTTGCGCCCGGAGCTGCTCGTTCGGGTCGCCGAGGAGCTCGCCGCTGACATTGGCCGTCGCCATGATGGCGTCCATCAAGGGGGCCATGTTCTGGCCGTGCAGGATCAGCGCGTCGGAGTCGCGGAACCGCTCGAGGACGATGGCCTGGGACTCGTCGTCGTTGAAGTAGGTGTCGTACTGCAACGTGCCTTCATCCTTGGAACGCACAATCTCAAGGCACTCGGCGGAGAGACGCTTGAACTCATCCACCATGCCGGCGTGGAACGTGAACCGAACGATGCCCTGTAACTCGTCCATGATGATCTCCTCCGATGATCTGGGTGAGCGAAACCGCGGCCTGCCCTCATGTTCGCTTACACAGAGGTCGGAGCAGTCGCGCCGAATCCGCGATCTGCAGGACGGCCATGAGGTCGGGGAGCTTCGATGAACGCCTCTTCGGCGACCTGCGCGGCGTAGACCGCCGGGTCGATCATCGCCATCAGGTCGCGAGTCTGGGATGCCATCGCGGCGAGCGCGGTCAGCTTCCGGTCGAGCTGTGCTCCGTCGAGGACCAGATGGATAGCCAGCTCCTCGGCGGGCACGCCCGTCGGCCGGTCGTCGGTCATGTACGCGCCCCACTCCTCGAAGTCCTCGGCGAAGCGGGCCAAGTAGTCGACGGTGGACGTGGCGTAGAGCAAGCGACCCAGGCAGCCGCTCCGCCGGCAGGCTTCGGTCACCCACCGAGACACCGTGACGTGATCCGGATGGAAGGTCATCCCGTCGGGACCGAACGTGAGGATCGTGTCCGGCTGGACCTCAGTCAGCAGCTGGCCGATCATGGCGAGTCCGCGTTCGTCGTGCGCGGCGAGTGAGCCGTCCGGCAGTCCCGAAGAAGCGGTGCTCGGCGACCCCGACGACGGCCATCGCCGCGGCGGCCTCCCACCGGCGGACCCGCCCCAGTCGTGCGGGCGGCCACGTCGCGGGATCGGAGGTGCCGCGCTCCCCGGCGGTGGCCGACACGCAGACGACCCGCTGCCCGTGGTCGGTCGCCGCGGCCATGACACCGGCGGCGAGGTAGGTCTCGTCGTCGGGATGAGCCCAGACGGACAGGATCGTGCCGAGGTCGGCGGTGTTCACGGTGGGCGTCGTCATGCTCTCCAGTCTGCGACCGGGCGGCTCTCATCGTCCTCCTTCGGGCTCCCGGCTCGGTGGGAGGCGATGAGAGCGCGGTGTGAGCCGAGTCCGCCATGGTCGCCGACATGAGCACGATCAGCACCATCGACACCCCGCGGCTCACCGAGCTGCCGACCGACATGTTGGAGCGCTTCCGCTCGCGAGCCGCCGAGCTGGACCGGACCAACACCTACTTCGACGAGGACCTCGCCGAGCTCCGCGACGTCGGCTACCTGGCCGCCGCCGTGCCCGCCCACCTCGGCGGCTGGGGCTTCAGCCTGGCCGAGCTGGCCGCCAGCCAGCGTCGCCTGGCCCGGTACGCCCCGGCAACCGCCTTGGCGATGACGATGCACTCGTACTGGATCGGCCTCGCCGCCGAACTGGAGCGGGTCGGCGACACGTCGCTCCGGTGGATGCTGGAGGCAGCCGTCGACGGGGAGGTCATCGCCGCCGGCCACGCCGAGGCCGGCAACGACATCCCCGTCCTCCTGTCGACCTGCCGAGCCGAGCGCGTCGAGGGCGGCTATCGCCTGACCGGGCGCAAGCAGTTCGGCTCCAACGGCCCGGCATGGACCTGGCTGGGCGCCCACGCGATCGATCCCGACGGACCCGGAGGGCCGCACGTCGTCCACGCCTTCGTCGAGCGCACGAGCCCTGGCGTCACCGTCGTCGAGAACTGGGACACGCTGGGCATGCGCCCGACGCAGAGCCACGACACCATGCTCGACTACGTCTTCGTCCCCGACTCTCGTGTCGGGCGGGTCGTGCCAGCAGGCGACGCCAGCGACCTGTTCGTGATCGCGATGACGATGTGGGCGCTGCCCCTCATCGCCAGCGTCTACCTCGGCATCGGCGAACGGGCCCTCGAGGTCGCGGTGGACGGCGCCCGCCGGAAGTCGTCGATCGCCATCCCGCGCGGCGCCTACGCCTACAACCCGATGGTCCAGCACCAGGTCGCCGAGATGTACCTGGAGCTCGACGCCGCCAGCGCCACCGTCGAGCGCTTCGTCGCCGACTGGACGGCCGGCGTCGACCACGGCGATAGCTGGGCTCCGAAGGTGTACGCGGCGAAGTGGCGGGCGGTGGAGGCGGCGAAGCGGGTCGTCGACATCGCCCTGGACGTCGCCGGCGGGGCCGGCATGTTCCGCGGCAACGAGCTCGAGCGGTTGTACCGCGACGTCCGCTGCGGCGGCTTCCATCCCGGCAACGACGCCATCACCCACGAGATGGTCGGCAAGGCGGTGCTCGGCATCATCGCCGAGCAACCCCGGTGGTGAGCGATGACCACCACCATCCGCGAGTCGTCGGCGTGGGGCTCGGAGCTCCACGCCGACACCGACGCCGGCGCCGAGATGGTGGCTGCGGCGACCCGGTTCGCCGACGACTTCACGGCGGGCGCGATGGCCCACGACCGCGACGGCACGTTCGCCGTCGAGCATCTCGAGAAGCTCCGCGCCGACGGCTATCTCAACTCGCCGATCCCTCGCCAGTTCGGCGGAGGCGGCGTGACGTCCATCCACGACGTGCTGGTCGCGTCGTCCCGTCTCGCCCGGGGCGATCCGAGCACGACGATCGGCGTCAACATGCACTTCGCTGCCCTGATCAACATGGTGCGGTCCTGGCGCATCGCCGTCGGCCGCGGTGACGAGCGCAAGGCGGCGGCGCTGGCGGACGGCCTTCGGTCCGTCGCCGCGACCGACGTCGTGTTCGCCGCTGCGGTCAGCGAGCCGTCGCCGCAGGACCTCACGCGGCCGTCGACGACGGCGGCGCGTGTCGACGACGGCTGGGCGATCAACGGCCGCAAGGTGTTCGCCACGATGGCTCCTGCCGCCACGATCCTCAACGTCGCCGTCTCCTACGTCGATGCCCACGGCCGGGATCGGTACGGGTTCGCCATGGTGCCGACCACGAGTCGCGGCGTCGTGTTCCACGACGACTGGGATGCGCTCGGCATGCGCGCCTCCGCTGTCCGGGTCGGTGTCGTTCGAGGACGTCAGAGTCGACGCCAATGGCCTGCGTGACGGCTTCCCTGCCGGCACCTATTCGGCCGCCTTTCTCGACCGCTATCTGGTCGCCGGCGCGTTCCATGCGGCGCGCGTCACTCGGGATCGCCGAGCGCGCCCACGCCAGCATCGTCACCGCGCTGCGGGGTCGTGTCGACAGCGTCGTCGCCGACCCCCACGCGGTGACCGAGCTGGCCGCGAACGTCGTCGACCTCGCCGCGATGCGCGCCTCGTTCGATCGCGCGGGCCATCTGATCGACGAGTACGTCGATGCCCACCCACGGGGCGACCAGACGATGGACGACGTGCAGGCAGTCCACAGCGACGTCCAGGCGAGCAAGGCGTTCCTGACCGCGGCCGCGGTGCGCGTCGTGGACCGGGCGCTGGCGCTGAGTGGCGGCGCCGGCTATCTCGCCGAGCACCCACTGGCCAAGGCGTGGCGCGACGTCAGGGCGGGTGGCTTCATGCACCCCGTCGGCGCCAACCGAGCCGCCGGCCTCCTGGCCCGCGCCGCGCTCGGCGTCGCCCCGGCCTGAGCGGACCGACCGACTCACAGGGCCCGCAGGGCGTGCTCGACGGCGGCGTCGCCATCGAGCGCGGCACCCTCGCCGAGCGCCGCTTCGTACGCCGCGGCGCCCAGCTCCGCCCGCAGCTGCGCGCCGAGCTCGGCGAGGGCGGCTTCGTCGGCGCCGAAGATGCGGTGCCCGGCCGAAGTCGTCTGCACCGCCCCGACCAGCACGGCCGCCTCGTGCGGCCGGCCGAGGCGGGCGAGCAGCCCGGCGATCGACCGCAGCATCGTCCACTGCGTCGACCACATCCCAGCACGACGCCAATGGGTGATCAGCCGCCGAAAGTCCTCGGCGGCGACCAGCGGGTCACCGACGCGGGCCTCGATCGACGCCTTCGAGGCGCCGGCGACACCGGACACGAACGACGTCCCGGTGACCTCCGCCAGCTCGAGGGCGCGGACGAAACGGGCCCGTGCCCGCTCGACGTCGCCGGACAGGTCCGCCTCGCCGGCGCAGAACCACGCGTACGCGGCGTACGGGGTCTGCGCCTCGCCGACGGCTGCCAGCACGTCACCCGCGGCGTCGGCTGTCGTCGGGTCGCCCGCGTAGGCGAGGGCGAGCACCTCCGAGCTCGCCGCCATCAGCCGGAGGGCGAGATCGTCACCGGCCGCGTCGCGGGCACGCCGGTACCAGCTGGCCGCCTCGTCGAGCCGCCCCTGGAACAACTCGTAGCTGGCCCAGACAGTCCCCACCGGCGAGGGGATGTCGTCGCCGCTCCGCTCGCTCAACACGCAGGGCCCGGGCACCCCGTGCCCCGGCCTCCTCCACGTCTCCGGCCATCCAGGCGGCGTATCCGCTGACCGCCCACACGACCGCCGCCAACGGGCTGCGATCGTCGGGATCGGCGTCCGCCACCCGCTCCGCCCACGCCAGGACGTCGGGACGCAGCCGCAGGAAGCCGTATTCGAAGATCGCCGCGATCAGGCGGCCGGCGAGGTGGAGCTCGTCGTGCTCGAGCAGCCAGCCGAGCGCCGTGCGCAGCTCCGGGAGCACGGCGTCGATCTCCGCCATCGTGGCGTGGCCGGTGTCGCCCAGCCGCCGGTCCGCGGCCTCGACCACTTCGACGTAGTGCCGAGCATGACGCTCGGCCGGCCTCCCCAGCCCTCCCGTCGGCGGCCAGCTGTTCGGCGCCGAACGCCCGCAAGCGTCTCGAGCAAGCCGTACCGGCGGTCCGGCGCCCGCATGACGAGCGAGCGCTCGACGAGCTGATCCAGGGCGAGCGTCATCGCCGCGGCGTCCATGCCACAGATCGCCGCCGCGTCGATCACCGTGAACGATCCGGCGAACACCGACAGATCGGCGAACGTTCGTTGCAAGGAGTCTTCGAGCAGTCCGTACGACCACGACACCGCCGCACTCAACGAACCGTGGCGGGAGGACGTGCGGTAGCCGGACGACAGCAGCTGGAAGCGATGATCGAGCCCGGCCGCGACTTCGGCGACATCGAGCGTGTGCAGCCGCGCCGCGGCCAGCTCGATGGCCAGCGGGAGCCCGTCCAGCCGGCGGACGACCTCGGCGATCACCGCCTGCTCCTCCGGATCCGGGTCGAAGCTCGGCGCCACCGCGCGCGCCCGCTCGACGAACAACCGCACGGCCGGACCGTCGTCCGCCGCAGTCGGCAGGGTCGGCACCGCACACAACTGCTCGGCGGGCACGCGCAGGCGCTCCCTGCTGGTCGCGACCACCGTCACGCGCGGGCACCTCGCGAGCAGGTGTTCCACCAGGGTCGCGATCGGCTCGAGGACGTGCTCACAGTTGTCGAGCAGCAACACCAGCTCGATGTCCGCGAGCACCGCGCCCACCCGCTCGGCGAGCCCGACGTCCGGACGGCCCTCGATCGCCAACGACGCCGCGACGACATCGATGGCCGACTCCTCGGTGGCCGTCGCCAGCTCGCCCATCACGACCGCCCGATCGGGGCGGGCGTCGCGGAGTCGGCTGCCGATCTCACCGAGCATGCGGGTCTTCCCCACTCCCCCCGTACCGATCAAGGTGACCAGACGATGGGTGTCGAGCATCGCGAGCACTTCGTGGACGAGGGAGTCGCGGCCGACGAGAGACGTGACCGGAGCCGGTAACCGGCTCGTGGGGGTCCACGACGCCGAATCGGTGCCCGCCAACAAGCTGGCGTGCTGGGCGGCGAGCGCCGCCGAGGGCTCGATGCCGAGCTCGTGGCCGAGCAGCCGCCGAAAGTCGTCGTACACGCGCAGGGCCTCGGCGTGGCGGCCCGCCGTCGCCAGCGCCGTCATCAACAACGCGCGCGGTCGCTCGCGCAAGGGCTCCTCGTCGGCGAGTGTGGCCAGCTCGACAATCAGTCCGTCCGTGACGCCGGCGGCGAGCCGGGCCTCGGCGCGCATCTCCACGGCGCGGATCCGCAGCTCGTCCAGGCGGGTCGATTCGCCCCTTCCGTCGTCGACCTCGTCGAGCTCGGGGTACGCCGGACCGAGCCACCGGGCGAGGATCTCGTCGATCACCGCCTGCGCGGCAGGATCCGCGGCGTCGCGGGCGCTCAGCGCCGCGGCCAGGCGGTCGGCGTCGAGATCGATCGTTGACGGGGACAGCCGGTACCCGTTGCCCGTTGATTCGATGACCCCGTCGGGCAGACCCCGGCGCAGCCGGAACACATGGTTGTGCAGCGCGGCCACGGGATCTCGTGGCGGCTTGGCCGGCCACAGCGCGTCGATCGCCGCGTCCACCGACACGACCTGTCCCCGACGGAGCACCAGGAACGCCAGGAGCCGGCGCTGCAGCGACCCGTCCGGCGTGAGGTCCCGGCCCTCGGGATCGCGCACCCCGATCGGGCCGAGCACGTCGACGCACAACCGGTCGTCGGCACTCATCTCGGCCCCATCCCGCCGGTGAGCATTTGCTCACGGTAATTGATCGCGAGCGAACACAGCCGCTCCGTAGATTCCTAGAACGCGCCCTCGATGACCTCGACGTCTGCACCAGTGACGGCGACGACGTCGAAGCGGACGTCGACGCCGTGGACGTCGTGGGTGGCGAGCCACTCCGCGGCCAGCCGGCGGAGCCGCTGCTGCTTCACCCGGCCGACCGCCGCCGCCGGCGGCCCGAAGGTGTCGGTGCGCCGGGCCTTCACCTCGCACACGACGAGGAGGGCGCCGCGGCGCGCGATCAGGTCGACCTCACCGGTCGAGCAGCGCCAGTTGCGCTCGACGATGTCGTAGCCGTGGCGGCGATACCAGGTCGCGGCGAGCTCCTCGCCCTGGCGACCACGTTCGAGATGGCTTGTCCACATGCGCGTGCTCCCTGTGTCGATGAGAGGGAGCGCGCATGGCGCTCGATCAGCCCGCAGGGGCGGTCAGAATTCGCGCTTCTCGCGGATCTTCGCGGCTTTCCCGGTGCGCCCGCGGAGGTAGTACAGCTTGGCCCGGCGGACGTCGCCGCGCTTGACGACCTCGATCTTGGTCACGGTGGGCGTGTGGAGGGGGAACGTGCGCTCGACCCCGACGCCGTAGCTGAGCTTGCGCACGGTGTAGGTCTCCTGCAGCCCGCTTCCCTGGCGCCCGATGACGTTGCCCTGGAAGATCTGCACCCGCTCCTTGTTCCCCTCGACCACCCGCACGTGGACCTTGACCTCGTCACCGGGAGCGAAGTCGAGGGATGTCGTCGCGCAGTGACTCGTTGTCGATGAGGTCGGTGGCTTTCATGGCGGTGCTCGTCCCGGGAGAAGGGTTCACGAAGGATACGGGACGGGTGGGAACTCTTCCAACAGCGCGACCTCGTCCGCGCTCAGTCCGCCGCGGGACTCGATGAGATCGGGGCGGACGAGGAGCGTCCGGTACAGCGCCTGCGCGTGGCGCCACCGCTCGATCCGCCCGTGGTCGCCACTGCGGAGCACCTCGGGGACCTCCCAGCCCCTGAACTCCGCCGGCCGGGTGAACTGCGGCTCCTCGAGCAGGCCGCGTCCGCCGAAGCTCTCGGTCACCGGGCTGGCCTCGTTGCCGACGACGCCGGGCACCAGCCTGGTCACCGCCTCGATCACGAGACACGCCACCACTTCCCCACCGGCGAGGACGACGTCGCCGACGCTCAGCTCGCCGTCGACGAGGTGTTGCCGGATCCGGTGATCGACTCCCTCGTAGCGCCCGCACAACAGGCTGAACCCTTCAGTCGCCGCCAGCTCCTGCGCCCACGTCTGGTCGAACGTCCGCCCGCCCGGACCGAGCAGCAGCAGCGGACGGACCGGGTCGGCCGCCTCGATCGCGGCGAACGCCGGCTCGGGCCGCATCAGCATCCCGGCCCCGCCGCCGAACGGCGCGTCGTCGACGGTCCGGTGCGGATCGACGGCGTGGGCCCGCAGATCGTGGGTCCGCAGGTCGAGCAGACCGGCGGCGCGCGCCTTGCCGAGCAGGCTGGCGCGGCAGAACTCGTCGACCACGTCGGGGAAGATGCTGAAGACCTCGATCCTCACGGGTCACCCGCGACGTCGTCGAACAGACCCGTCGGCGGGTCGATCACGACCCGGCCGCCGCGGTGCTCGACGATGAACACCACCGGCACCAGCGCCCCGGAGTCGAGCTCGAGCAGGTCGGCGGCGGGGTTGGCGACGACGGTGACGCACACGCCCCGCGGCGTGCCGTCGGTCTCGACGACCGCCGAGCCGATGAGATCGTGCACCCACAGCTCGTCGGGATCGTCGAGCGGCTCGGCGTACACCGGGGTGTTGGTGTAGCGCTGGGCGGTCGTGCGGTCGACGATCTCCTCGAACGTGACGAGCCACCGGCTCTGGTGCGGCGACGCCGCGGCGACGGTGAGCCATCCGTCGCGAGCATGCCAGCGAGAGCCGGGCACGAGGCGCTCGAGGCGGTCGGTGCCGAGCTCGACGGCCACCTGGCCGCGTAGTCCGTGGGCCCGGCGGATGCGCCCGATCTCGAGCAAGCCGTCCGGCGGCCGAGCCGTCAATCGTCCAGGAACTCGACGTCGACGTCGGTGTCGTCGCGGGTGCCGGCGGCGCGCACGACGGCGCGGATGCTCTGGGCCGTACGGCCGCGGCGGCCGATGACCCGACCGAGGTCACCGGGCCCGACGCGCACGTCGAGGCGGACGCGACCCCGGCTCCGGACCGCTTCGACCCGCACCGCCTCGGGGTCGTCGACGATCGAGGTCACGATGTGCTTGAGCACGGCCGTGGCGGTGGGGGCGACGGCCTTGTTGTCCGGCTCTCCGTCGCCGGGCTCGGAGCCGTCGACCCCCGAGTCGAGCGTCACTGGCTCTCCTGATCGGCCTTGGCCGGAGGCGACCCCTTGGTGGCGCCGAACTGCTCGAGCGCACCGGAGATCTCCAGCAGCTTGCGTACCCGGTCGGTCGGCTGAGCGCCCTGCTGCAGCCACTTCACCGCCTTGTCGTTGTCGACGGTGAGGCTGGACGGATCGGTGCGCGGGTTGTAGTGGCCGAGGATCTCGATGAAGCGGCCGTCGCGGGGTGAGCGCGAGTCAGCGGCGACGATGCGGTACTGCGGCTGCTTGGTCTTGCCGACGCGGGTGAGGCGCAGCTTCACTGCCATGAACGGTCCTTCGAGGTGAGATGACGAACCACGGAAGGTTAGCGGTGGTGTTCTCCATTCGGCTTCGTCAGCGCGGTGCGGGCGGCAGGCCACCGGCGAGCTCGGCGAGGTCGGGGAAGCCCTCACCTGGCGGCAGACCGGGGAACCCACCGCGCCGCTTGCCCTTCTTGCCCTTGCCCGCCATCCCGAAGCGCTTCATCATCTTCTGCATCTCGGAGAACTGCTTCACGAGGCGGTTCACATCCGACGGCGTCGTGCCCGAACCGTTGGCGATGCGGGAGCGGCGGGACCCGTTGATCAGCTGGGGCATCGCCCGTTCCTCGAGCGTCATCGAGCGGATGATCGCCTCGACCGGCTTCAGCTCGTCGTCGCCGATCTCGGCCCCCTTGAGCTCCTTCGGCATGCCCGGCATCATCCCCAGCAGATTGCCGAGCGGACCCATCTTCTTCAGCTGCTGCATCTGCTCGAGGAAGTCGTCGAGGGTGAACGCCCCCTCCAGCAGCTTGCTCGCCGCCTCCTCCGCCTGGTCCTTCTCGAACGCCTGCTCCGCCTGCTCGATGAGCGTGAGCACGTCGCCCATGCCGAGGATCCGCCCGGCCATGCGGTCGGGATGGAACTGCTCGAAGGCGTCGAGCTTCTCGCCCGTGGAGGCGAAGGCGATCGGGCGGCCGATCACCTCCTTCACGCTGAGGGCGGCGCCGCCGCGTGCGTCGCCGTCGAGCTTGGACAGGATCACGCCGTCGATCGCGAGGGTGTGGTGGAACGCCTCGGCGACGGTGACCGCGTCCTGACCGGTCATCGCGTCGATGACGAGGAACGTGTAGTGCGGCGCGACGGCCCCGGAGATCAGCCGGACCTGCTCCATCATCTCGGCGTCGATCGCCAGGCGACCGGCCGTGTCGACGATCAGGACGTCGCGGCCGAGCCGCCGGGCCTCGGCCAATCCGCGGGCCGCGGTGAGCACCGGGTCACCCGGCTCGGAGAACACCGGCACGTCGATCTGCCGCCCGAGCGTGCGCAGCTGCTCGACGGCGGCCGGACGCTGGAGGTCGGCGCCGACGAGCAGTGGCTGGCGCCCCTGGGTCTTGAACCAGCGGGCGAGCTTGGCCGCGGCGGTGGTCTTGCCCGAGCCCTGGAGGCCGGCCATCAGCACGGTCGTCGGCGGCCGCCCGGCGTAGGTGATCTTGAGCGTCTCGCCGCCGAGGATGCGGGTGAGCTCGGCGTTGACGGTCTTGACGACCTGCTGGGCCGGGTCGAGCGCCTGGGACCGCGTCGCCCCGATGGTCTCGGCCCGGATACGGGCGACGACGTCACGGGTGACACCCACGTTGACGTCGGCGTCGAGCAGGGCGGTGCGGATCTCGCCGAGGATCTCGTCGACGTCGGCCTCGGTCAGCCGGCCCTTGCCGCGGATCCGCTTGACGATCCCTTCCAGCCGATTGGACAGGTTCTCGAACATGCACGTCCGACGCTATCGGTCGCTCGATCGGCCCGGACTCCGGATCTGTGTCACCGAGCCGCCGCATCGACGACGATCGGGTGACACAAACCCGGATTTGATTAGCATCGCTAATGAGTTAGGCTAAGGATGTGACCCTCGCTCCAGCGCGCCGACGCCGACCTCGCCAGCTCGCTGCGCATCAGCGTCATGCGCCTGGCCCGACGGCTGCGGCTGGAGAAGAGCACCGACGCCCTGAGCATGAACCAGCTCGCCACGCTCGGGACCCTCAACCGCTGCGGCGAGCTGACCGTCGGTGAGCTGGCCGGCATCGAGAAGGTCAAGCCGCCGTCGATGACCCGCACCGTGAACAGCCTCGCCGAGGCCGGCCTCGTGACGCGGAGCCCGCATCCGACCGATGGGCGCCAGGTCATGGTCGCCCTCACCTCGGCCGCCCGGCAGGTCCTCGACGAGGATCGCCGGCGCCGCGACGCCTGGCTGGCTCATCGGCTCGCCGAGCTCTCTCCCGAACAGCGGGCCCTCCTCCGCGACGTGGCGCCCCTGCTCGAGGAGGTGGCGGGCTCGTGAGGTCCACGTTCGCCGCCCTCCGCGTCCGCAACTACCGCCTCTTCGCCGGCGGGTCGCTCGTCTCGAACGTCGGCACGTGGATGCAGCGCGTCGCCCAGGACTGGCTGGTGCTCACGCTCACCGGCAGCGCCGGCGCGCTCGGCATCACGACCGGCCTCCAGTTCCTGCCGCTCGTGCTGCTTCTCCCCGATCGCCGGGGTGATCGCCGACCGCTACTCCAAGCGCAAGGTGCTCATCGTCACGCAGGTCGCGCTCGCCGTCACCGCCGGGGTGCTCGGCATCCTTGCCGTGACCGGGTTGGTGACGGCGTGGCACGTGTACGTCATCGCGTTCGTCTTCGGCGCCGCCGCGGCGTTCGACGTCCCGGCGCGCCAGGCGTTCGTCAACGAGATGGTCGGTCCGGACCAGCTGGCGAACGCGGTCGGCCTGAACTCGGCGTCGTTCAACCTCGGCCGGGTCATCGGTCCGGCGGTCGCCGGGCTCCTGATCGCCTGGATGGGCTCGGGCGTCACCGCCACCGGCTGGGTCATCCTCCTCAACGCGGCCAGCTACCTCGCCGTCATCGTGTCCTTGACCAGGATGTGCGCCGCCGAGCTCAAGCCCACCGAACCCGTCCCCCGCGCCAGCGGCCAGCTCCGCGCCGGCCTGCACTACGTGCGCTCGCGGCCCGACATCATGCTCGTGATGGCGGTCGTGTTCTGCGCCGGCACGTTCGGCTTGAACTTCCAGATGACGACGGCGCTGATGGCGACCGAGGTGTACGGCAAGGGCGCCGGCGAGTACGGCATTCTCGGCTCGATCCTCGCCATCGGCTCGCTCGGCGGTTCCTTGCTCGCCGCGCGACGGGCGCAGTCGCGCCAGCGTCTCGTCATCGGGGCCGCGCTGGCGTTCGGCGTGGCCGTGATGATCGCCGGGTTGATGCCGACGTACCTGACGTTCGCCGTGTTCCTTCCGTTGTGTGGGTTCAGCGCGCTGACCATGATCACCGCCGCCAACGCCTTCGTGCAGATGTCCGCCGCGCCGCAGATGCGCGGCCGCGTGATGGCGCTGTACATGGCGATCTTCATGGGCGGGACCCCGGTCGGAGCTCCGGCACTGGGATGGCTCGCCGAGCACTTCGGGGCCCGTTGGACGCTGGTGGGAGGTGGCGCGCTCACGGTCCTCGGGACCCTCGTCGCGGCGATGGTCTTCTCCCGCCGCCAGGGCCTCATCCTCACGGCCGGGCTGCGGCCGCACCCGCACGTCGAGGTGATCGCCCGCGAACCCGTCGTCGCCGCGTGAGCGACGTCTCATAACGTCGGTGCCGTGAACGACGGGCACGAGCAGTTCTGCGCCAGCGACGAGTGGCGCGCCGAACTCCGCGACCACATCCTCCCGGCGATCCTCGGGCCGACCGACCTCGGGCCGGAGCTCCTCGAGGTGGGACCGGGCTATGGCGCCACGACGGACTACTTGCGCGAGCGCGTCGAGCGGGTCACGGCCGTCGAGATCCATCCTGAGCTCGCGGACCGACTCGCCGAGCGGTACGCCGGGGCCAATGTCGACGTCGTGCAGGGCGATGCGACCGACCTCGAGTTCGAGGCCGATCGCTTTTCCGGGGCCACGGCGTTCTTCATGCTCCACCACGTCCCGACGCCAGAACTGCAGGACCGCCTGTTCGCCGAGGTCGCCCGGGTCCTCCGCCCCGGAGGGGTCTTCGTCGCCGCCGACAGCATGGCGAGCGACGGCCTGCGCGAGTTCCACCACGACGACGTGTACCAGCCGGTCGACCCGGCCGGGTTGGCCGACCGCCTCCGAGCGGCCGGGCTCGTCGACGTCGAGGTCAGCGTGTACCAGGACCAGGGGTGGAACGCCGTCGGCCACAAGCCCGCTGGCTGAGCCGTCCGTCCGGGGAAGGCTCCTCAGAACAGGGCGTCGACGAACTCGTGCGGGTCGAACGCCACGAGATCCTCGATCGTCTCGCCGAGCCCGACCAGCTTGACCGGGATGCCGAGCTCGGTCTCGATGGCGAAGACGATGCCGCCCTTGGCCGACCCGTCGAGCTTGGTCAGCACCACGCCGGTGACCTGGGTCGCCTCGCCGAACTCGCGCGCCTGGGCGAGCCCGTTCTGCCCGGTGGTGGCGTCGATGACGAGGAGCACCTCGGTGACCCGGCCGGCGCCCCGGTCCGCCACCCGGCGGACCTTGCGCAGCTCCTCCATCAGGTTGGTCTTGGTGTGCAGACGTCCGGCCGTATCGGCGATCACCAGGTCGATGTCGCGCGCCGTGGCCCGCTCGACGGCGTCGAACACGACGGCACTGGGATCGCCCCCCTCGTTTCCCCGGACCAGTTCGGCCCCGGCGCGCTCGGCCCAGGTCTCGAGCTGCTCGGCGGCGGCGGCGCGGAACGTATCGGCCGCGGCCACCAGCACGCGGCGTCCCTCGGCGCGCTGCTGGCTCGCCACCTTGCCGATGCTCGTGGTCTTGCCGACGCCGTTGACGCCGACGAACAGCCAGACGTTGGGGCTCTCGGCGGGGTCGTAGCGCAGCGACCGGTCGGCGCCACCGAGCCGAGCCTGCATCTCTCCGCGCAGGGCATCGAGGAGCTGCCCGGGCTCGGTGATCTCCTTGTTCTTGACCTCCGCCCGGAGTCCGTCGAGGAGGTCGGTGGTCACACCGACGCCCACATCGGCCCGCAGGAGACCTTCCTCCAGCTCGTCCCACGTCTCGTCGGTGATGCCTCGGCGACCGCGGACGCCGGCGAACGCACCGGCGAAGGCCGAACGCGCCCGGGCCATCCGGTCGCGAAGGCGGGCCGGCGGGGCCACCACCTCCGGCGCGGCGACCTCGGGTTCGAGCACCGCCGTCCCCGCCCGTGGGGGTGCGGTCGGGGGCGCGGCCGGCGGCACCGACGGTGCCTCGATCGAGCGCTGGGCCCTCCGGCGATTGGCGATCAGCACGGCGATGCCGAACACGACCACCAGCGCGATCAGGACGAGGTAGATCCACTCCATCGCCGCCCGACGCTATCGACGGCCCGCCGCGCCGCCGTGAGCGAGTTCGGCGCGCGAGCATCGGCGCATGACGATCCGACTCCAGGCACTCGCCGTCGATGCCCACGATCCGGCCGCGCTCGCCCAGTGGTGGGCGGACGCGTTGGGATGGCGCATCACCGAATCAGAACCCGATGAGGTGGTGCTCGAGCCGCCCGCTGGGCAGTCCCGAAGACGGCGTGGCGGCCGACATCCTCTTCCTGCGGGTGCCCGAACCGAAGTCGGTCAAGAACCGGTTGCACCTGGACCTGCGCCCGGACGACCAGGCGGCAGAGGTCGCCCGGTTCGAGGCGATGGGAGCCCGCCGCGTCGACGTCGGTCAGCCTGACGACGTGACATGGGTGGTGCTGGCCGATCCCGAGGACAACGAGTTCTGCATCCTGCGCGCCCTCACTGCCGACGAGCTGGCCGAATAGCGGGCTCCGCGAGACGCAGAGAGCGCGGCGGGCTACGCTGACCAGGTCGAACTCCAGTGGAATCGCCCGGCTCAGCGTGTGGCCGACGGGCGACGAGCCGATCACCTTGGCGTGCAGTGCCTCCAGTGCGTCCGCGGAGGCGTCGGAGTCGACATGCACCGACACGCGGATGCCGTCGAACCCGGCGTGCCCGTCCTGCAGGCCGAGGAAGGCGCGCAGGTCGACGTCGCCGGACAGCTCGATGCGTACATCCCGCAGGGCGATTCCCGCGACGGAGGCGTTGGCGGCGTACCCGACGGCGAGGCAGTTGCCGAGCGAACCGAGCAGCTGCTCGACGGGATTCGGCGCGCCGTCGGTCCCACCGAGCGCGACCGGCTCGTCCGACGGGACGGGGGGAAACTCCCGAACCTGGGCCTCGGACCGGAACCCCCCGGACCAACTGACCTCGGCCGACCACGTGGTGTTCGCCACGTCGGGACGCTCCTGGATCGCTTCGACGAGGCCGGCGACGGCGCCGAGGTCGACGTCGTTCAGGCGGGTGGAAGAGTTGACGGACATGGCGGGACCTCCCTGGGCGCTCGGGCTCAATTGTCGACTAGTTCAGTCAACAATTCAAGGGTTGATTGGTCCCCTTGGAGATGTCCTAGAGGCCGACGGTCGAACAGCCAATCAGGCGGTCGCCGGAACCGGCGACCGCCTGATCGGAGCCTCCCGCGCCTGAGATCACGACCGCAAGGGCGACGTCGACCAATGGCGACGGCGACGAGGGTGACACCGCATCAAAGGCCCGTGCCGACGATCCGGACGAGCTGCTGCGGGAGTGCACCGACCGCGGGCAGGGCCGCAGCCCCGACCGCGGTCAGTTCGGTCGCCGCCGACTCCGCCCGGGGCGGCGGCGAAGGATCAATCGGCCATGTCCAGCGTTGACTCTCATGCGCACTCCCTCGTTTGCGTCTGAGCGCCGCCGGTCGACAGCTCCTCACCGACAGTGTGAGCCCGATCGGTCGCCTGCTCTGTCACCCACACGACACAGGGCGGCGGAGAGATCGTGGCGTCGGACACCTCGGGCGCGAGAAGCGTCAACGTTGGCGGGCGGCGAGGCCGGCGGGGTCGAGCACTCGCACGGCGCCGCGGCGCACCCCGATCAATCCGCTCGCGGCGGCATCGGCGAGCACACGGTTGACGGCCTGACGGGAGCCGCCGGTCATCGCCCCCAGCGCCTCCTGGGTCACGTCGATCCAGCCGTGACGGTAGACCTCGTCGAGCACGAGCAGCCGCTCGGCCACCCGTTGGGCGAGGGTGCCGAACTGATTGACGACCAACTGTTCGGAGAGTGAGGCCAGGCGGGCGGCGAGATCGGAAACGAGGGCCCGATCGATCAGCGGGTCGCGGGCGCGGATCTCGGCGAACTGCGCCCGGTGGATGACCCGCACCACCGACGGCTCGACAGCGACGACGCTGCCGGTCCGTCGCAGCCCGTCGACGAGCAACGCCAGCTCTCCCACGACCTCGCCCGAGCCGATCACACGGACGATCGCGGTGTCACCGTCCATCGTCGTCGCCCGCACGGCGAGCCGGCCCGACTCGACGACGTACATGCAGTCGGCCTCGTCACCGTGGTGACACAGGTGCTCACCCGCGGCGACGCGCCGGACGCGCGACAGTTCGAGCACCAAGGCCCGCGAATCGTCCGAGAGCGACTCCAACAACAACGTCGCCACGTCTCCCTCTCCTCGTCCCCGGAAACAGTGTCGCACACGCTGCTGTCCCGACGTGCGACGCTGGACACGTGAGCGTCCAGCGGATCCGATTCGAGGGCCCCGCCGCACTCGTGGTGGGCGTCGCCACCGCGCTCGCCGACGCCGATGGAGTCGACCTGGTCTCGTCGGAACCGCCATCGCTCCTCGACGACGGTCGGGTCGGTCTCGACGTCGCCCTGGACGGCGCGCCGGAAGCGATCGCGGCAGCCGTTACCGGCCTGCGTGGACGGCTACCGGAGGGAGCGTCGGTCGAGGTCACCGACGTCTGACGGGCGAGAAGAAACCGGGAGACGCGACAGGGCCGGCCGCGGGTGCGGCCGGCCCTTTGTGCGCCACCTGGTGGCTGAGGTCGCTCAGCGGGGATTGCCCGGGAGAGCGGCGTTCAGCTCGTCCACCGTGCACCCGCTGGTGGAGGCGGGTGACAGCCCGCTGCACACCTCGACCCGCTGGAGGAAGGCCGGCGAGAGGCCGGTCAACCCATCGCGGATGGCGAGCGCCGCCAACTCGACCTGCATCGACACCCGCTGGGCGTCCAGGTTCTGGCTGGCCCGGAGCGGCAGCACCTGATTCCCGGCCGGCTCGGTCTGTCCGTAGTTGGGGTGGTCCTTGGCGTCACCGTTGAACGCCGGCGACTCGATCTGGCCGTACCGCGGGTGGTCCTTGGCATCACCGTTGAAGGTGACGGCCTTCCTGGGGGCCGGACGGGTGACGTCGTAGTAGTGCTGGAACGCCTCGGCGGCCTTCTGGGCTGCCGGTGAGATCTGGCCGTACCCAGGGTGGTCCTTGGCATCACCGTTGAGGGTGACGACCTTCCTGGGCGCCGGACGGGTGACGTCGTAGTAGTGCTGGAACGCCTCGGCGGCTTTCTGGGCTGCCGGTGAGATCTGGCCGTACCCAGGGTGGTCCTTGGCATCGCCGTTGAACCTGACGACCTTCTTGGGCGCCGGATGGGTGACGTCGTAGTAGTGCTGGAACGCCTCGGCGGCGTTCTGGGATGCGTTGGCCGGCTGGGCAGCCGGCTTGGTGACTTGGTCTTCGGCGCCGCAGGCGGCCACTGCGAGTGCACCGGCCAGCCCGACTGCGGCAAACAAACGCCGTTGGTTCATTTCAGGACTCCCTCGTGTCAGAAGCCGTCGGTCGGCGGCCTCGATACGCAGGATCCTCCAACGCGCCGTATTCCTCTGTCGCCCAGGTGACACGACTCGGTTCGTGGCGCGTGCTCGTTGTCACACGCCGTGACGGCGCGTCAAGCAGGAGTGGAGACGCGCTCGGTGAGCACCTTCGACGAGCCGCCCGGCTGCATCGTCACCCCGAGCAGGCTGTCGCCGGCCTCCATCGTCCGCTTCTGGTGGCTGACGATGAGCAGCTGGGCCTCGCGGCGGAACTCGGCGAGCAGCCCGAGGAAACGGTGCAGGTTGACGTCGTCGAGGGCGGCCTCGACCTCGTCCATCACGTAGAACGGCGACGGCCGGCTGCGGAACACGGCGAACAGGAAGGCCAGCGCGGTCAGGCTGCGCTCGCCTCCCGACAGCAGGGACAGCTTCTTCACGTTCTTGCCGCCCGGCTTGGCCTCGACCTCGATGCCGGTGGCGAGCAGGTCATCCGGCTCGGTCAGCACCAGGCGACCGGTCCCCCCGGGGAACAGCGTCGTGAAGAGGGTGGCGAAGTTGGCGCTGACGTCGGCGTAGGCCGCAGCGAAGACCGTCTGGATCTCGTGATCGACGGCGCGGATCACACGGTTCAGCTCGCGGCGGGTCGTCTTGACGTCCTCGAGCTGCTCCTCGAGGAAGGTGTGCCGCTGCTGCAGCTCGGTGAACTCCTCCAACGCGAGGGGGTTGATCGGCCCGAGCAGCCGCAGCTCGCGGTCGAGCTCGCGGGCCCGGGCCTGGGGCGACACACCCTCCGGCAACTCCGGCGCCTCGGCCTGCTCGGCCACGGCCGGTTCGACGTCGAAGTCGTGGCGCAGCATCTCGACGGCCGACTCCAACCGCAGCCGCGCCTCGGCCTCGTCGACCTCGGCTCGCCGCGCCCGCTCCCTCGTCTCGTCGAGGGACCGCTCGGCGGCGCTGCGCGCGGCCCGCAACTCGTCGAGCCGGTGCGACAGCGCCATGACCTCCTCGGTCTGGTGCCGGCGCCGGTCGACCAGTTCATCGTGATGCGCGTCGACGACGGTGCGGTGGGCCTCGACCAGGCGGGCGAGCCCGTCGAGCGCGGCCAGCGCCCGCTCCACCTCGATGCGGCGGCGAGTGGCACCGGCGCGCGCATCGGCGTCCGCGGCCAGCCGGCGCTCGGTGTCCTCGAGCCGCCCCCGCAGGAGTTGGGCCCGCTCCCCGAGGGCGGCCGCCCGGACCTCCAGGTCGCGTCGCCGACCCACCAGCACGGCCGCCCGGGCGTCGAGCGCCACCCTCGTCTCGTGGCGTGAGCGCACTGCGTCGGCTTCGGCAAGTTCACCCGCCTCGAGGTCGGGCAGCAGCCGCTCGAGCTCGACGATCCGGTCGCGCTCCGTCGTGACGTGGGCGCGCAGCTCGTCGGTGCGGGCCCGGAGGGACCCGAGCTCGACCTCGGCATCGCGGCGTTCGGCGTTGACCCGTGCCAGCGCCTCCGAGGCGGCCGTCACCCGCGAGTCGTTCGCTTCGAGGCGGCCCTCGAGGTCGTCCAGGTGTCGACGGATGGTCGAGAGCGCCGCTTGGGCCCGCTGGTGCTCGGCGTGGCACCGCTCGGTCTCCCGACCGGCCTGCTCGGCGCGATTCACGGCCTCGGCGAGGGCGGCGGCGGTGACCCCGCCCGACGAGGCCGCGCCCAGGCGCCACCCCGATGCGCCGAGGCGGTCGCCGTTCGCGGTGACGATGATCGCGGTCGGATGGTGCGCGGCCAGTTCGATCGCGGCATCGAGGTCGTCGACTCTCACGGCTGTGGCCAGCAACCGGTCGAGCAGCGCGCCGACGGACACCCGGTCCGCCGCGATGTGGGACCGCACCGGATCGCCCCCCGACGGCCGGTCCTCACCGCTCGGCGCGGCGAGACCGAGGGCGAGCACCGCGCCCGTCGTGTCGGCGGCGCCCAGCGCGGCGAGCGCGCGGGCTGCGGCCGCCGGGTCGGTCGTCACGACCGCGTCGAGGGCCTCGCCGAGCGCGGCTTCGACCGCCGCCTCCCAGCCGGCATCGATGCGGATGAGGTCGAGCAGCGGGCCGAGAACGCCGGGCGTGCCCGCCAGGCGCTCGGCGCCGGCGCGCGCGTGGGCGGCGTCGAGGGCGAGCTGCAGCGCCTCGACGCGGGCGGTCCAGCTCGAGGCGCGCTCCCGGGCGTCCCGGTGGGCGTGTTCGACCGAGTCGACCTCGGCCTCGGCCTCTTGGCGGCGAGCCTTGGCCCGGGCGATCTCCTCGACCAGCGGAGTTTCGACGAGCTCGGCCGCGTTGCAGTCGTGGCGGGCCTCGTCCGCCTCCTGGGCGAGCTCCTCGAGCCGGTGGGTCAGTGCCGCGACGCGCTCTGTCGACCGGCGCAGATCGGCATCCGCCCGCTCCGCCGCGGCCTGCCGGGACCGCAGTTCCCCGCGGACCTCGGCGATCGCACTGGCGGCGGCGGTGGCCGGCGCCGGGTCGAACAGCCCGACGACCCCTTGCCGTTCGGCGGCGAGGGCGGCTTCGTCGGCGGCGACGACGTCCAACGCGGGGCGCAGCGTGGTCAACTCGGCCTCGACCGCGGCGAGCTCGTCGCGGTGACTCGCCGCGTCGCTCTCGAGGCTCGCCACGATGTCGGCGTCCAGGAGCTGCCCCCGGTCGCGTTCCACTCCCCGGCGCCGTTCGACGATCACCGCCGCCAGACCGCGTGCCCGCTCCCGGAGCTGTTCGACGTGGACCAGGCGATCACTGAGGTCGTCGGCGCCCCGGGCCGTGAGGTCGGCGCCGACCGCCATCACCTCGGTGTCGAGCCGGGCGAGCTCCGCCTTCAGCGCCGACTCGGCCTGCGCCCCGTCGAGCTTGGCCGCGGCGAGGGCGGTGAGCTTGGTCCGCAGGCCGGCGATGTCACGGCCCGCGAGGTACACCCGCAGGGCGGTGAGCTCGCCGATCAGCTCGCCGTGCCGCCTGGCGGCCTCGGCCTGTCGTTCGAGCGGGCGGAGCTGGCGGCGGACCTCGCGCAGGAGGTCCTGCACCCGCACCAGGCTGGCTTCGGTGGAGTCGAGGCGGCGCTCGGCCTTCTCCTTGCGCTTGCGGTACTTGAGCACCCCGGCCGCTTCCTCGACGATCGCCCGGCGATCCTCCGGCCGGGCGTTGAGCACGGCGTCGATCTGGCCCTGGCTGACGATCACGTGCTGCTGGCGCCCGACCCCGGCGTCGGAGAGCAACTCCTGGACGTCGAGCAGGCGGCAGGGCACGTCGTTGATGGCGTACTCGCTGTCACCGGTGCGGAAGAGCGTCCGGCGGACGGTGACCTCGCTGAACTCGATGCCGAGCAGGCCGGCCGAGTTGTCGATGGTGAGGCTGACTTCGGCCCGGCCCAGGGCCGGGCGCGAGGCAGTGCCGGCGAAGATCACGTCGTCCATCTTCTGGCTGCGCACGGCGCTCGGTGCCTGGGCGCCGAGCACCCATGCGATGGCGTCGACGACGTTGGACTTGCCCGATCCGTTGGGCCCCACGACGACGGTGACGCCCGGTTCGAGCTCCAGCGTCGTGGCCTCGGCGAACGACTTGAAACCCTTGAGAGTGAGGCTCTTCAAGAACACGGCGCGGGCGACGATACCGGCCCTCACGCGGGCACTGGAGGATGGTCTTGTCGCGTCCTCACCGGGGCGCCCGCTGGCAGAACGGACACCAGTACGTGGAGCGGCCGTTCACGACGGCCCGCTTGATGATGCCCCGACCGCAGGTCGAGCACCGCTCCCCCGCCCGACCGTAGACCCGGTGGTCGTCCTGGTAGGAGCCTCCGCTGCCCATGAGGTCGACGTACTGGGAGTTGCCCAGCGTCGAACCACCGGCGATGACGGCCGCGGCGAGGACGTCGTGCATCGCGTCGTGCAGCCGCACCACCTCCTGACGCCGGAGCGTGTTCGCCACTCGGTCCGGATGGAGCCGGGCGGCGTGGAGGATCTCGTCGGCGTAGATGTTGCCGATCCCGGCGATCGTGTGCTGGTCGAGCAGGAGCGGCTTGATGCGGGTCCGCCGGGTGGCGAGCAGGCTGCGCAGGGCGTCGGGCCCGAGGCCGTCGGCGAGGGGATCGACGCCGAGCCGGGCGAGCTCGGGGACCTCGACCTCGACGTGGTCGGGGTCGAACACCACCACCTCGCCGAACGTGCGCGGATCGACGAACCACAACTCCTCGGGCGGCTCGCCGGACAACGTCAGCACGACGTGGGTGTGGGGGAGCGCCGGCGCCCCCCGCGGGACGAGCAGCAGCTGGCCACTCATCCGCAGGTGCATCATCAGCATGTCGCCGGTGTCCAGCGGGCAGAGGAGGTACTTGCCGCGCCGGCCGGCGGCCAGGATCGTCGCGCCGGAGAGGCTGTCGATCAGCTGGCGAGCCGACGTGCGCCGGACCGTGCGTTCGCGGCCGACGGCGGCGGCGAGGATCTGGCGGCCCACGACCCGTTGCTCGAGCCCTCGACGGACGGTCTCGACCTCCGGCAGCTCCGGCATCAGTCGATGGTCGGGTCGGCCGAGTCCATGTCGAGCCCGGCGGCCTCGGCGGCCGCCTGCTCCGCCGCCTTCTTCGAACGCCCGGTGCCCTCGCCGGCGATCCGCCCGTCGATCACGACGGAGGCGAAGAACCGCTTGGCGTGATCGGGACCTTCCGACCGGGTGTGGTACTCCGGCGCGCCGGCGCCGTGGCGAACGGCCAGCTCCTGGAGACGCGACTTGTAGTCGAGAAAGTCCAGGCGGGCGGCGGTGTCGGCGAGCCGTGGCCCGATCAGGCGCTCGACGACGTGACGGGCGGCCGGCGGGCCGCCGTCGACGTACACCGCGCCGAACAGCGCCTCGAGCGCGTCGGACAGGATCGAGGGCTTCTCCCTGCCGCCCGCGGCGTCCTCGCCCCGCCCGAGGAGCAGGTGCTCGCCGAGCCCGAGGCCGACGGCGACCTCGGCCAGGGCGAGCGCGTTCACGACCCCTTTGCGCACCCCGGTGAGCGCGCCCTCCGGCAGGTCGTCGTAGCGGTGGTAGGCGAGGTCGGCGACCACCCATCCGAGCACGGCGTCGCCGAGGAACTCGAGCCGTTCGTTGCTCTGCGTGCCGGGATGCTCGGCACACCACGATCGGTGGGCCATCGCCCGCGTGATCAGCGACGGGTCGGTGAAGGTGTACCCGATGCGATCGGCGAGCCCCTCGGTCGGCTCGACGCTCAGCCGCCCTCCCCGCAGCGCGCGTGCACGTAGTCAACGGCGTCCCGGACGGTCTTCAGGTCGGCGAGGTCCTCGTCCTCGATGCGGAAGCCGACGGTGCGCTCGCTCAACTCCTCCTCGAGCGCCTCGACGAGCTCGATCAGGGCCAGCGAATCGGCGTCGAGATCATCGACGAACGATTGGCCCTCGCTGATCGTCGACGGATCGATCTCCAGGATGTCGGCCAGCCGGTCGCGCACGATCTCGAAGATCTCCTGGCGGCCGAGCGGGCCCTGTTCGACGTGGGTCTCCGCGGGCATCGGTGGGTGATGCTACTCAGGCTCCCGTCAGAGTCACCGCAGCGCGGATCTCTTCGACGATCCCGTGCTCGACCATCTCCTTCGCCACCCGGATGCCGTTGGCCATCGCCTTGGCGCCGGTGGAGCCGTGGGAGATCGTGCACACCCCGTCGACGCCGAGCAGGATCGCCCCGCCGTAGGTGTCCGGGTCGAGCGACTCGTAGAGCGGGAGGAGCGCGGGCATCAGCGCCTCGGCGTGCGGCTGGTAGTGGTCCTCGGACGCGAACGCGGCGAACAGCGCCTTCACGACCGCCTTCATTCCGCCTTCGAGGGTCTTGAGGACGACGTTGCCGGTGAACCCGTCGGTGACGACGACGTCGACGCGATCGCTCATCACGTCGCGACCCTCGACGTTGCCGATGAAGTCGATGGCCGGCGCGACGGCGAGCAGGCCGTAGGCCTCCTTGCGGAGGATGTCGCCCTTGCCGGGCTCCTCGCCGATCGAGAGCAGACCGACGCGCGGGTTGTCGAGGGCGAAGCGGTGCCTGGCGAACACCGCGCCCATCTGGGCGAACTGCACCAGCCACTCGGGTTGGACCTCGGCGTTGGCGCCGGCATCGAGGAGCACGGTCGGCGTGGAGTCCGGGACCGGGATCGGGGTTGCGATCGCCGGGCGGGTGACCCCTTTGATCCGACCCATGCGCAGCAGCGCGGCCGCCATCGTCGCCCCGGTGTTGCCGGCGGAGATCATCGCCGAGGCTTTGCCGTCACGCACGGCCTCGGCGGCGCGCACGAGCGTGGAGTCCTTCTTGCGCCTGATCGCCTGGGCGGGGTCCTCGTCCATCCCGACCACCTCGGTCGCCGGGATCAACGGGAGGTCGCCCCGGCCCTCCAGGTCGGGCGGACCCACCAACACGACGGGGATTCCTTCCGCCGCGGCCTCGACGGCGCCGGCGACGATCTCGCCCGGTGCCCGGTCACCGCCCATGGCGTCGACGGCGATCGGCAACATCGCTTGGGGAAGCTAGGCGACGGTGAGGTGCCGGGGCGAGCTTACGCGACGTCGATGGCGGAGCGGTTCTTGTACCAGCCGCAGGAGGGGCAGACCGTGTGCGGGAGCTTGGCGTTGCCGCACCGTGGGCACACGCTGCGAGCCGGGGTGGCGAGCTTCCACGCGCCGGCGCGGCGGCTGCGCGACTTCGACTTCGACTTCTTCTGCTTCGGAACGGCCATCGGGGTCTCGATCTCTCGGGCTCGAAAACTCGGCTGGTGCAGGCTAGCGGGGACGGCGCCGCGACAGCTACGGCGTCACTCGTCCACGCGCAGCTGGTCCAGGACCGCCCAGCGCTCGTCCCGCTCCGTGGTGTCGCACCCGCACAGCCCCTCCGCCAGGTCGGCGCCGCAGATCGGGCACAGGCCGGGACAGTCCGGCCGGCACAGCGGGCCGTCGGGGACGGCGAGGAGGACCTCCTCGCGGACCATCGGAGCCAGGTCGATCTGCCCGTTCACGATCGGGAAGGCGTCGTCCACAGGAGTGGGATCGACGCGGTAGCGCTCGTCGATCGTCACCTCGAGGACGTCGTCGATCTCCCGTAGGCAGCGCCGGCAGGCGTCGTGGTGCGCGGCACGCAGCAGTCCGGTGACCACCACGTCGTCGAGCGACGACTCGAGCGTCACATCGACGGCGACGTCACTCGTGAGACGGTGGTCGTCGAGCCCGACCGCGGCGAGGTCGACGTCGCTGGCGACGCGGCGGCTGCTGCCCGGCTGGCGGAGCAGCTCGGTGGCGTTGACGACCAGGGGGGACCGGGTCGCGGCCATCGCCCTACCGGTCCTGGTCGAAGAACCCCTTGGTGGGGTCCTCTTCCTCCTCGGCGTCGCCCGAGGGCAGGGGCGCGGCGCCGATGGAGAGCCGTTGACGGCCGGCCCCGACCGTCTTCTGCAGCTTGTCGAGCAGGATCTCGAAGCTGCCGAGCCGCTGGTCCAGGAAGTCCTCGGTCTCGTGGCGCAGGCGGCGGGCGTCGGCCTCGGCGGTCTCCATGACCTGGCGCGCCCGCTGCTCGGCGGCGCGTACGACCTCGGTTCGCTGCACCATCCGCTCCGCGCGCACCCGCGCGGCCTCGAGCAGTTCGTCGGCTTCACGGCGGGTCTTGGCGACGAACTCCTGGCGTTCCTTCAGCATCCAGCGGGCCTGCCGCAGCTCGTCGGGAAGCCGCTGCAGCGCCTCTTCGAGCAACTCGATGATCTCGTCGCGGTCGATACGCGGTGATGACGACAGCGGCATCGTCGGCGCGGTGGCGATGATGTCGATCGAGCGGCGCAACAAGGTCTCGGCGTCGCCGACGTAACCCTGGCCGGGCTCGGGGTACTCGTCGTCGATCTCGTCGTAGCCGTCTTGCGCTTCGTCGTAGGTGTCGTCGTGGCTCATGGCTCGGTGGTGGATGGCGCCTCGGCAGGTGGGAACAGGCGGATCAGGGCGTCGGCCACCGGTCCCGGCACCAGGTGGGAGACGTCTCCACCGTACCGGGCGATCTCGCGGACGAAGCGGCTGCTGATGAAACCCCGATCGGCCCGACACGGCAGGTACACCGTGCGCACGCCCGTGACCGACTGGTTGGTCAGCGCCATCTGCTGCTCGATCTCGAAGTCGGCCGCGGTGCGCAGGCCCTTGACGATGAAATCGGCTCCCGCGACGGTGACCGCGTCGACCGCCAGGCCGGAGTGCACGATGACCTCCACGCGGTCGCCGACCCCGGCCGCCGCCGCGCTCGCCCCGATCAGCTCGACGCGCTCGTCGACCGGGAACAGCCCGGTGTCCTTCTCGTGGTTGTACATCACGGCGACGACGACGCGACCGAACAGCTCGGCCGCCTGCTCGATCACGTCGAGGTGGCCGAGATGGATCGGATCGAAGCTGCCAGGGATCAGGACGGTGGCCATGAGTGGGCGCCACGGTACTGCTCACGGTCATCTGAGCTGCCGCTGCGCGTGAGCGGTGAGCGGTGAGCGGCCTATGAGCGCTCATCGCTCACAACACGGCGGAGACGACCCGTGTGGTGAGCGGTGAGCGGCCTATGGGCGCTCACTGCTCACCGCGATGCAGAAACGTCACCCACGTGCGGCCGTAGCGCTTGACCCGCCCCTGCTCCCAGCCCGGCGCGGCCTCGACCGGCCCGGCGGCCTCGGCCACGAGCAGGCGGACCCGCTCGGTGCCGAGCGCGTGGAGCAGCCGCGCCCAGTCGTCGAAGTCGTACGGCGGATCCGCGAACACGACGTCGACGTCGAGCCGCGAGGCGACGGCGAGGGCGTCACCCGCCACGACCCGGGCCCGGTCCCGAAGCCCGAGGGCGGCGATGTTGTCGTCCAGTGTGGTCAGCGCGCCGCGTCCTCGTTCGACGAACGTGCAGTGCTCGGCACCGCGGGAGAGGGCCTCGATCCCGAGGGCGCCGCTGCCGGCGTAGAGATCGGCGACCCGGGCGTCGACGATCACGTCGAGGCTCGTCAGGGCGTTGAAGACGGCCTCGCGGACCTTGTCCGTTGTCGGCCGGGTCACTCCGTCGGCCGGTGCCGCCAGCTTCCGCCCCCGGAGCTCTCCCGCGACGACGCGCACAGATGCGAGGCTACGGTGGACGGGCCGTCGACCAGGAGGTGGATCGATGCCACGGACACTCGCCCTGCTGATGGCCGCCGCCGTCGCGGTCAGCATCGGCGGATGCGGTGACGATGATGACGCCGGCGGCGGTGACGACGTCGAGGTGTCCGAGGAGGCCCAGCCCTACGTCGACGCGATGATCGAAAGCTTCGACAACAGCGATCCCGACGAGTTGGAGATCGATCGCGAACAGGCGCAGTGCCTGGCGCCGCGGTGGGTGGAGACGATCGGGCCGGACCGTCTCGCCGAGGCGGGCATCGAGCCCGAGGACTTCAGCTCGGAGGGGGACGTCGACCTGTCCACCGCCGACTTGTCGGAGGACGACGGCAACGAGATGTACGACGCGTTCGAGGCCTGCGGGATCGACGTCAAGAACCTGTTCGTACAGTCGATGGCGAACGACGAGGAGCTCTCCACCGAGGATGTGGAGTGCCTCGAGGGGGCAATCGACGACGACCTGATGCGACGGATCCTCGTCACCACGTTCGTCGAGGGCGAGGATGCCCTCGACCAGGACGAGGAGCTCACCGGCGAGCTGTTCGCGATGTTCGCCGAGTGCCCCGGAGCGGCCGGCGACGGGTGAGCAGGCCATGCTCGAACCGGACTCCGTCATCACGTGTGTGGACTGTGGGGGCCGGGCGCACCTGCTCACGCCCCGCCGAAGCGATCCCGAGGACCCCGAGGGAGATGAGTGGCAGCCCGGCGACATCGTCGCCTACCGCTGTGAGGACTGCCTCGACCGCTGGGACCTCGTCCTGGACGACGACGCGATCGACGAGTCCTGACCATCCGAGGGTTTCGCGTCATCGGAGGGTCTCGCGCGAACCGGGTCAGTCCAGTAGCCCTCTCGCGAGGACTCGACGGGGTGTACGTTCGTCACGCGACTAGTGATTGGGGACGGGCATGCATGTGAGGGTCGTTACGTTCACGGGAGCCAAGGACATTGATGCCGGGGTCAAGTTCCTCGAGGAGAAGGTCAAACTCCGCGATGAGCTCGACAACAGGGTTATCGGGGATTCATCGTGAGCGCGAAGTACTCGCGACGCCGTGACGGCCGGTGTCGTCGGCGTGTGCTGTGGGACACCGCGGAGGATCGGGATGCGAGTGAGGCGGCGTTGGCGTCGAGTCGGCAGGAAGCGATCGGTGTTATCGGTGGCGAGATGAAGGTTGAGAACTGTCGAGCAGCTTGTTGCCGAGGTCGGAGATCCGCCGCCGGAGCCGGGATCGGCGCTGATGGTGACGCGGATCAGCATGGATCCGGGGAAGATTGACGAGAACCTCGCCTTCTTCAAGAGCGATGTGGCCCCGTCGGATGAAAGCCTCACCAGGCTTTCGCGGGATGCGCAACATGATGGACCGCTCGACTGGGGAGGGCATCGTCGGGACTGCCTGGTCTGATGAGGACGCGAGACAGCGAGCAGCTGACGAGGGCTTGAGCCGGCGCAGCGAGGGGATAGCCCGAGGTGTCACGTTCGGCGAGGTGAGCTTTCGGGAGATCCTGGCGGTCGATTTGACGTAGCGCGGCCCACGTGCACTCCGGTATCGGCGATCGCCACGGGCTCCGGGCGTCGTGGACTGCCGGACGCCGAGCGCGCCTTCCGCTCAGCGTTCGAGGATCTCCGCGAGCGGGTCGTGGACCGGGTCGTCGACGGGCCGTCCGGCGACGCCGCTGACGTGCAGCGTGAGTCGGTCCGGCCGTCGCCGACGTCGGCCATCGTCGACGTGTGACCGCCGCAGCGTCGTCGCGGTCGGCTGGGCTCGCAGGTGAAACGAGCCGCGCGCGGTTCGACGATAGCGTGACCGCTCGACGAGCCGGTAGTGGTGGATGTAGCGCGGGCAGTTCGGAAAGACTTCCGTCGCCTGCCGCGCCAGACGAACTGCGCTTCCGGCCACTCACCGCGTCAGTGGAACCGTCGTCCGACTGCGAGGCGATCCCGTTCAGCCGCAGCCGTCGCCCTCGAACGAGATGACAGCGACTGATCGTGCACACGTGCGCGTTCCCCGCCGACAGGTACATCCCGTTCCCGTCGTAGTCGGGCAACGTCGTCCGCTCGTCGAGTATGCGGACGAAGCCGGCGGCGCGCCGCCCTTGTACGAGCACTGCGGCCGGCCCTCCGCGTCCGCAGTCGCGAGGAAGAGCATGTCGCACGCCTCGATGAACGCGCGGTCCTCGGCGGAGATCGTGTCGTGGACCGTGACCTCGGCAAGCCGGTCCGCGAGCCGCGCGTGTCGAAGTGCGTCTTGAAGCTCGCGGCTCGCAGCGTGGTAGGTCATCGGGGGATGATGGCTCGGTCGCCGAGGTCGTACAAAGACGTGCGCGGACCGCTCAACAAAGCGGGCGTCTTGGGGTGCATCACGAGTACGCCGAGGCCGCACCCATCTGCCACTCGGCCGTATGGCCGCCGTCGCCCTGACGCCTTCATCCGTCAGCCGACCGATGAGTCTGGCCCGCCACTGGCGTCGGAAGGACATGCCCCACGAGCAGATCGACGGCGTCCCCCTCTGGTACGAGGAGCACGGCGACCCTGAGGGCCCGCCGCTCGTCGCCCTCCACGGCGGCATCCTCACGTTCGACGGCAGCTTTCGCGACGTGCTCCCCTGGCTGACGAACGACCGCCGGGTCATCGGGGTCGAGCTCCAGGGCCACGGCCACACCCCGGACACCGGCCGGGCGATGTCGATCGAGCGCTTCGCCGACGACGTGGCCGAGCTGATCGACCGCGTCGCGGGCGGCGGACCCGTCGACGTGTGGGGCTTCAGCCTCGGCGCGCTCACCGCTACGAGCGTGGCGCTCCGCCATCCGTCCAAGGTCCGGCGCCTCGTGCTCTGCGCCTCGCACATCCGGCCCGACGGCTATCACCCCGAGATCACCGCGCCCGAGCAGAACGACCCGCGGCTGCCGACGGAGGAGGAGTTCGCTCGCTGGCAGGCCGACTACGAGGCGGTGGCGCCGAACCCGGGCGACTTCTTCCCGTTCCTGGAGCGGATGCAGCCCGTCGTGCACGACTTCGCCGGCTGGACCGCGGACGAGATCCGCAGCATCGCTGCGCCGACCCTCCTCGTGATCGGCGACCGAGACTTCGTCCGCCTCGACCACGCCGCCGAGATGCTCGACCTGTTCCCCGATTGCCGCCTCGCCGTCCTGCCCGCCACCCGTCACACCGAGGTCATGCAGCGCAGCGACATGCTCCGGCCGCTTGTCCAGCCGTTCCTGGCCGAGCGACGATCCTCGAAGGGCGGCCCGTCAGAGTGACGGCAGCGCGTCGCGGACGCAGCCTGATCAGCTCCGCGTCAAGAACTCGGTGTCGTCGTCGCTGAGCAACAGCGTGAGCTCGTCGAGCAGCAGCGGGTGCTGCGCGAGCTCGAGATCGGCGTCGACGATCTCGAACGCCGCGTCGCGGGCCAGCTGCACGAGCTCGCGATCGCGACGCAACGACGCCAGCCGGAGATCGCTCCGGCCCTTCTGGGCCGTGCTCATCAGCGTCCCCTCGCCGCGCAGCTCGAGGTCGACCTCGGCCAGCTCGAAGCCGTCCGTCGACGCCACGATCGCGTCGACGCGGGGGTTCGGGTCGACGGCGGCGGTGACCAGCCAGCACTGCGACTCGTGGGTGCCGCGGCCCACCCGACCGCGCAACTGGTGGAGCTGGGCGATGCCGAACCGGTCGGCGTCGAGAATCACCATGACCGACGCGTTGGGCACGTCGACACCGACCTCGATGACCGTCGTCGCGACGAGCACGTCGAGGCCGCCGGCGCGGAACAGATCCATCGTCATGTCCTTGTCGGCCGGCGAGAGCCGTCCGTGCAGCAGCCCCAGCCGCAGCCCCTGCAGCTCGCCCGCGGCGAGGCGGGCGTAGGTCTCCTCCGCCGAGGCCACCTCCAGCTTCTCGGACTCCTCGATCAGCGGACACACGACATAGGCCTGCCGGCCGGAGGCGACCTCGGCGCGCACGGCCGCCCAGGCCTCGGCCTCGAGCAGAGGTCCGCCCGCCCAGCGGGTCACGATTGGCGTCCGCCCCGGCGGCAGCTCGTCGAGCACACTCACGTCGAGATCGCCGTACACGGTCATCGCCGCCGTTCGCGGGATCGGCGTGGCCGTCATCACGAGCACGTCCGGTACGACCGCGCCCGCCTTCTCACGCAACGCGGCGCGCTGCTCCACGCCGAACCGGTGCTGCTCGTCGACGACGACGACGCCGAGGCTGTGGAACTCGACCGCCTCCTGGATCAGCGCATGGGTGCCGATGACCAGGTCGACAGAGCCGTCGCCGAGACCGGCCAGGACGCGCCGTCGCTCGGCACCGCCCACCCGGTTCGTCAGCAGCTCCACGCGCAGGGGCCGGTCGGCGAACAGCGACTCGCCCCGCGTCGGCACCTCCAGGCCGTCGAGGAGCAGGCGCACGCCCGCGGCGTGCTGCTCGGCCAGCACCTCGGTCGGCGCCATCAGCGCGCCCTGGTGACCACCCTGCACGGCAGTCAGCAAGGCGCTGACCGCGACCACCGTCTTGCCAGATCCGACGTCGCCCTGCAGGAGCCGGTGCATCGGGTGCGGCGCGGCGAGGTCGGCTTCGATCTCGGCGATCGTGCGCCGCTGGGCGGCGGTGAGGGGGAACGGCAGCCGGGTGTGGAACCGCTGCACCAGCTCTCCGTCGACGGCGTGCCTGATGCCGGCGGCGTCGCGCTCCATCGCCCGCTTGCGCATCACCAGCGCCAGTTGCACCCGCAACAGCTCGTCGAACGCCAGCCGGCGCCGGGCGCGGTCCTTCTCGGCGAGCGACTCCGGCAGGTGGATGCTGGACAGCGCCTGCTCCCGCTCGATCAGCCCGAGCCGGCGCCGCACCGCGACCGGCACCGGGTCGGCGAGCCCTCGCGGCCGGCTGCGGGAGAGCGCGTTCTCGACCCACCCGGCCAGCTCCCACGTCGAGATCTGCGCCTTCTCGCTCTGCGGGTAGATCGGCACGATGCGGCCGGTGCGGTCCCCGATCAGGTCGACGACCGGATTCGTCATCTGCAGTCCGCCCCGGTAGACGTCCGCCTTGCCGAACAGCGCCACCTGCAGGCCGGGCTGGAGCTGCCGCTCCCGCCACGGCTGGTTGAAGAACACCACGTGCATGCGCCCGCTGCCGTCGCCGACGACGGCCTCGACGATCGCCCGGCGGTTGCGGCCGATCCGCTTGTGCGCCGAGCGCACCTCGACGAGCACCAGCGCCTCGGAGCCGGGAACGAGGTCAGCCAGTCGCGCCTCGTTGGTGCGGTCGACCCACCGGCGGGGATAGGTCGTGAGTAGATCGAGCACGGATTCGATGCCGACCTCGGCCAGCGCCGCCCGCTTGCGTTCGCCCACGCCCTTCAGCCTGGACACGTCGTAGCCGGCGAGCTCCCGCAGCGTGATCGGTTGGGCGTCGGTCTCCGCCACTCGCCTATTCCACGCCGAACAGATAGGGGTACAGCGGCTGACCGCCGTCGTGGACCTCGACCTCGACCGCCGCGTGGTGATCGGCGAGCCACGCCTCGATCGCCGCGGTCGTCGCGCCATCGGCGTCGACCCCGGTGAGCAGGGTGACCAACTCTCGCCCCCCGCTGAGGAGGTGCTCGAGCAGCGCGGTGACGGCCTCGATCAAGTCGGCGGACACGGCGACGATGCCGTCGCCCCCGGCGATCCCCATCCAGTCGCCCTCGGCGACCGGCCCGGCCTCGGTCTGGCTCGACCGCACCGCCCGAGTGACCTCGCCTGATGCGACCGCGGCCGAAGCCAGCCGCATCGCGGTGGTGTTCGTCGGTGCGTCGGCCTCCGGGTCGTAGGCCATCAGCGCGGCCAGACCCTCGGGCATCGATCGCGTCGGCACGACCCGGACGGTCTTCGTTGTGAGCGTGTCGAGCTGCTCGGCTCCAGGTATGACGTTCTTGTTGCCCGGCAGGACTACGACCTGGCCGGAATTGGCGTGCTCCACGGCGTCGAGCAGCTCTGCCGTCGACGGGTTCATCGTCTGCCCACCATGGACGATGCCTTGGACGCCGAGCTCGCGGAACAGCTCGCTGATCCCCGCCCCGCTGCTGACGGCGACGACCGCGCACGTGACCGCGGGCTGCTCGGAGTCGGCGCCGACGGCGGATGATCCGGCGACGAGCTGGGCCTCGCGCACGACGTGCTCGGCGGCGATCTCCTCGAACAGGTCGGTGACCCGGATCTGCCGGGGGCGGCCGTCGAGGTCGAGGGCGACCTCGATGGCGGCGCCGATGTCGTTGGTGTGGACGTGACAGTTCCAGATGCCGTCCCCGCCGACCACGACGATGGAGTCGCCGATCGCACCCCATCCCTGTTTGAGCGCCTCGATGCGGTCGTCGAGCAGATCGCAGAAGAACATCACCTCGTAGCGCGTGTCACCGGTGGCGAGCTCGGCGTCGGTGCGCACCGCCGCCGCTTCGCGTGACCCCTGCGGTGGTGCCTCGGGGAGCGGTTCGCCGTCGATCACGTGGAGCGCGGCGTCGAGGAGCAGCAGGTATCCGGCTCCGCCGGCGTCGACCACGCCCGCCTCCTTCAGCACCGGCAGCAGGTCCGGTGTCGTCTCGAGGGCGGCCCGACCGGCGTCGCGAGCAGCGCGGACGACGCCAGCGAGCGACGCCCCGTCGTCCGCCGCCGCCCGAGCACCGTCGGCGCTGGCCCGCACGACCGTGAGGATCGTGCCCTCGACGGGTGTGAGCACGGCCTTGTAGGCGGCTTCCGTGGCGACCAGCAACGCCTCGGCGACCGTTTCCCCGGTCGCTCCGGCCGCACCCTTGAGGGTGGAGGCGATCCCGCGCATGATCTGGGAGAGGATCACCCCGCTGTTGCCCCGGGCGCCCATCAGCGAGCCGTGACTGATCGCGTCGCACGTGGGGACGAGGTCGCCCGGGGCGGCCTCCATCTCGGCGACCACCGCGTCGAGCGTGCGGGCCATGTTGGTGCCGGTGTCGCCGTCGGGGACGGGGTACACGTTGAGGCGGTTGATCCGTTCAGCGTGGGCGGCCAGCGTCTCGCGGTATGTCGTCATCGTGCCGCGGAGGGCGTCGACGCCGAAGACCTCCAGCGGCGGGGCGAGCGCGGACACGACGGTCATGGTAAACAGCGCCGGGCAGGACCAGGTAGCTGCACGTTCGAGGAGTCGCTAGCCTTCTCCAGACCATGGCCTCAGTATGTGAAGTGTGCGGCAAGAAGCCCTCGTGGGGCATGTCGGTGTCGCACTCGCACCGGCGCACGAAGCGCCGCTGGAACCCCAACATCCAGCGCGTCCGCGCTCTGGTCGACGGCTCGCCGAAGCGGGTGTACGTCTGCACCGGATGTCTCAAGTCCGGCAAGGTCGTGAAAGCCGCGAGGACGTCGGCTTCGTCCCCGAGCTGATCGGCGCTCACCGTGCAAGGCGTGATCAAGGCCTACGACCCGGTCACCGGTGACGGCGTGGTCACCTGCGACACCGACCTCGCCGACTACGACCTCGCCGGGGACGCGCTGGAGGGTTCGCTCTTCCGGATGGTGCGCCAAGGGCAGCGCGTGATCTTCGACCTGGATCCGGAACAACGGGCCACCCGGCTGCGGCTCGGATCCGAGATTGACATGCAGACCCCCGGCCAGTAGGCCGAGGGTCCTGTTTGGCGGCATCCCCCGAACGGGAACGGAGGACAATTGATGAGTGGCCAGACCGGCAACCAGGCGCTGAGGAAGTGGGTGGAGCGGTGGGCGACCGTCCTCCAGCCCGACGACGTGTACTGGTGCGACGGCAGCGCCGACGAGTACGACCGCCTGTGCGCCGAGCTGGTGGAGTCCGGAACGTTCACGTCGCTCGCCGAGGCGAAGCGGCCGAACAGCTACTGGGCCCACTCCGATCCCGGCGACGTGGCACGCGTCGAGGACCGCACGTTCATCTGCTCGGCGGACGAGCGCGACGCCGGCCCGACCAACAACTGGCGGGATCCCGCCGAGATGCGCGCCGAGCTCACCGAGCTGTACACGGGCGCGATGCGCGGCCGCACGATGTACGTCGTGCCGTTCTCGATGGGCCCGCTGGGCTCCCCCATCGCCCACATCGGCGTGCAGCTCACCGACTCCGCCTACGTGGCAGTCAGCATGCGGATCATGACCCGCATGGGCCAGGGCGCCCTCGATGTCCTCGGTGACACCGGCGAGTTCGTGCCCTGCCTGCACTCGGTCGGTGCCCCTCTCGCTGACGGTGAGACCGACGTGCCGTGGCCCTGCAACCCGGACCAGAAGTACATCGTCCACTTCCCGGACACCCGCGAGATCTGGTCGTTCGGCTCGGGCTACGGCGGCAACGCCCTGCTCGGCAAGAAATGCTTCGCTCTGCGCATCGCCTCGGTGATGGCGCGCGACGACGGCTGGATGGCCGAGCACATGCTGATCCTCAAGCTCACCAACCCCGAGGGTCAGTCGAAGTACATCGCCGGCGCGTTCCCGTCGGCATGCGGCAAGACCAACCTGGCGATGCTCGTGCCGACGATGCCCGGGTGGACCGCGGAGACCGTCGGTGACGACATCTGCTGGATGAAGTTCGGCGACGACGGGCGGCTCCACGCGATCAATCCCGAGGCCGGGTTCTTCGGGGTCGCGCCGGGCACCAGCGACAAGACCAACCCCAACGCGATCGAGACGCTCTGGGGCAACTGCATCTTCACCAACACCGCGCTCACCGAGGACGGCGACGTCTGGTGGGAGGGCATGTCCAGCCCGCCGGCTCACGCCACGGACTGGAAGGGCAACCCCTGGACCCCGGAGGCCGAGACCCCGGCGGCCCACCCCAACGCCCGCTTCACCGCGCCGGCGGCGCAGTGCCCGTCGATCGCAGCCGAGTGGGAGGATCCGGCCGGCGTGCCGATCTCGGCGATCCTGTTCGGCGGCCGGCGGGGGTCGACCGTCCCGCTCGTCACTCAGGCGTACGACTGGGAGCACGGCGTGTTCCTCGGCTCGATCATGGCGTCAGAGACGACGGCGGCGCAGCAGGGTGCCGTCGGCAAGCTGCGCTTCGACCCGATGGCGATGCTCCCGTTCTGCGGTTACAACATGGCCGACTACTGGTCCCACTGGTTGACCATCGGCAAGGCCACCGACGCCGACAAGCTGCCCAAGATCTTCTTCGTCAACTGGTTCAGGCGTGACGACAACGGCCGATTCCTGTGGCCTGGTTTCGGCGAGAACAGCCGGGTCCTCAAGTGGGTGTTCGAGCGGGTCGACGGCGATGCCGAGGCGGTGGAGACGGCGATCGGACTGCTGCCGACACCCGCTGCGCTCGACACCGAAGGGCTCGAGATCGCCGACGACGACCTCGCCGAGCTGCTCAGCGTCGACGCGCCCGGATGGCGCGACGCCGTTCCCCAGATCCGCGAGCACTACGCCCGGTTCGGCGGCGACGCTCCCAGCGTCGCTCGCAGTGGCTCTGGACACCCTGGAGTCCCGCCTCAGCTGACCGCCACCCTTCTGTCGTTCGGAACCAGCCGGAACGGGCCGATTGCAAACGACAGAACGAGGGTGCGCGAGACTCCGGGCTGTGAAAACCAGGACTGCCGTCATCACCGCGCCACCAGGGAAATGGGAAGTCGTCGAGGTCGACCTCGAGGAACCTCGCCAGGGCGAGCTGCTCCTCAAGATGGTGGCGTCAGGCCTCTGCCACTCCGACGATCACGTCGCCACCGGCGACATCCCCGTCGGGATCTACCCGTTCGCCGGCGGCCACGAGGGCTCCGGCATCGTCGAGCAGGTCGGTCCCGATACACCCGGCTGGGAGGTCGGTGACCACGTCGTGCTGTCGTTCCTGCCCGGTTGCGGGCGCTGCCGTTGGTGCGCCAGTGGGATGCAGAACCTCTGCGATCTCGGCGCCAACCTGCTCAACGGCTGCCGCGACGACGGCAGCTACCGGATGTCGCTCGACGGTCAGCCCGTCGGCCAGATGTGCGGTATCTCCAC
>CAVWJT010000003.1:0-82923 GCA_963755235.1 uncultured Acidimicrobiia bacterium
GTTGGCCGAGATGATGGACGACGATCGGCTCGCCGACGTGCTCGAGGAGTTGCCGGAGGCCGAGCAGGTGCGGCTGGTCGAGGGGCTCGACCTCGACCGCCTGATCTACGTGCTCGACGAGATGGAGGTCGACGATCTGGCCGACCTGCTCGGCGAGATGCCGGGCGAGCAGCGCCTGCGCATCCTGTAGGCCATGGACGTCGACGACGCCGACGTCGTGCGCCGTCTACTGGCCTATGAGGAGGGGACGGCCGGCTCGATGATGACGCCGGACGTCATCGTGCTCGGTCCCACGCCACCGTCGCCGAGGCGCTGGCCGAGGTCACGCGACCTGACTGGGTGGTCAGGATCGCGGCCCAGGTCTTCGTGACCCACGCCCCGTTCAAGCCGCCGACCGGCCCGTTCCTCGGGGTGGTCCACTTCCAACGGCTGCTCCGCGGGACGCCGAGCCGTCGAGCTGGCGCCATTGCCTCAGGAACGACCCGGTGTCACGCCGGACGTGACGGACCGAGCCGTGGCCGAAAGGCTGGCCTGCTACGACATGGTCGCCGTCGCCGTCTGCGACGAGCGCGGCACCTGCTGGTGCGGTCACCGTCGACGACGTGCTCGACCGCCAACCCGGGGCCGATTGGCGCCAGCGGGGGGTGACCGGCGGGACGAGGACGCGTGACACCATGAGCGGCAGCGGACGATGGGAGCGGCGGGAGGATCTCACCCCCGCGGAGCAGCCGGCGGTATCGGCGTCCACTACGAGCCGGACGCGTTCGGCCGTTTCGCCGAGTCCATCGCTCGCTTCCTCGGCACCGCTCGCTTCTTGGTGTTGCAGTCGGTGCTGATCGTCGTGTGGATCGCGTTCAACCTGTTCGTCCCCGAAGCTTCCAGTTCGACCCCTGCGACCGTGGTCTCGTCCTGCTCACCCTTGTGCTGTCGTTGCAGGCCTCCTACGCCGCACCGCTCATCCTGCTCGCCCAGAATCGCCAGGAGGCGCCTCGACCCTCGCATCGGCAGACCGATCGGAGGGTCGCCGAGCGCACGCCGCCGACACGGAGTTCCTCGCCCGCGAGATCGCCGGCGTCCGGGTGAGCTCGTCCGACGTCGTCACCGCGGAGGAGCTCGGCGATCAGCTCGGCGACCTGACCAACGCCATCGACCGGCTCACCAGCGGCTCGAGAGTCTGACGCGCAATCAGGCGCATCCGGCGACGGGGCGCGTCGGCCGTCGACGCCAGCCCAGCGGCCGCACGACATCGACGAGCTCGACGGGTGAACGCGGCGAAGGACGGGGCGGGACGGCCGCGAGGTGTCCCCGGCCAGCTGCGGCGGTCGCCGCGCCGAGCGCCGTCGCCAGCGCCCGTTGCTTGCCCGGGCTGACCAGACGGTCGGCGTCGTGATCAGGCTGCCGGTCGGCACGTCCATCGGGGTCACGCACGATCGGGCGTCGTAGGCGGAAAGCGCGCGGCCGCCGTCGACCAGCGCGCACGGCATCGTTGCGGGTATCTCGCTGAGCGATCCACGGCACGCAGGGCTCGACGGGTGGCCGGCGCCGACGAGGTTGGCACCGCCCAGCCCACCAACCAGCGGTAGCCGCGGCTGCGCAGCCGTCGACCCGAGCACGGGGAGCATGCGCCATATGCGCCCGCTCCCGCCACGTCTCGCCACTCGAGTGCGGTGGCCTGGACCACGAGCCCGCGACCAGGTCGGGGTGGCGGCGCGAGGTGCAGGGAGATCGGGCCGCCCATCGAGTAGCCGATCGCGATCGACCTGCGCGACGCCGAGCTCGCAAGATCACCGCCGCGTCGTCGGCGACGTCTTCGAGCGTGAACGGCGTCCGGTGTTCGGAGTCCGCGGCCGTGCCCGCGATGGTCGATCCGACGAACGAGTAGTGCTCGGCGAGCGCCTCGTAGGCGGTGAAGAACTGCAGATCGCTCTGCGCGGTCCAGCCGTGGAGCAACAGGAGGTCGGCGCCGTCGGGTCGGCGTGCCGGTGCCGCGGACGAAGAACTCACCGCGGCATCGGCCGGACCCCCGGCCCGTCCGGTAGCCACGGGAGCACCGACCTCGCCCGCGCCGCATTCACGAAGCACCCTCGTCACGGCCTTCAGCCGGTGTGCGGGATCCCGTGAACTCGAGGCGACGCCACCACGAGTGACGTCCGGGCAACGCCACCGTCGGCAGATCGACGTCCGACGTGGTCACCACACCGGGGCTCGTCGCCGGAGGCGACGGTCGACGAGACACCGCGGCGACCTCGCCGCCGAGGTCCGACCCGCGCGGCGATGCCGACGATCAGCGTCACCCGTCGCCTGCATCGAGGTCACGCCGCGCGCCTCGACGCGGTAGCCGCCGACGTCACCGTCCCGGTGCGGGGCGAGCATCGGGAGGCGTGGCGGTGAGGCGGTCGCAGCGCGTCGCCGACACTCGCGGCGATCCGCTCGCGGTAGGGAACGCCGCGGTGCAGCAGCAGCGGGTCGGCGACCTCGCCGCGGTAGCAGTCGAGGGCACCGACGGCTTCGGGAACCAGCACAGCTCGCGCCCGCTCCCGCCGGCCGCTCGATCCCACTCGCTCGTCGCGCCACCCGAGTGACCGAGCCCCGCAGGGCACGGTGGTGCTCCCGCGCGGCAGGCCGGGCCCCCGGTGCCGTGCGTGCGACGTGGAGCTCGTCGCACGCCGCGAGTCGCTCGACGAGGTGGCGGGCGAGCAGCCCGCTGAGACCCGGCGAGACTGCGGCGCCGACGACGAGCGCGGCGCCGGCGCCGCGGGCTGCGTCGTCGAGATCGAGCAGCGCGCGAACGTCGTAGACGGCGCCGCTCGTCGACACGACGTGGACACCGGCCCGGAACAGATCGGCGGCCGCGCTGCGTGCGGATCGGCGTCGCCAGCGACGGCGATCGGCTCCGCGTCGCCGCCGACGAGCCGATGGCGGAGTGCGGTGACGCGTGCGCACTCGCTCGGCGACGACACCGCTTCCGACGATGCGACACCCGCCGGCGCGTAGTCATGGTCTCGGCAGGCGGGGAACTCGACCGGCTGCCAGCCGCCGTGCTGTGGCGGGTCGCCCCCGCCACGGACACGCAGGACGCCGGCGATCGCGCCGGCCAACGCCAGCGCCACGAGGGCTCGGCGCAGCAGCCTCACGGTGCGGCCCGCTGGCGGCGGGTGTTCGGTCCCGGACCGCCGGTCATGGCGCGGACGTTAGGCCGTCAGGTCGCGGCGATGAGGGCGACGATCCCGATCAGGACGACGAGGGCGACGACGACGGCCGCGATCGTGGAACCGGAACGGCGTCGCCACGGATCCTCGGAGAACGGATGCAGAGCCTGCTCGCGCCGGTCGTGGAGCTCGTACTCATTGGCCTGGCGGGTGCCCACCTTGGGCAGATGCTTCCGCCCTTTGCGCTTCATGCCTGACGAGCCCATCCGGCGATGGTATCGGGGCGGGGCAGACTCGTCCCATGAACGCGCACCGATGAGCACTGCGAGGCGTGCGGATTCGACGGCTCCGGGTACTCCGACTCGATGCTGCTCGACGGGTTCGCGATGACTCGGGGAGCGCTGGCGTCGGCAGCTCATCGCATCCGGCGACCATCTCCGCGTGCCGAGCCGGCGACATGGTCGGCGATCGAGTACGCCGGCAGCAGCAGCGACGTCACCGCCCTGCATGCCTACGGCGTCGAGCAAGCGATCACTCACGACGAGCCGACATTCCCGCCCATCGGGGACGATCTCCTTCGAGGCTGCGGCCACCGCCTACGGCGATGCCGATCCGGACGAGGTTGTCGAGGCGCTGACGGTCGCTGCTGAACGCCTCGCCCAGTTCGCTGACGAGGCGGGCACTGACGCATGGACCCGGGGCCTGACCGTCGGCGAGTCGCGAAGCGACGTGCGTCGCCTGCTCGAAGATGCGTTGGTACTACTCGTGGCATCATCTCGATGACGTCCAGCGTGGAGTGGCCGCGCTCAAGAACGAGTAACGACCTTGCGTACAGGTCGTCGGTGGGGCTAGCAAGAATCGAACTTGCGACCTCATCCTTATCAGGGATGCGCTCTAACCGACTGAGCTATAGCCCCGCGAACGGTCGAGGCTACCGGTGGTCCGGAACGGTCCTCAACCGGTTCCGCCGTCGCCGAACGGGTCCTCGAATACCGTGGTCCGGGTGGGCAGCCTCGTCGACGGTGGGCGCGGTTCGTCGAGGTCTCGCCGCTGCCGTCTCCGGATGGTCGACGCACGACGAAGCGGCGCATCGGCGACGCCGTGCGCTCGACGACCTCCTCCTCCAACACGGTCAGGCGGATGCCGCCGACGAGATCCGTGATCAGGTTGAACAAGGTCGCGCCAAGCACTGCGGCGCCGGTGAGGCCGACCACCGCGAACAAGCCGGCGACCCACGCGTGATGGAAGATCTCGCCGCCGTTGAACTCGAACTCGCTCCAGCCGAACGACTCGAAGAACCGCTCGAGGTTGTCGATCGTGCCGGTGGCGTAGGCGACGTTCCACAACAGGACGCCGGACGTCAACGCAACCGCATAGAGCACGAGGTTGAAGATGATCGCGAACCTTGAACACGTCGACCGGGTCGACATGGCGCACGACTCGGGTGACCTTGCGCACGCGGGCGGCGGCCGACGAGACGTGGCACCGGCGCCACCCGATGGGTCGTCATGCTCGCCGTGGCGGGTGGCGGCTCGGCGGGCAGCGTTGGTGGCAGCACCGTCGCCGTCGGGTAGTCGGGCACCTGCGATCCCCGCTTGGCCGGAGTGGCGGGGACGATCACCGGCAACGGGGAGGGTTCGACGACGGGGCTCCGCGACCGTCGAAGCGGAAATGTCGACCGGTGCCGGCCGGTCCTCGCTCGGCGGCTCAACCGGGCGGAGCGGGCGGAGGCTTGCTGATCAAACTCGACGAGGACCCCCGCGACGAGGACGACCCTCGCTCGGGAGCAGGAACGGACCCGTTCAGCGTCGTCCGCCGCGGCCGAGGAGCGGACAGCCGGGGAGCCGTCCGCACGGCGCCGTTGCCGTTCGTCGAGGCACCGTTCGTCGAGGCACCATTCGCCGACGGACCATTCGCCGACGGACCGTTGGTCCCCGTGGCGACGTCATCGGTCGCAGGGGTCATCGACTCAACTTCGGGCACGACTGTCCCCCCGGCGCGGTTCGTCGGGCTCACGGTCTCAAGTGTAGGCAGTGCCTCCCCCGGAAACCGGGCGCTCTTTCAGCGACTGCTGCGGGCCAGGTCACCGCCGGTGGCCCGCCGTCGCCACCGTGTGGCCGACGCGGACCGTGACGACGACGTCGCGGCCCGACCGTGACCAACCGATGACCGAGCCATCGTGCCTGGCCGCGAGGGCGTCGGGCCGTGGCGCGGCCACCGTGGACGGCGGCGAGGGCCGAGGCGTCGGCGGCGGTGCGGGCGTGTGCCGCGTCGACGAGGTCACCGGCGAGCTGGCCGACGGCGATCGTGAGCACGACCGCCAGCGCAGCCGCTTCGGCGGCGGAGGTGCCGCCTCGCCGCTCGCCGGTTGATCGCGATGCGCATCACTTCTCCCACTCGTGTCAACCGTCGATGACGGTCCGTCGGCGAGGGCGCCTCGACGGGGCCGATCAGGTGAGCTCGGGCGAGCTACTCGTCGTCGTTGGCGAGGATCGGGGCGACGGACGCCACGGTCTGGCCGTCGTCGAGGTTCATCACCCGCACGCCGGTTGCGGCCCGGCCCTGCGATGAGATCTCCCGCACGGGCATCGGATCGTCCACGCCCCCCGAGGAGACGGCGACGATCTCGTCGTCGATGCCCACCATGAACGCGGCGACGACCTGGCCCTTGCGGCTCGTCAGCTTGATCCCGATGACACCCTGTCCGCCGCGTCCCTGCCGGTTGTAGTGCTCGAGCTGGGTGCGCTTGCCGAAGCCCGCCTCGGTGACCATCAGGATGCCGGTGTCGTCGCGGGCCACGTCGACGGAGACGACCTCGTCGCCGGACCGGAGTCTGATCCCCCGCACGCCCGCCGCGCCGCGGCCCATCGGGCGCACTTCGTCCTCGTTGAAGCGGATCGTCATGCCCTTGCGGCTGACCATGAAGATGTCGTCGCCCCCGCCGTCTCGATCACCTTCACGAGCTTGTCTACCGTCGCGCGTAGGTTGATCGCGATCAACCCGTTTCGCACGGTGGAGTGTAGGCGTCGAAGGCGGTCTTCTTCACTTGGCCCTGCTTCGTGGCGAAGAACAAGAAGCGCTCCCCGGCGAAGCGCCGGGTGTCGATGATCGCCTGGATCGTCTCGCCCGGTTGAACGGCAACAGGTTCACGATCGGCATGCCCTTGGCCGTGCGCTCGCGTTCGGGTATTTCGAGCGCCCGCAGTCGGTAGACCTTGCCGAGGTTGGAGAAGAACAACAGGTGGGCGTGGGCGGTCGTGAAGATCACGTGGCGGACGATGTCGTCGGCCTTGAGCTTGCCGCCGCTGACGCCGCGGCCGCCCGGCGCCTGGGTCTTAACGAGGCGGCCGGCACCGCCTTGACGTACTGGGCCTCGGTCATCACGACGACGAGCTCCTTGTCGTCGACGAGGTCCTCGATCGACATGTCGCCTGCCTGGCAGCGGATGGCAGACCCGCGGAGTGGCGAACTCCTCGCGGATGGCTGTCAGCTCGTCCTTGATCACGCGGCGCAGCAGGGCGTCGTCGGCGAGCACGGCTTCGAGCTCGCCGATGGTTGTGCGGACGTCCTCCAACTCGGTCTCGAGGTCGATCCGCGGACAACCGGGTGAGCTGACGCAGCTTCATGTCGAGGATGTCGACCGCCTGCAACTCGCTGAACTCGAACGGCTCGGCCATCAGCCCTTCCTTGCCGCGGCGGCGTCGTCCTCCCGGATCAGCGCGATGACCTCGTCGATGACGTCGAGCGCCTTGATCCGCCCTTCGAGGATGTGTTCCCGCCGGCGCGCCCGCTCGAGGCGGAACTTGGTCCGACGGGTGATCACTTCGACCTGGTGGGCGATGTAGCCCTCGAGCGCCTTGACGAGGCCGAGCGTGCGCGGCACGCCGTCGACGAGCGCCACCATGTTGATCGCAAAGCTCGTTGCAGCGGCGTCAGCTTGAACAGGTTGTTGAGCACGACGTTCGGGTTGGCGTCACGCTTGAGCGTGACGACGAGGCTTGGTCTTGCCGCCCGAGCGAGGCATCGTTGACGTCCGCGATCCCGTCGAGGTCGCCTCCGTCGACAAGCTCCTGGAATGCGCGCGAGCGACCGATTTTGCGCTGGTCTGGTACGGGAGCTCGGTCACGACGATCTCGGTCTGGCCCCGCTTGCCCTCCTCGATCTCGGCCGTGGCCCGTAGTTTCACGCTGCCGCGACCGGTCCGGTAGGCGTCCATGATCCCGGCCCGGCCGAGAATGCTCGCCCCGGTTGGAAAGTCCGGTCCCTTGACGAACTGCATCAGGTCGTCCGCCGTCGCCTGCGGGTGGTCGATGAGGTGGATCGTCGCGTCGATGACCTCGCCGAGGTTGTGCGGAGGGATGTTGGTGGCCATCCCGACGGCGATGCCCTGGCTGCCGTTGACCAGCAGGTTCGGGAAGCGCGCGGCACCACGTCGGCTCCTCGGTGGAGCCGTCGTAGTTCGGCACCATGTCGACGGTGTCCTCGTCGATCTCGCCGAGGAGTTGCATCGACAACGGGTGCAGCCGGCACTCGGTGTAGCGCTCAGCGGCTGCTCCGAGCTCCTGGGAGCCGTAGTTCCCGTGGAAGTCGATCAACGGATGGCGCAGCGAGAACGGCTGCGCCATCCGGACGAGGGCGTCGTAGATGGCGGAGTTGCCGTGCGGGTGGTAGCGCGCCATCGTGTCGCCGGTGACGCGGGCGCACTTCACGAACGGGCGATCCGGCGGAAGCCTTGCTGCTCCATGTCCCAGACGATCCGGCGATGGACCGGCTTGAGCCCGTCGCGCACGTCGGGCAGCTGCCCTGGCCATGATGACCGACATCGCGTAGTCGAGGAACGAGCTCTCCATCTCGTCCTGCAACTCGATCGGTTGGATCGGCTCCACGGGGACTTCGGGGGTTACGTCGTCAGTAGGCATGGCTCGATCTAGAAGTCGAGGTTGCGGACGTCGCGGGCGTTGGTGGCAATGAACGCGCGGCGGCTCTCGACGTCGTCGCCCATGAGGACGCTGGTGACCTCGTCGGCGAGGCTGGCCTCCTCGAGCGTCACCTGGAGCAGCGTCCTCGCCCCGGCGCCCATCGTCGTGACCTTGAGCTCGTCCCAGTCCATCTCGCCCAGGCCCTTGAGGCGCTGGAACTCCTTCTTGTGGTTCGGGCGCTCCTCCAGGAAGCGCGCCTTGGCGGCGTCGTCCTTCAGGTAGACCTTCTCCTTGCCGACGACGGTCGAATACAGCGGCGGCTGGGCGATGTACACGTAGCCCGCCTCGATCAGCGGCTTCATCTGGCGGTAGAAGAACGTCAGCAGCAGCGTGCGGATGTGGCTGCCGTCGACATCGGCGTCGGCGAGGATGATCACCTGGTGGTAGCGGGCTTTGGTGACGTCGAACTCGTCCTCCCCCACGCCCGCCCCGATCGCCGTGATCAGCGCCTGGATCTCGTTGTTCTTCAGCATCTTGTCGACGCGCGCCCGCTCGACGTTGAGGATCTTGCCCCGGATCGGCAGGATCGCCTGCTGTCCGCGGGTCGCGCGCGTTGATCGCCGTGCCCCCGGCCGAGTCGCCCTCGACGATGAACAGCTCGCTCTCCTCGGCGTTGCGGCTCGAGCAGTCCTTCAGCTTGTCGGGCATCCCCGCGCCGGAAAGCGCGGTCTTGCGGCGGATCGCGTTGCGGGCGTTCTTCGCCGCCACTCGGGCCTGGGCTGCGGCGAGACCCTTCTTGACGACCTTGTTGGCCTCGGTCGGGTTCTCGTCGAGCCACTCGGCGAGCCGCTCGTTGGTGATCTTCTGGACGAACGAGCGCATCGGGACGTTGCCGAGCTTGGCCTTGGTCTGACCCTCGAACTGTGGATCGCGGAGCTTCACCGAGACGATGGCCGTGATGCCCTCGCGGATGTCCTCGCCGAGCAGGTTCTCGTCCTTCTCCTTGAGCAGCCCCTTGGCGCGGGCGTACCGGTTGAGGACGGCGGTCAACGCGCTGCGGAAGCCCTCGATGTGCATCCCGCCCTCGGTGGTCGAGATGCCGTTGGCGTAGCCGTGGATCCCCTCGTAGTACCCGGTGTTCCACTGGATCGCGATGTCGAGCGCCTGATGATCGTCGTCGTCGGCCTCGTAGTGGCAGACCTTGGAGAACAGTGCCTCCTTGGACACGTTGAGATGCTTGACGAAGTCGATCAGTCCGCCCTTGTACTGGAACGTGACCTGCTGTTCCTTGTCGGCTCGCTGATCCTCGAAGACGATCTCGAGGCCGCGGTTGAGGAAGGCCATCGTCTGCAACCGCTCGAGCACGGTGCGGGGGACGAACTCGGTGCCCTCGGCGGAGAAGATCGTCGGGTCCGGCCAGAACGTGACCGTGGTGCCCGTGCGGCGGCCCCGGCCCGAGGTGCGCCCGACGACCTCCATCTTGCCCTGCGGCTTGCCCCCCTTGGCGTACTCCTGCCGGTGGCGCTTGCCGTCCCGGTCGATCTCGACGATCAGGCGCTCGGACAGCGCGTTGACGACGCTGACGCCGACGCCGTGGAGCCCGCCGGACACCTTGTAGCCGTCTCCCCCGAACTTGCCGCCGGCGTGGAGCACCGTGAGGACGACCTGGGCCGCGCTCTTGCCTTTGTGCGGGCCGGACGGGAACGGGTCGACGGGGATGCCACCACCGTTGTCCTCGACGCGGCACCCGCCGTCGGCGAGGAGCGTGACGACGATGCGGTCGCACCGACCGGCCATCGCCTCGTCGACGGCGTTGTCGACGACCTCCCACACCAGATGGTGGAGCCCGGCCAGCCCGGTGGAGCCCACGTACATGCCCGGACGCTTGCGGACGGGGTCGAGCCCCTCCAGCACTTGGATGTCCTTGACGCCGTACTCGCCGGGGCGCTCACTGGACACGGCGGGCTCTTTCGGTGGTCATGGAAGTGGTTCGGTCCGATCGGTTCACGGGCAGGCTGATGACAATTGGGAATGCGGCGTTCACGCTGCTTGTGGCGGCCGTTCGGGGGGTCGAGACGGCCGTTGCGAGCGTGTCGGCGATGTCCTTCAGTCTACCAACGGGGTGTTCTCGCCCGGTGGAACTACGGCCCTCCAACTCGTTCTGTCCGTCGCAATCGACCCGTTTCGGCCGGTTCCTACGGACACAACCTCTCAGTGGGTGCGTCGCGCGACGCGGATCTCGATGCGCTCGATCGAGACGCCGGCTACAGCCGCCAGACGCGACCTGATTTCATCGGCGAGGACCCGGACCTGGGTCGCCCACGACGGGTCGTCGACGTCGACGAGGAGGACGCCCCGATCGAGTCGCACCGGCCGGACGTGGGCGGCGATGGCCTCGCCCACCGCCTCGTCCCATTGCCCGAACACGCCGCGCACCTCCGCCCGCCCGGCGCCGCCGCGCAGCGAGCGCAGCACGTCGTCGAGGGCGTCCGTGAGCGGCACCGGGTCGTCGCCGGACCCACTCATTGGTGCACCATGGCCCTGTGATCGTTCGCCGGGGATGACGGGCGGTGCACCAATGAGCTAAAGGCGCCGTAATGCTGATTCGCTCGCTCGAAGACTCGCTCGCTCATGTCGTCACCTCCGACTGTTCGGCGACGGTGCCGGCCTCGACACGCAGGACACGGTCAGGAGCAGCAGCAGCCGGGAGCGGGCCCGCGGTCGTGATCACGATCTGGCCACCAGGGAGATGGGCGAGCAGGGCCGAGGCCCTCGCCGGGTCGAGCTCGGAGAGCACGTCGTCGAGGACCAGCACGGGAACGGAACCCGTCCGCTCGGCGACGAGTCGATGGGCGCCCAGTCGCAGCGCCAGGGCGAGGGTGCGCTGCTCACCTTGCGACGCGTGGGTGCGGGCCGGCAACCCCCCGATCGTCAGCGTCAACTCGTCGCGGTGCGGGCCGACGGTGGACACCCCGCGACGCAAGTCGTCGCGGCGGGCGTGGGCCAGCGCCGCGGCGAGCCCGCTGCGCCGCCAGGGCGGATCGTACGAGAGGCCGACGCCAGTGGGCGTCGGGGCCAGCTGGCCGTAGGCCTCGACGACGAACGGCTCGGCGCGCTCGACGAGCGTCGCCCGGGCGTGCCCGAAGCGCTCCCCCACCTCGACCAGCTTGGCGTCCCAGACGTCCAGCGTCCGTGCGGCGTCGTCGTCGAGTCGCCCGCCCGTCTGGCGTAAGAGGACGTTGCGCTGGCGCACGATGCGGTCGAGCTCGCGGCGACTGTCGTCGTACTTCGCGGCGAGCGCGACCAGGGTGTCGTCGAGGTAGCGCCGGCGGTCGCCAGGTGCTCCCTTGACGAGGGTGAGGTCGTCGGGCGAGAACACGCTGACCCGTACGACACCCAGAAGGTCACGCGCCCGCGGGAGCCGCTGCCGGTTGACCTGTACCCGGTTGCGCCCGGCCGGCCCGAGCGCGGCCTCGATCAACGAGCGGCGGCCGTCGTCGTCGCGCACCTCGGCGCGCAGCACCGCCTCCGTGGCCTCGACGCGCACGAGGGCCTCAGGTGGGGCGCCGCGGAAACTGGTCAGGGTTCCGAGATAGGCCACCGCCTCGACGAGGTTCGTCTTGCCCTGGCCGTTGTCGCCGACGACAAGCGTCGTGCCGGCGGCGGGGACGAAGACTGCCTCGCGGTAGTTGCGGAAGTCGACGAGCTCCAGGCGCTCGATGATCACGGGAAGGCTGCTCGACCGGCTGCGTCAGGGGACGCGCACCGGCATGAGGAGGTAGAGATAGTCGTCACGTCCCACGGCGCGGATCACGGCCGGCTTCATCGGGTCGAGGGTCGACAGCGTGACCTCCTCGGTGTCGACGGCGTCGACGCCGGCGGAGAGATAGTCGGGGTTGAACGCGACGGTCATCTCCGAGCCCTCGTAGCTGGCGTCGATCTCCTCGCTCGCCGTGCCGACATCCTGGGTGATCGCGTTCAGCTGGAGGGTTTCCCCACCGAGGACGAGACGCACGGGCGTGGCATCCTGGGCGAGGAGCTTGACGCGGCGGAGCGCCTCCAGGAGCGCCTCCCGCCCGACGGTGAGGACGTTGGGGTACGAGGGAGGCAGCAGGTTGCGGTAGTTCGGGTACTCGCCCTCGATCAACCGCGTCGTCAGCCGTGTGCTCCCCGTTTCGAACACCGCGTCGCGAGCGCCGAGACGCACGCGCAGGTCATCGGCGGTGGCGAGCACCCGTTGCAACTCGTTCAGGGCCCGGCTCGGCACGAGCACCTTCTGGGCTCCGGCCAACAGCTCGTTGTCGGGGAGATCGCGGACAGCGAGCCGGTACGAGTCGGTAGCCACCATCTTCACCGTGTCGTCCTCGGCCGCGATGAGCACGCCGGTGAGCACGGCCCGGGCATCGTCGGTGCTGGCCGCCCGCACCACCTGCCGGAGCGCTTCGGCGACATCGGCTGACGGCAAGGTGACCGCCTCGGTCGCCGGTTCCGCCTGCACGGGGTAGTCGTCGAGGCTCAACGGACGGATCGCGAACTGCGACCGCCCCGCGCTGATGTTGAGCTCTTCACCGACCAGGGCGACCTCGACCGCACCGACGGGCAACGACCGCACGATGTCGGCGACCAGGCGGGCCGGCACGACGACCGCGCCGTCGTGCTCCCCGCCCACCTTGACGGTGAGCCGGATCGACAGCTCGAGGTCGGTACCCGTGACGCACAACTCGTCGCCGCTGACCTCGAGTCGCAAACCGGAGAGCACCGGGAGCGTGCCGGTTCGACTCGTCGCGGCTCGGCCGGCGGTGGCCAAGGCGTCGGCCAGAACGTCTCGCTCGCATCGGAACTTCACAGTGCGGCCTTTCCCCCATCGAGGTGATGGATCAAGCTGATAGCAGTAATAGGGGCTGTGGATTGGGGACAACTCTTCGTTCGGGCAGCGTAGAACGAGGGTGTCTGATCTTGCCGTTGTCCCCGGTGGTCCCCCGCCGGGAACTGACACCCGTGTCGTTCGGGGGATAACGACGAGTTGTCCCCGTCGTGACGATCCGCTGTCCACACGATGTACGGAGGGTGCGCCCTCCACTCATGACTTGAGACGCTGCAACAGGTCGGTGACCTGGTCGTAGATCTGCTTACGCTCACTCATCAACCGTTGGATCTTCTCGACGGCGTGGATCACGGTGGTGTGGTCGCGGCCGCCGAAGATCCGGGCGATGCCCGGGTAGCTCAGGTCGGTGAGCTCCCGGAACACGTACATCGCAATCTGGCGCCCGGTGACGAGGGGCCGTTGCCGGCTCTTGCCTTTGAGCGCGGCGACATCGAAGCCGAGGATCGAAGCGATCTCCTCGAGCAACTCGCTGTCGGTGCGCCGGCGCGGCGTTGCTTCGCGCAGCAGGTCCGCCAACAGGTGTTGCGCCATGTCGGTGGTGATCGGCACACGGTTGAGACTGGCGAAGGCGGTGACCCGGATGAGCGCCCCTTCGAGCTCGCGGATGTTGGTCGAGATCTTGCTGGCGATGAACTCGAGGGTCTCGTCGGGGACCCAGACCCGGTCGCGCTCGGCCTTGTTGCGGAGGATGGCCAAGCGGGTCTCCAGGTCCGGCGGCTGGATGTCAGTGATGAGGCCCCACTTGAACCGCCCCCGCAAGCGCTCCTCGAGCGTGGGAATCGCGTCGGGGATGCGATCCGAGGAGATGACGATCTGCTTGTTGGCGCCGTGCAGCGAGTTGAACGTGTGGAAGAACTCCTCCTGGAGACCTTCGCGGTTCTCGAGGAACTGGATGTCGTCGATCAACAGCACGTCGATGTCGCGGTAGCGGCGTTTGAACGCGGCGTTGGTGTTGGTCCGGATGGCGTCGACGAACTCGTTGAGAAACGTCTCGGTGGAGACGTAGCGGCATTCGTGGTGCTGATAGTTGAGATGGAGGTAGTGCCCGATGGCGTGCAGCAGATGGGTCTTGCCGAGACCGGCGGGGCCGTAGATGAACAGCGGGTTGTACGACCGCGCCGGCATCTCGGCGACCTGCAACGCGGCGGCCAGCGCGAACTGGTTGGAGCTGCCTTTGACGAACGTCTCGAACGTGTAGCGCGGATTCAGCCCGGCGCCGGGGATCTGGAGCCATCCGTCGTCCGCACCACCGAGCCGCGTGTCGACGGAGTTCAGCGAGGGTGACGTGTCGCGTTCGAGGACGTCGGTCGTCACCCCACCCGACTCGACCACGATGTCCAACGCGCAACCAGGAGCAACGATGGTGTCGAGGGCCTCGCTCACCAGCGGGAGGTAGCGCGTGAGGATGCGGTCCTTGACGTGATTGCTCGGCACCCGGATCTCGAGGTGGTCACCGTTGGCCTCGATCGGGATCACGTCCTGGAAGGTCGAGTACCAGACGGCGTCGGTGAGTTGATCCCGGAGGTGCTGGGCGACCGCTGTCCACACCTGATCCTGGTCGCTCACCTGTGTGCTCCTACTCCCGGCCGTCGCCTCCGACCGATCCACACGTTGTCCACAGCTTGTGGAAAGTCGCTGGTACTCGGCGGAATCACCGAAACTACCACGCCCACGCCGGGCCTTCGCACGGCGCAATCGAGCCGTTTGCGGCCGGTTGCTACCAGTGGCGGGCGGGCCGTAGCCTTGACGGGTCGGCACGTTACGGCGCCGGTACGAGCTTCGGTGAGCGGTGTGAGCGCTCAGGCGAGCCCGCCTCCCGTCGTGCCGCCGCCGTTCGACGCCAACCTCATGTCCCGGAGCCTGCCGTGAAGCGCACCTTCCAACCCAACACCCGACGGCGTGCCCGCAAGCACGGTTTCCGTGCCCGGATGCGCACGCGCGCCGGTCGGTCCATCATCAAGGCTCGCCGGCTGAAGGGCCGCAGCCGGCTGTCGGCTTGAGGGTCGCCAGAGTTAGTGACCGACGAGCATTCGAGCGATTGACGCGCGATGGCCTTACCGGGCGCAGCGAGTCCTTGTGGTGTCGGTACGTACCCGACGCCGAGGTGGTTCCCCCGCGCCTGGCGTTCTCGATCAGCCGGAAGGTTGGAACCGCCGTGGCGCGCAACCGCCTGCGCCGCCGGCTCCGGGCCGCGGTCCAGTCGCTGGGCGGTCCGCCCCACCTGGAGGCCGGACTGTTGCTCATCGGCGCCGCGACCATCTGCTCTCGAACTGGAGTTCGATGAGTTGGTTGCGGAGGTCGCCGGCATGCTGAGTCGCGTGGTGCCGATCGTGATGGCCGGACGTGATGTTCGATGACCGCCGAACATTCGTTCCCCAATGAGCCGGGACCGGCGCGGCTACTGCGCGCCGTCGACTGGTACCAGCGGGCGATGGAAGGCCGTCCCTCCCCCTGCCGCTTCACTCCGTCGTGCTCGAGCTACGCCCGTGAAGCGCTGACCATGCACGGCACCGGCCGCGGTCTGTGGCTCACGGTTCGCCGTCTCGTTCGCTGTCGACCGTTCGGCCCGTCGGGCTTCGATCCCGTCCCCGACCAGCGGGTTCGCTGAGCGATGTTCGAGTTACCCGCCGCGTTGCTCGCCTGGTTCTACGGCGTCACCGGCAACTACGCGATCGCGATCGCCCTCATCGCCGTGGTCGTGATGCTGCTCATCACTCCGCTGACGTTGAAGAGCACCAAGGGGATGCTCGAGATGCAGCGCTTGGCCCCGGAGATGAGGCGCCTGCAGCAGCAGCACCGCGGCGATCGCCAGAAGCTCAACGAAGAGATGATGAAGCTCTACCAGGAGCACAAGGTCAACCCGATGTCCTCGTGCCTCCCGCTGCTGGCGCAGATGCCGGTGTTCATCATCATGTTCCGGGTGCTCCACGGCCTCACGTACCGGCCGAGCGGAGCGCCCGCGGCGATCTCCAATGGGGTGCTCGCCGCGGCGGGTCAGCCGACGTCGGATTCACTCGGGTTCGTTCCTCGCTACATCTCGAACGAGAGCGAGATGTTCATCGATCTCTTCAACGCCCGTCCGCCCGAGATGATGTCGTTCGGCATCGATCTCGCCATCTCGCCGGCGGAGGCGTTGAGTCAGTCGTTGGGCACGGGGCTGATCTACGCCTTCCTCGTCGTGATCCTCGCCGGCCTGTACTTCCTGCAGCAGCGGATGGTCGCCGCCCGAGCCGCGGTGAGCCCGACCATGTCGCCGGCCCAGCAGAAGTTGATGCAGTACCTGCCGGTCGCCTTCGCCGTCTTCCAGATCTTCTTCCTCACCGGTCTGGTCGTCTACTACGGGGCCCAGGCGGTCCTGCGGATCGGGCAACAGGCCTACATCACGCGGCGGTTCTACGGGCACGAGGAGGCCCTCGGCCGTCAGGCGCAGCGGGCGGGGGAGCAGGCCCGGGAGCTGGCGAAACAGGACGGCGGCGCCAGCGGCGGGATGTTCGCGCAGGCCAAACGCGACCTCGCCGCCGGCAAGGGCGACGGCGCGACCTCGAAGAGCGGCAAGGACGCCAAAGGGGCGGCGGCCGCAGCCGGTGCGGTGGCGGCGACGAGTCGAACCGGCGGGGGATCGAAACGGACCACGGCGCCGAAGAACCGACCGACGCCGTCGGGGAAGGGGGCGTCGAGCCGACCTCGGTCGAGCCCGCCGTCGGGCCGGCCGGGAGGCAGCCGCGCGAAGAGCGGCAGCAAGCGGCGGAAATGAGTCGACCGTGCCGCCGGCCGGTGGCACGGAACGGAACGGAGTGACCGATGGAGTGGGTGGAGACGACGGCCCGTACTCGGGAGGAAGCGACCGAGCTGGCACTCGACCAGCTCGGTGTGGTGTTGGAGGAGGCCGAGGTGGTCGTTCTCGAAGAGCCACGGCCGGGTCTGTTCGGCCGGATGCGTGGTGAGGCGCGGGTCCGGGCCCGAGTGCGCCCCGCTCCGGTCCGGCCCAAACAGGAGCGGCGCCGCGGATCGCGCAGTCGCACCGCCGATGATCGTGGTGACGAGTCGCCGGCCGGCGACACCGCGGCCGGTTCGGCGCCGGCGGCGCAGGACGGACGCCAGCAACGGCGGCGCGGTGGTCGCCAGCGGGGCGGCGGCACCGAATCCCGGCCGGCCGCGGCCGCGTCGTCGCCTGATTCCGACTCGACTCCCCCGTCCCGTGTCCCTGCGAGCTCCGAAGGAACCGTCATGTCGACCGACCAACCTGCCTCCGACGACACTCAACCGATCGTCGCCACCGAGGACGTCCGCCACGCCGCGGTGCAATTCGTCACCGGTCTCACCGACGCCTTCGGGTTCGACGCAACCGTTGACGCGCGCGTCGACGGGAGCGAGATCGAGATCCAGGTGACGGGGTCGTCGCTGGGTCTGCTGATCGGGCCCGGCGGCCGCACCCTGCTCGGTGTCCAGGACCTCGCCCGGGTCGCCGCCCAGCGCCGGTTGGGCGATCACGACACGCGCCTGCGCGTCGATGTCGCCGGTTATCGGGAGAAGCGGCGTCTCGCGCTCGAACGGTTCGCGGCGACCGTCGCCGAACAAGTGAAAGCGAGCGGCGTCGCCCGTTCGCTCGATCCGATGCCGTCGGCTGACCGCAAGGTGCTCCACGACGCCCTGGCCGCGATCGACGGCGTGGAGAGCCGCTCCGAAGGCGAGGAGCCCAACCGGCGCGTGATCGTGGCGCCGGGCTGAGTCCCAGCCATGTCGTCACCGGCGCATGACGTCGCCGGCGACGCCGAGCTGGCCACCGCGCTCGCCGAATCGCAGCGGCTGGGCATGCTCGGGGACCGCCCCATCGCCGACGTGATCGAGCACGCCGCCGGCTTCGTCCTCGCCCTCGCCGAGGTCTCCGGAACCGTCGTCGATCTGGGCAGCGGCGGTGGAGTCCCGGGCCTCGTGATCGCCCGGGCGCGGCCCGACCTCCGGATGGTGCTCGTCGACCGCCGCTCGAGCCGTACCGATCACCTTCGGCGTCTCGTGGCCCGGCTCGCCCTCGCCGACCGCGTCGAGGTGCTCACCGCCGACGCGACCACCATCGCCGAACGTCGCGGCGGGCCGCGCCGACGCGGTCGTCGCTCGCGGCTTTGCCGGGCCGGTGTCGACGCTCCGGGCCGCCGCGCCGCTCGTTCGGCCGGGCGGGCTCGTCGTCGTCAGCGAGCCGCCCCGGCCGGAGCCCGACCGCTGGCCCCCGGATCTCGTCGACGGGCTCGGACTCGTGCCCACCAACCGATCCGACCGGCGCGTGGCGGTGTTCCGGCGCGCCGGTACCGATCACCCCAAGCCGTAGCTCGCCTTCATGTTCTCGTACCGTTGGTGGGCCCACTCGTCGAGCTCAGCGGTGAAGTGATGGTCGAGCAACGGCACGAGCTGTTCCCGCAACACCGCGCCGCGAGCCATCCACTGGTAGTAGCTCCGGCCGCCGTGGGTATACGGTCCGTAGAGCTTGCTGTCGGGGAACTTGTCGACCAGCCATTCGAAGATCCGGACGTGACGCGTGTGCATGCGCAGGGTGATCTGCGGCTGCCGACCGTCGCCACCGAAGTGGCCCTCGCCGATCAGCAGCCCGACCAGATAGCCGGCGTCGAACTCCGTCAGGGGAGCGGCCGCCATGGGCACGGAGGGTACGCCTCCGTTGTTTCACCGTCAAGATTCACGTGGAACATGAGGGTGGGTGCTTGACCGGCGCCGGTCGGCGCGCCAGGCTGTGCGGTGGCGGCCCGGCCGGGCGCACCACCGAACGACCCTAGAGGCTCGATGACGCTACCTGACGAGGTGATGGCTGATGCCATGGCCGTGGGGGCCGAGGCGTCGGCGCCGCCCAGCGGCCGCCCGCTCCCCCGTGTGATGGCCGTCGCCAACCAGAAAGGCGGCGTCGGCAAGACCACCACGTGTGTCAATGTCGGCGCGTGTCTGGCCGAGCTGGGACAGCGCACCCTGATTGTCGACCTCGACCCGCAAGGCAACGCGACGACCGGACTGGGGATCGAGAATCGCGGGCTCGACACCTCGATGTACCACGTCCTGATGCACGATGTGCCGCTGGAGAACTGCATCGAGCCGACCGACCTGAAGCGGCTCTTCGTGGCCCCGGCGAGCCTCGATCTGGCCGGGGCGGAGATCGAGCTGGTGCCGGCGTTCAGCCGCGAAACCCGTCTCCGCCGGGCGATCGCCAGCCTGATCGACGACTACGACTACGTGTTGATCGACTGCCCCCCGTCGCTCGGTCTCCTGACGGTGAACGGACTGAGCGCGGCCAGCGAGGTCCTGGTCCCGATCCAATGTGAGTACTACGCCCTGGAGGGCCTGGGGCAGCTCCTGCGCAACGTCGATCTCGTCCGGCGCAACCTGAATCCGACGCTCGAGGTCAGCACGATCGTGTGTGTGATGTACGACGCCCGGACGAAACTGGCCGATCAGGTCGTCGGCGAGGTCCGGAACCACTTCGGGGACAAGGTCCTGAAGACCGTCGTGCCCCGCTCGGTGCGCTTGTCCGAGGCGCCGTCGTTCGGCCAGCCGATCATCACGTTCGATCCCCGGTCCCGCGGGGCCATCGCCTACCGCGACGTCGCCAAGGAGGTGCACGATGAATCGTCGCAGCGGGTTGGGTAAGGGGATCACGTCGCTCATCCCGCTGGCCGAGACGGCCGCCGCCGACGCCAGTGGTCCGCCGGCGCTGGTGGAGGTGCCGGTCGCCGAGATCACCCCCAATCCCCACCAGCCGCGCGTGCATTTCGACGAGGAGTCGCTGAGCGAGCTCGCCGCGTCGATCAGCCAGCTCGGTGTGCTTCAACCGGTCCTCCTCCGTCCCGTCGACGGCGGGTTCCAGCTGATCGCCGGTGAGCGCCGGTGGCGCGCCGCCCAACGAGCCGGCCTCGCCACCGTCCCGGCGATCGTGCGGGACTCCGACGACGTGAGTGCCGTCGAGCAGGCCCTGGTCGAGAACCTGCACCGGGACGATCTGACTCCGCTCGAGGAAGCGGCGGCCTTCCAGCAACTCATCGAGGACTTCGAGCTCACCCACGACGACGTCGCCCGGCGGGTGGGCAAGAGCCGGGCTGCGGTCACGAACACGCTGCGCCTGCTCGGGTTGCCGCCTGCAGTCCAGCACCTGCTCGCCGACGGCCGGCTGTCCGCCGGTCATGCCCGGGCGTTGCTCGGGACACCCGATCGGGCCCTGCAGGAACGCCTCGCCCGCCAGGCGGCGGCGGAGGGATGGTCGGTGCGGGTGGTCGAGGAAGCGGTGCGTAACGGGGGAGTGCTGCCCGCGCCGACCGAGGAGCGTCCGCCAGCCGAGCCCCGACCGAACCCGGTGGCATCGACGCGCCTGCGGCCTCCGGGCCTGCTCGAGCTGGAACAACTCCTCGCCGACCGCCTCGACACCCGCGTCGGCATTCACATGGGCACCAAACGCGGCAAGGTGACGATCGATTTCGCCGATCTCGACGATCTCGAGCGGATCTACCGGCTCATTGCCGGCGACGGCTGACCGCGGGTGCCGCACGTCCTTGCTCGTGCGTGCTGACCAGGACAAATGGCATGATATCCACAGAGTTGTCCCCCCACTGTGTGTAACCGTGGAGATGAGGTCCAGACCATCGACTCGGTGTCGAGGGTTGGGACGCGGCGAGGGGGAGTCAAGCCGGGGAGAGCGAGCCTGGAATCGGTGATTCGGCCCAGGCCGTCAACGCCTCGACCACGGCGTCGCTGAGTCGCGGCGTGGCGTCGACGACCCGCTGAACGGGCCCGATCGAACACACGACCGCCGCCATGCGGGTCTCCCGCAGCACCGCCAGTCGCATTCCCGCCATCCGCGCCGGGGCGAACCCGCTGATCTCGCCGACGTACTTCACGAGGTACGTGGCCAGGGAGTGTCCGCCAGCGGACTCGAAGCCGGCCGTGGCGTAGTAAGCGAAGGCGGCGTGGTCGTCGGGGCGGGCCTCGAACCCGACGTAGACGGTCGCGGCATACCGGTTCGCCGCCGCGGCCTGGACCGACGGATCGAGCTCGTCGAGCGAGATCACCCGCGCCCCCTGTTGGCGCAGGCTCTGGGCGATCTGCCGGGTGAGCGCGCCGAGCCCGCCGAACTGCCCGACGACCACTCGGAGCTGGCGCAGCGAGTCGACCGCGTCGAGGCGCTCGATCTCGCGAAGGGTGGCCACGCCGGGCCCACTGCCCGTGCGGGCACTGTTGATCTTGAGGGCCCGCACCGTGGCCGGGCCGAAGATGCCGTCGACCTCGAGGCCGCAGTTGCGTTGGAAGTCCTCCAGCGCGCGCCCCGTCGCCGGGCCGAAGATGCCGTCGACGCGTCCGCAGTCGAACCCGAGACGGCCCAGCCAGCTCTGCAGGATGCCGACGTCGTCGCCGCGCAGGTACGGCGCGACGAGACGAAGTGGGCGGTCACCGAGTCGCCAGGACGCCTCGACCAGGGAGAGCCAGGTCGGCTCGTCGCACTGCCCGTGTTCGTGCAGGCCGTGATGACGTTGAAAGGCGCGCACGGCGGCCTCAGTTGTGTCGCCGTACGCACCACCCTCGGTGCCGGCGGGACCGAAACCGGCAGCCGCCAGGCGGCGCTGCAGGTCGCGGACGGCCTCGCCCTGCTGACCGCGGGTCAGCGGGAAGTAACGAGGAATTCGCTGAGCTCCTGGAGCAGGTGGGACTTGCCCTTGGCACCGACGAGGCGCTTGTGCACCTCGCCGCCGGAGAAGACCAACAGCGTCGGGATGCTCATCACGTTGTACCGCATCGCCAGCTCGGGGTTGTCGTCGACATTGACCTTGGCCACGGTGACCTCGTCGTCGAGTTCACTCGCGATCTCGCTGAGGATGGGTGCGATGACCTTGCACGGTCCGCACCACTCGGCCCAGAAGTCGACGATGACGGGCTTGTCCGACGCGACCACCGTCTCGTCGAAGGTGGTGGTGGACAAGTTGACGATTGCGGCCATGTGACGGACATCTCCAGGATTGGGCCTTGTTCGGCGTGGCGAGTGTAACCAAGTGAAACCGTCGGCGATGGCGGGGCATTCCCGAGGCGAAGCTCGAACTGGAGTTCGAAATCAAGCTTGAATTAGTGTGTGGCCTCGAGCCACCGTTCGGCGTCGATCGCCGCCATGCACCCGGTGCCGGCGGCGGTCACCGCCTGCCGGTACGTGTGGTCCTGGACGTCGCCGGCGGCGAAGACGCCCTCGACGTTGGTCGCCGTTGATCCCGGAGCCGTGACGAGGTAGCCGTTCTCGTCCATGTCGAGCACGCCGTCGAACAGGTCGGTGTTCGGGCGGTGACCGATGGCGACGAACAGTCCGGTGACCGGCAGGGTCGAGGTCTCACCGGTCCGGACGTTGCTGATCTCGACGCCCTCGAGCCGATCGGTGCCGACGAGGTCGTCGACGACGGTGTCCCAGAGGAACTCGATCTTCGGGTTGGCGAAGGCGCGGTCCTGCATGATCTTGGAGGCGCGCAGGGCATCGCGGCGGTGGATGACCGACACCTTGTCGGCGAACCGGCTGAGAAAGATGGCTTCCTCCATCGCCGAGTCCCCGCCGCCGACGACGGCGATGTGCTGGCCCCGGAAGAAGAAGCCGTCGCAGGTCGCGCACGTCGACAGGCCGTGGCCGATGAGCCGTTCCTCGGCCGCGAGGCCGAGCATCAGCGCTTGCGCTCCGGTGGTGACGATGACCGCATCGGCCTCGTGCATCGTGTCCCGCACCCACACCTTGAACGGGTGCACGGCGAAGTCGACCTTGGTCGCCTTCTCCGTCACGAACTCGGCCCCGAACCGCTCGGCCTGCTCGCGGAACCGGGTCATCAGTTCCGGGCCCATGATCCCCTCCGGAAAGCCGGGGTAGTTCTCGACGTCGGTCGTCAGCATCAGCTGGCCGCCGGGTTGGTCGCCCGTGCTGGACGGCTCGCCTTCGATGACGAGCGGCGCGAGGTTGGCCCTCGCCGTGTAGACGGCGGCGGTGAGCCCGGCGGGGCCGGAGCCGACGATGATCACGTTGCGCGCAGTTGCAGCCATGGAACTTCCGATCAGGCGTCGGGGGGTGGACGCCGCGTCAGTAAGAACAATCCGGCGAGGCAGAGGATTCCACCGACGATGAAGTAGCTCAAGTAGACGGCAGTGGCCCAGCCGACGGCGAGGTCGAGGAGCGACTGCAGGCCGCGGATCGCGGTGATGAGCAGGAGCGTGATCGCGACCACGGCGAGGATCCCGGCGAGCACGCCGAAGACGACACCGCGGGCGGCGTGGACCACCGGCTTGGTGGCCTTCTCGCGGACGTTGCCGACGAGCCGCTCGACGGTGTCGGCGAGGTCCGGCGCCCAGTTCGGATCGGTGAGCGGGTTCCCGGCCATGGCCGGCGAGACTAGACGACGGGTTGGCGCTAGGGCGCGGGTGCGGTGGCGATGACGGCGCAGGTTGCCGCGTCGACGGCACGCACCTCATCAGCTGCGGCGACGAGGAAGACCTCGACCGGCGTCTCGACTCCGTCCTCGACGTACATCGCCGGACCCAGCCACCGACCCCGGACCTCGCCGCACGTCGGTCCGGCGTTGTCAGTTGGCGTGCTCGGCTCGGCGTACGTCGTCGCGAACAGCGCCACGCTGGCGAACTCGGTGAGCTCCTCCCGGGACCTGATCACGACAACGCTTGCCGTCGTCGTGGTCCCCGGCGCACCGGTGGTATCGGTCGCAGCGCCGAGCGTCCCCGCCGCTTCGGTCGCCCCGGCGGCCGTGGTCGCCGCGGCGAGTTCGTCTTCGTCGGCCGAACGATCGCCGGTGTCGGCCGCCGACTGGGTTTGCTCCGCGGCCTCGCGGAGCGCGCCGGTGGTGGCCGCAGCGTCACCGCCGGCGTCGTCGCCACTACTGTCGTCGTTGCCGCCGCGCGTGGCCAGGAGCCCGCCGGCGAGGACCACCACGACGGCCGCGGCCGCGGCGGGCATCAGCCAGCGGGTCGACCGGCGGGCGGCGATCGAGGTGACGGGTGGGGGAGCGGCCACCCGGGACTCGGAGTCGAACACCTCGAGGGCGGCGTTGATCGCGGCGTCGCGCCGGGCCCGGTCGGGGGGGTCGACGGCGGAGAGGGCGCGGCGGACCTCACCCAGGTGCTCGACGGCCGCCATCACCTCGGGGTCGGCTTCGGCCTGGGCGCGCTCCTCGTCGGTCAGGGCGCCGTCGAGGTAGGCGCTGGCGAGGATGTGCTGGGCGTCGTTCATGGTGAGGGTGCTGGTGGAGTGACCGGCGGTTCCTTCGTTGGACGTGCGGCGAGGGTGTCCTGGTTCCCGAGACGCTCGGCGAGCTGGCTCCGGCCGCGGGCGATCCGGGACTTGACGGTCCCGACGGGGACGCCGAGGACCTCGGCGATCTCGGCGTAGTCGAGGTCGGCGACGTCGCGCAGGACGACGGCGGCCTTGAAGTCGTCGGCGAGCTCGGCGAGGGCGGTGTCGAGCGACGCCCGGTCGACGACGGCGTCGACCTGGCGCTCGGCGGTCGGGTCGACGACCTCGGCGGACGGGCCCTCATCGGGGTGCAGCGCCGGACGGCGACCACGACGGCGGAGCTCGTCGAGGGCGGCGTTGGTGGCGATGCGGTACGCCCACGTCGTGAACGCCGACCGGCCGTCGAACTTGGCCAGCCCGCGAACGATCCCGATCATCGCCTCCTGGGTGGCGTCGTCGGCGTCGCGGTTGGACCCGGCGATCCGGCGGCACACGGCGTGCACCCGGTCGTAGTGCCGGCGCAGCAGGGCGTCGAGGGCGGATCGGTCGCCGGCCTGGGCGGCGGCCACCAAGCTGCGGTCGTCGTCATCGCGGATGATCGGGCGAGGTTACGGCGTCACTCGAAGCGAACTTCGCCGACCGTGCCGCGGTACGGGTTGGCGCCCGTGCATCCCCCGTCGGGTCCGATCTCGCGAAACAGGATCAGCAGGTGCCGAACCGGCGTCGACGTGGTCACCTGCACCGTCCCGGGCTGCTCGGAGAACGACCGCTCACCGACCTGCGGACCCCAGTCGGCGATCGCCGCTGGCACCGCTCTCGTCTGCGCGCCGAACACGTCGACCGTGTACGGCGCGTTGCCGACGTCGAAGGAGAGCGTCCCGGCCCCCGCTCGCGTCAGGGTTACGGCGAGCCCGACGCCCTCCTTGCCCATGTACCGCGACGCGTAGCAGAGCGTCCGCCAGTTCGTCGCCGCATCGTCGTCACCGGCCGCCGCCGGGGCGAGGTCGTCGTTCTCCTCCCCGTCGCCCTGGGGGTCGTAGGCGGCGATCGTGGCGATGGCGACCGGACCGGGCGGCTGGGGGCGGGCGGTCGTCGCCGGGACGGTCGTCGGCGATCCCTGCCCGTCCGCCGGTCGGCCGATGGTGGCCCACAGCACGAGGGCGACGATCAGCGCGATCAGCAGCAGCCCGCAGACGACGATGAGCGACGGCGCGGTCCGCGTCTGGAGCCCGCGTGCCGGACTGCCCCGGAGGTCGGGGCCGGCATGCGGGGTGTGGTCGCGGACCCGGCGCGGTTCGACCGGGTTCGGCGGGGTCGCCTCCCCCGGGATCTGGGGCGCCCCCGGCCGGGTCCGGACGACGGGGCCGGCCGGCCCGGCCATTCCGGCGCGGCCAGGCGGTCCGGCCAGCGGCGTGCCGTCGACCTCGGGCGGCGGTTCGTCGGCCACCCGCTGCAACTCGGCGCGCAGCTCGGCCCCGGTGGCCGGACGGTGGTTGGGGTTGCGGGCGAGCAGCCGGTGGATCAGGTTGACGAGCCCGCGGGGCACCGTCGGGCGGAGGCGGGCGAGATCCGTCGGATCGCGTTGCAGGCGGGCGAGGGCGGTGTCGGCGTCGGTCTCGCCGAGGAACGGCACTCGGCCGGCGAGGCACTCGTAGAGCACGAGCCCGAGGGAGTACAGGTCCGCCCGCCCGTCGAGCTTGCGGCCGCGGACCTGCTCCGGCGACAGGTACTTGGCCGTGCCCATCATCACGTTGTCGCTGGTGAGGTCCTCGCCCGAAGGGTCGAGCCCCTTGGCGATGCCGAAGTCGGTGAGCAGCACCCGCCCGTCCGGCGTGACGAGGATGTTGCCGGGCTTGACGTCGCGGTGGACGAAGCCGGCGCGGTGCGCGGCGTCGAGCGCGGCGGCGACGCACATGCCGATGTGGATCGTGAGCTCCGGGCTCAACCTCGTCTGGACGTCGAGCAACTGGCGCAGGCTCTTGCCGTCGACGAGCTGCATCACGACGGCCTGACGGCCGTCCTCCTCGAACACGTCGTGGACGGCGACGATGTTGGGATGGGTCAGGCCGGCGACGGCGATCGCTTCCCTCCGGAAGCGCTCGGCGACGACGGGGTCCGTGGCCAGGCTGGGCTTGAGCCACTTGAGCGCGACCTTGCGGTCGAGGGAGAGGTCGGTGGCCAGCCAGACCTCGGCCATCCCACCCTGGGCGAGGCGGCGGTCCAGGCGGTAGCGGCCGGCGAGGACGAGTGGGCGGGCACCGTTCGGCGGCGTGGTGCTCGACATGCTCGTGTCGGGGGGAGGACTGGTCGACGCCGGCATTTCGCACCGTGACGCTAGTTGCGACGCTCCCGAATCTCAGGGAGGGTCGGGGGCGTTCGTGGTCCAGCGCGTGGGCGCCTCGAATCGACGGTCAGGGCCGTTCCTGGAACGCGACGCCGATCGTGCCCCGGCCGGCGTGGGCGCCGATGACCGGTCCGATCTGGCCGACCACGATGTCCCCGGGCGCGTAGGGACGGAGCGTGGCGACGAACTCGTCGACGTCCGGTGAGTCGGCGTGGAGCACGGCGAGGTTCTCGATGCGGCCCTGGAAGGAGCCGACCTTGTCGACCAGGAAGGCGAGGGCCTTGGACCGCGTGCGTTGCTTGCCGTGCTGCTCGACGACGCCCCCTGCGACCTCGATGATCGGCTTGATCGAGAGGGCCGTGGCGAGCAGCGCCTTGGCGTTCCCGATGCGACCGCCCTTCTTGAGGTTCTCGAGGGTGTCGAGGGCGCCGAATACCCGCGTCCGGTCGACGAGCTCGCGGGCCAGCTGCTCGATGGCCTCGACGTCGGCACCATCGGCGGCGCGTTGCGCCGCGGCGAGGGCGATCGTGCCGAGACCGAGGGACACCGTGCGGCTGTCGACGACCCGGACGTCGATGCCGTCGTCGGCCACGGCGCGGGCGGCGAGCTCGGCGCTCTGCATCGTCGCCGAGAGCGCGCCGGAGAGCGTGACCGCGACGATGCTGCCGGCGCCTCGTTCGGCGAGGCCCCGGTAGGCCTGCTCGAAACGGCCGGGCGACGGGGCGGCCGTGGACGGCAGCTGCGCCGACTGGGCGCAGCGCGCCCAGAACTCGGCGGTGGTCAACTCCTCGCGGTCGACGAGCTCCTCGTCGCCGAAGCGGATGGTGAGCGGAACGACTTCGATCCCCCAGCGCGAGGCCAGGTCAGCGGGGAGGTCACAGGAACTGTCGGTGACGACACCAACCGTGTTGACCGGTGGAGCAGAGTCCGTCACGGGTCGGGAACACTACTGGCCGGCGTGGCGTTCGGATGCGCAGCCGTCGTCCCCGCGATCGCCTCGGCGGCGTCGGGAGAGAGGTCCGGAACCGGCGGAGGCCCGTTGCCGTTCGCCGCGCCGTTGAGCCGCGCTCGCCGCCGGCGCCGGAAGTGCCCGAACCACCACGACAGCAGCACCAGCACGGCGCCCCCGGTGATGACCTGGCCGAGACCGGTGAGCGCGTTGACCCGGGCGGTGAGGACGACGGGTCCGTCGACGGTCTGTTCGAGGGCGGGGGTGAGCAGCTCGACCTCCACCGACGAGGTGCCGTTCGATCGGGCGACGACGCGCAGCTCGACCTCGGTGTTCCCCGACGGATTCAGCTCGACCTCGAGGTCGCCGTCGGGGAACGTCAGCTTCGGCGATCGCGCCCGCACGACGACGCGGCGCGGCTCATCGGCGTCGTTGCGGATGTTGAGGCGAAGGACGCTCTCGCGGCCGGTCAGGGTGAACGGGAAGGGGGGCGGGACGGCGACGGACGCGCGGACGGCCTCGGCTTCGGACGAGATCCGGTCCAGGGCGGCGTCCACCGTGGCGTCGTCCAGGCCGGTCGACAGCAGCGTGTCGAGCTCGGCCCGCCACGCCTGCGCCTGGATGTCATCGACCATCATCGACGCCGCGCTCTCGGCGGAGAGGCGGGTCAGGTCGATCCGCCGCGCCCGCTCGGAGAGATCGGGCCCGGCCTCCGCCGGCAACGTCACCGTGACGGGTTCGCCGTCGACCATCATCGTGTCGGTCGCGCCGGGCAGCGCGGAGAGCGGCACCAGCTCGACGTCGGGCAGTTCGGTGGCGAGCGCGGAGAACGTGGCCACGACATCGCCGTCGGGCACCCCGACGTCTGGCGTCGCCAGCACGATGCTGCGGCGCCCGTCCGGACCGAGCTCGCGACGGATCGTCACTGCGTCGGCGAGCAGTCGCACCGCCGCGTCGTTCGCCGTGACGCCCGTCGCCTGCAGGTTCGCGGAGTCGAGGAGCGGGGCGGACGGGGTGACGACCAGGGCGGGGAGCACGAAGCTGTCGTCGATGTCGGTGTCGACGGCCAGCGACGGGTCCTGGAACCCACCGATGTTGCCGTCGAGCTCCGCGTAGATCTCCTCGTCGAGGACGAGCAGGCGGAAGCCGAGGTTGCGTAGTTCGGCCGCCGCCGGGCCGCTGAGCGGCGTGGACACCAACCACGCCGACCGGCGCGCGGGCGTCGCCGGCAGGGCGGCGGCGAGGATGTCCTCACCTTCGCGGAGCTCGCGGGTGAACGTCTCCGCCTCTCCGATCGCGACCGCCGACGACGGGTCCAGCTCATCGGCGGGCTGGGACACCAACTCGGCGCCGTCGAGGGCTTCGGCAAGAGTCCCGGCGAGCTCGGAATCGGCGGGCAGGTCGGCGACGAGAACCGGTGGGATGACGGCGGACACCGGTCCCGCCGACCGCGACGCGAGGTCGGCGATCGCGGCCAGATCGCGGCGCCCGTCGGCGAGTTCGGCCGGTGACGGCGCGGGTCCGGGATCGTCGATCGCGGCGACCACGGCGAGGTTGAGCGGCGGTGAGGTCGGAGGGTCGGCGGCGAGTCGCTCGACGAACGTGACGTGCTCGGCGACGACGGCACCGTCGACGTGTAGCTCGACGCCGATCGGGTAGAGCCCGGGCACGCGCATCGACAGCGCGGCCGCGGGGTTCGGTTGCGTCGTCGTCGGTGCCTCGACCGTCAACGTGGTGGTCCCGCCGTTCACGCTGAGGGCCCCTTCGATGGGCAGCTCGAGACTGTCGATCGAGCTGGGGAGATCGCCGGCGGACGCGTCGGCAAGCTCTTCCCGCTCGTCGATCGCGCGGTACAGGACGACGCGGAGCTCGGCGTCGACACGGGGTGGCGCGGCAGTGGGGCGGCTCGTCGCCGGCGCCGTCGACGTGGTCGTCCGGCCGGGGCGGGGCCCTGGCGCGCCGGCGGGACGCGGCGGGGCCGTGGTGGTCGTCGTGGTCGAGGTCGTCGTGGTGGTCGTGGTCGTCGGAGGGAGGAGGTCGGGGATCGTGCCGAGCACCGTGTAGGCGGATCGCCACACCGCGTCGGGGGCGATGGCGAAGCTCGGCTCGGCGAGCTCGAGAGTGACGCCGTCAGCGGGCTGGCGGCTGGTCGACCGCCCGGGCACCGCCGCCGTGGACGGCCCCCCGCTCGACCAGAGTTCCGGCGATCACGATCGCCGCAAGCGCAACCGAGGCGGCGACGCAGCCCGAACGTGTGCTCATCTACCTGGCGCCACGTCGAGCTGCATCACGACCAGGCGGTCGGGGAGGGCACGGAACCCGAGTGACTCGTAGAGCGCGCGTGCGGGCTCGTTGTCGATGCCCGTGTTGACGACTGCGTGGCCGAGGCGCCGTCGCCGCATCCACGCCAATGAGTCGACCGTGAGGGCGCGGCCATGGCCCTGGCGCTGGTGCTCGGGCAGCACGGCGAGTCGCTGCAGGTACCCCTGACCGCCCGCCGCGCCCGTGATCGCGAACGCGACGATCGGTGGGCGGCGCAGCCCGCTCCGCTCCGGTGGCGGAGCGGCGCGGCGGATGCGGGCCCGATGGGAGGTGGTCGCCCGCCGGATCTCGGCGAGGTCGTCCGCCCCGTTGCCCCATTCCGCGCCGAACGCGGCGCTGTCGATCTGCGCGGCCACGGCGTGATGGCGCGCCCGCATCGCCGCGGTCGCGTCGTCGTGACGCCGCGCCGTCCCCACGGGCGCATCGGCGAGATCGGCGCGGAGCAACATCAGCGTGTCGACGACCGAGAACCCGGCGTCGGCGAAGCGTCCCGCGGCCGCGGCGAACAACGCACCCGTGCGGATGGCGGTGACGCCGTCGCGCCCGGCAAGCGTGTCGACCCATCCGGCGAGCTCGTCGGGATCCGGCACGATCCCCTGGTCGGCGAGGGCGAGATGGATCACGCCGGGGTCGAACGCCGATGGCCGCACACGGACGCGGCGGCTGAGCCCCCGGTCGGCGAGACCTCTGACCTTCACGTCGGACGACGGTACCGTGCTGCTGCCGTCGACCGGAGTCTGCGGCCGCCTGCCGGCCCGCGTCGCGGCCCTGCCCACGTAGGGTGGACGGCGTGTCGGTGCTCTTCCTCACCCACGAGGCCTACCTCGAGCACGTGACCGGCCCGAGCCATCCCGAGCGGCCGTCCCGGCTGCAGGCGGTGGTGGCCGGCGCCAAGGTCGGTGCGATCGCCGACGCGCTGGTGCCCCTCGTGCCCGAGGAGGCGACCCGGGCCGATCTCGAGCGGGTCCATCCGGGCTGGTACCTGGACCGGCTGGAACGCCTCGCCGCAGCCGGCGGCGGGTGGATCGACGCCGACACCAGTATGTGCAGCCGCTCGGCCGAGGCGGCGCGGCTCGCCGCCGGTGCCGGGCTGACCGCGGCGAGCGCCCTGCGCAACGGGGACGCGTCGGCGGCGTTCTGCGCCGTCCGCCCGCCGGGTCACCATGCCACCCCGACCGACTCGATGGGGTTCTGCCTGGTCTCCAACATCGCGATCGTCGCGGCCGCGCTCGCCGACCAGGGCGAGCGGGTGTGGGTGCTCGACTACGACGCCCACCACGGCAACGGGACCCAGGCGGTGTTCGAGGACGATCCGCGGGTGTTGTTCGTGAGTCTGCATCAGTGGCCGCTCTATCCCGGCACGGGACGGGTCACCGAAACCGGCACCGGCGCCGGCGCGGCGACGACGATGAACATCCCGCTCCCCCCGGGCGCCACGGGCGACGTCTACCTGCGGGCCTTCGACGAGCTGATCGCGCCGGCGGTCGAGCGGTTCGGGCCGACGTGGCTCCTTCTGTCGGCGGGGTTCGACGGCCATCGCGCCGACCCGTTGACCGACCTCGGGCTCACCGCCGGTGACTTCGCCCTGCTGACGGCGAGGGCGCGCACGTTCGTGCCCGCCGGCCGGTGCATCGCGATGCTCGAGGGCGGATACGACCTCGACGCGCTGGCGGCGTGCGCGACGGCCACCCTCGGGGCCCTCGCCGGTGTCGCCATCGACCGGGAGGAGCCGAGCTCCGGCGGCCCGGGATCCGAGGCGGTCACGGCGGCGCGCGAACTGTGGGAGCGGTCGTTCGGGTTGACGTGACCACGAACATGATCCCCGACCGCTTCGCGCCGGTGCTGGACGAGCTCGCCCCGCTCGCTGCCCGCTTCGGGTCCGCCGGTCGCCGCCTCTACCTGGTGGGCGGGGCCGTCCGCGACCTGCTCATCGGGACGGATCGGCCGCGGTTCGATCTCGACCTCACCACCGACGCCCGTCCCGCCGAGATCAAGCGGCTGGTGAACGGATGGGCCGATGCCGTCTGGACCCAGGGCGAGAGGTTCGGCACCATCGGCGTGCGCCACGAGCGCGGTGACGGGTCGCTGCAGACGGTGGAGATCACGACGTTCCGGGCCGAGGCGTACGCCGACGACTCCCGGAAGCCACACGTGACGTTCGCCGACGACATCGAGACCGACCTCAGCCGACGCGACTTCACGGTGAACGCGATGGCCCTCGAGCTCCGCCCCGGCGAGGGCGGGTCGACGCCCGGCGCGGAGCTGGTCGACCCGTTCGGCGGCGCGGCCGATCTCGCCGCGGCGACGCTGCGGACGCCGCTGACGCCGGAGGTCAGCTTCGATGACGATCCGCTGCGCATGCTGCGCGCAGCCCGGTTCATCGCCGGCTACGACCTCACCCCGATGCCCGAGCTCGTCGCCGCCGTGCAGGAACGCGGTCCGCGCCTGGAGATCGTGTCGGCCGAGCGCATCCGCGACGAGCTCGACAAGCTGATCGTGCTCGATCGTCCCTCGGCGGGGCTCTGGTTCCTCGTCGACACCGGCCTGGCCGAGCACTTCCTGCCCGAGCTCCCGGCGCTGCGGCTCGAGCGGGACCCGATCCACCGCCACAAGGACGTCCTCAGCCACACGATCGCGGTGGTCGAGAACGTGCGCCCGCCGTCTCCCGACGGGGCGGCCTACGACTTCCGGCTCACCCGCCTGGCCGCGCTGTTCCACGACGTCGGCAAGCCGAGCACCCGGGGCTACCAGGCCGGCAAGGGGACCACGTTCCATCACCACGATGTCGTCGGGGCGCGGATGACGAGACGGCGGATGGAGGCCCTGCGGTATCCGACCGCCGACATCGCCGCCGTCGCCGAGTTGGTGTTCCTCCACCTGCGCTTCCACACGTACAAGATGGGGTGGAGCGACTCGGCGGTGCGCCGGTACGTCCGCGACGCCGGTCCTCTGCTCATCGAGCTCAACGTGCTCACGCGTTGTGACTGCACGACGCGCGATGCCCGCAAGGCCGCCCAACTGGCCACGCGCATGGACGAGCTGGAGGCGCGCATCGCCGAGCTCGCCTCGGCCGAGGAGCTCGCCGCCATCAGGCCCGAGCTCGACGGCCACCAGGTGATGGAGCACCTCGGCATCGGGCCCGGACCGCTCGTCGGCGCCGCCCTGGAGTACCTCCTCGAGATCCGGCTGGACGAGGGCGAGATCGGTACCGCCGCCGTGTACGACCGCCTCGACGCCTGGTACGCCGAGCACGTCCTGACGCCCTGGTCCCGCTCTCAGGCGTCTGTGTCACCGGATACGCGTGACGCGATTCGGTGACGCATCCGCTCGCAGTACATTCGTCCGGTGCGCGAGGACGTGACCGACGGGGTGGCGATCCGCCGGCGCACGGCGATGTGGCGCTGGGTGCTGTCCGTCGTCGTCGCCGCGGTCCTCCTCGTCGGCCTGGTCGCCCTGGTCGTGCGGCTCGACTCGGACCGCAGCCCGGGAATGCTCGCCGCGGTGATCGTGGCGGCCGTCCTCGCCGCCGCGGCGGTGGCCGTGACGTGGTGGGAGTCGCGGCGCATCACGCTCCATCTCAACCGCACCGTCGAGCGGCTCATCGACACCGAGTCCGAGCTGCGCCTGTTGCTCGACGACCTGCCCGAGGCGGTGATCTCACTCGACGACGCCGGCGTGGTGCGCGGCGCCAACGCCAAGGCCGCCGAGCTGACCGGTCGCCCGGTCGCCGAGCTGTCCGGGCGGCCGCTGGCCGAGCTCGTCGAACCGGCTCGGCGGTCGGAGACCGCGGCGTGGCTCACCGCCGGTCGCCACGGCCGGCCGGTCGCGCCGACGTCGTTCCGGCTGCTCCACGCCGACGGGGCGGCCACGCTCGTCGAGGCCAACGTCGACCGGCCCCGCCGGACCGACGAAGGGCGTCATCGTCCGCATGCGCGATGTCACCGAACGCGAAGACCGGGTCCGCGCCCTCGAGCAGGCTCGCCGTCGGTTCCAGCAGGCCTTCCACTCCGCACCCACGGGCATGGCCCTCGTGCGCCTCGATGACTCGATCATCCTCGACGCCAACCGATCCCTCGCCGACATGCTGGACCGCCCCGTCGAAGACCTCGTGGGGCGCAGCATCCGCGAGATCACCCACCCCGAGGACCTCCGGGCCGCCGCCGCGTACCGGGCCCGGCTCGAGCTGGGGATCGCCGACACGTACCTGCTCGACCAGCGCTACCTGCGGCGCGACGGCGAGTTCGTGTGGGCCCGGACGAGGGTCGCCGTCACCGAGGACGAGGGGGTGTCGCTCGCCATCACCCACATCGAGGACGTCACCGAGCAGCGCCGTACGGCCGAGCGACTGCAGTGGGCGGCGACCCACGACGACCTCACCGGCCTCCCCAACCGCACCGAGCTGCTCGCCCGCGTCGACGCGATCCTGCAGGACGCCGACGTCGGCAGTGTCGCGCTCCTCTTCATCGACCTCGACAACTTCAAGTCGGTCAACGACAGCCTCGGCCACGGCATCGGCGACACGCTGCTGACCGCGATGTCGGTGCGGCTCCGCGAGGTCGTCGGATCCCAGGCCGTGCTCGCCCGGTTCGGTGGCGACGAGTTCATCGTCGTGCTGACGGGCGGTGTCGACGCGCTGGCCGTGGCCGAGCGCGTCCGGGAGGCGATGCGCGAGGCGGTCGTCGTCGACGGCACCGAGCTGTTCGTCGCCGCCAGCATCGGCGTGTCGGTGAACGACCGGGCCGGCGTGTCCGCCGCCGACCTGCTGCGCGACGCCGACGCGGCGATGTACCGCGCCAAGGCCAGGGGCCGGGACTGCGTGGAGGCCTTCGCCCCCGGCTCGCACGAGACGACGGTGCTCGCGCTGCGCACCGCGGGGGAGTTGCGGCGGGGTGTCGAGCGGGGCGAGGTCGTGCCGTACTTCCAGCCGATCGTCGAGCTGACGACCGGCCACGTCGTCGGGTTCGAGGCGCTGGCCCGGTGGCTGCATCCCGAGCGCGGCCTGCTGACCCCGGACCAGTTCCTGCCGATGGCGGAGGAGACCGGGCTGGTCGAGGAGCTCGGGGCGTCGATCCTCGAGGACGCCTTGGCCCAGTTCGCCCGCTGGCGGGCGCGGGACCTCCCGTTCGCCAGTGCCCACCTCTCCGTCAACGTGGGCACCCGCCAGGTCGTCGACCCCTCGTTCGCCGGACTCGTCGCCGACCTGCTCGCCCAGACCGGTATCCCCGCCGACTCGCTGTGGTTGGAGATCACCGAGACCGCGCTGCTGGCCGATGTCAAGGCGTCGACGGTCGCCCTGCGCAATCTGCGCAGCCTCGGGCTGCACCTCGTCGTCGACGACTTCGGCACCGGCTATTCGTCGCTGACGTACCTCAAGCGGTTCCCCGTCGAGGCGCTCAAGATCGACAAGGGGTTCGTCGCCGGCCTCGGCCTCGACACCGAGGACACGACGATCGTCGAGGCGGTCGTCAACCTCGGTCACTCGTTCGGCATCGCCGTGATCGCCGAGGGCCTGGAGACCCCGCTCCAGCTGTCGCGCCTCCGCGAGCTGGGCTGCGACCGAGGTCAGGGCTACCTGTTCGGGCGACCGCGGCCGGCGTCGATCGTCGAGGCCGAACGCACGAGCTGAGTGTGAGCGCCCGTGGCCGACGCTCCGCGCGAGCCGCCATCGATCTGCGTGCGCCCGTGGGCCGCTCACCTCTCACCGCGTGCATCGACGAGCGGTCGGGTCAGGAGCCCTGCTTGCGGGCCTTGACGACGAGCGTGGTCGGGATCGGGTGCTGGTCGCTGACGCCGAGCTCGTGGAACGCCTCGACCCGGAAGTTGGCCCGGTCGAGGGCGATGAGGAGGTCGCCCACCGTGCGTTGGTCGTCCCCGTATCGCCCCTTGGCGCCACCGACGCCCACGGCCGCGAACGGGTGATCGAGCGCCATGATGAACGGGGCGCCGGTCTTGAGCACCCGGTGGACCTGGCGCAGCGTGCGCCCGAGATCGTCCTCCTCGTGGAGGGTGTGGGCGGCGATCACGGCGTCGATGGTCCCGCTCGGGGCGAACCCCAGGTCGGCGAGCTCGCCCTGGTGGCACTCCACCGACACGCCTTCCTTGGCGGCCTCGAGCCGCAGGTCGGCGATCAGGTCGGCATCGGGATCGACCGCGAGTGCTTTCGCTCCGGCCAACGCCAGCGGGACCGCATTGCCGGCAAGGCCGAGCTCGAGCACCCGGCGTCCGGCCGAGACGTCGCCGAGCAGGTGCAGTTCCTCCTCGCCCGGGATGCCCTCGCCATAGGTCACGCGCGCAGTCACGGACGACAGTGTGGTCCGCCCGCGCGTCGGCCGCGGGGACCGAACGGCGCGACCGTGGCGATGGCGCAGGACTAGCCTGCACGGCCAATGACCGAGCGACAGCCCAGGGCGCACCCGTGAGTCTGTCGGTCGACTCGCTGCGCGGCTCGGGCTCGGGCCGCGGCCAGGTCGACCACCGGCTCGTGCGGCAGTCGGTCATCAACGAGTTCCGTCGGGGCCGGCTCAGCCAGGATCAGGTGTGCGATGCCCATCCCGAGCTGATCCGGGCGGCGAGCAACGTCGGCACCGAGGTCGAGGCGTCCTGCCCGATCTGTGACCAAGAGCGCCTGCGCCTCGTCACCTACGTGTTCGGCTCGCGGTTGCCGGCCCACGGTCGCTGCGTGTCCACCGCCGAAGAGCTCGCCCGCCTCGACCGGCGCCGCGACGAGTTGTGGGCGTACGTCGTCGAGGCGTGCATCGGCTGCCACTGGCACCACCTCCGGCAGGTCCTGCCGGTGGGTGGCGCTCGGTGAGCACCCTGGAAGGGTGAGTCCAGCCAGCAGATCTCCGCTGTTTGCGCTCACCCTTCTCGTGGTCGTGATCGCGGGGGGCTGCGCCGCGGACGACGCCGCCGAGGAACCGGCCCCGTCACCAGAGTCGTCATCGCCGTCGACTTCCGCGGCTCCGGACACCGTTGCCCCGACCACGGCCTCGTCGACGTCGTCGGCTCGGCACACCGTTGCCCCGACCGTCGCCGCGTCGACGTCGTCGGCTCCTCCACCCGTGCAGCCCGAGGGGTTCGACCTCGCTCCGGCCGAGGTCACGCTCGCCAACGGTGAGGTGTGTGCGCTGTGCTTGTGGGTCGCCGCCAGCGCGGCGCAGCGCCAGCAGGGGCTGATGGGGGTCACCGATCTCGGGCCGGCCGACGGCATGGTGTTCGTCTACGACGGCCCGGCCAGCGGACAGTTCTGGATGCGGGGCACGCCGATGCCACTGTCGATCGCCTTCTTCGCCGCCGACGGGAGCTTCGTGTCCGCTGCCGACATGGAGCCGTGTCTGACCGGCCCTTCCGAGGACTGCCCCCGATACTCGGCGGCGGGTCCGTACATGAACGCGATCGAGGTACCACAGGGTCGGCTCGCCGAGCTCGGCATCGGGGCCGGCAGTCGGCTCGCCCTGGAAACCGGTTCGGGCTGCGACGCCGCCGGGCCGTGAGCGACCCTTGGATGTGACACCCCTTCGTCATGCTCGGTGACGTGCTCATCGAACGAACGCCGCCGATACACTCCCCCGGTCATGTTCACCCTGCCCCCGCCCAGGGGGCCCCGGGAAGCTCAGGCCGACCGGGTCCGAAGGGAGGTTCACGCCCATGCTGCGTGCGTACGAATTGATGGTCATCATCGACGGGGACGTCGAGGATCCCAAGGCTCAGTCCTGGGTCAAGACGGTGACCGATGGCATCGAGGCCGCTGGGGGTACCGTCCACGGCCGGCCCGATTGGTGGGGCAAGCGCCAGCTCGCCTACCCGATCAACCGTAAGGAGACCGGGTACTACCTGGTCGTCGAGACGGTCGCACCCGCCGGTTCGCTGAGTGAGCTCGAGCGAACGCTGCGTCTCGCGGACGAGGTCGTCCGCCACAAGCTGATCCGCCTGCCCGAGGCCGAGGCCGAGCGCCGCGGCATGACCGGCACCGCCGCCTGACGCGGCATCCCGAGAGGAACCACCAACGCCATGGCAGACAACACCGTCACCCTCGTCGGCAACGTCACTCGCGATCCCGAGCTCCGCTACACGAGCGGCGGCCGCGGCGTCGCCAGCTTCGGCCTCGCCGTCAACCGCCGTTACCAGGTCAACGGCGAGTGGCAGGAGCAGACTTCATTCTTCAACGTCACCGCGTGGGGCACGCTCGGCGAGAACGCCGCGGCCTCGCTCAACAAGGGGACCCGCGTCGTCGTCTTCGGCCGCCTCGAGCAGCGGTCGTGGGAGACCCAGGAGGGCGACAAGCGCTCCGTCATCGAGGTCGTCGCCGACGAGCTCGGCCCCAGTCTGCGCTGGGCGCAGGCGCACGTCGAGAAGACCGCCCGCACCTCCACGCCCGGCGAGGGCGGCCAGGCCGGCGCGCCGGTCGGATCGGGCGGCGGCGCCCGCCCGCCGGACCCGGCGTACGGCGACGAGGAACCGTTCTGATCCCCCCGATCATCGACACGAGGTGAACGACTGATGGCCAGCAAGAAGAACCGCGCCCGGGCGTCGAAGGACACGACCCAGCGCAAGTACAAGAAGAAGACCAGCGCCCTGATCACCGAGAAGGTCGAGTACGTCGACTACAAGGACGTCGACCTCCTCTCGCGCTTCATGAGCGATCGGGCCAAGATCCGCAACCGGCGGGTCAGCGGCAATGACGTGCAGCAGCAGCGGGAGGTCGCCGGCGCGATCAAGATCGCCCGGGAGATGGCCCTGTTGCCGTACGCCCGGCGCGTCGCCACGCAGCGCACCCGGCCACCGCGAGACGGCCGCCCGGGACGGGAGCGCGACCTCGAAAGTCCGGCTGCGGCGCCGGAGGCAGCCGAGGCGGCCGAGCCCGTCGAGCAGGACGCGGTCGAGGTCGAGGAGCGCAGCGAGGCCGTGGCTCCGGGCGGCGCCGAGTCCGCGGCGGACACCGAGGAGGTGCGGTGAAGCTGATCCTCCGGGCGGACGTCGACGGACTCGGCAAACGGGGTGACATCGTCGACGTCGCCGATGGTTACGGCCGCAACTACCTGCTGCCGCGCGGCATGGCCTTCGTGGCCACGTCCGGCGCCGTCGACCAGGCGGCCAAGATGCGCCGGGCACGCGATCTCCGCGACGCCAACGACCGGGAGGCCGCCCAGACCGTCGCCACCACACTGGTCCCGAAGGTGATCACGGTCGCCGCGAAGGCCGGGCGAGAGGGTCGCCTGTTCGGGTCGATCACCACCGCCGACGTGGTCGATGCGGTGCGCGAGCAGACCGGCATCGAGCTCGAGCGCCGACAGCTGGACAGCGAGCCGATCAAGACCGTCGGCCAGCACGTGGTCACCGCGAGGCTGCACGCCGACGTGGCCTTTCCGATCACGATCGACGTCGTCACGGCGTAAGCATGCGGGGCTGGGTGATGTCCACAGCCTCGTCCACACGATTCCCGGGGTTTCCCACACGTTTCGCTGCTCGTCCACTGGCGGCCCACAAGGACGGCCTGGGAGGGTGACCCGATGGACCGGCGGGACGATCGGCGGACTGACCGGGCAGGGTCCCACCGCGTTGGGAGCCGCGTCCCGCCCCACAACCTGCAGGCCGAGGAGTCGGTGCTCGGGGCCCTGTTGCTGTCCCGCGACGCGATCGGCGCCGTCAGCGAGGCGGGCCTGCGGCCGGACGAGTTCTACAAGCCGGGCCACCAGCACATCTTCGACGCGATCCGGGCCCTGTACTCGTCCGGCGCGCCCGTCGACACGATCACCGTCGCCGACGAGCTGCGCCGAGCCGGTCTGCTCGACCAGGTAGGCGGTACCGAGGCGCTGCACACGTTGCAGAACGCCACACCGGCAATCTCCAACGCCGCCCATTACGCCCGCATCGTGCAGGACACGGCGATCCTGCGCCGGCTCATCCACGTCGCGGGCGACATCGCCGAGCTGGCGTATGGCGAGCCCGACGACGTCACCAAGGCGGTCGACGAGGCCGAGACGAGGGTCTTCAAGGTGGCCGAGGAGCGGGTCGCCGACTCGACCCAACTGCTCAGCGAGTCGATCAAGGGCGTGATGGATCGCCTCGAGGAGACCTTCGCCCGCGGCGACATCATCACCGGCACGGCGACGGGCTACCACGACGTCGACGAGTTGCTCTCCGGGTTGCAGCCGTCGACGTTGAACATCGTCGGTTCCCGGCCGGCGATGGGCAAGTGTGTCGCGTGGGACACCCCGATGGTCGACAGCACCACCGGGGAGGTGGTCACGGCGCTCGAACTGGTCGATCGCACCGCCGCCCGCGGTGCGCTCACGGTGCGGGCGCTCGGTCTCGACGGGCGCCAACGTGAGGCGCGCGTCGCCACCTGCGTCGACGACGGGGTGAAGCCGGTGTTCACGGTGCACACCTGGTCGGGCCGGCGGGTCACGATCACCGCGTCGCACCCGTTGCTCACGGCCAAGGGATGGCGCCGCCTCGGCGAGATCGCAATCGGCGAGCTGATCGCCGTTCCCACCAACCTGCCCGTGTTCGGCTACACCGAGCTGACCGACCCCGAGCTCGAGCGGCTGGCCCACCACACCGCGGGCGCCGGCGTGGTCGGCCAGGGCATTCCGCCGATCGTGTTCACGCTCCGCCGGCCGCAAGTGGCGCGCTTCTTGAACCGCGTGTTCGGGCTCGGCGCGAGGGCGTGCGTGAGTCACTGTGGCGTCGCCCGCATCGAGTACACCGCCGCCAACGAGCAACTCGGCCGCGACGTGTTCCACCTCCTCGTGCGGTTCGGAATCAGGGCCAAGCTGCGCGAGCGGGAGACGGGTTACAACCGGGGTCGGCGCCGGCTGTTCGAGATCACCGTCCTCGATCCCCGGTCGCTCGTGCGGTTCTGCGACGAGGTCGGCATCGCCGGCCAGGAGCACGCCGTCGCCCACGTCCGCACGGTCGCCGCGGCGGCGATACCCGGGAGCGTCACCGACTGCGTTCCCGCCGAGGCCTGGAGCGATGTGGTCAAGGCGCTCGAGGTCGCCGGGGGATTGTCGTGGGAGGAGGTCAATCGGCGCTGCGGCCGGCCGGCGACCCACAGCTGGCACGCTGGCCGGGGTCGGCTCAGCCGCAAGGACCTCGTCGAGCTCGCCGAGGCGCTCGACGACGACCAGTTGCGCTGGTGGGCGTCGCCGGATGTCGAGTGGGACCGCGTCGTCGACATCGTCTCCGCCGGCCCGACCCGGGTCGTCGACTTCGAGGTGCCCCGCCTCCACAACTTCGTCGCCGCCGACATCTTCCTCCACAACACCGCCTTCGGCCTCGGCATGGCGACGCATGTCGCCCAGACCACCGGGCGACCGGTGCTGGTGTTCTCACTGGAGATGGGGCACAACGAGCTGACCCAGCGGATCCTGGCCAGCGAAGCCCGGGTCGACTCGATGAAGATGCGCAACGGACGGCTGAGCGAGTCCGACTGGGCCAAGATCGGCCGGGCCATCGGCCGGCTCGAGGTGCCGCTCTTCCTCGACGACAATCCGCGGGTCACGGTGATGGAGATCCGGGCCAAGGCCCGCCGCCTCAAGGCCCGCCACGGCGAGCTCGCCCTCATCGTCGTCGACTACCTGCAGCTGATGAGCGGCGGCGGCACGGCCGAGAACCGCCAGCTCGAGGTGAGTGAGATCAGCCGCAACCTCAAGATCCTGGCCCGGGAGATGGAGGTGCCGATCGTCGCCCTCAGCCAGCTCAGCCGGAACCTGGAGTCTCGCTCCGACAAGCGGCCGATGCTCTCGGACCTGCGGGAATCCGGCTGTCTCACCGCCGATACCCGCCTCGTGCGCGCCGACACGAACGCCGAGATCACGCTCGGCGAGCTCGTCGAGGGGGGCGTTCGGGACATCCCGGTCTGGTCGCTCGACGAGCGGTACCGGTTGGTTCCTGGACAACTCGTCCGGGCGTTCCCGAGCGGGGTCAAGGACGTCGTTCGCATCCGGCTCGCCTCGGGCCGGTTCGTGGACGCCAGCGGCAACCACCCGTTCCTCACGGTGGAGGGCTGGAAGCGGGTCGAGTCGCTGACCGTGGGGGACTGCATCGCCGCCACCCGGGGCGCGGGGGAGGCGAACCGAGCGGGCCGCGACGGGGATGTCGTCCCGGCCGCCGTCTGGGAGCACGTGCGCCGGAAGACGCTGCCGACCGCGGACGAGACCGCCTGGCAGCTGGCCTCGAGGTTGGCGACGCTGTTCCACGGGCCGGCTCGCACCCGGTCGGGAATGTCGCGCGAGTTGCTGCTCCGGCTGGCCGCCGTCACGGGGGACGTGTGGCTGCACGATCTGGCGACCGCCGACGTGTGCTGGGACCGGGTCGTGGAGATCTCGTCGCGCGGTGCCCAGCCGGTGTTCGACGCCACGGTCGAGCCGACGCACAACTTCGTCGCCAACGGGATCGTCGCCCACAACTCGCTCGAGCAGGACGCCGACGTCGTGATGTTCCTCTACCGCGACGAGGTGTACAACAGCGAGTCACCGGACAAGGGCGCCGCCGAGGTGATCATCGCCAAGCACCGCTCCGGGCCGATCGGTACCCGGCGCCTGGTGTTCCTCGGCCAGTACACCCGCTTCGACAACGCGGCTCGCGGCGTCTGACGGTTTTCCCTGGGTTGGGGTCACACGAGGCGGACCTCGACCCCGCCGACCGTGCAGGTCTCTCCGGCGCGGGACCGGTCGGCAGCCACGAGATCGAGGCCGTCGACGCCCTCGCCGCGGTCGCTGGCCGGGACGAACCGGACCGCGTGGTCGAGACGAACGCCCGCCCAGGTCGCGCGCATCTCGGCCGGGTCATTGGCGCCGACGGTGATCCCGGCGATGCCGGTCACCACGTCGGTGTCGGCGTGAGCGGTCCACGCCCCGGCCCAGGGCCACGATCCGTTCGGGACCGGTTGGTCGATCGACACGATCGCCCCACCGATGTCACGGGGATGCAGGTGCCGGGCGCGCACGTCCGGCCGGTCGATGCTCCAGACGGTCCTGATCCCAGCTTTCTCGAGCTCGCCAAGCCGGTCGTCGATGTCGTCGACCTCGAAGATCGCCATGTAGCCGCCATCCCCGCCGCGACGATCGAGCAGCCGGCCGGCGGTCGTCCCTTCCTGAGTCGGCGCGACCACCTCGAGGAACTGGTCGCCGATCGTCATCAGGGCGTTGTGCAGGCCGAATGTGGCGATGCCGGGGTCCCGGAAGCAGACTTCCAGCCCGAACTGCTCGCAGAAGGACTCGACCACCAGGTCAAGGTCGCGAGCGACGAGGGCCACCTGGCGCAATCTGATCACGTCCTGCACCTTACGATGCCGCCGCGCACCGCCATGATGGGGCGATGTTCCTGGGCGACGACCTCCTGGCCTGGCTGGTGCTCGCGCTCGGTGGCGCGTTGCTCGTCGGCAACGTGGCGGCGATCGTCCGGCCGCCGGAACGACCGCTGGAGGAGGGTGCGCTCGAGCGCGCGCCCGTCGCACGCAGTGTGGTGATGGCCGTCGTCGGCCTGGTCGCGGCGGTGTGGGCGCTGGCGTCGTTGCTCGCCGGATGAGGGGCCCGCGGCCCACGCCGGTCCTGGCGGACCTAGGTTGATCGCTGGTGGAGCCGGTGATCGCCAACCGCTACCAGCTCGGTCGGCTCCTCGGGGCCGGGGGCATGGCGCGGGTCGTCGCCGCCCGCGATCTGCGTCTCGCTCGTCCGGTCGCGATCAAGCTGGTGCCGGTCGCCGGGATCGACCGCGCCGGGCGGGAGCGCTTCGTGCGCGAGGCGCGGTCGGCGGCGGGGTTCGCGCACCCGGACGCGGTGGCCGTGTACGACGCCGGGGAGTCCGACGGCTACCTCTTCCTCGTGATGGAGCTCGTCGACGGATCGTCGTTGGCGGAGCGGCTGGCGGAACGAGGCCGACTGGACGTCGACGAGGCGCTGCGCATCACCCGCCGCGTGCTGGCCGCGCTCGGCGCAGCTCATCAGGCGGGCATCGTCCATCGCGACGTGAAGCCGGCCAACGTCCTGCTCGGTGCCGCCGGCGAGGTGAAGCTCGCCGACTTCGGCATCGCCAAGCGACTCGGCGACATCGCCGCCGACGTGACCAGCAGCGGTCAGTTCGTCGGCACTCCCAAGTACCTGGCGCCGGAGCAGGTGGTGGGCGAGCGGTCCACCCCGGCGACGGACCTGTACGCCGTCGGGGTCGTGTTGTACGAGATGCTCGCCGGTCGGCCGCCGTACGACGCCGGCAATCCGATGGCGACGGCGATCGCCCATCGGGATGCTCCGATCCCGGATCTTCACCGGGCCCGGCCCGACCTGCCCGCGCCCGTGGTCGCCGTGGTCCGCCGGGCGATGGCCAAACGTCCTGCCGAGCGGTTCGGATCGGCGGCGGAGATGACGGCCGCCCTGGTCTCGCCGCCGGCAGCGGCCCGGCCCTCCGCAGTGCCGGCGCCGGCACCGGTTCGATCGTCCGGTCCGTCGCCCGCCCGGAAGCCCGAGCCCACCGCAGGTCATGGTCGCGCCACCGTTCCGCCGGCCGAAGGCGTGGTGGTGGGCGGCGGCCGCGGGTGTCGCCGTCGGTGGTGGGGTCGCTCTCGCCGTCGCTCAGCGGGACGACCCGCCAGACGTCTCGGCAGGTCCGCTCGGAACCGGGTCGCTGGTGACGACGACCGTCGCCCCAACCACGACCGTCGCCCCGACCACGACGCTCGCTCCAACGACGACGACGTCGCCCCGACGACGACGGTCGCCCCGACGACGCCGCCACCGACGTTGCCGCCGTTGCCGGACACGATCGAGGAGCTCATCGCCTGGCTCGAGGCGGACCTCGGCTCGCTTCGGCCGGCAGGCACCCGAACTTCCTGGATGAGCTCCGCAAGGTCGAGGAGGAGAACGGGCGGAAGCAGGCTGATCGCGCCGAGGAGCTGCTCAGGCAGACGGACGGACTGGGTCGACGACGGCGAGCTGTCCGGCGAGCTGGCGCCGATCGCCGAGGCTGCTGCTCCTCCCGATCGCGGACGGATCCGGCGACGACGACGGCAACGGCGACGACAACACGGTCCGGGCAACGGGCGAGGACGACTGACGGTCAGGGCGGGCCGACGTGCTCCGGTCCGAGGGCGTCCACCTGGCTCGCGCCGACGAGGGCCATCGTTCGCCGCATGCCGTCGTGGAACAGCCCGATGACGTGGTCGACACCGCGCTCACCGGCCGCGCCGAGCGCGTACAGATAGGGACGGCCGGTCATGCACGCGGTGGCACCGAGGGCGAGTGCCTTGACGATGTCACCCCCGCGGCGGACGCCGCCATCGCAGATGATCTGGGTGCGATCGCCGACCGCCTGGGCCACCGGCGCGACCAGCTCGATGGGTGCCGGGGCCCCGTCGAGCTGGCGGCCACCGTGGTTCGACAGGGCGATCGCCTCAACCCCGTGGTCGGCGGCGAGCACGGCGTCGGCGACGGTCTGGATGCCTTTCACGACGATCGGACCGCTCCAGACCGAGCGCATCCACTCGAGGTCGTCCCAGGCGAGCGCGGGGTCGAACTGGGAGTTGACGTACTCGGCGAGCGACACCGCCGTCGAGCCGTCACCGACGTCGAGGCCGACCACGTTGGCGAATCGGATCGGCTCGGCCCGTGACGAACCGCCACGTCCAGCCGGGATGCAGGGCACCGTCCACGAACGTGCCCAGCCCGATCTTGGGCGGGAGCGAGAACCCCCTCCGGACGTCGCGCTCGCGTCGGCCCAGCACCGCGGTGTCGACGGTGACCATGAGCGCCTCGAATCCCGCTTCCGCGGCTCGGGCGATCATCTCGGCGACCAGTGCCCGGTCGCGCCACACGTACACCTGGAACCAGAGCCGCGCCGTGCCGGCGACCGCGGCCACCTCCTCGATCGACCGCGTGCCGAGCGTCGAGAGGGCATAGGGGAGTCCGGCGCGCGCCGCCGCCCGGGCGACGGCCAGTTCGCCGTCGGGGTCGGCGATGCGCGTGAAGCCCGTCGGGGCGAGGATCAGCGGGAACGGCAGCGGCTTGCCGAGCAGGGTCGTCGAGGTGTCGACGGCGCTCACGTCGCGCAGCACACGGGGCCGGAAGGCGATCCGCTCGAAGGCCCGGCGGTTGTTGGCGAGGGTGTACTCGTCCTCGGCGGCGCCGTCGATGTAGTCGAACACCCCGCGGGGCAGGCGCCGGCGGGCGATCCGACGTAGGTCGTCGACCGACGCGGCCCCCGCCAATCGGCGGGCGACCGGGTCGGTCTCGAGTGGTTTGAAACGGATGACCGACCGCAGCGAGTCGGCCATTGTCCGAGCCGCAGTGAGCGGCGAGGCGCGGGACACCGGGGCGACTCCGCGTCAGGTGCTCTTGATCGCCGAGATGTCGAACTCCAGGGTCACCTTGTCGCTGACGATCACCCCACCGAGCTCGAGCGGCGCGTTCCAGGTAATGCCCCAGTCCTTGCGGTTCACCTGGACGGAACCCTCGAACCCGACGCGCCGGTTCCCGAACGGGTCGATGGCCGAGCCGTTGTAGTCGAGATCGAACGTCACCGGCCGGGTCACGCCTCTGATCGTGAGGTCCCCCGTGACGCGGAATGTCGTGTCGTCGACCGGCTCGACGCTGGTCGTCTCGAAGGTGATCTCGGGGTACTCGTCCATGGCGAAGAAGTCGTTGGTGCGCAGATGGGCGTCGCGGTCGGCGTTGCGCGTGTCGATGCTCGCCACCTTGATCGTCACCTTGGCGGACGACTTCGACGGCTCAGCGGCGTCGAGGTGGGCGTGGCCGTCGAACTCGTCGAACGTGCCGCGCACCTTGGTGACCATGGCGTGGCGGGCGCTGAACGCGATGCTGGAGTGGATGGGATCGATCGTGTAGTCACCGGTCAGCTCGTCGATATCAGTGGACATCGGTTCCTCCTCGGGATGGGGCCAACCACACTAGGGCGGTGGGACCGGACGACGATCTGCTCGCGGCCGTTCGCCGTGGGCTCGCCATCCTGGGTGACGCCGAGAAGGCACCCCAGATGCAGGCGTACATGAAATCGGCGATGCCGTACCGGGGAGTGGCGACGCCGGTACGGACGAGATTGATGAAGGAAGTGCTCGCCACGCGTGCACCACGCGACCGGCGAACCTGGGAGGCAACGGTCCGCGCCTTGTGGGACGGCGCGAACTTCCGGGAGGAGCGGTACGCCGCGATTGATCTCTGCGGGCACCGTTCGGCTCGGGCGTGGCAGGACCCCGCGGCGCTCCCGCTCTACGAGCACCTCATCGTCGACGGAGCATGGTGGGACCACGTGGACACGGTCGCGATCCACCTCGTCGGGCCGATCCTGCGCGCGCACTCCGCCGAGGTCGCCCCGACGATCCGGCGATGGGCCACCGACGCGGACCGCTGGCGGCGACGGAGCGCGATCATCGTGCAGAACGGCGCCAAGGATTCGACGGACACGGGGCTGCTCGCCTTTGCGATCGAGCCCAACGTCGGCGACCGCGATTTCTTCATCCGCAAGGGCATCGGATGGGCGCTGCGCGAGTACGCCAGGACGAACCCGGATTGGGTGCGGGCGTTCGTCGCCGGCCACGACCTTTCCCCGCTGTCCCGCCGCGAGGCGACCAAGCACCTGGCGTGAGATGACGGGTTCCGGGTATCAGCCGCGCCGGCTGGTGCGGCGCTCCAGGTGGTGCGCGGCGACGTAGTTGGCGACATGACGTCCGAGCTCGAGTCCGGCGTCAGTGGCGTAGCGGAAGTGAAAGCCGAGCTGCACCCGTGACTCGGCGCATTCCGCGGCGGCGCGCCGGAACGTCGCGAACGATCTGGTCGGCATACCCGGCGGGGCCGTCGTTGTCGCCATGGTGAAGGCGAGGTGGTTCCCGAACGTCCGCCTGAGGATCTCGAACGAGCTGCTGCACACCGCGCTGTGGGCGGACACGTACTCCGGGAACGGAGGCGTGGTGCGAAGTGGCTCCCAGGTCGCATCGGGGGCGGTGGCGGGGTTCTCGTCCGCGCCGGCGGCGCGGATCGCGGTGTACGGCCGCCAGTGGTTTGCCGCGAACTTCGAGTCCCAGGTGGCGACGTAGGTGTCGAACATGCTCATGTTGAGCAGCGCGAACAAACGGGCCGCCGGCCACAGATGCGTGCCCTGTTCGGTCACCAGGTTTCTGGCCAGGCGGTTCATCGACCCGTCGGTGAACTCCATCCACCACAGGGCGTACGCGGTCTGCTCTGGGGTGCGCACGGCACTGTCGACCCGTCCGTGGTCGCGGACCTCCCGGTAGGCCCTCGCGTAGGCGCGGCTGGACAGCGGAGGCGGTGGTGGCGGCCGGAACTGATCGCCAGTGCGCAGTCCGAACGGTGTCGCCAACCGGAACCCGGGCTGCAGCACGAAGCCGTCCCACGGGGGCGTCGTTTGGTACTCGCCCGGCCCCGACTCGAACGTGTAGATGCCCGGGAAGTCGTAGCCGTCGCCGTCTCGGAGAGCGAGGACGGCCGCCGCGGCGTCGCCGCCCAGGGCGATACCGCGACGCTTGGGCGGACCGTCGGCGATCTGCCCCAGCCAGCGGGCGAGCTCGTGATCCAGGCGCGCCTGTGCGGCCGGGTACTGGGAGGCGAGGACGTCGTAGGCGGCGCGCGCGGCGGCGGCGATCGGATCCGCCGACCGTGCCTGGTCGCGGTAGGCGTACTGGCGGTACCGCGGCACAACGGCGTTCAGGGCGTCGTGAATGGCGAGGTGCATCATCGAGAATGCGCGCACGCCCTTGAACGTGAGGAACTGGTCCTCGGCGAAGGCGAGGTCATGGGCGACCTGGTTCCAGGCGACGGCGAGCGCCCCGTCCCCGGCCGGCATGCGATGGGCGGTCTTCTCTGCCGAGTGGGCCCCGGCGGCCGGCGGCGCGACGAGTCCAACCAAGGCGATGAGAGTGATGGCGCTGCGGCTGATCAGCTTCATGGTCAGCGGGGCCTTCCCGGACGCGGTGATGAGGTGCCCGGCGATGGGGATCTCGGCTCGGCCGTCGTCGGTCTGGAACGCGGCGAGGGCCTCGCGGGCGTCGGCGACGATTCGCGCGTAGACATCGTCGTCGATCCGCTCGATGAGTGGTGTGCTCTCGATCTCGATCTGCACCAGTTCGTCGATGGAGTCGAAGCGGGCGGTGCCGACACGACTCGTGGCGGCCGCGACGGCAAGGCCGGCATCCTCGAGGAGTGAGCAGCACCAGGTCCCGGTCACCCAGAACCCAGTACGCGCTCAGGAGCTGGACGGCCTCGGGTCCGGCGTGGCGGGCGGCCAGCCTGACGAAGGCTCCGTAGGCCGGTTGGGCGTCGAGTGAGGCCCACACCTGAACCGCAACGGTGGCGTCCGGCCGGGCGACTCTGGCCATCTCCCGGAGCGCCTGCGCCCGGTCGGGAAAGAACATCAGTCCCGCCTGGCACAGCACGACGTCGAAGGAGTCGTCCGGGAACGGGAGGGCGCCGGCGTCACCCTGGCGCCAGTCGATGTCGGGGTCCAGGCGGCGGGCGACGGTGAGCATCGCCTCGTTGAGGTCGACGCCGACGACGGTGCCGTTGCCCGCGAGACGGTCGCGCGCCGCCCGGGCAACGACCCCGGTACCGCAGGCGACGTCGAGCACCGCCTGGCCCGGCCTTACCCCGGCGGCGTCGAGCAGGGGCGGCGCCCACTCGGCGAACAAGGCCGGGACGAACTTGGCCTCGTACGCCTCGGCGGCGGCCAGGGACAGTTGAAAGGTCTCTGCGGATGTGTCCACGAGGTGCCCTCCCGAGCGAAGTCGATGAGGGCAGCATGAACGCGGCAGCGGGCCCGCAGCATGAGGCAACTGCCCCATCTGGATTCCCGTCCTCGGTCGGCTCCAGCGGGCTCGGTGGCATCATTGCCGCGGTGGCGTCCGCCGAACCGTTCGCAGCCGGAAGTACGGCCCTGCGGGAAGGACGGTGGCGGGACGCTCGCACCGAGTTGGAGGCCGCCCTCGCCGAGGAGGAGACGGGCGAGATCCTGGAAGGGCTGGCCGAGGCCTGCTGGTGGCTGTGCGACGCCCGGGCGAGCGTCCGCTACCGGGAACAGGCATGGGTGAAATTCCGCCAAGCGGGCGACCTGGTGCGCGCCGGTCGCGCAGCCATCGATCTCAGCCTTGGCTATCTCGTCAACCTCGGCAACGACGCCGCCGCCGGGGGGTGGCTCGCCCGCGCCGAGCGAGTGCTCCGCGATGCCGACCCCAATCCACTGCGAGGGTGGGTCTGGCTCATGCAGGGCTACATGTCGCCCGATGCGGTTTCGGCCCACGAGCTGACCACTCGCGCGCTCGAGTTCGCCCAGACGTCCGGTGACGTCGATCTCGAGTTGGTTGCGCTGAGTGACCTCGGCTTCGCCCTCGTCGTCGGCGGTCAGGTGGATGAAGGGCTCGCCAGGTTGGATGAGGCGATGGCGGGGACTCTCGGCGGCGAGTACCGGCGGCTCGACACCGTCGTGTTCGCCTCCTGCAGCATGCTCGCCGCCTGCCACCTCGCCGGAGATTTCGACCGCGCCAAGAAGTGGTGCCGAGTCGCAGATGAGTTCATGCAGACGTATGGCTGCCCATTCCTCTACGCCCGCTGTCGCACTCACTACGGCGGGGTGCTGGTCGCCGCAGGTCAGTGGAACGAGGCCGAGGAACAGCTCCAGGCCGCGCTCCAGATGTCCGAAGACGCCGGGCCCGGTCCACGCATGGCCGCCCTCGCCCAACTTGTCGAGCTGCGCCTTCGCCAAGGCCGGGTCGAGGAAGCCGAAGCGCTTCTCGCCCTGATGGACGACACCTCTGAGGTCGCCCTCGCCGCCGCCGGTGTGCGTATGGCCCGGGGCGAACCCGCGGTGGCCGCGGGCATCCTCGAACGCCGGGCCAAGCTCCTCGGAGGGAGCCACATCGAAGCGGCCGCGACACTCGCGATGCTCGTGGACGCCCGCCTTGGTGATGGTGACCTGGCGGCGGCGCAGGACGCGGCCGTCCGCCTGCGCGTCGTGGCCGACGCCCAAGATCGCGGGATCGACCACGCCCTCGCCCTGCTGGCCAGTGCTCGCATCGCCGCGGCCGAATCACGCCCCGACGAAGCAATCGAGGATCTCGAACGCGCCCTGCAACAGCTCGCCGGTTGCGACCGGCCGTTCGACACGGCGCGTGTACGCCTCGAGCTCGCTCGCCTCCTCGCTGGGCTGCACCGACAGCTCGCCGTCGCCGAGGCTGCACAAGCCCTCGCCACCTTCGAACGGCTCGGTGCGGCAGCCGATGCCAACGCGGCCGCTGCTCTGCTGCGCGAGCTCGGCGCGCCGGCTCGGACCGGACGAAGGACCATCGACGTCCTCAGCGAGCGTGAGCAAGAGGTGCTCGCCCTCGTTGCCCTCGGCCTTCCCAACCCCGAGATCGCACAACGCCTCTTCATCAGCCGCAAGACGGCCTCGAACCACGTCAGCAGCATCCTCCTCAAGCTGGGTATGCGGAACCGAGCTGAGCTCGTCGCCTACGCGGCGAAGCAGTCCGAATCGGCGTGAAGCGATCGTCAAGACGATGGCTGCCCGACCGGGGCGTGACTCGAACGCACCGTCGCCCCGGCTCGACGGTCAAGCGGGCGGACGGGTGACCGGGGCCAGGGCGGCGGGGACCAGTCAATCAGCAAACGACCACTGTTACTCCCGGATGGCGGTGCGTTGGTCATGGATCACGTGGCCGAACCGCCGTTGCGGAGCTCGTGCCCGCCTACAGGTCGAGCACGACCTCTCGGCGGATGTCACGGTCAGGGTGGAGCACGAAGAGCCGTGACACGACGGCGTGGTAGAGCCGCAGATTTCCGGGCGCCGTGACGCGTTCGGGTGTCCACGCCCCGAGTCCCTCGGCTCGGGAGCGGCGATCGAAGGCACTGAGGCAGCGTTCGCGGTCAGCCTCCGATACCTCTGCGGCCGTCGCCTCCGCGTACACGGCGCGTGTTCGATCCTCGGCGGGTACCGGCGTCTCGAAGATGACGAAGCTCACTGCGGATCGCGCCTCGATGTTGCTCGAGTGACGCGTCTCGGGCCAGGAGACCCAGATGAACTCTCGACCTTCTCGCGCGTACCAGACGGGGGTTGGCCATGGACGGCCATCGGCGTCCGCAGAGGCGAGGACGAGATAGCGGCCAGCGTCGATGACCTCTCGCGAGCTCAGCGTCGTCGTCGATGGGCTGATCAGCGGTGTTCATCTAACAGGTAGCTCGCCGAGAGCGGATGAGGGGAATCGAACCCCCGTATTCAGCTTGGGAAGCTGATGTTCTGCCATTGAACTACATCCGCGGGCGGCCGACGAGGATAGCGGAGCGGACCTGGCTCACTCCCGATCGGCCGGCGGCTCCGTGGCTAACTTGTGGCCCGTGACCAGCCCGACCGCGCCGGCGACAGGCCATGCTGAGCCTGCCCGCTGACCAGGCCGGGGTGCTCCCCAGTCAGCACCTGCTGGCGGCCGTTGACTCCGGCGTGATCGACGCCAACCCGTTCACCGTTCCCCGGCAGAACGTCCAGCCGGCCAGTCTCGACCTGCGCCTCGGCGAGGTCGCCTATCGGATCCGTTGCAGCTTCCTGCCGGACAAGCAGACGGTCGAACGGAAGGTCAAGGACTACATCATCGATGAGCTCGACCTGCATCGGGAAGGGGTGGTCCTGGAGACCAATCGGCCGTACCTCATCCCGCTCAAGGAACGGCTGTCCCTCCCTTCCAATGTCCGCGGCAAGACCAATCCGAAGAGCTCCACTGGCCGCCTCGACGTCTTCACCCGGGTGATCACCGACGAGAGCTACCGGTTCGACGAGATCGCGTTCGGGTACTCGGGACCGCTGTATCTCGAAGTGGTTCCCCTCTCGTTCGCCATCCGCGTTCGCGAGGACCTGACGTTGAACCAACTCCGGCTCTCGGTCGGCCATCCGGAGCTGAGTGATGCCGACCTGCGCGAGGTCCATCACGAGAACGCGCTCCTCTTCCAGGACGGCGAGCCGGTCGCCGATGACCAGCTCGCGCTGGCGAACGGCATGTTCCTGAGCTTGGACCTCCGCGGCGACGAGGCCGGAAGAGTGGGGTACCGGGCACGCGACAACGCGCCGCTGCTCGACGTCACCCGTCCCGAGCCGGTGGATCCCGAGCCCTACTGGGAGGAGGTCAAGCGGGAAGGGGGCGATCGCGTCGTCCTGACCCCGCAGCGCTTCTACCTCCTCATGTCGGACGAGGCGGTCTGCGTGCCGCCGTCGCTGGCGGCGGAGATGACCGCGTACGACCCGACGAGCGGTGAACTGCGCACGCACTACGCCGGGTTCTTCGACCCCGGATTCGGCTACGACCCCGATGGCGGCTTCCACGGGTCCCGTGCTGCGCTCGAAGTGCGCGCCCACGATGTGCCGTTCATGATCGAACACGGCCAGCGGGTCTGCAAGCTGACCTTTGAACGGATGCTCGAGGCGCCGACGGCGCTGTACGGCCAGGACGTCGGCTCTTCGTACCAACTCCAACTGGACACGCTGAGCAAGCACTTCCGGCGCCCATAGCCCGTTCTGTCGTTCGGCATCGGCCCGATCCGGTCGTTCCCAAACGACAGAACGAGAAATCCGGCTTGCTCCCCGCCGAGCCACCTCACCGTGCGGCCGCAGTAGGGCGCCAGCAGCGGCGAGGGTCACATCGGCCCCTCGCCGCTGTCGGCGCGTCGAGTCCAATCCGGATCGGCATCCGCTCCGAACCATGCGCGTGTTGTTGGCCGCACCCTCCCTGTTCGCCCCCCGGCGCGGCGGCTTCGCGGCGGTGTGCACGCGCTGGCCCCTCCCGTTCTGGCAGATTGATGGGCGCGTGGAGGAGGACCTCGACCTCGAGACGTGCATCGGCCGAACCGCGGCCGGCGACCAGGTGGCGTTCGCCTCGCTGTACGACCAGCTGGCGCCGACGGTGTTCGGCGTGGCGCGCCGCGTCCTGCGCGATCCGAGCCAGGCCGAGGAGGTCACCCAGGAGGTCTTCACCGAGATCTGGCGGCAGGCGACTCGATTCGACGCCGGTCGCGGGAGCGTCCGAACGTGGGCGGTCACCATCGCCCACCGGCGGTCGGTCGACCGCGTACGCAGCGAGCAGGCGCACCGCGATCGCCAGAACCGCACCGCCGCGGTCGAGCTCGCCGGCGACCCCACTCCCGAGGACAATGCCCTCGACGCCGAGGATCGGGAGCGGGCGCGGGCGGCCATGGCGGAACTGTCCGATGCCCAGCGCGAGGCCCTCGAGCTGGCGTTCTACGACGGGCTCACCCACGTCCAGATCGCCGAGCACCTGGGGATCGCCCTGGGAACGGTGAAGACCCGGATCCGTGACGGATTGATCCGGATCCGGGCCACGATGGGAGTCCACCCATGAGTGCGACAAATGACGAAGAACTGCGCGAGCTGCTCGCCCTGGAAGCGGTCGGGGCCTTGAGCGACACCGAGCGCGCCGAGCTCGATGACGCCATCGAGGGGCGGCCCGAACTGCGCGCCGAGCTGGAGTCCTTGCGCGGCGCGGCGGCGACGATGGCTGACGCGGTCAGTGCGCCGCCTCCGCCGAGCCTCCGGGCGCGGGTACTCGACGAGATCGCGACCACGCCGCAGGAGCCGGCATTCCCCGCGCCCGAGCCCACCTCCGTTCCGGAGCCGCCCCCGGCGCCGGTCGTCCCCATCACGTCGGCTCGCCGCCACCGTTGGGTGCGCTGGACTGCGATCGCGGCCGCCGCGGCGGCCGCGGCGATCGGCGTGCTCGTCGTGTCGCCGTTCGGCGGCGACGACGCCGGCGACCATGTCGCCGAAGTGCTGGAGGACCCGAACGCGACCACGATCGAGCTCACGGGCGAGCTGTCCGGGCTGCGCCTCGTCCACTCCGAGGCGGCCAACGCCACGGTGCTGGAGGGCACCGGTGTACGGGCGCCCGAAGGCGACGACGTCCTCGAGCTGTGGCGCATCGCCGCGGGGACGGCGCCTGAGCCTGTCATCAGGGAGTTCCGGCCCGAGGACGGGATGGTCGTCGAGCTGATGGAAGGCGTGGACCCCGGGGACGACGTGTTCGCGGTCACGATCGAACCGGCGGGCGGCAGCGACGAACCCACCAGCGACCCCGTCGCCGCCACGGCCTAATCTTTCGGCCATGGCCGAAATCACCGCGCCGGCGACGGCCGTCGCCGGGACGCTCGCGCCGTTGCTCTCCGCCGTGATCGGCGAAGACGCCCCGGTGCGTATCGAGTTCTGGGACGGCAGCAGCCTCGGTCCGCCGGCCGGCGATCCTCGCTCTGGGGGCACCCTGCGCGTGCTGTCCGCCGACGCGGTGCGGCGCATCCTGTGGAGCCCGAACGAGCTCGGCCTGGCCCGGGCGTACGTGGCGGGCGAGCTCGAGGCCGACGGCGACGTGTTCGCGATCCTGGAAGCGTTGCGCGATCGCCCCCCGCCGAGTCTGCGGTTCGGTCGTGTCAGCGGCGCCGCTCGCGATCACGGCTGCTCGCAAGCTCGGTCTCGTCGGTCCGCCGCTCGCCCCGCCGCCCCTCGAGGCCCGCTTGCACGGTTGGCGCCACTCGCGCCGCCGGGACGCCCGGGCCATCGGCCACCACTACGACGTGGGCAACGACTTCTACCGCCTCGTGCTCGGGCCGTCGATGACCTACTCGTGTGCCCGGTTCGCCTCCAATGACATGGACCTGACGCAGGCGCAGGCGTCCAAGCACGAGCTGATCTGTCGCAAGCTCGGCCTTCCCGAACAGCCCGGGGCGCGCCTGCTCGACGTCGGTTGCGGATGGGGCTCGATGGCGATTCACGCGGCGACCCATCACGACGCCCGCGTCGTGGGCATCACGATCAGCCGTCCGCAGGCCGAGCTCGCCAGCAAGCGGGTCGCCGATGCCGGCGTCGGCGACCGGGTGGAGATCCGCCTCCAGGACTACCGCGAGCTGGCCGGCGAGCGGTTCGACGTGATCTCCTCGATCGGGATGTCCGAGCACGTCGGGAAGGCGAACCTGGAGTCGTACTACCGGATCCTCCACGATGCGCTGCGACCAGAGGGTCGCCTGCTCAACCATGCGATCAGTTCCGTCGGCGGGTCGCGACTCGGGCGCACCTCGTTCATCGCCCGCTACATCTTCCCGGACGGGGAGCTCATCGACGTCGGCGACGCCGTCCTGGCGATGGAACGGGCCGGCTTCGAGATCCGCGACGTCGAGTCGCTACGCGAGCACTACACCCGCACGTTGCGGGCGTGGGTCGCCAACCTGGAGGCGCACTGGGAGGAAGCGGTCGGGCTCGTCGGCGAGGCCCGCGCCCGCGTGTGGCGGCTGTACATGGCCGGGTCGGCGATCGGGTTCACCGACGGCGGGGTCAACATCCACCAGGTCCTCGGTGTCGTCCCCGCAGCCGGCGGGGCGAGCGGCATGCCGCCGACCCGCCGAGGGTGGGACACCTAGTCGGACAGCGAACGGGACGGTCGGGCGGTCGAACTCGCGCTCACCGGCTTCGATCGCGTCGAGGAGGTGGATCGCGACGTCGGCGACCCTGACGTCGTCGCCGGCACCAGCGGCCTTGGTGCCGTCGTCGAGCATGATGTAGCAGAACGGGCACGCCGTGGCGATCCGGCTGGCGCCGGTCTGCAGCGCCTCCTTCGCCCGCTCGTCGTTCACCTTCACCCCGACTGACTCCTCCATCCACATGCGCGCGCCACCGGCGCCGCAGCACATGCCCTTGGTGCCGTTGCGCGGCATCTCGACGACCTCGACCCCCTTGATCGAGCCGACCACCCGGCGGGGCGCGAGATACACGTCGTTGTGGCGGCCGAGGTAGCACGAGTCGTGGTACGTGATCCGCTCCTCGAGCGTGGCCTGGCTCACGTCGAGGCGTCCGTCGGCGATCAACGATTCGAGCAGCTGAGTGTGATGGACGACGTCGTAGTGCCCGCCGAGCTGCGGATACTCGTTGCGCAAGGTGTTGAAGCAGTGGGGGCACTGCGTGATGATCTTGCGCACGCCCATGCCGTTGAGCATCTCGACGTTGGGCATCGCGAGCATCTGGAAGAGGTACTCGTTGCCCGACCGCCGGGCGGGATCGCCGGTGCACATCTCCGACGGCCCGAGCACGGCGACGTCGATGCCGGCCCGTCGCAGCAGCTTCGCCATCGCCTGGGTCACGCGCTTGTTCTTGTCGTCGAAGCTGCCCGCACAGCCGACCCAGTAGAGGTACTCGGCCGTCAACGGCTCGCCCGGCTCGACGACGTCGACGTGATCGAGGCCCTTGGCCCAGTCGGCGCGGTCGCCCTGGCTCATCCCCCACGGATTGCCCTGGTTCTCCATCCCCCGGTAGGCGTTACCCAGTTCGGTCGGGAAGTTCGACTCCATCAGCGACAGGTACCGCCGCATGTCGAGGATCTTGTCGAGGATCTCGATGTTCACCGGACACGCCTCGTCGCAGGCCCGGCACGTCGTGCAGGCCCAGAGCTCCTCCGACGTGATGCGCTCGAACAAGGAGTTGGCGCTGACCGTGATGTCGCCGTCGGTGCCGAGCGGCGGGGGCACGACCGGGTCCCCGGTGGCCGCCATCACCTCGCCCGTCTTGAGCACGATCTCGCGCGGGTCGAGCGGCTTGCCCGTGGCGTGGGCCGGGCACACGGCGGTGCACCGGCCGCACATCGTGCAGGCGTCGGTGTCGAGGAGCTGCTTCCACGTGAAGTCCTCGACCACGGACGCGCCGAACGTCTCCAGCTCGGTCTCGGCGAGGTTGGGCATCGGTTTCATCGCGCCCTTCGGGCGGTCGTGATCGCGGAGGTACATGTTCAACGGCGAGGTGAACATGTGGCGGAGCATCGTCAGCGGCAGGATCGCAAGGAAGGCGACGAACAGGGCGACGTGACCGATCCACCACCACTGGTGCCACATCTCGAGCGTCGACGCCGACCACCCGTCGACGAGCCCGCTCAGGGGATAGCCGACGAAGCTCCACTCCTCGTATTCGATGTCGACGCCGGACAGAGTCGCCGAACCGAGGGCGATGCGGAACATCTCCGCCCCGAAGCCGGTCAGGCCGATCAACAGGAGCACGCCGAGGATCACGGCGTGCTCGGGCTTGGTCTTGATCCGGATGCGGTAGGGGCGCTGCACGTAGCGCCGAGCGATGGCCCACACCAGGCCAGCGACGAAGACGACTCCGGCGGCGTCGCCCACCGCGGCGTACGCCTGGTACGTGCGACCGTGCAGGAACTTCATGCTCTCCGGCAACTGATGGTCGATCTCGAGGACCGTCGTCACGGCGAGCAGGACGAGGAAGCCGAAGTAGATCATCGAGTGCATCAGCCCGGCGGCCGGGTCCCGCAGCAGGGTGCGCATGTAGACGCCGGCGCGGTAGTCGCCGAAGCGACGTTTGGCGTTGGCCATCGTCGTGCGGCGGGTCGGCGCGGGGCGACCGCGCTCCCAGTTCTTCACCCGGTCGGCGAACCGGAATGCTCCCCACGCCAGCATCACCGGGATCACCGTGTAGAAGGCCAGCTGCAACGGCCCGGGGACGTTGGTGAAGACCGCCCGCTGGATCGGGCTGTCGTCGTGCCACTCGGTGATCAGGGGCACGACTCCCGAGAGCACGGTGAACACCGCGAAGGCGATCCCGAGCCCGATGACCAAGTGGCGCGGCCGCATCGGTCTCACTGCCGACTGCATCCTGTCAGCCGTAGTAGGCGCGGTCGAGTTCGCGGATCCGGCCGGCGAGGCCGGCGAGCAGCTTGTGGCCGATCGTGGGCACGTCGTCGAGCACGGCGAGGAAGTGCCGCTGCGAGATCACGAAGAGCGTGCAGTCCGTCTCGCACACGGCCGTGGCGGTGCGCGGGCCGTGATCGAGCAACGACAACTCCCCGACGATCGCGCCGGGGCTGAGCTCGGCCACCTTCCGCCCGTTGCGCTTGACCGACACCGTGCCGTCGAGGATCACGAACGCTTCGCGTCCCGTCTGGCCCTGGTCGACGACGAGGCTGCCCGCGGTCATCTTGATCTCGTCGCCCGAGCGAGCGATCCGCTCGAGCTCCTTGCGCGTGCATCCGGAGAACAGCGACACATTGCGCAGGTGGTCGACGTACGCCTTTTTGCTGGCCATCGTCCGACTCTAGGCGGTCGCGTCGGCGGTGCCGGACTTGGTCAGGTCCCCGCCTGCCGGGCGACAGCCTCGGCGGCCGCGGCGATGGCCTCGGCGTCGCCGATGTACTCGGCGGAGCGCACGCCGAGGTCGGCGTCGAACTCGTACCGCCGCGGGACGCCGGTCGGGATGTTGACCGCGGGGATGTCCTCGGCCGACACCCCCTCGAGGTGCATCAGGAGGGCGCGCAGCGAGTTGCCGTGGGCCGTGACCAACACGTCGAGCCCGGCGAGGAGTTGGGGCGCGATCACGTCGTGCCAGTAGGGGAGGACGCGCGCGACAACGTCGCGCAGGCACTCCGTCGCCGGCAGCACGTCGGGCGGGAGCAGTCGGTAGCGACGGTCGTGGGCCGGGTGCTCGGGATGGTCGGGCGTGAGCGACGGCGGTTGGACGTCGAAGCTGCGCCGCCACAGGAAGGTCTGCTCGGGGCCGTAGCGCTCGGCGGTGGCGCGCTTGTCGAGCCCCTGCAGCGCGCCGTAGTGGCGTTCGTTGAGACGCCAGTGCCGCTGTACGGGGAGCCAGCCCTGGCCCATCTCGGCGAGGGCGAGGATCTGCGTGTCGACGGCCCTGATCAGCACCGATGTGTGCGACGTGTCGAAGCAGAGGCCGGCCTCGGCCATCCCCCGGCCGGCCGCCCGAGCCTCCTCCTCGCCCTGTGGGGTGAGCGGGACGTCGTGCCAGCCGGTGAAGAGGTTCTCCAGGTTCCACGTGCTCTGGCCGTGGCGCAGCGTGACGAGGGTTCCCGGAAGGGCCATACGTCTTCGCACGGTAGGCGCGGCGACCACGTGGGTTTAGATCCGAGCGCAAACGTGTACGGTCGATCGCATGAGCATCTCGAACGAGGACATCAAGGCTGACTGGGAGCTCGGGGACACCATCGCCATCTCGATGGATGGCGACGGCGACGGGTCCGACGCCGATGGCACCGACGGCGATGGCTCCGACGGCGACGGCTCCGATGGTGATTCCTCCGACGGCGACGGCAGCGACGCCGACGGTGGCGACGCCTGAACCAACCCGTTGAACTTGTCGGCACGTGGGCGACGTGCCGTCTCCCTCATCGGGACGCGCCCGGTCTCGTCGACCTGGTCGCCGACCCGCCTCGGTTCATCGAGGCCGACCTCTTCCGCCGGCCAGTGTTCTCTTCGCGGCTGGACGCAGGACGGGAACCGGATCGATTTGCGACGGCGGACGGACTTTGGACCAATGCCCTCGCTCGCGGGTCGCGCACGCCCGCGTTCCGGCTCGTCCGCGCCGGTGCGACCCTGCCGCCCGGCGCGTACTGCCGCGCCGCCGGGATCGGCCACCGCACGATCGACGATGTGATCCAGCCCAACCGGGTCCTCGAGCTGTACGCCGAGGGGGCGACGATGGTGCTGCAGGGCCTGCAGCTGACCGACCCGGTGCTCGCTCGGGCCGCCAACAACCTCGCCCTCGCCCTCGATCACCCGGTACAGATCAACGCCTATCTCTCGCCGGCGGCGGCGCGGGGCCTCGAGCTGCACTTCGACTTCCACGACGTGTTCGTGCTCCAGCTCGACGGGACGCAAGCGCTGGCGGGTGTGGGCGCCACTGCCCCGTACCCGGGACCCGGTCCGCACCGGCAGGAAGATCCCGCTGCCGACGCTCGACGAGCTCGGCGAGCCGATGCTCGACCTGACGCTCACGAGCGGCGATTGCCTCTACCTGCCGCGCGGCTTCCCGCACGCCGCCGAGACCATCGACTCGGCGTCGTCGCACCTGACGATCGGTGTGCTCGCGATCACCTGGCAGCGCGCCTTCCGCCGGGCCCTCGACGCGGCCGTCGCGGCCGGGGATCTCACCGCCTCGATCCCGGCGCGCAGCCTCGACGCGACGCTTCCGCAGCCGCCCGATCCGTCCCGGCTCGGGAGCCATCTCGATCCGGCGAGCCTGCGCCCGTGGCTGGCCAAGGAGATCTGGCATCGCCAGCCGGCGACCCGCCTGCGACCGCTGGCGCCGCCCGAGATCAGGGTCGACACGCCAGTGGCGCTCACACCCGGCCCGTTGCTGTGGCTGACGACGATGACCCGGTCGACCGGATGCCGCGCCGTGTTCGGGCTCGGTGACCGCGAGCTCGACCTCCCCGCCGAGGTGCACCCGTTCCTTGCCGAGTTGCTCGCCCGTCCGGAATCGTTCGTCGCCGCCGCGGCCGCGGGCGACCTGGACAACGCCTCGCGCCTGGCGGTCGTCCAGCGCCTCGCCGTCGAGGGGGTGATCGTTCCTGCCTAGCCGCCCGACCCGATTCGAGTGCGCGGTCGCCTCCGCTGACCGCGCCGAGCCACTGTGGGCCACCGCTTCCCAGGTCAAGGCGTGGCTGCTCATCGAGGTGCACGGCGCCTGGGGTCGCGACGCGGTGGACGAGAGCGAGCTCGGCCCGCACGCCCCGCCGATCTGGCGCAACGCGATGCGCGCCCGGGGCATCCGCGTGATCACGATCCGGCGCGACCTCGACACCCACCACCACGCGCCGGCGAGAGGGGTTCGCCTCGTCCACGTCGTGGCGGGCCGACCGGGGGCGACGGCGACAATGGCGCGCCGCCGGATCGTCGATGACCTCCACCAGGTCGTCACCGCCACCGAGTCGTTGGCGTCGGGGGCCGGCTCCGGCGCGGGTTGGGAGGACGACGACACGCCGTATGCGCTGGTGTGCACGAACGGCCGCCACGACCCGTGCTGCGCGACGTTCGGCCGGCCCCTGGTGCGCACACTCCGCGGCTCCCGATGGGCCGACCGGGTGTGGGAGTGCTCCCACATCGGTGGTGACCGCTTCGCCGGGAACCTGCTGTTGCTGCCCGAGAGCCTGTACTTCGGTCGCTGCGACGGAGCGGCGGCCGAGCGGGTGCTCGCCGCGTACGACGCCGGCCGGATCGACCTGGCCTGGTTCCGCGGCCGTTCGTCCTTGAACCTCGTCGAGCAGGCCGCGGAGCACTTCGTGCGCACCGAGCTCGCGCTCGACACGCTGGACGCGATCGCCTCGATCGAGTCGATCGGCGACGGGCAGGTGGCCGTGGGGCTCGCCGACGGCGCCCGGGGTGACAAGACCGTCGTGGTCACGGTGGAGAAGGCACGCCGGCCGGCGCCGACGCCGCTGACGTGCAAAGGAGCCGAGGGGCTGACGTTCCCCGAGTTCCGGCTGGTCGCCCTCGCCCCTCGCTCGTGAACCCGGTCAGCCAGCGATGCGGCGGCCGATGCACGCGGTGAGCAATCGGTGCCGCATGGGCGCTCACTGCTCACATCGGGCGTCGGTCGTTGACCGTGGTGAGCAATCGGTGCCGTATGGGCGCTCATCGCTCACAATGTGCGAGTCACGAGCCCGCGATGCGTCGGCCGATGCTCGGGTAGTTGACCACGAGGCCATCACCGTCGACCTCGATGTCTTCGACGAACGAGCCCGCCTGGAACCGGATCTGAGCCCCACCTCCGGCGACGGCCAGTCCGGACTCGTACTGCTGGGTCGCGGTCTGGACATCCAGGTCGGGAACGGCGACCCATGCCACCGTCAACTCGGTGCGCGGCCGCTCGCCGCGCCGCGCCGCTTCGATCAGGCCGCCCCGCAGCACCGGCATCGTGTTCGTCAGCGGGCACAGGCCCAGGTCGCAGTCGAGGGCCCCGGTCAGCTCGGGGTGCTCCACGGCCGAGACGGTGGGCTCGCCGTCGCTGCCGCTCTCGACGCGCCGGGACGTCCAGCGGCCTTCGCCGCCACGTCGGAGCCCGAGCGTCCGCCACCAGCCGTCACCGTCGACGCGTACGTCGAGACGCTGCGTGACCCAGCCGGGTCCGGTGAGGAGCCGGTAGGTGAGCGCGTAGTCCGCAGTCGTGCTGGAGCCGTGCGCGGAGAGTCGATCCGGCCCCAGGACCACGTGGGCCGCGTCGATGCGCTCGGGATCGGGGCCGACCCACGCGAGCAGTCGGTTACCAGTCATAGATTACGATGGTGCGCAGCAGCGGTCGATGCTGCAACCGTTCATCAGCTACACTGGTCGCGATGGAGGCGAGCGCCGCGCCCGGCGAGCTCGAGCAGGTCCGCACGTTCCTCAACAGCTGGTGGATCCCGAACGACACCCGCCAGCCGGTCGACGACCTCGCGCTGCTGGTGCCGATCCTGCACACTGGGCGCGGGCGCTTCCCGCGATCCCGCCGCCGCCCCGCTCCGGGGCCGCCTCGCTCCGCGCCCTGCGGGATCAGCTCCGGGGGGCGCTCGGCGCCACCCACCCGACGGTTCTGGCGGCCGTCGTCGACTCCCACCGTTGGCACGTCGAGCTCACGGCCGAGGACACGGCGCCGCCGATCCGGCTCCAGCCGCAGCGGCGGACGACGGCTGCGGCGCTCGTCGCGATCGTCGTCGGCGCCGTCGTGGCCGGGCAATGGCACCGCCTCCGGGCCTGTCCCGACTGCGGCTGGGTCTTCTACGACACGAGCCGCAACGCCCGCCGCACCTGGTGCTCGATGACCGCGGCGGGCGGAGCGCGCGGCTGCGGGAGCATCGCCAAGACCCGCGCCTACCGTGCTCGACGGGCGACCGCCCGCCGGGCATGAGCCTGCACGGGTGGTCGGCTGACCACGACGAACTCGCCCGCGGCATCACGGACCGGATCCGCGCCCACCTCGGTTCCACTCCCTCACTCGGTCGGACGCCCAGCCCGGCGGACGTCGCCGCGCTCGACGCGATCACGGCCGACGGCCTCGGGGTCGCCGCCGCCCTCGGCCTCGTCAGTGAGGTGCTGCTGCCCAACAACGTGGCGCTCGATCATCCCCAGTTCCTCGCCTACATCCCCGCGGCACCAGCCACCTCCGCCGCGCTGTTCGACGGCTTGGTCGGCGCGTGGTCGTTCTCGGGCGAGAGCTGGCAGGAGGCTGGTGCCGCGGTGGCCGCCGAGAACGCGGCCCTCGGGTGGCTCCGGGAACTGGCCGGCCTCCCGGAGGAGGCCGGCGGGTGCTTCGTGAACGGTGGCTCGGCCGGGAACCTTTCGGCGCTCGCCGTCGCCCGCGACGTCTGGCGCGCGGAGCACGGGTCGCGCGATCGAGCGTCCGTCGCGTGCGCCGCGTCGGCCCACTCGTCGGTGCGCATGGCGGCCGCGCTCCTCGACCTCGATGTCGTCGAGATCACCGGTGACGAGCGCGGCCGGCTCACCGGGGCGGCCCTGCGTGAAGGGCGGATCGTCCACGATGAGGTGTGCGCGGTGGTCGCGAGCGCGGGCGCGACCAACACGGGTGCGGTGGACGAGCTGTCGGCGATCGCCGACGTCTGCGCCGATGCCGGGTTGTGGCTGCACGTCGATGCGGCGTACGGAGGTGCCGCGCTGTGCCTTCCCGAATGCGCCGAACTCTTCGCCGGTGTCGAACGCTGCGACTCGATCGTGATCGATCCGCACAAGTGGCTGTTCTCGCCGCTCGACTGTGCCGCCCTCCTCTACCGCCGGCCGGCGCTGGCGGCGCGGACCCACCGTCAGACGGCGGGCTACCTCGAGGCGTTCGGTGACGAGCAGGTCAACCCGTCCGATCTCGCGTTTCACCTCACCCGGCGCTCGCGCGGTCTGCCGTTCTGGTTCACCCTCGTCGTCCATGGCACCACCGCGATCGCCACCGCCGTCCGGACCGGGATCGACCACGCCCGACGGGCGGCCGAGATCGTCGAGGCGATCGGCGACCCGGTGCGTCTGCTCATGGAGCCGCAGCTCTCCGTCGTGTTGTTCGAGCGCGCCGGCTGGGACCGCGCCGACTGGTACCGCTGGGCGGAGCAGGCGCTGGCTGACCAGCTGGCCTTCGTCACGCCGACGACGTGGGACGGGCGTGTCGTGGGGCGATTGGTGTTCGTCCATCCCGACACCGACATGGATGCGGTTGCTCGACTTCTGAGGCGCCTGAGCGACTGAACCCCCCGTACCGTGGGTCAGATGTCATCGGTGCTGGAACTGGCCGGCTTCCGCCGGCTGTTCATCAGTGCCGCGATCGTCATCTTCGGTGTGATGGGCCAGGCTGTCGCCCGCGCCTGGTTGGCACGCGACCTCACGGACAGCAACGCCGGACTCGGCGGCGTCCTGCTCGTGTTCGGCGCGGCCCTGCTCCTCGCCACCCCGGCCGGTGGCGTGGCCGCCGATCGGTACTCGAAGCGGCGGGTGGTGCTGTACGCGGTGATCGCCCTGAGCGTCTCCTCCCTGGCCGTCGGAATCGCCGTCGAGGCCGACCTCATCGCGTACTGGATGCTGCTCGCCGCGTCGGCGGTCCAGGCGATCGCCTTTGCGTTCTACCTCCCGGCCCGCATCGCGTTCATCGCCGAGCTCGTCGCACCCGACCAGATCGGGGTCGCGGTCGTCGTCAGCCAAACGGCGCAGGAGGCGATGCGGGTGATCGCGCCGGCGCTCGCCGGCGTCCTGATCGGGGTGAGCTGGTTCGGTGTCGGCGGTGTGTTCCTGCTCGCGGGGGTGTCCAGTGCGGTGTCGGCGCTGTTCGTCGCCGGCCTGCCGTTGGGGGCGCCCCGAGTGGCGGCGACCCGATCGCCGGTGGAGGAGTTGGTGGACGCCTTCGGGTACGTGCGGTCGCGCCGGGAGCTCTCCCTCGTGGCGATGACGACCATCGGTGTCGTGGTGATCGGATACCCGTACCTCGTCTTTCTGCCCGCGCTCGCCGACGATCGCTTCGACGTCGGCGCGGGCGGCTACGGCCTGATGGCCGGCGTGGCCGGATTCGGCGCGGTGATCGCCGGACTGATCACGCCGCGCCTCAACTGGGTGGTCGACGCGTCCATGGCGGGTGATCGGGCTGTCCGGCGGGGCGCTCGGAGTGGCGCTCGTCGCCCTCGGGTTCTCGTCGACGTACTGGCTGGCCCTGCTCGTCCTGCTCGCCGTGGGCGCGGCCGGGCTGGTGTTCCAGACCTCGACCCAGGCCCTGATGCTGTCGCTGTCCGACTTCCAGTACCACGGACGCATGCAGAGCATGGTGGTGCTGGGGTTCAGCGGCTTTGGTCTCGCCGCCCTGCCGCTCGGCCTGTTCGCCGACGCCACGTCGCTGCGGCTGACGCTGGTGGGCATGGGCCTCCTGGTGCTCACCGTCACTGGTGCGTTCGCCGTGACGCGTCGCCGGCACCGCAGCCAGCTCGTCGGCGTCGAGCCGGCCTGATTAGGGCGTTTGTGACACAAACCGCCCTGCCTGTCAGGCGCTCCACTCGACGCCGGGGAACGTGGCGACCCAGTGCTCGGCGATGCGATCGTTCTCGATGCGCTGCACGAGGAGCCACGTGACGATCGAGAGCTCGCCGGTCTCCCGGTTGATGCCTTTGCTGGTCGCCCGCGTCCACACCCGGTCGCCGTTCACGGCCCGGTCGTTGATCACCGTCTCGGCGCGCGACATCACGCGTTGGAACTCGGACAGCCGGCCCTTGTACGCGCGCAGGTCGGCGCGTTCGCTGCCGGTGCCGGTGTGGCGGGTGAACGGATCGGTGAAGATCTCGTCGATGGCGTCGAGGTTGCCGTCCCGCCACACCTCGTCCCACCACCGTTGACTGACGGCGACCAGACGGCTGTCCCCGGAGTCCCCCGACTCGTCCACGCCCGAGAGTGTAGGTGTCGGCGCGTTTGTGTCATCCTGACCGGCCATGAGCATCACACTCGAAGGAACCGGGGTGTGGAACTCGGCGTTGCGCTACGGCGACGCGGGCGAGGTCGCCGAGGTGGTGGCCGAGCTCGAGCAGCTCGGCTACACGGCGGTGTGGGTCGGTGACATCGGCGGCGACCTGTTCGGCTCCGTCGCCGCGCTGCTGGCGGCCACGAAGACCGCGGTCGTCGCGACCGGCATCGCCAACATCTGGCTGCGCACACCGGAGGAGACCGCCCGTCAGCACGCCACGTTGAGCGCCGAGCACGGCCGCCGCTTCCTCCTCGGGTTGGGGGTCAGCCACGCGCACCTGGTCGAGCGCGTCGCGGGGGAGGAGTACAAGCGACCGCTCGCGCGGATGCGGGCCTTCCTCGACGGCCTCGATGCCGCCGACGTCCCCGTGCCGGTCGACGAACGGCTGCTCGCCGCGCTCGGTCCGCAGGCTCTCGCCCTCGCCGGCGAACGGACGGCAGGCACGCATCCCTACCTCACGACGCCGGAGCACTCGGCGACCGCGCGCGCCGCCCTCGGCGACGACGCCATCGTCGCTCCCGAGCAGGGACTGATCCTCGAAAGCGATCCGGACAAGGCGCGCGCCGATCGCGAGGGAGTTCCTGTCGCGATACATCGAGGCGCCCAACTACACCAACAACTGGCGGCGGCTCGGGTTCGGCGACGACGACCTCACCGACGGAGGGAGCGATCGCCTCGTCGACGCGCTCATCGCGTGGGGTGACGAGGAGGCGCTCGCGGCGCGGGTTCAGGCGCACCGTGACGCCGGTGCCAGCCATGTCTGCGTGCAGGTGCTGACCGACCGCGCCCCGGCGTTCCCGCGTGAGGAATGGCGCCGCCTCGCCCCTGCGTTGACATAGCGCGAACGGGCTTCTGGTGACCTACGAGTTCGACCGCTTTCTGCGCTTCGACGAGCTGACCGCGTGGCTGCACGAGCTCGCCACCGCCCATCCCGACCTCCTCGCCATCGAGTCGTACGGCCGCAGCCACGAAGGACGCGAGCTCTGGCTGGTCACGGTCACCGACAGTGCCACCGGTCCGCCGGACCACAAGCCGGCCCACTGGGTCGATGCGAGCATCCACGCCGGAGAGCTGACCGGCACCGTCGCCGCCTGCTACCTGCTCAACCATCTCGTCACCGGGTACACCGACGGCGATCCGACGGTCCGCGAGGCGCTCGCCACCCGCACCTTCTACGTGGTGCCGCGCGTCAACCCCGACGGCGCCGAGTGGGCGCTCGCCGATCCCCCGCGGTTCCGCCGGTCGAGTACGCGACCGTGGCCGTGGCCGGACGGGCATCGCTGGCCGGGCGCGCACGCCGAGGACGTCGACGGCGACGGCCGCGTGCTGCAGATGCGGATCGAGGATCCTGACGGGTCCTGGATGCCGCACCCGGAGGACGCCCGGCTGCTGATCCCGATCCCGCCGTCGGGCCCGCCTCCCGGCACGACCCGCTACCGCGTGCTGGACGAGGCAACGGTGGTCGACCACGACGGGTTCACCGTCCCGACTCCCCGCCCGCCCGAGGGCCTCGACCTCAACCGCAACTTCCCCGCCGGCTGGTCGTCGGTCGTCACTGGCGCCGGCGACCATCCGCTGTCCGAGCCGGAGATCGATGCCCTCGTGCGGGCCATCTGGGCCCGCCGAAACGTCTGCGGGTACAACGCGTTCCACACCGCCGGCGGTGTGCTGCTGCGGCCGTCGTCGACCCAGCCCGACTCCGCCCTGCCTCCGCTCGACCTGTGGGTGTGGAAGCAGCTCGGTGAGCAGGGCACGGGGCTCACCGGGTACCCCGTGCACTCGGTGCACGAGGACTTCACCTGGGACAAGGGCGACGTGATGAGCGGCGCGGCCGACGACTGGGCCTACGAGCACTTCGGCGTGTTCTCCTGGACCACCGAGTTCTGGGACGCCGTGTTCGCCGCGACCGGCACCAAGCAATCGAGCGACTTCTGGTACTTCGGTCCGACGGATGCGCAGGCGCTGGCCGTGCTGCGCTGGGTGGACGAGCACGCCCCCGACCAGTTCGTCGACTGGTACCCGTTCGAGCACCCCCAACTCGGCCCGGTGGAGCTCGGCGGCTGGCACTACCTGGGCGTCTGGTCGAACCCGCCCCCGGCGCTCCTGCGGGCCGAGGTCGCGCCCCATGCGGCCTTCGCCGTCGCTCAAGCCCTCGCGTCGCCGTGCCTGCGGGTCCGCCATCACGAGGTCGTCGACCTCGGGGGCGGGAGCTGGCGGGTCGAGGTCGGCATCGCCAACACGGGCTGGCTGCCGACGTACGTATCAGCCCGGGCGAAGAAGCTGAACCTCGTCCTGCCCCTCGTCGCCGAGCTGGTGGGCGACGGCGCCACGGTCGTCGGCGGCCCGGCCCGGCTCCAGCTCGGCCAGTTGGAGGGGGCATCGGCGTCCCGCTTCACCTGGCCCAACGACGCATCCCAGGATCGTGTGCTCGCGTCGTGGACCGTGCAAGCCGAGCCTGGAACGACCGTGACGATCACCGTCAACCACGAACGAGCAGGTCGTCTGGAGGTCGAGCTCACCCTCCCCGCGTAGAACAGGGCCGCCGGTAGGATCGCGGCCCGTGCCGAGCCTCGCGTCAACCCCCCACGCCACGGCTGAGCTCGAGGACGAGGGAATCACCATCATCCGCGAGATCGCCGCCGAGTGCGCGCGCCCCGTGCTGCTGTTCTCCGGCGGCAAGGACTCGGTCGTCATGCTCCACCTCGCCCACCGGGCGTTCTGGCCGGCGCGGATCCCGTTCCCCGTGATGCACGTCGACACCGGCCACAACTTCGACGAGGTCGTCGAGTTCCGTGACCGCATGGTCGACCAGTTCGGCGTCGAGCTCATCGTCGCCTCCGTCCAGAAGTCGATCGACGAGGGCCGGGTGCAGGAAGACACCGGTCCGCGGGCGTCGCGCAACCCGCTGCAGACCGTGACCCTGCTCGACGCCATCGCCGAGCACCAGTTCGACGCCGTGTTCGGGGGTGCCCGCCGCGACGAGGAGCGCGCCAGGGCCAAGGAGCGGATCGTCTCGCACCGCGACGAGTTCGGCCAGTGGGACCCGAAGAACCAACGGCCGGAGCTGTGGGGCATCTACAACACCAGGCACCACCGCGGCGAGCACCTGCGCGTGTTCCCGTTGTCGAACTGGACCGAGCTCGACATCTGGCGCTTCGTCGCCCACCGCGAGGTCGAGCTCCCGCCGCTCTACTACGCCCACCGCCGTCAGGTCTTCCGGCGCGACGGCATGTTGATGGCGGTCAACCCGCACGTCACGATGCTCGACGGCGAGGAGTCGTTCGAGGCGATGGTGCGGTTCCGCACGATCGGTGACGCCACCTGCACCGCCGCCGTGGAGTCGACAGCCACCACCGTCGACGACATCGTCGCCGAGACGAGCGTCGCCCGGGTCACCGAGCGTGGCGCGACCCGCGCCGACGACCGGATCTCCGAGGCCGGCATGGAGGATCGCAAGCGGCAGGGGTACTTCTAATGGCGTTCCCCGGCCACGCAGGCCGTTTGTGGCCACTCGCTCGCTGGCGCTCGCTCGCTCGCATCAGTACGGGGCGCTCCGATGACTAACACCGGCAACCTTCCCGTCCACCGTCGGGCGCCGCTGCGGTTCGCCACCGTGGGCAGCGTCGACGACGGCAAGTCGACGCTGATCGGTCGGCTGCTCCATGACTCCAAGGCGATCTTCGAGGACCAGCTCGAGCACATCGAGGCGGTCAGCCGCCGGCGGGGCAACGACTACGTCGACCTCGCCCTGCTCACCGACGGGCTGCGGGCCGAGCGCGAGCAGGGGATCACCATCGACGTCGCCTACCGCTACTTCTCGACGCCGGCCCGCGACTTCGTCATCGCCGACTGCCCCGGCCACGTCCAGTACACCCGCAACGCGGTCACCGGCGCCTCGACCGCCGATCTCGCCGTGGTGCTCGTCGACGCCCGCAAGGGGATCCTCGAGCAGACCCGCCGGCACAGCCTGTTGGTCTCCCTGCTCGGCGTGCCCCACCTCGTGATCTGCGTCAACAAGATGGATCTCGTCGACTACGACCCCGAACGGTTCGAGGCGATCCGCACCGAGTTCACCGACTTCGCCGGCCGGCTCGACCTGCGGGAGGTGACGTTCATCCCGCTCTCCGCCCTCGAGGGCGACAACGTCGTCGACCGGTCGTCGAACATGACGTGGTACGAGGGGCCGACGTTGATCCACCACCTCGAGACGGTGTACACGGCGAGCGACCAGAACCTGATCGACGTGCGGTTCCCCGTGCAGTACGTGATCCGGCCGCAGCGGGCCGAGCATCACGACTATCGCGGCTATGCCGGGACGGTCGCCGCGGGCGAGATCCGGCCGGGCGATGACGTGCTCGTCCAGCCGTCCGGACTGACCTCGCGGATCGAGCGCATCGACACGGCCGACGGGCCGGTCGACGAGGCGCGCCCTGGCATGGCGGTCACGATCGTGCTCGCCGACGACCTCGACATCTCGCGTGGCGACATGATCTCCCGACCGCACAACCACCCGACGCCGAACCAGGATCTCGATGCGATGGTGGCGTGGATGGACTCGTCGGCGCCGCTCGCCCTGCGCCAGATCTACACGTTGAAGCACACCACCCGGACGGTGCGGGCGATGATCACCGACCTGCGCTACCGCCTCGACGTGCACATGCTCCATCGGGACACCGACGCCACCGAGCTCAAGCTCAACGAGATCGGTCGGGTCTCCCTTCGCGCGACCGCCCCGCTGTTCGCCGACGACTACCGCCGTAACCGCGCCACGGGCAGCTTCGTGTTGATCGACGAAGGCTCCAACCAGACCGTGGCGGCGGGGATGTTGCGTACCGGCGGCGGCTGAGCCCAGCGTGACCGAACGGGTCGTCTGGCACGAGTCCTCGGTCGACCGCGTGACGCGCTGGGAGCGCCACGGGCTCGCCGGCGTGACCCTGTGGTTCACCGGGCTCTCGGGGTCAGGGAAGTCGACCCTCGCCAACGCGGTCGCCGAGCGGCTGCTCGACGGCGGCCGTCCTGCGTACGTGCTCGACGGGGACAACCTGCGGCACGGGCTCAACGCCGACCTCGGGTTCTCCGCCACCGATCGGGCCGAGAACGTGCGCCGGGTCGGCGAGGTTGCCCGGCTGCTCGCCGACGCTGGGCTCGTCGCCCTGGCTCCGGTGATCAGCCCGTACCGGGCCGACCGGGATCGAGTGCGGGCCATCCACGACGCGGCCGGGCTGCGCTTCGTCGAGATCTTCGTCGACACGCCCCTCGCCCTCTGCGAGGAACGGGATCCCAAGGGGCTGTACGCCAAGGCCCGGGCCGGGGAGCTGGCCGGGATGACCGGGATCGACGACCCCTACGAGCCGCCGCTCACCCCCGACCTCCTGATCGAGCCGACCGACCTCGCCGACCAGGTCGCCCTCGTCGTCGCCGCGATTTGAGGTTCTGACGACGGTTGAGGCCGGTTTCGCGTACCGAACTCTCCAGAGAACTCGTTCGTCGGCCACGATGGGCACGGTGCGCGTCCACTACGAGGTCGCCGGGTCCGGGCCGGCCGTGCTGCTGACCCACGGCTTCGCCGCGTCCTCCCACATGTACGCGGCGACCGTCGCCGATCTGTCGGCGAACTTCACGATGATCACCTGGGACATCCGCGGCCACGGGAAGAGCGACGCGCCGAGCGATCCGGCGGAGTACTCCGTGGCGGCGTCGCTCAACGACATGGCCGGGATCCTCGACGCCGCGGGCGCCGACCGGGCGGTGCTGGTCGGGCACTCGCTCGGCGGTTACCTCTCGCTCGAGTTCACCCTCGCCCAGCCCGACCGGGTCGCCGGTCTGGTGCTCGTCGACACCGGTCCGGGCTTCCGCAAGGACGAGGGCCGGGCTCGGTGGAACGAGATGGCCGAGGGCTACGCCGCCGATCTCGATCAACGCGGGCTGGACGGCCTTCCGGGGAGCGCTGAGCTCGACGCCGGTGTGCATCGGAGTGCCGACGGCCTCGCCTTGGCCGCCCGGGGCATCCTGCGCCAGCGCGACGGCCATGTCCTGGAGGCGTTGCCGACTATCACCGCGCCGACCATGGTCGTGGTCGGGGAGAAGGACGAACCGTTCCTCGCCGGCTCCGGGTACATGGCGGCCAAGATCCCGGGCGCCCGGCTGGTCACGATCTCCGGGGCGGGCCACGCCCCACCGGTCACCCACCCCGACGAGTTCAACGCCGCGCTGCGGGCGTTCCTCGAGGAGACCGTGGTCCGGTGAACCCGGACGCCGATCGCCTGGAGGTCCGCGCCTGGATCGCCGCCCACTGGGACCCTGAGCTGTCGTTGCAGGAGTGGCGCGGGCGGCTGCTCGACAGCGGCTGGGCGGCACCGTCGTGGCCGTCCGAGTGGTTCGGCCGCGGTCTGCCGCCGGCGGCCGACGCCGTCGTCGCCGAGGAGCTCGCCGCCGTCGGTGCTCCCGGGCCACCTCCCGGCGCGGGCATGGGGCTTGCCGCCCCGACACTGCTGGCCCACGCGTCCGCCGACCTGAAACGGGTCTTGCTGCCCGTCACGGTCACGGGGGACGTGACGTGGTGCCAGCTGTTCAGCGAGCCGGGCAGCGGCTCCGATCTCGCCGGGCTCACGACAAGGGCCGAGCGGGACGGCGACGAGTGGCTCGTCAGCGGGCAGAAGCTGTGGAGCACGAGCGCCCATCACGCCGACTACGGAATGCTGCTCGCGCGCACCGATTGGGACGTCCCCAAGCATCTCGGGATCACCTACTTCGTCCTGCCGATGAAGCAGCCCGGGGTGGAAGCCCGACCGGTCCGCCAGATGAACGGTCACGCCTCGTTCAACGAAGTGTTCTTCACCGACGCCCGCGTGCCCGGCGGCAACGTCGTCGGCGAGCCGGGCGGCGGCTGGCGGGTCGCGCTGACGACGCTCGCCCACGAACGGAGCTTCGCCACGATGCGCCGACCCCGTCGTGACCCGGTGATCGGGCGGGCGGCCAGGGAGGCGGCCGCCGAGGCGGACGAGTTCTTCGCCACGTACTCGTGGTACCCGCAGCGCGCCGGGCGGCCCGACCTCGTCCGCGAGGTCGTCGCACTCACCGGCCACGGCGACGACCCGCTGGCCCGCCAACAGTTCGCCGGCCTCGTCGCCTTGCAGCGGGCCCACGAGTGGACGGCCCGACGGGCCCGGGCCAACCGCACCGCCGGCCGGCCGCCCGGGGCCGAAGGGTCACTGGGCAAGCTCGCGGCCAGTGCGGTGGCGCGACGGGCGGCCGACCGCCCACTCGCTGCTCGCCGGCGCCGCCGGCACGCTCACGGGTGACGACGGCCTCGTCGACGGCACGGTCGCCGAGGTGCTGCTGTCGGTGCCGGCCCAATCGATCGCCGGGGGCACCGACGAGATCCAGCGCAACATCATCGGCGAGCGCGTGCTCGGCCTCCCGAAGGAGCCGTCGGTCGACCGGGACGTCCCGTTCCGCGACGTTCAGCGCAACCGCTGAGCCTGCTGTAAGAGGAGCGTCATGCCCAGTCGGTCGGACACCGTCGACGACCCCGTCGAGCAGGGACGCCGCGCGGTCGCGATCGCCCGGTGCGTCGCGCTCGAGCAGCGCACGGGCGTGCCAGTACTCCGTCCGGGCTACGAGCGGCGGGAAGCCAGCCGTCCGCTCCAGCTCCGCCGCCGCGGTGTAGGCGGCTTCGGCCTCGTCGAATCGTCCGATCGTGGCCAGCAGATGTCCGATGGCGCGATCCGATGCGCCGTCGATGGAGAGTCCGGCCGCGACGATGAGGAGCTGGCCCGCCCACGGCTGCACGTGCGGAAGAAGCGCGGCGGCTCTCTCATGGTCGCCGAGTTGGCGGCACGCCTCGGCCAAGTGACGAATCGAGAGCGAAGTGCCGTAATCCTTGGGGTATCCCGGGTGCTCGTCGAAGCGGCTGAGCTCGGCCCGGGCGGCCGCGTGGTGGCCAGCGTCGGCGAGGGCGCCGGCGAGCATCGCCCGCCAGGCGGGAAGCGGGATCGCGAATCCGTCCAACTGTCGCAGCCCGGCGATCACCTCATCGAGCCGGCCCTGTTCCATGCGCGAGGCGAGGATCTGAGCCGCGAAGACGAGCTCGACCTGGGTCGTGTGGCGCCCCGCGATGCGTGCCGCTTCGGCGGCGAGCCGCTTGCCCTCGCGGAAACGACCGCTGGCGGTCGCGATCGCCGAGTCCACGTTCAAGACGTCGTGGATATCCATGCGCAGTCCCGCCGCTTCCGCTTCCGCCCGGGCGACCGTGAGACTCTTTTCGGCGTCGGCGCGTCGCCCGACCCGCAACAGGGCGCGGGTGAGGGCGATCCACTCGTTGGCGTGTTCCGAGCGCATCGTGCCGTGCGGCACCTCGCGAAGAGCGGCCAGCTCCTCGGCATCTCGAAGCATCGCCGGTGCGTCCGGAGCCTGCGCCTCGAGCTGGAGCCGAGAACGCAGCGTCGAGGCCAAGGCCCCGGTGTGTCCGAGGCGACGAGCCATCGCCACCGCCGCGTCCGCCATCTGCAGGTCGTTCTCGACGGGTCGGGTGACCCCGACCCGCGAGACCGGCATCGCCCGCCAGCCCAGCGCGCTCGCCCGGACCGGGGAATCCTCTGGACCGAGGAGGTCGAGCAGCGCATCGAGGCGGTCGGGGATCTCGGCGTCGTAGCCCATCCGGGTCACGTACCCGTACCCGAGGAGCGCGGCGAAGAGCCGCTCGGGGTCCCTCATCTGCTGGGCGAGGTCAGCGGCCTCGAGCCAGTGCGGCTCGGCGTGGTCGGGCTCGGCGACGGCGTTGAGCGCATTGCCGAGCGACGTGAGCACGCGATAGCGAGTGTCGGCGTCTGGCGGCATGCGGTCCGCCGCCGCCAGCGCGGTGCGGAAGTGCTCGGCCGCCTCGTCGAAGGCCAGTCGTTGCATCGCGTCATCGCCCGCGGCGAGCGATGTGCGGACGATGATTGCGGCGTCCCCGACGTCTCTGCCGGAGGCGTAGTGGAAGGCGACCTCGCCGGGGCGAGACGGGTCGTCGTGCTCGATCTCGGTCGCGATGCGCCAGTGCAGATGTGCCCGACGGGTCTTCGACAAACCGTCGAGGACGGCGTGGCGCACGAGGGCGTGGGTGAAGGCGTACCGTCCGGCCCCGTCCTCCCGTACCAGGCCGCCCGCCGTCGCCGCGTCGAGCGCGTCGACGGTCTCGTCGACGCTCGAGCCGAGGACGCCGCGGATGATCCGTTCGTCGAAGGTGAGCCCGGTCACCGCGGCGACGTCGAGTGCCTCGCGGGCGGACGAGTCGAGGTGCGAGAGCCGCCTGGCGATCACGCCTCTGACGCTGGCCGGTAGCCCTGCCGCGCCGAGTTCGGTGGCCGTCACCCACGCGCCGTCGTCGGTGCGCACGTGGGCCACGTCGTCAAGATGGGACAGCAAGGCGGTCAGGAAGAACGGATTGCCGGCGGTGTACTGGCGGAGCTGTTCGGCGAGCTCGTCGGGCGGCACTTCGCCCGCGCTCGAACGCGACCAGCTCGCCGACTTCGGCGGCGCCGAGTCCACCGAGCTCCACGACTTCGATCGTCTGCGCGGTACCGAGCTCGCCGAGCAGAGTCGCGGGGTCCGGGCCTCGTTCCGCCGTTCGCAGCGTCGCGATGACGGCGGTCGCCGCCACCGCTCTTCGGACGACGTGGGCGAGCAGCTGGAGGGTGGACGGCTCGGCCCACTGCAGATCGTCGACGACGAGCAGCAGCGGACGCTCAGCGGCGGCAGCACGCACGAGCCCGACGACGGCCTCGAAGAGTCGCCACCGGCGGGTCTCCGGATCGACCTCGACCGATGTCGGCGTCAGCTCGAGCCGCGTCGCGAGCGCCGGCCAGAGGTGCACCAGGTCAGGACCGCCAGGACCGACGGTGCGCGCCAGGGCGGCGTCCGGACACTCCGCCAACCATGCGTCGAAGGCCTCGACGATCGGCTGGTACGGCGCGGCGAAACCTTCGTCACACCGTCCGTGCAGCGCCGTGAATCCACGGTCGACCGCATCCGTCGCGATCGCCGCCGCCAATCGCGTCTTGCCAACACCGGGCTCGCCGACGAGCAGCCACGGTCCGCGCCGCTCCACCGGGCCGCGGCGTCGAGCAGCGCCGCGGCCCGAGCTGGTCTCGGCCGCTCGTCCGACGAGCTGGCCGCCGGCCGCCTGGACGAGCGGGAGCGGCAACGAGGCAGCCAGCGGTGCTCGCCGGCGGCCAACTCGTAGACGTCCAGCGGCTCGTCGAATCCCCGCAACGTTCGCTCACCGAGAAGCCGGAGGTGGTGGCTCGAGCGCCCTCGGCTCAGGCGCACGGTCGCATCCGCCACCAGCACTGAACCGCCCGCTGCGTCGGCGCACAGCCGGCTCGCCTCGATCGCGGCCGCCCCCAACCAGTCGCCACTCTCTCGCACCATGTCACCACTGCTGACGCCGACGCGGAGGCAATCGCTGGTCTCGCCGACCGCCAGGCGCCGGGCGATCACCTGGAGTTCGGCGGCGGCGTCGAGCGCCGTCACGGCGCTCGTGAACGTCGCCATCACGCCGTCGCCCAGGCTCTTCACGACGGTGCCGCCCGCCGACTCCACGACGTCCCGGCTCGCCTGCTCCAGCTCGGCGGTGCGAGTGTCGGCGACGACGTCGCCCACGCGGGATCGCCACGCCGTGGAACCGACGACATCGGTGAACACGACCGTCACCGTCTCCGGCCGACCCGCTCCCATGCGCCACCATACGGCGGCGTCGTACTCGCCACCGACCGCGGCTCGTCCGGCCCGTAACCTCATGGCATGCCGCGTCGGGGAGCAGGTCGCCGAGAGCGTCATGTACCGTCCGCCCGCGCTGCTGCAGCCCTACGTCGAGTCGTACGTCGGGTACCGCTACTCCGGGTTCGCGCCCGGCGAGCACATGGGCCTCCCGTCGCGCCACCTCACGTTCATCGTCACCTTCGACGCGCCGCTCGAGCTGAGCCGGTTGCCGGACGGGCGCGAGCAGCTCACGTCCTTCGACACATTGCTGGGCGGCCTGCACACGAGCCCGGCTGTCATCCGTCACGACGGCAGCCAGCACGGCGTCCAGCTCCAGGTCACTCCGGCTGGCGCACGCGGACTGTTCGGCCTGCCCGCCGCGGAGCTGGCCGGCATGGTCGTCCCGCTCGACGCCATCTGGGGACGACTCAATGGGGAGTTGCTCGACCGTCTGGACGCAGCGGCCGGCTGGCACGCCCGCTTCGCCGTGCTCGATCGCGTTCTGCTGCGCGCGCTCTCGGCCCGGGTGGAGATTCCGTCGGGGGCTCGCCGCGAGACGATGGCGGCGTGGGAGCGGCTGACCGCGACGGCGGGACAGGTCGAGGTGGCACGGGTCGCGGCGGAGGTCGGTTGGAGCCGCCGGCACCTGACCGAACGCTTCTCGGCCGAGTACGGCGTCGGCCCCAAGGCGCTGGCTCGCGTGCTGCGGTTCGAGCGGGCGCGCTCGTTGTTGGTCCAGCCAGACCGGGGGACGATGGCCGAGGTCGCGGCGGCGTGCGGCTACGCCGACCAGGCCCACATGGTCCGTGACTGGCACGCGCTGGCCGGAGCCAGCCCGACGGCCTGGCTGCAAGCCGAAGAGCTCCCATTCGTCCAAGACCCCGTGCTCGCGGATGACGGAGGATGACGGGTATGAGCGAGACAACTTCCTCCACCGCCGAGCCCAAGAACGTCTGGCCGTGCGTCAACTACGTCGACGCCCGCGCCGCGATCCGTTTCCTCACCGAGGCGTTCGGCTTCGTCGAGACGCTCACCGTGCCCGGCGAGACCGAGGACGTCGTGGTGCACGCCGAGCTGCGCTGGCCCGAAGGCGGAGGCGTGATGCTGGGCACCGCCAACCGGCCGGACAGCGAGTTCTCAAAGCTGCCGACGAGCTGCGCTTCCTTGTACGTCGTCACCGACGACCCGCACGCCGTCTACGCCTCGGCGACCAAGGCGGGGGCGAAGGTCGTCAGCGAGATGCGCGACGAGGACTACGGCTCCACCGGTTTCAGTGTCGCCGACCCGGAGGGCAACCTCTGGAGCTTCGGCACCTACCGCGGCGAGCCGTTGCCTGCCTGACCGTACGCTGGACGGCGTGCCGCCCACCGACGACGCCGCCCTCTCCGAACTGTTTGCCGCGGCAGTTGCCGTGCAGGCGAACGCCCACGTGCCGTACTCGAAGTACCCGGTCGGCGCGGCCGTGCGCGCGGCATCCGGGCGGGTGTTCGTGGGCTGCAACGTCGAGAACGCGGCGTACCCCCAAGGGATGTGCGCCGAGGCGTCGGCGATCGCGGCGATGGTCTCGGCGGGCGAGCGGGAGATCGTCGAGATCCTGACCGTCGCCGACAGCAAGGACCTGGCGACCTCGTGCGGCGGCTGCCGGCAGAAGATCCGCGAGTTCGGCGGTCCCGACACGTTGATCCACGCCGCCGGACCCGAGGGTGTGCGCCGCACGTTCACCCTCGACGAGCTGTTGCCGTGCTCCTTCGGGCCCGAACAGCTCGCCGACTGAGCCGCGTCCATCCCGTTCTGTCCGCGAGTACCGGCCGCATCCGGTCGATCGCCGCGGACAGAAGGCCAATCGCCCGCTGATCCTAAGTCGTAGCGACTCAAGATTTCTGAGGCGGCGGTTGCTGGCTCGCGTTCTTCGGCCGTATCCTGGTCGCCACTCGCTCTCATCCCAGCACCAGGAGAAACTCCCATGCCCAAGGCCGTTGGCATCGACCTCGGTACCACCAACTCCGTCGTCTCCGTCCTCGAGGGTGGCGATCCCGTCGTCATCCCCAACGCCGAGGGATCGCGGACCACGCCCTCGGTCGTCGCCTTCTCCAAGAGCGGCGAGGTCCTCGTCGGCGAGGTGGCCAAGCGTCAGGCGATCACCAACCCCGACCGCACGTTCCGTTCGATCAAGCGCCACATGGGCGAGGACTGGAAGAGCGACGACGTCGACGGCAAGGTCTACACGCCCCAGGAGATCTCGGCCCGGATCCTGCAGAAGCTCAAGCGCGACGCCGAGTCCTACCTCGGTGACACCGTCACCCAGGCGGTCATCACGGTGCCGGCGTACTTCGACGACCACCAGCGCACCGCCACCAAGGAGGCCGGCCAGATCGCCGGCCTCGACGTGCTGCGGATCATCAACGAGCCCACCGCGGCCGCGCTCGCCTACGGCCTCGACAAGGAGGCGCAGGACGAGACGGTCCTCGTGTTCGACCTCGGTGGCGGCACCTTCGACGTGTCGGTGCTCGAGATCGGCGACGGCGTGTTCGAGGTCAAGTCGACTCACGGCGACACCCACCTCGGCGGTGACGACTGGGACCAGCGCGTCATCGACTGGCTCGTCCAGCAGTTCAAGTCGGCCCATGGGGTCGATCTGTCGACCGACAAGATGGCCGCACAGCGGCTGAAGGAAGCCGCCGAGAAGGCCAAGATCGAGCTGAGCCAGGTGCAGCAGACCCAGATCAACCTCCCGTTCATCACCGCCACCGCCGACGGCCCGCTGCACCTCGACGAGTCGCTGACCCGCTCGAAGTTCCAGGAGATGACCGCCGACCTCATCGAGCGCTGCCGCGTGCCGTTCGAGCAGGCGCTCAAGGACGCCAGCGTCGCCAAGGGCGACCTGCATCACGTCATCCTCGTCGGCGGCGCCACCCGCATGCCCGCCGTCCAGGACCTCGTGATCGGGCTCACCGGCAAGGAGCCCAACAAGTCGGTCAACCCCGACGAGGTCGTCGCCGTCGGGGCGGCGGTCCAGGCGGGCGTGCTGCGCGGCGACGTCAAGGACGTGCTCCTGCTCGACGTCACCCCCCTCTCGCTCGGAATCGAGACCAAGGGCGGGGTCATGACGAGGCTCATCGAGCGCAACACCACGATCCCCACGCGCCGCAGCGAGGTCTTCACCACCGCGGAGGACATGCAGCCGTCGGTCGAGATCCACGTGCTCCAAGGCGAGCGGGAGATGGCCAGCTTCAACAAGACGCTCGGCAAGTTCCAGCTCGTCGAACTGCCGCCGGCGCCCCGCGGCGTGCCGCAGATCGAGGTCACGTTCGACATCGACGCCAACGGCATCGTCCACGTCTCGGCGAAGGACCGGGCCACCAACAAGGAGCAGTCGATGACGATCACCGGCCAGTCGACGCTGGCCAAGGACGACATCGATCGAATGGTGAAGGATGCCGAGGCGCACGCTGAGGAGGACCGCAAGCGCCGCGAGGAGGCCGAGATCCGCAACAACGCCGACTCGCTCGTGTACCAGACCGAGAAGGTGCTGCGCGAGCAGGGCGACAACGTGTCCGCCGACGAGAAGGCCGCCGTCGAGCAGCCCCTCGCCGACCTCAAGAAGGCGCTCGAGGGCAACGACACGGCGGCGATCAAGTCCGCCAGCGAGACCCTGATGTCGGCCAGCCAGGCGTTCAGCCAGAAGCTCTACGAGGCGGCCGCGCGCGACGCCAACGCCGCCGGCACGTCGGCATCCGGCCAGTCCGAGAACGCGGCCGGCGCGGTGAACGACGACGAGATCGTCGACGCCGAGATCGTCGACGAGGAGCCGAAGGGCGAGGAGGAGCAGTGACCTCCCCGTCCTCTGACGCGACCCCCACCTCGGCGGGTCCTGCCGCCGAGGTAGATCCCCCCGTCGCCGACGGCGACGGGACCCTCACTCCTTCGGCGTCACCCACCGAGGCGGACGCGCCAGTGGACGACGAGCTCACCGCGGAGGAGGAGACAGAAGAGGAGTTGGCCACTCACGTCGTCGACGAGATCCAGGAGCTCGCCGCTGAACGCGACTCGTATCGCGACATCGCCCAGCGGCTGCAGGCAGACTTCGAGAACTACCGCAAGCGCGTCGCCGCGCAGATCCACGACGAGGCGGACCGCGCCGCTGGCCGGATGGCCGAGGCGATGCTGCCCGTGCTCGATGCCGCCGAGGCCGTGTACCTCCGGCATCCCGACGAGGTCGGCCCGCTGCTCAACGTCATGCTCGGTGAGCTCCGCAAGCACGGCTTGGAGACGCTCGATCTGGAGGACAAGCCGTTCGACCCCACTGTCGCCGAGGCGGTCACCCACGAGCAGGGCGAAGGAGGCGACGTCGTGGTCGCCGAGGTGCTGCGCAGCGGCTACCGGTGGAACGGTCGTACGTTGCGTCCGGCCATGGTCCGCACCCGGGACTGACACGGAGACGCTGCCGCGATGGCCGCCGCAACGGGAGTGGTTGGAGAAGAACTACTACGAGATCCTCGGCGTGCCCGAGACGGCGACGGCGAAGGACATCACCAAGGCCTACCGCAAGCTCGCCCGCGAGCTGCACCCGGACAAGAACCCTGGCGACAGCGCGGCCGAGGAGCGGTTCAAGGCGGTCTCGGCCGCGTACGACGTGCTCGGCGACGAGGCCAAGCGCGGCGAGTACGACGAAGTCCGCCGGCTCGGACCGGTCGGCGGAATGGGCGGGATGGGCGGCGGGCCGGGTGGCTTCACGTTCAACGTCGACTCCAGCGGCGGCCTCGGCGACCTGCTCGGGCAGATGTTCGGGCGGCGCGGCGGGCAAGGACCGGCGCGGGCTCCGGCGTCGGTCCTCGCCGCGGCGCCTGATGTCCACGCCGAGTTGACCCTCGATTTCGTCGATGCGGTCCACGGCCTGACCACGACCCTGCACCTCACGAGCGACGCCCAGTGCTCGACCTGTCACGGGTCCGGGGCCAAGCCGGGCACGACGCCGAGCCGCGCCCGCAGTGCGGTGGGCGCGGTGTGATCGACGACAACCAGGGCCTGTTCTCGTTCTCGACGCCGTGCCGCCGGTGCGGCGGCGGGGGCACCGTCATCGACGACCCGTGCCCGACGTGCCGGGGCGGCGGGGTCGAGAAGCGGGCGGGAGGTGCAGGCCCGCATCCCGGCCGGCGTGTCCGACGGCCAGACCATCCGGCTTAAGGGCCGCGGCGCCGCCCGGCCGCAACGGGGGCCCGGCCGGGGACTTGCTCGTCGACATCCACGTGAGCCGCCACCCGCGGTTCGGTCGGTCGGGCAACAACCTCACTGTCCGGGTGCCGGTCACGTTCGCCCAGGCCGGGCTCGGCGCCGACATCGCCGTGCCGACGCTGGGAGGGTTCCGACGTCAGGCTCCGGCTCCGCCCCGGACGCAACCCGGAGCCGCCACCGCGGGGAGGGCCGCGGGATCGTCACCAGCAAGGGCACCGGCGACCTGATCGTCACCGTCGATGTGGTCGTGCCGCTTCGTCTCCGACGCCGAGCGGGCAGCCATCGAGCGACTGGCCGAGGCCGCTACGGTCTCCGCGAAAGGAGACCGCATCATGATGCGCCGCAGGACCCAGGCCGTGTAC
>CAVWJT010000004.1:0-57784 GCA_963755235.1 uncultured Acidimicrobiia bacterium
CGTTCGCCGAGCACTCGCTCGTGTCCGTGGCATCGGCGGTGAAGGTGCCCGACGACATCCCGCTCGAGAAGGCCTGCCTGGTCGGGTGCGGCGTCGGCACAGGCTGGGGTTCGGCGGTCAACTCCGCGGAGGTGTACCCCGGGCACACGGTGATCGTGATGGGCATCGGCGGCATCGGCATCAACGCCGTGCAGGGCGCCGCCCACGCCGGCGCGATGCACGTGATCGCCGTCGACCCGGTGGAGTTCAAGCGGGAGAAGGCGATGGAGCTCGGTGCAACCCACGCCTTCGAGAACATGCAGCAGGCGACGGAGTTCGCCCAGTCCGTCACCAACGGGCAGGGCGCCGATTCGGCGATCGTCACCGTCGGGGTCACGACCGGCGACCACATCGCCGAGGCGTTCGCCTCGATTCGGAAGGCCGGCACGGTCGTCGTCACCGGCCTCGGCAACATCACCGAGGTCGGCATCCCGATCGCGCCGGCGGAGCTCACGCTGTTCCAGAAGCGTCTGCAGGGCGCGCTCTTCGGAGCGTCCAGCCCGTCCCGCGACATCCTCGCCATGCTCGAGCTGTACCGGGCCGGCAAGGTGCGCCTCGACGAGCTCGTGACGAACACGTACACGCTCGACACGGTCAACGAGGGCTACGCCGACATGCACGCCGGCAAGAACCTCCGCGGCGTCATGATCCACGCAACCTGACCTGTTTCTGCAGCTGGATCGGCCCCTATAGGGGCCGATCCAGCTGCAAGAACCGGGTTACGACAGGCTGATCAGCTCGCGGAGGCCGAGGCCCATGATGAAGAGGCAGCCGAGGCCGTAGAGCACGTACTCCTTGCCGCGCATGAACGGGCTCGTGCGGTAGCTGTACAGGATCCCGACGGCGACGACCGCCGAGAAGCCGTACAGCGCGTGGAGACGACCCGGTTCGAGATCGTCGCGCGTCATCAGAATCGTGCCGGTGATCGCCTGGACGAAGGCGGCGAGCTGGGCGACGACGATGACGCCCCAGAGCAGCCGGCCGCGCAGCAGCCGGCCAGCGGTGGGCCGCGAGCGCCCACAGTCCGGCGCCGGCGTTGGCGACGACGAGGAGCCACGCTCCGACGCGATGCCAGTCGAGGGTGGCGCTGGCGATCACATCAGCGGATCAGCGTGTCGGCTTCGTGACCGGGCACGACCAGCCGGACGGTGCCGGCGTCGACGTCGACGACGGTGATCGAGGTGTTGTCGAGCCGGCGGATGACGACCCGATCATCGCCGAGGCACGCCCCGAGCACAGCGTTGATGGCGATGAAGTGGGAGAAGACGACCGTGTCCTGGGCGCGGGAGAGCACGAAGCCGACGACATCGTCGCGGTACGCGAGGTAGCGGTCGCCGAGCTCGGTCCAGGTGCCGCCCATGGCTTCCCGCAGCCACTCGACGCGGTCGGACATCGGCACCCCGGCCGGCGACGGGATCTCGGCGACCGCGTCCTCGACGGTGGGCGTCACGCCCCACCGCAACGCCAGCGGTGCCGCCGTCTGCCGGCACCTCCGCAACGGGCTGGAGACGATGGGCAGGGCGCCCGACCGGCCGAGTGGGGCGAGCTGCTCGGCGACCCGCAGGGCCTGGTCCTCGCCGATCGGGTCGAGGCCCGGATCCGGATCCCGGTCCCAGCCCGCCGCGGCGCGCCCGTGACGCACGAGTTGAATTCGGGCCATCAGCCGATGCCCTCCAGGAGCCAACCGTCCCGGAGCCCGCCGCCGCGCCCTGGCTCGATGTACCACTCGGTGCTGAACGCCCGGGCGAAGACCTCATCGGTCATCGCGAGGAAGACCCCCGTGTCCGTCACCTGGCTGGCGTGGCAGGCGATCGCGGCGTGCTTCGCCGATACGTACGGGCTGACGTCGACGGCGAGGTCGAGCTCCGCCTCCGCGGTGCCGAACGGGTTGCCGTCGTCGGCGGGACCGGTTGGGTCGAAGTCCTCGAGGCCGGGATCGTTCGCCACCATCTCGGCCATGCCCGCCCGGACGGCGTCCCGGTTGAACGTGGCCTCGAATCGCTTCGGTGTCGCGGCCCGATCGGCGGCTCGGTGCCCCACCCGGTGCACCTGGACGTGGTCCGGGTGCCCATAGATGCCGTGCCAGTCGTAGAGCACGACGACATCGGCCTGCTCCTCCCGGAGGACCGCCGCCAACCGCTCGGCGGCCTCATCGAGGTCGGCCTGGAGGAAGGACCGGGGATCGCCGTTCTGGTCCCATCCGGTCATCCCGGAATCCCGGTAGCCGAGCCAGGCGATGCGGTGCACACCGAGGTGCGCGGCCGAGCGTTCGGTCTCGGCTCGGCGGCGGTCGACGAGCGACTCGCCGGCGGCGAGGTCGTCGGGCGATTCTCCGAGCTCACCGTTGGTGCACACCACGAGCACGACCCGATGTCCCTCGGCCGCCGCGCGGGCCATCGAGCCACCCGTGGTGAGAGCCTCGTCGTCGGGATGGGCGTGGACGAACGCGACCGTCGCCATCGTTCAGGTCGCGGACGCCACGGCGCCGGTGGCGAGCAGGGCGTCGATGCGCTCCGGGGGAACACCCCAGTCGGAGAGCGCCTCGCGGGTGTGCTGGCCGGCATGCGCCGGCGGGCGGGCGACCTCGGGGACGGTGCGGGTGTAACGCGGGGCCGGGGCCGGCTGCATCATCCCGTCGAGCTCGACGAACGTCGCCCGCTCGACGTTGTGCGGATGCTTGGCCGCGTCGCTCATCGTCAGCACGGGGGCGAAGCACACGTCCGTGTGCTCCATCAGGGCGCACCACTCGTCCCGGGTCTTCGTGGCGAACAGATCGGCGAGGCGCTCCTTCAACCCCGGCCAGGCGGCGCGTTCCATCTGCGCGGCGAACTGCTCGTCGCCCTCGAGGCCGGTGAGACGGAGCAGCTCGGCGTAGAACTGCGGCTCGATCGAGCCGATCGAGACGTACTCGCCGTCGGCGCAGCGGTAGACGTCGTAGAAGTGGGCACCCGTGTCGAGCAGGTTGGTGCCCCGTGCCCCCTCGTCGAACATCCCGAGCTGCGAGAACCCCCAGAACATCGTCATCAGCACGGCCGAGCCGTCGACCATCGCCGCGTCCACCACCTGCCCAGCGCCGCTGCGCTGGGCCTCGAGCAGGGCGCACACGACTCCGTAGGCGAGGAGCATCCCGCCCCCGCCGAAGTCGCCGATCATGTTCAGCGGGGGCACGGGCGCCTGCCCGGCGCGCCCGAAATGGGCGAGCGCGCCGGCCAGCGAGATGTAGTTGATGTCGTGGCCGGCGGCCTGGGCGTACGGGCCGTCCTGGCCCCACCCGGTCATCCGCCCGTACACGAGGCGCGGATTGCGGGCGACGCATGCGTCAGGTCCTGCGCCGAGCCGCTCCATGACGCCCGGACGGAATCCCTCGATCAGGGCGTCGGCCGCCTCGACCAGGTCGAGGAGCGTGGCGATCCCGTCGGGGTGCTTCAGGTCGATCGCCACGCTGCGCCGTCCCCGCAGCATCACGTCGCGGTGCGGGGTGTCCGGCGCCGGGCCCCGGACGGCCTGGGTCCGATCGACCCGGATCACGTCGGCCCCCATGTCGGCGAGCATCATCGCCGCGAAGGGCCCAGGGCCGATCCCTGCGATCTCGATGATCCGATAGCCGGCGAGCGGTCCAGGCATCGTCGTTCGTCCTCTTCGATCAGGCGACGCCGCGATCGGCGTTGGTGGTGTGGGTGGTCACGGAGTCGACGATCAGCGGCCACAGCGGCCGCGGCAGGTCGTGGCCCATGTCGGCGACCAGCAGCAGGTTGGCGCCGGGGATCGCCTCGGCGGTGGCGCGTCCACCGTCGGGTGTGATCAGCGTGTCGTCGCGGCCATGGATGACCAGACTCGGCACCTCGACCTTGGCGAGGGCGTCGGTGCGGTCGCCGCTGGCGTAGATCGCGGCGAGCTGGCGCGGCGCGCCCTGCGGGTAGAACGCGCGGTCGTAAGCCGCCGCGGCGCGCTCCCGCAGCCGGTCCACGTCGACGTACCGCTTCGACGCCCAGATGGCGCTGCGTTCGGCGGCGGAGATGTACGCGTCTCGGTCGGTCGGCGGTGGGCTGAGGAGCACCTCGAGGGCTTCGGGCGTGGCCGCACCGGTGCGGGGATCGCCCGGCGAGCTCATCACCGAGATCATGCTGCGGCAGCGCTCCGGATGCTCGATCGCCATGGTCTGCACGATCATCCCGCCCATCGACGCGCCCATGACGTGGGCGGCGTCGATGCCGAGGGCGTCGAGGAGCCCGACGGCGTCGTTGCCCATGTCCGACAGCGTGTACGGCACCGGAGGCACCGCTTCGCCGTCGAGCTTCGCCCGCATCACCGCCATCGGGTTGACGGAGGCGCCGTCGAGGTGCGTGGACAGCCCACAGTCCCGGTTGTCGAACCGGATCACGTAACGGCCGCGCGAGGCGAGCAGCTCACAGAGCTCGTCGTCCCAGGCGATGAGCTGAGCCGTGAAGCCCATCACCAGCAGCAGCGCCGGATCGTCGGGGGATCCGAAGGTCTCGTACTCGATCTCGACGGACTCGGGGTTGGTCGAGGCGACGGTGGTGCGTGGCATCGCCGCAGTCTCGCGGACGGGAGTACCGTCCGACGAGATGACCCGCTTCGGTGTCCACACCGGGCTGCAGCACACCACGGCCGGTGAGCTGCGGCTGCTCTGGAAACGGATCGAGGCCCTCGGCTTCGAGTGGATCTCGATCTGGGACCACTTCTACGGCGCCACCGGTAGCGCCGACGACGCCGCCTGCCTGGAGGCGGTCGCGATGCACGCCGCGCTGGCGTGCGAGACCGAGCGCGTCCAGTGCGGGGCGCTCGTGTACTCGATCGGCTACCGGCACCCGGCGGTCCTCGCCAAGGCGATCACGGCGATCGACCTGATCTCCGGCGGTCGGGCGGCGATGGGCCTCGGGGCCGGGTGGGCCGAGATCGAGTACCGCGTCTACGGCATCGACTTCCCTCCCGTCGGGACGCGCATGGACCAGTTGGAGGAAGGCGTCGCCGTGCTGCGCGGCCTCCTCCACGACGAGGAGACCACGTTCGAGGGCCAGTGGTTCCAGGTGCACGCGGCGCGCAACGAGCCGCGCCCGATCCAGGACAAGCTGCCGATCTGGGTGGGCGGTGGTGGTGAGCGGCGCACGCTGCGCATCGCCGCCCGCTTCGCCGACGGGTGGAACGTGCCGTTCGTGGCACCGGAGACGTTCGCCGCCAAGCGCGATGTCCTCCACCGCCATTGCGACGACGTCGGGCGGGACCCGGCGGAGATCGCATGTGCGGTCAACGTGGGGCTGGCGTGGGACGAGGAGAGCGTGCGCCGGCAGTTCGGTGCGATCGCCGACTTCGTCCGCCCCGGCGTGCTCACCGGATCGGTCGACCAGGTCGTCGAGCGCATCGGTGAGTACACCGCGGCCGGCGCCGACCAGGTGAACCTGGCCCTCCGGGCGCCGTTCGACGTCGACGCCCTCGAGCAGTTCAGCGCCGCACTGTCGCTGACTGACTAGCTCTCGAGGAGGCGGCGTTTCTGGGCCTCGAACTCCTCCGGGGTGATCGTGCCGCGGTCGCGCATCCCCTCCAGCTTCTCCAGCTGCGACGGGACGTCGAGATGCTGCCCACCCGGTACGGAGGCGGCGGCGGGCGTTCCGTCCCGGTTCACCCGGCCGTACATCTTGTCCTCGTTGAGCTCCATCTGGGAGTGGATCAGGTTCTGGACCCGGTCGGGGTTGCGGACGTCGGTGAAGCGCTGCTGGCCGGACTCGGCGCCGGACTCGATGAGCAGGTCGCCGGCGCCGAGCATCCGCTCGAAGATCCCTTGGTGAAAGTGCACGCTGTTCACGCGCTCGAGCGGGATCTCGATCCCACTCTTGGCGATCAACCCGTGACGGAAGATGACCCGGTCGCTCGTGATGACGAAGTTGGTCGTACCCCACCTCGCGTAGCGCACGAGCAGCCACACGGCGCTGGCCCCGATCAGGATGAGCGCGAGCCACCTCAGCCAGGACTCCGCGTCAACGGCTACGACGATGATGCCCAGGATGATCGCCGCCAGCAGGGCGAAGGCTGCTTCGGCGAAGTACCACCAGTGGGGGTGGACGTCGAGCGCGACCGTCTCGTAGTCGTTGAGCAGCTTCTTCGGGTACGGCATGAGGATCACAGTAATCCTGTGCCGCGTAGGGTGATCCGGTGCGCGACCCGCTCGCCGATCTGGACCCCGACCAGGCCGCCGCGGTGTCGACTCCGACCACGTTGGTGGCGGTCATCGCCGGAGCCGGCTCGGGAAAGACCCGGGTGCTCACCCGCCGCATCGCCTACCGGGTCGCCGCCCGCACGGCCGACGCCCGCCACACCCTCGCCCTCACGTTCACGCGGGAGGCCGCGGGCGAGCTCCGCCGCCGCCTGCGCCACGCCGGTTTGCGGGAACGCATCGAGGCCGGCACGTTCCACGCGGTCGCCCTCGGGTTGTTGCGCCAGCGCTGGGCCGACCTCGATCAGCGCGCCCCGACGGTGGTCGGCGACCGCGTCCGCCTGCTCGCCGAGGTCGCCGCGGGTCTGCCGGTCGTCACCGTCGCCGGCGAGGCGGACTGGGCCGCGGCGCGCGGCGTGGACGCGAAGGACTACCCGGCAGCCGTGCGAACCGTCGGACGCCGCGTGGCGGCGGCGCCCGAACGCGTCGCCGAGTGCCTCTCCGCGTACGCCACGCTGAAGCGCCGTCGCGGCGTCGTCGACCTCGACGACCTGCTGTCGATCTCGATCGCCGAGCTGACCAACGATCCCCGCTGGGCCGAAGCCGTGCGCTGGCGCTTCCGTCACGTGCTGGTCGACGAAGCGCAGGACCTCAATCCCGTGCAGTTCCGGCTGCTCGAGCTCGTCGTCGGCGGGCGCGACGACCTCTACCTCGTCGGCGACCCGGCGCAGGCCATCTACGGGTTCAACGGGGCCGACCCGACGCTGCTCTCCGACATCGCCGAACGGCTGCCCGGTGTCGAGGTCATCCGGCTGCCGACGAACCACCGCAGCACACCGCAGATCGTGGCCGCCGGCAGTCACGTGCTGCGCAGCTCCGGTCTGGACGCGGAGGCGCTCGCCTCCCGTCCCGACGGCGTCGGGGTGCGGATCATGCCGTCCGACGACGAGGTGGACGAGACCGTGCAGATCGCCCGCCTCGTCCGGAGTTTCGATCCCGACCTGGTGCGGCGGGGCCAGGTCGCGATCCTCGCCCGGACGAACGCCCAGCTGATCCGGCTCGGCCGGGCGTGCGCCGACGCCAACGTCCCCGTTCGTCGGGCCGCGATCGAGCCCGGCAGCCCGTTGGCCAACGCTGTCCGTGCAGTCACCGCCCTGCCGTCGGCGACGCGACTGCGCGCCTGGGCGCACGACGTGCTCGACGACGCTCCCGGGGATCCGGCCGATGCGATCGAGCTCGCCGAGCGCCGGCTGGCTGGAGCCGTCCTGGAGTTCCTGCGCGACCAGCCGCTCGGCGACGGGGCCGCGCTGCGTACCTGGATCGCCGCGACCGAACCGTTCTCCTCGCCCGGTGACACCGTCGGCATCGAGCTGTTGACGTTCCACGGGGCCAAGGGACGCGAGTGGCACACCGTCGTCGTATCGGGCGTCGAGACCGGGCTCGTGCCCCACCGGTCGGCCAGCACCGTCGCCGCCCGGGCGGAGGAGGCGCGACTGCTGCACGTCGCGCTGACGCGGGCGATCGATCGGCTCATCGTCACCTGGGCGGCCCGGCGGGGTGGCTACGGCCGCAAACCGAGCCCGTTGCTCGCCGGGCTCGACGTCGAGGCCGAGGTCGACGTCGCCGAGTCGTGGCGTCCGCGGCCAGAGTCGCGGCCGGATCGGCGCGACGACGCCCCGTTGAACCGGCTCATCGCCTGGCGCCACGAGGCGGCGCGGGCCGCCGCGATGCTGCCTGACGAGCTGTGCTCGGACCGCGAGCTCGCCACGATCGTCGGGGCCTCGCCGCGATCGCCGGAGGAGCTCGCCGCCGTCACCGGCTTCGGACCCCTCACCGCAGCCCGGCTGTTCGCGCCGATCCGCTCCGCGCTCGACGGGACCGACCCGCGTTCAGTTCGCGAGATCGACAACGACGGGAGCGTGGTCGCTCGGTAGCTGGCCCTTGCGGGCGTTGCGGTCGATGACGCACCACTCGACGCGCTCGGCGACCGGCGGCGAGGCAAGGACGAGGTCGATGCGCATCCCCCGTCCCTCGTGGAAGTCACCTCGGCGGTAGTCCCACCACGAGAACACCTTCGCCGCTTCGGGATGCTGGAGCCGGAACAGGTCGGTGAGACCGCGGTCGAGTAGCGCGGTGACGGCAGCCCGCTCCGGCTCGGTCACGTGGGTCTCCCCTTCGAAGGCGACAGGGTCGTACACGTCGGCGTCGGTCGGCGCGACGTTGAAGTCGCCGGCGACGATGACTGCGCGCGCCGGGCTCGACGACCGCGTCGACGTGGGCCCCCAACCGTTCGAGCCAGCTCAGCTTGTAGGCGTAGTGGTCGCTCCCGACCACCCGGCCGTTGGGGACGTACACGTTGACCACCGTGATCCCGTCGCTCGTCGCGGTCATGATCCGCGCCTCGGAGTCCGGCTCGAGCCCGTCGGCGAAGCCGAACGACACGTTGTCGAGGCCCTTGCGGGACAGCATCGCGACTCCGTTCCAGCGGCCCTCCCCATGGTGCACAGCGGTGAACCCGAGGGCCTCGAACGCCAACTGCGGAAAGGCGCCGTCGGCGAGCTTGGTCTCCTGGAGGCAGACGATGTCCGGCGCGATGTCAGTCAGCCACTGCACCACCCGGTCCTGACGGACCTTCAGCGAGTTCACGTTCCACGTGGCGAACCTGGGCATCAGGAATCCTCCGGGCTGGTCGACACCGCCTTTTTCGCCGCGGTCCTGCGGGTCGACGTCCGCTTGGTGGCCGCCTTCTTCGCCGGCGCCTGCTTCCTCGCCCCCTGGCTCTCGGCGGCGGCTTTCTTCGCCGGCGCCCTCTTCGCCGGCGCCTTCTTGGCCGCCGGCTTCTTCTCCGCCGTGGTCCTCTGGGCTGCGGCGGCCTTCTTGGATGCGGCGGCCTTCTTGGCCCCGGGTTGCCCGGCCGGCGCCGCCTTCTTCGCCGGCGCTTTCTTGGCCGCCGCCTTCCGTCCCGCCGCGCTCTTCTTGGCGCCCGGCTCCGCCGACTTCTTGCGCGCCGTCACCGCCTCGGCGAGCACGTCCAGTTCGGGCTCCGGGACCAGCTCCGCCTCGAGCGGCGTGTCGGGCATGGCCAGGTCGACGCTGCGGCGAGCCGGCGCGAAGTTCGTGACGACCAGCGTGACCGCATCGCCCACCTTCATCACCTCGCGAGCGCTGCGCGGCGGCGGGTTGCCCATCAGCCGCAGCGGGATGTAGCCGCGGACGTCACCGACGGTCACATAGGCGCCGTGCGACGAGTAGGACTCGACGACTCCGTTCACGCTGCTCCCGAGGGGGTGGTGCTCGACGAAGTCGAGGAACGGGAGCACGTCGTTGACGGTCGGACCCGACGGCGGTGGCACCGACGGCGCGGCCGGGGGGTTGGTCGCGGTCGCGGCCGCGGTGGCCGTCTTGGCGGCGCGCCGACCGCCGGGCGGCGGTGCCGTCGGCACGGGCATCGGCCGGCTGGCCTCCTTGCTGGCCGAACGGCGCACCGGGGGCTCGGTCGGCCGGCGCGCGGCGCGCTGCGCCTTGCGGCTCACCGGACCCTTCACCGGCAGTCGCTCGACGAAGACCCAGCCGATGTGGGGCACCGGCTTGCCGCCGATCAGCCGGCCGTCGTCGAACAACCACGGATAGTCCCCGTGGAACTCCTGGAACGAGTCGTTGCTCAGCACGCGGGCGCCGACCTTGTTGGCGATGCTCAACACGAAGGCGTCGCCGCGGCCGATGGCTCCGGCGGGCGGGGCGACGAGCTCGTTGTTGGCGATGCCGGCATCGAACTCGGACGACTCCTTCTTGTCGATGCGGTGACCGAACGTGGCGTCGACGACCACCGTCACGACGGCGTCGGGGAACTCATCCCGGTACGCCCGCACCGCCTCGTCGAGTTGGCGCAGACTGGGGGACGAGCGGCCCTCGGTGGCGATGTTGGAGCCGTCGACGACGACGACGTTGGAGACGTTCGCTTTGCTGGAGGTCATGAGAGTTGCTCATCGTAGAGTCACGCCTCGTGATCAAGGCCGTCTTGTGGGACTTCGGCGGCGTGATCCTGGCCAGCCCGTTCGAGGCGTTCCGGCACTACGAGGCGGAGCACGGGCTGCCGCCGGACTTCATCCGCACGGTCAACTCGGCGCTACCCGACGCCAACGCGTGGGCGCGGCTCGAGCGCTCCGAGATCACGCCCGAGCAGTTCGACGCCGAATTCGCCCGGGAGTCGAGCGCGTTCGGCCACGAGGTGCCGGGCGCCGACGTGCTCGCGCTGCTCGGCGGCGAGGTGCGTCAGGAGATGGTCGTCGCCCTCGATCGAGTGAAGGCGGCCGGACTGGCGACGGCCTGCCTGACCAACAACGTGTCCGGCGGCGCGGGCTCGGATGGCGATGCCCGGCCCGACGTGGTGGCGGTGATGGGCCGCTTCGACGTCGTCCTGGAGTCGAGCAAGCTCGGCGTGCGCAAGCCCGAGCCCGCCTTCTACGCGCTTGCCTGCGAGCGCCTCGGCGTCGAGCCGGACGAGTGCGTGTTCCTCGACGACCTCGGCGTCAACCTCAAGCCGGCCCGCGCGCTGGGTATGACGACGATCAAGGTCGGTGACCCCGAGGTGGCGATCGCCGAGCTCGCCGCCCTGCTCGGACTCGAGCTCGCCTGAGCGCTCCCCCATCTGGGCGGGAATCGTGCCATCGGTGGATCTGGGCGGGAATCGTGCCAGACGCTGGAAGAAATCCCGCCCAGATAGCGGACGGGACTGGGTCGAATCAGAGTGAGCGGGTCCGCCGCGACGACACCACGCCGGTGTCGAAGCCGGCGAGGTGGAGTCCACCGTGGAAGCGGGCGTGCTCGATCTTGAGGCACCGGTTCATCACGACGTTCAGACCCGCGGCGTGGGCGATCCCGGCCGCTTCCTCCGACCACAGCCCGAGCTGGAACCACAGCGTGCTCACCCCGTCGTGGGCGACGACCTCGCGGGCCACGTCGGGTAGCTGGTCGTTGCGCCGGAACACGTCGACGAGGTCGGGTGGAGCGGGCAGGTCGGCGAGGCTCGGATAGACCGGACGACCGAGGATCTCGCCTCCCTGTGGGTTCACGAACCACACCTCGTCGAACGAGCAGCTCGACGAAACGAGGTAGGTCGCCACGAAGTGGCTCGCCCGGCTCGGGTTCGCCGACATGCCGACGATCGCGACCGTCCGCGTGGCGCGCAGGATCGCCAGGCGTTCCGGAGCCGTTGGCGCCTGCCACTCGGTGACCACGCTCACGCGTCAGTCCGCCTTGGTGGCCAGCGCGAGGGCCTGGTCGAGATCCCACGTGATGTCCTCGGGATCCTCGAGCCCGACCGAGATGCGTACGAGGTCGGCACCCACGCCTCCCGCCGCCAGGGCCTCGTCGGAGAGCTGCTGGTGCGTGGTCGACGCGGGATGGATCACCAAGGTCCGGACGTCACCGATGTTGGCGAGATGGCTGCACAGCTCGACCGACTCGACGAACCGGCGCCCGGCATCGCGACCGCCGACGACGCCGAACGACACGACCGCGCCGGCGCCCAGCGGCAGGTACCGCTGCGCCCGTTCGTGGTCGGGATGATCCGGCAGTCCGGGCCAGCAGACCCACGCCACGGCGGGGTGCTCGACCAGGAAGTCGACGACAGCCCTGGTGTTGGCGAGGTGGGCGTCCATCCGTTGCGGCAGTGTCTCCACCCCCTGCAGCAGCAGGAACGCGTTGAACGGCGACAACGACGGGCCGATGTCACGAAGCTGCTCGGCCCGCAGTCGGGTCAGGAATCCGTACTCGGCGAAGTTGCCCCACCACGACAGCCCGCCGTAGGACGCCACCGGTTCCGTCATCGCCGGGAACATGCCGTTGTCCCACGGGAACCGGCCCGATTCGACCACCACCCCACCGAGCGACGTGCCGTGCCCACCGAGGAACTTCGTCGCCGAGTGCACCACGATGTCGGCACCCCACTCGATCGGCCGGCAGAGATACGGCGTGGCGACCGTCGAGTCGACGACGAGCGGGATCCCGGCGTCGTGAGCGACCGCGGCCAGCCCTTCGAGGTCGGGCACCGCCCCGGAGGGGTTGGCCACCATCTCGGTGTGGATCGCCCGCGTGTTCGGCTTGATCGCGGCCGCGTAGGCGTCGGCGTCACCCGGCCCGATGAACGTGGTGGTCACGCCGAAGCGGGCGAGCGTCACCTCCAACAGGGTGCGGGTGCCGCCGTAGAGCTGCGCCGACGACACGATGTGGTCGCCCGACCGACAGAGCGCGGCGATCACGAGGAACTCCGCGGACTGCCCGGTGGCCGTGGCGACCCCGCCGATCCCACCCTCGAGGCTGGCAACGCGCTCCTCGAAGGCGTTCACCGTGGGGTTGGAGATGCGGGAGTAGATCGGGCCGTACTTCTGCAGCGCGAACAGGTCGGCGGCATCGGCGGCGTCCTCGAACACGAAGCTCGTGCTCTGCACGATCGGAACGGCGCGCGCGCCCGTGGTCGGATCGGGCCGGGCCCCGGCGTGGATCGCCCGCGTCCGGAACCCCCAGGCTCGCTCGGGTGGACTCACCCAGTACTCACAGGCCGCCGAACGCCGCGTCCATGAGGTCGGCGTGCTCCTGGTCGTGGATCGTCTTGGAACCGGTGGCCGGGCTGCCGGACTCGATCCTTGCCGCATGGCCCAGGTCGTAGCCGCGGTCTCTGATCCGCCACACGTGATGCTCGAGGAAGTACCAGGCCCCCATGTTCTCCGGCTCCTCCTGCAGCCACATCAATTCCCGGGCGTTCGGGTAGCGGTCGAGGAGTGCCAACAGCTGGTCGGTCGGGAGCGGGTAGAGCTGCTCGAGCCGCACCACAGCCGCAGGCACCTGGCGACTGTCCCGCTCCGCCATCGCGTCCCAGGCGACCTTGCCGCTGCAGAACACGATCCGCCGCACGGCGTCCCGATCGGACACGAACGGATCGTCGAGGATCTCCTCGAACGACCCGGTCGTCAGGTCCTCGATCGGCGACCTCGTCTGCTTCATCCGCAGCCCGACCTTGGGGGCGAAGATGACGAGCGGGCTGTGCCGCTCGCTGTGGACCTGCCGGCGCAGCAGATGGAAGTACTGGGCCGCGGTCGTCGCGTTGCAGACCTGGATGTTGTCCTCGGCGGCGGCGGTGAGGAAGCGCTCGATGCGCGCCGAGGAGTGCTCCGGGCCCTGCCCCTCGTACCCGTGGGGCAGGAGCAGGACGAGCCCGTTGTTCTGGCCCCACTTGTCCTCGGCCGCGACGAGGTACTGGTCGAGGATCACCTGGGCGCCGTTGATGAAGTCGCCGAACTGGGCCTCCCAGACGACGAGCGCGTGCGGGTTGGCCTGGGCATAGCCGTACTCGAACCCGAGGGCGGCGAACTCCGAGAGCAGGGAGTCATAGACCCAGAAGGTGCCTTCGGCCCCTTCGAGGTGCTCGAGCGGGACCCACGGCTTGCCGGTGTCGTAGTCGGTGAGCGCGGCGTGCCGCTGGCTGAACGTGCCCCGCCGCGTGTCCTCGCCGGCGAGGCGGACGTGGTGGCTCTCGAGCAGCAGCGACCCGATGGCGAGCGCTTCCGCGGTCGCCCATTCCACCTCCCCCTCCGCATAGAGCTTGCTCCTGGCGTCGAACTGTCGGGCCAGCTTCGGATGCACGGTGAACGACTCGGGGTAGGCGGTGAGCTGGGCGAAGATCCGGTCGAGATCGGCCCGCGGGACCCCGGTGGCAATGTGCGGCAGCACCCCGGCCGGCTTCGGTGGTCTGGCCGCCTTGATCACGCCCGGTGACTGGGCGCGCGTCTCGTCCAGGGCGACCTGCAACTTGTCCTGGAAGTCGGCCAGCGCCTGCTCGGCCTCGTCGAGCGTGATGTCGCCGCGCTTCACCAACGCCTCGACGTAGAGCTTGCGCACGCTGCGGCGCTCGGCGATCGCCTTGTACATCAGCGGCTGGGTGTAGCTCGGATCGTCGCCCTCGTTGTGCCCGAAACGCCGGTAGCACCACATGTCGATGACGACGTCCTTGTGGAACTTCTGGCGGTACTCGAACGCCATGCGCGCCACGCGCACGCAGGCCTCCGGGTCGTCGCCGTTGACGTGGAAGATCGGCGCCTGCACCGTCTTGGCCACGTCGCTGCAGTAGAGCGACGAGCGGGCGAACTCCGGCGCGGTGGTGTAGCCGATCTGGTTGTTGATGATCAGGTGGATCGTCCCGCCGACCCGATAGCCGGTGATGTCGCTCATCGCCAGCGTCTCGGCCACCACTCCCTGACCGGCAAAGGCGGCGTCGCCGTGGATCAGGAGGGGCAGGACGGGATACGAGCCCGGCGGATCGATCTGGTCCTGGGCGGCGCGTGTCATCCCGGCGACGACCGGGTCGACCGCCTCGAGGTGGCTCGGATTGGCGGCGAGTTCGAGGCGGATGTCGGAGCCGGACGGGCTGACGTACTTGCCGGTGGCGCCGAGGTGGTACTTGACGTCGCCGGAGCCCTGCACCGAGTCCGGGTCGATGTGGCCCTCGAACTCGCGGAAGATCGCGTCGTAGCTCTTGCCGATGATGTTGGACAGCACGTTGAGGCGACCGCGGTGGGCCATACCGAGCACGCACGAGTCGAGCCCGCTGTCGGCGGCGGCGGAGATCACCTCGTCGAGGATCGGGATCGCCGACTCGGCGCCCTCCAGCCCGTAGCGCTTCGTTCCGACGTACTTGGTGGCGAGGAACTTCTCGAAGGCCTCAGCGGCGTTGAGCCGCTCGAGGATGCGATGCTTGCGGTCCTTGTCGAGGCTGTGATGGACGCCCTCGACCTTGGACTGGATCCAGCGCTGCTCCTGGGTGTCCTGGATGTGCATGTACTCGATGCCGACGGTGCGGCAGTACGCATCGCGCAACACGCCGAGCAGCTCGCCGAGGGGCATCTTCTCGCTGCCCGCGATCCCGCCGGTGAGGAACTCCCGATCGAGGTCCCAGATCGTCAGTCCGTAGGTGAGCGGATCGACCTCGGGCGGCATCGCCGGCTCTTTCCAGTGCAGCGGATCGAGATCGGCGATGAGGTGACCGCGCACCCGGTAGACCCGGATGAGCGTGGCGACCTGCATCTGCTTCTGCAGCATCGCCTCGTCGTGGTCGATCGGGTTGACGTCGGGTCGCCACTTGACCGCCTCGTACGGCATGTCGAGAGACGTGAAGACGTCGTCGTAGAAGGCGTGCTCGCCGAGCAACAGTTCGTGCACCCGCTGCAGGAAGAGGCCGCTCTCGGCGCCCTGGATGATGCGGTGGTCGTAGGTGCTGGTCAGCGTCACGACCTTGCTGATCCCGAGCGAGCTGAGGTTCGCCCGGTCGGCGCCCTCGAACACGGCCGGGTAGTCGATGCGGCCGACGCCGACGATGACGCCCTGGCCAGGCATCAGGCGGGGCACGCTCTGCACCGTGCCGATCGTGCCCGGGTTGGTCAGCGAGACGTTGGCGCCCTGGAAGTCCTCGACGGCGAGCTTGTTCGCCCGGACCTTGCGGATCAGCTCCTCGTAGGCGGCGAGGAAGCCGGCGAAGTCGAGCTGGTCGGCGTCGCGGATGACGGGCACGACCAGCGATCTCGTACCGTCGCCCTTGTCGACGTCGACGGCGATGCCGAGGTTGACCGACTCGTTGCGGATGAGGCGCGGCTTGCCGGCGGCGTCTTCGGCGTAGGCGTTGCGCATCACCGGGACGGCGTCGGCGATCGCCCTGACCACGGCGTAGCCGATGAGGTGGGTGAAGCTGACCTTGCCCGTCCCGCTCCGGCTGCGGTAGCCGTTGATGACCTTCCGGTTGACCTCGAGCAGCTTCGCTGGAACGTCGCGGAAGCTGGTGGCGGTCGGGACGGCGAGGCTGCGCGACATGTTGGCGGCGATCGCGGCGGCGACCCCGCGGATCGGGTCGCCCTGCTCCCGGCGGTTCGCGCGCCGGTGCGGGGGCAGCCGGCGCGGCCGGCTCGTTCGGGGCCGGCGGTGCCGGTGCCACCGCCGATTGCTGCGGCACGGCCGGCGGCTCCTCCACCGGTGCCGCCGGCTCGGGCGCCGCCGGTTCGGGATGCGCCGGGGCGGTCGACTTGTAGTCGGCGAAGAACTCGCGCCACGCCTCCCCCACCGACTCGGGATCGGCCCGGTACTTCTCGTACATCTCCTCCACCAACCAGGAGTTGGAGCCGAACCCCGGAGTCGAGGACGCGGTGACACTCACCTTGTCAAGAGTACCGGTCGCCCCGCTGCCGGGTCCGCCGTCAGCCCGGCCGGCTGAAGTGACGCGGCGCGAAGAACGACGGGTTGCGATCCCGCTCGCCGCGTCTCGACGTCCAGCGCCACTGCGCGGACACCCGGCTGCGGACGCGGTGGCGCACCTTCGGGACCGCGTGCAGCCACGCCGCCTGGCATCGCCCGCCCATCACGAGCAGGTCGCCGCTGCCCGGTGACAGGTCGATCGCCCCGGCCAGCTCGTCCTCCGGGTCGCCCCGCCGGCCGGTGAGCGGCTTCACCAGCCACGGCCGCCGCGCGCCCAGTGTGAACGCCCCGATCACCGTGTCCTCGAGCCACCGCAGCTCGCGGTCACGGTGGAACCCCACCCCGTCGCGCTCGGAGCGGTACTGGGCGAGGGCCACCCCATCGAACCGCACCCGGTAACGCCGGCTGATCCACTGCTCGACCTCGACCAGGGCCGGATGGCGCCCCGATCCGGACTGGTGGCCCTCGAGGCGGGGCATGTCCACCCAGCGCTCGTAGCGGAACACCCGACCCTGCTCCCATGGCACCGTGGCCACCAGCTCGTCGTGGACGGTGTCCGCATCGGCCCGGGGGATGAGGCTGCGCACGACATCGACCCACGACGCCTCGTCGAGCTGCACCCGCTCGACGGCCGGCTCAGCGGCGAGCCAGCTCCTCTCGCGCTCGGTCGCGGTCACCACGGTCAACCTATCCGGGGCGCTTGTGACTCGCCTGGCAGCGGGTCGGTAGAGTCGGTCCAGGGTCCGCCATCGTTTCCTGGGGGTCAGGCTTGAACAACCCGTCGACCGACAAGATCCGCAATGTCGCCATCGTCGGCCACAGCGGGTGCGGCAAGACGACGCTGGCTGAGGCGTTGCTCCTCCGGGCCGGCGTGCTCGCCAGGGCCGGGCGGGTCGAGGACGGGACGACGGTGTGTGACACCGAGCCCGAAGAGGCCAAACGTTCGATGTCCCTGTCGCTCGCGCTGGCCCCGTTCGAGTGGAAGGCCTCGGACGGGGAGAGCTACAAGGTCAACCTCATCGATACCCCGGGTTACGCCGACTTCGCCGGCGACGTCGACGCCGCCCTGGCGGTTGCCGACCTGGCGGTGCTGGTGGTCAGCGCGGTCGACGGCGTGGAGGTCGGCACCGAACTGGCCTGGAGCAAGTGCGCCGAACGCGGTATCCCGCGGCTCGTCTTCGTCAACAAGGAGGACAAGCCGCGCGCCGACTTCCGCGCGGTGGTCGACAACCTGAAGGCGCAGTTCGGGTCCGGTTTCGTGCCCCTCGAGCTCCCGCTCGGCGAGGAGGAGAAGTTCCACGGTGTCGCCGACGTGCTGACCGACCAGGGATTCGAGTACGAACCGGACGGCCAGCACCACTCCGAACCCATCCCCGCCGACGTCGCCGACGAGGAGCACCGCCTGCACGACGAGCTGGTCGAGGAGATCGTCGCCGGCGACGACGAGCAGCTCGAGCGCTACCTGTCGGGCGAGGTGCCCTCGGCGTCCGAGCTCGAGCGCACCCTCGCCCACGAGGTGCTCGAGTGTGCCGAGTTCCCGGTACTCGTCGGCTCGGCGACGGCGGGGATCGGCGTCGACCGGCTGGCCGACTTCATCTGCGAGCTCGGCCCCTCCCCGGCCGACCGGCCGACGCAGGTCGCGGCCGGCACGGGACCGGCGGCGATGGAGGTCGAGGTGACGGCGGACCCGTCGGCCAAGCCGCTCGGCTACGTGTTCAAGACCGTCGCCGACCAGTTCGTCGGCCAGGTGTCGTTGTTCAAGGTCCTGTCGGGCACGGTCGCCATCGACGACCGCCTCGTCAACACCGCCACGGGCACGGAGGAACGCCTGCACGCGCTGTTCCACATGCGCGGACGCGAGCACCTGCCCACCAACAAGGTCGTCGCCGGCGACCTCGCCGCAGTCGCCAAGCTCACCGCCACGCCTACCGGCTCCACGCTCGCGCCGAAGGACTCACCGGTGCGCGTCCCGGCCGCGGCGGCGGCGGCCCCGTCGTTCGGGCTCGCCCTCAAGCCGATCACGCAGTCCGACGACGACAAGCTCTCCGGTGCGCTCCAGCGGTTGATCGCCGAAGATCCGGCGCTCGTCGTCGAGCGCAACGACGAGACGGGACAGACGGTGCTCCGGGGCGCCGGCGACACCCATCTGGCCGTGGCCCTCGAACGGCTCGCCCGCAAGTTCGGGGTCAACGTCGAGACCGAGGACGTGCGCGTGCCGTACCGCGAGACGATCACCGGCTCGGCCGAGGCCGAGGGCAAGGTCAAGAAGCAGTCCGGCGGCCACGGCCAATTCGCCGTCGCCAACCTGCGCGTCAGCCCGAAGGCGCGAGGCGAGGGCGCCGAGTTCGTCAACTCGATCGTCGGCGGGGCGATCCCCAAGCAGTACATCCCGGCCGTGCAGCGAGGGGTCGAGGAGGCGATGTCCAGTGGTGGCGTCCACGGGTTCCCCGTCGTCGACGTGCGCATCGAGTGCTACGACGGCAAGTTCCATTCGGTCGACTCGTCGGACATGGCGTTCCGCACCGCTGCCGCCCACGGCCTGCGCGAGGCGTTGCAGAAGGCCGGGGCCGCCGTGCTCGAGCCGGTCTCCCTGCTCAACGTCGTCGTACCTGCCGGATACCAGGGTGACGTGCTCGGCGATCTCAACTCCCGCCGCGGCCGGGTCAACGGCACGTCGGTGCTCGACAACGGGAACCACGAGATCCTCGCCCTCGTGCCCGCCGCGGAGATCCAGCGCTACGCCGTGGAGCTGCGCTCGATGACCGGTGGTCGGGGCACGTTCTCCGCCCAGCACGATCACTACGAACTGCTCCCGGCGCACCTCACCGACAAGCTCAAGAAGTCGCTCGCCGACAACGGCAGCCACCACTGAGGCCGGCTCACCCCTCGAGACGTTGCGACGATCCGCCGATCGCCAGGTCGGGTTCGAGCAGCCGGAGACCAGTTGGCGCGGCGCCGTCGATCCGGGCGAGCAACTCCCCGACCGCGGCACGGGCCATCTCGGCGAACGGTTGACCCACCGTCGTCAGCGACGGTTCGACCTCGTCGGGGACTGACGTGCCGTCGAACCCGGCGACGGCAACGTCCGCGGGGATCCGCAACCCGGCGGCCTGCAACACCCGCATCGCGCCAAGTGCCATCTCGTCGTTGGCCGCGAACAGGCCATCGGGAACACGACGCCACCTTCCGCGCCACGAGAGCCTCGGCCGCCGCCGCTCCCGATGCCCGGCTGAACTCGCCGTGGACGACGAGATCCTCGTCGACCGGCAGGCCACGGCGCTCGTGGGCCAGCCGGTAGCCGTCCAGCCGGAGGGTCGCGTCGACGCGGTCGAGCGGTCCGGTGATGGTGGCGATGCGCCGGCAGCCCTGCTCGATGAGGTGCTCGACCACCCGGGCACTCGACTCGAGGTTCTCGACGTCGACGACGTCCACGTCGGTGCGGGTCGGGTGACTCCCGATGAGCACGGCCGGCAGGTCGGCGCTGAGCAGTTGCTCGACCCAGGTCTCACCGGCGGCGACCGCGCTCACCAGCACCCCGTCGATGAGACCGTCGCGCAGGATGTGCTGGACGGTCCGACCGGGCTCCCCGGTGTCGAGCACGAGCATGAGGCCCTGGTCGAGCTCGGTCGCGGCGCGGGCGACCGCGTGGGTCACCGACGCGCCGTAGGGGTCGAGGCGGAGATCAGCGCTCGGGATGACGAGCCCGATCACGGCCGAGCGCCCGCTGGCGAGGTTGCGGGCGGCCCGATTGGGCCGGTAACCGAGCGATCGGGCGACCCGCTCGACCCGCTCCCGGACCTCGGGGCGCACCCCCCGACGACCGTTCAGCGCTCTGGATGCGGCGGCCTGGGAGACGCCGCTCACCCGGGCAACGTCGTCCAGCGTCACCGGACCGTTGATTCCAGCCAATTCAGCCTCGATCCCCCGACGCAAAGCTCTGGTGTTGGAAGCGCTTTCATGTTAGCCATGACCATCGACGTCGCAATCGCTTCCACGGCCCGACCGGTGCCGTTCCCCGAGGGGTTCGTCTGGGGCGCGGCGACCTCCGCCTACCAGATCGAAGGGGCGACCACCGCTGACGGGCGAGGGGAGAGCATCTGGGATCGGTTCACCCGCCGACCTGGCGCGATCGACGACGGGACCACGGGCGACCGCGCCTGCGAGCACTACACCCGGTGGGAGCGCGATGTCGCCCTGATGAACGAGCTCGGTCTTGGTGCCTACCGGTTCTCGATCGCCTGGCCACGCGTGATACCCGGCGGCCGCGGTCCGGTCAACGCCGCCGGCCTCGACTTCTACGACCGGCTCGTCGACGCGCTTCTCGCCGTCGGGATCGCGCCGTGGCCGACGCTGTACCACTGGGACCTCCCTCAGCCGCTCGAGGATGCCGGCGGATGGCCGGTTCGCACGACGGCCGAGGCCTTTGCCGATTACGCCGCGGCGGTGGTCGAGCGTCTCGGTGATCGGGTCGACGCCTGGATGACGCTCAACGAGCCGTACGTGGCGACCCACCACGGCTACATCACGGGCGAGCACACGCCGGGGCGCCGCGATCCCCGGGCCGGGCTCGCCGCCGCCCATCACCTGCTGCTCGGCCACGGCCTCGCCCTCGAGCGGATCCGCGCCTTCGCGCCCAGGGCCGCGGCCGGGATCGTGCTCAATTTCACCCCCACCGTCGCGGCCAGCGCCGATCCGGCGGATGTCGAGTTGGCCGAAGCGCGTGACGATCTCGAGAACCGCTGGTTCGTCGAGCCGATCGCCGGGCTCGGATATCCGCCCCGCGGCGTCGAGCGGTTTGCCTGGACCGCGGACGAGGTCGCCGACGGCGATCTCGACCTGATCTCCCGCCCGATCGACGTGCTCGGAGTCAACTACTACACCCGCCAGATCGTGAGGGCCGGCGGCCAGGCCGCCGCGCCACCAGGACCGACGACCGCGATGGGTTGGGAGATCCACCCCGAGTCGTTCGGGACACTGCTGCGCGGGCTGCACGATCGCCATGGGTTCCCCCGCTACGTGATCACCGAGAACGGCGCGGCGATGCCAGACGGCCAGTCGCGCGGACGGACGCGTCGAGGACACGGACCGGATCGACTACCTGCGGTCGCACCTCGCCGAGATCGCGGCAGTGATCGCCGACGGTGTGCCGGTCGAGGGGTACATGGTGTGGTCGTTGCTCGACAACTTCGAGTGGACCCATGGGTACGGGCCGCACTTCGGCATCGTCGAGGTCGACCCGGCCACGCTGGAGCGGATCCCCAAGGCCAGCGCCCGCTGGTACGCGGAGGTGGCGCGCACCGGCGTGATCAGCTGAGATCGTTCGCCGTGCGGCAGACGGGCGGGCTGGAGATCTCCACTGCGTCAACGTCCGCCAGTCCGGACACCTCGACCTCGATGACCTCGCCGGCCAGGGCGGTGATCATCTGGCGGTCGACCTCGGCGCCGGGCGCCAGCCGATCGACGAACAACGTCAGGTCACGGACGAGCCCGTCGGAGACCAGCCGGACGCGGTGTCGTCCGGGAGCCACCGCGTCGACCTCGGCCTCCAGCGGGGTCGGCGGATAGGCGACGTCCCGATCGGCGACGAACCACCACCACGCCCGCATCCCGCCGGCATCGGCGAGCAGGTGCTCACGCGCCGGCGACGCCGGCGTGGACACGCCCGTCGGGAGCACCACCATCCCGACCGACCAGGCGTCGACGACGAGATCGAGGGCGGCCGCGGCGAGGACGCCGCCGGCGAGGTCGTGGCGGCGCACCGCACCGTCGACGCGCCACGGCTCGGCGGTGTCGTTCACCGCCACGGCCGCCAGCGCGGCGCCCCGCGGTTGGATCGTCAACAGCCGCGGCGCGTAGGCGTCGCGTAGCGCGTACCACGCCGGCTTGGGCCGGCCGGACGCGTCGAGCAGCGCCCAACTGGTGACCGGCCACGAGTCGTTGAGTTGCCACCAGATCGTTCCCATGCACGTGCCGCGGAGGGCACGGAAGTGCTCGACGCCGTTGCGCACGGCGCGGGCCTGGTTGAGCTGCGTCGCCCACAGCCAGTCGTCGAAGTCGCCGGGGGTGGCGAAGTGATGGGCGAGGCCGCGGGCCAGCTTGCCGTCGCCATCCTGCGCCTTCTGGTGGTGGGCCATGCCGGGTGAGGTCGGCGTGAGCGGGTCGTCGGAGATGGCGGCGCGCAACGTCGCCCACGTGGGCGGCGCCTGCCACCCGAACTCGGCGACGAACCGGGGCGTGCGGTCGCGATAGCGGGTGTGGTCGAGGCGGTTCCAGACGTCCCAGACGTGCACGCAGCCGTGGGCGTCGGCGTTCGGCGCGACGGCCATCGAGCCCGAGTACGGGCTGCCCGGCCAGTACGGGCGCCCGGGGTCGACCTCGGCGACGATCGACGGCAGCAAGTCGAAGTAGAAGTTCTCGCCCCACACCCGTCCGCCCAGCCGTTGCTCCCACCCCCAGTCGACGAAGCCCCAGATGTTCTCGTTGTTCCCGCACCAGAGGGCGAGGCTCGGGTGCACCATCAGCCGCTCGACGTTGTCGCGGGCCTCGGCCTCGACCTCGGCGCGGAGGAGGTGCTCGGGGTAGGCGGCACAGGCGAACGTGAAGTCCTGCCAGACGAGCAGGCCGAGTTCGTCGCACGCGTCGTAGAAGGCGTCGTCTTCGTAGATGCCTCCGCCCCACACCCGCACGAGGTCGGCACCGGCGGCGACGGCCGCGCGCGAGCCGCTCGCGAACCCGGTGCGGCGTGACCCTGGACGGGAACGGATCGTCGGGGATCCAGTTGACGCCGCGGGCGAAGATCGGCAGCCCGTTCACGACGAACGTGAACGCCGACCCCGTCGGGTCCGGAGAGGTGTCGAGGATGATGCTGCGGAAGCCGATCGCGCAGTCCCATCGGTCGAGCACCGCGCCGTGGGCGTCCTCGATGGTGACGGCGAGCCGGTAGCGGGGCTGGTCGCCGAGGGTGTGCGGCCACCAGCGACGAACCGCGCCGGGCCTGACCTCGATGTCGGCGACGACGGCCGCGCCGCCGAGGTCGGCAGCGGCCACGGCCACCTCATGACCGTCGGGATCCGTCAGGCCGACGCGGACGGTCACGTCGGTGGATCCGGAACGGTCGACCTCGACCCGCACGGTGACCGAACCGGTGCCGTCGGGTTCGATCGTGGCCACCGGTCGGACCGAGGCGATGCGCGCGACGTCCCAGCCGACCAGCTCGGCGGCCCGCCAGATGCCGGCCGTGGTCAGCCATGGTCCCCAGTCCCACCCCCAGCTGCACGCCATCTTGCGCACGTAGTTGAAGGGTCGCCCGAACGACGACGACGGCCAGTCGCCCTCCCGCTGCCGCCGGGCCTCCGCCTCCCGCGTGGCGGAGCGAAAGCGGACGGCGACGGCGGCGCGGCCGCGGCGGCCGGTGACGTCGACGCGATAGGTGCGGTGCATGTTCTCGGTCTCTGCCACGACCGCGCCGTCGAGGGAAACGGTGGCGAGCGTGTCGAGACCGTGGAACACCAGCTCGGCGCGATCGTGACCCTCGACCGCGGTGAGATCGACGGCGGTGCGGTACTCCCAGTCGGCGTCGGCGACCCAGGCGACAGCGAGCTCATTGGCGTCGGCGAACGGGTCGGGGATCAGGCCGGCCGCCAAGAGGTCGGTGTGCACGCAGCCGGGCACGGTCGCCGGCACCCCGTCGACCGCGACCGGGCTGTCGCCGCCGACGTGGCGCAGGGTCCAGGCGGCCGGCAGCGCCCGGCGGGTCAGGGCCACGAGGCGGGCACGGTAGCGGAGCTACGGTGCCCGCGGATCCTGGGGAGGGTTCGGCGCGTGAGGAGTGATCGAAGCAGATTGGCCGCACGGCTGCTCACGCGTTCGTGATCGGCTTCGTCAGCCTCACCCTGGAGATCGCCTACACGCGGGTGGTCTCGTTCAAGCTCTTCTACTACTACACCTACCTCGTCATCGGCCTGGCCCTGCTCGGTCTCGGTGCGGCGAGCGCCGTGGTGTCCCTGTCGACCCGACTGCGCTCCCTCGACGTGCTCCGGCTGGTTCGGCTCGTCGCCCCGGCGGCGGCGATGGTCGGGCTGATCGGCTACCTCGTCGTTGCTCGCATCCCGACCGACACCCATCTGATCTGGACCGGCGACCCGGCCAGGCCGCCGGCCTCGTCCTCTACGTCGTCGCCACCGTCGTCCTGCTCCCCCGGCGTCGCCACGCGGGGACGCCAGAACCGGTTCTGACGACGTCAGCGGACGGTTTCGCGGACCAAAGTCTCCAGAGAATCCCGAGCGACACCCACCGGTAGCCTCGACCGCCGGTACCCCCATGGCGCACGAGTTCATCTACACCTGTTACAAGCTCGCCCGGTTCTACCCGCCCGACCGCACGGTGCTGGAGAACATCTCGCTGTCGTTCTACCCCGGCGCCAAGATCGGCGTGATCGGCGCCAACGGCGCCGGCAAGTCGAGCCTGCTCCGGATCATGGCGGGCCTGGACGACGGGTACACGGGCGAGGCTCGGCTCACCCCGGGCTTCACCGTCGGCTTCCTTCCCCAGGAGCCACAGCTCGACGCGTCCAAGGATGTGCGCGGCAACGTCATGGACGGCGTGGCCGCGGTGCAATCGATCATCGATCGCTACAACGAAGTGATGGCGATGTGGGCCGAGCCCGACGCCGACTACGACAAGATCGGCGCCCTCCAGGCCGAGCTCGAGGACAAGATCGCCGCCGCCGACGCGTGGAGCCTCGACCGCAACGTCGAGATCGCCATGGACGCCCTGCGCTGCCCACCCGACGACGCCGACGTCGCCACGCTGTCGGGCGGCGAGCGCCGGCGGGTCGCCCTGTGCCGGCTCCTGCTCAGCCGCCCCGACCTGCTGCTCCTCGACGAGCCGACCAACCATCTCGACGCCGAGAGCGTCGACTGGCTCGAACGCTTCCTGCAGGAGTACCACGGCACCGTCGTCGCCATCACCCACGACCGCTACTTCCTCGACAACGTGGCCCGCTGGATCCTCGAGCTCGAACGGGGGCGGGGCATCCCGTTCGAGGGCAACTACTCGTCGTGGCTCGAGCAGAAGCAGGAGCGGCTCGCCCGCGCCGAGCGGTCCAACGAGGCCCGCCGGCGCTCGCTGGAGCGGGAGCTCGAATGGGTCAGGATGGCGCCGAAGGCCCGCCAGGCGAAGGGCAAGGCCCGCCTCGCCGCCTACGACAAGCTGCAGGCGGAGGCCGAGGCCGCCCGGGTGGACGACAACCGGGTCGAGATTGCGATCCCGCCGGGGCCGCGGCTCGGTGACACCGTGATCGAAGTGGCCAACCTGCGCAAGGGCTTCGGCGACCGGCTGCTCATCGAGGACCTCTCGTTCTCCCTCCCCCGCGCCGGCATCGTCGGCATCATCGGCCCCAACGGCGCCGGCAAGACGACGCTGTTCCGGATGATCACCGGCCAGGAGCAGGTCGACGCCGGGACGATCACGGTCGGTGACACGGTCCAACTCAGCTACGTCGACCAGAGCCGCGACGACCTCACGGCTGACAACACGGTGTACGAGGAGATCACCGGCGGGGTCGATCACCTGAAGGTCGGCAACCGGGAGATCCACGGGCGCGCCTACGTGGCCAGCTTCAACTTCAAGGGCACCGACCAGCAGAAGCGGGTCGGCGACCTGTCGGGCGGCGAGCGCAACCGGGTCCACCTGGCCAAGCTGCTCAAGGACGGTGGCAACGTGCTGCTCCTCGACGAGCCCACCAACGACCTCGACGTCGACACGCTGCGGGCGCTGGAGGCCGGGCTGGAGTCGTTTCCCGGCTGCGCCGTCGTGATCAGCCACGACCGTTGGTTCCTCGACCGCATCGCCACCCACGTGCTGGCCTTCGAGGGCGATAGCCAGGTCCGCTGGTTCGAGGGCAACTTCACCGAGTACGAGGAGTGGCGCCACAAGGAGCTCGGCGCCGCCGCCGACCAACCTCACCGCATCCACTACAAGCGCCTGGCCGGCTGACTGCCGCCCGCGCTCCACGCCCGCCCGATAACGTCCTGCCGCATGTGCCTGAACTGCGTGAGCACGGCGGAGGCGATCGCCATCCAGGGGGCGTTCGTCGGGTACGTGGTGAAAGCTCCGGTCCACCGGATGCTCGCCCGCGCCGGCTTGGCTCCCGAGCCCGACCCGGTGGCTCACGACGTGCGCACGGTGGCGTTCCTGCGCAGCCTCGAGCTCGACCCGGTCGAGATCCTGGGTGCCGACGCGGTCGCCGCGGCCGAGGCCTGGGTGCCGGCCCCGCGACTGTCTCGGGCGCGCGGGCCTCGGCGCGGCCCATCGGTTCCCACAGTTTGCTCAGCGCCCAGTAGACGAGGCCGAGCAGCGCCAGCGTCACCGGCGCCACGATCCACGGGTTGACGTGGGGCAGGGTCCGGGCCGTCAGCCACCACGGCCCGGTCCACGACAGGTCGAACGGGTACCCGACCCGTTGCACCCCGTCGATCACCGGCTCGGCGACGAGGTGGGCCCAGATCCCCCAGGCGAACAGGCGGCAGACCCCGTAGAAGAAGATCGACCGGTAGAGCGCCAGCAGCCCACGCTCGGGCAGGAACCGGCCGAACCACGCCCAGACCCGTGGATCGGCGGGCACGATCTGGGTGCGCCAGTACTCCCGCGTGAGCACCCGCCACGACAACAGCACCACCACCAGCCAGAAGACGTCCATGACCAGCCCGAGGCTGGAGTAGTAGGCGGCGGCGTCGAGGTACTTGCCGCCCTCGACGGTCGCCGCGTAGGCCCACGTCTGCACCGTCCAGTTGAGCGTCATGAACGGGAACAGCAGCATCGTGCCCACCGAATCGTTGACGTCGGTCAGCACGTGGGCGGCGAAGCCGAGCAGGTACCCGACGGTGAATGCCCGGTTGCGCTTCCACAGCCAGAACCCCGCGGCGACCGCCACGCCCAGGAAGAGTGTGTGGGTGAAGCCCATCCCCGGCCAACCGCGGTGCCACTGGTGCGGCTCGTCGGAGCCGTAGTGCGTACCGCCAATCGTGATCCCGTAGACCCAGAACTTCGACAGGAAGTCGGGGGTGAAGTCGCCGAGGAAGATCGCCCAGAAGCTGACCTTGCCTCGCATCTTCTTCGGGAGGTGGGCCTGAACGGCGTAGATCTCGAACTGGTGGGCGGCCCAGCTCATTGGTGCACCGTGACGGCATGCGTCGGATCTTCCCGGCGGCGGTGCACCAATGAGCCGAAGACCGTGCTTGATTGTTCGCTCGCTCGAAGACCGCGCTCACGCCGCTCCTCGATCGTCGCCGCCGCCGGGGCCGTCACCGTCCGGTCGGAGCCGCGCCCGTACCTGGTCGGTCAGCCACGGCCCGACGACCACCACCGCCACCAGCCACACCGGACCGACGAACCAGTTGAGCACCCACTTGTGGTAGATCCCCATGCCCACGTAGGTCACGCCGGCCACGACGTACCACACCGCCTGCTCGACCGATCCGAGGCGCCGCGACCCGCGATGGTCGAGGAGCGGGCCATCCGCCGGCTGCATCGGGCGGACAGTAGCCTGCGCCGCGCGATGACGACCGAACCCCCCGTCGCGCCGCCGGAGGCGGAGTCGGACACCGCTCTGGCCACCCGGTTGGCCGAGGAAGCAGGCCGTGGGCTGCTCGCCGTGCGTCAGCAGCTCGAGCAAGGCGGGGCCCATCCGTGGCAGGTCATGGACGGTGGCGACACGTCGAGCCAGCGGTTTCTGGCCGACGAGCTGGCGCGGGTCCGCCCCGAGGATGCCGTGCTCTCCGAGGAGGGCCTGGAGGATCCTCGGCGGTTCACCCGCGACCGGGTGTGGATCATCGACCCCCTCGACGGCACCCGGGAGTTCGGTGAGCCCGGCCGGTGGGACTGGGCGGTGCACGTCGCGCTCTGGGCATCGGGAGGATTCCTCGCCGGCGCCGTCAGCCTGCCCGCGCTCGGCATCACGTTCTCCGCCGATCCCCCGCCTCCGATCGCCGACGTCCAGCGCGAGCGTCCCCGCCTCGTGACCTCGCGCACGCGGGCGCCGTACGCCGCGGCCGTGGTGGCGACGGCACTCGACGCCGAGCCGGTGCGGCTCGGGTCGGCCGGGGCCAAGGCGATGTCGGTGGTCAACGGCGACACGGACATCTACGTCCACGACGGCGGGATGTACCAGTGGGACTCGGCCGCCCCGGCCGCCGTCGCCCTGGCCGCCGGACTGCACGTCAGCCGGATCGACGGCTCGCCGCTCGTCTACAACGGACGGGACCCCTGGTTGCCCGATTTCCTGGTTTGCCGTCCAGAATGGGCTGTTCCCGTTCTCCGGGCGCTCCACGGTTGATCCGACCCGTGGTGGCGGGGCGACGGGCGTAGGGTTGGGACGCCATCCGAAGCGGGCGGCCAGGAGAGGGCACACGATGACAAACGACGGCACCGACCACGGCGGCGGGCTCGCGACCGACGGCGCGAGCGAGAAGCGTTCCGGCTGGCTCTCCGCGACGCAGCTGGCCGGGCTCGCGTCACTCGGCGCCGGTGCGATCCACGCCGCGGCCATCGGCATCCACGCCGAGCACGCCCCGCTCGCCCGGCTGTTCGTCGCCGTCGCCGCGGCGCAACTCGCGGCGGGACTCGTGATGCTGGTCAAGGGTGGCCGGGCCGCAGCTGGAGCCACCGCCCTGATCAACGGCGGGGCCGTCGCCGCGTGGGCCGTCACGAGGGTCGCCGGGATCTCGTGGATCGAAGGGCTCGAGCAGTCGGAGGCGCCACAGTTCGCCGACACCGCGTGCGCCGCCCTGGGCGCGGTCGCGGCCGCCGCCGCGGTGGTCGCGTTGGCGCGCGGGCAGACCCGGCCGACCGCATCCCACCTCGGGGTCCCGGCCGTCGCGGTCGGAGCGCTGACAGTGGTGGCCATGATGTACGGCGGCACGCACGTGCACAGCCACGACGACGGGCACGCCACCAGCGCCGCTGGGGCGGAGCACACTCACGGCGACGAGGCGACGGCCGAGGGCCACGCCCACGCCGAGGAGGAGGCCGCCGGCGAAGCCGCAGCCGCCGACGGCCACGCCCACGCCGAGGACGCCGCGGCCGGCGAAGCCGCAGCCACCGACGGCCACGCCCACGCCGACGCAGCCGCCGCGACCGACGGCCACGCCCATCCCGACGACGCCGCGGCCGACTCGGCGGCGATGTGGCCGCGGCCGTGGGACCCGAGCCAGCCGATCGACTTCTCCGGCGTGTCCGGCGTGACCAACAGGCAGGAAGGCCGCGCCGAGCGCCTCGCCGCCCGCACGCTCGACGTCCTGCCGGCGAAGTTCGCCGACGTCAAGACGCTTCCCGCCCTCGGGTTCCACTCGATCGGCGACGCCTCCACCGGGTTCGAGCACTACATCAACATCGGCTACATCGGCGACGACCACTTCCTCGACCCCAACCATCCCGAGTCGCTCGTCTACCGCGTCGACGGTGAGCAGCGAGATCTCGTGTCGGCGATGTACATCGCCAAGGACAGGCCGATCGACGACCCCAAGCTGGTGCGCTACGGCGGCCCGCTGATGCAGTGGCACGTCCACCTGAACCTCTGCTGGGCGATCAACGACCAGGGCGTGCCCACCGTCGTCGCCGTCACCGACGACCACGGCGGGACGTGCCCCGCGGGGTCGGTGAACGCCGGGGGGAACAACCCGATGGTCCACGTGTGGGTCGCGCCGCACGAATGCGGGCCCTTCGCCGCGCTCGAGGGCCACGGAGCCGGACAGGCCGACGCGGCCACGGGTCAACGCACCGACCAGTGCGGCGCCGGGCACGACCATGGTGGACAGTCCGGCACCGGGGCGGCCGCGGCGCCGGTGCCCTACGACCCGCGGAAGCCCATCGACCTCAGTGGCGTCGACGGCGTCACGCCGCGCCAGCAGGCCTTCGCCGAGAACCTCGTCGCGACGAACGTCGTCCGCCTACCCCAATGGTCCGACCCAGCCGTTGCGGAGGCCGCCGGCTTCCACTCGATCGGCGACGGCGCCACCGGGCACGAGCACTACATCCAGTGGGACTGGATCAACGACGACGTGTGGCTCGATCCGGACGCCCCGGAGAGCCTCGTCTACGAGCCGCAGCCCGACGGCTCCAAGAAACTGGTGTCGGCGATGTACATGCTCCCCGACGACGTCACGCTCGACAAGGTGCCCAACTACGGCGGCCAGCTGATGCAGTGGCACATCCACAACGACCTCTGCTTCACCGACGATCCGGAGGCACCGAAGGTTGCGGGCCTCCGAGCCCCGAACGGCGAGTGCTCGCCACCGTTGGTCGCGCTCGCCCAGTCGCCGATGATCCACGTGTGGATCACCGCCCACCCGTGCGGACCGTTCGCCGCCCTCGAAGGGGTCGGGGCGGGCGCGATCAAAGCCGGCGAGGACCGCTGGTGCGACCACGCCCACGGGACGTGACGTCAGGCTGAGACAGGTGCCGGTCGCCGGCGGCGACCGTACGTCACCGCAGCGTGAGGCAACGATGTGGGGGCATTCCGGGATCTCGCGGCCATGATGGGTGTGATGGCGCGAGCTGGCGACCTGGCGTGGGGCGCGTTTCCCGACGACGCACCGTGGGTGCTCGACCGCGACGCGATCCCGTGGTGGGCCGACGCCGAGCGTCACCGGGAGCAGGTTCGGCGGGAGGTGCCGGCGCTGATCACCCCCGGGCGGCTGCCGCCGGGGGGCCGCGGCGTTTCCGTCGTGGCCCGGCTCGGAGTCGCGGTGATCCCGTGGGTGTGGCGACGCCGGCGGGGCAAGGCGCCGGGCGCGAAGGGCGTGGCCGAACTCTCGAGGCGGCTGCGCCTCGCCGCCGAGACGCTCGGACCGACGTTCATCAAGCTCGGCCAGATCATCTCGTCCGGCGAGGGCATCTTCCCGCCCGAGCTCGTCGGCGAGTTCAAGCGCTGCCGCGACCAGGTTCCGGCCGAGTCGTTCGACGACGTGCGTCGGACCGTCGAGGAAGATCTCGGCCGACGCCTCGACGAGGTCTTCGTCTCGTTCGACGAGGCGCCGCTCGCCGCCGCCTCGATCGCCCAGGTGCACGTCGCCCGCCTCATCAGCGGGGAGGAGGTCGTCGTCAAGGTGCAACGCCCGGACGTCGCACGGGCGATCCAACGGGACGTGCGGGCGATGGCCTGGCTCGCGCCGCACCTCGTCGGCCGCATCCCGGTGGCCTCGCTGGCCAACCCGCCGGCGCTCGTCGAGCTGTTCGCCGACACGATCGTCGAGGAGCTCGACTTCCGCGTCGAGGCCGGCAACATGCTCGACATCGCCGCGATGCTGCGCGATCTCGGCCAGACGGGATACGTGGTGCCGCGGCCGCACCCCACGCTGATCACCCGCCGGGTCCTGGTGATGCAACGCGTCGACGGCTTCAAGTTCGACGACGTCACCGGCATGCGTCAGGCCGGCGTCGACACCGAGGGCGTGGTCCGCACGGCGATGATCGCGTTGATGGAGGGCGCGATGGTCGAGGGCATCTTCCACGGCGACCTGCACGGCGGCAACCTGTTCGTGCTTCCCGATGGGCGCACGGCGCTGCTCGACTTCGGGATCGTCGGCCGCCTCGACGACGACCGCCGGGTCGGCTTCCTGCGGCTCATGCTGTCGGCGATGACCAACGACCTGATGGGCCAGATGCAGGCCCTGCGGGACCTCGGCGCGCTCCCGCAGGGGACCGACCTGCGCGCCGTCGTCCACGACCTCGGGCTGGACCAGGTGCCGGTCGATCCGACGACGCTCACCGGCGACCAGCTCGTGAAGGAGGTCCAGAGGATCGTCAAGGCGCTGCTCGGGTACGGCGCCCGGATGCCCAAGGAACTGATGCTGTACGTCAAGAACCTGGTGTTCCTCGACGGGGCGATCGCCCGCCTCGCTCCCGACCTCGACATCCTCGCCGAGATCGCCAACATCTCGATGCTCTTCGCCCAGCGTCACGGCGAGCAGCTCGGCCGGGAGCTGGGGATCGACACCAGCGCGGTCGAGATCGACCTCGACGGCGTGAAGGCCGGCTTCGGCCTCGACCCGAGCGTCGAGCGCCTCACGCACCGCGAGCTGCAGGAGCGCCGCGCCATCATCCAGCAGCGCATGCAGCACCGCAAGTAGCCCATCCGGCGCGCCGGTAGGGTCGGCCGGCGTGCGGCTCGTCATCGCCCGGTGCTCGGTCGACTACGTCGGGCGGTTGACGGCGCACCTGCCCGGAGGCCGTGCGGCTGATCATGGTGAAGGCCGACGGCTGCGTCGCCGTGCACGCCGACGGCGGCGCCTACAAGCCGCTGAACTGGATGAACGCCCCGAACACCCTCGTCACGTCAGATCACCGATGGGTCGTCACGAATCCGAAGGGTGAGCAGCTCACGATCACCCTCCACGAGGTGCTGGGCGACTGGACGCACGACTTCGGCGCCGACCCCGGACTGCGCAAGGACGGGGTCGAGGCCCACCTCCAGGAGCTCCTCGCCGCCAGACCCGAGGCGATCGAGGACGGGCTGCGCCTCGTGCGCCGGGAGTACCCGACGGCGATCGGTCCCGTCGACCTGGTGTGCCGGGCGGCCGACGGCGCGGTGGTCGCGATCGAAGTCAAGCGGCGGGGCGAGATCGACGGGGTCGAACAGCTCTCCCGCTACGTCGACCGCATGCACCTCGACTCCACACTCGGCCCGGTGCGCGGCGTCCTTGTCGCCCAAGTCGTCAAGCCCCAGGCGCGCGTGCTCGCCGAGTCTCGTGGATTCCGCTGGGTCGAGGTCGACTACGACGTCCTTCGCGGCCTCGCCCCCGACGAGCTCCGCCTTTTCTGAGATATCCGCGGCGACCGCATAAGTTCCCCGCATGCCACAAGAAGTCCGCGGCGTCATCGCCCCCGCCAAGGGCGAGCCGGTCACGATCGAGACCGTCATCGTCCCCGACCCCGGTCCGGGCGAGGCGGTCGTTCAGATCCAGGCGTGCGGGGTCTGTCACACCGACCTGCACTACCGCGAGGGCGGGATCAACGACGAGTTCCCGTTCCTCCTCGGCCACGAGGCGGCGGGGGTCGTCGAGTCCGTCGGCGACGGGGTCACCGACGTGGCGCCAGGCGACTTCGTGATCCTCAACTGGCGAGCCGTCTGCGGGAGCTGCCGGGCGTGCAGCCGGGGCGAGCCGTGGTACTGCTTCGCCACGCACAACGCGACGCAGAAGATGACGCTCGCCGACGGCACCGTGCTGTCCCCGGCACTCGGGATCGGGGCGTTCGCCGACAAGACGCTCGTCGCGGCCGGCCAGTGCACGAAGGTCGATCCCGAGGCGCCGGCGACGGTTGCGGGCCTGCTCGGGTGCGGCGTGATGGCCGGTCTCGGGGCGGCGATCAACACGGGCGGGGTGACGCGGGGCAAGACGGTGGCCGTGTTCGGCTGCGGCGGCGTGGGAGACGCGGCGATCGCCGGCGCCCGGCTCGCCGGGGCTTCCACGATCGTCGCCGTCGACATCGACGACCGCAAGCTCGAGTGGGCCAAGGAGTTCGGCGCCACCCACACGTGCAACTCGACCACGGAGGACCCTGTCGCCTTCGTCCAGTCCGTGACGGGCGGCTTCGGCGCCGACGTGTGCATCGAGGCGATCGGCATCCCGGCCGTGTACAAGCAGGCGTTCGCGGCGCGGGATCTCGCCGGCACGGTGGTGCTCGTCGGCGTGCCCCGGCCCGACGACGTGCTCGAGCTGCCGTTCATCGAGGTCTTCGGCCGCGGGGGTGCGCTGAAGTCGAGCTGGTACGGGGACTGCCTGCCGTCGCGCGACTTCCCCATGCTGATCGACCTCTTCCGCCAAGGGCGCCTCGAGCTCGATCGCTTCGTCAGCGAGGAGATCGCCCTCGACGACGTCGAAGCGGCGTTCCACAAGATGGAGCGTGGTGAGGTGCTCCGCTCCGTCGTTGTGCTGTAGCGGTCAGCAGGTAGAACCGGGCACCGCGGGTGTCGCCGCCACCTGGTAGGTGACCCCACCCTCGGTGAAGAACGTGAGCTGATTGGCGTCGACGAACAACATGTCGCCCTCGGCGGCCGGCAACTCGGCGCACTCACCCGCGTCGGCAAGGCTCACCGACGCATCGGCGGGCCACTTGACGATCGTCGCCGGAACCTCGGTCGTCATTGTGACGGCCGGGTCCAGAGGAGTCGCCCGCACGAGGTAGGTGTCGCTGGCGAGCGGGGCCTCGGGGCCGAGCTCGTCCTCGCCGACGGTCCCGGCGAGATCGGTGGTGGCGGCGGTGACGAACTCGAAGAGGTTCGCCCGGCCGGCGTCGGTCTCGCCGTCGAAGCCGAGGGCGTAGGCGGAATGGGTGTAGGTCGTCCCGTCGACGGTGATCGTCACGACCGTGTCGGGAGCGTCAGCGATCTGATCGTTCCGGGCGTAGTCGGCCTCGGCGAGCAGGCCGAGCTCGTCGGCCTTGGCGAGCAGGGTCTGGATGCCGTCCTCGGTGATCGTCCGCTCGAGCAGGTTGGGGAGCAGCGGCCCGGGGTAGATGGCCGGGACCGGGCCCTCGTAGATCACCCGTCCGTCGCCCGTGATCAGGAGGAGCGGAGCCCGGGAGAAGGTCATCTCCGGGGTCGTGAACCCGCCCTCGTACCTGATCTCGACCACGGCCTCGTCGGCGCCGGTCGGGTGGTCGTAGCGCAGTTCGGTGGGCGCGGTGACCGGCGAGGTCGTCGGGGGTGCCGCCGGCGCGGACGTCCCAGGTGCCGACGTCGCGGGTGACGTGGCCGGCGTCGTGGTCGCAGCGACCGGATCGGACGTTTGGTCGGCGGCCGGTGAGGATTCTCCGCATGCGGCCAGGATCAACAGACCGGCGGTGCCGGCGATGAGCACGTGATGACGTTGAAGGTGACGCACAACAGTTGGACGTTCGGCACCGGTCGTTCGGTTCCCACGATCGTTAGGCTCCGCCCGGTGCAGGCGATCCGGGGCACCGTCCAGCACTACGCGTGGGGCGACCCCGAGTTCATCCCCCACTTCCTGGGCGCCGCCCCCGACGGCCGCCCGTGGGCGGAGCTGTGGCTGGGGACCCACCAGAACGGGCCCTCCCGCCTCGTCGGCGGCCCCGCGCTGGCCGATCTGACGGGCCCGCTCCCCTTCCTGCTCAAGGTCCTGGCCGCCGCGGAGCCCCTGTCGTTGCAGGCGCACCCGTCGGCGGACCAGGCGCGCGCCGGATTCGCGGCCGGCCGCTATCCGGACCCGGACCCGAAACCCGAGCTGCTCTGCGCGCTCACCGAGTTCGAGGCGTTCTGCGGCGTGCGTCCGCTCGATGCGACGCTCACCCTCCTGGCCGATGTCGGCGCGGCCGAGCTGGCCGAGGTGGTGCGCGACGACGGAGCAGGTGGCGCGCTCGCCGCGCTGTATCACGGTGGCATCCACGTCGAGCCGATCGTAGACGGGTGCCGGGCGAGCGAACGGCCCGAGGCCCGGTGGGTCACCCAGCTCGCCGCCCGCTATCCCGGCGACCCGAGTGTCGCCGCCACGTTGCTGCTCAACCTGGTCCGCCTGCAGCCCGGGCAGGCGATCCAGCTCGGCGCCGGCACCTTGCACGCCTATCTCGGCGGCGCCGGCATCGAGTTGATGGGCGCCAGCGACAACGTGGTCCGCGGCGGGCTGACGACCAAGCCCGTGGACGTCGACGACCTGCTCGCCGTGCTCGACGCCAGTCCGCTCGCCGAGCCGGAGCTCCCGCCCTCCTCGGAGTATCCGCTGGCCGGCACCTCGATCCGGCTCCTCCGGCTGGAGGGACCGACGAACCACGACGCCACGGGGCACGAGCTCGTCGTCACGTCCGCCGGAGCAACGGGCTACCTGCCGCCCGGCGACCGGTTGGAGGTCGCGCCGGGAGTCACGGCGTACGTGGCGATCAGCTGAGGATCAGCCGCCGACGGTCTTGCGGATCTCGACGATCTTCTCGGCGGCGTGGTTGACGTCGGCACCCTGGGCGTCGAGCAGGGCCGAGCGATCACGGGCGGCCTCGCGCTCGGCGCGAGCGGTGTCGGCCTTGGCGATCGCCGCCTCGATCCCGTGCTCGTTGATGAACTCCGCCCACTCGACGAGGGAGTCGACCATCTCGTCCTCGGGGACGACGGCGATGTTGCGCCCCTTGACGAACAGGTGGCCGCGCTTGTTCCCGGCGGCGATGCCGAGGTCTGCCTCCCGGGCCTCGCCAGGGCCGTTGACGACACACCCCATCACCGCGACCTGGAGCGGCAGCTCCCGCTCGCCGAACGCATCCATCGCCCGCTTGGCCACCTCGATCACGTCGATCTCCGCCCGCCCACACGACGGGCAGGCGATGAGGTCGACGTTCTTGCGCTCCCGGAGGCCGAGCGATTCGAGCAGTTGCCGGCCGGCCCGCGCCTCCTCGACCGGGTCCGCCGTGAGCGAGTAGCGGATCGTGTCGCCGATCCCTTCGAGCAGCAGGGTCGCGATCCCCGCGGTCCCCTTGACCAGGCCGCCGGGCGGCGGACCGGCCTCGGTGACGCCGAGGTGCAACGGGTGATCCGTCACCGCCGAGAGCTGGCGGTAGGCCTCCACCATCAGCGGCACGCTCGACGCCTTGACCGAGATCTTGATGAGGTCGAAGTCGACCTCGTCGAAGTACGCCATCTCCTGCATCGCCGAGGCGACCATCGCCTCCGGCGTGACGCCGCCGAAGCGCTCGTACAGCGCCGGGTCGAGCGAGCCGCCGTTGACACCGATGCGGATCGGCACCTGCCGGTCGCGGGCCTCGGCGGCCACCGCCTTGATGTGCTCCGGCCGGCGGATGTTGCCCGGGTTGAGCCGCAGACCCTGCACGCCGGCCTCCAGCGCGGCGAGCGCCATCCGGTACTGGTGGTGGATGTCGGCGATGATCGGGACGGGCGACCGGGGCACGATCTGGGCGAGTCCTTCGGCAGCCTCGGCCTCGTTGCACGTGCACCGGACGATGTCGCACCCGGCCGCGGCGAGACCGTAGACCTGCTGCAGGGTGCCCTCGACGTCGGCGGTCTTGGTGATCGTCATCGACTGCACGCTCACCGGCGCCCCGCCGCCCACCGGCACCGACCCGACATGGATCTGGCGCGTCGGGCGACGCTCGCTGAGCGACCCCGGCTTCATCGCAACGGCTGGGTGATGTCGAGATAGAGGCCGGAGACGAACAGCGCGAGCAGAACCATGATCACGGCCATCGCGAACGGCATCAGCTTCGACACGTCGGCGAAGTAGCGCCGGCCACCACGCTCGCGGACCCGCTCGTAGGTCGCCACCGCGGCATGACCGCCGTCGAGCGGGAGCAGCGGGAACATGTTGAACACGCCGACGAACACGTTGAGCACAGCGAGCAGGTAGAGCACACCCACGAAGCCCTCGGTCTCGCCGACGGTTCCGCTCACCTGGGTCACGCCGACCACCGTCGTCGGGCGCGTCGACAGGTCCTCGCTCTCGCCACTCAGGTGATTGACGATGTTCACCGGGTTGAGCACCTGGACGATGCCCTTGGTGGACTCCCAGGTGACCGGGATGAGATCGGCCACGCTGGACACGGCCGCGTCCTGGATGGACATCCCCTCCCACTCGGCGGCGGTGCGGCTGCTGACGCCCAACCGGGCGGAACCGAACAGGTCGCTGCTCTGATCGGTGTTCTCGCCGAGCACCGCGGTCACCGTCCGCTGCTCGCCGTCGCGCTCGACCACGATGATGACGGAGTCGCCCGGCTCGTGACTGCGGACGGTCTCACCGAGGTCGTCGGGATCCTCGATGGCGGCGTCGCCGATCGACACGACGACGTCGCCGGCCTCGATGCCCGCCGCCTGCGCCGGTCCGCCACCCTCGACGACGCCGATCTCGGCCCCGTCGCGCTCGACCAGCTCCCCGCGCGTCGAGTAGATGCCGAACAGGAGGACGATCGCGATGAGCAGATGCATCAGCGAGCCGGCCGAGATCACCAGCATCCGCCGCGGGTAGCTCTTCTGGCGATAGGTGCGGGCCTCGTCCTCGGGCGGGACCTCGTCCATGTTGTTCATGCCGATGATCCGCACGAACGCGCCGAGGGGCAACGCCCGCACGCCGTATTCGGTCTCGCCGCGATGGAAGCTCCAGAGCCGGGGGCCGAACCCCAGGAAGAACTGCGTCGCCTTCATCCCCGTCATGCGGGCGGTGACGAAGTGCCCGGCCTCGTGGAGGAAGACGGAGATCAGGATCCCGACGGCGAAGACGAACATCCAGAGGTTGACCACGGCGAGCCAGATCAGCAGCCCAATGATCAGCAGCCCGCCGAGCGCGCCCTGCCACCCGGCGTCCTCGGGCTCGGCGGCGGGCGCCTCGGTCACCGACCCGCCGGCCATGACCTCGTTGCGGAAGCGGTCGTAGCGGCCGCGGTCCTCGGTTGTCTTCATCGTGCGCTCATGTCCTGTACCTGTTGGCGGGCGACATACCGCGCCGCCCGATCGGCCGCCACCACCTCGTCGACGGTCGCCGGCACCCCTGCATCATGCCGGTCGAGGGTGGCAATGCACACGTCAGCGATCTGATCCCAGCGAATCTCGCCCCCCAGAAAGGCCTCCACGGCCACCTCGTTGGCCGCGCTGAGCCAGGCCGGCGCGCTCCCGCCGGCCCGTCCGGCCTGGTAGCAGGCATCGAGGGCGCGGAACGTGGCGACGTCGGGCGCCTCGAACGTGAGTGATCCGAGCCGGTCCCAGTCGATGCGCCCGAACGGCGTGGTGATCCGCTCCGGGTACCCGAGGGCGTACCCGATCGGGAGCCGCATGTCGGGCAGGCTGAGCTGGGCCACGGTCGAGCCGTCGCTGAACTCGACCATCGAGTGGACCACCGACTGGGGGTGGACGACGACCTCGATCCGGTCGTAGGCGATGCCGAACAGCTCGTGGGCCTCGATGACCTCCAGTCCCTTGTTCATCAGCGTGCTCGAGTCGACCGTGATCTTCGGACCCATCGCCCAGGTCGGATGATTCAGGGCCTCGTCGACCGTGACCATGGCGAGCTCGGCGGCGGATCGGCCGCGGAACGGTCCGCCGCTGGCAGTGAGCAGCACCCGGGCGACCTCGCGGTCGACGGCGACCGACGAGCGCAGGCACTGGTGCACCGCGCAGTGCTCGCTGTCGACCGGGACCAGCTCGGCCCCGGGCGTCGCGCGCAGCGGCTGCACGACGGGGCCGGCGGCGATGAGGCTCTCCTTGTTGGCCAGGGCGAGCCGCTTGCCCTGCTCGAGGGTGGCGACCGTGACCGGGAGGCCGGCGAAGCCGACCACTGCGTTGACGACGACGTCGGCCGGCTCGACGAGGTCCGCGAAACGATCGACGACGGTCGCGAAGGGCAGTGCGGCGGCGACCTCGGCCCGGCGCACCGGGTCGGCAACGGCGACCACCGGCGGCCGGAACTCCTTCGCCTGCTCGACGAGCACGTCCACGGACGACCCGACCCCGAGCGCCACGATCTCGTATCGGGGCGCCTCCGCCCGCACCACATCGAGGGTCTGCGTGCCGATCGAGCCGGACGACCCGGCGACGGCAACGCGAACGGTCATTGCATCTCGGTGATGCGAGCGAGCGAGCGCCAGCGAGCGAGCGGCCACGAACGGCCTGCGTGGCCGGGGAACGCCATGAATGTCACAACCGGAGTGTCAGGACGTCCACGGTTCGAGCACCAGCGTCAGGTAGTACGCCGCCGGGAGCACGAACAGGAAGCCGTCGAAGCGGTCGAGAACACCGCCGTGCCCGCTGAGCAGGTTGCCGAAGTCCTTCACGTCGAGGTTGCGCTTGAACATGCTCTCGGTGAGGTCGCCGAGCGGGGCCATCACCGCGATCACGATGGCCAGGATCAGCAGGTCGCCGGTGCTCCACGTGTCGCTGCGGCCGGTGAGGCCGACGACGAACAGCACGACGATCGTCATCAGCGTTCCGCCGATCACGCCTTCGACCGTCTTGGCCGGGCTGATCCAGGCGCGCAGCGGCGTCTTGCCGACTGCCGACCCGACGAGGAGGGCACCAACGTCGTTGGCGACCACGCCGAGCACGATCATGAACAACGTGTCGGTGCCGACGTTCTCGAACAGCGGGTCGTTCGACCACCGCACGATCAGGGCCGCGTACGCCCCGAGCAGGCCGATCCACACGACTCCGAGCGTCGTGATCGCCATGTTGGGCAGCGGCCCGGACTCGACCCCGGCCGCCCCGACGAACCCGGCCGCCCCGGCGATGAAGGCGAACGCGATCACCAGGGGCAACGATTCAGCCCCCACCCAGTAGGCGGCGAGCGGGGCGGCCACGCAGGCGGCGAGCCCGGGGGCGACTGCCGGGCGATAGCCCTTCTCGGTGACCTTGCCGAAGTACTCGAACGCGGCGACGGCGAGCACGGCGACGATCAGGATGAGCACCCCGAGCGGCCGCCAGAGCGTGGCCACGATGAAGAGCACGGCGAGCACGGCGCCGGCGATGATCGCCGCGGGCATGTCACGCGGGGACCCGGTCGTGCCGGCGGCCGTGCGCGCCGGTCCGGCCGGCCGGCCGGAGCGCTGCTGCCCGGACCGACGGCGCGGCCGCGTCGCCGGCGGCGGCCGGCGCGTCACGCCGGACGGGTCGGTGCCGATGGTGATGCGCCCGGGTTCGCGCGGCGGAGGCGGGGCCAGCGAGAACTCGCCGGACGGTTCGGAGACGCTGTCGGTGCGAACCTCGCCGGTGGCGTCCCGCTCGGCTCCGCTCCCGCTCGGTGCCACGGTCTCAGTCGACGGCTCGTCGTCGCGCCACACCGGCGTCTCGGTGGTGAACTGCGACCACACGTCGACGTCGTCGTCGTTCTCGGGGTCCTGGCCGGAGGCCTGGGGCGCCACTCGGGGGATCTCGCCGGTGGGCGGGTCCGTCCAGTGCGGCAACGGTCCGGTGTCGTTGGGTCCGAAGCTCAGGCGGCGCTCGCCGGTGTCGTCGGAGGTGCCGGGGCGATCGGTCGGCTCGTCGGGAAACAGCGGGCCGCCGAACTCATCCGTGTCGGGGTCCCCGCTGGTATCTCCGGGCCGCCACCTCTCGTCACTCACTGGTGCACCTTCCTCATCTACGCCGCAACTGCTCAGACCTCGAGCAGTTCGGCCTCCTTGCGGCCCAGCGCCGCATCGATGGCCTCGACGTGGTCGTGGGTGATCTTCTCGAGCTCCTTCTCGGCGCGTTCGAGCTCGTCGGCGGAGATCTCCCCGGCGCGCTCGGACCCTTCGAGGTGTTTGCGGGCCTCCCGCCGCAGGTTGCGCACGGCGACCCGGCCGTCCTCCGCCATGTGCTTCACGACCTTGACGTACTCCTTGCGCCGCTCCTCCGTGAGCTGCGGGAACGACAGGCGGATGACGGTTCCATCGTTGCTCGGTGCGACACCGAGGTTGGAGTCGACGATGGCCTTCTCGATCGCCCCGAGCGAGTTGCGGTCGTGCGGCTTGACCAAGAGTTGACGCGCCTCGGGCACCTGGATGCCGGCCAGCTGCTGCAAGGGCACCGGCGAGCCGTAGTACTCGACGTTGAGCTTCTCGATCAGGGCCGGGGCGGCCCGGCCGGTGCGAACCGTCTGGAACTGCCCCTGGACGTGCCCCACGGCCTTGTCCATCTTGTCGATGGTTTCGAGAAGGGTCTCTTCGATCACCTGGACCAGAGTAACGCTCCCGGTGTCGTCGCTGGGCGTACCACCTGGTGGGGCTCGGTATCACTCACGTGATGATCGTGCCGACCTTGCCGCCCTCGAGGATCGCGCGCAGCGCGCCCGGCTGGGTCATGTCGAAGACCACGATCGGGATCTTGTTGTCCCGGCAGAAGGCGATCGCCGTGGCGTCCATCACCTTCAGGTCCTTGTTCATGACCTCCATGTAGCCGATCTCGTCGAACTTGGTGGCGGACTGGTCGGCGCGTGGATCGGCGTCGTACACCCCGTCGACCCCTGAGTGCGTTCCCTTCAACAGTGCCTCCGCATCGAGTTCGGCGGCCCGCAGCGCGGCCGCCGTATCGGTGGTGAAGAACGGGTTGCCGGTGCCGGCGGCGAAGATCACGACCCGGCCCTTCTCGAGGTGGCGCACGGCCCGCCGCCTGATGTACGGCTCGGCGATCCGCGGCATCTCGATCGCCGACTGCACCCGCGTCGCCTGCCCGAGGCGCTCGAGGGCGTCCTGGAGGGCGAGGGCGTTCATCACCGTGGCGAGCATGCCGATGTGGTCGGACTGGGTGGCGTCCATGCCGGCCAGTTCGCCGATGCGGCCTCGCCAGAAGTTGCCACCCCCGACGACCACCGCCACATCGACGTCGAGCCCTTGGCGCAGGTCGATGATGTCGTGAGCCGTCTTGTCGAGCGTCGCCCCATCGAGCCCCTTGCCGGTGGGCCCGGCCATGGCCTCACCCGACGGCTTGAAGACGATGCGCCGCCAGCGCGGGCCTGCTGCCACCGCTCAGCCGATCTCGACCTGGGCGAACTCGACGATCCGGGCGTCCCCGAGGAGCTGACCCACCGTCTGTTTGTCGTCCTTGGCGTACGGCTGGTCGAGCAGGGCGACGGTCTTGAAGAAGCCGCCGAGGCGACCCTCGACGATCTTGGGGATCGCCTGCTCCGGCTTGCCCTCGTTGCGGGTGATCGCCTCCAGCGTCGCCCGCTCGGCCTCGATCACGTCGGCGGGGACGTCGTCACGGGACAGGTACTTCGGTCGGGCGAACGCCACGTGCACGGCGATGTCGTGGGCGAGCTGCGTGTCGCCGCCGGCAAGACGCACGAGCACGCCGTTCACTCCGCGCCCAGCCTGGACGTGAAGGTAGCTGTCGATGAGCTCACCGTCGCTGGCCTCGAGCCGGACGATCTCGCCGAGCTCGATGTTCTCCTTGAGCGTGATCTTCAGGTCCTCGAGGCGGGCCTGGCGGTCGGCGACCGCGTCAGGGCCCTTGGCGGCGACCAGTCGGGCCAGCTCCTGGGCCTCGAGCTTGAAGTGCTCGCTGGCGGCGACGAAGTCGGTCTCGCACCGGAGGGAGACGAGCGCGCCGACGTTGTCGTCGACGACGAGGGCGACGACCCCTTGGGCGTTCTCCCGCTCGCTGCGCTTGGCGCTGGCGGCGAGGCCCTGCTCACGGAGCCACTGCTTGGCCGCCTCGATGTCACCGTCAGTGGCTTCGAGTGCCTTCTTGGCATCCATCATGCCGGCGCCGGTCGCCCGGCGCAGCCCCTGTACGTCCTGAGCCGTGAACGCCATCGCTCAGGCCTCCTCGGAGCTCGACCCGGCGATATCGCTGGGCGCGGCTGCGCCCACCGGCTCCGGATCCACAACGTCGGCGGCGGCGGTGGCTGCCGGCGCATCGGGGGGCGTATCGGCAACGACTTCTGCCGCCGGCTCTTCGGCCACCGATTCCTCAGCGGGCGACTCCGCCGCCGGCTCCTCAGCGGGCGACTCCGCCGCCGGCTCCTCGGCGGGCGCCTCGGCCGCCGGCTCCTCGGCCGCCGGTCTCGGCGGCTCGCGGGCCGCGGCGAGGCGAGCCTCACGGTCAGCCTGGGCGGCCGCCGCCTGCCGGCGAGCCGCGGCCTGCTCCGACGCGAACGCGGCCTCCTGCTCGGGGGTCCGCGCCGCCGCGGCCGGGCCGGGCTCACGCTTCGCGGCGATGAATCGACCCTCCTCGACAGCGTCGGCGATCACCCGGGCGAGCAGCGAGTTGGCGCGAATCGCATCGTCGTTGCCGGGGATCGGGTACTGGACGAGCTCCGGGTCGACGTTGGTGTCGACGACCGCGACGACCGGGATGCCCAGCTTGTTGGCCTCGGTGACGGCGATGTGCTCCTTCTTCGTGTCGAGCACGAAGATCGCGTCGGGGCGGCGGGTGAGGCCACGGATGCCGCCGAGGTTCCGCTGCAGCTTCTCCATCTCGCGGGTGTGCTGCAGGGCCTCCTTCTTCGGCATCGCCTCGAACTCACCGGAGTCGCGCATGCGCTCGAACTCGAGCATCTTGTTGACGCGCTTGGAGATCGTGTCGAAGTTCGTGAGCATCCCGCCCAGCCAGCGCTCGTTGACGTACGGCATGCCGCACTTCTCGGCGTAGCTGCGTACCGGGTCCTGGGCCTGCTTCTTGGTGCCCACGAAGAGGATCACCCCGCCGCCGGCGACCAGGTCACGGACGAACTCGTAGGCCCGCTCGACGCGGCCGAGCGTCTGCTCGAGGTCGATGATGTAGATCCCGTTGCGCTCGCCGAAGATGAAGCGCTTCATCTTCGGGTTCCAGCGTCGGGTCTGGTGCCCGAAGTGGACGCCGGCTTCCAGCATCTGCCGCATGGTGATGACAGCCATGGAACTACTCCTCATTGCGGTTGTCGGACCCGCGCACCGGCGCCGGAGCGACCGCAAGTGGTGGACGGGCAGATAGGTCGGACGGCGCACCGGGCGGTGGGCCGATCGGTGAGCTTACCGGACCGGCAAGCTCATCGTCCTGTCCGCTTCGAACGGCCCGAACAGGGCGTCTCCCGCGGACAGACTGGGCGACGCGGGACATTGCAGTCGCGGCGGTGGTGCCGGTCGGGGCGGTGTGCCGTCGGTTGGGACGAGACGTGCCCGTTCGACGAGTCGGCCGAGGAAGGGAGCCGGGTCGATGTACCGGTCGCCGCGCCGTAGTCCGAAGTGGAGCTCACCGGCGGACTGACCCACGATGGCCCCGGCGGCGACGACCTCACCGGCATCGAGATGGCTGCCGGCGAGCCCGCCGTAGGTGGCGCGCAAACCGTCGGCGTGCTCGACGACGACGTAGAACGTGCCGGCGACCGGGCCGGAGAAGGTCACGGTGCCGGCGGCGGCGGCCCGCACCGTGGTGCCGGCGGCGACGTCATAGGTGAGCCCTCGATTGCCGGGGCACCACGGGCACGCCGGCTCCCGGAACGGATCAGCGACCGGTGCCGTCACCGGTGGCAGCAGGCACGACGCCAGCATGAGGGACGCCAACAGACCCATGAGACCTTCCTTGCGGTTCGACGATGGCAACGGCGAGCCGTCAGCGGCCCACGATCAGCCCGTGCGGGTCAGGCGACGCCGGCCGCGGTCATGCGCGCCCGGAGGTAGAGCACCGACTTGGTGTGGATCTGGGGGACCCGACTCTCGCTCACCCCGAGGACCCGACTGATCTGGGCGAGCGTCAGCCCTTCGTCGTAGTAGAGCGACAGGACGAGCTTCTCGCGATGGGGCAGCTTGTCGATGGCATCACGCATGACTTCGCGGACCTCCCGGTCCTCCACGACCGCCGACGGCACCGCGGGCACCTCGCCGCTCAACGCCCGCGGCTCGGCTCCCCGATCGAGCGCCCGTTCCAGCGGCCCGACGGTGGTCGTGGCGATCGACGACAGCCACCGGTTGAGCTCGTCGCGGTCGAGGTGGAGATGAGCGGCGAGCTCCTCGTCGTTGGGCGCGTGGCCCTGGAGGGTCTCGAACTCGTTGATTGCTCGTTCGACCTCCCGCGCTCGCGAGCGGACCGAACGCGGCACCCAGTCGAGCTCGCGCAAGCCGTCGTAGATCGCGCCCCTGATGCGCGGCGTGGCGAACGTCTCGAACTTCACCCCGCGCTGGGGATCGAACCGCTCGATGGCGTCGATCAACCCCAGTACGCCGGAGCTGACGAGGTCGCCGGGGTCGACGCTGGCCGGCAGACCGGCGCCGACGCGACCGGCGACGAACTTGACGAGCGGGGCATAGGAGACGATGAGGTGATCACGCGCCGACGAGCTGCGGCGTTTGAGCCAGCGCTCCCACTGCTGGGCCAGGTACGGATCGACGTCGACGATGCTCATGCGCGCGGGTGGGCGTCCCGGTAGGCGGACCGCAGCCGTTCGCGGCTGACGTGGGTGTAGCGCTGCGTGGTCGCGACGTCGCTGTGCCCGAGCAACTCCTGGACCGCGCGCAGGTCGGCGCCACCGTCGAGCAGGTGGGTGGCGAAGCTGTGGCGCAGCGCGTGCGGGTGCGTCGGCGTCGGCGACCGCCGATCGACGATGCGGCGAACGTCGCGAGGGGTCAATCGGCGGCCCCGCTCGTTGCCGAACAGCGCGGGGTCCGGCGCGCCATCGGCCTGCTCGGGCAACACCTCCCCACGCAGCGCCAGCCAGCGCTGCAACGCGGCGGCTGCCGGCTCCGACATGGGGACGCGACGCTCCTTCGCGCCCTTGCCCCAGACGACGACGGCGCCACCGGCGAAGTCGATCGAGGCGCGGTCGAGCCCGCAGAGCTCGCTGACCCGGAGGCCGGAGCCGTAGAGCAGCTCGAGCACCGCATCGTCGCGACGATGTCGCCACTGCGGTTCGTCGTCGGGCAGGAGCGGTCCCTCGAGCAGCTGGTCGAGGTCGCGACGGTCGAGCACCCGCGGCAGGCGCCCATCGCCGCCCCTGGCCTGCAGGCCGACCGTCGGATCGGTTCGCACCAGTCCCGTTCGCGTGAGCCAGCGGAAGTAGCGGCGCAACGATGCGGACTTCCTCGCAATGCTCCGCCGGGCGTACTGCCGGGTCGTGAGATAGGCGAGGTAGCGCCGGACTGTGGTGCGCTTGACGACGCCGGGTTCGTCGATCCCGCCTCGCGCCGCCCATTCGACGAAGCCCCGAATGTCGGCGACATAGGCCGCGACCGTGCGCTCCGAGAGCGATGTCAGTGAGCGCGCGAAGGCATCGACGGACCAGGCCGGCGACGCCGAAGCAGCCTCGGTGGCGGCGTCCGAGGGTCGGGGGTCCCGCGAGACGGACATCGAGGCGAGGGTATTCGCTGACCAGTGCGCGTCGGGGGCATGCCCCGAACGCGGGATCGGATCGAACCGGCGCGCTCACGCCCCGCCCCACTCGAGTACCGCCTCGAACCAGCCGCCCGCTTCGCGCAGCCAACCGGACCGTTCGAGGTGCGCCAAGGCCATCGCCGCCTCGGCGATCGGCAATCCGACATCGACAACGATCTCGTCGAGCGTGCACGGGTCGCGCCGGCACCGGTCGAGGACCGCGGCCTCGACGCCGCGGGGCAGCGGCCGGGGGTCGTAGGGCGCCGACGTGGCCCGCCGGGTGTCGAGGCCGAGGGCGACCAACACGTCATCGGCGCAGGTCACCGGCGCGGCGCCGTCGCGCAGGAGCTGATTGGTGCCAGCGGCGGCGCGGTTGCGCACGGAGCCGGGGACCGCCATCACGTCGATCGAGCGCTCGATCGCAGCCTGCGCGGTGATCAGCGACCCGCCCCGCTCGCGGCTCTCGACGACCACCAGCACCTCGCTCAGCGCGGCGAGGATGCGGTTGCGCAACGGGAAGCGGAAGGCTTCGGGAGCCGTGCCCGGCGGCCACTCGGAGAGCAACACACCCCGCCCGCAGACCGCGTCCCACAGCTCGGCGTGCTGGCGGGGATACGGCGTCTCGGGACCGTTGCCGACGACGGCCACCGGGCGGCCGCCATCGACCGCGAGGACGCCGCGGTGGGCGGCACCGTCGATGCCCTTCGCCAAGCCCGACACCACGCTGACCCCGGCCTCGGCGAGGCCGCGGCCGAGCATCGCGGCGATCTCCCGCCCGACACCCGTGGCGTTGCGCGTGCCGACGATGCCGGCCCGGCGAGCGTGCAGGGCGGCGAGGTCACCGCGGACGAACAGCGCCGCCGGGGGATGCGGGTCGTGGCGCAACGGAGCGGGGAACTCGGGGTCGCGGAGGGTGACGACGCGGATGCCGGTGGTCGCACAGCGGTCGGCCCACTCCCCCGGTCGCCGCCGGTCGGCCGACGCCCGCCAGGCCGACCGGATCGTGGCCGTGAGGAGGTGGGCGACGGCCGGCGCCGGACGCGCCTCACCGGCGGCCACCGCGAAGGCCTCGACCGGATCGTGGTGGACGAGCAGCATGCGGAGCCGGGCCACGGTCATCAGGTCGAAGCCGGCGAGCGCGGCGACGTGGCCATCGACGGCCGGCGGCGCGGTGTCGACGGGCACGATCACGCCACCAGTCCGGCCGTCGCCGCCCGCAGCCGAGCTCGCATCGACAGTGCCATCTCGACGTGTTCGATGTCGACGGCATCTGGCGGTGGACGATCAGGCTCATCGCCGACGTGGCAGGCCCCGAGATCGGCGATCGTGCGGGCGACCCGACGGATCCGGTGGTAGCCCCGTCCGGTCAGGCGCTCGCCCTCGATCTCGGCGCGCAGCCGCGCCTTCGCCGGCGTCGTCACCGGGGCGTACCGGTCGAGCAGCTCACCGTGCAAGCCGGCGTTGAGGCGCCCCTGCCGCTGCATCGAGATCGAACGCGCCGCCGCCACGCGGCGCGCAACGGCGGCACTGGGCTCGCCCCCGCCGGGGTCGAGCAGATCGTCGACGCCAGGTCGCTGCACCGCCACCCGGAGGTCGAAGCGGTCGAGCAGCGGGCCGGAGAGGCGGCGGGTGTAGCGCAGGCGGGCGATCTCGTCGCATTCACAGCTCCCGGGCGGCCCTCCGCCGCACGGGCACGGGTTGGTGGCGGCGACGAGCTGGAACCGGGCCGGCAAGACCGCGTGACTCGCCGCGCGGGAGACCCGGATGACACCCTCCTCGAGGGGCTCGCGCAATGCATCGAGCACGGTCGGCGCGAACTCCCCGAGCTCATCCAGGAACAGCACGCCTCCGTGGGCGATGGAGATCTCGCCCGGGCGGAGCGTGCTCGAGCCGCCGCCGACCAACGCCACGGTCGAGCTGGTGTGGTGCGGGGCCCGGAAGGGAGGGACGCGGACGAGTCCGCCGCGGGGCATCGTGACTCCGGCCGCCGAATGGACCATCGTCGCCTCCAGCGCCTGCTCCCGGTCGAGCGGCGGAAGGATCCCGGTGAGCCGTTGGGCGAGCATCGTCTTGCCCGAACCCGGCGGCCCGACCAGCAGGAGATGGTGACCGCCGGCGGCCGCGATCTCGAGCGCCTGGCGGGCGACCGGCTGTCCCCGCACGTCGGCGAGGTCGACGGGCGCCGGCTCGGCCGGGCCGCAGTCCGGACCGGGGTCGAGCGGCCATGGCGCCTCGCCGACGAGCGCGGCGACCACTTCGGCGAGGGTGGACGCCACTCGCACGCCACGCGACGCCGCAACGTGGGCTTCGGCGCTCGACACGGTCGGCACGACCGCCACGACGTCGCCGAGCACGGCGACCATCGGGGCGACACCCGGCACGCGGCGCAGCGTGCCGTCGAGGCCGAGCTCGCCGATGAACCCGAGCCCGTCGACCGACTCCGGAGGAAGCTCGCCGTCGGCGACGAGCACGCCGACGGCGATCGCCAGGTCGAGCCCGGCGCCGATCTTGCGGTGGCCGGATGGCGCAAGGTTGACGGTGATGCACGTGGAGGGCCAGTCGAACCCCGAGCTCATCACCGCCGCACGCACCCGATCTCGCGACTCGCGACAGGCAGTGTCGGGCGTTCCGACGATGTGGTAGCCAGGCAGGCCCTTGCCGACGTGGACCTCGACGGTCACCGGGTATCCGCTGGCGCCGAGAACGGTGGCGGCGGGGATCGATGCGAGCACGGCTCCTCCAGCCAAACGTTGATCACACTTGGCTGGGGCGGTACCGGCCCCACGACGGCGTCGGTGACGACCCTACCGGGTGGGTGTCACCGTTCGACCTCCCGCCCGAAGTGAGACCCCAGCGCGGCGATCTGGCCGCGCTGGCGTCTCACTTCCCGGTGGTCGATTCGCTAGGCGACGGCGGCCTGCACGACCACGAGTCGCGATCACCACACCCAGCACGGCCGAGGGCGATCACCCGGACGCGAGGGTTTCCTTGCGTCACGACGATCAGCAGACGCAGCGATGATGACCGCCGAGAGCACGTTCGCAGCCAGGTGACGTGCCGATGGGCGGGACGAACAGTTGAGAGGCCACGACGACGCAGATCAGCGCCGACCACGATCCGCTACCAGCGTGGAGCGACGGTGACGATCGTCTCGGTCATCGTTCCTCACCGTCAGGGTTCCGGCAGTCGGACAGAGCCGGGCCTTCTATGGCTCGTCGCCCAGTCCCCGTTGGCCTGCTTCCAGATCTTTGTGTAGAGGGTCGTCGTGACGCTACCGAGCCCGAGAATCCCGGTGTGATGTGAAGTTGCTCGTCGGAGACCGCTCGGACGTGTCCAGCAGTCGGATCGACGACTAGTGAAGTGACCTGGCGTAGACGACTCCGGCGAAGTGCCACCGGAAACCGTTCGGTGCGTTCGTGTCGGGGTAGAGCCACGCCGGCCCGGGGTGAGACGCCGACACGGCCGTCGTACCCGAAGCGCTGCACCATCGTGATCGAGACCAGCGTGCTCCCGAACGGCCAGTCACGGTACTTCGTGGTGGTCCACACCGTGCAGTACTTCCTGGATCGCCTGTGCTCCGAGCTCGCCCTCCGCGATCGCCGGTGACGGAAGTCCAGACGGCGCCCGACGTACCGAAGCACGCTGAACGGCATGTCGTGCACGCCACCGGGACGCCGAGCGCCAGACCCAACGCGCCTGACGACAGTTGAGGTCGGTCAGCCGGTACACGTTGTTGGTCCACCGGCGGGCCAGTGCTGACGAGAACGCGAGGTGGTTGCATCGTGCCCGGCTCACCGCCTCGTCGTAAGCTCGGCGGCGGCTCGGGTGGTGCGGCGGCGGACGCGGGTGCGACGCCGAGCGTGAAGCTTGCGGCGGCGAGTAGGCCGACGGCGACGCGTCGGGCGTTGCGTGGGGGGATCAATCTGAACACGGTTCCTCCAACCAAACGTTGGTCACATTCGGCTGGGGCGGTGCCGGCCCCACGACGGCGTCAGTGATGAAATTACAACGTGGGTGTTACAACTCGACGCCCGCATGGGATCTGCGAGCTCAGCGCGGTCATGTCGCCTCGCTCAGCTCAGCGTTCGTCACGCGGGAGGCGGCTCGAGCGTCAGCTCCAGAGCGTCACGTACACGGGCGGACGGAATCGCGACGCCGGGACCCCGCCGTCGGCCCGGTACATGGCCTGGGTGGCGTCGGACGTGGCGAGGAAGCGCTGCAGCCGCCGGGCCACCGCGGGACGGCGATCGCCATCCAGCATGCTCACGTGCCACAGCAGCTCGATCGGGGTCTCCGGCACGGCCAGCGGGGCGACGTCGGGATGCGGGTCGCGGATCCACAGGTGCTCGATCGCGGGGGCGATCCCCGTGCCCGACGCCGCCGCCGCCCACGCCGCCGGCTGCGTCGGGAACACCCGCACGCTGGCTTCGGGAACCCCGATGTGCGCGAGCAGCCGGCCGAGATCCGACTCCGGGTCGGCGGCGGTCGGGTCGACCAGCCACTCCTCGTGGCGGAGCGCGGCGAGCGAACGCAGGTGAACCCGGTGGACGGGATGGGCGTGCCCGGCCACGACGAGCAGCCGGTAGCGCAGGAGCGGCTCGCTCACCACGCCAGGCGCCGCCGGACCCGCCAGCACCGGCCCGAGCGCGACGTCGGCGAGCCGCTCGACCAGCAGCGCCTGCATCTCGCCGCTGGTGGCGATCCCGAGGGTCGCCTCGACGTTGCTCGCCCGTCGGGCGAAGGCCTGGAGCAGCGCCGGAGCAACCGAATCGGCGACGTTGGCGGACGCGACGACCCGCAGCAGGTCGGCATCCCCGTTGGCCGCCCGCACGGCGTCCTCGGCGGCGACGGCGAGGTTCACCATCTGTGACGCCAGACCGACGACCCGCTGGCCGGCGGCGGTCAGCGTCAGCGTCGGACCCGTCCGTCGGACCAGCTGGTCGCCGAGGCTCTGGCGCAGTGCGGCGAGCGCCTGCGACACCGCCGGTTCGCTGACTCCCAACGCACTCGCCGCGGCGCGGAACGAGCCCAGCCGGACCACCAGCACGAACACCTTGAGCTGGTTGAGGGTCACCGGCGGATGGTAGGGGCGCACGGCCGTCGGGAATTCGCGGGCCTGATCGGTGTTTATACTTGTGATCGCAACAATCTTGGAGGCTCGCCATGCCCGCTGTCACCGCCGACCCGCTCACCCTGCCGAAGCTGCCCGAACCGGCAGCCGACGGCCGTGATCGCCGCGTGCGCTCGGTGACGACGGCGCCGCAGGGGTTCGAGGGTGAGGGGTTCCCGGTCCGCCGGGCGTTCGCCGGCGTCGACCTGCGCCACCTCGACCCGTTCGTGCACATGGACCAGATGGGCGAGGTCGACTACGCCCCGTACGAGCCCAAGGGCACCGACTGGCACCCCCATCGCGGCTTCGAGACGGTCACCTACATGATCGACGGCACGTTCCAGCACCAGGACTCCCACGGCGGTGGTGGACTGATCACCAACGGCGCGACCCAGTGGATGACGGCCGGCGCGGGCATCCTCCACATCGAGACCCCGCCGGAGGACCTCGTCGTGAGCGGCGGACTCTTCCACGGCGTCCAGCTGTGGGTGAACCTCCCGGCCCGGGACAAGCTGTCGCCGCCGCGCTACCAGAGTCTCGAGGGCGAGCAGGTGAGCCTGCTCTCCTCCCCCGATGGCGGCGCCCTCGTGCGCGTCATCGCCGGCGAGATCGCCGGCCACCAGGGACCCGGCAGCACGCACACGCCGATCACCGTCGCCCACGTGACGGTGTCGCCCGGCGCCCAGGTCACCGTGCCGTGGCGGGCGGACTTCAACGCCCTGGCCTACGGGTTGTCCGGGTCGGGCGCGGTCGGCCCCGAGCGGCATCCGCTCACGATGGGCCAGCTCGCCGTGTTCGCCGACGGCGACACGATCACCGTCCGGCCGACGCCGACGATGCCCTCGACGTGCTCCTGCTCGGTGGCCAACCGCTGCGCGAGCCGGTCGCGGCGTACGGACCGTTCGTGATGAACACGCGGGCCGAGCTCGTGCAGGCGTTCGAGGACTTCCAGGCCGGCCGCCTCGGCACGATCCCGGCCGACGGCCTGCACCCCTATCGGGGCCGCGCTTAATCGAACCCTTATCGTTCGGTTGACCGGATCCACGGCGCGCGGGATCATCTCTGCGTGGGGGGGCGCCGTCCGCGCGGACGGCAATGACTCGTAGGGGACCCAGGACATGCAGACACCCGCTCCGTTCGGATACGAACGGGCGACCAGCGTCGACGACGCCATCGCCCTGCTCGAGCGGCTCGGTCCGGAGGCTCGGCTCGTCGCCGGCGGCCACTCGTTGCTGCCGATGATGAAGCTGCGCCTCGCCCGGCCCGAGCACCTGATCGACATCAACGAGCTCGCCGACGAGCTGTCGTACGTCCGCCTCGAGGGCGACGCCCTGCTCATCGGGGCGATGACGCGGCACGCCGAGCTGCTCGAGTCGGCCGTCGCCGGCGAGCACTTCCGGATCTTCCACGACGCCGAGCGCGTGATCGCCGACCCGATCGTGCGCAACCGCGGCACGGTCGGGGGCTCGATCGGCCAGGCCGACCCCAGCGAGGACCTGTCGGCCGTGTTCTCCGCGCTGCGGGCCACGATCGCCATCCGGGGGTCCGGCGGCACCCGCACGGTGCCGGCCCGGGACTTCTTCCTCGGCCCCTACGAGACCGCGGTCGGCGAGGCCGAGATGATCACCGAGATCCGCGTGCCGATCCGACCCGGGGCGGGCAGCGCGTACCAGAAGGTCGAGCGGCGCGCCGGCGACTGGGCGGTCGCCGCCGCCGGTGCCTGCGTCTGGCTCGACGGCGACACGTTCGCCGAGGTCGGCATCGGTCTCACCGCCGTCGGCGCGGCGCAATTCTGCGCCCCGGACGCCGAGGACGCGCTCCGCGGCCAAGCGGTGTCACGCCGAGGCAATCGACGCCGCCGGCGAGCTCGCCGCCGCTCGATGCAACCCGCCGACGGATCAACGCGGCCCGGCCGACTACAAGCGGCACCTGGCCGGCGAGCTCACCAAGCGGGCCTTGCGCATCGCGGTTGCCCGGGCCAAGGGCGAGGAGGTCTGAACGATGTCGATGAACATCTCACTGACGGTCAACGGCGAGCCCCGCACAGCGGACGTCGAGCCGCGGATCCTGCTCGTGCACCTGTTGCGCGATCAGCTCGGGCTGATCGGCACCCACTGGGGATGTGACACGTCGAACTGCGGCGCCTGCGTCGTGCTGCTCGACGGCACGCCGGTGAAGAGCTGCACCGTGCTCGGCGTGATGGCCGACGGCCACCGGGTCGACACCGTCGAGGGCATGGAGGGGCCCGACGGGCTCGACCCCGTCCAGCAGGGGTTCATGGAGTGCCACGGTTTGCAGTGCGGGTTCTGCACGCCGGCGATGATGCTCACCGCCCGCTGGCTGCTCGACCGCGATCCCGATCCCGACGAAGCCACGATCCGCGAGGCGATCAGCGGCCAGCTCTGCCGGTGCACCGGCTACCACAACATCGTCAAGTCCGTCCGTTGGGCGGCCGAGCACCCGCGCGAGGTCGTGTCATGACGCACGACCGAGCCCGCACCGCTCTCCGAGGCCGGGAACCCGATCGGGTTCGGCCGCATGCTGCGCAAGGAGGACGCCCGGTTCCTGCGCGGCCGGGGCAACTTCCTCGACGACGTCACGATGCCCGGGATGCTCCACGGGGCGATCCTCGCCAGCCCCTACGCCCACGCCCGCATCGTGTCGATCGACACGTCGGCGGCCGAGGCGCACCCGAAGGTCAAGGCGGTGATCACCGGCCAGATGCTCGACGGGCTCAAGCTGGCGTGGATGCCGACGCTGTCGGGCGACGTCCAGGCGGTGCTGGCCACGGACAAGGTGCGTTACCAGGGCCAGGAGGTCGCGTTCGTCGTCGCCGAGGACCTCTACTCCGCTCGCGACGCGCTCGAACTGATCGACGTCGAGTACGAGCCGCTGCCGCCGATGATCGACGCCCGCAAGGCGCTCGACGCCGACGCCCCGCTCGTGCGCGACGAGATCGAGGGCAAGAAGGACAACCACATCTTCGACTGGGAGTCCGGGGACAAGGCCGCCACCGACGCCGCCTTCGCCGCCGCCGACGTCACCGTCGCCCTCGACGTCCTCTACCCGCGGTCACACCCGGCGCCGATGGAGACATGCGGCTCCGTCGCGTCCATGGACCCAGTGAGCGGCAAGCTCATCGCCTACATCACGAGCCAGGCACCCCACGCCCATCGCACCGTCTACGCGCTGGTCGCGGGCATCCCCGAGCACAAGATCCAGGTCATCTCGCCCGACATCGGTGGTGGGTTCGGGAACAAGGTGCCGATCTACCCCGGGTACGTCCTCGCCGTCGTCGGGTCGATCGTGACCAAGCGCCCGGTCAAGTGGATGGAGGATCGCAGCTCCAACCTGATGACCACCGGCTTCGCCCGCGACTACCACATGCGCGGAGAGATCGCGGCCACACGCGACGGCAAGATCCTCGCCGTCCGTACCGACGTCATCGCCGACCACGGCGCGTTCAACGCCACCGCCCAGCCCACGAAGTATCCGGCCGGGTTCTTCCACATCTTCACCGGCTCGTACGACTACCCCGCCGCCCACTGCAAGGTCACCGGGGTGTACACCAACAAGGCGCCCGGCGGGGTCGCCTACGCCTGCTCGTTCCGCATCACCGAGGCCGTGTACCTGATCGAGCGCGTCGTCGACCGCCTCGCCGACGAGCTCGGCATGGACCCGGCCGAGCTGCGGATGAAGAACCTGCTGCAACCGGAGCAGTTCCCCTACACGACGCCGACCGGCTGGGAATACGACTCGGGCGACTATCCCGCCGCGCTGCGCAAGGCGATGGAGCTCGCCGGGTACGACGAGCTGCGCCGCGAACAGGAGGAACGGCGCGCCGCGGCCGCGGCGAGCGGCAGCCCCGAGTCGCAGACGTACATGGGCATCGGGTTGGCGTTCTTCACCGAGGGGGTGGGCGCCGGGCCGCGCAAGCACATGGACATCCTCGGCCTCGGGATGGCCGACGGGTGCGACCTGCGGCTCCACCCGACGGGCAAGGCCCAGCTGCGCCTGTCGGTACAGAGCCAGGGGCAGGGCCACGAGACGACGTTCGCCCAGATCGTGTCGCACCAGTTGGGCATCCCGCCCGAGGACGTCGAGGTCATCCACGGCGACACCGACAACACGCCGTACGGGCTCGGCACCTACGGGTCGCGGTCGACCCCGGTATCCGGCGCCGCCGCCGCGGTGGTCGCCCAGCGGGTCCGCGACAAGGCCCGCATCATCGCGGCCACCGCGATGGAGTGCGATCCGGAGGATCTCGAGTGGACCGACGGACGCTGGCAGGTCAGGGGCGATCCGGCGCACGGCAAGTCGATCGCCGAGATCGCCCTGCTGGCCCACTCCAACCTCGAACTACCCGAGGGGGTCGAGGGCCACCTCGACGCCCAGGCGGTGTACAACCCGCCCAACCTGACCTACCCGTTCGGGGCCTACATCTGCGTCGTCGACGTGGACGCCGGCACGGGCGTGGTGAAGGTGCGCCGGCTCATCGCCGTCGACGACTGCGGGCCGCGCATCAACCCGATGATCGTCGAGGGCCAGGTTCATGGCGGGCTGGCCGAGGGCATCGGGATGGCGTTGATGCAGGCGATCACGTTCGACGAGGACGGCAACTGCCTCAACGGGTCGTTCATGGACTACCTGCTGCCGACGTCGATGGAGGTGCCGACGTTCGAGCTCGGCGAGACCGTTACGCCGTCGCCACACCATCCCCTCGGGGTCAAGGGCGTCGGCGAGTCGGCGACGGTCGGGTCGCCTCCAGCGGTCGTCAACGCCGTGCTCGACGCGCTCAAGCCGTTCGGGGTGAAGTCCGCCGACATGCCGCTGACGCCGGCCCAGGTGTGGCTGGCGATCCAGGGGCGGCCGGCGCGGACGGACCTCGCCTTCACGTGAGGAGTGAGTCCCGCTTCGGATGAGTGACGAGATCGTGGCGCGGGCCGAGGAGTTGCGGCGCCAGCGCGTGCCGTTCGTCCACGCCCGGGTCGTGCTCGCCGAGAAGCCGACGAGCGCCCATCCCGGCGACGAGGCGATCGTGCTGTCCGACGGCACGATGGAGGGGTTCGTCGGGGGCGATTGCGCCGAGTCCACCGTGCGGGCGCACGCGCTGGCCGTGCTCGACTCGGGCGAGAGCGTGGTCCTGCGGATCAGTCCGACCCCCGAGGATCCGGTGCCCGGCAAGCTGATGGCGCACAACTCGTGCCTGTCGGGCGGGACGCTGGAGATCTTCCTCGAGCCGCGGCGGCCGGCCCCGCTCGTGGCGGTGGTCGGCGACAGCCCGATCGCCCGGGCGCTCGCTCGGGTCGGCGGCGCCCTCGGGTACGAGATGGTGCCCATCGACCCGACTGCTGCCCTGCCCGACGGAGCCCATGCAGTGGTCGTGGCGACTCACGGCCGCGACGAGGTCGACCATCTCGTCGCCGCGCTGGAGGCGGGTGCGGGGTACGTCGGGCTCGTGGCCAGCCCG
>CAVWJT010000005.1:0-26254 GCA_963755235.1 uncultured Acidimicrobiia bacterium
GATCGACCCCGTGACCGCCGACTCGTCGTCGTCGCCGCAGCCGCCAAGTACGCCCGCGGCAGTGGCCGCGAGGACCATGACGATGCGGGATCCGCCATTGTGTGTGTTCCCTCTCATCACGTCTCCCTCCTTGCCCGTCCGGTTCGAGGCCGGGACGAAGTCGATGATCAGCGCGGCGAGTCAAGAACCTGTCAAGAGCTTGAGCGCTTCTTGACGCGGGTCGTTCACGATGAGCCCGATGCAGGTTTCCGCCCTTCAGGGCCGGGATGAGGAGTACGTTTTCCGTGTGGACTATCGGGTCCTTGGCCCGTTGGAAGTCCTCGTCGACGGAGTTCCGCTCCCGCTGGGCGGTCCGAAGCAGCGGGTAGTGGTTGCGGTGCTGGTCGCCGCGGCTGGACGCCCGGTGCCGGTGGACGTGCTGCTCGAGGCGGTGTACGGCGAGGAGGGAGCGCTGGGTAGCCGTCGCACGCTGCAGACCTACGTGTCGAACCTGCGCCACGTGCTCGGCGATGTCATCGTGCGCCAAGGCGACGCCTACGTGTTGACGTTCGCCGGCAGCCACGTCGACAGCGTCGAGTTCGAGGAGTCCTACCAGGCGGCGACGGCGATGACGGATGCCGACGGCGCCGCGTCGCTGCTGCGGGCCGCGTTGGCGATGTGGCGCGGGCACCCGTACGCCGACGTCGAAGCTCACGGCGCCCTCGACGCCGAGACCACCCGGCTCGACGAGGTCCGTCTCGCCGCCCTCGAGGCGCGCATCGAGGCCGACTTGAATGCCGGCCGGCATCGTGAGGTCATCGCCGAGCTGGAGGCGCTGACCGTGGAGCATCCGTGGCGCGAGAACCTGCGCGCCATGCACATGCTGGCGCTGTACCGATCGGGCCGCCAGACGGAGGCCCTGCGGGCGTTCGGGCGCACGAGGGTCGCGCTGGCCGAGGGTGTTGGGATCGATCCGTCACCGGAGTTGAAGGATCTCGAGCGCCGGATCCTCGATCAGGATCGCAGCCTGCTCGTCTCGAGCGCGCCGGCGGTCCAGCGGCGGGCGGTGGTCGTCGCCGACCTCGACGATGCCGCGGGGTGGACCGATCCGTGGGAGCGCGAAACAGCGTTCACCCACCGCGAGCTCGAGCTGGCTGCCGCGGCCGACCGTGAAGGAGGGCGCAAGTTGGCGCCCAAGGGTTCGGCTGGGTACGCGGTCTTCACCGAACCGATCCAGGCCGTCCGCGCCGCGCGTGACCTGGTCGACGGGCGCACGAGGGTGGCCGTGGACTTCGGCGACCTCGAGGTGCACGAGGACGAACCGGTCGGACCGCCACTCGCCCGGGCGGCGCGTTCTCGTCGCCGTCGCCCATCCCGGCCAGACGCTGCTGTCGGCGGAGGCGCACGAGGCGTTGACGACTGCGGGGTTGTCCGGCTGGGCCGCCGAGTCACTGGGACGTTTCGACATCGTCGGTCTCGACACCGGCGTTCTCGTCTACCAGCTCGTCGGTCAAGGCTTTGCGTCGGGGTTCCCCGAGCTCGTCGTCGATCGTCTGCCGCCGTCGGTACCGGGGGTCACGGCGGGGTCGGTGCCGGGCTACGAGCTGCGCGGGCTGATCGGCACCGGCGAGCTCGGCGAGGTCCACCACGCGTACCAGCCCGCGGTCGGCCGAGAAGTGGCGGTGCGGACCTTCGGACCATGGGTGGTGGGCCATCCGCAGTTCGTGCGCCGGTTCGAGAGCGGATCGCAGCGCATCGCCCGCGTCGACCATCCGCACGTCCTTCCCCTGCTCGACTACTGGCGGGAGCCGAGCCAGGCAGTCATGGTCTACCGGCTCGTCCGCGGTGGCACTCTTCAATCGCGCATCCCCGCCGACGGGATGGATCCGGCGACGGCATTGGCGGTGATCGAGAAGGTCGCCGCCGGCATCTCGGTCGCCCATCGGCTGGGTGTCGTGCACGGGCGGGTCCGCCCGGAGAACATCCTGTTCGACGACGACGACAACCCGTATGTCGCCGACCTTGGCATCGACGAGATCTGCACCGGCATCGTCTCGTTCGCGACCCACGCCTACGACGCCCCGGAGCGGCTGGGTGGCGCGCTGGCGACGCCGGCTGCGGACATCTACTCACTGGGTGTGTTGGTCTACGAGGCCCTCGGCGGTTCGCCGCCACCCGCCGATGGTGCACTGTCGCTCGCGAGGAGATGCCGTCGACGCCGTCATCGCCCGGGCGACCGATCCCGACCCCCACGGCCGCCATGGTTCGGTCGACGAGCTCGTCGACGAGCTGCGTGCGGCGCTGGCCGTCCCGCTCCCGCCGTCAGCGCTGTTCGTGCCGACGCGCAACCCGTACCGGGGCCTGGCGCCGTTCGAGGAGGTCGACGCCCGCGATTTCCATGGCCGCGCACAGGTGGTCGCGGACATGGTCGAGGTCCTCCGGCGGGAACGGCTGATGGTCGTCTTCGGTCCCTCTGGCATCGGCAAGTCGTCGGTGGTCAAGGCCGGTCTCGTCCCCGAGCTGCGGGGCGGGGCCGTCGATGGTTCGGAGTCCTGGCTCGTCACCGAGATGACACCTGGCAATGCTCCGTTCGAGCAGCTCCGCCAGGCGCTCGGCCGCGTCGCCACGACCACGCTGCCCGACGTCGAGGACGCGTTGAGTCGCTCGGCTCTCACGCTCGACGAGATCGTCCGCCGCGTCGTGCCGCCCGGCACGAACGTCGTCGTCGTCGTCGACCAGTTCGAGGAGCTGTTCACCCACACGATCGACGAGGGAGCCCGCCGGGCGTTCATCCAGATGCTCGTGGACACGGCCGCCGAACCCGATGCCGTCGTGCGGATCGTCGTCACGCTGCGCGCCGACTTCCTCGACCGACCGCTCGGCTACGCCGGCTTCGCCGACGCCATCAAGGGCCGCACGATCGCCCTCGGCAGCGATGTCGGCGGCCGAGCTGGCCGAGGCGGTCTGCCGGCCCGCGGCCGGCGTCGGCGTCGACGTGGAGCAGGCGCTCGTCGACCGGATCACGGCCGAGGCCGCCGACGCACCTGGCGCGCTGCCCGCTGGTCCAGCACCAGATGGCCGAGCTCTTCGCCCAGCGGACGGCGAACGTTCTCACCCTCGCCGCGTACGAGGAGTCGGGCGGTCTGGCCGGCGCCATCGGGCGGCGCGCCGAAGCGATCTATCTCGGGCTCGACGACCGCTCTCGATCAGCGGCCCGGGAAGTGTTCCTCCGTCTCGTCAGCGTCGACGAGGAGCACGAGGACACCCGCCGCCGGGTGCGTCGCACGGAACTGGAGCACTTGGGGGTCGGCACCGACGAGCTGGACGTGGTGTTGCGGGAGTACGGCCGCCACCGGCTGCTCACGTTCGATCGCGATGCGGCGACGAGGACACCGACGGTCGAAGTCGCCCATGAAGCGCTGCTCGGCGAATGGCCCCGCCTGAAGGACTGGATCGACGACGCGCGCGACGACCTGCTCACCCGGCGGCGGATCGAATCGGCTGCCCACGACTGGCTCGCGGCCGGGTCCGATGCCAGCTTCCTGTTCACGGGCGGCCGGCTCGAGCTGGCCGAATCGTGGGCGGCCGAGTCGGACTTCGAGCTCACCGACGACGAGCAGCGGTTCCTTACCGCGAGCCGCGACGCGAGTCGATCGCGACGCGGCCGCTCGCGGCGAGACGCCGGCGGCGGATCACCCAGGTCCTCGTCGGCGCCGTGCTGGTGACGGCGGCCGTGGCCGCCTACGCGCTCGTCCAGCGGTCGGCCGCCGACCGGGAGGCCCGTGAGACACGGGCTCGCGAGCTCGCCGGACAGGCCCAGTTGGCCATCGAGGAGGACCCGGAGCGGGCGATCATGCTCGCCCTCGCCGCCAGTGAGGAGACGAGCGAGCCGCTCCCGGAGATCCGTGTCGGCACTCCAGGCGGCGACGCAATCGATGCGGCTGGTCGACATGGTCGACGGCGTCGGCGGATTCCGATGTCGCGTACCACCCGGACGGCTCGATGGTCGCCGTCGATCGAGCGGACCGGGCCAGCCCGGGCTGTCGAGTTCATCGATCCGGCGAACGGCGACGTGCTCGCCGAGGTGGAGACTCCGTACGCACCGGGCGAGGTCTGGCCTTCGATCCGGGCGGCGCCGAGCTGGCCGTGGCCTACGACGGCTCTTCCGGTGCTCCCGCGATCGGACGTTTCGAGGTGCCCAGCGGCCGCGCCGCGGGAGGCTTCTCGGGACCGGCCGGGCTCCTACGAGCAGCTCTCGTACCACCCGGACGGACACTGGCTCGGGCGCGGTGCGCGACGACGGTGAGCGGTGGAGACGCGAGATCGTCGTCTGGGCCGTCGACTCCCCGGACGCCCCGATCTCGCTCGGGCCCGGGACGGCGTACGCCTTTCTCCCCGGCACCACGTCGGTGGCGATCGCCGGAGGCGACGAGCAAGGCGTCACTCGCCGTCGTGGACATCGAGACGGGTGAGGTGGTGAGGTCGATCGAGATCCTCGACATCGGGTCGACGCCGGCATCGCCGTCGATCCGACCGGCGCATCGCCTGGCGCTGGTGTCATCCGCGGCAGAACAGGTCGTGGTCGTCGATCTCGACCGCGGCGAGCCGGTCGAAACCCTCGACGTGGTGGGACCGCAGTCGGCCGACTTCAGCGACGACGGACGATGGCTGGCGGTCGGCTCCTTCGACAACCTCGTCCACCTGTTCGACACCGAGGACTTCGCCGAGACGCTCCTGGCCGGATCGCCGACCCTCGTCGCTGAGGTGTCGTTCGCCCCGGACAGTTCCCGGCTGGCGTCGATCAGCGCCGGTCAAGTTCGGTTCTGGGACCTGGCCGAAGGGTCACCCCGCTCTCGGCAACTTCGACACGTCCGGCACGGTTGCGCGAGCTTGTCGTCGGCGAAGGCGAGTCGGCGGCGGTGGTCACGCACGAGAGTCCCGACGCGTCGGTGACCGTCGAACGGATCGACCTGGCGACCGGTGACGGCGTCCAGGTCGCCGACGGGCTCCATTTCCAACCGCCCAACATGGGCCCGGTGATCTCCGGCGACCTCCACGTGGCCGCCGGGCTGGACGACGAGTTCCGCACCCATGTCATCGACCTCGACACCGGCGCCGACGTGGAGCTGGGACGGTGCGAGGTCGTGCGGGCCCTCGACCAGACCGGGCGCTGGGCGCTCATCGACGGGGAGATTCTGTGCGGGCCGCAGGGCGGTGAGCTGCTGCCGGGATCCAGGTGTCGACAGCCGCGTGCTCGACCTGCGCACCGGCGGCACGGTCCTCGACCTCGGCGCCCAGGACATGTGGTCCGGGGTCTTCGGCCCACCGGCCGCCGACGGCCTCCCCGGTCTCGTCGCCGTGCTCGTCACCCGACGACACGATCAGGGTCTACCGCCTCCCGACCGGAGAACTCCTTGGTTCCTACACCAGCACCGACGGCTTCCCGCTGGCGCGCCGCGTTCACCGCCGACGCCGTCGCCTGGCCGTCACCAAGGACAACGGCCAGCTCGCCGTGATCGACATCGCCCGGCTGGCGCACCGATCCCGCCGACGCCGTGGTGTGGACGAAGGCCGCCCACACCGGCAGCGTGACGACCGTCGTCACGTCGGCGAACGGGCTGATCGCGACAACGTCGTTCACCGGGAACGTGCGGGTGTGGTCTCCTGACGGAGCGATGATCGCCGACCTCCCGGTCCAAGTCCGAGGCGGCTCCGCGCTGGCGTTCGCCCCCGGCACCGACACCCTCTACTACGAAGACGCCGGCGGGGTCATCCGGCGCTTCAACCCTGGACCCCGACCAGTTGACCGAGCTGGCTCGGTCGCTGCTCACTCGTGGGTTCACCGACGACGAATGCGCCCGGTACTTCCCCGGCGAGGACTGCCCGGCGTTCGCCGAGTGAGTTCAGTCGGCGATCCAGACCTGACCGACGCGGCGTCCGGTGCGCACGACGAGCCGGTCGGCGCCGTCGATCGAGAGGCCGAACTCGACGGTGTTGTCGGCCAGCGTGAAGGCGGCGGGCAGGGTCAGGGCGGCTGCGATCGCCCCGTTCCGCGTGTCGAACGTCAGCAGGCCCCGGTTCGTCAGCGACAGGCAGATCGTGGTGCGGCCGACCCGGACGGTCTGGACGTCGACGACCGGGAAGCCGTCGATGCGCAGGGCGAGCCGCGGGCAGGCCGTGAACTTGCCCTGTACCGACCCCGAGAACGCCACGGATCCGCCGCCGCCGCGGCGCAGGACGATCACGGCCTCGTCGATCGACAGTGAGTCGAGGGCGAAACCCGGACACGACCGGGTCGTGATCGGACGTGCGGAACTCGTCCGGCGCGAACAGGCTCACGATCTGGCCGGCCGACTTGAAGTTGGTGTTGTAGTCGAGCACCGCCGGCTCGTCGCTGTTGATGTGGTAGTCGGCCGACCCCTTCGCCTGGCCGGTCAGCGACGGCGACGCCAAGGCGTAGTCGAGCGAACCCCACTGACCGTCGAACACGAACGAGTAGGTCGCGCCGAACTTCGCCGCGAGGTCGGTGAACCCGGCCGCCTCGAACACGTCGATCGGGTCCTCCTTGGCGTTGGAGTTCATGTCGCCGAGCAGGAGCACGTCGTCGTCGGCGACGTCGGTCGGGTCTGCGGCGACCCAGTCGCGGAGCGCCTCGGCGGCGGCCGTGCGGGTGGCGTTGAAGCACCCGTGCCCGTCGCCGTCGTCGATGTCACCGCCGGTCTCGCCGCCGCAGTTCTTCGACTTGAGGTGGTTGACGACCACCGTCACGATCTCGCCGGAGTCCGTCTCGACGAACGACTGGGCGAGCGACGGCCGGTTACGGGCGGTGTTGAACCTCGGATCAACACTCTCGTCGATGATCGCCCAGTCGCCGATCGGACTGACGGCGCCGGGCTTGTAGATGATCCCGACCCTGATCGCGTCGGTGCCGATGGTGCCGGTGTCGATGGCGGCGTAGTCGTCGCCATCGAGCGCGTTGAGCCCGGCGACGATGTCGCCCAAGGGGTCCACGTCCGGTGTGTTCTCGAGCTCGATGAGCCCGACGATGTCGGCGTCGAGCTTGGTCAGCGCGGCGAGCAGCTTGGTGCGCTGGCGTTCGAACTCGATGGCGGTCTCCGCGCCCGGCACTCCTGCTCGAACCCGACCGGTCCGCAGACCTCGGCGGTGCCGACGTCGAGGGTGAGGAAGTAGTTGAGCACGTTGAAGTTGGCGATCCGCAGCGATCCGCCGACGTCGGGTGCCGCCGTCGGGCGCGGGTTGGCCGGCTGGAAGTTCGGCACCCCGCCGCCGGGGACCGTGTCCGACAGGTCGTTGATCGGGCGCACGCGGTAGGCGTTGCCCGAGGCGGCGTTGCCGGCCCACGTGTAGGTCATCACGCCGACCAGCCCGGTGACCGTGTCGCCGCCGCGCAGCGTGTTCGCCGCGCTGAGCGGCTGACCGCCCCGGCCGAACAGGATCGGGTCGGGGTTCTGGTTCTGCAGGGCGTCGTCGACGATCACCCGGTTGAGGGCGTTGGCGGCGGCCACCGCCCGCGCCGGATCCCCCGGTTCGGCGACCGTGCTGGGCTGGAAGAGCCGGCCGCCGCTCGACACCACGATCTGGCCGAACCGGCCGAGCTGGAAGTGCTCGGTGACCGTGAGCTCTTCCTCGAACGAGGTGAGCATGCCCTCGAAGCGTTCGAAGTGGTCGGCGGCGGGGACCGGCAGGTCGGCCTCGGCCGCGGTCACCGTCGCGCCGGTGCCGACCGGCGTGATCGTCTGGGCCGAGACCTGGGTCTGGCCCTGGAACTCGCTGACCGTGCCCCGCACCTGCACGACGTCCCCGAGGGCGACCGAGTTGTTGCTGCCGTTGAAGACGAAGATGCCCTCCGACGTCGCCGCATCGGCGTCGTGTTCGGCGTCCTGCTCCTGGACGTAGAAGCCGCGGAGCGTGGGCGACGCGCCCTCGTAGTCGCCGACCACGACGCCGTCGATGAGCACGGTCTGGCCGGCGCACGGCGAGATGTCGGTGAGCCCCTGGATGGTCGAGATCGGCGTGATCTCCGGCGGTGACGCGCAGGGTCCGGGAGGCAGGGTGGTCGTCGTGGTCGTGGAGGAGGTGGACGAGGACGACGAGGTCGTCGTCGTGCCGGTCGTGGAGAACGTCTGCCCGGGATTCACCGCGCCGAAGCTGGCCGTCGCCGGCGAGCTCCACGTGAAGTCGCCGTACGTGGCGCCCGTCCCGGTCAGCTGGAGCGACAACCCGGCCAGCTCGTTGGCGGCCTCGGCGACGCCGATGTCCGTTGACACCTGCCCGGATGCCGGGCCGTTGGTCGCCGTGAACGATCCCTCGTAGGACAGGAACTGCACCACTTCGCTGGGGGAGACCAGGGCCAGCCCGTCCGGTGCGCCGTTCTGGAGACCGAGGACGGGAACGACGGCGAAGCCGTAGCCGCCGCTGGTATCGGTGAGGACACCGCTCAACGGGAACGTGCCGTACGACGCGCCGCCGGCGCCGTTGTACACGACGATGCTCCAACCAGTGAGGTCGGTGCCCGCCGGCCCCACGATCTCGATCGCCTCGCCGGCGTCGGCGCCGTCGTTGTCGTAGTGCAGCTCGTTGATGAACACCGTGCTGGTGGGATTGGGCACCGCCAGGGACGGCTCGCCGACTGACATCACCACCGGAACGACCACGGCGGTGGCCAGGGCGGCGATGGGAAGGGCGAGGAATGAGGTTCGCGCGGCCATCGCCGCCACGGTAAATCATCTGCCGAGCGGAGTTCTCGGCTTACCGCGAACAGCAGGTGAACGTTCCGGCGGTTCGCCCGGCCGTGCTTGAATCGCGGGGGATGAAGGCGGCGCTGTTGGTCGAGAGCCTGACGGGCAACACGTGGCGAGCCGCCGAGCTCATCGCCGATGACCTCAGCCAGGAGCGCTGGACGATCACCGGCGTGTCCAAGGTGCGCCAGCCGGACTACGCCGCGATCCAGGAGGCCGACATCGTGCTCGTGGGCACCTGGGTGCATGGGTTCATCGTCGTCGGCGTCGCGCCGTGGGGTCTGGCGGCGGTGTCGCAACTGCCGGCGATGCGGGGCAAGCAGGCGGCGGTCTTCTGCACGTTCGCGGTCAATCCCCGCCACAGTCTGGACAAGCTCACCGGAGCGGTGGAGGCCACGGGCGCCAACGTCGTCGGCGGACTCGCCCTGCAGCGGGGCAAGCTCGCCGAGCACGCCGAGGAGTTCGCCGGCCGCCTCGTCGCGGCGACGTCGCCGGCGACCTGAACGCACCCGCTCCTAGAGCACGACCACCTTGGTGCCGAGGTAGGCCCAGTTCCAGGTCCACAGCGCGTCGCTGGTGCGCTGGCGCACGCACCCGCCGGACAGCGGCTGGCCCAACTGGCTCTCGCTCTGCAGCGGCACGCCGAACTTGGTCGGGATCTCGTGGAAGCCGATGCGGCCACCGTCGGGTCCGTAGGCAAAGCGCACCATGTAGCGCCACTTCACGTCGGGGTCGGCCACCGAGTAGGTGTACATCGAGCGGGAGTAGACCGAATAGGTGCCGGCGTACGGCTCGTAGAGCCGGCCCGAGACGAGGTGGGTCTTGACGACCCGGCCGTCGGCTTCGACGGCCCAGATCCGCTGCATCGCGCGGGAGTAGACGATGCGCCGGCCGGTGCCCGAGTTCGCCGGGACGGGCGGCGGCGCGTACGGGTTGCGCCCGGACCAGATGCCGAGCGAGAAGAGAGTGAACGGGCCGGCGACCCCGTCGGCGTCGAGGAAGTTGGCCCGCTGGTAGGCCCGCACCGCATCGACGCTGGTGCTGTCGAAGCGACGGTCCGGTCCGTCAAGGGCGTAGCCGAGGGAGACAGCTTGCGCTCGAGGCACCTGGCGGCCCGCCCGGTCGTGCCCCACCGCACGGTCCGGCCGACCTTGCACGTGACCGCCGGCGGCTGCTTCCAGATCCCGAGCGAGGCGAGCACGAACTTGCCGGCCCGACCATCGGCGGTGTGTCCGATGCGGGCCTGGTACTGGCGGAGTGCTTCGGTGGCCGACGCGTCGAACGTCCGGTCGGGTGCCCAGAGCGGGTAGCCGAGCTGGATCAGTCGTTGCTCGAGGCAGCGCGCCGGCGGGCCTCTGGTGCCGTGGAGGACGGGTCGCGACGTGGTGCAGGCAACGGTCAGCGACGGTCCGGACCAGATCCCCAACCGGCGCAGCGTCCACGGACCGGCGATCCGGTCGGTGATCATGAATCCCTTGCCCCGTTCGTACGCCGCGATGGCGACGGCACCGCTGAGGTCGAACCTCGTGTCCGGGCCGTTGACGTCGTAGCCGAGCTGGATCAGCCGCTGCTCGACACAGCGGGCGGCGAGCCCGCGGGTGGAGCGCTTCACTGGCCGCCCCGCGCTGCAGGCGACGTCGATGGCCGGCCCGGCCCAGATGTCGAGCTCGGCGAGTGTCGCCGGACCGGCGACGCCCGTGACGAGGATCCCGATGCGTTGCTGGAGCTTGCGCACGGCGGCGACCGTGGTGCGGTCGAAGGTCCGGTCGGGACCGCGGATGGCGTGGCCGCGCCGGATGAGGGCCCGCTCGAGACACACCACGCCGACGCCGGAGCGGGCCGGACGCAGCGTGCGCTCGACGCCGCACGGCGCCCGCTGCGCCTGGGCGGTCGCCGCCGTGACGGTGGCCTCGGCGGTCGCCGGCCGCCGTGGTCGGCTGGGACTGCGGCTGCGTGGTCGCCGGCGCCGTCGTTGCCGGTGCCGGCGTCGTGGTCGCGGTCGTCGTCGGTGCGGCCGCAGTTGTCGGTGGCGCGGTGGTCGAGGTGGTGGTCGTCTCGGCGAGGGTCGTCGTGGGCTCGGCCACGGTGGTCGCGGTCGTCGTGGTCGTCGTCGAGCTGGTCGTGGTCGACTCACCCGCACCGTCGTCGCCGGGCGTGGCGTGCGCCGACAGGCTCGGGACCAGCGTGGCCGCGAGCACGAGCGCGACGACCGCCGCCCGGGCCCGACGTGGTGAGGTAGTGGCGCCGCCGCGACCCAACATGGGCGCAGAGAGTAGTCCTCCTGGAGGCTCGAAACTCCCTCAGGTTGTGGGGGGAGTGGTCGCCTCGCGCAAGTCGAGATACAGGACGCGCTGGTCCTGGACGACCGGGCGTACACCCTCGGGCCGGGCGAGGTCGTCCACGCCGAGCGGGCGTCCCTCGCAGTCCGTGAACCGGCCCGTTCCCTCGGCCTGGGCCAGGGCGCACGACGCGTCGCGATCGGCCGGGTACGCCCAGAACGTCCGCCATCCCCTGGTCGGGTCGTCGCCGGCGTGGTCGAGCACGAGCGTGCGCTCACCGGAGGTGCCCATCCCGGCCAGCAGCAACGGACCGTCCTCCTCGATCTCGCCGGCGACATCCTCGACGTCGCCCACCCGGAACGTCGACGGGGCGAGCCGCTCGGTGAGCTCGGCGCGACCGCCGGCCATCAGCGCGGCGATCCCCCACGTCGCGAGCAGGATCACCCCGATGGCCGCGGCTCCGGCCGCGACCGGCACCACGGCGCGGGCGAGCGGGGAACGCAGGCGGATGAAGCCGAACCGCTCGGTGGGGTCGAGGCTCACGGGCGCCATTGTGGTGGGGCGCGGGTCCGGCTCCACGGTGCACTCGAAACCACCACTAGGGTTCGCCGTTCGTGAGGCGCCCGTATCGCGTGGTGGTGGCCAAGCCAGGCCTGGACGGGCACGACCGCGGGGCCAAGACGATCACGAGGGCGTTGCGCGACCACGGGTTCGAGGTGATCTACACGGGCTTGCACCAGACCCCGGAGCAGATCGCCGAGACCGTGCTGCAGGAGGACGCCGACGCGCTCGGCCTGTCGTTGCTGTCCGGCGCCCACCTGACGTTGTTCCCGCGGGTGCTCGACGAGCTCCGCGACCGCGGCCTCGACGACGTGTTGGTGTTCGGTGGCGGGGTGATCCCGGAGGCCGACGCCCGCATCGCTCCGCGAACTCGGTGTCGGTGAGGTGTTCGGGCCCGGTTCGTCGCTCCGCGAGATCAGCTCGTGGCTGGAGCGCGCGCTCGACGCGCGGACCGAAGAAGCCGTCTGAGGAGACACGTGGACCTCTACGAGTATCAGGGCAAGCAGTACTTCGCCCGCTACGACATCCCGGTGAGCCCGGGCGGTGTCGCCACCACCGTCGACGATGCGGTGGCCGCGGCCGAAGCGGCCGGCTATCCCGTCGTCGTGAAGGCCCAGGTCCAGGTGGGTGGCCGGGGCAAGGCGGGTGGGATCAAGCTCGCCGGCGACGCCTCCGAGGTCCGCGCCGTCGCCGGGACCATCCTCGGGATGGACATCAAGGGCCACACCGTCAAGCGGGTGTGGGTCGAGCACGCGTCGGACATCGCCGAGGAGTACTACGCCAGCTTCACGCTCGACCGGGCCGCCAAGCAGCACCTGCTGATGCTGTCGGCCCAGGGTGGGGTCGACATCGAGGAGGTGGCGGCCCGCGACCCCGACGCGATCGTCCGGCTCCACGTCGATCCCGTCGACGGGCTGTCCGTCGACGTCGCCCGGCAGGCCGCGGTCGACGCGGCGATCCCGGAGAAGGCCGTCGACGGCGTCGCCGACATGCTGGTCAAGCTGTATCGCTGCTACACGGAGGGGGACTGCGATCTCGCCGAGATCAACCCGCTGATCCTCACCCCGTCCGGCGCCGTGCACGCGCTCGACGCCAAGGTCACGCTCGACGACAACGCCGCCTTCCGGCATCCGGAGTGGGACGAGTTCAGGGGCATCGAGGAGCTCGACGAGCGGGAACGTCTGGCCAAGGAGAAGGACCTCCAGTACATCGGGCTCGACGGCTCGGTCGGGATCATCGCCAACGGTGCCGGCCTCGCGATGAGCACGCTCGACGTCGTCAACCAGGTCGGCGGCAAGGCCGCCAACTTCCTCGACATCGGCGGCGGGGCCAACGCCGACGTGATGGCCGCCGCCCTCGAGGTGATCAACTTCGACGAGCGGGTGCGGTCGATCTTCATCAACATCTTCGGCGGCATCACGCGCGGTGAGGAGGTGGGCAAGGGGATCGTCGAGGCCGTGCGTCGCGTGGAACTCCGCGCGCCGATGGTCGTACGGCTCGACGGCACCAACGCCGACGAGGGGCGGCGGATCATCGACGAGGCGGACATCCCGGCCGACCGGCTGATCAGCAAAGCGACGATGCTCGAGGCCGCCCGCGAAGCCGTACGCATCGCCAACGGGGCAAGCTGATGGCGATCTTCATCGACCAGGACACCAAGGTCGTCGTGCAGGGCCTGACCGGCGGTCAGGGCCGGTTTCACGGTCTCCGCAACCGCGACTACGGGACGCAGGTGGTCGCCGGCGTGACGCCCGGCAAGGGCGGCCAGGACGTCGACGGGATCCCGATCTTCGATGCGGTCGCCGAGGCCGTCGCCGCCACCGGCGCCGATGCCTCGTTCGTCGCCGTCCCGCCCAAGGCCGCGCCCGCCGCGATCATCGAGGCGGCCACGGCGGGGATCAGCTTCGTCGTGTGCATCACCGAGGGCATCCCGGCGCACGACGAGGCACGGGTGTTCAACACCCTGCGGCGGCAGTTCCCGCAGACCCGCCTGCTCGGCCCGAACTGTCCGGGGGCGATCAGCCCCGGCAAGTGCAACATCGGCATCACCGCGGGCGACATCGCCCTCCCGCCGTCGACCGACCGGCCCAACGTCGGCATCGTCAGCCGCTCCGGGACGCTCACGTACCAGGCGCTCTACGAGCTCAAGGAGAACGGCATCGGCGTGTCCACGTGCGTGGGCATCGGTGGCGACCCCGTCCCCGGGACCAGCTTCGTGGACTGCCTGGCCGAGTTCGAAGCTGATGCGCGAGACCCACGCCGTGTTCATGATCGGCGAGATCGGCGGCTCGGCCGAGGAAGAGGCGGCCGAGTTCATCTCGGCCCACGTGACCAAGCCGATGAGCGCGTACATCGCCGGGGTCACCGCCCCCGCCGGCAAGAAGATGGGCCATGCCGGAGCGATCGTGTCCGGCGGCAAGGGCACCGCTCAGGGGAAGATGGACGCGCTGGCCGCCGCGGGCGTCGAGGTCGGGCTCAACCCGACGGAGGCCGGCGAGCTGATGGCGCGGATCGTCGCCGCGCTGTGAGCCCTACGGGGCGGGCGGCGGGGGCGGAGCCGGAGGCGGCGGAGGTGGGGCGGACGTCGATCCTCCTCCTTCATCCCCGCCGGAGCCCTTGAACGCCCCGCGCATCTTGTCCATGTCGGCGAGGTCGGAAAGCTTCCCGCCGCTCCTCGTGTAGTTCATCACCGCGCCGGCGAAGGCGATCGCGGCGGCGATGAAGGCGATGTACATGCCGACCCCGCGGTCGAGGTCGAAACCCGCCTCGTCGCCCGCCCCGATGATCACCCGCAGGAGCATCAGGAGGGTCGCGAGCCCCGTCATCAGGAGGAGGACCAGCTGGCCACGGGGTCGTGTCGGCGTTGATCGCGCCCACGGCGAGCAGCACGGCGATGACACCGGCGGCGACGACCAGGAGCCAGGCGATCCCGCCGGTGAAGAAGTAGTCGAACGCGTTGTTGCCGCTGACCCCCTCGTACTCGGCCCAGTCGAGGGCGAGTCCGAAGATGAGCATCGCGACGCCGCCGGCGGCGAGCAGCCAATCACCCGGCTTGAACTTGCTGAGATCCACTACCTGCCCTCCTGTCGGGTCGTGCCGGCCACCCGCCCGGGCGCGCACCGTAGTCCCTGTGATCAGCCGCGGTGATGATCGCCCGCACTCGTTACCCTCCGCCGGGTGCCGACCGCCCTGCTGTCCGTCTACGACAAGTCTGGGATCGTCGAGCTCGCTCGCGGACTCCACGACCTGGGATGGGACCTGCTGTCGAGCGGGGGGACTGCCCGGGCGATCGCCGAGGACGGCGTCCCGGTCACCGACGTCGCCGACCGCACCGGCTTCCCGGCGATCCTCGGCCATCGGGTGGTCACGCTGCACCCGAAGGTGCACGGCGGCATCCTGGCCGACCCCGACGACCCCGACCACCGGCGCGACCTCGAGGAGTTCGGCATCGATCCGATCGCCCTCGTGGTCGTGAACCTGTACCCGTTCAGCCAGGAGCCGGGGATCGAGCTGATCGACGTCGGCGGGCCGGCGATGGTACGGGCCGCGGCCAAGAACCACGCCCACGTCGGCGTCGTCGTCGATCCCGCCGAGTACGAGCCGGTGCTGGCCGAGCTGCGCGCCGGCGGGCGACTGTCCGGGCCGACGCGACACCGGCTCGCCAGGGCCGCGTTCGCCCGCACCGCGGCCTACGACACGGAGATCGTCGCGTGGCTCGACGACTCCGGACCCCGACCGACGGAGGCCGAGGACGAGGATCCGCTCCTGCCGGACTCGCTGCAGCTGAACCTCGAACGGGCGCAAGCGCTGCGCTACGGCGAGAACCCGCACCAGCGGGCGGCGCGCTACCGCTTCGCCGGCTCGACCGGGTGGTGGGACCACGCCACCCAGCACGGCGGCAAGGCGCTGAGCTACCTCAATCTGTTCGACGCCGAAGCCGCGTGGCGCCTCGTCCACCAGTTCGCCGAGCCCGCCTGCGTCATCGTCAAGCACGCCAACCCCTGCGGCGTCGCCGTCGCCGATGACATCACCACGGCGTACGGACGGGCCAACGCCTGCGATCCGGTGAGCGCGTTCGGCGGCATCGTGGCGCTCAACCGGGCGGTGCCCGACGGGCTTGCCACCGCGCTGGCCTCGGTGTTCACGGAGGTCGTCGTCGCCCCGCAGTACGCCGACGACGCGCTGGCGACCCTCACCGCCAAGACCAACCTCCGGGTGCTGTCGGCCGAACCGCCCGGTCCCCGGACGCTCGACCTCCGCCCGGTCGACGGCGGCTTGCTCGTGCAGACGGCGGACCCGATCACCATCGACCGGTCGGCGTGGTGGGTGGTCACTACGACCGAGCCCACGCCCGGGCAATGGGACGACCTCGAGTTCGCCTGGACCGTGTGCGCCGCGGTGAGCTCGAACGCGATCGTCTTCGCCCGTGACCGGCAGGCGCTCGGCATCGGCGCCGGCCAGCAGAACCGCGTCGACTCGGCGCGCATCGCCGCCGAGCGGGCGGGCGACCGGGTCGAGGGTGGCGTGGCCGCGAGCGACGCCTTCTTCCCGTTCCGCGACGGCCTCGACGTCGTCGCCGCGGCGGGGGTGCAGGCGGTGATCCAGCCCGGCGGGAGCGTCCGCGACTCCGAGGTCATCGCCGCCGCCGACGAGCACGGGATCGCCATGATCTTCACCGGCGAGCGCCACTTCCGCCACTGACCGATGACCCCTGACGACCGGGTGGGGGGCGATAGCCTCAGGCGGATCCCATGGCTCGCGTGTCCGATCTCCTCGCGGCAGGGCGGACGTTCTCCTTCGAGTTCTTCCCGCCCAAGACCGACGGCGCGCAGCTGTCCCTCGGCCGCGCCATCGCCGAGCTCGAGCCGCTGACCCCGAGCTTCGTCTCGGTGACCTACGGCGCCGGGGGGAGTACCCGTCAGCGCACCCGGGACGTGGTCACCTGGGTCCGCCGCGAGACCTCGATCACGCCGATGGCCCATCTGACCTGCCAGGGCCACACCCGAGCCGAGATCCGCTCGATCCTCGACGAGTACCGGGCGGCCGGGATCGACAACATCCTCGCCCTCGGCGGCGATCCGCCGCAGGATCCCGCCGACGTCCGGCCGAGCGAGTACACGTACGCCACCGACCTCATCGACGACATCGATCCGCTGGATCATTTCTCGATCGGCGTGGCCGCCCATCCCGAAGTGCATCCCCGGTCACCGGACCGGGTGACCGACCGTCGCCTGCTCGCCGCCAAGTTGCAGCGGGCCGACTTCGCGATCACCCAGTTCTTCTTCGAGGCGCAGCACTACCTCCGCCTCGTCGACGAGCTCGTCGCGCTCGGGATCACCAAGCCGGTGATTCCCGGAGTCATGCCGATCACCAATGCCGGCCAGCTGACGAGGATGGCGCAGCTCAGCGGCGCCGCCCTTCCGGCATGGCTCACCGAACGGCTCGACGGCGTCGACGATCCGGCCGACGTGCGCCGGATCGGCGTCGATGTGGCGACCAAGCTGTGCGCCGAGCTGCTCGAGGCGGGCGCCCCCGGGCTGCACTTCTACACGCTCAACCGCAGCACTGCGACCCGAGAGATCTACGCCAACCTCGGGCTTGCGGTGACCTAGCCGACGATGACGGACACGGCCACCAGGCCGCTCGAATGGGGCCGGCCCCGCCCCGCGATCAGCCGGCTTCCGTACCTGCCCGGGCTCGACGGGATGCGGGCGCTCGCCGTGCTCGCGGTGATGGTGTACCACGCCAACAACTCGTGGCTCCCCGGCGGCTTCCTCGGCGTCGAGGTGTTCTTCGTCATCAGCGGGTACCTCATCACCCTGCTCCTGATCGGCGAGCACGAGCGCACCGGCACCGTCAGCCTGCGCGACTTCTACGCGCGCCGCGCCCGCCGGTTGCTCCCGGCGCTGTTCGTGCTGCTGATCGGCCTGTCGATCTACACCGCCCTGTTCAAGCGCGACGTGCTCGGACAGCTCCGGGGCGACGTGATCGCGGCGTTGACGTACGTCACGAACTGGTACCAGATCTGGGTCGGCCAGGGCATACACCGCGACCGGCGACTTCGCCCCGCTCCGCCACCTCTGGAGCCTGGCCGTGGAGGAGCAGTTCTACCTGGTCTGGCCACTCGTGATGATCGCCCTGATGCGCCTCGGCCGCCGCCGGTTGCCGCAGCTGGCGCCGTGGCTGTTCGCCGCCGCCCTCGGGATCACCGTGCTGACGGCGTTGATCGTGCCCCAGGGCCCGATCAGCACGTGCGACGTGACGCCCGACGCCTACTGGAAGGTCGGCGAGCGGTGCATCTCCAGGCTCGATTTCGCCTACCTCGGAACGCTCACCCGCGCTGCCGGAGTTCTGCTCGGTGGCGCTCTCGCCCTGGTGTGGCGGCCGGTGGCGATCATGCGTGGGCCGCTGCGCCAGAAGGGCCATCTCGTCGACGTCGTCGCGCTCGCCGGGCTGGCGGGGCTGGCGGCCCTGTGCTGGTACGTCCACATCGTCACGCCCGAGGGCGCCGATCCATGGCTGTTCCGAGGTGGGTTCTTCCTGACCGGTCTCGCCACGTTGATGCTGATCGCCGGCGTCACCCACCGCGGGGCGTGGGCCGGTCCCATTCTCGGCAACCCGGTGCTGGTGTGGATCGGCGTCCGGTCGTACGGGATCTACCTCTTCCACTGGCCGATCTACCAGATCATCCGCGGGGTGGCCGGCCGCGCGTTGACGGTCGCCGAGTTCGTGCTCGCCCTGGCGCTCACCGCGGTGGTCGCCGACGCCTCGTACCGCTTCGTGGAGATGCCGATCCGGCGCCGCCACGTCGGGCGCTGGTGGCGACGGCTGCAGGCGCGGCGCGACCCGGTGCCCCGCCGGATCATCGCCGCCGCCGGTGCCGGCTGCGTCGCGGTGTCGGTGTTCGCCGTCGCCAACCTGGCGACCGCCGAGCTCAAGCAGAACGAGATCGCCCTGTCGCTCGACGAGGCCAGCGAGGCCGTCACGCAACGTGCTCGACCGGGCCGCGCCGACGACGACGCCGGCGACGACGCCTGCGAGCGGGCCGCCGGCGACTGTCTCGCCGGGCACCACCGTGCCGGCGGGTACGGGAACGGTCGCACCCGGCGCGACCACCGTGGCTCCGACCACCGCCCCGCCGACGACGGCTCGCCCGACCACGACCGTGCCGCCGGAGCCGTACCCGATCCTCGCCATCGGCGATTCGGTGATGCTCGGCGCGGCCGAAGATCTGGCGGCCGAGGGCATCACGGTCGACGCCAAGGTCAGCCGGCAGATGGTGGACGAGATCCCCAACGTCCAAGCGCTGCGCGCCCAGCGTCTCCTCGGCGACGCCGTCATCGTCCACCTCGGCACCAACGGACCGATCAGCCAGGAGACGCTCGACAGTTTCTTCGCCGAACTGCGCGACGTGCGCCGGGTCGTCGTGCTGCTGGTCAGCGCGCCGGGGAAAGCCGTGGATCGAGCCGAACAATCAACTGCTGGCCCGTCTCCCGCGGCGCTATCCCAACGTCAAGGTCGTCAACTGGCCTGACTTCGCCACCCGCTGCCCCGGGGATTGCATCTACGGCGACGGCATCCACCTGAAACCTGACGGTCAGCGTCTACTACACCGAGGTCATCACGTACTTCCTCGAAGCCTGACGCCGTTGCCTACGCTCGGCGCTCGTGAGCACGAAGTCGTCGTCGTCACCGTCACCGGTTCGGGTCGCCGTCACCGGGGCCGCCGGCCAGATCGGGTACAGCCTCCTGTTCCGCATCGCGTCGGGCGCCATGCTCGGCCCCGACACGCCGGTCACGCTCCAACTGCTCGAGATCACGCCGGCCCTCGGCGCCCTGGAGGGGGTGCGGATGGAGCTCGACGACTGCGCCTTCCCGCTGGTCCACGAGATCGTGTGTACCGACGACGCCGACACCGCGTTCGGCGACGCCCAGGTCGCCCTGCTCGTCGGCGCGATGCCGCGCAAGCAGGGGATGGAACGTTCCGATCTGCTCGCGGCCAACGGCGGGATCTTCAAGCCCCAGGGTGAGGCGCTCGCCCGGTCGGCGCGCCGCGACGTCAAGGTGCTCGTGGTCGGCAACCCGGCCAACACCAACGCCCTGATCGCGATGAACAACGCCGCCGGGCTCGATCCCGGACGCTTCACGGCGATGACCCGCCTCGACCACAACCGGGCGATCAGCCAGATCGCCGGCAAGCTCGGCGCCCCGGTGGCGGACGTGAAGATGATGACCATCTGGGGCAATCACTCGACGACGCAGTACCCCGACCTGTTCCACGCCGAGGTCGCCGGCAAGAACGCCTACGAGGCCGTGGGCGACCACGAGTGGGTCGACACCGTGTTCATCCCGACCGTGGCCAAGCGGGGCGCGGCCATCATCGAGGCGCGGGGCGCCTCGTCCGCGGCGTCGGCCGCCAACGCGGCCATCGACCACATCCGCTCGTGGACGCTCGGCACGCCGGGCGACGACTGGGTGTCGATGGCGATCCCCAGCGACGGCAGCTACGGCGTCCCCGAAGGCCTGATCTCGAGCTTCCCGGTCACCTGCTCGGGCGGGGAGTACGAGATCGTGCCGGAGCTCGAGATCGACGAGTACAGCCGGTCGAAGATCGACGCCTCCGTGGCCGAGCTGATAGCCGAACGAGATGAGGTGAAGACTCTCAACCTCATCTGAGCGGTTCTGTCGTTTGGTATCGGCTCACAACGGTCGATATCAAACGACAGAACGGGTCAAGACACGGCGACGCGGCAGGCGACGCGCATCATCGCGTCGACGCCGCGGCGTAGCTCGTCCTCGCTGATCCGCTCGCTCGTGCCCTCGCCGACGAGGTCGCTCACCGTGCAGATCGCCAGCGCCTCGACCCGCTTGACGGCGGCGATCGTGTAGAGCATCGCCGCCTCCATCTCGATGCCGAGGTGGCCGAGCCGCTTCCACAGCGGCACTCGCGATGGGTCCGGGTCGTAGAACACGCCGCTCGACACGATCGGGCCCACGTGCACCGTCGCCCCCGATTCGCGGCTCAGCCTGGTCGCGGTCTCGACGAGCGTGAACGCCGCCGCTGGCGCGTAGCCCGCCATGTCGGCGTACCGCAGTGGGGTCGCGTCGTCGCACGAGGCGGCGGTCGCGACCACTGTGTCTCCCATGCCGATCCCGTCTCCGATCGCGCCGCACGTGCCGACGCGGATCAGGCGGGTGACTCCGAGCGCGGTCAGCTCCTCGAACACGATGCCCGCGCTCGGACAGCCCATGCCCGTGGTCTGCACGCTGATCGGCACTCCCTCGAACGTTCCGGTGTAGCCGAGCAATCCGCGCTTTTCGGTCACGAGCCGGGCCCCCGGTTCGAAGAAGCTCTCGGCGATATACGTCGCACGCTGCGGGTCGCCAGGGCACAGGACCGCTGGCGCGTAGTCCCCGGCCGCGGCAAGGAGATGGATCGGCATGGACGGGCACGCTAGTGATCGCCCAGTCAGCCCTGCGGCGGGAGCTACGTTGCGATCCGTGGCTGCCCTCAATTACGACGTCGTCTACACCGAGGCCCGGAACCGGCTGACGACCGCGTTTCGCATCATCCTCGCCATCCCCCACGTCATCGTCGCTCAGGTCTGGGCGTACCTCGCCGAGATCCTGGCCGTCGTCCAGTGGTTCATCGTCCTGTTCACGGGAAAGCGGAACCAGGGACTGTGGGACCTGCAGTGGGCGTGGCTCGGCTACAACAGCCGGGTCTTCGGATACGTCTACCTGCTGTACGACCCGTACCCGGCGTTCGGCACCGATCCCGGCCCGGTGCCGGCCACGACGACGTTCTCGTACGACGAACCGGCCAACCGGCTGACGAATGGACTGCGGTTCATCTGGGCGATCCCGGCGATCGTGATCGCCGCCGTCCTCGGCTTCGCGATGTTCTTCGTCTTGATCGCCTCATGGTTCGTGATCGTGATCACGGGCAAGCATCCCCGCGGGATGTTCGGCTTCATCCTGCAGGTCTTCCACTACATCCTGCAGACCCACAGCTACGTGCTGCTGATGACCGACACCTACCCGAGTTGGAGCGCGGCGGGCGCACCGTCCGGGTCGGTCCCCCCGCCCCCACCGACGGGTGCTCCGCCCCCGCCGCCGCCACCGGCGCAAGCGCACCCACCGACGGCCCCTCCCGGCAGTTCGCCTCCGCCGCCACCGGGCTGACGCGCTACTTGAGGAACTTGCTGGTCGTGTTGTCGGCCAGCACCTTGCCCCCGGTCTGGCAGGTCGGGCAGTAGTTCACCGTGTAGCCGGAGTACTCCACGGCCCGGATCGTGTCGCCGCACACCGGGCACGGCTCGCCGGTGCGGCCGTGCACCCGGCCGGGGCGGTCCTTGGACGAGCTCATGTCGTCCCGCCCCCGCTCGTATTCCAGCCCCTCGGCCACGGCGTCCCTGATCGCCTTGACCACCTCGGCGGCGGCATCCTCGCCGAGCTTCCCGGTCATCGCGAACGGTGACAGCTGCGCCCGGTGGCACACCTCGTTGGCGAGGCGTCGCCCGAGGCCGGCGATCGAGCGCTGGTCGCGCAGGAACCCGTGCACACGCACCGAGCGGGCGGCGAACAGGGCCGCCAACTCATCCGGTTCGACGAGGTCCGCCTCCGGTCCGAGCTGGGTCAGCGGTGGCGAGGTCAAGGCCGTGTCGCTCGGGAAGCACCACACCCCGGCCTTGCGCTCGGTGCCCTGCTCGGTGAGCAGCAGCGCCGGCAGGTCGCCCTCGAAGACGAAGCGCGCCTGCCCGTTGCGCGGCTTCGCCGCCTGCTTGGCGTCGAAGCCCAGGCGGCCGCCTTGCATCAAGTGGACGACGAACGTCACCGGCTCGAAGCGCAGCAGCAGGTACTTCCCCCGCCGGCCGACCTCCTCCAGCGGCTGCCCATGGGCCTCGGTCGGGGCGGGAACGACGGTCTTCAGCGCGGTGAACGTCAGCGGCACGAAACGGGCCAGTCGCTGGCCGGCGTACGCCTCGGTGAGCCGCTCGGCGTGGGCTTGGACCTCGGGCAACTCCGGCATGGCTCGGTCAGACGTACTCGGTCCGCGCCCGCAGCTCGGTGAGCACGGTGTCGAGCGCCCCGAAGACGGCCTGCGAGTCGAGCAGGCGCTGCTGATCGCCGTAGAGCCGGATGTGGCCGTTGACGAACGCTTCCTGGGCGTTGAGGTCTCCGCTCGCGACCGCCACCGCGGTGTCCCACGACTGCTCCATCCGGACGTGTTCGGGGTCGGCGACCCCCGGGCCGAAGCGGGCCTCGCCGTCGCCGACCTGCAGGTGGTAGGTGACGTCTCCCTCGGGGCCATCGCCGACCACCTGGGTCAGTCCGATCTCGTGCGATCCCGCCAGCTCGCGCAGTCGCTCGTCGGCGGCGACGGCGCGCGACAGCTCGTCGATCCAGTCCAGGCTGAGGTACCGCACCACGGTTCTAGTCTGCCGGGTCGTGGCCCTCACGTCCGCTGTCGATCCCCGTCACGATCGGCCGCATCCGGACGCGGCGGTCGAGGAGTGGGTCTTCACCTGCTGGTTCAGCGATGGTTCGCTCGGCGCGGTGACCGGCTACCGGCTGTTCGGGCGCACCGCGTGGTACTGGGCCGGGCTGGTCCGCCCCGGAGCGCCGCTGCTGCACGTGACCGAGTGGGACGCGCCGGTCCGGGCCGACCCGCTGCTCGTGAAGGCCCACGCCCTGTGGGCGGAGCACACGTGTGACGCGCCGATGGAACAGTGGACCGTCGCCAACGAGACGTACGCCGCCGCCCTGGACGATCCCGAGGATGCCCTGGGCCGCGCCTACGGCATCCCCAGCCCGATCGCCCTCGACCTCGAGTGGTACGCGACCGGTGAGCCGACGGTGCGCCCCGACGGGTACGCGCAGGAGGGCGTGGTCCACGGAACGATCGAGCTCGCCGGCGGCCCGCTGCACCTGGCCGAAGCCGCCGGCCGGAGGTGGCATCGCTGGGGTCCCGAGCTCGCCGTGCTCGACCTGCCCGACGCGTACGCCCACACCGGACTGCGGGCGCCGTTCGCCTTCCCGGACGGCAGCCGGGCCGACTGGGTGCTCACGCCCGACGGCTGGCGCTCGCGGCGCGAGACCGCGATCGGTTGACTCAGGCTTCGCTTGCGTCGTCTCGAACGCCTACATCACGCCGCTTGAGACGACACAGGCACACCCGTTCCGCTTTCCCGCACCCGTCACCCCCAGTAGGGGCATGGAGAGAAGCGTCGTCACGACCGTCACCGGTATTGCCGCCCGACAACACGGGGCCATCGGCGTCAAGCAGCTGCCGCGCGTCTGGCATCAACCCGCGGGCGCAGCGGCATGCGGTAGCCACCGGTTGGCTGTCGGCAGTCGAGCCAACGGTCCTGGTGATGGCAGGCTCGCCGGACACGTGGCGTCGACGACTCTGGATCGGGCTGCTCGCCCTCGACGGTCGAGGATGGGTGAGCCACGAGGCCGCCAGTCGGCTGCACGGCTTCGACCGTGCTCGGAACGACGTGGTCGAGTTCACCGTGCCCCGCCGGGCGCGGGGTCTCGCCTGCAGCGCCACGGTCCACACGACCGACTCGGTCGGACCGATCGACGTCGTCATGGTCGACGGGTTCCGATGTTCGTCGGCGACGCGCACGATCATCGACCTGGCCTATGCCGGCACCCCGACCGTTCGACTGGAGGCAGCGATCGACAGCGCTGTGCGCCTTGGTCTGTCGGCGCCGCTCGTGCTCGAGCGTCGTCTCGCTGAACTGCGGGGTCCTGGCCGATGGGGAGCGCGAACGCTCGACCGGCTGCTCGTCGACAGCGGCGGCGAATCGATTCTCGAGCGGCGTTTCCTCACCCTCCTCCGCGACGCCCGCCTACCGCGGCCGCGGACGCAGGCAGTGCAGCGCCGCAACGGCCGCCACGTCGCCCGGGTCGACTTTCTCTTCGAGGCGTTCGCTGTCGTCGTGGAGGTCACAGGTCGGCTCGGCCACTCGGCACCGACCGAGCGAGGGAACGACGCCCAGCGTCGAAACGAACTCGTCGATATCGGCTTCCGCGTGTACGAGTACACGTGGGCGCAGGTCACCGAACGGCGCCCGTGGGTCCAGGCCACGATGCGCAAGCGCCTTGTCGCTGCCGGCTGGACGCCTCCTTCGCCTGCGTCGTCCGAAGCGACGGATTCAGGCCGGTCCGGATGACGCAGGCGAGGTGCTCCGGCGGAACCAGAGCACGGCGAGGATGACCAGCACGGCGATGGCCAGGAAGGGAACCTCCGTCGCCGCCCCGCGCCCGGCGTCATCCATTCCGCGTGATGTGAGCGGTGAGCGCCCATAGCCCGCCGATTGCTCACCGCACGAGACAGCGCGGCACGCGGTGAGCAGTCAGCTGCCGCTAGGACGCCGATGCGGGTCTCGCCAGCTCGATCTCGACGATCAGTGAGCTCCGACTCGAGTAGCACGATCCACGGGACAGTCGTCGACCGGTCACGGGAGCATCAGTCGAGTTCACCGCGCCCCGCTCTCACGGGTGTTGGCCTGCGGGTCGACGGTCGATACGACGCACGTCGTGTGACGGCTCGACGAGTGACGGTCGAAGGCTCCGATGCTCCTCGGCGACGCGGACGTCATCGACCTCGCCTACAGCGGCGCCAACCCGGTGGCGCGGCGGTAGGCCACGATCGCCAGCGTCGTGCGTCTCGGGCTTTCCGCCCCCCTCGTCCGGCACGCCGGCTCGCCGAACTTCGCGGCCGCGGCGACCCGCGCGCCCCGTGCGCTCGACCGTCTGTTGCCCGACAGCGCCGTCGAGTCGGCGCTGGAACGGCGCTCTCGCGCTGACCTTAGGCCGGCCTTCCGCTGCCGAGCACCCGGCCCACTACCGCCGCAACGGGCGCCACGTTGCGCGTGCGTCGATTTCCCTTCGAGCCATTTCAGCGGGTGGTCGAAGTCACCGGACGCCTCGGCCACTCGGCACCGTCGAGCGCCGCCACGACGGTTAGCGACGCAACGAGCTCACCGATCTGGGCTGTCGGGTCAACGACTACACGTGGGCGCAGGTGACAGCGCGCCGCGCAGCGTCATCCATACCATGCGCGAGTGCGCGGTCAACGCCGGGTGGGAGCCGGCTTGCTCGCCACGTCAGGCGAACGGTCCCGTTCGGGACCAGCGCCATGACGTGAACGAGCGGTTAGCGTTCGAGCCGATGGCGCAAGCGGACGCACGCGAGGCGGTGTCCGGCACCGCGACTGCGCGAGCGTCAGCGCCAGCCGTTCCTGCTCGACCTGTACTCCTCGGCGGTCGGCAAGAAGTACGTGATGGCGATCACCGGGCTGATCGGCCTGGGATACGTGATTGCCCACATGGTGGGCAATCTGAAGATGTACTTCGGCCCGGAGGACATCGACCACTACGGCGAGTGGCTGCGCGATCTCCTCGTGCCCCTGTTCCCGCGCACCGTCGCGCTGTGGGCCATGCGCATCGTCCTCATCGTCGCCCTCGTGCTGCACCTCCACGCCGCCTACACGCTCACCCTCATCAACCGGCGGGCCCGGCCGGTGCGATACCAGTCGCCGCGCGACTACGTCGCCGCGAACTTCGCCAGCCGCACCATGCGCTGGACGGGAATCATCGTCCTGCTCTTCCTCGCCTACCACCTCGCCGAGTTCTACATGGGGCTGGTTCAATCCCGACTTCA
>CAVWJT010000006.1:0-175170 GCA_963755235.1 uncultured Acidimicrobiia bacterium
GCACTCGATCCACTCCGACGGCACGGAGTCGCCGGCGCAGGTCATGGCCGCCGCGCACCGGCACGGGCTGCGCACCGCGGCCCTCACCGACCACGACACGACGTCGGGCTGGGCCGAGGCGGCCGAGGCGGCGGCATCCCTCGGCATGACCTTCGTGCCGGGGATGGAGCTGTCGGCGCGGCACGAGTGGCGCAGCGTCCACGTCCTCGCGTATCTCGTCGACCCCGACGACCCCGATGCTCCGCGGCGATGACCGACCGCATCCGCTCGTCCCGGCTGGATCGCGCGCGCCTCATGGCCGACCGGATCTCGCGCGACTTCGACCTGGACTGGGACGACATCGTCGCGCAGACCTCGGACGGCGCGACCGTGGGCCGGCCGCACATCGCGGACGCGCTCGTCGCGCGCGGCCTGGTCCGCGACCGCGCGGAGGCGTTCTCCGGCATCCTGAGTCCTCGCGGCGACTACTACGTCGCGCTCTACGCGCCCGACCCGGTGACCGCGGTCCAGCTCATCGTCGGTGCCGGCGGCGTGGCGATCATCGCGCATCCCGCGGGCCGGGCGGGCCTCCTGCCGCAGGCCGCTGCTGGACCGGATGCTGGACGCCGGCCTCGGCGGCTTCGAGCTCGGTCATCGCGAGAACCTGGATGCCGGCATCCGGACGCTGCGCAGGATCAGCGCGGAGCGCGATCTGATCGTGACCGGCTCGAGCGACTATCACGGGCTGGGCAAGCCCAACCAGCCGGGGGAGCACACGACGGACGACGAGATGGTCGCGCGTCTCATCGACCGGGCCACCGGCACGAGCGCCCGGTCTACCCGGGGTAGCGTCGGGGATGCGTCAGCCCACGCGCCTCGAGCGGCGGATCGATGTCGCGGCCCACCGGTTCCTCGCGGATGCGCCCGCGCGACGGGCGCGCGGGCGCGCCTCGTCGAGGTCGGCGTCTTCCTGCTCAAGCAGGCGTGGGCGTGCCTGTTCGGCGCATCGCTGCTGGTCGTGATCGTCGCGGTGCGGCTCTGGTACCCCGACGACGCGGCGCTCGCGCCGAACGACTTCCTGACGCTCGCCGCCGATCGCGATCCAGGTGATCATGATCGCGACGCGGCTCGAGACCGGCCGCGAGCTGTGGGTGATCGTGCTGTTCCACGTGACGGGCACGGCGATGGAGCTCTTCAAGACCGACGTCGGGCTCGTGGAGTACGCCGCCGAGGGCGTGCTGCGGATCGGCGCGCGTGCCGCTGTTCAGCGGCTTCATGTACGCGGCCGTCGGCTCGTACATGGTGCGCGTCTACCGGCTCTTCGACCTCGGCTTCACGCGGTACCCGCGCCGCTGGCTCACCGCGATCGTCGCCGCGGCGATCTACGCGAACTTCTTCACGCACCACTGCTGGTGGGACCTGCGCTGGGTGCTGCTCGTCGCGGTCGTCGTGCTGTGGGCGCGCACGGTGATGTACGCGCGGGTGTGGCGGCAGGTGATCCGGATGCCGCTGCTCGCGGCGTTCGCGGGCGTCGCCGTCTTCATCTACCTCGCCGAGAACATCGCCACGTGGGCGGGCGCCTGGGCGTACCCCGATCAGCTGGACGGCTGGCAGCCGGTGTCGATCACGAAGCTCGTGTCGTGGTTCCTGCTGATGATCATCTCGGTCGTGCTGGTCGCGTGGGTGTACCCGCCGCGGCCGCCGGACGCGCAGCCGTCGCCGTCAGGCGGTCGCCACCGAGCAGCTCGCCGGTCGTCGGCGATCGACGTCGCGCGTCGCGCTCGGCGACCCGATGCGCGCCGATGGCGCGCCGACGGCGGCGCCGCGCGTCAGGCGCCGGCGACCGGCGCGCCGCCGCGCGAGCCGCCGCGGCGACGGCGACGGCGACGCGGTGCGGCGTTGCCGTCGTGGTGCTCCTTGCCTCCGCCGTCGTGCGTGCCGGCGCCCTCGGCGGCGTCGTTCGCGCCGTGCTCGGCGGGCGACCTCGGGCGCCGCGGCTGCGGCTCGGCCGTCGCGGCGTCGACCCGACGCTCCGTCGCCGCCGGTGCGACGGCGGCGCCGGCGTGCGCGGCGCGCCGAGGTCGCCGTTGCCGCTGGGCGCGGCATCCGGCGTCTTGACCGTCTGGGTCCTGCGGCGCGGTCGCCGATGCGGCCCTTCGTGCCGGCGGGGATGTCGAGGTCGCGTGAACAGGTGCGGGCTCGACGAGTAGGTCTCGACGGGCTCGGGCTGGCCGAACTCGAGGGCGCGGTTGATGAGCGCCCACTTGTGCAGGTCGTCCCAGTCGACGAACGTCACGGCGATGCCGGTCTTGCCGGCGCGACCGGTGCGGCCGGCGCGGTGCAGGTAGGTCTTCTCGTCGTCGGGGATCGTGTGGTTGATCACGTGCGTGACGTCGTCGACGTCGATGCCGCGGGCGGCGACGTCGGTGGCGATGAGGACGTCGCTTCTTGCCGGCCTTGAACGCGGCCATCGAGCGCTCGCGCGCCTCCTGGCTCATGTCGCCGTGCACGGACGCGGTGTTGAAGCCGCGGTCGCCGAGCTCGTCGACGAGCCGCTGCGCGGCGCGCTTGGTGCGCGTGAAGATCACGGTCTTGCCGCGGCCCTCGGCCTGCAGGATGCGGGCGATGACCTCGTCCTTGTCGAGCGAGTGCGCGCGGTAGACGAGGTGGCGGATGTTCGCCTGCGTGAGGCCCTCGTCGGGGTCGGTCGCGCGGATGTGGATCGGGTTCGTCATGAACCGGCGCGCGAGCGCGACGATCGGGCCGGGCATCGTCGCCGAGAAGAGCTGCGTGTGGCGGACCGCCGGCACCTTCTGGAAGATCTTCTCGATGTCGGGGAGGAAGCCGAGGTCGAGCATCTTGTCGGCCTCGTCGAGCACGACCTCGGTCGCGTTCGACAGGTCGAGCAGGCGCTGGTTGTTCAGGTCGATGAGGCGGCCGGGGGTGCCGACGACGATCTGCGCGCCGGCCTTGAGCTGCTCGATCTGGCCCTCGTAGGCCTTGCCGCCGTAGATCGCGACGACGCTCGTGCGTGCGGCCGGAGGTCAGCATGTCGATGTCTTCGTAGACCTGCACGCACAGCTCGCGGGTCGGCACGACGATGAGCGCCTTGACGCCGTGCGCGGGGTCGAGCCCGAGCCGCTGGACGACGGGGATGCCGAAGCCGAAGGTCTTGCCGGTGCCGGTCTTGGCCTGGCCGATGATGTCCTGGCCGGGAAGCCCGAGGGGGATGGTCTGCTCCTGGATGGGGAACGCGTCGACGATGCCCTTGGCGGCGAGGGTGTCGACGATGTCCTGGTCGACGCCGAGTTCGGCGAAGGTCGTCACGATGAAGAGCCTGTCCGGCGGCGAGGTGCCGCCTGGGAGGTGATGGATCCACGCCCTTCACTCAGCCACAGGCGCGGGGGCCCCGATCCGACGCCGGGGACCTGTCAAGGATACCGGGCGCGCTGTGCCGATGCCGCGACGCGCCGCCGTCGTGCGCGGGATCGCGGGGCCTAGGCTGGAGTCCGTGGTCACGTGGTTCTGGCAGCGCCCTCGCACGGGCGAGCGCACGCTCGCGCTGCGCTCGCGCGGCGACCTCGGCGACGCCACGCGCGTCGACTTCGAGGAGCTCGCGCCCGACGTCGACACGTTCCTCGGCCAGGCCGCCTACCTGCAGCTCGGCTTCTTCGAGACGCTGAGCGAGCTGATCGCCTCGACGCCCGAGCTCGCCGCAGAAGGAGTCGCTGTCGCGCGCCGCGGGCGCCGCGCTCACCAAGCACGAGGAGCTCGTCGCGCTCATCCGCGAGCGCGGCGACGATCCGACCGCGCTCATGCTCCCGTTCCGCGAGCCGCTCGACGCGTTCCGCCGCGCGACGCACGGCGTGCGTCCGCAGGAGACGATGCTCTCGGTGCACATCACGGCGGGGATGCTCGACGACTTCTATCTCGCGCTGTCGGCGAGCTACGGCGAGACCGGGCGCCGCGTCGCGCGGATCCTCCGGGCCGACGACGACCGCCAGGCGATCGTCGACATCATCGCCGCGACGATCGCGAGCGACCCGGAGTGGAAGTCGCTGCTCGCGATGTGGGGGCGGCGCCTGGTCGGCGACACGCTGCTGATCGCCCGGGCGGCGCTGCGGCCCGGCGACGCTGCGGGTCGCGGACGAGGAGAAGGTCGAGCCGGTCTTCACCGAGCTGATGGCCGCGCACTCGCGCCGCATGGACGCGATGGGCCTCGCGGCCTGAGCGCGGCATCCGCTCCGGTCAGCCGATCTGCGCAGGCGCGCGCGCGCTCGCTCGCGCGCGTCGTGGGCGACGCGGCTGCGCGTGAGCAGGATCAGCACCGGGTAGGTCACCGCGAGCGGGACGACCAGCGCCGCGAGCCACGGCCACGGCGTGTCGATCCCGACGCCCGCCCACGTGAGGATCGTCCACGCGAGACCCGCCGAGAGCGCGCCGACGATCGGGCCGAGGACGACGCCGCGCGTCGAGCGCTGCGCGAGCTGGAAGTGGACGCCGAGGCCGATGACGGCGCCGATGATGAGCGCGATGAGGATCTGCACGGCGGTCCGATCAGGCGACGAAGCCGACGCGGCGGGACTCTTCGGTGCCGAGCTCGATGTAGGCGAGCGCCGCGGTCGGGACGATGTAGGAGTTGCCCTTGCTGTCGGTGAAGCTGACGTGGGTCGCGCCGCTGTCGAGCGCGGTCGCGATCGACTTCTTCACGGCCGCGGCGGGCTCGTTCGTCTCGAAGCTGAGCTCACGGCCGGTGTTCGTGATGCCGATGCGGATCTCCACGTGACTGCCTTTCTGCCTGCGCGGTCCTGCGGCGCGGCGCCGGCGTCCGGGTGCGCATGGCCACTCTACGACACGCGCGAGGGGCGCTCCGGCCGCGTCGTTCACGCTCTCGGCGAACGGTCGGTGTCGGCCGCGTCGCGCTAGCGTCGAGGTCATGGTGTCGAGGGGAGGATCCGGCGCGGCGATCGCGCTGGACGAGGCTCAGCGCGCCGTCGTCGACCTGCCCGCGACGGCGTCCGGCGTCGTCGTCGGCGCCCCCGGCACCGGCAAGACGTCGACCCTCGTCGCGCGGGTCGCGGCGCTGGTCGAGCGCGGCGTCGATCCCGACGCGATCCTCGTGCTCACCCCGTCGCGCCAGACCGCGACGGCGCTGCGCGACCGGCTCGCGCTCGCCATCGGGCGGGCGACGTCCGGGCCCGCTCGCGCGGTCGGTCGCCTCGTTCGCCTTCCAGCTCGTGCGGGCGGCGGCGGTCGCGCGCCGACGCCGAGCCGCCGCAGCTGCTGACCGGCGGCGACGAGGACCAGCTCATCCAGGACCTGCTCGACGGCGACGCCGAGGACGAGCGCGCCGGCCGTGGCACGCTGGCCGGAGTGGCTCGGGCCCGCCATCCGCGGCACGAAGGGCTTCCGCACCGAGGTGCGCACGTTCCTCGCCGAGTGCACGACGCTCGGCATCGAGCCCGCGGCGCCTGCGCGCGCTCGGCGAGCGGCACGGGCTCGATGCCTGGGTCGCGCTGGCGTCGTTCTTCGCGGAGTACCTCGAGGTGCGCGCCGGCATGCGCGGCGCGCATCGCGATGCCGCCGGGCTCGTGCGCGAGGCGGTCGGGCTGCGTGCGCACCGCCGCCGCGCGCGGCCTCGCCGCGCTCGACCGGGTCGAGATCGTGCTCGTCGACGACGCGCAGGAGCTGACGCTCGGCGGCGTCGAGCTGCGTCGAGGCGTGCGCCGCGCGCGGGATCGCCGTGCTCGCGTTCGGCGATCCGGACGTCGGGTCGGGAGCGTTCCGCGGCGCGACGCCCGAGAACTTCGCGCGCCTGGCCGCGCGCCTCGGCGAGACGCTGGGTGCTGGACGGCGCGCACCGCGGCACGCCTGCGCAGGCGCGACCTCGTCCGCCGGGTCACGCAGCGCATCGGCGCGGTCGGCGTGGTCGCGCATCGCGACGCGCGCCGTCGGGCGCCGAGCGACGACGGCTCGGTGCGCGCGCTCACGCTGCGCTCGCCCGCCGAGGAGTTCGACGCGATCGCGCGGCTGCTGCGCGAGCGGCACGTCCACGACGGCGTGCCGTGGGCGGACTGCGCCGTGATCGCCCACGACACGCGGCAGGTCGCGGCGCTCGAGGCCGAGCTCGCCGCGCGCGAGGTGCCGGCGCGCTCGAGCGGGCCCGGGCGGGCGCTCGGCGCGCTCGCGCCGGTGCGCGACCTGCTGCGGCTCATCGAGCTGGCGGCGCGCGACGAGTGGACGCTCGACGAGGTCTCCGAGCGCGCTGCTCGGCACCTGCGGCCGCCTCGACCCGATCGAGCTGCGGCGGCTGCGCTCCGCCCTGCGGCACGCGCGCACTGGCCGAGCGGCGCCGCGGACGCGGGTCGGAGCCGCGAGCGCCGCTCGGGCCGCGAGCTGCTCGTGTCGGCGATGCGCCGGCCGCTCGAGTTCGACCTCATCGACACGCGCGAGGCGCGTCGCGCGGCGCGCGCTCGCGCGCACGCTCGGCGTGCTCCGCGACGAGCTCGAGCGCGGCGCGACGGCGCACGAGCTGCTGTGGACGGCGTGGGACCGCAGCGGCCTCGAGCGCGCGTGGTCCGAGCTCGCGCGCGGCCACGGTCCGCTCGCCGAGCAGGCGAATCGCGATCTCGACGCCGTCGTGGCGCTGTTCCAGGCGGCCAAGCGCTTCGTCGAGCGCTCGCTCGACGCCGATCCGCGCGCGTTCGTGCGCGGCATCCTCGACACCGACGTCGCCGAGGACCGCCTCGACGCGCCGATGCGCGACGACGCCGTGCGCATCCTCACCCCGGCCGGCGCGCTCGGCCTCGAGTTCGACACCGTCGTGATCGCCGGCGTGCAGGACGGCGTGTGGCCGAACACGCGGCTGCGGGGGGGTCTGCTCGACACCTGGCGGCTCGCGGATGCCGCATCCCGCGCCGACGGCGAGTCCACCGGCACGCTCGACCGTCGCCGCGCGGCGATGCACGACGAGCTGCGGCTGCTCGCGCGCGCGCGTCAGCCGGGCGACGCGCGCTGGTCGTCGTGACCGCGGTCGACGACGACGACACCGGGCCGAGCGTCTTCTTCGAGTTCCTGCCCGAGCCCGAGCGCCACACCGTCGACCATCCGCTGTCGCTGCGCGGACTCGTGGCGCAGCATCGCCGGGCGCTGACCGGTCGCCGGCCGGCGCGGCAGCGCGCGGCGCGGGCGGCGGGCCAGCTCGCGCTGCTCGCCGACGCGGGCGTGCCGGGCGCGGCGCCGGGCGAGTGGTACGGCGTCGCGGGACCGACCTCGACGGGCCCGCTGCGCGACCTCGCCCGCGAGGACGTCCGCGTCTCGCCGTCGCGGCTGCACACGCTCGAGGAGTGCGAGCTGAACTGGGTGATCGGCGACCTCGGCGGCGACCCGGGCGGCGCGACCGCGGGGCTCGGGACGATCATCCACGCCGCGCTCGAGCACGCCGACGGCACCGACGAGGCGAGCCTCTGGGCGCAGGTCGAGGCGCGCTGGGGCGAGCTGACGTTCGAGGCGGCGTGGCGCGATCGCGCCGAGCGCACCCGCGCGCGCGACCTGGTGCGGCGCCTGCACCTCTATCTGCGCCGGTTCGAGCAGTCCGGCGGGATCGCTGATCGGCGCCGAGCCGCACTTCGAGGTCGCGATCCCGCTCGAGGACGCCGAGGCGTTCGAGCACGGCGTGATCCTCTCGGGCTACATCGACCGCGTCGAGCTGACGCCCGAGGGCGCGGTCGTGATCGTCGACCTCAAGACCGGGCAAGCGCGAGCCGCAGACCGATGCGAAGGTGGTCGACAATCCGCAGCTCGGCGCCTACCAGCTCGCCTTCGAGGCGGGCGCGATCCCCGAGGCCGTCGGCCACCCGTCCGGCGGAGCGAAGCTGCTGGTGCTGCGGCCGACCGCGGCGCGAGTCCGACTACGCCGACGCCGTGGCAGCCGCCGTTCGACGACGAGCGACGCGACGCAGTTCCTCGCGCGCATCCGCGAGGCCGTCGCGGTGATGCGCGGGACGTCGTTCACCGCGCCGTACGAGGAGCACTGCCGCGACGAGCACTCGTACGGCCTCTGCCGCATCCACACGATCGGGGCGGTGAGCGCGTCGTGACGGCATCCGCTCACGACCGCCACGCTGTCCGCGGCCGTCATCGCCGCCGCGCTCGGCCAGTTCCCGCCCACCGACGAGCAGACGGCCGTCATCGAGTCGCCGCTCGCGCCGGCGCTCGTCGTCGCCGGCGCCGGCAGCGGCAAGACCGAGACGATGGCGGCGCGCGTGGTCTGGCTCGTCGCGAACGGGATCGTCCGCCGCGACGAGGTGCTCGGCCTCACCTTCACCCGCAAGGCCGCGGGCGAGCTCGCCGAGCGGATCCAGCGCCGGCTGCAGCGGCTCGCCGAGTTCGAGACGCGCGGGCTCGTGCCGCACCTGCCGGAGCTGCACGCGCGACGGCCGCCTCGAGGTCTTCGCCGAACTCGAGCGCGCCGGGCGGCGCGGGCCGCGAGCGCTCGCCACGCCGCGATGGACGCGCTGGTCGCGGCTCGCCGGCGCGACGCCGCGCGAAGCCGACGACGACGCCCTGCTGCACCGGCCGACGGTCGCGACCTACAACAGCTTCGCCGATCAGATCGTGCGCGAGCACGCGCGTGCGGATCGGGCGGGATGCCGAGGCCGCCGTGCTGTCGGAGTCCGCGGCGTGGCTGCTGATGCGCCGGGTCGTGTTCGCCTCCGACGACCCGCGGCTCGAGACGCGCGGCGAGGCGGTGCGCAGCATCGTCGACGCGGCGCTGCGGATCGCGCGCGACGGCGTCGACAACCTCGTCGATCTTCGACGAGCTCGCCGCGTTCCCCGAGCGCTTCCGCGACGTGCTCGAGCGGCCGTCGACGAGCCGGGCGACCGTCGTCTACGCCGATGTGGCGACGGCCGAAGAGAAGGTCGGCGCGCTCGCGCTGCTCGCCGATCTCGCCCGGGAGTACGCCGCGCGAGAAGCGGCGGGTCGGCGTGATCGACTTCTCCGACCAGGTCGCCGGCGCGCTCGAGATCGTCCGCGGCCACCCGTCGGTCGCCGACGAGCTGCGCGATCGGTTCCGCGTGGTGCTGCTCGACGAGTACCAGGACACCTCGGTCGTGCAGACCGACCTGCTCGCCGCGCTCTTCGGCCGGCATCGGCGGTGATGGCGGTCGGCGACCCGCACCAGGCGATCTACGGCTGGCGCGGCGCGAGCGCGGGCAATCTCGGCGGCTTCTCGCGCGGCGTTCTCGCCGGACGCCCCGTGCGCGCAGTACTCGCTGCTCACCAGCTGGCGCAACAGCGCGCGGGTGCTGGATGCCGCGAACGCCGTGCTCGCGCCGCTCGCGGCCTCGGCGCGCCGGTGCCGGTGCGAGGCGCTTCGCGCCCGGCCCGGCGCCCCCGCGGGCGAGGTCGAGTTCGGCTTCGACGGCGACCTCGACGCCGAGGCCGATCGCGTCGCCGGCGTGGTTCGAGCGCGTCCGCGGCCGAGCGGACGCGCGGCGGGCGCGCCGACGACGGGCGCGATCCTCTTCCGCAGCAAGAAGCACATGGTCGCGCTTCGGCGACGCGCTCGGCCGTCGCGGCATCCCGCATCGCATCCTCGGGCTCGGCGGGCTGCTGTCGACGCCCGAGGTCGTCGACGTGGTCGTCGGCGCTGCGGGTGATCAGCGACCCGAGCGCGGGGTCGGCGCTCATCCGGCTGCTCGCGGGCCCGCGCTGGGCGATCGGGCTGCCCGACCTGCGCGAGCTCGCGGCCCTCGCGCGCCGCATCGCGCGCCACGACGCCGCGCTGCAGCCGCTCGCGCCCGAGGTCGTCGAGGCGATCCGCGGCAGCGCCGGCGACGACGGCGGCTCGCTCGTCGACGCGCTCGACTTCGTGCTGCGCCACAAGCCGGACCACGGCTGGCTGGCCGGCTTCACCGACGCCGGCGCGCGAGCGGCTGCGCGAGGCGGCAGCCGTCTTCGCCGGACTGCGGCAGGCGGTCGGGATGCCGCTGCCCGAACTCGTGCGGCTGATCGAGCTCGAGCTGCGGCTCGACATCGAGCTCGCGGCCAACGAGACGCGCGGACCGGCGCGCATCGCGTCCGCGCAGCTGCGCGCGTTCGTCGACGAGCTGCACGCGTTCCTCGCCGCCGACGAGACCGGGTCGCTCTCGAGCCTGCTCGCGTGGCTCGACCACGCCGAGCAGCTCGACGAGTTCGCGCCGCGCACCGAGCCGCCCGAGGACGGACGTCGTGCAGCTGCTCACGATCCACGGCTCGAAGGGGCTGGAGTGGGATGCCGTCGCCGTCGTGCGTCTCGTCAAGGACGAGCTGCCGAGCGTCGCGCGCGACACGAAGGGCTGGCTCGGCTTCGGCGTCCTGCCGTACGAGTTCCGCGGCGACGCGCGATGGCTGCCGGCGCTGCGCTGGCAGCGCGACGCCGCGCCGACGCAGCAGGACCTCAAGGCGGCGATCGACGAGTTCGTCGCCGCGAACCGCGCCCGGCAGCTCGAGGAGGATCGCCGGCTCGCCTATGTCGCGGTCACCCGCGCGCGCGACCACCTGCTGCTGACGGGCTCGAGCTGGTCGGGCACCAGGAAGCCGCGCGAGCGCGAGCGCGTTCTTCGTCGAGATGGCGGACGCGCTCGGCGTCGAGCTCGCCGCCGGACGATCCCGGCGAGAATCCCTACCTCGGCGAGCGGCGGGTGCTGCGAGTGGCCGATCGATCCGCTCGGCGCGCGTCGCGCGGCGGTCGAGCGCGCCGCGGCCGCCGTCGACGGCGGCTCGCGGCGCGCGCGCTGCCCGAGCCCGATCCCGAGCGTCGCGCTGCTCCTCGCCGAGCGCGCCGACCGTCGGCACGCGCATCGGCGCAGCCGCGCGCCGACGCGCATCGCCGCGTCGCGCTACAAGGAGTTCGTCGCCGACTACGCGGGCACGGTCGGCGCGACTCGCGCGCCCGCTGCCGGAGCGGCCGTTCCGCCAGACGCGGCTCGGCACGCTCTTCCACGCGTGGGTCGAGCAGCGGTCGGGCGAGCATCGGGCATCGGCGGCTCGCTCGACGACGCGCTGTGGGAGGTCGACGACGATGCGCCCGGGCACCGAGGCGTCCGTCGAGGACGCCGCCGCGCTCGACGTGCTGCGCGCGAACTTCCTCGCGCTCGGAGTGGGCGCACCTGCGGCCGATCGAGGTCGAGACCGAGATCGACTTCACGATCGACGGGCCTCGACGGCCGGCCGCACATCGTGATCTGCAAGCTCGACGCCGTCTACCGCCGCGACGACCGCGGCGGGCGCATCGAGATCGTCGACTGGAAGACCGGCGCCGCGCCGCGCGGCGCGGCCGAGACGAGCGAGCGGATGCTGCAGCTCGAGCTCTACCGGCAGGCCTACCACGCGCGGCACGGCGTGCCGCTGGACGAGATCGACGTCGCGCTGTACTACGTCGCGCGACGACCTCGTGCTGCGCGGCTGACGCTCGACTCGGAGTCGGCGCTCGCCGGCGCTGCGCTACTCGGCGCGCCAGCGGCGCAGCGCCGCCTCGGACGCGCGGTCCGCGTCGGCGTCGGCGGCGCCGTCGTCGCGCGGCGTCGGCGTCCGGCCGTCGTCGCGGCGCGATGAACGCCGATGATGTCGATGGGCGCGGTCGACGTGTCGTCGGCGGAGCCGTCGGCTCGGCGCCGGCGCGTCGGGCATCGCCGGCGCGCTCTCGGCGTCGCGTCCTCGGCCTCGGCGTCCGCTCGTCGTCGACCCACAGCGACAGCTCTTCGGGGTCGTACGCGTCGGTCTGCATCGAGGTGTCGACGACGGCGGGCGCGGCATCGGGCATGCGATCGAGCAGCGCGATCGCGTCGTCGACGCCGAGCGCGGCATCCGTCACGATGTCTTCGCCGGCGACGCCCGCCGCGAGCGACTCGAGCAGCTCGACGGCGTCGTCGATGACGTCGGCGCGGCCGGTCTCGTGCCCGTGCACGAGCCACTTGGCGAACTCGAGCTCGGCGTAGAGGCGGGCGCGCTCGCGCGCACGGGCGTCGGGCGCGCGGCCGCTGTGCGCGACGTACGCGGCGTAGACGTCGTCGGCGGCCGTCGGGCGCGGACGCGAGCCACTGCAGGTCGGTCGCGGGGTCGCCGACCGAGAGCCCGTGCCACTCGAGCAGGCCCGTGACCTGCGGGCACGCCGTCGACGTCGTCGAAGAGGAAGGATGCCGCGCCCGCGCCGCCGAGCACGACGGCGGACTCGAACCGCCAGAGCTCGTCGGCGTCGATCGCGCGGCGCCAGCGGTCGAGCGAGCGCCGCTCGGCGTGCGCCGCGTCGCCTCGGCGCGGTCGACGAGGCGCGCGGTGTCGGCGCGCACCTGCTGCGGCGTGCGCACCGGGAGGCCCTCGGTGCGGACGATCGACAGCGGGAGGGCGTGGAGGGCGGCCAGCGCTGCGCCGAGCGAGGTCGCGGCGCCGCGGCCGGGCGGCAGGTGCGCGGCGTCGACGCGGTAGCCCGGGCAGGAAGTCGACGACGACCGCGCGCGAGTCGCCGATGCCGGCCTCGCCGAGCAGCTCGGGCGCGCGGAAGGGGAGGAGGCCGCGCACGCCGGGGGTGAGCGCGCGCAGCGCGCGCACCTCGGCGGCGAGCTCGGGAGCGGCCGAGTCGTCGGCGGGAACGCGCACGACGACGCGGCGACCGTCGTCGAGCTCGGCGACCGCGGCGTCGTAGCGACCGGCGGCGCCCTCGGTGAGCGCGCCGACTCCGACGACGCCGACCCGGGGCAGAGCCGACGTCACGGACGCGGCTAGAGTGAGGGGTGAGCGTGCCATGTGCCCAGGGTAGGTCGGGTACTCCCGTCCGCCCCCGCGCCACGCCCTGGCCGGTCGAGCAACGCCCAGGTCGATCGACGAAGCGGAGAGGTCCTCGATGACGGCGCCCGACAGCAGCGCAGCTCCCGCCGCTCGCCGGCTCCGGCGTCGACCGCGCCGCCGCCGAGCGCACGACGCCGGACCTCCTCGAGACGGCGCGAGCGGATGCCGCGACCCGCGTGCTCGTGATCGCCGGCGACGCCGCGCCGCTGGCGAGCGCCGGACGAGCTGCTCTGGACGTCGCCCGACGACGTGCCCGACGGCGGCGCCAGTGGGCCTTCCTCGGCCGGGACGGCGACGGCGCGCCCTGCTGACCGCGGTGTTCGCGGCGCCGGAGCGACGAGCTCTTCGCCGCGCCCGCCGGCTGGGCGGGCCTGCGCGTCGTCGGCGGATCGCCTGTCGGCGCGCGACGCGGGCGCCTTCGTCGAGGCGCTGAGCCTCGGGCGCTGGCTGCTCGAGGCCCCGTACTGCCCCGCCTGCGGCGCGCTCACCGCTGCGTCGCGCGACGCCGGCTGGTCGCGGCGGTGCCCGTCGTGCGGACGCCAGCACTTCCCGCGCACCGATCCCGCGGTGATCGTCGCGATCGACGAGCGCCGACGACCCCGACCGGCTGCTCCTCGGCTCGAACGCGCTGTGGGGCGCCGAACCGCTTCTCGTGCTTCGCGGGCTTCGTCGAGGCGGGGGAGTCGCTCGAGGCGGCCGTCCGCCGCGAAGTGCACGAGGAGGCGGGCGTGGATGCCGTCGACATCCGCTATCGCGGGTCGCAGGCGTGGCCGTACCCGCGTTCGCTCATGCTCGGCTTCCTCGCGACCGCGGCCGACGACGCCGCGGCGCGAGGCGGACGGCGAGGAGATCGTCGCGGTGCGCTGGTTCACCCGCGACGAGATCGGCGCGGGCCTCGCCGGCGAGGGCGAGCTGCTGCTGCCCGGCCCCGCGTCGATCGCCCACCGCCTGATCAGCGACTGGTTCGAGGGCGCGCATGAGCGCCGGCGTGCTCGCGGGGCTCGACGAACAGCAGCTCGAGGCGGTGACGACCCTGCGCGGACCCGTCGTCGTGCTCGCCGGCGCCGGCACCGGCAAGACCCGGGTCATCACGCATCGCATCGCGCACGGCGTCGACACCGGCGCGTACTCGCCCGGACGCGTCATGGCGGTCACCTTCACGGCCAAGGCCGCGGGCGAGATGCGCGGGCGGCTGCGCGCGCTCGGCGTCGAGGGCGTCGCGGCGCGCACCTTCCACGCCGCCGCGCTCGCGCAGCTCAACTACTTCTGGCCGACGCTCGCCGGCGACACCGATGCCCGGCATCGTCGACAACAAGGTGCGCCTGCTCGCGCACGCCGCCGACGGCATGGGCATCTCGCCCGACACCGCGACGCTGCGCGACGTCGCGAGCGGGATCGAGTGGCGCAAGGTGACGATGCGCAGCATCGACGAGTACGCCGCCGCGCGCCCGAACGGGATCGGCCGACTCGACGTCGGAGCGGGTCGTCGACCTGCAGCGCGCCTACGAGAAGCTCAAGGACGAGCGGCGCCAGCTCGACTTCGAGGACGTGCTGCTCGCGTGCGCCGGCATGCTCGAGGCCGAGCCGCACGTCGCCCGTGCCGTGCACGAGCAGTACCGCCACTTCACGGTCGACGAGTTCCAGGACGTCTCGCCGCTGCAGCATCGGCTGCTCGAGCTGTGGCTCGGCGACCGGCGCGACCTGTGCGTCGTCGGCGACGCGAGCCAGACGATCTACTCGTTCGCCGGCGCCGACGCCCGCTTCCTGCTCGAGTTCGAGAGCCGGCACGAGGACGCGCGGGTGGTGCGGCTGCGAGACGAACTACCGATCGGATGCCGCGATCCTCGCCGTCGCGAACGAGCTCATGCGCGACCGGCCCGGGCGCCCTGCACCTCGTCGCCCGGACGCGCGCGCGGACGCGGCCGACGAGCTGCCGACGGTCACGGCGTTCGACGACGACGAGGACGAGGCCCGCGGGGTCGCGGCGCGGATCGCGCAGCAGATCGCCGCGGGCATCGACCCGCGCCGGATCGCCGTGCTCTATCGCGCGCACGCCCAGTCGGCCGAGCTCGTCGCGGCTCTCGCCGACGTCGGGCATCGCGGCGACGGTGCTCGGCGGCCGTCGGTTCTTCGACCTGCCCGAGGTGCGCCAGGCGGTCATGGCGCTGCGCGGCGCGTCGGTCGCGCCCGATCGAGAGCGGGTTCGTCGACACCGTGCGCGACGTGCTGCGCTCGCTCGGGCTGACCGACGAGCCGCCCGCGGCGGGCGGAGCGCTGCGCGACGCGTGGGAGGCGCGCGCCGCGATCCTGCGCCTCGCCGAGGAGGCGCCCGGCGGGCACGACGCTGCGCGCGTTCACCGACGAGCTGACCGCCCGGGCGAAGACCCACGACGAGCCGGCGCTGCGCACCGTGACGCTCGCGACGCTCCACGCCGCGAAGGGTCTCGAGTGGGACCACGTGCACCTCATCGGGCTGTCCGAGGGGCTGCTGCCGATCTCGTACGCGACGACGTTCGAGCAGGTCGACGAGGAGCGCCGCCTCGCGTACGTCGGCATCACGCGGGCCGGGCGAACGCTGTCGCTGTCGTGGTCGCGAGGACTGCGGGACCGGCAGCCGTCGCGGTTCCTTCGAGAGATCGGCAGCGGCACTCTGCGTGCGGTCGGTGCGCCCGCGAGGTCCGGTGCAGCGAGCCGGCGCGCAGCGTCAGCGAGTGGCGTCGTCTGCCGGGCCGCGTGGCGCTCGCCCTCGCTGAGCAGCCGCGCGGCGACGATCCCCGCCTCGCACGCCGATCGCGGCGTCGACACCGGCGACGGGCGTGCCGATCAGCTGAGCGGCGACGAGCGGCCACGCCGGGTCGGCGTCGCGGCGGTGCGCCGCGACGCACGCGAGGCACGCGGTGCGGCCCGGGCGCACGTAGGGACCGACCTCGGCGCCGGTGCCCGTGAACACGACCGGCAGGTGCGGGACGTCGCGCGCCATGAGCAGCGCCGCGCGCCGCGGGTGCGACGACGTGCTGCGCGAGCGACGACGACGGGCGCGGCATCCGGGATCGGCCTCGTCGGGGGCGTCGCACCACGGCTGCGCAGGTCGACCTCGAACCCCGACGCGGCGAGCGCGTCCGCGACGGCGTCGGCGAGCGCGGCCGGGAAGTCCGTCGGCACCTGCACGCATGACGTCGCGCGGCGCGCCGGGCGTCGCGGCGGCGCGAGCGCGCGGCGGATGCGGCGGACGAACGGCCGCGCCGCCCGCGTCCGGCGCGCCGAACGCGGCGGCGACCGGCTCGAGCGCGTCGTCGGGGATGCCGCGCTCGAGCTCGTGCACGAGTCGCTGCTGCCACGGCGCGGGATCGTCGCACGATCGCGACGGCGTCGGCGCCGAACTGCAGCGTCGTCGGCGCTGCGCCACAGCGGCGGATGGGCGGGATCGAGTCGGAGCATCCCCCGATTGTGCCGACGCGCGCAGCGCTCGCGCGCGCGGTTTCCACAGGCTGCGCGAGCGCGCGCATCGCGCTCGGCGCGCGCCTGGGGAGGAGGCGGTGCGCCGTCAGACCGGCCGGTCGTCGCTCCGGGGCGCCGTCCTCCGGCTCGTCGCCGTCGGCTCATCGGCTCGTCGCGGTCGCCGCTCGGCTCCGGTGCCGGCCGGCGGCGTCTCGCCGGCGAGCAGCCGCGCCAGGGCGTCGTCCATCTCGTCGCGCGCCGGCTCCTCGCCGCGCGCGCGCGCCTCGAGGCGGGCGACGAGCGCGGCGGGATCGTCGATGTCGTCGGCGGTCGGCATGAGGTCGGGGTAGTCCCACAGCGCGTCGCGGGCGGCGACGCCGACGGCATCCGTCACCGCACGCCACATCGCCGCGGCCTCGCGCATGCGGCGCGGCCGCAGCTCGAGCCCGACGAGCGAGCCGAGCGCCCGCTCGGCGGGACCGCCGACGGCGCGACGGCGGCGCACGGCCTCGGCGATGCGGTCGGCGGAGGGCAGGCGCGAGGTCGGCGTTGCTCGGTGACGACGTCGACCCAGCCCTCGATCGTCGCGAGGAGGTTCTCGAGGCGCGCGAGCGCGGCGTTCTGCGCCTCGGAGCGCGCGGGCAGCAGCGCGCCGCTCTCGAGCGCGCGTGCGCAGCTCCTCGGGCTCGGACGGGTCGAAGCGCGACGCGAGGTCCTCGAGCGCGTCGGTGTCGACGTGGACGCCGCGGGCGAAGTCGGTGACCTGCGAGATGACGTGCAGGCGCAGCCACCGCGCGTGGCGGAAGAGGCGCGCGTGCGCGAGCTCGCGGATGGCGACGTACAGGGCGAGCTGGTCGTCGGGGATCTCGAGGTCGCGGCCGAAGTCGGCGAAGTTCTGCGGCAGGATCGCGGCCTCGCCGTCGGGCATGATCGGGATGCCGACATCGCCGCCGCTCACGACCTCCTTCGAGAGGTCGCCGACGACCTGGCCGAGCTGCGAGGCGAACAGCGAGCCGCCGACGGTGCGCATGAGGCGGCCCGCACCCTGGACGAGGCCCTGCATGTCGTCGGGCGCCTGCTCGCTGCAGCGCCGCGGTCAGCGCGTCGGCGATGCTCGTCGCGACCGGCTCGGCGAGCTCCTGCCAGACCGGCAGCGTCGCCTCGACCCAGCCGCCGCGCGTCATCGCCTGCGGCGGCGGCGGCGAGCTCGGAGATCGTCGTCGCCTCGCTCAGCCACAGCGTCGCGAGCGCGAACGCCTGGTCGAGGTCGGTGCGCTGGCCGGTCGGTGACGCCGAGGCCGTCCTGGTTGGCGATGTGCAGCGCCTGGCGCTGCGCGAGGTCCCACGAGATGCCGCCGTCGCCGCCGCCCGCGAACGCGCCCTGCAGGTGCTGCATCACGGTCTGCATCATGGCGGGGTCGATGTTCATGCCCGGACAGCCGCGAGAGCTGCTCGGCGTCGAGCTCGCCCGCCGCCGCCGCCGAACAGCTGCCGGATGAGCTCCTGGAACTCCTCCTCGGGACTGCGATCGTCGTCTGCCACTTCAGCCGCCTTTCAGACAGGTCTGCACGTCGCGTTCTACGCTAGTCGCACGCATTCATCGCACTCCCCGGCCGGGACCCTTCCCCTTACGCCGGTCGCGAACGACCAGGCGAAGGAAGGCCCCCGTGGCGCTGTTCGACGAGAACGTCGACCATCACGCCCGCCGCCGCGGCGACGATGTCCCGCGCGACGGTGGCGGGGATCTGGGCGCTCGCGGTCGCGCTCGTCGTGCTGCTCGTCACTCACCTTCCTCCCGACGTCCTACGTGATCCAGCAGCCCGGGCCCGGTCTACAACACGCTCGGCACGGCCGCCGGCGCCGACGGCGACGCAGGTGCCGCTCATCTCGGTCGAGGGCGCCGAGACCTTCCCGACCGACGGGCGCACTCGACCTGCTCACCGTGCAGGTCGCGCGGCAACCGCGAGCGCACGCCGTCGTGGTTCGAGCTCGCGATGGCGTGGTTCGACCCGAGCAAGGCGGTCCTGCCGATCGACGCCGTCTTCCCCGAGGGCCAGACCACCGAGGAGCGCAACGAGCGAGAGCGCCGCGATGATGGTCGACTCGCAGAAGGAGGCGACGGCCGCGGCGCTGACCGAGCTCGGCTACGACGTCGAACCCGCAGATCTCCGTCCACTCGCTCACCGACGGACTCCGCCGCGAAGGGCGTCCTCGAGGAGGGCGACGTCATCCTCGAGGCCGACGGCGACGCCGGTGACGGATGCCGAGTCCCTGCGCGAGATCGTGAACGCCGGCGACGGCGAGCCCGATCGAGCTGCTCATCGAGCGCGACGGCGAGCGAGGAGACCGTCGTCGGTGACCCCGAAGGAGGTCGAGGTCGACGGCGAGACGACGCTGGCTCATCGGCGTCGACGCTGATGACCGACTACGACTTCCCGTTCGACGTGACGATCCAGCTGAACAACGTCGGCGGCCCGAGCGCCGGCATGATGTTCGCGCTCGGCATCATCGACATGCTGACGCCCGGCGAGCTCAACGGCGGCGAGATCGTCGCCGGCACCGGCACGATCACCGCCGACGGCACGGTCGGGCCGATCGGCGGCATCCGGCAGAAGATGTGGGGAGCCGTCGACGCCGACGCGGACTGGTTCCTCGCGCCCGAGGCGAACTGCGACGAGGTCGTCGGCCACATCCCCGACGGGCTGCGGGTCTTCTCGGTCGAGACCCTCGACGACGCCCTCGCCGTGCTCGACGCGATCCGCGAGGACGGCGACCTCGACGCGCTCCCGACCTGCACGAGCGACGTGATGACCACGCGAGCCGTTCGCCCAGGCGGACTCGGCGACCCCCAGAACCGCGCACCTAGGATGGGACGGTGACCACGACCTCTGCGCCGACTCCGGCCACACCCTCCCGCACCCGACGGATCGTCGCGATCTCGCTCGCGATCATCGCCGCGCTCGTCGTGGCGTTCTTCGTCTTCGCGAACCTGTACGCGGACTGGCTCTGGTACGACCAGCTCGGATTCGACTCGGTGCTGCTGACGCAGTGGATCGCGCGCGTCGTGATGTTCGTCGTCGGATTCCTCGGCATGGCCGTCCCCGTGTGGCTCGCGATCCAGCTCGCCTACCGCCTCCGGCCCGTCTACGCGCGGCTGAGCTCGCAGCTCGACCGCTACCAGGAGGTCGTCGAGCCGCTGCGCCGCCTCGCGATGTGGGGCATCCCGATCTTCTTCGGCTTCTTCGCCGGCTTCGCCGCGTCCGCGCAGTGGGAGACCACGTGGCTGTGGTTCAACGGCGTCGCCACCGACGTCGACGGACCCGCAGTTCGGCCTCGACACCGGGCTTCTACCTGTTCGCGATGCCGTTCTACAGCGCGCTGCTCGGCTTCGTCTCCGCCGTGCTGCTGGTCTGCCTGCTCGTGACCGCGCGTCGTCGTCGTACCTCTACGGCTCGGTGCGCGTCGGCCAGCGCGAGCTGCGCATCTCGAAGGCCGCGCGCATCCAGCTCGCGGTGATCGCCGGGCTCTACCTGCTCGTGCAGGCCGCGAGCCTCTGGCTCGACCGCTACAAGACCCTCGTCGAGCCGGGCGACCGCATCACCGGCCCCGGCTACACCGGCGTCAACGCGGTCATCCCCGGGCCAGACGATCCTCGCGATCGTCGCGGTCGTCGTCGCCGATCCTCTTCTTCGTCACCGCGATCATCGGCCGCTGGCGCTACCCGCTCATCGCGACCGCGCTGCTCGTCGTCTCGGCGATCGTCGTCGGCATCGGCTACCCGTGGGTCGTCAACACCTTCCAGGTGCGGCCGAACCAGCTCGCGCTCGAGAGCGAGTACTACCAGCGCAACATCGACATGACGCAAGGCCGCCTACGGCATCGACGGTCTCGAGAAGAGCGACTTCAACGCCGACGACCGATGCCGAGGCCGGCCAGCTGCGCGAGGACGCCGAGACGACGGCGCAGATCCGCATCATGGACCCGGCGATCATCAGCCCGACGGTGCGCCAGCTCGAGCAGTACCGCTCGTACTACCAGTTCAAGGATCCGCTCGACGTCGACCGCTACGAGATCGACGGCGAGTCGCAGGACACCGTCGTCTCGGTGCGCGAGCTCAACGTCGACCAGCTCGGCGACGCGGCGTCCTGGCAGAACTCCGACGCTCGTCTACACGCACGGCTACGGCCTCGTCGCGGCGAAGGGCAACGACCGCACCACCGACGGCAATCCGGTGTTCCTCGAGCGCGGCATCCCGGCGACCGGCTTCCTCTCCGACCGGCGAGGACTTCGAGCCGCGCGTCTACTTCGGCGAGTACTCGCCGCCGTACTCGATCGTCGGCGCGCCCGAGGGCACCGAGCCGATCGAGCTCGACTACCCGTCGGGCGACGGACGGCGCGACCGAGACGCAAGACGACGTTCGAGGGCGACGGCGGGCCGAGCGTCGGCAGCGTCTTCAACCGGCTCATCTACGCGCTGAAGTTCCAGTCCGAGCAGATCCTGTTCTCGGACTACGTCAACGAGGACTCGCAGATCCTCTACGACCGCGACCCGAGCGTGCGCGTGCAGAAGGTCGCGCCGTACCTCGAGCTCGACAGCGACCCGTACCCGAGCGTCGTCGACGGCCGCATCGTCTGGATCATCGACGGCTACACGCTGAGCGCCAACTACCCGTACTCGACGACGGTGAGCCTGCAGCAGGCGATCACCGACTCGAACAACACCGCGCCGCGCTTCGCGCTCGACGACATCAACTACATCCGCAACTCGGTGAAGGCGACCGTCGACGCGTACGACGGCTCGGTGACGCTGTACGCGTGGGACGAGGAGGACCCGGTGCTGCAGGCGTGGCAGAAGGTCTACCCGTCGACGATCAAGCCGATCTCCGAGATGTCGGGCGAGCTGATGAGCCACGTGCGGTACCCGACCGACCTGTTCAAGGTGCAGCGCGCGCTGCTCGGCGTGTACCACGTCGACGACGCGCAGTCGTTCTACCAGCGCGACAACGCGCTGGGAGACGCCGAACGACCCGCAGACCGACACGCGGCTGCAGCCGCCGTACTACCTGACGATGCAGATGCCGGGTCAGGAGGCCCCGACGTACTCGATGTTCACGACCTTCATCCCGTCGTCCGAGGGCGGCAACAGCCGCAACGTGCTGATGGGCTACCTCGCGGTCGACTCGAACGCCGGGAGCGAGGCGGGCGTCAAGAGCGAGGACTACGGCAAGCTCCGGATGCTCGAGATCGACGCCGAGACGACGATCCCCGGCCCCGGCCAGGTGCAGAACACCTTCAACTCCGATCCGGTGATCTCGCGCCCAGATCAACATCCTGAAGCAGGGGCAGTCCGAGGTGCTCAACGGCAACCTGCTGACGCTGCCCGTCGGCGGCGGTCTGCTGTACGTGCAGCCGGTGTTCGTGCAGGCCTCGAGCGGCACGCAGCTGCCGACGCTGCAGAAGGTGCTGGTCGCGTTCGGCGACGAGATCGCGTTCGAGGACACGCTCGACGAGGCGCTCGACGTGCTCTTCGGCGGCGACTCGGGCGCGACGCCGGTGACACCGACGTCGAGCCCGACCCGGGCCGACGCCCGACGCCGACGCCGACGCCGACCGACCCGGACCGACGCCCGACCGAGCCCACCGGCCGACCGACGAGTACCAGGCCGCGCTCGCAGGAGGCGCAGCAGGCGATGCTCGATCGCGAGGCCGCGCTCAAGGCCGGCGACCTGACCGCGTTCGCCGAGGCCGACGAGCGGCTCACCGCCGCGGTCGAGAGGCTCATCGAGCTCGGGCGAGCAGCCGTACCGGCGGCTGCTCACGCGGTGAGGACCGCGTACCAGATCAGCAGCAGCGTCACGAGCGAAGCCGGCGAGCTGGTTGAGCCACAGGAACCGGCGCCAGCCCGCGTCGTGGCCTCCGCTGCGGTCTCGTCGGTGACGCTGCGGAACGGCCACACCATCGCGAGGTACGGGCAGCGACGAGCAGCGCCGCGAGCGGGCCCGGCCAGGGCGTGACGAGCATCATCAGCGCCCGCCGCGGCGTAGCAGCGCGAGCGCGAACCACACCGTCCAGCGCGCGCCGCGCGCGGTCGCGATCGACGCGATCCCGGCCTCGCGGTCGGCGGCGACGTCCTGCACCGCGCCGAAGGCGTGCGAGGCGACGCCCCACAGCGCGAAGGCGACGATGACGGCGCGCGAGCTGCCACGTCCAGTCGGCGCCCGCGAGCACGAGGCCGTACACGGCGGGGGAGAAGAAGTGGATGCTGCTGGTCACCGAGTCCGCGAACGGCACCTCCTTCAGCCGCAGCGGCGGCGCGCTGTAGAAGACGACGAAGAACAGGCTCGCGGCGAGCACGAGCCACGACGCCGGCGACCCGACGACGACGAGGTAGACGACGAACGGCAGGCACGCGAGCGCCGCGGCCCACAGCGTGATGCGATGCATCCGCGCGATCGAGCACCGCGCCGTGCGCGCCGCCCTTGCGCGGATTGCGCAGGTCGGACTCGTAGTCGAAGACGTCGTTGATGCCGTACATCGCGAGGTTGTACGGCACGAGGAAGAAGAGGGTGCCGACGACGAGCGTCGCGTCGATCTGCCGCGTCGTCAGCAGGTACGCGGCGGCGAACGGGTAGGCCGTGTTGATCCAGCTGACCGGCCGCGATGCGACGAGCAGCTGCCGCGCGACGGCGCGACGCGCGCAGCGGCGGGCGCGGCGCTCCGGCGCCGTCACGCCTGCTCCCGGCGCGCGGGCCGAGCGAGCAGCGTGAAGACGGCGGGCACGAGGAACGCGGCGCACACGGCGTAGGAGAAGTCCTCGAGCGGCGCGAGTCCGATGCGCAGGCCGCTCAGGTGCTCGGGCGGGTAGGTGAACAGGCCGGCCGCGATCATCAGGTTGTCGAAGACGGCGGTGAGCGCGACGAGGACGCGCGGCCGCGATCGCCGATGCCGCCATCCGTCGCGCCGAAGCCGGGCCGTCGCGCGGTCGCGAGCGACGACGGCGACCGTCACCGCGACGAACGGCAGGACGATGAGCGGCGTAGGTCACGGCGGCTCCTGCCGGCGCGCGACGGCGGACGCGGCATCCGCTCGCGTCCCGCGATCGAGCACGCGCTCGCGCCCGCCCACGACGACGAGCGCGAGGTAGCGACAGGAACGCGAGGAAGAACGGCTCCTCGAGCGGGAGCTGCGGCGCGAGGTCGATGCCCGAGCAGCAGCGGACTGTCGCCCTTCACGAAGACGCCGGTCGCGATGCCGACGGCGTCCCACGCGAGGAAGAACGCGGTGCCGATCGCCGACCGCCGCCGCGGTGCGTGCCGGGCGACCGCCACGCGGCGAGCCGCCAGCGGGCGTCGAGCAGCGGCGACGCCGCCGGCGCTGGCGAGGATCGCCGCGAGGTAGAGCCCCGGCACGTCACACCCTCGCCGGCTCGGCGAGTGGGCCCGGGCGACCGGTCGCCGCGCAGGCGCTTGACGACCAGCTCGGCCGAGATGAGGCACATCGGCAGGCCGATGCCCGGGCAGCGCCGACGCGCCCGCGTACGAGAGGCCGTCGACCTTGCGCGAGGCGTTGCGCGGCCGGAACACCGCGCTCTGGCCGAGCGTGTGCGCGAGGCCCAGGGCGTTGCCGCGCCAGGCGTGCAGGTCGGCGGCGAAGTCGCCGGGCGCGACGGTGCGGCGCACGACGATCCGATCCGCGAGATCGGGGATGCCGCACCACGACGACGATCTGGGCGATCACGCGATCCGCGGCCGTCTCGACGGCGGCGTCGCCGTCGCCGTCGACGCCGCCGCGTCCGAGGGAGGGATCGGCCGGCACCGGTACGAGCACGAACAGATTCTCGTGCCCCGCCGGCGCGACCGTGGGGTCGGTCGCGCTCGGGCGGCAGACGTACAGCGACGCGGGCTGGGGAATCCGCGGGTGCCGGCCGAAGATGTCGTCGAAGTTCGCGCGCCAGTCTTCGGTGAACAGGAGCGTGTGGTGGGCGAGCTGGGGGAGGGCGCCCTCGACGCCGAGCATGAGCAGCAGCGCGCCGGGGCTCGGGGTCTTGCGACGCCCACCACTTCTCGGGGTAGGTCTGCAGCGCGGCGGGCAGCAGCGCCGTCTCGGTGTGGTGGAGGTCGGCGGCCGAGACGACGAGGTCGGCGGCGATGCGGCGCCCGTCGGCGAGCAGGATGCCGGTCGGCCGCGGCACGGGCGCCGTCGCGGTCTCGACGGTCTCGATCGCACGACCTCGGCGCCCGTCTCGATGACGACGCCCTGCGCGACGGCGAGGCGCTCGACCGCGCGGATCGACCTCGACGAGCCCGCCGCGCGGGTAGAGGACGCCGTCGTCGAGGTCGAGGTGGCTCATCAGGTGGTACAGGCTCGGCACCTCGAACGGCGAGCCGCCGAGGAACACCGCCGGGTAGCCGAGGATCTGGCGCAGCCGCGGGTCGGCGAACCGCCGCTCGACGTGCGCGGCGAGCGTTCGGGTGAGCAGCGGCGCGAGCTGCGGCATCCGGCGCAGCAGCGCGGGGTCGCGCAGGCCCGCGGTGGTCTCGTACGTGTCGTAGAGGAAGCGGGTGACCGACAGGTCGTACGCGTCCGCCGCGGAGTCGAGGTAGGCGTCGAGCGCGCGCGCCCGCGCCCGGCTCGATGCTCTCGAACAGGGCGGTCGCGGCATCCCGCCCGGATCGACGTCGAGCGGGGCCGCGCCGGTCGCCGGATCGGAGTACACCCGGTACGCCGGGTCGAGCGGCACGAGGTCGAGCTCGTCCTCGGCGCGTCGTGCCGAGGAGGCGGAAGAAGTGGTCGAACACCTCGGGCATGAGGTACCAGCTCGGGCCGGTGTCGAAGCGGAAGCCGTCGTGCTCCCACGATCCCGGCGCGGCCCGCCGAGCTCGTCGCGCGCCTCGAACAGCGAGACCGTCCAGCCGTCGGCGGCGAGCAGCGCGGCCGTCGCGAGCCCGGCGATGCCGCCGCCGATGACGACGGCGCGCCCTGGCGTGCGCGGCGTCGGTCATGCGCGCGCGTCCCGTCGGCGCGAAGCCGAGCCACGCGCGCGCCGCGAGGCGCGCCTTGACGGCATCGGGCACCCGCACCCGCTCGCGCTCGCCGGCCGCGCGGCGCGCAGCCGCGCCGACAGCTCGGCGAACAGGTCGTGGGCGGCGGTGACCGCGCGGCGGCAGTCGGCCGGAAGGTGCGGGATCGTCGGCGGCGGCGGCGGCGAGGTCGGCGTCGATGCGGTCGAGCACGTCGTCGCGCGTGGCGCCGTCCTCGCGCGCACGCCGAGGTAGTCGCGGCCGAGCGCCGGCATCGTCGTGGTCGAGGTCGCGCAGGAAGTTCACGTCCTGGAACGCGGCGCCGAGCCGGCGGGCGCCGTCGACGAGCTCGGCAGTCGGGGACGATCGGATGCCGCGCCCCGGCGTTGACGAACACCTGCAGGCACATCAGCCCGACCACTTCGGCCGAGCCGTAGACGTAGTCGTCGTGCGAGGCGGCGTCGTGCCGCGCGGTCGTGAGGTCGGTGCGCATCGACGCGAAGAACGGCGCGGACGAGGTCGGCGCCGATCCCGCACTCCCGCGCCGTGCGCGCGAACGCGTGCACGACGAGGTTCGCGCTGAAGCCGCGCTCGATCGCGTCGAGCGTCTCGGCCTCGAGGTCGTCGAGCACGCCGCGCGCGTCGGTCCGGCGTGAGCCCGGCCTCCGCCGCCGGGCCGTCGACGATCTCGTCCGCGACCCGCACCAGCGCGTAGACGTTGCGCACGTGCGGGCGCGGCCGCGGCGCCGAGCAGGCGGCACGCGAGGCCGAACGACGTCGAGTAGCCCGCGATGACGGTGGCGGCGGCATCCTGGCCGTGCGGTCGTAGAGCGCGAGCCCGGTGGCCTCGCGGCGTCGCGTCGCGTGGATCGCGTGGGTCACGGGACGCGCCTCTCGACGGCGTCGGCGAGGTCGCGCAGGAGCGCGCCGGCGCGTCGCGGGCAGCGCGCGGTCGCGCGCGGCCGCGCGCACGTCGTCGAGCGTGTCGTCGATGAGCCGGCGCAGCCGCACGCGGGCGCCGCTCTCCTCGAGGGCGAGCTGCGCCTCGCGCACCGCGATCGGGCCGGTGTGGGCGAGGGCGAGGGCGTCGTTGACGCGCGGCCACGAGGCGGCTCTGCCGGGCGAGCGCGACGAGCGGCGTGCGCTTCGACTCGCGGAGGTCGCCGCCCGCCTCGCGCCCGGCCTGCTCCGCCGAGCCGAACGCGCCGATGAGGTCGTCGACGAGCTGGAACGCGAGTCCGAGGTGCCCTCCGGCGCGCTGCGAGCGCCGCGAGCGCCTGCCTCCGGCGCGCCCGCGAGCACGCGCGCCGGCGCCGAGCGGCGCGCGGAACGAGTAGACGGCGGTCTTGTTGAAGGCGGCGTCGAGGATCGCATCGGGGTCCGGCGAGCTCGGCCGCGACGCTGTGCTCGACGTCGGCGAGCTCGCCGGCCGCCGAGACGTAGATGGCGTCGTCGAGCAGCGCGAGCAGCCGCTCGCGGGTGGCGGCGTCGACGTCGGCGAGCGCGACGAGGCGGAAGGCCTCGTGCAGCAGCAGGTCGCCGGCGAGGATCGCGGCGGCGTCTCCGAGCAGCGCCGCGCCCGCGGCATCCGCTCCGCTGCGCGCGCCCGCGCAGCCGGAACTCGCCCGCCGACGTTCGGGATGCCGCGGCGCACGGTGTCGTGGTCGATGACGTCGTCGTGCACGACGAAGGCGGTGTGGAGCAGCTCGAACGCCGCCGCGACCGGGTACAGGCCGGCGGTGGCGGCGGCGTCGCCGCCGAACGCGTCGAACGAGGCGGCGACGAGCGCGGGCCGCAGCCGCTTGCCGCCGCCTGCGGCGCGGCGTGAGCGCGTCCGCCGAGCGCCGCGAAGCCGCCGCCCAGGCCGTCGGCGCGGATCGCGGACGCGCGCGAGGGCGTCGTCGATCGCGTCGTCGATCGCGCGGGCGGCGATGCGAGCGTCGATCATGAGGCGCGCCGTGCGCTGCGCGGCGGCGTCGAAGAGGTGCAGCTGCTCGGCCTGCAGCACGAGCCAGGGGCTGAACGCCCACGGCGTCGTCGCGAGCGAGACGGCGAGGTCCGCCGGGTCGACCCACTTGCGCGTCGACCACCTCGAGCGGGTTGAGCACGCGGCTCGTCGTCGGTGCAGCGCGGTGTACACGGGGCACACCTCGTGCTCGACGATGCCGTTCGCGTCGGTCGCGCGGTAGCGGAACAGGGGGAGCGCGAGCTCGATGTCGGTGAGCGTGAGCCCGAGCTCGTACTCCGCGCGGCGGTGCACGGCGGTGAGCACCGGCTCGGCGGGACGCGGGTGGCCGCAGAAGGAGTTGCTCCACACGCCCGGCCAGGCGCGTCTTGCCGAGCGCGCGGCGTGTCACGAGCACCTGGCCGTCGGCGTTGACGACGTGGCACGAGAATGCGAGATGGAGTGCGGTCTGCGGTGCCGTGGACGCTGCTCTTCGGCGCGGTGCCGATCGCTCGGCCGTCGTCGTCGAGGAGGACCACGTGGTCGGTGTCTGTCATGATCGTCCTCCATTTTGCTAGTTTAGCTAGCAATCGCTTGACGCCATGCTACAAGCGGAGTGGAGGGAGGTGTCCACATGTCCCAGCCCTGGTCGCCGCAGACGCCGCACGACCACGCCGTCATGGAGGTGCTGCAGGCCATCCGCGCCTTCAGCGACGCGATGGATCGCATGCACGGCGGCATGAAGGGCGACATGGAGATGAATGCCACCGACCTCGCGGCGCTGCGGATGCTGATCATGCGCGAGCAGCGCGGCGAGTCGGTGAGCCCGCACGACGTCGCCCGGCACCTGCGGATCTCGACCGCGTCGACCACGAAGCTGCTCGACCGGCTCTCGGAGTCCGGGACACGTCGAGCGACGCCCGCACCCGCGCGACCGGCGCGCACGCGTCATCGTGCTCACCGACGAGTCGCGGCAGGCGTTCTTCCGCCACTTCGGCGAGCGGCTGCAGGGGATGCGCGGGCGTCGCCGACGCGCTACACGCGACGACGAGCTCGCCGCTGTCGATCGACGCGGCTTCCTCGGCGGGCAGGATTGACGGCCCGCACGGCTGCGTTCGAGGCCCTGCGCGTGGGACGCCGCGCGGCACAAGGCCAGACAAGAAGAAGGCGCCCCCTGAGGGGACGCCTTCTTCTTTTTGTTGCGGGGACAGGATTTGAACCTGCGACCTCTGGGTTATGAGCCCAGCGAGCTACCGAGCTGCTCCACCCCGCGGCACAAGAAGTTAGCCTAGCACGGATAATTCGAGGGTCGCGCCGCGCGGCGCGCGTTGCTTGCCCATCGTGCGCGCGTCAGGCGAGGATGAGCACATGGCCTCCGCCCGCGACACGGATCCCCGCGACGACACGGCCGACGGTCGCGACGAGAGCCCGGCCGAGCGCGCCGACCGCAACTGGAACGAGGTGCTGCAGGAGCTGCGCGTCATGCAGACCGGCACGCAGATCCTCACCGGCTTCCTCCTCGCGCTCGCCTTCCAGCCGGCGTTCGCCGACCTCAGCGACGGCCAGCGCACGTTCTACCTCACCCTCGTCGTGCTCTCGGCGCTCAGCGCGATCGTCGCGCTCGCGCCCGGTCGCCCTGCACCGCGTCCTCTTCCAGCAGCGGGCGAAGCCGATCGTCGTCGCGTACGGCCACGCGGCGCTGATCACCGCGCTGCTGACGGTGTCGCTGCTGCTCGTCGGCGTCGTCGCGTTCGTCTTCGACGTCGTCGTCGGCAGCGCGGCCGCGTGGATCGCGTTCGGCGCGCTCGGCGCTCGTCATCGTCGCGCTGTGGCTCGTCGCGCCCGCGATGATCCGCGCGCGCCACGTCGGCGAAGGAGCAGCCGATGACCGCCGCGCAACGCACGCCGATCGCCGTCGCGCAGTTCGCCCCGACCGCCGACGTCGCCGCGAACCTCGCCGACGATCGCGCGAGCTCGTGGCGACGGCATCCGCTCGGGGCGCCCGCGCTGGTGGTCTTCCCCGAGTACTCGAGCTACTTCGTCGACCCGTTCGACGAGTCGCTCGCCGAGCACGCCCAGGACATCGACGGGCCGTTCGTCGACGGCGCTCATCGCGCATCGCCGCGTCGCACGACGTCGCACATCGTCGCCGGCCTGCGTCGAGCGGGCGGGCGACGAGCGGCGCGTGCGCAACACCGTCGTCGCCGTCGACGGCACCGGGCGTGCTCGCGCGCTACCGCAAGCTGCACCTCTACGACGCGTTCGGGCAGCGCGAGTCCGACTGGGTCGAGCCGGGCGAGCTCGCCGAGCCCGAGACCTTCGAGCTCGACGGCCTGCGCTTCGGGCTCATGACCTGCTACGACCTGCGGTTCCCCGAGGTCGGGCGCCTGCTCGCCGATGCCGGCGCCGACGTGTTCGTCGTGCCGGCCGAGTGGGTGCGCGGCCCGCTCAAGGAGCACCACTGGCGCACGCTCCTCCACGCGCGGGCGATCGAGAACACCGTCTTCGTCGCGGCGGCCGACCACCCGCCGCCGCTCGGCGTCGGGCCACTCGATGATCGTCGATCCGCAGGGCGTCGAGCTCGCCTGCGTCGGCACGGCGACCGACGTCGCCGTCGCGCACCTCGATCGCGACGCGGTCGCGCGCGTGCGGCGGGTCAACCCGTCGCTGCGGCTGCGCCGGCTGCGCGTCGTGCCGCGCGGACTGAGCGTCCGGCGTCAGCCGCGCGGCGGCGAGCCGGGATGCCGCCTCCTCGAGCACGTCGACGCGCTTGCACGCCGCGAACCGCACGAGGGTCGCGTACTCGGCTCGCCGCGCCGGGCGTCACGAACGCGGTGAGCGGGATGGCGACGACGCCCGCGCGGTGGGGGAGCTCGCGGCAGAACGCCGCGGCATCCGTCGCGCCCAGGGGCGCGGCATCCGCCACCGTGAAGTACGAGCCGGACGGCGTCGACACGTCGAACCCGGCCGCGCGCAGGCCCGCGCCGAGCAGGTCGCGCTTGCGCGCGCAGCGTCTCGGCGATCCCGCGGAAGAACGCGTCGGGCAGCCGCAGCCCGGTCGCGATCGCGGGCTGGAACGGCGCGCCGTTGACGTAGGTGAGGAACTGCTTGACGGCGAGCACCGCGTCGACGAGGTCGGCGGGGCCGGTCACCCAGCCGATCTTCCAGCCCGTGGTCGAGAAGGTCTTGCCGCCCGACGAGATCGTGAGCGTGCGCTCCCACGCGCCCGGGCAGCGTCGCGATCGGCACGTGCGGCTCGTCGAAGACGAGGTGCTCGTACACCTCGTCGGTGACGATGATCGCGTCGTGGCGCTCGGCGAGGCGCACGACCTCGCTCGCGCACCTCGGCGGTGAAGACCGCGCCGGTCGGGTTGTGCGGGTCGTTCACGAGGATGACGCGCGTGCGATCGGTCACCGCGCGCGCGCAGCTCGTCGAGGTCGGGCTGGAAGTCGGGCCAGCGCAGCGGCACGGTCACGAGCCGCGCGCCGGCGAGCGCGACGACGGCGGCGTACGAGTCGTAGTAGCGGCTCGAAGACGACGACCTCGTCGTCGGGTCCGTCGACGAGCGCGAGGAGCGTCGCCGCGAGCGCCTCGGTCGCGCCGGCGGTCACGAGCACGTCGCGCGCCGGATCGAGCGCGCAGCCCGTAGAAGCGCTGCTGGTGCTCGGCGATCGGCCGCGAGCAGATCCGGGATGCCGCGGCCCGGCGGATACTGGTTGACGCCGTGCGCGATCGCCGCGCGCGCCGCCTCGAGCACTTCGGCCGGTCCGTCCTCGTCGGGGAAGCCCTGACCGAGGTTGATCGCGCCCGTTCGCGCCGCGAGGGCGCGACATCTCGGCGAAGATGGTGGGGTGGATCGACCCGTCGGCGCCGACGAGTCCGGCGCCCGCCGCGGTGCGGTGCCATGCTCCGGGAATCTCTCGCATCGGCTTCACGGTACTCGACCCACTCACGTCGTACGCATAGTCGACTGTCCCATCCGCGGCATAAGAAACGCACAGCATCGCGACGCCATCCTGGGGAGAGCTTGGACGAAGGAGCACCAATGAGCGACACCACGGGCAACCGCCCCGAAGACCAGACCCCCGCACGACGCTCCGCCGGCGGACGCCCGCGACCGCCCGCCGCTCCCGCGGCGCCCGCCGCCGCAGCGCGCCGCGCGCCCGCCGGCAGCGCCCGCCGCCGCCGCGCCGCTCCGACGCAGCCCGCGTGGCAGGCCTCGCAGCAGCCGCCGCGCCCGACGCGCCCCCGCCGGCTACCCCGCCCAGGCGCAGGCCTACGCGCCGCCCTACGGCTACGCGGGCCAGCAGGCCGCGTACCCCCAGTCCTACGCCGGCCAGCCGCCGGCGCCGCGTTCGGCGTCCGCCCCGGCGACGACCCAGCCGACCGCGCCCTACGGCGCGGCCGCCCGCCACCGGCGCCGTGCAGACCCCGCCCGCGCCCAAGAAGTCCTCCGGCGCCGGCAAGGTCGTCGGGCTCATCGTCGCCGCCGCGATCGTCGGCGGCGCCGCCGGCCTCGGCGGCGCGTACGCCGGCGTGAACCTGTTCTCGCCCGCGAGCGAGTCGCCGGCCGCCGGCCCCAGCACGGTCACCGTCAACGACACCGACTCGGTCAACCAGACCACCGCGATCGCGGCCAAGGTCGTGCCGAGCGTCGTCACGATCGCGGCCGCCGAGCGACAGCGGCGGCGGCACCGGCTCGGGCGTCGTCCTCACCGAGGACGGCTACGTCGTCACGAACACCCACGTGGTGACCCTCGACGGCGCCACCGGCGACGCCGACCATCCGCGTCACGACCTCGGACGGCCGCGTCTACGACGCCGAGGTCGTCGGCACCGACCCGACGTACGACCTCGCGGTCATCAAGCTGACGGATGCCGACGGGCCTCACGCCGATCGAGTTCGCCGACTCCTCCGACCTCAACGTCGGCGACGCGACCGATCGCCGTCGGCGCGCCGCTCGGCCTGTCGAACACCGTCACGACCGGCATCGTGAGCGCGCTCAACCGCTCGATCGAGATCGCCTCGTCGGCCGCGCCCGACACCGGCGACGCCGAGGACGAGGGCGACGGCGCCCGAGGAGCAGCCCGAGGGCGAGGACAGTCGCCGTTCTTCTTCGACTTCGGCCAGGGCCAGAGCCCGGCGCAGGCCGGCGAGTCGATCAAGATCGCGGTCATCCAGACCGACGCGGCGATCAACCCCGGCAACTCGGGCGGCGCGCTCGTCGACTCCGAGGGCAAGCTCATCGGCATCAACGTCGCGATCGCGACGGCGGGCGGCTCGTCCGGCGCAGTCCGGCTCGATCGGCGTCGGCTTCTCGATCCCGTCGAACATCGTCCAGCGCGTCACCGACGAGATCATCGAGAACGGCGCGGCGACGCACGGCCTGCTCGGCGCGAGCGTGCCAGTCCGCGGCGATCCGTCGAGGGCGCGACCATCACCGGCGCCTACATCGCCGAGGTCTCGCCGGACGGCGCGGCCGCGGCGGCGGGCCTCCAGGAGGGCGACATCGTCACCGAGTTCAACGGCGTGCCGATCACCGACTCGATCGACCTCACCGCGCAGGTGCGCGCGGCCGCCGCCGGCAGCGACGCGACCGTCACGTTCGTCCGCGACGGCAAGACGCAGACCGTCGACGTGACGCTCGGCGAGCTCGCGCCGTAACCCGCTCCCCAGAGAGCAGGACGCCACCCCGCGATAGGCTCGCGGGGTGGCGTCCTTCTCGTTCGGCGCGGGGAACGCGCGCAAGCTCGCCGCGCATCCCGCTGTACGCCGCCGGACGCCTCGCTCACCCTCCTCGTGCCCCGCACCGCGCGACGAGTGGGTCTTCGGCTGCGGCGCCGGCATCGGCGACGGCGCGCTCGCGCTGTGGGAGGTCGTCGCGGCCGAGGGCCATCCGCGCCGTGTGGCTGGTGGGATCGACCGTGAGCAGGCGGATGCCGCGGCCCGCGGCATCCCGACCGTGCCGAAGCAGTCGCTGCGCGGCCTCTGGCGCACCGCGCGCGCGCGGGTCGTCGTCGTCACCCACGGCTTCGGCGACGTCAATCGCTACGCCGTGTCGGGCGCGTTCGTCGTGCAGCTGTGGCACGGCATCCCGCTCAAGCGGATCGGGCTCGACTCGCCCGAGACGCTGCGGCTGCCCGGCGTCGCTCGACGCGGCTGCCGGGCGCTCGGCTCGCGCGGCGCCTGCTCGGCGCGCATGTACCGCGGCGCCGCGCGCCGGATCCGGCGTCCTCCCCGCCGCCTCGCACCTCGTGCGCGGCCGCCTCGAGTCGGCGTTCGCGCTCGCCGACGATCGCGTGCCGGTGACCGGCGAGCCGCGCGTCGACGTGCTCTCGCAGGGCACGCCCGACGAGCGCCGCGCGACCGCGCGCGCGCAGCGATCGAGCGCGCTGTGGGCCCGATCGACGCCGGCGCCCGGCTCGTGCTGTACGCACCGACCTGGCGCGACGGCGCCGCCGACCCGGCCGTGCCCGTCGCGCGAGGACTGGCGCGCGCTCGTCGACGTGCTCGAGGCGGCGCGATGCCGTGCTGCTCGTCCGCTCGCATCCGCTCGGCGCGGGCGACTACGCGCCGCCGTTCGCCGACCGAGCGCGTGCGGCGCCTCGGCAGCGATCTCGTGGCCGACGTGACGCCGCTGCTGCCCGGGTTCGACGCGCTCGTCACCGACTACTCGTCGCTCGCGTTCGACGCCGCGCTCGTGCCGCTGCCGGTGGTCTTCCTCGCGCCGGACCTCGAGGAGTACGCCCGTCGGCGCGGCTTCTACGGCACGCTACGCCGACGTCGCCGGCGACGACTGGGCCGTCGACTGGACCGGACGCCGCCGCGCAGCTCGACGGCCGTGCTGGCGACGCCGCGGAGCGCGAGCGCCGGCTCGCAGCGCTCCCGCGCGCTCAGCGCGCGCGTCCACGCGTTCCGCGACGGCGGCAACACCCGCAGGGTGTACCGTGCGATTCTGGCGGGAATCGAGGCCGACTCCCGTCGCTTCGAAAGGACCTCGATGACCGACGCCCGCTTCACGACCGACGGCGGTCCGGCACTGATCCTCTCCGGCGAGGGCACGCGCCCGGCGTCCGTCGAGCTCGTCGGCGCCCGCGCGCGCGTCGCCGCGACGCTGACCGGCCGAGGCAAGACCTGGCGGGCGGTGCTGCCGCTGCGCGCGGCGCGCTGGGGCTTCCCCGAGCTGCCGCTGCCGACCGGATCCTACGAGCTGCGGATCGAGGCCGCGGACGACGGCCCGTCGAGCAGCCGGCGACCGTGCCGCTCACCCAGCTCGGCACGCTGCGCGCCGAGCTCGAGCGGCTGGACGCTTCGCGATCGGGCCGCCCGATCGACCCGGCGTACGACTCCGGCGAAGGTCAGGACGCGCTCGAGCGTCGCTATGCGACGCGGCCCGGGCGGCTCGAGAACGCGGTCTTCTTCGAGAGCTTCTACGGCCGCAACGCGAGCTGCAACCCGCTCGCGATCGATCGCGAGCTCGCGCGGCGCGCGCCCGGCGTGACGCGCTACTGGAGCGTCGTCGACCTCTCGGTGCCGGTCCCCGACGGCGCGATCGCCGTCGTCGACGGGAGCCCGGAGTGGTGGCGCGCCCGCGGCTCGGCGCGGCTGCTCGTCGTCAACGACTGGCTGCGCCGGCGCTTCTCGCGCCGCGCCGGCCAGGTGGTGCTGCAGACGTGGCACGGCACGCCGCTGAAGCGCCTCGCGCTGCATCGGCCCGGGTTTCGACCCTCGCCGCATGGCCGCCGTCGTCAAGGAGTCGCGCCGCTGGAACGTGCTCCTCGCGCAGAATCCGTACGCCGCCCGCATCCTCGGCAAGGCGTACGCCTTCCTGACCCGGCCGATCTGGGTCGAGGGCTACCCGCGCAACGACGTGCTCGTCACCGGTGACGGCGCCGCGACGCGCGAGGCGCTCGGCATCCGTCCGGCGAACGCGTGCTGCTCTACGCGCCGACGTGGCGCGACGACCGCGCCGAGATGGTCGACTTCGTCGATCCCGGCCGCGCTCGCCGCCGCGACCGACGCCGTCGTGCTGGTGCGCGGGCATTCCCGCACGCTGCAGCCGGGGCGGGATGCCGAGGGCCCGCGCGTCATCGACGTGACCGGCTTCCCCGACACGTCGCAGCTGCTGCTCGTCGGCCGACGCGCTCATCACCGACTACTCGTCGGTCATGTTCGACTTCTCGGTGACCGGCAAGCCGATGTACTTCCTGGTGCCCGACATCGAGCACTACCGCGGCGAGCTGCGCGGCTTCTACTTCGACCTCGTCGCCCACGCGCCGGGACCCGTCGTGCGCACGCAGGACGAGCTGGTCCACGGCGCTCACCGAGGGCGATCCCGCGGACGCACGCAGGCGAACTACCGGATCTGGCGCGACAAGTTCAACGCGCGGGACGACGGCCACGCCGCCGAGCGCGTCGTCGCGCGGATCCTCGACCAGGGCTTCATCGACCGCGAGCCCACCGGTCCCTGAGCCTGTCGAACGGCGCTACGGCAGCGGCGTGTTGCGGTCGCCGAGGCGCGAGGTGTCGACGGTGTCGTGCGCGCCGCGCAGCACGCCGACGACGAAGCCCCAGCCCCACGACAGGTGCATCGTCGGGCAGCACCGCGGCCGTCCAGAGCTTGTCGCGCCACCCCGTGCCGCCGCCGGGCCCGATCGCCACCACGACGACGAGGACGGCGTAGGCGATGACCGGCAGATAGACGACGGATGCCGCGACCGACCACCATCCGGACAGCACGCCGGTCACCTGCAGCACGCCGACGACGAGCGCGAGGGCGATCGTCGACGACGAGCGCCGGGGGAGCGAAGAACCGCAGCGAGTTGCCGCGGCCGATAGCGGCGGACGAGCTCGCCGCGCCAGCGGCCGGTGGCGCGAGAACTGGCGGATCGAGGCGCGTCCAGCTCTCGCGCGGCCAGTAGGTGACCGAGAGCGACGGGTCGAACCACACGCGGTAGCCGGCGCGGCGGATGCGGAGGTTGAGCTCCCAGTCCTCGCCGCGGCGGATCGTCTCGTCGAAGAGCCCGACCTCGTCGAGCACCGCGCGGCGCAGCACGCCGAGGTAGGCCGACTCCGCCTCGCCCTCCTCCGTGCCGCCGTGGTACGCGCCGCCGCCGAGCCCGATGGGGGAGTTGTAGGCGCGCGCGACGGCCCGCTGGAAGGGCGTGCGCCCGTCGGCGCGCATGACTCCGCCGACGTTCGCCGCGCGCACCCGGTCGAGGGTCGCGAGCGCCCGCCGCGTGTAGTCGGGCTCGAGCTCGGAGTGCGCGTCGACGCGCACGACGGTGGGGTAGCGAGCCGGCGCGGATCGCGCGATTGAGCCCGATCGGGATGTCGGCGTCGGGGTTGTCGACGAGCACGATCGCGGTCATCGCGCGGCCGCGAGCTCGCCGGGCGAGCTCGGTCGTGCCGTCGGTGGACGGGCGCGAGGGCGAGGATCAGCTCGGTCGGCGCCGTCGACCTCCTGCGCCAGCACCGTCTCGACGGCGCGTCGGAGGTACGCGCGCTCGTTGAGCACCGGCATGACGAAGGTGACACCGGCGCCGGGGGGGACGACCGGAGCGTCCTTCCGCCCGCGGTCGTCGAGATGCACGCGTCGATCATGTCATGCGGCGACCGTGGGTACGCTGAAGGCGTGGGTCTGGTCTCGGATGGGAAGAAGGCGGTCGCGCTCGTCCGCAAGGCGGTGGCAAGCCGCTCGGCCGTCATCGACGTCCGGCGCATCGCTCGCGACGCGGCCGCCGCATCCGCCGCACCACTACCGCGTCGCCGTGTACTTCGCCGACGGCGCCGTGAACATGTACCAGATGCGGCAGTGGTACAAGCCGCTCGCCGAGCTCGCGAAGCTGTGGCCGGTCGTCGTGCTCAGCCGCACCGCGACCGGTGCGCAGAGCGCTGCTCGCCGAGGACTCGCCGCCCGTCGCGTTCGTGCCGACGGTGCGCGATCTCGAGCGGTTCATCGCCGAGCAGGACATCCGCGTCGTGCTGTACGTCAACCAGAACACGCGCAACTTCCAGATGTTCCGCTACGGGCGGCGCTGGCACGTGTTCATCAACCACGGCGAGTCCGACAAGATGTACATGACCACGAACCAGTACAAGGCGTACGACTACGCGTTCATCGCGGGGGATGCCGCGCGCGAGCGCCTCTCGCGGGTGCTGTGGGACTACGACCTCGACCGCCGCGCGATCGCGATCGGCCGTCCGCAGGCCGACCACTACTCCGGCAGCGCTGCCGTACACGCCGGACGACCGCACCGTCGTGCTCTACGCGCCGACGTGGGAGGGCGATCGGCCGTCGGCGCACTACGGCTCGATCGTCACGCACGGCGAGGCGCTCGTCAGTGCGCTGCTGGCGACCGGACGCCACCGCGTGATCTACCGGCCGCACCCGCGCTCCGGCGTCGTCAACCCCGAGTACGGCGCGGCGAACCGGCGCATCATCGCGGCGATCGCGGCCGCGAACGCGGCCGATCCGCGGCGCCCAGCACGTCTTCGACGACGGTCCCGATCTCGGCTGGCAGCTGTCGGCGGCCGACGTCGCCGATCGTCGACATCTCGGCGATGGTCTACGACCGGCTCGCCGCCGACAAGCCGCTCATGATCACGCGCCCGGTCGACCCGGCGGCCGCGATCGACACGCACGGCTACCTCTCGGCCTGCGAGTGGCTGGATGCCGCATGCCGCACCGTCGATCGTCGCCGAGACCGAGCGCGTGCTCGGCGACGACGACGGCGGTCGCGCGGCTCGAGCAGTGGGTGCGCGCACTACTTCGGCGACACGACGCCCGGTGCGGCGACGGAGCGGTTCCACGCCGCGATCGGGCGCCTCATGGCGGAGTGGGACGCCTGGTACGCGCGCGCCGAGGCGACGGATGACGACGAGGACGAAGACGACGGACGAGGCCGAGCTCGACGACGCGGACGCCTGATCCGCGTGCGGGTCAGCCGACGCGCGCGGGTCGCTCGACGAGCCGCGCGATCGCGCGCAGCGGGATCGACGACCCACGTCGGGCGGTTGCGTGCCTCGTAGATCGCCTCGTAGACGGCCTTGTCGAGTTCGAGGGCGGCCAGGAGCGGTCGGAGCGGCGTCGAGATCCGCGCCGGAGCGCTGCGCGTAGCCGTCGAGGAACGCGTGTCGCGCGTTGCGCGCCCACTCGCGCACCGTCTCGGGCGAGCGCTCCGGGTCATCGAGGCGGATCGAGCCCGACGACGTAGTCGAACGACCGGAGCATGCCCGCGACGTCGCGCAGCGCGAGGTCGGCCTGCGTGCGCTCGGCCATCGGGCGCAGCGGCTCGCCCTCGAAGTCCAGCAGCACCCATCCGCTGCTCGGGAGCCTGGAGCACCTGGCCGAGGTGGTAGTCGCCGTGGATCCGCTGCAGCGCGCGGCCACTCGATCTCGAGCGCGTGGGCGTAGACGGCTTCGATCGCGCCGCGCCGATCGGCGATGGCCGGCACCTCGGCGATCGCGATCGCCAGTCGCCGCTGCCACGTCGCTGCGGTGTCCGTCGCGGTCCGCGGCGAGCGCACCGCGGGTCGGGAAGAGCTCGGCGAGCGCGACGTGGACGTCGGCGGTCGCCACGCCGAGGGCGCGTGCCTCGCTCGCGGAAGTCCTCCGCGCGCGCGGCCGCCTGCAGGGCGACGCGCCAGGCATCGTCGACGTCCGGGAGGAACTCCTGCGCGGCGGCCAGCGATCCGGTCACGGTGCCCTGCGCGGTCGGCGAGGTCCGGCCACTCGCCGTCGACCCAGCCGATCGAGCGCGGCACGTGCGGCGATCCCGCGTCGGCGAGCGCCGTCGGCAGCTCGATGTCGGGGTTGAGACCCGGATGCAGCTGCCGGTAGACCTTGCAGATGATGGGCATGCCGGTGCGAGCGGTAGATCAGCGAGGTGTTGGACTGCTCGCCGGTCATGACGCTCGCGGTCCGCGGCTCGTCCGGCGGCGACGTGCCGCGTCGGATGGCCGTTCGCGATCGTGCGCGGTCCGCGCCCTTCACCGCCGCGCGTGACGAGCCGGATGAGCGCGCGCGCGTAGGCGGGGTCGAACGGGCCGTCGATGAACGTCGTCCCGGGCTCGGGGCTGCCGATGATGTGGTCCGGTGCGGCATCGACCGTCTCGGTCGCCCGCGAGACGACGGGGATCTGGTACAGCACGACCGGGAGCGCGCCTTCGTCGGCGACGAGGAACGTGCGGATGCGCGCGTCGGCATCTTCGTCCGAGGCGGGCGGAAGGTCCCACCACGAGACGAGTCGCAGGCTCGGCGGACGACCCTTCGCGGCGTACCACCGCTGTCGCGGCATCCACGTCGCGAGGCACGCCAGCGTGCTGTCCATACCTGTGAGCGTATTCCCCGCCGGTGAGCGATGTCGACGGGCCGGAGTCCCGTGTTGCGAGCGTGGCAGGCTGGACCCATGCGCGCCATTGTCGTCACACAGTTCGGCGGGCCGGATGCGCTCGTTCCCACCGAGATCCCGGACCAGAGCCCGGCCCCGGCCAAGTGCTCGTCGAGGTGGCGCACGCGGGTGTGAACTACGCCGACACGCATCAGGCAGAGAACTCGTACCTGTCGCCCACGCAGCTGCCACTGGTGCCCGGCGGCGAGGTCGTCGGCCGCACCGCGCGACGGTCGGCGGGTCGTCGCCTTGGTCGACAGCGGTGGGTATGCCGAGCGCGCGGTCGCCGACTCGCGGCAGGTGTTCGATGTTCCGGATGCTGTCGACGACGTGACGGCACTGGCACTCGTCGTGCAGGGCGCGACGGCGTGGCTGCTGCTGCACCACACCGCGCGCGTGCGAGCCGGGGGAGTCGGTCGTCATCCACGCGGCAGCCGGTGGCGTGGGCAGCCTCGCGGTGCAGCTCGCGAAGGCGCTCGGTGCCGGGCGGGTGATCGCCACCGCGAGCACGCCCGAGAAACGGGATCTCGCGCTGTCGCTCGGCGCCGATGTGGCCCTGGATGCCGAGACCGACGATCTCACCGCAGCCCTCCGGGAGGCGAACGGCGGCTCGTCGCGTGGACGCGGTGCTGGACATGACTGGCGGCGCGGTGACGGACCGCAGTCTCGCAGCTCTCGCCCCGTTCGGACGGCTGGCGTTCTACGGCATGGCGAGTCGACGTCCGCCGACTGCCGGTCGCGCCGGCGAGTCTCCTCGCGCACTCGACGTCGATCGCCGGGATGTGGCTTCCGCACGCGTTCACGGTGCCCGGCCTCATGCCGCGAGTCATGGACGAGCTGTTCGCCGCGGTTGAAGCCGGCTCGCTCCGGGTGATCGCCGGCGGTGAGTATCCGCTGTCGCAGGCGCGTCGCGCACATGAGGATCTGCGTGCCCGTCTCACGATCGGCAAGCTGGTCCTGGATCCGTCTCGCTGAGCGGCACGACTCGTGCGCAGAGCTCTCCCCGGGTGTTCAGGAGGCAAGCCTGTACACGAGCGGAGTCTTCGGATCGAGACGAAGGGGCTCGCCCACCCCGGGCGGCGGATGAAGGATGAATCCGCCCCAGCCGTCGCGGGTGATCTCCCACCCGTTGTTGTGCATGAGCAGATGGTGGAACGCGCAGAGCAGAACGCCGCGATCGACGTCGGTTCTGCCTTCGTCTCGCGCGACGTGGTCGATGTGATGCGACTCGGTGTATGACGCGGGCATCGGACACGATGGGAAGAGGCATCCGCCGTCCCTGACGGCCATGGCGAGCTTCTGCTTCGCCGAGAACAGCCGCTGCTCGCGGCCGAGGTAGAGCGGATCGCCCGTTGCACGCACTTGGATCTCTCGAAAGCCGGTGTCGCAGATCGCCCGGTCGATGATCGGACCCGGCGACGATGTCGCCGCGGTCCTCGAGGCGACCGATGCCGAGGAGCTCGGCCGAACGCATCGCGCCGAGCGACGGCATCCTTCTCCACGATCATGCGTACGCCGGGCTGGCGGGCACCGAAGACCTGCTCCGCGGTGGCGAGGGATCCGGCCTTGAGCGTCGCGAGCAGCAGGTCGTACGCGATCTGATCATTCGAACGCGGATCCTCGATGAGCGCACGGGCGGCTGTTCGCTCCTCGTCTGTCACGAAGCGCGGTCCGCCACGCCGGGGTCGAAGTCCCGCGTCGATCATGGCGCGGATCCACGCCTCGCCGTCGTCGTCGAGGACGAACTGTGCACGCGGCTGGCCGTTCTCATCGGTCCACATGCGGAACGCGCGATTCTCATAGCGCTGCGCGAATCGCTCTGCCGCACCTTCAGGATGGATGATGTCGCGCGTCCGGCGGGCCTCGCGGAGGAGGTCTTCCGACGGTGTAGTCCCGGTGCGGCGACCAAGAGCTGCTCGGCGGCGATCCGCCAGACCTCGCGGACTTCGGCGATCGCCCGCACGATGCCGTCGATCTCGACTTCGTCGTCGACGCCGCATGCAGGCGGCTCGCCGAGCCCGCGAAGGATCGCGTCGTGCTGAGCGGAGCTGAGGCGCCCGTCGAGCAGGGCGATGCGAAGCGGTTCGTGCCATGGCGTCTCGACCTGCCCCGCATCGGCGCATGTCCGACTCCACAGCATCCGGCTGCCCGGTCCGCGGCATCCCGCCCTCGAGCATGGATCTCGCCGAGCCTCACCTGCTTCGCGGCCTCAGCGCGGGTGACGCCGGTGATGGTCTGGATGAGCGCGACGGGAGTGCGGTGGCCGCGTGTCTGCGCGATACCCGAGTACCCGCTGTCGCGGTCGGACCGCTCGGCAGCCACGCCGGCTCGCGACCACCCGTACTCGTTCGACGCTGTTGATCAGCTGGGTGGCCTTGGAGATGACGGCGACCACCGCGTCATCGGTCGAGACGTCGAGTGCCGGCTGGAAGCTCGTTCGCGGGCACATCGATCTCAGGGAACGCGGCGAGCTCTTCTACGAGTGCTCGGATCTCCGAGATGATTGCCATGCCCTCAAGGCTAGAACAGACCACCGACATGGAGCGACTGCCGAGACGGAGATACCTGGGACGACAATCGAACAAAGCAGGCTGAATGAGACAGTCCACGCCCTTGCGCTGTCCGGGGACCATGACAGCCTGGAATGCATGGAAACCATCACCGCAAAGGAGTTCCGCGCCGCCCCTGGCGTCGAAGACTGGGGTGTCGGCGTCAACGGAGCCGTGGTCGAATACCGGACAGGTGATTTCGCGACCGGAGCCCGCTTCTTCGAGGCGATCACCGAGCTGGCCGAAGCCGCGAACCATCATCCCGACGTCGATATCCGCTACTCGACGGTGCGTGTGCGGCTGTTCACCCATTCGGCGAAGGGCGTGACGGCGAAGGATGCTGCAATGGCGCAGCAGATCTCATCGGCCGCTCGCGAACTCGGCGTCGAGAAGGCGCCACAGTCGCAGGATCACGTCATGATCGCGGTCGCCACGCCGGACGCGAGCCGGATCATGCCGTTCTGGCAGGCGGCCACCGGCTATGACGCGATCAGCGAGATCGAACTCGTCGACCCGGCCGGCCGCGGTCCGCTGATCTGGCTGCAGCCCGTCGAGAAGCCGATCGGCGGCCGGATGCACATCGACGTCGTCGTGCCTCCGGGCGCGGGAGAGGAGCGGGTTGCGGCGGCGCTCGCCGCCGGCGGAGTAATGGCAGACGACAGCAACGCCCCGGAGTGGTGGACGCTCGCGGATGCCGACGGCCACAAGGTGGACATCTGCCCGTCGCGCGCCTGACCTCAAGCCATCAGGATTCGTCTTCGCCCGACTCCTGGACCTCCGCGATCTCGATCACCGGCACGACGGGAATCACGATCGACTCCACCGGGACGCCGGTCTCAGCGAGACCGAACCCGCCGGCATCGATGGGTGCGGCATCCGCAAGTCTCTCGGCTTCGCTCTCGACGCGAAGCGGTTCCGACGGGATGCCCGCCCATTCCTCGTTCTGCTCCGGCCGCTGTGTGAACAGTCCCATGCATTCCATGGTGCCACTCGCAACCGGGCTGCCGCTCAGTCGTCCCCGAGATCCTCCGGATCGAGCTCCTCGAGCGCCTCGGCGCGCGCGGCATCGGCCGCTTCGATGTCCTCGCGGCGCCTGATCGTGATCACCCTCCGTGCGCCGCTCCCGATGGCCGACGCCCCACGCGTGACGCCGCCGGCGACCGCTCCGCCCGCGCGCCGCAGGCTGCGGGTCGCGGAGTGCTCGAAGCGGGCGGCGCCCGGCCGTGGCTCGAGTTCGGGCGGCAGCACCGTCGGGGCGACGCCGAACGCGCGCCGGGAGTTGACGAGCACGCGCCGGCCGAGGATGTTGTTGCCCGCACCACCGATGGCGGCGCCGATTCCGAACGGCAGCGCCTTGCCGATCCACGATGCACCGCCGCGCGCGGCGAACTGGTGGATGAACGACTTCTTGAGCTGGTCGACGAGCGGGCCCATTGCGGCGCGCGGGATGGTCTTGGTGACCATCTCGCCCCAGTACTTGTCGCGACCGGGACCGCGACCGGCGGCCTGGCCCGCGAGCTGCGCGACGAGGTCGACGCCCTCCTTGCCGAGCATGAGCGTCAGCACGAGGGCGCGTGCACGGTCGGGGTCGGCGACCGGGATGCCGTGCACCTCGGCGACCGACTGCGCGAAGAGCGTCGTCGCCTCGAGGAACGCCACGGTCTCGACGCCGCTCAGGGCGAGGGTGACGCCGGTGCCGATGCCCGGGCACGACGGCCGTCGCGCCGACCGCCGCGCCGCCGGTCGTGACCGCGGCCAGGTAGCGGCGCTCGAGCATGCGGATCGATCTCGATCCGGCGAGGCATCCGGATGCCGCAGCCGGATGCTGCGCAGATGCGCGAGCACGACGGGACGCTGGATCGCGAGGACCCGGTCGAGCGCTCGGATCGCTGCGCGGATGCTCTTCCGAGCCGGTAGGCGGAAGCCCGCCCTGCCACGGGGATTCCGCGGGGCAGGGAGTGGATGCGGTGCACCTTTTCGACCATCAGGCCGATCCTATGCGTCCGTCATCGGGCGTGACGCAAGGGTTGACACGGTCAGACGAAGAGGTTCGCCCGCTCGAGGTCTTCGGCGAAGTCGACCTCGACCGCGTACAGGTCGGAGATGTCGAGCGGCTGGAGCAGCATCCCGTCTTCGGCGATCGCCAGCTCGAGGCCACGCTCGAAGTAGTCCTGATCGTCGACGCGCGTCAGCTGGCGGATGAACGCCTTCTTGTCGCTGCTGGAGATGTAGTTGATGCCGACGGCCTCGCCGATGCCGTCCTTGACGGTCTTCGAGAGCTCGTTGATGAAGCCCTCGGCCGTCGACGGTGTACTTGACCTCTTCGTCGCTCACCTTCGAGGTGTTGACGGTGACGAAGGACTGGTCGCTCTCGATCAGCGCGATCGCGCGGCCGAGGACCATCGGGTCGAACACGACGTCGCCGTTCATCCACAGCACACCGCTCTTGCCGGTGGTGGTGAGGGCGCGCAGCAGGCTCTTCGAGGTGTTCGTCTGGTCGTACCGGTCGTTGTAGACGTAGTCGACGTCGGGGAACGCTTCGACGATGGTCTCAGCGCGGTAGCCGACGACGGTGGTGATCTTCACCTCGGTCGCCGAAGGCGGCACGGATGTTGTCGTGCTGCTGCTGCATGATGCTGCGGCCGTCGCCGAGCTCGGTCAGCGGCTTGGGGAGGCTGCGGCCGAGTCGCGAGCCCATACCGGCTGCGAGGATTACGGTCTGAAAGGTCAAAGTCTGCTCCTGGAAGGCGTGATTCACTATCGGTTCACCGACGCGACACTCCTTCGTGCCTGGTCCATGGTAGCGAAGGCACCTGGGAGCGTGCATAATGCGCACCCTCCGTTGCCGTTTCGTGACATTAGGCGATCCTCATGAGTCGTAGGCGCAGAATCGCGTTGTTGTGGGGGCCAGTTGATACCTTGGAGCGGTGACAGCTTCCCTGCCCGTGCCCCAGGATGCCGATCCGGACGAGCCGGACCTGCGCCACACGGGCGCTCCGGTGGTGTCGCTGCCCACGGCAGGCGAAAACCGCGCACCCCGCGCGCCTCGGGCGAAGCGGCCAGGCGAAGAGCAAGCGCGACGGCTCTCCGCCGAGCCGACTTCCGGGCCGGATGCTGCGCCCTCCGCCACCTCCGCCGCTGCCGGCCGATCTCGCGGCCGCCGGGATCATCGTGCCTCCGAAGCCGCCGCTGCCCGCGCGTCGAGCCCGAGCCGGCCCCGGTCCTCGAGCCGGAGCTCGCGCCCGTGACGTCGAGCCGGAACCCGAGCCGGAGCCGAGGAGCCCGCTCCCGTACCGATCCTCGAGCCGCACCTCCTCGAAGACGTGCCCGAGGTGCTCACCGACTCCGATCGTCCGCGGCGATGCGCTCGTCATCCGCAGCATCACCAAGAGCTTCGGCGACACGCGTGCGGTCGAGGGCATCGACCTCACCGTTCCCGCCGGGACGTTCTACGGCCTGGTCGGACCCAACGGCGCCGGCAAGACGACGACGCTCTCGATGATCGCCGGCCTCCTCAGACCCGACAAGGGCCGGATCACGGTCGCGCGGCGTGGATGCGGCATCCAACCCCCTCGCCGCGAAGCGGATGATGGGCGTGCTGCCCGATCGGCTGCGGATCTTCGACCGGCTCACCGGACGCCAGCTGCTCTACTACTACGGCGTGCTGCGAGGGCTGTCGCCGGCGGTCGTCGAACGGCGCACCGCCGACCTCGCGCGCGCCTTCGACCTCACCGACGCGCTCGGTCGCGTCGTGTCGGACTACTCCGCGGGAATGGTCAAGAAGGTCATGCTCGCGGGCGCCATGATCCACTCGCCGCGACTGCTGGTGCTGGATGAGCCCTTCGAGTCCGTCGATCCCGGTCTCGAGCGCGATCATCCTCGACATCCTCTCGACGTACGTCGCCCACGGCGGCACCGTCATCCTCTCGAGCCACGGCATGGACCTCGTCGAGCGGGTCTGCTCGCGGGTCGCGGTGCATCGTCGCCGGGCAGGTGCTCGCCGAGGGCACGGTCGACGAAGTTCGCGGTGAGCTCACGCTCGAGCAGCGCTTCATCGAGCTCGCGGGCGGGCTCGAGCGACGTGGAGGGCCTCGAGTGGCTGCACACGTTCTCCGACTGAGGATCGCACTCCTCCTCGGCGCGCTGCGCGGTGACAGCGGACACGTCACGCGCACCGATCCTGGGTCTCATCCTTCTGGTCGGCGCCATGGTCGCCGCCTGCTGGGCGCTGCTGACGCTCGCGGGATGCCGAGACCGAGGTCGCCCTCGCGGTCACGGTGCTGGGCGGCGCCGCCGTCACGCTCGGGTTCGCTCTCGCCCCGCTGATCGCCGCGGTCGAGGATCCGCTCGACCCGCGCCGTTTCGCCGTTCTCGGCCTCGCGCGCGGAAGGCTCGCCACGGTCCTCGCGATCGCCGGTTTCATCAGCGTGCCGATCGCTCACCATCACGGCGCTCGCGGTGTGCACGGCCATCGTGTGGGCCGAGCAGGGCGCGCCGTGGATCGCAGCGCGCTGGCGGGCATGCTCCTCGGCGTCGCGACGTGCGTGCTGCTCGCCCGCGTCTGCATGGCGCTGACGTCGCTGTTCCTGCAGGGAGCGCCGCTCGCGCGAGCTCTCCGGGCTCTTCGTGCTCGTCGTCCTCGTCGTCGTGGTGCCGGTCGCCGTCTTCCTCACCTCGCTCGAGTGGCGCGGAACGGTTCCCGCCGCAGCTGCTCGAGGCCGTCTCGGTGCTCGCGCTGACGCCGCTCGGTGCCGCGTGGGCGTATCCCGGCCTCGTCGCGCTCGGCGATTCGGAGTGCGCGGGATGTCGCTGCTCGTCGCCGTGGGAACCCTCGTCGGTCTCGCGCTCATCTGGGCGTGGCTCGTGCGTCGCATCCTCACCACGACGGAGCGTCCCGCCTCCGGCCGCGAGCGCGGCGGACTCGGCTGGTTCGGCGTCGCGCCCGGCACGCCCGGCGGCGCGGTCGTCGGCGCGCAGCCTCATCTACTGGTTCCGCGATCGGCGCTACGTCGTGAACGTGCTCGTGATCCCGATCGCCGCGGCCATCACGGCCGTGCCGCTGCTCATCGCCGGCGTTCCGCTCGAGATCGTCGCCCTGGTGCCGGTGCCGTTCGCCGCGCTCTTCCTCGGCTGGCTGCCGCACAACGACGTGGCCTACGACTCGACCGCGGTGTGGATGCATATCGCGAGCGGCGTGCGGGGATGGTCCGATCGCATCGGACGCCTGGTGCCGGTGCTGCTGATCGGCCTGCCGCTGCTCGCGCTCGCGATTCCGTTCGCGATCCTGCTGCTACGGCCGGTGGGCGCTCCTCCCGGCTCTGGCGGGCGTCTGCATCTCGCTCTTCCTCTGCGGACTCGGGCTCTCGAGCATCGCGTCGGTCGCTGCGCCGTACGCCGTGTCGCGGCCGGGCGAGAGTCCGTTCGAGCAGCCGCAGCGCACCGGCGCCGGCGGAGCGATCGCCCAGGGCGTCGTCATGATCGGCACGATCGTCCTGAGCGCGCCGGCGCTGTGGTGGGCCTGGATCGCCCTCACGGACGACATCGAAGCGGCGATGCTCGCGCTCTGGGGCGGGCTCGGCGATCGGGGTCGGCGTGCTCGTCGTCGGCATCGCGATCGGAGCCGATCGTGTTCGAGCGACGTGGCGGGCGTCTGATGGAGTTCGCCGAGTCGACTGACGGCCTGACGCCGCCGCCCGTCGCGGGCTAAACTGACTGACCATGAGCACCCCCCTCGAAAGTCCCGATCAGGGCGGCCTCGCCACCCTCGACCGCGAGCTCGAAGAGCTCATCCGCGAAGAGAACATCGAACCCGGAGATCACGAGCGCTTCTCGCACTACGTGAAGAAGGACAAGATCCTCGAGTCGGCGATCACCGGCAAGCCGGTGCGGGCACTGTGCGGCAAGAAGTGGACGCCGGGGCGCGACCCCGAGAAGTTCCCGGTCTGCCCGACGTGCAAAGAGATCTACGAGTCGCTGCGTCAGCTGAGTCGTCGTGTCACTCGCGCGTCGACGAAGACCGTCGGGATCGCCGGATCGGAGCGGCTGAGCGCGAGCCCACGCACGGGCAGCTCCTCGCGCACCCGAGCGTGATGCTCCCGCGCGGCCTGGACGCCGGCGGGACCTTCGAACGCGGCATCCGATCTCGCCCGCGACGACGAGCGGCACCTGCAGCGCGCGTGCGTCGGGGTGCGATGCCGTCGTCTCGAGCTCTTCGAATCCGTCCGAGACCGCGATGAGCTCGCTCGTCGCCGTGCCGCGCTCGAGGGTGCGGAACGCCGCCTTGCGCCCGCCCTTCGACGCCTTGTCGGTCGAGGTCTTCTCGACGCCGACCCAGCCGCCGTCCGCATCCTGGCGCGCGACGAGCTTGTAGACCATGCCCGCCGTGGGGGTGCCCGACCCGGTGACGACCGAGGTGCCGACGCCGTAGGAGTCGACGGGGGATGCCGCCAGCGCGGCGATCGCGTACTCGTCGAGGTCGCTCGTCACGGTGATCTTCGTGCCGGTCGCGCCGAGCTCGTCGAGCTGCGCGCGCACCGCGGCCGCGACGAGCGGAAGGTCGCCGGAGTCGATGCGCACACCGCCGAGGCTCGGTGCCGGCGACGCGGATCGCCGTCTCCACGCCCTTCGTCGATGTCGTAGGTGTCGACCAGCAGGGTCGTGCTCGACGCCGAGCGCCGTCGATCTGCGCGCGGAACGCGTCCTCCTCGGTGTCGTGCAGCAGCGTCCACGCGTGCGCGGCGGTGCCCATCGTCGGGATGCCCCAGCGCCGGCCCGCCTCGAGGTTCGAGGTCGCGCCGAACCCCGCGATGTAGGCGGCGCGGGCGGCGGCGACCGCCGACCGCTCGCCCGCGCGGCGCGAGCCCATCTCGGCGAGGGGACGGTCGCCGGCCGCCACGCTCATGCGCGCGGCGGCGGTCGCGACGGCGGAGTCGTGGTTCAGCACGCTGAGGGCGAGGGTCTCGAGCACGACGGCCTCGGCGAAGGTGCCCTCGACGGTGAGGATCGGTGAGCCGGGGAAGTACAGCTCGCCCTCGCGGTAGCCCGTGATCGAGCCGGTGAAGCGGTAGCCCTCGAGGAAGTCGAGGGTCGCGGCATCCACCACCCTCTCGTCGCGCAGGAAGCGCAGCTCGTCGTCGCCGAAGCGGAAGTCGCGGATGAGGCTCGAGCAGCCGCCCGGTGCCGGCGACGACGCCGAACCGCCGGCCGCCGGAGAGGCGCCGGCCGAACAGCTCGAACACGCAGCGGCGGTCGGCGGTGCCGTCGCGCAGAGCCGCGTCGAGCATCGTGAGCTCGTACCGGTCGGTGTGCAGGGCGGTGCTCGCGAGCGTCGCGTCATGCGGTCAGCCTAGTGAGGCGAATCCGCCGGCGTAGGCTGGACGATCGTGAATGACGCGCCGATCGGGATCTTCGACTCCGGCGTCGGCGGGCTCACCGTGGCGCGGGCCGTCTCGGCGCAGCTGCCGCGCGAGTCGATCCTCTACATCGGCGACACGGCGCGCTCGCCGTACGGACCGAAGCCCATCGCCGACGTGCGGCGCTACTCGCTCGAGGTGCTCGACACGCTCGTCGATCAGGGCGTGAAGATGCTCGTGATCGCCTGCAACACGGCGTCGGCCGCGATGCTGCGCGACGCGCGCGAGCGCTACGACGTGCCCGTCGTCGAGGTCATCGGACCCGCGGTCCGCACCGCGATGTCGACGACCCGCAACGGCCGGATCGGCGTCATCGGCACCGCCGGCACCATCGGCTCGGGCGCGTACCAGGACATGCTCGAGGTCAACGAGCGCCTGACGGTGTTCGCGCAGGCGTGCCCGCGCTTCGTCGAGTTCGTCGAGGCCGGCGTCACCGACTCGCCCGAGGTGCTCGCGGTCGCCGAGGAGTACCTCGCGCCGCTGCGCCACGCCGGCGTCGACACGCTCGTGCTCGGCTGCACGCACTACCCGTTCCTCGAGGGCGCGATCAGCTACGTCATGGGCCCCGACGTGTCGCTCGTCTCGAGCGACACCGAGACCGCGAAGGACGTCTACCGTCAGCTCGTCTCCCGCGACCTGCTCGCGGGGCCGGATGCCGCAGCCCACCCACGTCTACGAAGCCACCGGCGCCTCCGCCGACGACTTCCTGCGCCTCGCCCACCGCCTGATGGGCCGCGAGGTCACGCGAGGTGCAGCTGGTGCAGACCGGCGCCATCGACCTGCCCCGCACCCGCAGTCCCGACAGCCCCGACCTGAGCAGTCCGCATGACCCGAGGAGACCCATGACCGACATCACCCGCGCCGACGGCCGCGCCGCTCGACCAGCTGCGCCCCATCACCATCGAGCGCGGCTGGAGCGCGCACGCCGAGGGCTCGGCGCTCATCTCGTTCGGCGGCACGAAGGTGCTCTGCACGGCGTCGTTCACGAACGGCGTGCCGCGCTGGCTGACGGGCAAGGGCAAGGGCTGGGTCACGGCCGAGTACGCGATGCTGCCGCGCGCGACCAACAGCCGCAACGACCGCGAGAGCGTGAAGGGCAGGATCGGCGGACGCACGCACGAGATCTCGCGGCTGATCGGCCGGGCGCTGCGCGCCGTCGTCGACACCAAGGCGCTCGGTGAGAACACGATCGTGATCGACTGCGACGTGCTGCAGGCCGACGGCGGCACCCGCACCGCGGCGATCACCGGCGCGTACGTCGCGCTCGCCGACGCGATCGAGTGGGGCCGCGCGAAGAAGTTCATCGGCCAGAAGCTCGGTGCCGCTGATCGACTCCGTCGCGGCGGTGTCGGTCGGCATCATCGACGGCGAGCCGATGCTCGACCTCGCCTACGTCGAGGACGTGCGCGCCGAGACCGACATGAACGTCGTCGTCACCGGCCGCGGCCTGTTCGTCGAGGTGCAGGGCACCGCCGAGGGTGCGCCGTTCGACAAGCGCGAGCTCGACGCGCTGCTCGATCTCGGCGTCGCCGGCTGCGCGTCGCTGCGCGAGCACCAGCTCGCCGCGCTCGCCGTCGGCGCGGAGGATCAGGCGTGACGACGCGGAGGTCGACGCAGTCGTCGAGCCGATCCAGCAGGTCGTGCTCGCGACCCACAATCGGCACAAGGTCGAGGAGTTCCAGGCGATCGTCGCCGCGACCCGGCCCGATCTGCAGGTGATCGCGCTACGACGGCCCCGAGCCGGTCGAGGACGGCGTCGACGTTCGCCGAGAACGCGCTCATCAAGGCGCGCGCCGCGGCCGCGCACACCGGGCTCCCTGCGCTCGCCGACGACTCCGGCATCTGCGTCGACGTGCTCGGCGGTGCTCCCGGCGTGTTCTCGGCGTACTGGGCAGGACATGCGAAGGATGCCGCCGCCAACCTGACCCTGCTGCTCGACCAGCTCTCCGACATCCGCGACCCGCATCGCACCGCGCAGTTCGTCTCGACGATCGCGCTCGTCGTCCCCGGGGACGCCTCGTCGGAGCAGGTCGTCGAGGGCCGGTGGCCCGGGCAGGCTCGCGACGGCGCCCTCGGGTGAGGGCGGCTTCGGCTACGACCCGATCTTCATCCCCGACGGACAGCCGTCCGACGCGGAGCGCACGGTCGGGGAGTGGTCCGCGGTCGAGAAGAACGCCGACTCGCACCGCGCTCGCGCCTTCGCGCGCGCTCGTGCCGCTGCTCGCCGGAGCTCTGAGCTCGCGCTCGCCGCCGGTGTCGCGGCATGCGCGAGTGAGAATCAGACTCATTCCCGACTAGCCGGATCGGCCGGGCTGCGGCATCCGCACGGGCTTAGCCTGGCCTCATGCACGACCACGCGCCCGCGGGCATCCGAGGGGCGAGCAACCGCCGGCTGCTCGCGATCTCGCTCGGCATCACGTCGGTCGTCATGGTCGTGCAGGTCGTCGGGGCGATCCTCTCCGGTTCGCTCGCGCTCTTCGCGGACGCGGCGCACATGTTCACGGATGCCGCTGCCCTCGTGATCGCGCTGGTCGCGAGCATCGTGGCGGCGAGGCCCGCGAACGATCGCCGCACGTTCGGATATCAGCGCGCCGAGGTCTTCGGCGCCCTGGTGAACGGCGTGATCCTCATCGTGCTGTCGGTGTGGGTCGCCGTCGAGGGCATTCGGCGGCTCATGGATCCCGGGCGAGGTCGAGGTGGCCGGCGGGCTGATGCTCGTCGTCGCGATCGTCGGCCTCATCGCGAACGCGCGTCGCGATGTGGCTGCTCAGCGCCGCGCAGCGACGCAGCATCAACGTGCGCGGCGCGTACCTCGAGGTGCTCGGCGACCTCATCGGCTCGGCCGTCGTCATCGTCGCGGCGATCGTGATCGTCACGACGGGATGGATGCCCGCGGACGCGATCGCGTCGCTGGTCATCGCGGCGATGATCATCCCGCGCGCGATCGCGCTGCTGCGCGAGGTCGTCTCGGTGCTCGCCGAGTCGACGCCCGCACGGCATGCACGTCGACGAGATCCGCGAGCACATCCTCTCGACGCCGGGCGTCGTCGACGTGCACGACGTGCACGTCTGGCAGCTGACCCGCGGAGCGCCGGTCTTCAGCGCGCACGTCGTGGTCGACGGCGCGGCGCTCAGCGACGGTCGGTCGGGCGCGATCCTCGGAAAGCTGCAGGGCTGCCTCGCCGAGCACTTCGACGTCGAGCACTCGACGTTCCAGCTCGAGCCCGCCGGCCACGTCGAGCACGACGCGCACGCCTGATCGCGCCGGCGCAGCGTCTGCGGCGCGACGACCGCTCGTCGCGATCGCAGCTCGTCAGTCCTCGCGCGACGACCTCGTCCGGGGCCTTGTCGGGCCGGAGGCCCCGCCACCGCGAGTGGCGCAGGATGCCGTCGGGGGTGAACTCGGCGAACTCCACCTCGCCGACGACCTCCGGGCGCACCCACAGCGCGTCGCGCGGCATCGGCGGCGGGGATCCCGACGAACGGGTTCTCGTCGGTGCGCAGCGGCGTGAGCACCTCGGTCGAGCCGCGCGAGCGTCGAATCGCTGAAGCCCGACCCGACCCGCCCCGCGTACTGGAGGCCGTCCGGGCCCGGGATGCCGAGCAGCAGCGAGCCGATCGATCCCGTCCGCCCGCCGCGGCCGGGGCGGATCGCGCCGATCACGACCTCCTGCGTGCGGGTGAGCTTCACCTTCAGCCACGACTCGGACCGGACGCCCGCGGCGATAGGCCGAGGACGGATCCTTCACGACGACCCCCTCGAGGCCGAAGTTGCGCGCGCCGGCGAGCGCGGCATCCACGTCGTCGAAGACGGGAGGAAGGACGATCGGCGCGATCGCGTCCTGCGGCGATGCATCTCGAGGATGCTCGCGCCGCTCGCGCGAGGGGGAGGCGATGCCGCATCCGTCCCGTCGTGCGAGAGGACGTCGAAGAGGAAGTAGTGCACCGGCGTGCGCGGCGCCTCGCGCTCGATCTCGCGCGGCTTGGCGAGGTTCATGCGGCTCTGCAGACGCGTGAAGCTCGGTCGTCCCTTCGCGTCGAGCGCGACGATCTCGCCGTCGACGACGCGCCGGCTCGGGCCCGAGCCCGGCATCGACCCGGGTCAGCTCCGGATACTTCGCGGTGATGTCGTTGCCGCTGCGCGCGCGCAGGTGCAGGCGCCGGCCGTCCCACATGCCGATCGCGCGGATGCCGTCCCACTTGACCTCGACCCACGGACCCCAGCGGCGCGCCGCCTCGCGCGCGATGCCCGGGCGTGCTCGACGTCGCGATCATCGGCGTCGAGCTCATCCGCGCGTCGGCGGCGCCGCTGCCGGAACCGCGCTGCGGTCGGCCGCGTCGCCGGGCCTCGCGCGCGGCTCGTCGCGCCTGCGCTCGCGCCTGGCGACGGCCACGACCGGCTCGCCGTCGGCCTGCGGCCGGCCCGCGGCATCCGTCTTCATGCGATGCAGCAGCCACGTCGACTTCTCGCCCTGCGCCGTCGGTGCGGATCAGCGCGAGCCGCACGCGCCCGAGCGGCCCGCCCGGGCGCCCCTCGGCGGTGAAGATGACCTCGTCGTCGCGCCACTTCTCGAGCTCGTAGCGGCCGTCGTCCCAGATCGTCATCGTGCCGGCGCCGTACTCGCCGCGCGGGATCGTGCCCTCGAAGGTCGCGTACTCCATCGGGTGGTCCTCGGTCATGATCGCGAGGTTGTTCCGCTTCGTCGAGTGCGGGATGCCGCGCGGCACCGCCCAGCTCACGAGCACGCCGTCGCGCTCGAGGCGCAGGTCCCAGTGCAGCGCGGTCGCGTGGTGCTCCTGGATGACGAAGCGGGGCAGCTCCTCCGACGAGGTCCGCGCCGAGCGCGTTGGACGGCACCGGCTCGGGCGTGCTTGCCCGCCGTGCGCTTGGAGATGTACGCGGCGAGCGGGCCGTCGGCCGTTCCTCGCCCTCCGGCGTGGAATCCGAGCGGCTCGAGCGGGTCGCCGATCGACGTCCGCTCGCTCGAGCACCTCGTCGAACAGCAGGTGGCGCAGATCCGGATCGTCGAGCTCCTCCCACGTGCGCGGCGCGGCGACCGTCGGGTCGCGCGCGTCCGCGCAGCGAGTACGGCGCGATCGTGGTCTTCGCGCCGTTGTTCTGGCTCCAGTCGATGAACACCCTGCCCGGCCGCATCGACCTTCGCCATCTGCGAGACGACGAGCTCGGGATGGTCGGCCTCGATCGCGCGGGCGAGCTCGCTGCGCGACCGCGGTCACCTGGTCGCTCGTCTGCGTCCCGGGCAGCGCGGCGTACAGATGGATGCCCTTGCTGCCGCTCGTCACGGGGAACGGCTCGAGCCCCATTCCGTTCAGGATGTCGCGTGCCCAGCGCGCGACCTCGGCGCACTCGGCGAGACCCACGCCGGGCCCGGGGTCGAGGTCGAGGACGAGCCGGTCGGCGTTGCCGCGGCCCGCCGTCGGCGTCGAATCGCCACTGCGGGACGTGCAGCTCGAGGCTCGCGACCTGCGCGAGGTAGACGAGCGTCGGCATGTCGCCGATCGAGCGGATAGTCCTTGGCTCCGGTCGGAGTGGGGGATCGGCATCCGGTGCACCCACTCGGGTGCGCCCCGCTCGAGGTCCTTCGCGAAGAACGACGGCTGGTCGACCCCTTCCGGCCAGCGGAGCCGGGTCACCGGGCGTCCCGTGACGTGCGGGATCAGCAGCGGCGCGATGCGCGAGTAGTAGTCGATCACCTCGCCCTTGGTCGTGCCCGTCTCGGGGTAGAGCACCTTGTCGAGGTTCGTGAGACGCAGGCGGCGGCCGCCGATGCGCACCACCTTTCGTCCCCGGGCATGCGCCAAGGCTAGCCGGCGTGCGTGCCCTCGGAGACGGTCGCGCGCGCAGGCGTAAAATCTACGACCAGGGAAGAGGCGACAGGTCATGCTCGCTCGACGAACGTTCGCGCTCGCGGCCATCGTTGGCGGCTGCGCTGGCGCTGCGCGTCTGCGCACCGCGCTGCCTGCCGGACAATCAACGACGTCAGCCGACGCCGCCCGCTCACGCAGCCGCGACCGCCGAGCGGCTCAGCGAGCGCGCCGACGGAGCCCCGGCGATCACGATCGAACGTCCCGTCGAGGGCGACGACGGTCTCGGTGCCGTTCACCGTCAACGGTACGGCGAACACGTTCGAGGCCACCCTCACGATCGACGCCGTGGATGCCGTCGGGACTGACGATGTGCGTCCGCCACCTCACGGCGACGTCGGGCAGCGGCACCCCCGGGACGTGGGAGGGCATGCTCGCCTTCCCGCCGGAGGAGGACCCGCTGCACGTGACGCTGCGGGCCTACACGCACAGCCCGAAGGACGGCTCGATGGTGGACCTCGTCGAGTATCCCGATCACCGTTTCGACCGAGCGACCGGACATCATCCTCACGAACCCCAGATGCGGCGACGTCTACGAGCCGGGCGGCCTGATCATCCTCTCCGGGACGGCCGCGCTGTTCGAGGCATCCCTCACCGTCGACCTGCGGAGCTCGAGCAGGACGATCATGTCGGTCCCCGTCACGGCGGAGGAGTGCTGCGTCGAGTCGCAGTTCTCGTCGAGGCTCACCCTGCCCGACGACCTCCCGTCCGGCTTCTACGACGTCGCGGCCTACAGCCTGAGCGCCGAAGGACGGCGCGGTCGAGAACGAGTTCATCGTGCAGATCGACGTCCGCGGCTAGCCGCGGCGGCCCGAGACCGGTGTTGACTGGTGCGATGAGAGCGATCTGGAAGGGCGCGTTGACGTTCGGACTCGTCAATGTGCCGGTCAAGGTGTATTCGGCGACCGAGGACCACGACGTGTCGCTGCACCAGGTGCACAACAAGGACGGCGGACGCATCCGCTATCAGCGCAAGTGCGAGGTCTGCGGCGAGATCGTCGCCGTACCAGGACATCGACAAGGCGTTCGACGACGGCGAGCAGACCGTCGTGCTCACCGCCGACGACCTGGCGTCGCCTCCCGGCCGAGCGCAGCCGCGAGATCGACGTCGTGGAGTTCGTGCCGAGCGAGCAGGTCGACCTGCTGACGCTCGACAAGGCGTACTACCTCGAGCCGGACTCCGCGTCGCCGAAGGCATACGTGCTGCTGCGCAGGACGCTCGAGCAGACCGACCGGACCGCGATCGTGCGGTTCTCGCTGCGTCAGAAGACCCGGCTCGCCGCGCTGCGCGTGCGGGGAGACGTGCTCGTGCTGCAGACGCTGCTGTGGGCGGACGAGGTGCGCGAGGCCGCGTTCCCGTCGCTCGACGAGCCGGTGCGCATCTCGGCGAAGGAGCTCGAGCTCTCGGCATCCCTCGTCGAGAGCTTCGCGAGCGACTTCGACCCCTCGGAGTTCGCCGACGAGTACCAGGAGGAGCTGCGCACCCTCATCGAGGCGAAGATCGAGCAGGGCGACGCGCTCGACACCTCCGAGACGTTCGGCGACCACGAGGAGGAGGAGACCGGCGGCGAGGTCATCGACCTCATGGCCGCGCTGCGCGCGAGCGTCGAGCGGTCACGTGCCGCTCGCGAGGGCAAGAGCGAGCCGAAGAAGGATGCTGCCGCGAAGCCGCGGCCAAGAAGCCGGCGGCCGCGAAGCCCGCGGCGAAGAAGCCGGCCGCGAAGCCGGCGGCGAAGAAGAAGCCCGCCAAGGCCTCCTGAGCCTAGGGGCGCCCAGCGCTCCCGGCGTCGTCGCCGTCGTGGTGGTGCTCGGGGCCCCGCTCGAACACCTCGGAGTCGAGCACGAGCGCTTCGGCCTCGGCGTGGTCGGTGACGACGTCCTCACCCGCAGCGGCGGCCTTCTTCGCCTTCGAGCGCTCGCGCAGGTAGTGCCAGAGCGTCACCACGCGCGGTGCCGCCGACGGCGACCAGCAGGATGACGTCGATGTACTCGGCGACGATCTCGGCGACCCAGCGGGATGAAGCCGATGAGGTAGCCGAACATCGTCAGGCCGAAGCCCCAGAGGAGCGCGCCGATCAGGTTGAAGAGCGTGTACTTGCCCTTGTGCATGTGCCCGACGCCCGCCGCGACCGGCGCGAAGGTGCGGACGATCGGCACGAAGCGGGCGAGGATGATCGTCGAGGCCGCCGAATCGCTCGAAGAACGCGTTCGTGCGTTCGACGTTCTTGACGCTGAACACGCCGGATTCCTTGCGTTCGAAGACCGCGCGGGCCGCCCTTGTGCCCGATCAGGTAGCCGACTTCACCGCCGACGAACGCCGCGAGCGCGATGAGCAGCGACACGATCCAGATGTTGACGCCGAAGATGTCGCTCGTGTTCGTCAGCAGGCCCGAGATGACGAGCAGCGTGTCGCCCGGGAGCAGGAAGCCGACGAGCAGGCCGGTCTCGGCGAACACGATGAAGCAGACGACGAGGAGTGCCCACGGGCCGGCCCATTCGATGATCGCGGCAGGGTCGAGCCAGGGGATGAGGGCGATGTGATGCACAGTGGGATCCCGTCGGTCGGTGCAGGCGGCGGAGGTTCGGCGCGGCGGTCGGTCAAGTCTACGTCGCAGGGTGGGGCGTCAACCGGGGGAGAACCCCCCAAATCACCGAGAGACGAACCCCCTCGAAGTGCGGAAGGTGGGACTTGAACCCACACGCCCGAAGGCACAGGAACCTAAATCCTGCGTGTCTGCCGATTTCACCACTCCCGCGAGCGGCTCAAGTCTACGGCGACGGATGCTGTCGTCAGCCGGGCGGTCCCGGCGGCCGGCTGTGGATAACTTCCGGATCGCGCGGCGCCCAGGGGCGAAGATGCTTCGGTGTCACTGGCGACTGCAGTACCCACCGCTCCCGCGGCGATGGTCGCCGAGCGCGTGCGCGAGCGGCTGCGCGCCGAGCGGACCGACCCGGCCCGCGATCCCGAGCTCGCCGCGCACATCGCGCGCAGCGAGGTCCGCCGCCACAACGACTTCGCGCTGGCACGCGGACTCGCTGCCCGTCGACGACGAGTCGGCGTGCGTCCGCGAGGTGCTCGCCTCGGTGGCCGGCTACGGTCCGCTGCAGCCGTACCTCGACGACCCGACCGTCGAGGAGCTGTGGATCAACGCTCCGGACCGCATCTTCATCGCCCGCGCCGGAGTGTCCGAGCGCGTGCCGCTCGACGCTCACCGACACCGCGGTCCGCGATCTCGTCGAGCGGATGCTGCACTCCTCCGGTCGCCGGGTCGATCTCAGTCAGCCGTTCGTCGACGCGTCGCTGCCGGACGGCAGCCGCCTCCACGTCGTCATCCCCGACATCACCCGTCGGCACTGGGCCGTGAACGTCCGGAAGTTCCTGCCGGCGTTCCGCGACCTCGACCGGCTCGTCGCGAGCGGATCGCGTCGCGCCGGCGCGCCGCGACGCTCCTGCGCGACGCGATGGCGCGACGGCAGGAGCATCCTGGTCTCCGGTGCCACGCATGCCGGCAAGACGACTCTGCTCGGCGCGCTCATCGCGGCGTGCCCGCCGCGATCACCGCATCGTCACGGTCGAGGAGACGTTCGAGCTCGCCGTCGACGCGCCCGACCTCGTCGCGCTGCAGGGACGGCAGCCGAGCCTCGAGGGCACCGGCGAGGTCACGCTCCGCCGCCTCGTGAAGGAGGCGCTGCGGATGCGCCCCGACCGGCTCGTCGTCGGCGAGGTGCGCGATGCCGAGGCGCTCGACCTGCTCCTCGCGCTCAACACCGGCGTGCCCGGGCGCCGCGACGATCCACGCGAACTCGGCACGCGAGGCGCTCGGCAAGCTCGCGGCGCTGCCGCTGCTGGCCGGACGCAACATCGACTGCGGCCTTCGTGCTGCCGGCGGTGGCGGCATCCGTCGATCTCGTCGTGCACTGCGAGCGCGGACGCGGACGGGCGCCGCCGCGTCGTCGAGATCGTCGAGCCGACGGGCGTGGTCGACGGCGCCGTCGAGGCGCGCACGCTCTTCCGCGCGGACCTGCCATGACGTTCCTGTGGGGCGCCGTGCTCGCCGCCGGGCTCCTGCTCACGCTCTCGCCGTGGCTGTGGCCCGCGGACGCTCGCCGCGGCCGGATCGCGAGCGGCCGGGCGCCTCGCGCGGCTGCTCGAGGCGGCGGGACTCGCTCGCGTGTCGCCGACGTCGGTCGCGATCGTCGCGATCGCGTGCGGCGTCGTCGCGGCGGCGACGGCGTGGCTCGTCACGCAGGTCGCCGCTCTCTGCCGTCGTCGCAGCCGTCGCGGGCGCGCTCGCGCCGTTCGCCTGGCTGCGCGCCCGCCGCTCTCGGCTGCTGCGCACGCGCCGCGGCCTCTGGCCCGACGTCTGCGACCTGCTCATCGCCTCGGTGCGAGCCGGGATGTCGCTGCCCGACGCCGTCGCGAGCCTCGCCGACTCCGCCCCGGCCGAGCTGCGGCCCGCGTTCGCCGCGTTCGCACGCGATGTCGCGGCATCCGGTCACTTCGACTCGAGCGCGCAGCGGCTGAAGTCCGCGCTCGCCGACCCGGTCGCGGACCGCATCATCGAGACGCTGCGGATGGCGCGGCAGGTCGGCGGCACCGAGCTCACCCCGGTGCTGCGCGCGCTCGCGACGTCGGTGCGGGCGGATGCGACGCTTCGCGGCCGAGGTCGAGTCGCGCCAGTCGTGGATCCGCGGCGCCGCCGTCCTCGGCGTCGCCGCACCGTGGGTGATCCTCGCGCTGCTCGCGATGCGGCCGGAGGGCGCGAAGGCGTACGGCAGCCCGGAGGGCGTCGTGCTGATCCTGGCCGGCGCCGCGGTGTCGTTCGTCGCGTACCGCGTGATGCTCAGGCTCGGCCGACTTCCCGAGCCGCGGCGGTGGTTCGGATGATGCCCTTCGCCGCGAACGACGTCGCCTTCGCGGTCGTGCTCGGCACCGCGCTCGGGGTCGGGATGTGCCTGCTGGTCTCGCTCGCGCCGCGCTGGGGCGCCCCGAGCCTCGCTCGGCGCATCGCGCCGTACATCCGCGATGTCACCGACCCGCAGGGACTCGCGCCGCACCGTGTCGTCGCGGCGGTTTCGACATCGGCGGATCTCTGGCGCTCGATGCAGCAGCGCCTCGCCCGGCATGGGCGGCGGCTCCGTCGCGACCGAGCGCCGGCTGCGGCAGGCGGGATGGACGATGGATGCTGCGGCCTTCCGCGGTCGCCAGCTCGGCTGGGCGGTGGCGGGCGTGGCGCTCGGCGGCGATCCTCGTCGTCGCGCTCGTGCTTCTCGGCCGTGGCTCGGCCAGCGCTGTGGCTCCTGCCGCCGCTCCTCGCGGTCGCCGCCGCGTTCGGTGCCGACGCCTTCCTCACCCACGCGGCGCGCGCTCGGGTCGGCGCGGATCGAGGAGGAGCTGCCGACGGTGCTCGAGTTCCTGGCACTCTGCCTTTCGGCGGGCGAGGGCATCTTCGACTCGCTGCGCCGCGTGAGCGATGTCGGCGCCGGGGAGCTGACCGGCGAGCTGCGCGGTGTCGTGGTCGCGGTCGGCACCGGATCGTCGCTGCCCGAGTCGCTCGCCGCGCTCGCGCGGCGCCTCGAGATCCCGTCGCGTCTCGCGCTGCGTCGACCAGCTCGTCGCCGCGATCGACCGCGGCGCGCCGCTCGCCGATGTGCTGCACGCGCAGGCGCTCGACGCACGCGAAGACGCCAAGCGCGGTCTCATCGAGCGGGCGGGGCGCAAGGAGATCTACATGCTCGTCCCCCTGGTCTTCCTGATCCTGCCGCTGAGCGTCCTGTTCGCGGTGTTCCCCGGAATCTTCATGCTTCGACTCGGAATCGGCTGACCGCAAGGTCTGAAGGAGAGAAATGATCCGCACATACATCGATCGCGCGGTGGCGCGCCTGCGCGAAACAGCTCGCGACGCGCTCGAGGACGAGCGCGGCGACGTCCCCGGCTGGGTGCTCATCACGCTGATGACGGCAGGGCTCGTCGTCGTGATCTGGGCGCTCGCCGGCCCCGCGCTCGCCGGCCTGTTCGAGCAGGCGATCTCGCGCGTCTCCGGCTTCTGACGCCGTGCGCGGCATCCGGTCCCGGCTGGCGGCGTCGCTCGGCGACGACCGCGGATCGAGTCCGGTCGAGTTCGTGCTCGTCGGCACGATGCTGACGCTGCTGACGCTCGGCGTGCTGCAGCTCGGGCTCGTCGATCTACGTGCGCAACGTCGTGCACGACGCCGCAGTCGAGGGCGCCTTCCACGCCGCGCTCGCCGACACCTCGCTCGAGGACGGCGCGCGCCGGACCGGGCAGATCGTCTCGCGCACGGTCGGCGCCGAGTACGCGGCCGACGTCGACGTGCGCGAGACGACGCGCGCTCGGACACCCGGCCGTCGAGGTGACCGTGCGGGCGACGCTGCCGCTCGTCGGGCTGCTCGGCGCTCCGCATTCGATGGAGGTGAGGGCGCATGCACCCGTCGAATCCTTCGACTGACCTCGCGCCTCGACGACGCCGAGCGCGGATCCGCCGCGCTCGAGTTCATCCTCGTCGGCCTGATCCTGCTCGTGCCGCTGGTCTACCTCGTCGTGTCGCTCGGCCTCATCCAGGGCCAGTCGCTCGGCGCCGAGGCCGGCGCTCGCCACATCGCGCGCACGGTTTCGCAGGCGCCGGATGCCGCATCCGCGCGCACTGCCGCCGAGAGCGTCCTCGCGTCCGTCGTCGACGAGTACGGGATCGACCCGGCATCGGTGGATGTCGGACTGGCAGTGCGTGCCTGCGGCCGCGTCGTGTCCGCAGGCGGGTGCGACCCTCGTCGTGACGGTCCGGACGCGGGTCGCACTGCCGCTCGTGCCGCCCGTGCTCGGTCTCGATCGACTCGCGAGCATTCCGATCGAGGCGTCGTCCGCGCAGAAGGTCTCGCGATTCTGGGGCACCGGATGAGGCTGCGTCGTCCGGCGACGACGACGAGGGCAGCGTCCTGCTCCTCACGCTCGGCTACGCCGTGCTCGCGATCGCGGTCGATTCTCGTGTGCGTCGACGCGACGAGTCTCTACCTCGCGCAGAAGCGCCTGGATTCGCTGGCGGATGCCGCGGCCCTCGCCGGCGCGGACGGCTTCACGCTCGTCGTGCGCGACGACGAGCCGGTCGCCGTGCTCGACGAGCAGGCGCTGTGCACGATCAGGCCGAGGCGATCGTCGCGGCCGTCGGCGGGGGAGCGGTGCTGCGTCTCGGCGGGGACACCCGACGGCGTCTCGGCGCGCGTGACCGTCGCGGACACGTGGCATCCGCCCTTGCTGACGGTGTTCGTGCCGGACGGCGTCGCGCTGCAGGCGACGGCGACGAGCCGCACGGCGCTGCGCTGACCCGGCGCTGAGCCCCGCTGCGTGACCGACGGGCTCAGCAGAACGGCGTTGCGCCCTCCCAGGCGAGATCGACCGGCGCCATGCCGTCGCGGGTCACCTGGGCCTCGATCAGCCCGTAGGGGCGGTCGGCGGCGAAGAACACCTCGTTCGGGTTGTCGAGGCCGAACGGCGACGAGGTCGACGACGAAGTGGTGCTTGTTCGGCATCGAGAAGCGGATCTCGGCGATCTCGGGGTGTGCGCTCGAGCACGCGGCTGCCCATGTCGAACAGGGTCGTCTGCAGCGCCGGCGGAGTACCGCTCGGCGAACGCCTCAGCAGCAGGGCGCTGCACGTCGTCGTACGACGGCGTTGTAGTCGACCTCGACGCGCCTCGTAGAACCGCCACCGCGTCGCGACATCCGTCGCGAGGATGCGGTCGGAGGTCTCGGGCAGCGTCGTGTAGCGGTCCTTCGGGTAGCCCTCGAACCCCGACTCGGTGGTCTTCAGCACCGTGAGGCCGTGCAGTCCGCCGAGCACGTGGCGGATCGTCGCCGTCGGCGACCACGACCGCCGTTCGCACCTCCTGCCCGCTGCGCACGAACGCGTGGTCGTGGCTCGCGCCCGTCGACGCGGATCCGCTCCCACGCGTAGCCGCTCGGCCTCCCACCGGCCGCCCGAGACCCAGTCGAACGAGCTCGTGAAGTGATCGGCGAGGCGCAGCAGGAACTCCTCGGGCGATCCGATGCCGTCGCGCGCGAACGCGAAGATCGTGTTCTTCTGCGTGTCGGTGGCCACGACGTGCGCGTTGTCGCCCGTCGAGGTGCGCGGCCGCGAAGTCGCCGCGCAGCTGCGACGTGACGTTGAGGTCGTCGATCTCGTGCCGGGCGGTGTCGCGCGTGACCTTCACGACGCGCACCTCGGCCTTGCCGTACTGGTTCGGCGCCGAGGACGATGGCGGGCTCGGTCATGGCTCAGCTCCCTCGATAGGTGGAATAGGCGAACGGGCTCAGCAGCAGCGGCACGTGCACGTGCCGTCCGTCGTCGGCGACGCGCACGGTGAGCACGACCTCGGGGTAGAACGTGTCGATGCCGCGCGCGGCGAAGTACGCGCCGGTGTCGAACCGCAGCCGGTACTCCCCCGGCGGCAGCTCGTCGGGTCCGAGCTGCGAGACCCGACCGTCGGCGTCGGTGACGGCATGCCGCGATCGCGATGCCAGCTGTCGCCGTCGCGCGCGAGCAGCTCGACCGCGACGCCCGGCGGCGGGCCGGCCGCGCGTCGGCGTCGAGCACGTGCGTCGTGATGTGGGAGATGCTCATGCGCTCCATGAGTCCCTTCAGTCGGAGCAGCGCGATCTGGCGCAGCTGCTCGGCGACGACCGGCTCCTCCTCGGCGTCGGTGTGCCCGAGCCGCTCGCGTGAGCGCGGCGAGGATCTCGCGTCGCCGATGCGTCCGGCGGCGCGGATGAGGAAGACCCGCCCGAACCGCTCCTCGTAGGCGCGGTTGCCGTCGGCGAGCGCGGCCGCGACCGCGGCGTCGCCCGGGTCGACGCCGGCCTGCTCGGCTCGCGACATGCTCGCCTCGGCGCGCGCCACCGGCCGGCGCGCTCGCCGATGCGCGGATGGTGCGCGAGCGCCGCCGTCGACCTCCTCGGCCGTGAACGGCGCCGCCGCCGCGCTCGGCCGCCGCCACGAGCTCGTCGACCGAGCGCGTACGGCCGCGCGTCGACGAGCTCGCTCGCACCATCGCGGGATGTCGAGGCAGGGCCGAAGCACCGCGATCGCCTCGTCCCGATCTGCGGCGTTGAACTCCTCGAGCCGTCATCGCCCGGCTCACCCCTCGCCTCTGCCCGCCGCAGCAGCCGGCCGCGCGGTGCATCGCCGGTCGACCGGCATCGCCGGCCAGGTAGGTGGCGCGCACGACCCCCGTGAGCTCGCGGCCGTCGTAGGGCGTGATCGGATGCCGGTGCTCCAGCGCCGCGCATCGACGGTGAACGCGCCTCGGGCGCGAACACGGCGAGGTCCGCCGCCGCGTCCCACGCGCGATCGCGCCCTTCGCCGCGCAGGCCGACCCGGCGCGGCGGGCGCCGCGGACATCCACTCGACGACCCGCGCGAGCGCGATGCCGCGGCGGCGCGCCTCGGTCCAGACGAGCGGCAGCCCGAGCTGCAGCGAGGCGATGCCGCCCCACGCCTCGGCGAAGTCGCCGTCGCCGGCGAACTTGAGCTCGGCCGGCGCGGGCGAGTGGTCGGAGACGACGAAGTCGATCGCCCCCGCTCGAGGCCGCGCCACAGCGCGTCGCGGTTGCGCGGCGTCGCGGATCGGCGGGCAGCACTTGAACGCGGTGGCGCCGTCGGGCGATCTCCTCCGCGCGAGAGCGTGAGGTAGTGCGGGCACGTCTCGACGGTGAGGTCGCACGCCGCGACGCCTGGCCTCGGCGATGCGGTCGAGCGACGCCGGCGCGCTCAGGTGCAGGATGTGGGCGCGGGCGCCCGTGCGCTGCGGCGTCGTCGATGACCTCGGCGATCGCGGCGTCCTCGGCCGCACGCGGCCGCGACGCCAGGAAGTCGGCGTACGTCGGGGCTGTGCGGGTGCGGTGCCGCGTCGATCGAGCGCCGGCGTCCTCGGCGTGCACGATGAGCAGCGACGCCGAGCGCGGCGATCACCGACATCGCCGCGCTCCATCTCGTCGGCGCGTGACGGCCGGGAACTCGTCGACGCCCGAGTGCGCGAGGAAGCACTTGAACCCGAACACTCCCGTCGTCGACGAGCGGCGCGAGGTCGTCGAGGTTGCCGGGCACGACGCCGCCCCAGAACCCGACGTCGACGAAGACGCGCGCCCTCGGCCGCTGCGCGCTTCTCGGCGAGCGCGGCGACCGAGGTCGTCGGCGGGATGCTGTTCAGCGGCATGTCGACGATCGTCGTGACTCCGCCCGCGGCGGCGGCCCGCGTCGCGGACGCGAAGCCCTCCCACTCGGTGCGGCCCGGCTCGTTGACGTGCACGTGCGTGTCGACGAGGCCGGGGAGCAGCACCTCGTCGTCGGCGAGCTCGACGAAGGCAGCGGCGTCCAGACCCCGTGCCGAGGCGGCGCGATGCGCTCGACGACTCCGTCGCGCACGCCGACCTCGGCGGGGCGGAAGGCGCCGCCGATGAGCACGCGCTCGCCGCGACGACGAGATCGACGGCGTCCGGAGCCGGCATCCGTCATCGCGCTCCCGGTCAGGCGGATCTGGCGGTTCACGTCCTTGTAGAGCAGGTAGCGGAACGGTCCGGGTCCGCCGGCGTAGCAGGCCTGCGGGCAGAACGCGCGCAGCCACATGAAGTCGCCCGCCTCGACCTCGACCCAGTCGTCGTTGAGCCGGTAGACGCCCTTGCCCTCGAGCACGAACAGGCCGTGCTCCATGACGTGCGTCTCGGCGAACGGGATCGACGCCGCCGGGCTGGAAGGTGACGATGTTCACGTGCATGTCGTGCGCGAGGTCGTCGGGGTCGACGAAGCGGGTGGTCGCCCACGCGCCGTCGGTGCCGGGCATCGGCACGGGCGCGACGTCCTGCGTCACTCGTGACGAAGGATGCCGCGCGCGAAGCCCTCGAGCGGCTCGTAGGCCTTGCGGATCCAGTGGAAGCTCGTCGAGCTCGTCGCCCTCGTTCGCCAGCGACCACGCGGCGCCCGCGGCGAGGTAGGCGTAGCCGCCCGCCTCCGAGCACGTGCCGCTCGCCGTCGAGCGTCGAGGGTGAGCTCGGCCCGTGGTGACGAACACGACGCCTTCGACGCCGGCCTCGCGCTCGGGCCGCTCGGCGCCGCCGCCCGGCGCCGATCTCGACGATCAGCTGCGAGAACGTCGTCGCGAATCCCGCGATCGGCCGGGCGAGGATCCACGATCGAGTGTCGGTGAACCCGGGCAGGTTGCTCGTGACGATGTCGCGCAGCACGCCCTTCGGGATCACCGTGTACGCCTCGGTCACGATGGCCCGGTCGGTGAGCAGCTCGGTCTGCGGCGGGCAGTCCGCCCGTGCGGGGTGAAGTAGCTCATGCGGACTCCTTCAGTGCGAGCGTCGGATCGCGGGTGCGCGAGCGCGACGAGGCGTCGGCTCGCGATGCCGACGTCGGCGCGTCGACCTCGGTCGGCGTCGATGGCGCCGCATTGCGCACGCCGCGCAGGACGAAGCCAGCGAGCGCGCGGGCCGTGGCCGGCTCGTCGAGCACCGACGCCGCGCGGCGCGCTCACGTAGTCGCGGAGCCGGGCCGCTGCATCCGGGCAGCCCTCGCGGTAGAACGCGTAGGTGGCGAGGTACCGGGTGGGCAGCTGGTGCGGGTGCAGGTCCCAGCCCTGGTAGATAGCCGCGCTCGAGCGAGCGGCGCACCAGGCGGGCGTGCAGCCGCCAGGCTTCGACGGCGCGCTCGCCGATCGGGAGGATGTTGGTCGATCCGTCGGAGAGGCGGATGCCGGTGCCGGCCACCGCGAGCTGCATGAGCTCCTTCGCGAGGTCGGCGGCCGGATGCTCCAGCGACTGGTACGCGCGCGGCGATGCCGAGCGCCGCGCTGTAGTCGTAGGTGCCGTAGTGCAGGCCGCTGATGCGGCCCGGCGCCGCGAGCGGCAGCTGCGCCAGCGGCGACGGTGCCGTCGGCGCCGAGCACGAGCTGCGGGGTCTCGACCTGCACCTCGAAGCGGAGCCGGCCGTCGGGCAGGCCGTGGGCGTGCTCGAGCGCGGCGGCGACGTCGGCCATCGCCTCGACCTGCGCGACCGTCGACACCTTGGGCAGGGTGAGCGCCGAGGCCGTCCGGGCAGGCCGCCGCGGCCGACGAGGGTGGTCGACGAACAGGTCGAGGGTCCGCAGGCCGCGCGCGCGCGTGGCCGCCTCGAGACTACTTGAATCGGATGCCGATGAACGGCGGCGCGACACCTGCGTCCACAGCCTCGGCCACGCGCTGCGGCAGCGCGGACGGCGTCGGCGTCTTCGACGTCGTCGCCGCGGTCGCCGTAGCCGTCCTCGAAGTCGAGCCGCAGGTCCTCGATCGGCTCGCGCTCGAGCTTCGCGCGCACCCGCGGCGCGAGTCGGCGGCGCAGGTGCGCCGGCAGTCCCACGCGCTCGGCGAGCGCCTCGAGGCCGCCCGCCGGCTCAGCGGCAGCGAGCGCGGCCGCGCCCCACTCGGCCGGCAGCGCCGGGGTGTAGCGGTCGGCGGGAACGTAGACGGTGTGCACGGGCTGGCGCGAGCCGTCGTCGCCCGGGTAGGCGGTGCGCAGCAGCGTCGTCGGTGTCGCGCAGCGCCGCATCGACGCGTTCGAGCACGGTGGCCGTGAGCGCGCGATCGGGGGCACCGGTGAGGGGTTCGGTCATGCGGCATGCCTCCTTTGCGGTTGCCGGCGGGGCGTGCGTTCCCTCATCGTGGCGCAGGTGGAGGGCGTCCGCCACAGGTGCCGACGTACAATCGCGCAAGAGGAGCTGTCGTGGCTGACACTGTCGTTACCGTGAACGGGCAGCGCCGGACGATCTCCGGCGTGCCGGTGCACACCACCGCGCTCGACTGGCTGCGTGCAGCCGGGCTGACGGGCAGCAAAGAGGGCTGCGCGGAGGGCGAATGCGGCGCGTGCGCGGTGCTTCTGGTCGCCGGTGACGGCGACGGCGCGTCCGCCTGGGTGCCAGTGAACGCGTGCCTCGTGCCCGTGTACGCCCTCGACGGCCAGGAGGTCGTGACGGTCGAGGGACTCGGCACGCCAGACGCCCTCCACCCGGTCCAGGAGAGGCTTGCCGAGGCCGGCGGGTCGCAGTGCGGGTACTGCACTCCGGGCTTCGCGTGCAGTATGGCCGCCGAGTTCTACCGCGCCGACCGCGCACCGGGGCGCGGAGGCGGGGGTGACCACGAGCACGGCGACCACGAGCGCGGTCCGAACGGATTCGATCTGCACGCCCTGAGCGGCAACCTGTGCCGCTGCACCGGCTACCGCCCGATCCGCGACGCCGCGTACGCATTGGGGATGCCGCATCCGGACGATCCGCTCGCCGCCCGCCGCGACCGGCCCCCGCCGCCACTGGTGCCCGCTGACGGGTCAACGGGTTGCTCAACGATTTCGAGGAGCCGGTGCGGGCGATGCTCCCCCAGGTCCGGCGCACGGTGAAGGCCGCCGACGACCTCTCGACCCGACTGTCGGGACCGATCGACCAGGTGATCCCCGGCCTCAACCGGCTCGCCGAGACGCTCAACGACCCCGTGCTGACATCGCTGCCCGCGGATCTGGGCGAGTTCATGCGGGTCATCAACGAGCTCGCCCGACGCCTCTCCCCCCTCAGCCAGATCGCCGAGCAGGCCGGCGGCCTGTTCGGCATGCGCCTCTCTCCCCGCCCCGAGCCCGAACCGCCCCAACCGCCCCCCGCAGCCGAACCACCGCCCGCGGCGAAGAAGCCACCGGCCAAGAAGCGAGCGCCCACGAAGAAGTCCCCGGCGTCGTGAATCAGGAGCGGGTGACGAACGGCGTGGGCACGATCGTGCCCGGCAGGCGGGTACCGCGCACGTCGACTTCGACGGCGGCCCCCTCCCCCACCGCCGGCGGCACGAAGGCGAGGGCGATGCCGTGCCCGAGGACCGGCGAGAAGTTGCCGCTCGTCACCGTCCCGACCGGATCGCCGTCGACCAGCACCGCGCAACCGGTCCGCGGCGGACGACGCCCGGTGGTGGTGATCCCGACCAGGTGCCGGTGGACCCCACGGTCCCGCTCGGCCACGAGCGCCGCTCGCCCGCGGAAATCGCCTTTGTCCACACGACGACCCACCCGAGCCCGGCCTGCAGCGGCGTGATCCCCGGGCCGAGCTCGTTGCCGTGCAGGGGCAGACCCGCCTCGAGGCGCAGGGTGTCGCGGGCACCGAGACCGGCGGGTTGAACTCCGGCGCCGACGACGATCGCCTCCCACAGCTCGGCCGCGGAATCGGCCGGTACCACGATCTCAACCCCACGCTCGCCGGTGTAGCCCGTGCCGGCGACGGTGCACCCCGTCCCGTGCCAGCTCGCCGGAGCAACCCGGAACCGCTTGACCGCCGCCGCTTCCGGAATCACGCCGGCCAGCCGGTCGACGGCATCGGGACCCTGTACGGCGAGCACGGCGCGGCCGTGGGTGGTCTCCTCGCCCCCGATCGCGGCGCGCACCCGATCGGTGTTGGAGGCGTTCGGCATCACGTCGAACACGTCGGGCTCCCGGTCATCTCCCGGACGCCACCACACGATGATGTCGTCGAGCACCGACACGTCGGACTCGTCGAGGAGATGGGTGTACTGCGCCCGCCCAGGGCCGATCTTGGTGAGGTCGTTGCACAGCGCCGACTGCAGCTGCTCGAACGCACCGGAGCCGGGCACGCGCACGGTCCCGAGGTGCGAGACGTCGAACACGACCGCGGCGTTGCGGCAGGCGAGGTGCTCGGCGATGGTGCCCGACGGGTACTCGAGGGGCATCTCCCACCCGCCGAACGGCACCATCCGCGCTCCCGCGTTCGCGGTGGATCGCGTCGAGCGGGGAACGTTCCGCGGTCACCGACCTGGGCGAGCTAGATCGCCCGGCGGGGCGGGGCCCGGCGGCGGTCTCCTCGGTGAGCGGGACCAACTGGGCGTCGATGTCGTCCTTCACCCCGGCCAGCGGAAGCACGTTGAGCACGCCCTGCCCCCGCCGGAGCACGTCGACGAGCTGATCGCCCTCGCAGAGCATCACCTGGTGTCCACTGATCACGATGTGGGCGGCGGCGATGTCGGTCGTGACGTGCCGGCGGAGGTAGGTGAAGACCTCCCGCACGGACTCGAGCCTGATGCCCGCGTCGAGGAGCGTCTTGATGACGCGCAACTCGAGGAGGTCGCGGTACGAGTACTGGCGCCGGCTCCCGCTGCCGGTGGCCTCGGCCAACGACGGCCGGAGGAGGTCCGTGCGCGCCCAGTAGTCGAGCTGCCGGTAGGTGATGCCGACGATCTTGGCGGCCTGCGTGCCGCTGTATCCGGTCTCTGTCACGGCCCCAACACCTCCGTGTTCTCGCGTGGCCTGCGCCGACCGCGACACCGGCGTAGTTACGACCTTGTGAGCGCCCGACGCTACGACGCCGGGGCCGACGAGTCAAGGTATGGCGATGGCAGAGTTCCACGACACCGACGAGTTCCGGGGCACGCGGTTCACCGCCGTCGACCTGTCCGGGGCCCGCTTCCGCAACGTCGATCTGAGCGGGGCCAAGGTCGTCGACGCGATGCTCGTCAACGCCGCCTTCTCGGGGCTGATCGACGGGCTGACGATCAACGACATCGAGGTCGCCCCGCTCATCGCCGCGGAGATGGACCGGCGCTACCCGGAGCGGGCGCGGCTGTTCGCCCGCGACCCAGCCGGTCTGCGCGCCGCATGGTCGACGCTCGAGGCGATGTGGGAGGCGACGACCGACCGGGCCCGCGCCCTGCCCGACGCCCTGCGCCGCGCCGCGTCGACGACGAATGGTCGTTCATGGAGACGCTCCGCCACCTCGTCTTCGCCACCGACAGTTGGATCAGCCGGGTCGTCCTCGGCGAGGCGCGGCCGTACCACCCGCTCGCCCTCCCGCCGAGCTTCGTCACCGACCTCGTGCGACGTGGGCATCGACGACGCGCCGAGCCGACCTTCGACGAGGTGCTCGCGGCCCGGGCGGATCGGCAGGCGGTGGTACGGCGGCTGCTCGAGGGCGTGACGAGCGCCGAGCTCGCCCGACGATGTGACCAGAACCCCGCTCCGGGCTACCCGACGGAGACCACGCACGTCGTGCTCGATTGCATCCACGGCGTGATCGACGAGGAGTGGGCGCACCACGGCTACACGGTACGCGATCTGGATGCGCTCGCAGGGAGCACACGATCGGAGCTCGACGTCAGCTCTTGAAGTCCTCGGGGTTGACGTGCTCGATGAAGTCGCGGAACTCGTCGATGATCTCCTCCGCCTCCTCCTCGGGCTCGGGCGCCGGCTCCTGGCCGACCTCGTCGAGCAGTTCCTCGGAGGCGAACAGCGGAGCGGCACAGCGCACGGCCAGCGCGATGGCGTCCGACGGCCGGCTCGACAGCACCGTGACCCCCCGCTCGGCGCTGCGCAGGTGCAACTCGGCGAAGTAGGTGTGGTCGCGCATCTCGGTGACGACGATCTGCTCGACGGAGACCCCGAGCTCGGTGAGGGTCTGGATGAACAGGTCGTGCGTCAACGGGCGCGGCGGGGTGACCCCTTCGAGCGAGTAGTGGATCGCGGTGGCCTCCGCCGTGCCGATGTAGATCGGGAGCAGCCGCTGACGGCCGGTCTGTTCGCGGAGCAGGACCATCGGCGTGTTGGCAGGCACCTCCACCCGGACGCCGAGGAGCTCCAACGGAACCACGATCCCGATGGTACCCCGCGGCGTCGGTCCGGCGGCGGCGGATCACGGGGAGCGCGCTCAGCCCTCCAGGTACTGGCGCAGGGCGGCCCGCATCAGCGCCGCCCGCAGCTTGGTCCCGAGCCCGTCGAGCTCTTCCAGGCGGGTGGCCGCTTGACCCCGCGCCTGGGGGTTGCGCTGCCGCAACAGGGGCAGGATCAGCTGCTCGTACAGGCCGGATTCGCGTTCGACGGACGTCCGCCACGCCCGCAGGTGGCGGGCATCGACACCGGCGCGCAAGAAGCCGCCGGCGGCCGCGGCGATCTCGACCGCCTCGTCCCCGTAGAGATCGCCGACCCCGCCGCGGGGCGAGACGACGCCGTAGTCCTCGAGTTGGGCGAGCTGCTCGGGTGTGACCGACGCCATCGCGCACAGCTCCTCGCGGTTCACCAGCACGCCAGGAAGCAACGTGGCGGCCGACGGCTCCGCGGCTCGCCGCCGCTTGCGGGGGGCGCTCGGCTGGTCGGACTGGTCGGCCTGGTCGGACTGGTCGACCGGGGCGGTCCGCGGCTCCATCGTCGCACCGTTCGGGGTCGAGCCCGACCGCGCAGTCGCCTCGGTCGCCGTCGCCGGCGAGGCCGTCGTCCCCACCGGCGGCGGGCTCTTCGACGCCGAAGGGCTGCTCCCGGACGACGGCACCGAGGCCGAGGACGGTCGACGCGCCGCGGGATGCTTGGCGATCGCCGCCTTCGTCGGCTTCTCCCGGCCGTCGTCCGCGGCGCTCGGCGCGTCTGGTGGCGGTTCGATCTCACCGGAGTCGATCCGGTCCTTGATGACGCGCAGCGGCAGGAACTTCTCCCGCTGCTCCCGAAGGATCAGACGCAACAGCACGACGTCGTCGTCGAAGAACTTGCGATACCCGGATGGCGTGCGCTCGGGCTCGATCAGACCCTGGCTCTCGAGGAACCGGATCTTGGAGATCGTGACGTCCGGGAACTCCTCGAGCAGCAGCCCGAGCACCTCGCCGATCGACAGGTGCGACTGCCCGGCCTCAGCCATCGGACCGCTCGAAGAACACGAGGCGGAACTTCCCGACCTGCAGCTCGTCCCCGTGATGGAGGACCGCCCGGTCGATGCGCTCCTGGTTGACGTAGGTGCCGTTCAGCGAGCCGGCGTCGGTGACGACGTACCCCTCGGCCGTGCGCTCGATCGAGGCGTGGCGACGCGACACCGTGATGTCGTCGAGCATGATCTCGCTGTCGGGATGTCGCCCGAGCCGGGTGAGTTCGTCACCCAACTTGAACCGGTCACCCGCCTGGGTGCCGGAGCGCACGATGAGCACGGCGGTATCGGTGGGCAGCTCCGCCATCGGCACGACGATGTCGTCGTCCGTGCCCGGCGCGTCCTGCAGCGGGTCGACCGGGGCCAGGGTGATCGTGCGGTCGCCCTGGACGTCGAGCGGCGAGCCGCAGCTCGAGCAGAAGCTGCTGTCCGGCGGGTTGCGGTGTCCGCAGTGATTGCAAAACACGTACGCCACGTCAGCTCTCGATGAGCTTCCGGTAGGCCTCGGCGTCCATGAGATCGTCGAGCTGGCTCGGGTCGGACAGGCGGATCGAGCAGATCCAGCCCTCGCCGTACGGGTCCTCGTTCAGGGTCTGCGGAGCGTCGGCGAGCGCCTCGTTGACCTCGAGGACCGTGCCCGACACGGGCGCGTACACGTCGGACACCGACTTCGTGCTCTCGACCTCACCGAAGGCGTCCCCCGCGCTCACGTCGGCCCCGACCGTCGGCACCTGGACGAACACGACGTCGCCGAGCGCGTCCTGCGCGTAGTCGGTGACGCCGACCCGGACGACGTCCCCGTCGCGACTGACCCACTCGTGGTCGCTGGAGTACCGCAACTCCTCGGGGACGTTCATGTTTGAAACCGTATCGAAATCAGCGGGGCGGTCCCGCCGCCGGCACGGCCCGCGCCGCCCGACCAGCGGCGATACCCGACCGGATCTTCGGCGCGTAGGCGACGGCGGTGATCCAGCTGAGCACCAGTCCGGGGATCCCCAGGATCCACGCGCCGACCCAGAACAGGTCGTGGCCGGGGAAGTCGCTCGACCCGATCAGGAATCCGGGAATGGCGAACATGAGGAGGGCCGTGGCCACCTTGCCCCACCAGGACACGTCGAAGCGGGGCATCTTGAAGAACAGGGTCGCGATGGCGACCGCGCCACCGACGAGCAGCTCGCGGATGAGCACGGCCCAGCAGAACCAGATCGGGGCGGCGCCGTCGATGATGATGGCGACGAGCGCGACGATGAACAGCAGCCGGTCGACGGTGGGATCGAAGATCTTGCCGAACTCGCTGACCTGGCCGAGCCGTCGGGCGAGGTAGCCGTCGACCCAGTCCGTCGCGCCGAGCCCACCGAGCAGCCAGCCGGCGGCCGCCCGGTTGTCGCGACCGAACAGCAGGTAGAGGAACAACGGGATGCAGAGCAGCCGGATCAACGTGAACAGGTTGGGCACCGTGAGCAGGCCCGCGGTCTCCCCCGCCGGTGGCGCCCCCACGTGTCGACTCACCGGCGCAGCGTACGGGACCAGTACCTTCGGTCTCATGACCACGGTGTTCACGCGCATCATCGCCGGCGAGCTCCCCGGCACGTTCGTCTGGCGTGACGACCGCTGCGTGGCGTTCATGTCGATCAACCCGATCGCAACCGGGCACACGCTCGTCGTGCCGCGGGACGAGATCGACCACTGGATCGACGCCCCGGCCGAGCTCGTCGCCCACCTCTTCGAGGTGACGCGGGTGATCGGTCTCGCCCAGCGCGAGGCGTTCGATTGCGACCGGATCGGCGTGATCATCGCCGGCTACGAGGTGCCCCACACCCACGTCCACGTCATCCCGACGAACTCGATGGCCGACGTGGCCTTCGCCAACGCCGCCGCGTCGGTCGACCCTGCCGATCTCGAGGCCGCGGCGGAAGCGATCCGCGTGTCGTTGCGGGCGATGGGCCGAACTGAGACCTGAGCGCGGGGATGTGACCCCGCTGGCGTCTCAGTTCACGACGACGTCGCGTCGGGGTCGACCGGTTCGGTCAGCTCCGGTCCCTTGTTGCGCACGTTGTTGACCTCCGTGCTCACGGCCCGGACGGTCAGCAGCGAATCGGAAGCCGGGAGGAGCAGGCCGGACAACGTCTCCAGGTCCTGGTTCTCCGGGTCGAGCCAGGTCTCCCATGTCGACTGCGGGAGGATCACCGGCATCCGGTCGTGGATCGGTGACATCGTGCCGTTCGCCGACGTGGTGACGATCGTGGCGCTGTGCAACCAGTCGGCGCTCGGATCGCCGGCAGGGTCGCGCCACGCCGACCACAGGCCGGCCACCGCCAGCGGCTCGCCGTCGAGCCGGTTGATGAACATCGGTTGCTTCGCCGGCTTGCCCGACTTGGTGAGCGGCCCTCCCGGCTCCCCCGCCTTCCATTCGTAGAAGCCGTCCATCGGGATGAGACACCGGTTCTTCTTGAACACCGACTTGTAGGCGGGCTTGCTCGCCAGCGTCTCGGCCCGGGCGTTGATCATCTTGTAACCGACCTTGGCTTCCTTGGCCCAGACCGGGATGAGGCCCCAGTGGAACACCTCCAGCCGCGGGGCGCCGTCCGGTCCGGCGACGACGGCGTAGATGTCGTTGGTCGGGGCGACGTTGTAGTTCTCGCCGAGCGTCTCGCCTTCGAACGCGGCGCCGAAGTACTCGGCGATGCGTTCGGGCGAGCTGGCGGAGACGAAGCGGCCGCACATCGCGGCGACCCTACCGGCGGTTCCGCTCGGGCGATGGCGACAGACACAACGACTACGGTGCCCGGGAGCATGTCCGAGTCGTTCGAGGGGACGCCGATCGCGATCTCGCCGGCCTCGATTCCACGCGCCCTCGAGCGAGCGATGCGCTACCGGCTGTTGAACGACCCCGAACAGGCGGAGAGCATCTGCCTCGACATCCTCGAGATCGATCCGGCGAACCAAGAGGCGCTCGTGACGCTGATCCTCGCCCTGACCGACCAGTTCGGCGTCACCGAACCGCCACCGACCGTGGCCCAGGTCCGGGAGTACGTCGACCGGCTCGAGTCGGAGTACCAGCGGCACTACTACACGGGGATCATCTGCGAGCGCCGGGCCCGGGCGTTCCTCCGGCGGCCGATGGGGCGGGCGTTCGCCTTCGAGGCGTTCCGCGAGGCGATGACGTGGTTCGAACGGGCCGCCGAGATCCGCCCGGAAGCGGAGGACGAGGCGTTGCTGCGGTGGAACTCGTGCGTGCGCACGATCCGCCGCAACGATCTCACTGCCCCGGTCGGAGGAACCCGAGTCCCTGCTTGGGAGTGAACCCATGACGGCGGTGAAGCTGACGGTCACGAGCGAGCCCACGCGGCGGACGGACGCGTGGTGGGTGCAGCCCCTGGTGACGGCCGTCGTGCTCGGGGCGTTCGTCATCTACGCGACGTGGGCGGCCCTGATCAACCGGAACTACTACGCCGAGCCCTACCTGTCGCCGTTCTACTCACCGTGCCTGGCCGAGAACTGCGAGGAGACGACCTGGACGCTCGTCGGTGACTGGTGGACGCTCTCCCCGGCGTTGCTGATCCTGCCGATCCCGCTCGGCTTCCGCCTCACCTGCTACTACTACCGCAAGGCCTACTACCGCGCGTTCTTCTGGTCTCCGCCGGCATGCGCGGTGAGCGATGCCCGGGCCCGCTACCGCGGCGAATCCCGGTTCCCGTTCATCCTCCAGAACGCCCACCGCTACTTCTTCTACCTGACGCTCCCGTTCCCGCTGATCCTGCTGTGGGACGGGCTGCGCGCGTTCGACTTCCCCGACGGCTTCGGCATGGGTCTCGGGACGCTGATCCTGCTCGTCAACGCCGTCCTCCTCGCCGCCTACACGTTGTCCTGTCACTCGTGCCGTCATCTGTGCGGAGGCAACCTCGACCTGTTCTCCCGGTCCCCGCGGCGCCACCGCGTGTGGCGGTGGATCTCCAGGCTCAACGCCCGCCACATGCCGATCGCCTGGACCAGCCTCGTGGGCGTCGCCCTCACCGACCTGTACGTCCGCCTCGTCGCCACCGGCACGATCGACGATCCGCGGTTCTTCTGATGTGCGTTCCCCGGCCACGCAGGCCGTCGCTGGCCGCTCGCTCGCTGGCGCTCACTCGCTCGCACCTGCGCAGGCTCTTCTGATGGCCGACTTCGAGTCCCATTCCTTCGACGTCGTCGTCGTCGGCGCCGGAGGGGCCGGCCTGCGGGCCGCGATCGAGGCCGCCCGCCAGGGGGCCCGCACCGCGATCGTGTGCAAGTCGTTGCTCGGCAAGGCGCACACCGTGATGGCCGAGGGCGGGATCGCCGCCGCGCTCGGCAACGTCTACCCCGACGACAACTGGCAGGTGCACTTCCGCGACACGATGCGGGGCGGCAAGCTGCTCTCCAACTGGCAGATGGCCCAGATCCACGCCCAGGAGGCTCCCGAGCGGGTGCTCGAGCTCGAGGAGTGGGGTGCGCTCTTCGACCGCACGCCGGACGGGCGCATCCTCCAGCGCGACTTCGGGGGCCACCGGTTCGCCCGCCTGGCCCACGTCGGCGACCGCACCGGGCTGGAGATGATCCGGATGCTCCAGCACCGCGCCACGCAGGCCGAGATCGCGGTCTTCATGGAGTGCACGGTCACCCGGCTGCTCAAGGACGGCGACCGCATCGCCGGCGCGTTCGCCTACTGGCGGGAGTCGGGCCGCTTCGTGGTGTTCGAGGCGCCCGCCGTGGTCCTCGCGACGGGCGGCGTCGGCAAGGCCTACAAGGTCACGTCGAACTCGTGGGAGTACACGGGCGATGGCCACGCCCTCGCCCTGTGGGCCGGCGCCGATCTCATCGACATGGAGTTCGTCCAGTTCCACCCGACCGGCATGGTGTGGCCGCCGTCGGTGCGCGGCATCCTCGTGACCGAGGGGGTCCGCGGCGACGGCGGAGTGTTGCGCAACGCCGATGGCGAGCGCTTCATGTTCCGCTACATCCCGGAGATGTTCCGCGCCGAGACGGCCGACACCGAGGAGGAGGCCGACCGCTGGTACGACGACAAGACCGTCCGCCGCACGCCGGACCTGCTCCCCCGCGACGAGGTCGCCCGGGCGATCAACGCCGAGATCAAGGAGGGTCGGGGCAGTCCCCACGGAGGGGTGTACCTCGACATCGCCAGCCGCCGCGATGCCGCGTACATCACCCGGCGCCTGCCTGGGATGTACCACCAGTTCCGCGAGCTGGCCGACGTCGACATCACCAAGGAGCCGATGGAGGTCGGGCCGACGTGCCACTACATGATGGGCGGCGTCCGCGTCGACGCCGAGACCCAGGCGTCGACGGTGCCCGGGCTGTACGCCGCCGGTGAGGTCGCCGCCGGCCTCCACGGCGCGAACCGGCTCGGCGGGAACTCGCTGTCGGACCTGCTCGTCTTCGGCCGGCGGGCCGGGCAGCACGCCGGCGGAGTACGCGTCCGGCGTCGCCGTTCGCCCGCCCGTCGACCCGGGCGAGCTCGACGCGCTGGCGACTCGCGCGCTGCGCCCGTTCGACGCCGCCGGCACGGAGAACCCGTACACGATCCAGCGCGATCTGCAGGAGTGCATGCAGGCGCTCGTCGGGATCATCCGCACCGACGACGAGCTCGCCAAGGCGCTCGAGGAACTGGTCGTCCTGCGCGACCGCACGAGCCGGGTCCGCGTCGAGGGCCACCGGCAGTACAACCCCGGCTGGCACCTGGCCCTCGACCTCGACCCGCTGCTCGCCGTGTCGGAGTGCATCACGACCGCGGCCCGCGAGCGGACGGAGAGCCGGGGCGCGCAGACCCGCGAGGACTATCCGGCGACGGACCCGGAGCTGGCCACCGTGAACATCGTCGTCCGGGAGCGCGACGGCGAGGTGACGCTGGCCCGCGAGCCCCTCCCCCAGGTTCCCGACGAGCTCGCCGCGCTGTTGCAGGAGGGATGATGGCGACCGACGTGACGATGCGCATCTGGCGGGGCGATGCCGACGGCGGCGAGTACCGGGACTACGTCGCCGCCGTCGAGGAGGGCGAGGTCGTGCTCGACGTGCTCCACCGCGTGCAGGCCAATCAAGCCGGTGACCTCGCCCTGCGGTGGAACTGCAAGGCCGGGCGGTGCGGCTCGTGCAGCGCCGAGATCAACGGCTACCCCCGCCTCATGTGCATGACGCGGATGAACCAGCTCCCGCTGGAAGAGCCGGTCACGGTGGCTCCGCTCGGCGGGTTCCCACCGATCCGCGACCTCGTCACGGACGTGTCGTTCAACTACGAGATGGCCAAGCGGGTACCACCGTTCGCGCCGGGACCGAAGGGGCCGGACGGGACGTACCGCATGCAGCAGGCCGACATCGACCGCGTGCAGGAGTTCCACAACTGCATCGAATGCTTCCTCTGCCAGAACGTGTGCCACGTGATCCGCGACCACGACGAGAACAAGCCCAGCTTCGCCGGTCCCCGAATGTTCATCCGCTACGCCGAACTGGAGATGCACCCGCTCGACACCAACGACCGGCGCGCGCTGCTGCAGGAACAGATGGGCCTCGGGATGTGCAACATCACCAAGTGCTGCACCGAGGTGTGTCCCGAGCGGATCCACATCACGGACAACGCGATCATCCCGCTCAAGGAACGGGTCGTCGACGACCGCTACGACCCGGTCGTGTGGGTCGCCCGCAAGTTCCGCCGCCGTCGCTGACGGTCATTCACCGTTCTGTCGGTCGGAATCGGCCGGATCCGGCAGGTCCTGAACGACAGAAGCCCGCCGTGACTCGGCTTCCCGGCGGGCGACGAAGGTGGCGACGACGAGCGCCGTCACCGCAGGCACGAACGCCAACCCGAACATCATGATCACCCCGGCGACGATCTTGCCCCAGCCCGTGATCGGCACGACATCGCCGTATCCGACCGTGCTCACCGTCTCCACCGAGAACCACAGGGCCTCGCCCATGTTGGGGAACTGATCCGGCTCGACGAGGCGCATCGCGACTGCGGCCAGCAGCACGAACACGGCGGTGACGACGACGATGACACCGATCGCCCGCCATACCGTCGGTGGTTTGGATTCGACGCGCTGGCGGATCTTCTCGTGCTTGGCCGGGATCGGGTCCACTCGGCCAGGATCGCAGATTCACCCGTTCCGACGAGGGAACCCCGTCGGGTTTCGGGCACGGCGCGACACTCGCATGCCACGCCGTGCCCGATCCGGTCAGCGGGCGGTGAACGCCGCGCTGGCGGCCGACAGCGGGCCGCTACCGACCGCGTTGAACGCCTGCACCCGGCAGGTGTACTGCTTGCCGGACGCTGGGAACGACCCGAATGCTCGGCGCGGACGATCCCCGCGATGCTGCTGCTTGTCGAGCCAACCACCGTTCGAGCTCGTGCACGTCGCCATGTAGTACGAGATCGGGTTCGGTCCCGCGGGCTTCGTGAAGCGCACGGTCGCTGATCCGACCGCCACGGCCACCGTCACGCCTCTCGGCGTGGCCGGCAGCACCGGCATCACGAACGCGGCACTGGTCCTCGCCGGACTGGTACCGACGACGGTTGGCCACCGTCGCCGTGCAGCGGTACGTCTTGAGCTTGGTCAGGCCGGCGACGAGGACGTAGCTCGGGTACAGGCCGGTGGCCGTTCCGGTCCGCGTCGTCCCACCGTTCGAGCTGGTGCATCGGACCGACGCCTTGATGATCGTCCGCCCGCCGTCGTAGTCCGGATAGACGTACACGAAGGCATCCCCGTCGGTCTGCGCGCGGAACAAGCCGACACGTGCCGGGGCGAGCGGCCGGCTCGCCACGGTCGGAACTGCGCTGACTGCCGCCGACGCCGGGCCGGCACCAGCACGGTTGTGGGCGATGATCCGGACGTAGTACCGCACGCCCTTGGTGAGACCGGTGAGGCGCACCGGCTGCAACGGTGGGTAGGCGTACCAGTCGTTCCACGTGGTGCGGTTGGTCGAGTACTGGATCCGGTAGTAGTTGATCGGTCCACCTGAGCGGCGCCTGGCACTTCACGACGATGCTCAGCGGGCCCTGCCGTGGCGGTCACGGCACGCGGGGCACGTCGGGAGCGCCATCGGGGGCCGCTCACCGTGTACGAGTAGTCACCTCTGCCGTTGGCGCCGACTGCAGCGACGCGGAAGAAGTAGGTGACGTTGTTGGTGAGACCCGTGACCGTGTAGCTCTGCGCGGTGGAGACTCCGTCGTTGACGACGGTCCATGTCGATCCGTCCGGCGAGCGCTCGATCACGAAGTCGGTCACCGGTAGTGGTCGAGGTCTTGGTACCACGACAGAGTGACCCGGCCCGGTCCCGGGGTCACGCTGTAGGTATTGCGGGGCGCGAGGCCGTCCGGCAGTTCTGCGGAACCCGCGCCGCGGCGAACGCATCGGCATCCGCTCCGTCGACCGACACCGCCACCCACCAGATCGCGTCCGACGGCCAACTAGTCCGGCCGTGCGAGGGAGCCGTTCCACGCTCCATTCACGAGCGGTGCCTGGGTGTGCACGGAGTCGTCGCCGTAGGTGAGCGTGAGGTGCGCCGTGTGGCTCTCGCCGGCCGGGTAGCCGGCAAGCGTCCCACTTCCGGTTCCGCAGTCGGCCGACGCCGTAGCCGTGACACCCGCCGGCGGTGCGGCCAGCATCGGTGCCCACGGCTGTGAGCCCGCCTTCTGCGGCGCCTCAGTGGTGGGAGGCGCTGGCGCCTCGGTGGTCGGCGGTGCCGCCTCAGTGGTGGGAGGCGCTGGCGCCTCGGTGGTCGGCGGTGCCGCCTCGGTGGTCGGCGGTGCCGCCTCGGTGGACGGCGGTGCCGCCTCGGTGGACGGTGCTGCCGCCTCGGTGGTCGGTGCTGCCGCCTCAGTGGACGGCGGTGATGGGGGCGCTGATTCGGCTGCGCTCACGCCGGCTCCTGCCCAGAGCAGCAGCGGCACCATGGCGAACCCGAAGAGTCGAGGCGCGCGCCCACGTGCCCGTTTTGGTCTGATGATCATTGTCTCCCTCGATGATCTATGACCCCGCCCGTCACGGGGGAGGCGCACAATACCGTGGGCGTCAAGGCAAACCACAACCGCCGCGGGATTTTGGCAGCAGGCGGCGCTGTCCGACGGTGATCCCCCCGGGTAGCATCGGCCACCGTTCACGGGCTGTAGCGCAGTTTGGTTAGCGCACCTGACTGGGGGTCAGGAGGCCGTGGGTTCAAATCCCACCAGCCCGACTCGGCCACTCACGCGAAGAAGCCCCCTCCCGAGGGAGGGGGCTTCTGCATTGAAGGTGGTCAGCGGTGAGAAGTGATGCCGTGGGGGATGACGCTGGCCGTCCGGCTCCACGCACCCTTACCTGCCGCATTCCCCGCCGCCACTCGGAAGTGATAACGGGTGCCGTTGTGCAGACCGGCAACCCTCAGCGACCGCTCCGTGGTCCTACGGATGGTGATCCATCCCCGGTTGGCTCGACGCTGAACCGTGTACCGGATGACCGGAGCGCCACCGTTGGAGGCCGGTGCCCGCCACGACAACCTCACCCGCTGGTTGGCCGACTGTGCCTCCAACGCACGAGGCGCTGACGGCACGGTGCGAGGAGTCGCCCGGACCACGGCGCTCGCCGCACCCGACCAGCGAGTGTTGCGCGCGATCACTCGGAACTGATACCGAGTGCCGTTGGTGAGACGAGTCACCCGATAGCTCCGCGCCGTGCTCTTGCCGTCGGGGATCGTCACCCACGGGCGAGTGCCCTGGCGGCGCTGGATGGTGTAGTCGGTGATCGCCGCTCGACCATTGCTCGCCGGAGCTGCCCACGACAGCCGGACCGAATGATTGGCCGGTGTCGCCTTCACCGCACGAGGCGCAGACGGAGCAGCGATGGGGCAGATGTCCCTCGGAGTCTCGTCACCCGCATCGAACGGATACCAGCCATTCGGGCCGGGAGCGATCCGGGAGCGGACCTCCCAGCCGTTCGTCCAGGTGAACCGGCCGGTATCTCTCGCCGGCAGGCTGTACCTCAACCGTGCATTCCCATCGCGAACCTGGATCGCGTTCCGGGGACTGGTGTTCCTGAACGTCGGCACACCCCTGACACATGTCAAGGAGTATGAGTTGGTGCCCGACGAGTCACTTCCGCTGCGGGCTGCCAAGACCGGTGAGGTCAACCCGAGTGAGACAAGGATGACGCCACCCAAGGCCATAAGCCGTTTCATATCCGCCCATTTCTCCAACGGGATCCGCCCCACGGCCTCTCCGTCGAGTCCGTCCGTTGGAGCGCCGCAAGATACTCGGGCGATTCTCGAAAGCAACGCTCGACCGAGAAATGCCCGCAGGCGGTGGACTTCTCCACGGTCATCGACGCCGCCACCCTTGTGGTCGTGATCACGTGTGACACCGGCCCCCTGCCAGGATCGAGTCATGCGTGTCGTCGGCCTCTTTCGCTATCCGGTCAAGTCGATGCAGGGCGAGGAGCTCGACGCGGCGACGGTCGACGAGCTGGGCATCACCGGCGACCGCCAGTGGGCCGTCGTCGACACGGCCACCGGGCTCGCCCTGACCGGGCGGCGGGAGCCGGCGTTGCTGTTCGCCCACGCCCACGTCGACGGCAGCCAACGGCGTCTCGATCGAGCTGCCCGACGGATCGGTGGCGACCTCCGATGACGAGCTGTCCGCCTGGCTGGGACATCCCGTCGAGCTGCGACGGGCCGCGCCCTCCAGCCACGGCCGCTTCGAGATCGCCGCCGACTTCGAGGCCGAGGACACGTCGGAATGGGTGCAGTGGGACGGACCCGACGGCACGTTCCACGACTCCGGGCGGACGCGGATCTCGCTCCTCTCGGCCGGCGCGGTGGGCGAGTGGGCCTGGCGCCGGTTCCGGGCCAACGTCGTGATCGACGGGGACGAGGACGCACTCGTCGGACGCCGGGTCGCGATCGGGTCGACCGAGCTCGACGTCGTGAAGCGCATCGCCCGGTGCGTGATGACGACGCGACCCCAGCCCGACGGAATCCCCCGCGACCTCGACGTCCTGCGCACGATCAACCGCGAGCGTGACGGGTTCCTCGGTGTTGGTGCCCTTGTGATCGGTGGCGGGACCTTGACGATCGGCGACGAGCTCAGCGTCGGGTGAGCGGGGCGAGCCGGGCCCGGACGTCGGCCCGGGACAGGCGTTGGCGGGCCGTCTCGGTCACCCGCGCGCAGACCGGTGCCAACTTCGCCGGGTCGAGGGCATCTCCGTTCATCACCTCCAGGTCCGCCGCGGTGGGCTGGAACGTGATCACCTCGATCCCCTGCCGGCGGAGGGCGGCGACCTCCCGGGCGAGCGACAGCCGGGCGATCTGGCGGATGGGGAGCGACAGCCCCATCCTCGCCGCGCCCCGGACCGCCGACATCGGCGCGCTGATCAGGACCAGGTCCGGCCGCTCGGGTGCGACCACGTCGGCGTTGGTGGTCGAGTGCACACCCCCATCGACGTAGCGGGCGCCGTCGATCTCGACCGGCTCGAAGTAGGCCGGGATCGCGCACGACGCCTGGGCGGCCTGGGCCGGCGTCGCCCGCGGTGCGCCGGCCCGGCCGAAGACCGTGCGTCGCCCGGTGTCGAGGTCGACGGCGACGATCCACAGCGGCCGCGACGCCCACTGGTCGCCGTAGAGGGCGGCGAAGGGAACGGCGATCGGATCCGTCGGGATGCGCCCGGCGGGAAGCATCGCCGCGGCGAGCGAGCCCGGCCGGACCTCCCACGGCGCGCGGAACGCCCGGGCGACCCGGCTCGGCGACGCCATGGCGCCGACCCGTGACCGGCGCGGCTCGCGACGGCGGGGAGCACCGAGACCAGCCCGCGCCACGACCGCCGCTCCCTCCGGCGAGAGCGCGGCGCCACGCGCCCGACGGGCGAGGTCGGCGGCGGGCAGACCGGCGCGTAGCAGGGCCGCCACGAGCGAGCCGGCCGACGTCCCGACCAGGAGATCGGCACGACCGGCGTCCCAGCCGAACTCGTCGCTGAGCGCGCTGAGGACACCGGCGTGAAACGCGTGACCGACGGTGCCCCCGGCACCCAGGACAACGGCGATGCGCGGAACGTCCACGGGGTCATTGTGCCGACTGTGCGAGACTTCCCCCCGAACGAGGAGGTCAGGCGATGACACCGGACCGCGGAAGCCGGCGACGGCCAGATGTACTCGTCGTCGCGATCATCGCCTATCACGGAGTCCTCGCCGACGAGTCCGAGGCCTTCCGGGGGGTTCTCGGCCGGATCCCCGGAGCTCGCGTGGTCACGGTCGGCGGTCGCCGCGGCCCGGTCGCCGGGCCGGGTGGGGCCCAACTGGTCGAGGAGACCTTCGCCGACCTCGATCGGGCCGATGTCGTCGTCGTGCCCGGCGGCCTCGGCAGCCACCGACACCCGGAGATCGCCCTGTGGTTGCGCCGCGTCCACCCGCGGTGGGTGCTGGCGAGCTCGACGGGTTCGGCCCTCCTCGCTGCGGCCGGGATGCTCCGGCGGCGGATCGCGGCCACCCACTGGCTCGCCGGCCCGCTGCTCGAACGGTACGACGCGATCCCGTCCACCGAGCGGCTCGTCGTCGACCGCCCGTACATCACCTGCTCCGGGCTGGCCAGCACGTTCGACGCCGCCTTCGTCGTGGCCGCCGAGGTGGGCGGGCCGGCCCTCGTGCAGACGATCCGGGAGCAGCTCCGCGATGATGTCGGCCGCCCCACCGCGTGCGACCCGCCGCGTACCCGGTACCGGGCGCGGCCCGCCCGTCGCCTCGCCGTGGTGGCGCCGAGGCCGGCGACCGGACCGGCTCGAGCGATCGTCGAGATCGAGCTCGACGAGCACCCGGCCGATCGTCGGCCGCGGTCGTAACCGCGCCGGGTGCGGGTCGCGCACGCGGCCTGCCATCATCGACCCGTGAGTTGGTCGGCGACGGAGCTGGACGAGCGTTGGGCCGGCGACGTCGTCCTCGGCAACGGGGAGACCGTCCACGTCCGTCCGATCCGCCCCGATGACGCCCACGCGCTGGCCGAGTTCCATCGCCGGCAATCGCCCGAGAGCATCTACCGGCGCTTCTTCACGCCCAAGCCGGAGCTGTCGGAGCCGAGCCTGGAGCACTTCACGAACGTCGACTTCGTCGACCGGGTCGCGCTCGTCGTCGAGGGACGGGGCGAGTTCATCGCGTGGGCGAGCTACGAGAGGTGGAGCGGACGCGACGACGCCGACGCCGCGTTCATGGTCGACGACCGGCATCAGGGCAAGGGCATCGCGACGCTGCTCCTCGAGCATCTGGCCGCGATCGCCCGGTCCAACGGCATCCGCCGTTTCACCGCGGAGGTGCTCGCCGACAACCGGCCGATGCTCCACGTGTTCAGCCGCGCCGGATGGCCGGTGCAACGCCGGTTCGAGAGCGGCGTCATCGACCTCGACTTCGCGCTCGAGGAGACCCATGAGTTCCTCGACTCCGTCGAACGGCGGGAACAGCGGGCCGACTCCAGCGCGGTCGCCCGGATCCTGTTGCCGCGGGTGATCGCGGTCGTCGGTGCGTCCGACCGTCCGGACTCGATCGGGGGAGCCCTGTGGCGCCATGTCACGGCGGCCGCGACCGGCGTCGTCCACCCCGTCAACCCGAATCGGCGGTCGGTCGGCGGTCAGCGCAGCTGGCCCACCGTGCAGGCGGTCCCCGACGACGTGTCGCTGGCCGTCATCGCGGTGCCGGCCGCCGCCCTGCCGGGCGTCGTCGAGGACTGCATCGCGGCTCGCGTACGCGGGGCGATCGTCGTCACCGCCGTCGACGGGACCGACGTCGACATGCCCGCCCTCGTGCACCGGGCCCGCAGCTACGGGATGCGCATCATCGGCCCGGGCAGCATGGGAGTCGCCGCATCACGGGCGGAGATCGGGCTCCAGGCATCGCTGGTGCCGGTCACCCTGCCCCCGGGCGCGATCGCGATCTCGCTGCAGTCCGGCTCGCTCGGCGCCTCGCTGCTGCGCCGGGCCGATCGGCTCGACATCGGTCTGTCGTGGTTCGTCTCCCTCGGCGACAAGAGCGACATCTCCGGCAACGACCTCCTGCAGTTCTGGGAGGACGACGAGACGACCCGGGTGATCGCGATGTACACCGAGTCCTTCGGCAACCCGCGCAAGTTCGCCCGCATCGCCCGCCGGGTGTCGCGGCAACGCCCGATCGTCGCGGTGCGCACGGGCGCGGCGGCGATCGAGCCGTCCGGGAGTGCGCTGTACCAGCAGGCCGGGCTGATCGAGGTGCCGACCGTCGCCGGACTGCTGGACACGGCCAGGGTGCTGGCCACCCAACCCGTGCTCGCCGGGCCCAACGTCGCCGTCCTCGCGAACTCGCGCAGTCCCGAGACGCTGGCCCGAGCCGCGCTCACGACCGCCGGGCTCGTCCCCGTCGACGGACCCCGGTCGCTCGACTGGCGCGCCACCCCCGCGGACTACGGGGACGCCCTGCGGGCCGCGCTGGCGTCCCCGCACGTCGACGGGGTGCTCGTCCTGCACGCGCCGCCGCTGGCGCAGGCCGTGGCCGCACCCGTCGACGAGATCGACACCGCGGCGGCGTCGGCGACCAAGCCCGTGGTGGCGGTGATGCTCGGCGGCGGCGACGGGCCGCTGCAACCGGGTTCGCCCGTGCCGAGCTTCTCGTTCCCCGAGCCGGCGGCGGCGGTGCTCGGCCGCTCCTACGCCTACGGGTCCTGGCTGCGCACGGAGGCCGCGGCCGAACCCACCGATGTGACCACGATCGACCGGCCGGCCGCGGCCACGGTCATCGCCGCCGCCGTCGAGCGCGGCGAGGCTTCGCTCGACGTCGCCGACGCGGCGCGCGTCCTCGCCGCGTACGGCATCGCCGTCCCCGCCACGGCGAGCGCCCGAGCGGGCGACGCCATCGCCGTGGCCGATGCGCTCGGCTACCCGGTCGTCGTGAAGGCGCAGCATCGCCACCTCGGCCGTTCGGCGCAGGCGGGCATCGCCCTCGACCTGGCCGACGCCGGCGACGTCACCGCCGCGGTCGACGTGATGACCGCCTCGCTCGGTGTCGACGCCGAGCAGGTCGTCGTGCAGGTGATGGTCCCGCCCGGCCTCGATCTGCGCATCCGGAGCACGACCGACGTGCGCGCCGGGCCGCTCGTGTCCGTTGGCCTCGGGGGCAGCCAGGCCGACCTGATCGCCGACGAGGCGTCGCGCCTCGCTCCCCTGTCGGCGGTGGTGGCCGAGTCGCTGATCGACGGATCACGGGCGGGGCCGGCGCTCGAGCGAGCCGGCCTCGACCCCGCGCTCGTCTCCGATGTCCTCGTGCGCGTGGCCCAGCTCGCCGTCGACCATCCCGAGATCGCCGTGATCGACCTCAACCCCGTGATCGTCTCGGCCCACGCCGTCTGGGTCACCGACGCCGTGATCGAGGTCCACCCCAGCGACCACGTCGAGACCCCGATCCGCCGCCTCGGGTGAGATGCGAGCGCGGAACAGGTCCTTGGCGGCGTCCCGGATCACGGCCGCCATCGACGCCTCCTCGTCGCGCTCCCACTTGTAGCCCCGGACGATCGCCGCCGGGATCCGGCTGGTGTTCCCCTTCACCAGCTCGGCCGCGGCGGCCAGCTCGTCGACCACGCACAGCTCCTGCACCCGGAACTCGTGGCCGTGCGGGTCGCGCTGGCCGATGTAGCTCGCCATCGGGGCGATCCCGGCGATCCCGACCGCGACGTCGGTCTGCCCTTCCCGCCACGGCCGCCCGAACGTGTCGCTGACGACGACGGCCACGTCGGCGCCGAGGGCGGCGAAGCGCTGGCGCAGCGCGCGGGCGGACGCGTCCGGATCGGCGGGCAGCACCACGACCCGCTCCGCCGCCCCGCTCGAGGACTGGTCGACGCCGCTGTTGGCGCACACGAACCCGTGGCTGGTCTCCGTGATCAGCACCGGCCCCGCCATCCGCACCACCCGCTTCGCCTGTCGCAGCACGACCTCGACGACCCGGGGATCCTTGCCCCAGCGGCGGCCGAATTCGGCCGCGAACGCCGACGGTTCGACACTGGCGAGCTCGACCACGGCACCCTCGGCCTTCGACACCACCTTCGACGTCACCACGACGACGTCGTCGTCGGCGAGCTCCACCGCCTCCGCGATCAGTCCCGCGAGGTCGGCGCCCGACGTCGATCTCGGGCAGCCCCTCGACCGCAATGACGTGCAGCCCACTCACAGCCCGGCGAGGAACTCGCCGATCGCGGCGTTGACCGCCTCCGGATGGGTGAGGTTCGCGGCATGGGCTCCGGGGACCTTGACCACCGCACCCGCTCCGGTGAGCCCATCGGCGAGGGCCTCGGCTCGCTCCATCGGGATGGCCGTGTCCTCGGTCCCGTGGATGACGAGCGCCGGTGCGTCGATCTCACCCAGGCGGTCGGTGATGTCGTCGCGCTCGAGCAGCGTGCGCCCGGGCTCGCGGATCAGCTCCTTCGGCCGGGCCTTCCACTTGGCGATCCACCGCTCGTTCTCGTCGGGCCTGGCGATGATGATGTCGGCGACGATGGCGGCGAGCTCGTCCTGCGGCCCGTTCGTCACCCAGTCGTCGAGCATCCCCTGGTACACGGGGACGTTCGCCGGGTCCTCCAACCCGGCCTGCGTTCCCAGAGGATCAGGGCGCGGACCTGCTCCGGCGCCTTCAGCGCGGCGCGCAGGGCGACGAACCCGCCCTGGCTCATCCCGCCGATCACGGCCCGGTCGAGCTGGAGGTGGTCGAGCAGCGCCAGGCAGTCGTCGGCCGAGTCCCAGTAGGTGAACGGCTGGGAGTCGAACTCGGTCTGCCCGAAGCCCCGCTGGTCCCACGTGATCAGCCGGTGCTCGCCGGCGAAGGCCTCGATCTGCGGCTCGAACATCGACCGGTCCATCAAGAAGCCGTGCGCCAGCACGATCGGCAGACCGTCGCCACCCGTGTCCTGGAAGTAGATCCGCTGCCCGTTGACCTCCGCGTGCGGCATGCGACGAAAGCTAGTGGAGCGGGCCAACATGGAGCCCATGGCCGGCCTGGTGAGTGAGCTCTTCGATCCCGACGCGTGGCGCCCGGTCGCCGAGTTCACCGACATCACGTACCACCGCGCCGTCGACCAGGGCACGGTACGCATCGCCTTCCACCGCCCGGAGGTGCGCAACGCGTTCCGACCCCACACGGTCGACGAGCTCTACCGCGCCCTGGACCACGCCCGCATGTCGACCGACGTCGGCTGCGTGCTGCTGACCGGCAACGGACCATCGCCCCGCGACGGGGTGTGGGCCTTCTCCGCCGGAGGCGATCAGCGGATCCGGGGGCGCGACGGCTACAAGTACGCGGGCGGCGAAGACGGCGAGACGATCGACCCGGCGCGCACCGGACGGCTGCACATCCTCGAGGTCCAGCGGCTGATCCGGTTCATGCCCAAGGTCGTGATCTGCGTCGTCCCGGGCTGGGCGGCGGGGGGCGGGCACAGCCTGCAGGTGGTGTGCGACCTCACCCTGGCCAGCGCCGAGCACGCCCGCTTCAAGCAGACCGATGCCGACGTGGCGAGCTTCGACGGCGGCTACGGCTCGGCGTACTTCGCCCGCCAGATCGGGCAGAAGTTCGCCCGGGAGGTGTTCTTCCTCGGCCGGGAGTACACCGCCGCCGACTACCACCGCATGGGCGCAGTCAATGCCGTCGTCCCCCACGCCGAGCTCGAGCGGACCGCCCTCGAGTGGGCGGCGGCGATCAACGCCAAGAGCCCGACCGCGGTGCGAATGCTCAAGTACGCCTTCAACCTCGTCGACGACGGTCTCGTCGGCCAGCAGCTGTTCGCCGGCGAGGCGACCCGGTTGGCCTACGGCACCGACGAGGCGGCCGAGGGCCGTGACGCCTTCCTCGAGAAGCGGCCGCCCGACTGGTCGGGCTCCCCGTATCACTACTGACGGCGAGATGACCGCGGTCCTGTTGCTCTCGTGCCCGGACCAGCGCGGGATCGTCGCCGCGGTCGCCAACTTCGTCGCCGAGCACAACGGCAACATCGTCCACGCCGACCAGCACGTCGACCTCGCGCCCGACGGGCGGCCGGTGTTCTTCCAACGGATCGAGTTCGAGCTGACCGATTTCGGCATCGCACGCGAGGAGATCGGCCCCGCGTTCCGGCCGGTGGCGGAGCGGTTCGGGATGCAGGTGGCCGTGCGCTTCACCGACGCCAGGATCCCGACCGCGATCATGGCGTCGCGCCAACCGCACTGCCTCGCCGACCTGCTCGTGCGCTGGTCGTACGGCGAGCTCGACTGTGACCTGCGGGTCGTCGTCGCCAACCATCCCGACCACGCCGAACTGTGCGCCGGGCTCGGCGTGCCGTACGTCCACCATCCGGTCGGCGAAGGCGTCGATCAGGAGGGTGCGGTGCTGGCGACCCTTGCCGAACACGGCGTCGAGCTGGTCGTGCTCGCCCGCTACATGCGCATCCTCTCGCCGCGGGCGATCGCCGCCTACCCGCATCGGATCATCAACATCCACCACTCGTTCCTCCCCGCGTTCGCCGGCGCCAACCCGTACCGCCAGGCCCACGACCGCGGGGTGAAGCTCATCGGGGCCACCGCCCACTACGCCACCGAGGAGCTCGACGAGGGGCCGATCATCGACCAGGAGACGGTGCGGGTCAGTCACCGGGACGACGTCGCCCGGCTCACCAGGGCCGGCCGCGACCTGGAGACGATCGTCCTCGCCCGGGCCGTGCGCGCCCACCTCGAGCACCGCGTCCTGGTGTACGGCCGCAAGACCATCGTGTTCTGACCAGGCCCGAGGGTTTCTGCAGCTGGATCGGCCCCCATGGGGGCCGATCCAGCTGCAAGAACGCGGTGGTCAGGACACGCGCAGGCCGAGGGCGCGGGCGATGACGAGGCGTTGGACTTCGCTCGTGCCCTCGCCGATCTCGAGGATCTTGGCGTCCCGGTAGTGACGCGACACCGGCGTCTCGTCCATGAACCCGTACCCGCCGAACACCTGGGTGGCCGAGCGGGTGGCCTCGACGGCGGACTCGGTGGCGTAGAGCTTGGCCACCGCGGCTTCAGTCGCGAAGGGACGTCCCTGGTCCCGCAGCCACGCGGCGTGGTACACGAGCCGGCGAGCCGCCACCAGCGCAACCTGCATGTCGGCGCACCGGAAGGCGACCCCCTGGTTGGCCCCGATCGGCCGGCCGAACGCGTGCCGCTCCTTGGCGTAGGCGACCGCGTCGTCGACGCACCGCTGGATCACGCCGACGGCGAGCGCGGCGATGGCGACGCGGCCCTCGTCGAGGATCTCCAGGAACTGGGCGAACCCGCGACCGCGCGGTCCGAGCAGGTGGTCTTCGGGCACCCGGCACTCGACGAACGTCAGACCGTGGGTGTCGGAGGCGTGCCACCCCATCTTGCGGTACGGCGGCTGGACCTCCAGCCCCGGCGTGCCCGCCGGCACGACCACGGCGGAGATCTCCCCCGGACCGGTGAGGGCGGTGATCGTGACGAGCGAAGTGATGGGCGTACCGGAGTTGGTGATGAACGCCTTCTCCCCGTCGATGACCCACTCCCCCGCTGACTCGTCCAGCGTGGCCCTTGTCCGGGTACCGCCGGCGTCGCTGCCCGCCTCGGGCTCGGTGAGCCCGTACGCACCGAGCGCCCGCCCGGCGCACAGATCGGGAAGCCAGCGCTCTCGCTGCGCGCGGTCGCCGAACTTGTGGATCGGGTTGGCGCCCAACCCCACACCGGCCTCGAGCGTGATCGCCAGCGACTGGTCGGCGCGCGCGATCTCCTCGATCGCCACGCAGAGCCCGGTGAGGTCACCGCCCCCGCCGTACGGCTCGGGGAACGGGATCCCGAACAGGCCGAGCTCGCCCATCTTCAGAACCGTGTCGACCGGGAACGTGTGGTCGCGGTCCCAGGCCTCGGCATACGGCTCGATCTCGGCGTCCGCGAACTCGCGGACCATCCCCCGCAGCGCCTCGTGCTCCTCGGTCAGCTCGGGATGCACGTCACCCCGCCGTCGCCGGCTCGCGGCGACGCCTGGTCCTTCGACGGGTCGAGGGCTCCCACTTGAACCAGCGCAGCGCGACGACGAGCCCGAACACGCCCCAGGCCGCGACGAACGCCAGCTTCCCCCACTCGAACCCCGGCGCCTCGACATTCGGGTTGAATGCCGCCTGGAAGGCCTGCACGAACGCTTTGAGCGGGAACAGGTCGCCCACGAAGTCGACCCAGGCCGGCGGGTCGTCGATCTGGATGAAGACGTCGGAGACGAATGCCAGCGGCAGGATGATCGCGTTGGCGACCGCCGGGGCGGCGTCCGGGTTCGGTACCAGCGAGGCGACCGCCAACCCCAGCGCGGCGAATGCGCCGACGCCGACGACGAACGTGACGACGGCGGCGGGCATCTTCGCCGCATCGACGTCGAGGTCGTAGGCGACGACCCCGACGGTGAGCATGATCAGCACGCCGACCGCGGCGATGACGACCGCGCAGCCGATCGCTCCGGCGATGTAGACCCATGGCGGCAACGGCGTTCCCCGCCACCGCTTCAGCACGCCCTCCTCGCGCCGGATCGGGATCAGGTTGGCGAGGTTGGTGAACGTCGCCGAGACGGCGGTGAACGCCGCCAGCGACCCGGTGTAGAACTGGTTCATCGGCCAGGTCCCACCCTCGGTGGCGACCTCCTCGTCGCCGAACAGGGCGTTGAACAGCACGAGCATGATCAGCGGGAGGGCGAGCGTGAAGAACACCGCGATCGGCGTCCGCCGGAACGAGAGCTGCTGATAGCGCACCTGACGCAGCACCAGGGCCGGCGTCGCCGGAAGCCCGTTCCCGGCCCGACTCACGGCGCCACCTCCGCCGGCTCGTCGGCTCCGGCGAGCTCGAGGAACACGTCCTCCAGCGTGGGCCGGGCGACCACGAGGCCGGTGAGCTCGATACCCCGCTCGAGGGCCCAGCCGGTGACCGCGTTGACGTCCGCGGTCGGCGTGGTGGTGGTGAACTCGACCCGGCCGTGGCGCACGGTCGCTCCCCCGGGAACGACGGCGAGCACGTCCGCCTCGTCGACATCGGCCGGGAGCTCGAACCGCACCGTGGTCGCACCCGCGCCGCCGCGGATGAGCTCGTCCGGGGTGCCTTCGGCGACGAGCCGGCCGGACACCAGCACGCCCACCCGGTCGGCCAGGTGCTCGGCCTCGTCGAGGTAGTGGGTGGTGAGCAGGATCGTCGTCCCGCCGCTCCCCAGCTCTCGCACCAGCTCCCAGGCGTTGCGACGCGCCGCCGGGTCGAAGCCGGTCGTCGGCTCGTCGAGGAACAACAGGTCCGGGCGACCGACGATGCCCATCGCCAGGTCGAGGCGCCGGCGCTGGCCGCCCGAGAGCGTGCGGATCCGTTCGTCGAGCTTCTCGCCGAGACCGACGAGCTCGACGACCTCCCGGACGTCGCGCCGCTTCGAGAACGAGCAACCGTAGATGTCGACCACCTCGGCGACCGTGAGCTCGTGCTCCACGCCCGACGTCTGCAGGACGATGCCGATCCGGTCGCGGAACTCACGCCCGGCCGTGCCCGGATCCTGCCCGAGCACGGTCACGTCGCCGCTGCTCCGCTCCCGGTACCCCTCGAGGATCTCCACCGCGGTCGTCTTCCCCGCTCCGTTGTGGCCGAGCAGCGCGTACACCTCGCCCTCGCCGACCTCGAACGAAAGGTCGTCGACCGCGGTCAGGTCGCCGTAGCGCTTGGTCAGCCCGCGGGTACTGATCGCCGCCATGCGAACGGCAAGCTAGTGCCGCGACGACGAGATGGGCAGGCCCGTGTCGTTGCGCAACTGCTCGGCGGCCGGCACGAAATAGCCGAGCAAGGCGGTGCGCACCTCGACGTCGTCCGGGGGTGCAAGCGTCGAGGTCACCGCGTCGACGGCCACGGACATGTGGTGGAGCCAGCGGTCACGCTCGGCCGGGCCGATCGGGAACCGCATGTGGCGCAGCCGCAGGCGCGGGTGACCCCGCTCCTCGGAGTAGGTCGTCGGTCCGCCCCAGTACTGAGCCAGGAAGAGCGTCAACCGGCGGCGGGCGTGGCTCAGGTCCGGCGCGTCCGGATACAGCCGGACGAGGACCTCGTCGCCGGCCACGCCGTCGTAGAACGCGTCGACGAGGCGCTCGAAGAACGCCATCCCCCCGGCCCGCTCGTACAGCGACTCCTGCTCACTCACCGAAGGCCACGGTACCGTCGGGACGATGAGTGACGACCGACCGGTCCTGATCAACCCGGGCATCGCCGCCTACGTGGCCGCCCACACCGCGGCACCCGACGCGGTCCTGGCCGCGCTGCGGGACCGCACGGCCGCGCTCGGCGGCGTGGCCCAGATGCAGATCAGCGCCGACCAGGGCGCCCTGCTCACGCTGTTGACCCGGGTCGCCGGCGCCCGCCAAGCCGTCGAGGTGGGAACGTTCACCGGCTACTCGTCGATCTGCATCGCCCGTGGTCTGGCGCCCGGCGGCCGGTTGCTCTGCTGCGACGTGAGCGAGCGGTACACCGCGGTGGCCCGCGAGGCCTGGGCGGAGGCGGGTGTCGACGACCGCATCGAGCTGCGCATCGCGCCGGCGCTCGAGACCCTGCGGGCGCTGGCCACCGATCCCGTGGTCGACTTCGCGTTCATCGACGCCGAGAAGTCCGAATACCCCGCGTACTACGAGGAGCTGCTCGCGCGACTCCGCCCTGGCGGGTTGATCGTCGTCGACAACACACTGTGGTCCGGGACGGTCGTCCACGAGGCACCGGGCGACGAGCGAACCGAGGCGATCAAGCACTTCAACGAACTGGTCGCCGACGACGACCGGGTGGACAGCTACATCCTGCCGGTCTCGGACGGGATGACGTTGATCACGAAGCGCTGACGCGACGTCGCCCTAGACGCCGAGCGGTGGTTCGACCGCCGCGTAGTCGACCGGGAAGAAGCACAGGATCGGCTTGCCGCCGTGGCTGCGCGTCACCCGATCGAGGGCACGCGGGGAGTCGATGCGCAGCGAGAACCACTGGTCGTCGGCCGACGCTCCGACCACGTTCGGGTTGTAGACGTACACCTTGGCCACCGGACCCTCGATCACGTACCGGTGGGCGAGCACGACATGGTTCTCGCCGAGGTCGAACGGGTCGCCCGAGCGGACGTGGACCCACGCCACCGGACACGGTCCCTGGTCGAGGCGCTGGCGCAGCCGCGGCCACTCCCGCTTCACCATCAACCAGTCCCGCCCCCGGACCCGGGTCAGCCAGCTGAGCCAGTTGTCGCGGTCGCGGCGGCCGGGGTTCATGTAGTCGAGGTACTTCAACGGACCCGCCGGCAGGTCGAAGGAATCGATCAGCCGGCCGGCGATGAACTCGTAGAGCGGGGTCCCGGCATCCGGGCGGGCGACGGACGGGATCGGCCTCCCGGCGGTGAAGTAGTCGAGGGCGACGAACACCATCCCCCCGCACAGGCCGTTCGCCGCGCTGCCCACCGGAACGCGCACGGTCCCGACGGTGATCGTGGTGACGGGCACGGCCGGCCACGAATTGCGGAAGCCGAAGCCGTGCTGGGACGGGAGGAACGGCCGGGTGGTGGGGAGGATCTGGTCGACGGCACGCATTATCCACGGCGGGCGCCAGCGCGTCGCTGGATTTGACCGTAGGCGGCGCGCCGGCGACCTACGGCACCAGCGCGGCGCGGAAGAAGGCGAGGATGTGCTCGAGGCGGCGCTCGAGGGCGCGGGGGTCGAGCGGGTCGATCGCGATCAGCCCCTCGAGGAACGGGGCGTCGGAGAAGTAGCTGAGCAGGGCGCCGTAGCCGGTGATCACCAGCTGCTCCGGATCCTGCTGGCGGAACGTCCCGGCCGCCATCTCTCGTTCGAAGTACTCGACGGCGAGGTCGAACATCGGTCGCAGCACGGCCGCCAGGTCGATCCCGAGGTGGGTCCCGCCGTCGATCGCCTCGCGGCGCGCCAGGCGGACGTAGGCCGGGTTGTCGACGAAGTAGGCGAAGCCGGCGCGCAGCACCTGCTCGACCTTCGCCCAGCCGTGCTCGTCGGACGCGACCGCCTCGTCGAGGCGGGCGAACCAGTCGGACAACAGGCGTTCGAAGACCTCACCGTAGAGCGCCTCTTTCGACGGGAAGTGGTGCAGCAGACTCGGCCGGCGAATGCCGACGCCGGCGGCGATGTCGTTGAGCGAGGTGCCCTCGTAGCCGGTGTGGGCGAAGCAGCCGACCGCCTCGTCGAGGATCAGCTCCCGGGTGGAGCGGACGATCGGCGGTCCCTTGGGCGGGCCCTCGACCTCGATCGGGGAGTCGCTACTCACTTCGTCAAGCTAATGCCCGCGACGCCCTACCGACCAGTAGGTAGTCCTGCTACCCTCGCCGCGATGGTGCGAATCCTCCTCCTCGGCCTGATCATCGGTGTCGTCGTGAGCCTGATCGCCAACGCCGCGACGACCGTGTTCCTGCATCGGGCGCTCGCCCACCGGGCGCTCACCCTGCGCCGGCCGGCAACCGAGGCGTTCCGGTTCATCACCTGGGTGACCACCGGCATCCGGCCCCGCCAGTGGGTGGCGGTGCACCGCAAGCATCACGCGTTCACCGATGTCGAGGGCGACCCGCACTCCCCCGTGCTCAACGGGTGGGTCAAGGTGCAGATGCTCAACGTGAAGATGTACCGCCAGGAGGCGCGCAACCCGGCGACCCTCGCCCGGTACGCCAAGGATCTCCCGCCGACCCGCATCGACCGCCTGTTCTACGACCACGCGCTGCTCGGTCTCGCCGTCGGAGTAGGTGCGCTCACGGCCCTGTTCGGATGGCAGGTCGGCCTGCTCGCCGCCTTCGTCCACGTCAACATCTACCTCGGCGGTTCGGCGGCGGTGAACGCGATCGCCCACCACTTCGGACGCCGGCCCTACGACAACACTGCCGGGAACCTCCAGTGGCTCGCCTTCGTCACCGCCGGCGAGGGACTGCACAACAACCACCACGCCGCGCCGACGTCCGCCAAGCTCGCCCATCGGTGGTTCGAGATCGACTGGGGCTGGTACGTGATCAAGGTGCTGACGTGGCTGCGGCTGGCCAAGGTCCGCCTGACCGAGCTCCGCCTGACGAACCGTCCCCGCCGGACCCCGGCGCGGGAGGCCGCGTAGCGACTACAGGACGTCTTCCAGCAACTGCCAGTTGATCAGGTGGTCGAGGAACGCGTCGACGTAGTTCGGGCGGGCGTTGCGGTAGTCGATGTAGTAGGCGTGTTCCCAGACGTCGCACGTGAGCACGGCCGTCTGGCCGTGCTTCATCGGCAGGTCGGCGTTGCCCGTGGCCGAGACCGCGAGCTGCCCACCGTCGTAGGTGAGCCAGGTCCAGCCGGAGCCGAACTGCCCGGTGGCGGCGGTCTTGAACTGCTCCCGAAAGGCGTCGTACCCGCCGAACTGCTCGTTGATCGCATCTCCGGCCGCGCCTGACGGCGCACCGCCACCACCCGGAGCCATCGAGTTCCAGTACAGGGTGTGGTTCCACACCTGGGCAGCCTGGTTGAACAGCTTGCCCTCGGCCTTCATGATCAGGTCTTCGAGGCTGGCGTTCTCGTCGTCGGTTCCGGCGATGAGTTGGTTGGTCGTGTCGACGTACGCCTTGTGGTGCTTGTCGTGGTGGTACTCGAACGTCTCCGCCGAGAGGTGGGGCGCGAGGGCGTCGTAGGCGTACGGGAGCTCGGGCAACGTGATGGCCATCGTGGTTCCTTCCGCGATCGTTCTGACGGTACGAGGTGTCCCCATGGCATAGCCGGTCCAAACACGGACCGCCAACGCCGTGGCGACGCGGGCCGGCTCGCTACCCTCCGCGCGATGCATGTCGTGTCGGCGCTCTTCGTCGAGAACTTCGAACTGCGCCAGGCGCCCGGTCCGTCGACCCGCATCGACATCAGCGGGGCGATGTTCTCGATGGCCGCCCCGTCGCCCGCTCCGGTCACCATCGCGCCGCATCTCCTCGCGCTGATCTTCTGCCCGCCCGACGAGCCCGGCGAGGGGGTGTTCGAGGTCGTCTTCCGCCGTACCGCGGATCCCGACGCGCCATCGGCCGAGGACGATCAGCTGGCCCGCAACGTGAGCCCGTTCACCGTCGAGCCCGGCAAGTTCACCTACCGCCTCGTACGCGGGGAGCTCGAGTTCGACGACTACGGCCAGGTCTTCGCCCACTGTCGCGTCGGCCGCGGGGCGTGGCTGGTGGTGCCGTTCACGCTGTTGCCTCCGATGTAGAACGAGGGGCCAGGCTGCGCCACGGCCTGATTGGGTAGGGTCCGGGCGATGCCTGCTTCGCTCTCCCCCGACATCGAGGCCCAGGCGATCTCGCTGATCCGCGGCTTCGCGATGGACGCTCCGCTGCACGCCAAGAGCGGTCACCAGGGCACCGCGATGGCCCTCGCCCCGCTCGCCCACGTGCTCTACAGCCGGGTGCTCAAACACGACCCGACCGATCCGTCGTGGCCCGACCGTGACCGCTTCGTGCTCTCCAACGGGCACGCCTCGATCCTCCAGTACTCGATGCTCTACCTCTGTGGCTACGGGCTCGAGCTCGACGACATCAAGGCCTTCCGCAGCTTCGGCTCGCTGACGCCCGGCCATCCCGAGGCCGCCCACACCATCGGGATCGAGGTCACCACCGGGCCGCTCGGCCAGGGCTTCGGCGACTCCGTCGGCATGGCGATCGCCGAGCGGGTGCTGCGGGACCGCTTCGGGCCCCAACTCGTCGATCACCACACCTATGTGATCGCCGGCGACGGCTGCCTGATGGAGGGGATCAGCCACGAGGCGGCGTCGCTCGCCGGGCACCTCGGGCTCGGACGCCTGATCTGCGTGTTCGACGACAACCGCGTCACGATCGACGGACCGACGACGCTCTCGTGCACCGACGACGTGGGTGAGCGCTTCGCCGCCTACGGCTGGAACGTCGAGTACCTCGGCGAGATCGCCGACGACTGTGACGCGCTCGAGGCCGCACTGCTCGCGGCGCGGGCCGACGAGGACCGTCCGAGCCTGCTCGTGCTGCGCTCGCACATCGGCCATCCCTCGCCCGACCACACCGACGACCACGAGGCCCACGGCAACCCGTTCACGCCCGAGGAGGCGTCGCGCACGAAGGCGGTGATGGGGATCCCCGACGAACCGTTCTGGTCGCCACCCGAGCTCGTCGCCGCGTACCGCGCCGCCGCCGCCGAGCGGTGCGCCGAGGACCGCGCCCGGTGGGCGGAATCGCTCGACGGGCTCGACTCGGAGGAGCGCGCGGCGTGGGACGCGGCCTGGGACGGCACCGGCATCAAGGGCTGGGAGCAGGCGCTTCCGACGTTCGAGCAGGGCGAGAAGATCGCCACCCGCCAGGCGATCGCCAAGGTGCTCGGGGCGTGCGTCCCCACGTTCCCGGGATTGGTGTCGGGCGCGGCCGACCTCACCGGCAACACGGGCACCAAGCTCCCCGACGCGGTGATCCAGAGCGCGGATACGCCGGGCGGGCGCCAGATCTACTACGGGATCCGCGAGCACGCCATGGGCGCCGCCCTGGTCGGGATGGCGCGCCACGGGGGCATCGTCCCGGTCGGAGGCACGTTCTTCGTCTTCCTCGACTACATGCGGGAGCCGGTCCGCCTCGCCTCGCTCTCCCGGGCGAAGGCGATCTTCATCTTCAGCCACGACTCCGTCGGCGTGGGCGAGGACGGCCCGACCCACCAGCCGGTCGAGCACCTGGCGACACTGCGCGCGGTCCCGGGACTCCAGGTCATCCGGCCGGCGGACGCCAACGAGACCGTCGCGGCGTGGCGGGCGGCGATCGACCACGACGGGCCGACGGCCATCGTGCTGACCCGCCAGGGAGTCAGGGTGTGCACGGACGGGTCCGCGGTCGAGCGGGGCGCGGGCGCCGTTCACGACAACGGTTCCCCGCCCTCGCTGGTGATCGTCGCCACCGGGAGCGAGGTGGCGCTGGCCATCGATGCCGCCGAACGACTCGATTCCGAAGGGATCGGCGACGCGTGTCGTGAGCCTGCCCAGCTGGGACCGGCTGGCGCGGCAGGACGGCGACTTCCGGCGCTCGCTCCTGCCCGCTGGGGTCCCCGTGTTGTCGGTCGAGGCCGCCACCACGTTCGGCTGGGAGCGGTTCGCCGACGATTCGATCGGCATCGACCGGTTCGGCGCCAGCGCTCCAGGGGACGTCGTGCTCGACGAGTTGGGCATCAACGTCGACCACGTCCTGCAGCGGGCGCGGGCCCTGATCCGCTCGTAGCCTGGACTCCAGAAGCGCGATCGGAGTTCTGACGTGAAGACCCGTTCGGCACGGCGGCGGCTCCAGCCGCTTCGCCGGCCGCGTCAGAAAGGAGATGTCATGGAACGACTGATCCGACTGTACGAGGAGTTCGGGCAGAGCCCCTGGCTGGACAACCTCCGGCGGGGTTTCCTGACCTCGGGCCAGCTCGCCGAGTGGCGCGACGGAGGCATCAGGGGCCTGACGTCGAATCCGACGATCTTCCAGAAGGCGATCTCTGGCTCGACGGACTACGACGACCAGTACCGCAGTATCGCGGCCGACGCCGGCCCCGTGCTCGACGACTACTGGACGCTCGTGCTCTCCGACATCGACGCCGCGTGCGAGGTGTTCGACGGCGTCTATGCGGCATCCGACGGCGGCGACGGCTTCGTGAGCGTCGAGGTCGACCCCGGGCTGGCCCACGACTCGCCCGGGACCGAGGCCGCGGCCCGTGAGCTGCACGAGCGCATCGCCCGGCGCAACCTCATGGTGAAGATCCCGGCCACGGCGGCGGGGATCGACCCGATCCGCCAGATGGTCAGCGAGGGCCGCAACATCAACATCACGTTGATCTTCAGCCTCGACCGGTACCAGGAGGTGATGAACGCCTACCTCGACGGCCTCGAGGCGTACGCCGCCACCGACGGGGCGGACCTCTCCAAGGTGGCCAGCGTCGCCAGCTTCTTCGTCTCGCGCGTCGACACCGAGGTCGACCGGCGCCTGGAGGCGATCGGGACGCCCGAGGCCCTCGCCTTGCGGGGCAAGGGCGCGGTCGCCCAGGCCAAGCTCGCCTACCGGCAGTTCGTCGAGACGTTCAGCGGACCGCGGTGGGAGGCCCTCGCCGCCCGCGGGGCCAAGGTGCAACGCCCGCTGTGGGCGAGCACCTCGACCAAGAACCCGGACTACCCCGACACGTTGTACGTCGACGAGCTGATCGGCCCGCACACGGTCAACACGCTGCCCGAGGCGACCATCGAGGCGTTCGCCGACCACGGCACGTTGAGCCGGCGCGTCGACGCCGATGTCGACCAGGCCGAGGCGGTCTGGCGCCAGCTCGCCGAGGTCGGCGTCGATCTCGACGACGTCGGCGAGACGCTCGAGCGCGAAGGCGTGGCCAACTTCGAGAAGAGCTTCGCCGAACTGCTCGACGCGCTCCAGGCCAAAGCCGCCGAGCTCACCGAGCACTGAGCCGGTCCAGCGCCGGCGTTCCGCGGAGTCGAGTCATGGAGAATGAGATCACGGGCGACCACCAGGCGCGAGCCCGCGAGCTCGTCGAGGAGCTCAACCCTGGTGTCGACCAGCGCATCGCCGCCGAGCTGGTCGGATCCGCCCTCGGCCTGCTGATGGACCGCCCCGACCCGCTCGACCTGAAGATCGCCGCGGCGGCGATGCGAGAGATGCGAGAGGCGTTCGCGGTGTTCGCTCCGTACCGCGACGTCCAGAAGGTGACCGTGTTCGGCTCGGCCCGCACCGAGACCCATGACCCGCTCTACGAGCAGGCGACACGCATCGCCACGATGCTCGCCGAGCGCGGGTGGATGGTCGTCACCGGCGCCGGCCCCGGCATCATGCAGGCCGCGATGGAGGGCGCCGGCCGCGAGCACAGCATCGGAGTCTCCATCAGGCTCCCGTTCGAGCAGGGCGCCAACCCGGTCATCGCGGGCGACGAGAAGTACGTGAGCATGAAGTACTTCTTCACTCGCAAGCTGATGTTGGTGAAGGAGAGCAGAGCCTTCGTCTGCCTGCCGGGCGGCTTCGGCACCCTCGACGAGACGTTCGAGCTCCTCACCCTGACCCAGACCGGCAAGGGTCTGCCGGTGCCGATCGTGTTCCTCGACACGCCGGGCGATCCGTACTGGGAGGCGATCGACGACATGATCCGCCGACAGCTGGTCGAACGGGGTCTGGTCGCCGAATCGGACCGCAGCCTCTATCTCGTCACCGACTCGTGCGAGGCGGCGGTCGCCGAGATCGACCGGTTCTATGCCAACTACCACTCGATCCGCTACGTCGGCGACTTCCTGATCCTGCGCCTGCAGCACGAGCCGACGCCGGAGCAGCTCGCCGAGCTCAACGAGCGGTTCGGCCATCTCGTCGCCCGTGGCGCGATCGAGGCCACGGCCGCGCTCGACATCGAGCGCCGCCACGACGACCACGTCGAGCTCCCCCGCATCCGCTTCGCCTTCGCCAAGCATCGCTACGGCGATCTCCGCGCCCTGATCGACCTCGTCAACTCGTTCGCCCCCGAGACATCCGAGGGTTTGAGTGCACCGGAGGGTTTGCTGCGCCCCATCGGGTCCGCAAACCCTCGGTTGGATCAACCCTCGAGCTGACGGAGCAGGCCGGCGGCCTTCTCCACCGCCCGCCGGGCCTGGGTCAGCGTGCGGTCGGCCGCGGGGCGCTCGGTCGCTCCGTCGGCGACCGCCTGCTGGAGCAGGTCGAAGGACAGCTCGTCGAGCTCGGCCCCGATCGCCTCCAGCCGCTCGGCGAGGTCCTCGTAGCGCGTCATGTCTCAGTCGCCTCGGCGACGAGGTCGACCGGGTGACGGACGTCGAGCCCGGCCGCGGCGAGGTGCAGCACACAGCCGGGGTTGGCGCTCGCCACGACCGTCGCCCCGGATCGCTCGGCGGCCCGCGCGATCGCGGCGACCTTGCGGTCGCGGATCTCGCGGGCGAGCGCCGGTTCGAGCGCGGCGTAGGCGCCGCCGGCGCCGCAGCACAGCCCCTCGTCGTCGAGCTCGACGACGTCGGCGACGTGGCCGACGACGGTACGCACCGCGCCGTGCGCCCGCTGGACGTGGCGGAGGTGACACGGATCGTGGACGATCACTGGACCGAGCCGAACGAGCCGGGGCCGGCAACCGGTCGTGGTGCTCGGCGAGCCACTCGTGGACGTCGCGGACCCGGGCCGCGAACGCATGCCCCTCGGCGCGGTCGAGGAGGTGACCGTAGTCCTTCATCGCGGCACCGCACCCCGCGGAGTTGACGAGCACCGGCGCATCTCCCGGCATCGACCGGATCACCCGCTCGGCGAGCTGCCGCGCGTGCGGCTCCAGCCCGGCATGGGTGTGGAGGGCGCCGCAACACGCCCCACCGGTGGCGGGGACCGAGTACGTGAATCCCATCCGCGTGATGAGCTCGGCCGTGGCCCGGTGGGTCGGTCGCATCCACGCATCCATGACGCAGCCGGTGAACAACCACACGTCGTCGCCCGTCGAGACGAGGGCCGGGCCCCGGCGTACCGGCAGGCGGCCGAGTCCGAGGCGCGCCGGGATCAGGCGCAGCCGTTGGGCGACCGCCAGCGCGCTCGACCCGGCGAGCAGCAGGCGGTGCCGGCCGAGCACCGCAGTACCCGGCGCGGAGCCAACGGGGCGCCGTCCGTCGCTCCGCGGCGAGCGCGGCGCGCGTGCCCTCCATCAGGCGTCCGAACGGCACCCCGCTGGGGCACGCCGGCTCGCAGCCCCGGCATTGCACGCACGTCTCCATGAAGCGCACGAACTCGTCGTCGACCGGGCCGCCCCGCCACTGCACGGTGCGCATCGCGTCGATGCGACCCCGGGGCGAGAGGCCCTCCTCCCCCGTGACGCGGAACGTCGGGCAATGGGGCAGGCACAGCCCGCACGCGACGCATGACGACAGCTCGTCGTCGTCGAGCCGGAGGTCGATCACCAGCCGGTTGCCATCAGCGTGCAGTCAGGACTCTCGGCCCCGTGGCGGTGACGGCCACGGTGTGCTCGGCGTGGGCCGCCCGGCTGCCGTCCTCGGTTCGTACGGTCCACCCGTCACCGTCGACCCGGTAGGCGTCCTTGCCCCCGGCGACCAGCATCGGCTCGAGGGCCAGCACGAGTCCGGGCTCCAGGCGCATCCCCCGCCCGGCCCGCCCCTCGTTCGGCACCGACGGCTCCTCGTGCATGCGCCGTCCGATCCCGTGCCCGCCATGATCGGCCAGGAGGCCATACCCGGCTCCCCGGGCGACGGAGCCGATCGCCTCGCCGATGTCGCCCATCGTGTTGCCGGGCCGCGCGGCGGCGATGCCGGCCTCGAGGGCGCGTTCCGTGACCCCGATCAGATCGCGGTCACGGGGGTCGGACTCACCGACGATGAAGCTGATCGCGGCATCACCGCACCAGCCGTCGAAGCGAGCACCACAGTCGATGCTGACGAGGTCACCGTCGGCGAGCCGCTGATCGGACGGGATGCCGTGCACCACGACGTCGTTCACGCTCGCGCAGATCACTCCGGGAAACGGCGACGGCGCCCAGCGCGGGTGGTAGTTGAGGAAGAGCGGCTGCGCACCGCGTGCGGCGATGACGCCGGCGGCCACCTCGTCGAGCTCGCGCAACGAGACGCCGACCGCGGCGTGCCGGCGGGCCGCGTCCAGCGCGGCGGCGACGATCTGGCCGGCCTCGCGCATCACCGCCAGTTCGGCCTCGGTCTTCAGCTCGGGCATGCCGCCCAGTCTGCCCGCTCACACCGCCGTCCACATCGACGCGGCGGGGTCGCCCCGCCAGTACTCCAGCCGCCGCTGCGCCTCGGGCATCGCCGCCGGGTCGTGCCGGCCGGCCCGCAGCCGCATCAGCGTGGCCGCGACCAGCCGCAGCTCGGCCAGCGACACGGCCACCGGGTCCTGCTCCATCGACCGCCCGTAGCCGGCGGCGAACTCGCCGTACCACTGGGGCGGGCCGCCCCACCGTGATGCCCACGTCAGCAGCGCCGAGTGATCCCAGGCGGCCGGGGCCAGGCACACCAGGTCCCAGTCGAGCAGCACCGTTCCGTCGTGGTCGCCACGACGTTGCCGGGATGGACGTCCCCGTGGCAGACCACCCGGTCCACGTCCTCGGCCCAGCGACCGTGGCGGTCGATCGCGGCCTCGATCCCGCGGCGCGCGGCGGGGTCGAGCAACTCGCCGACGTCGGCCAGCAGTTCGTCGAACTGCCACCACGGGAAGTCCTCGCCGTGCGGGACGGGAAAGGCCGGCGGCAGATCGGTCACCGTCAGCGCATGCACCCGGGCCACCATCTGGCCGGCGGCCCGCCAATCGGGTTCCGCCGGGACGAGAACCAGCCGCTCCCACGCGGTGACCGCCAGCTCGCCGTCGTGCACGACGTCGTCGCGTGCCGGTGCCGGAACGTGAACTCCGGCGACGGCGAGCAGCCGGGCCAGGTCGAGCGCCGCCTCGGCCGGCGCCGACGGCCGGCTCACGCGCAGCACGACGTCACCCGCCGAGTAGATCGCGTTCATGAAGACCCGGATGAACGTCGGCGCGGGCAGGGACCAGTGGGCCGCCGCCCGCGCGGCGAGCGCTGTCGCCTCGGCGACCGAACCAGGCGGCCGGTCGACGAACGGGCGATCAGCCCGCACCGTCGAGTACGTCCACGCCCGGGTTGAGCCGCCCGCTGGGGTCGAACTGGTGCTTCAAGCGGTGGTGCAGGGCGACGACGGCGGGATCCGCGTCCCGGGCCGGCGCGCGGGCCGCCTCCGCCCGGTGGACCACCCCGACGCCGATCTCGACCACGAACTCCCCGGTGAGGGTCCGGAACGTTCCTGGGGCGATCGACTCCCGCCCGCCGGTCGGCAGCGGCGGGGCTCCCTCGGCGGGCAGCAGCGCGAGCGACCCGACCTGAGCCTCGACGTCACGCTCGTCGCCCTCGAGCAGGACCCAGGTCGTGGCGCCGTCCCAGAGGATCGCCGTCGGGCGGTGCAGTCGTCCGAGCGCGTCCTCGGGATCGACCGGCCCGCTGAACCACTGCTCGTAGCGGGCACGGGGGCGGGTGCGCAGGATCACCTCGCCCAGGAAGCCGAGCGTGCCCCGCGATCCGACCAGCAGGCGGCACAGGTCGAAGCCGCTCACGTTCTTCACCGTCGGGCCCCCGGCCTTGACGACCTGACCCTCGGCCGAGATGAAACGAGCCTGGAGCAGCGTGTCTCGCACCGGCCCGTAGCCGAGACGGCGGATCCCGCTGCGACCGACCGCGAGGGCGCCTCCGACCGTGCCCGTCGGTGGAATCGCCACGCACTGGCCCACGGCGAGCAGGGCTTCGTCGAGCTCGGCGACCATCGTGCCGGCGCCGCAGCACACCGTCATCTCCGCGGGCTGGACCCAGTCGATCCCGGCCGGGGCCCCCACGACCCGCACCCCGGGCACGGGACCGCCGCGGGTTCCGAGCCCGGTGATCGTCACCGGCCCGTTGTCGCCGACCTCGTCGGCGAACGCGCTCAGATCCACGCGCCCTGAGGCACCGCGAGAACGTCGCCGCAGCGGGCCGGGCTCGGGAGCACCTTGCCCGGATTGGCGAGCTCGTCCGGGTCGAACGCGGCGCGCAACCGGGCCTGGGCGTCGAGATCGACGGGCGAGAACATGAGCGGCATCAGGTCGCGCTTCTCCAGCCCGATCCCGTGCTCGCCGCTCAGCACCCCTCCCGCCTCGACCGACACCCGCACGATCTCTCCTCCGGCGGCCTCGACCCGATCCATCACCCCTGGCTCGCGTGCGTCGTACACGAGGAGCGGATGCAGGTTGCCGTCACCGGCGTGGAACACGTTGAGCACGAGCAGGTCGTGACGGGCGGCGATCTCGTACACCTTGGCGAGGACCGCGGGGAGCTCGCGGCGGGGCACCACCGTGTCGTGCAGGTAGTAGTTCGGCTTGATCCGGGCGATCGCGCCGAACGCCGACTTGCGCCCCTTCCACAGCAGCGCCCGTTCATCGTCGTCGGCAGCCACGCGGACGTGCCGGACGCCGTGCTCGACGGCGATGCGGCGCACGACCTCGGCGTCGGCGTCGACACCGTGGGGCAGCCCGACGACCTCGACGAGCAGGGCCGCCGCCGCGTCCACGGGCAGCCCGGCGTGGATGTACGCCTCTACGGCCTCGAGGCACAGGCGGTCCATCATCTCCATCGCGGCGGGGACGATCCCGGCGGCGATCACTGCGCTCACGGTCGAGGCTCCCGCCTCGACGGTGGCGAAGTCCATGAGCATCGTGCACACCGCTGGCGGGTCCGGCGTGAGGCGCACGCAGATCTTCGTGGCGATCCCGAACATGCCCTCACTGCCGATGAACACGCCGCGCAGGTCGTAGCCCAGCGGTTCGGGATCCTCGCCACCGAGGGTGGTCACGCTGCCATCCGGCAGCACCACCTCGAGGGCGAGCACGTGGGCGGCGGTGACTCCCTCGGAGAGGCAGTGCGGGCCGCCCGAGTTGTTGGCCACGTTGCCGCCGATCGAGCAGGTCTGCTGGCTGCTCGGATCGGGGGCGAAGTGGAGGCCGTGTCGGGCCACGTGACGGGACAGATCGAGGTTGAGCACCCCCGGTTCGACCCACGCCCGCCGCGCGACCGGATCGACCGACAGCACCCGGTTCATCTTCGTCGTCGAGATGACGATCGCGCCCTCGGGGGGTACGGCCCCGCCGGCCAGACCGGTGCCCGAGCCACGAGCGACGAACGGAATGGCGTGGCGGTTGGCGATCTCGACGCAGGCCCGCACCTCCGCGGTGGACTCGGGGAAGCAGACCGCGATCGCCACGCCCTCCATGTGGGAGGCGTCGTGGCGGTAGAGCGACAGTTCCGTCGCGCCGTCTCGGACCCGGGTCGCCGACAGCGCCCGGCGCAGCTCGGCGACCGGTCCGTTCCGGTCAGTCATCGTTGGCCAGAGGGATCCCGCCGGCGCATCAGGATCACCCGGCCGGACTCCACCGGACGTCCGTCGACGAGGACCTCGTCGTCCGGGTGCAGGTACTCACCGAGCCGGACGAGGCGGCCGTCGCGTTCGGCGCGCTGCTCCTGTCCACGCGCCCGGGCGGCGTCGCGCCCGTCCTTCACCGCCGTGGCCATCCGCCGTCCCGATCGCCGCACCGAACCGGCGACGCCCCGCGCCACGTTGGCCGGAGCCAGCCGCTCAGCCGTCGCCGCGACCTTGCGCTTGACCAGGCCGGCGCTGCTCGCGCCCGCGACCACCCCACCGGCGAACCAGATCGAGCCGTCGCATCACTCCGTCCGTCCCCGCTCACTGCTGGTCATCTGTCGCCTCGCCATTCCCGTCACCGTGCCGGCGCGCGTCCATCCGGCGCGCCACGTCCTGCTCATGACCGTGCCCGCTGGGCCGGTACCACTGGCGCCCCTGCAGCCCGTCGGGCAGGTACTGCTGGGCCACCCAGCCTCCGATTTCGTCGTGCTCGTGGTCATGAGGGTACTCGTAGCCGACGCCGTGCCCGAGACTCTTCGCACCCTGGTAGTTGGCGCTGCGGAGGTGGGCCGGCACCTCGCCGAGCGCCCCGTCGGCGATGTCGGCGCGCGCCTGCCAGATCGCGATCGCGCTGCGGTTGCTCTTCGGCGCCGTCGCGAGGTGGACAGCGGCCTGGGCCAGGTTGAGCTGGGCTTCCGGAAGCCCGACGAACTCCAGCGCGTGGGCGGCGGACGTGGCCACGACCAGCGCCTGGGGATCGGCCATCCCGACGTCCTCGCTGGCGAAGATCACCATCCGCCGGGCGATGAACCGGGGGTCCTCGCCGGCCTCGAGCATGCGGGCGAGCCAGTAGATCGCGGCATCGGGATCCGACCCGCGCATCGACTTGATGAATGCGCTGATGACGTCGTAGTGATCGTCGCGGCCGTACCGCACCGCGCTCGTGCTGAGCGCCGCCTCCACGTGGCGGAGCTCGATCCCGTCGGGACCGGCGAGGGCGTCGGCGACCTCCAGTGACGTCAGGACCTGCCGGCCGTCCCCTCCGCTGCGCTCGACGACGAGGTCGAGGGCCTCCTCCGTCGCTGTCGTGCCGAGGGCCTCCAGGCCCCGGTCAGCGAGGATCCGGAGGGCGGCGGGATCGAGCGGGTCGAGGCGGAACAGCGTCGAGCGGCTGCGCAGCGGCGGATTGACCTCGAAGAACGGGTTCTCGGTCGTCGCCCCGATGAGCACGAGGGTGCCGTTCTCCACGGCGGGCAGCAGGGCGTCCTGCTGGGCCTTGGTGAAGCGGTGGATCTCGTCGAGGAACAGGATCGTTCCCTGGTCCCGCTCGCCGAGGCGCTGGCGCGCCCGCTCGATCACGTCCCGCACGTCCTTGACCCCGGCGGACACCGCGGACAGCTGCTCGAACGCCCGCTCGGTGGTACCGGCAACCGCCAGCGCGAGCGTCGTCTTGCCGGTCCCTGGCGGTCCCCACAGCAGCACCGACGACAACCGGTCCTGCTCGACGAGGCGCCGCAGTGGTCGTCCGGCGTCGAGGAGGTGGGGCTGGCCGACGACATCGTCGATCGTGCGCGGCCGTAGCCGGGCCGCCAATGGGGCCTGGGTGCGCAGCCGCTCCTCGGCCGCGGCGTCGAACAGGTCGTCAGTCACCCGAGCACGGTCTCGTAGGCGGGACGACGGAACGGGACCACCTGGTCGATGAGCCACGCCGGTTCGGCCCACCGCCAGGCCCCGAACTCATGTCCGTCGGGCGCCGGCTCGATCGTGTCGTGGCGCGGCCGGAAGAAGAACCACCGCTGCACCTGCCCGAGACGGTTGCCTCCGGCGACCACCTCGCGGGGCCACTCGTAGGCGACCCAAGCTGGATGCTCGCCGATCAGTTCGACGTCGTCCGGACCGAGACCGGTCTCCTCGCTCAATTCGCGCCACGCCGCCTGATCTGGGGTCTCGCCCGGTTGGATTCCTCCCTGGGGCAGCTGCCACTGATCGGGCTGGTCCACCCGCTCGAACGCCAGCACGGGGCCGTCATCGCGGCGCACGACGATCACGACGCCGGCCCGGAAGTGACGACTGCCCACCGCGGGCACGCTAGCTGGGACGACGCCTACCGCCCGAGGGCGCGCAGGCGATCCGCGACGTCGACGAACGCGGCGTCGTGGCGGGCGACCAGTTCGAACCATCTCGCCGCCTCCAGCGGATCACCGGCCCGGTCGTACAGATCGCCGAGCACGTACCACTGGCGCAGGTGATGGTCGCGGACTCGCTTCGGCACCTGCTTCGCCCGCGCCATCGTCTGCAGGGCGGCTTCGAGGTCGCCTCGATCGGCCTCCGCGCCGGCGGCGACGATCCGCGCCTCGGCGAGGACGTCCTGAGCGGGCGAGATCGCCCGCACGTCGTGCCAGATCCGATCGACGTCACGCCACCGGCCGAGGGCCCGATAGGCGTCGGCGAGGACAGGCAGCAGCTCGACGTCAGGGCGCAGATCCTGCGCCGCCTCGAGCTCACTGACTGCCTGCTTCCAGCGGCCCGTCCGGTAGGCGGCGAGCCCGACCAACTGGTGTGCCGCGGCCAGCTCCGGGAGGTCCCGCAGCAGTGGGGTCGCGAGGCGCCGGGCATCGTCGAAGCGCTCGCGCTCGAGTGCCTGCTGGGCCTGCGTGAACCGGTCGACGAGCCGGGCCGCGTGACGGCTGTCGCGAGCGCGGGCCCGAATCGCGTTGGTTGTCTCGGCATCGACGGCGCGCTGTCGCCGGGCAGGACGGCGGGCGGGCGTCGCCGCTCCGGCCCGAGACGCGGCGCCGGTCGCCTCCGCGCGCAACGCTCCCTCGTCGATCCATTCCTCCAGCGCCCGGCTCTCGATTGCGAGCCGCTCGGCGTCTGGGTCACGCGGGGGCGCGGACCCCGCTGCCTGCGGACCTCCGCCGCCCGCCGCTCGGCTGCGGTCGGGGGCCGGGACGGCCGGCCCTCGGACCGACGGTGCGGCCCGTCGCCGCGACGGGCGCGGCTTCCAGTCGGCTTCGGGCGCGGCTTCCCGGTCGCGCCGCGACGGCGCGCCGGACGAGAAGACGAGCCCGAGGACATGGACCCGCATGCTACGGGTCGAAAACGGCGAGAAGCGCCCACCGGTTCGGGTGGGCGCTCCTCGAGCGAAATCCGGCGGCGTCCTACTCTCCCAGGGGGTGAACCCCCAAGTACCATCGGCGCTGGCAGGCTTAACTTCCGTGTTCGGGATGGGAACGGGTGTGACTCTGCCGCCATGGCCACCGAAATCAGTTGTCAACGAGCGCGTCGCACTCGAGGACTCCAGAGCAAGCACGAGCGACAATTGGCGTTCAATCCAAGCCCTCGGCCGATTAGTACCGGTCGGCTGAACACATTGCTGTGCGTACACCTCCGGCCTATCAACGTGATGGTCTTGTCACGGGCCTTACTGCGTTGACCGCATGGGAGTGCTCATCTTGGAACGGGTTTCCCACTTAGATGCTTTCAGCGGTTATCCCTTCCGTAGGTGGCCAATCTGCCGTGCCCTTGGCAGGACAACAGACACACCAGAGCTACGTCCGTCCCGGTCCTCTCGTACTAGGGACAGCCTTCCTCAACACTCCTTCGGCTGCGGAGGATAGGGACCGAACTGTCTCACGACGTTCTGAACCCAGCTCGCGTACCGCTTTAATGGGCGAACAGCCCAACCCTTGGGACCTGCTTCAGCCCCAGGATGCGATGAGCCGACATCGAGGTGCCAAACCTTTCCGTCGATATGGACTCTTGGGAAAGATTAGCCTGTTATCCCCGGGGTACCTTTTATCCGTTGAGCGACCACGCTTCCACACGCAATGGCCGGGTCACTATGCCCTGCTTTCGCACCTGCTTGACTTGTAGGTCTCGCAGTCAAGCTCCCTTGTGTCATTGCACTCGACGGCTGATTGCCAACCAGCCTGAGGGAACCTTTGGGCGCCTCCGTTACCTTTTAGGAGGCGACCGCCCCAGTCAAACTACCCGCCTGGCGCTGTACCCGATCCGGATCACGGACCGAGGTTAGAATCCCGACATACACAGGGTGGTATTTCAACGATGACTCCACACCGGCTGGCGCCGACGCTTCCAAGTCTCCCACCTATCCTACACAATGCAGGTCAAAACTCAACACCAAGTTGTAGTAAAGGTCCACGGGGTCTTTCCGTCCTTCCGCAGCAAACGAGCATCTTTACTCGTACTTCAATTTCGCCGGGTCTATGGTTGAGACAGTGGGGAAGTCGTTACGCCATTCGTGCAGGTCAGAACTTACCTGACAAGGAATTTCGCTACCTTAGGACGGTTATAGTTACCGCCGCCATTCACTGGGGCTTAGGTTCACAGCTTCGCCTTGCGGCTAACCATTCCCCGTGACCTTCCAGCATTGGGCAGGCGTCACAGCGTATACAGCGCCTTGCGGCTTCGCACGCTGCTGTGTTTTTGGTAAACAGTCGCTACCCCCTGGTCTGTGCCACCCTCCAGAGCTCGGATCGCGAAGATCGTCACCCTCGAGGGTCCTCCTTCTTCCGAAGTTACGGAGGTAATTTGCCGAGTTCCTTAACCATAGTTCTCCCGATCGCCTTGGTATTCTCTACCCGCCCACCTGTGTCGGTTTGGGGTACGGGCTCCGTGCCAGCTCACTGCTGGGATTTTCTTGGCAGCATGGGATCAGTGACTTCGCCTGTTGCGGCTCGGCATCACGTCTCAGAGTTACGGCCCCAACTCTCATCGGGACCCCCCTACACGCTTACCCGGGGACAACCATCGCCCCGGCTCACCTACCCTCCTGCGTCCCCCGTCAGCTACCCGCCAGCAGCTCGGTGAGATCGCTCCCGGAAGGGAACAGCCCCCACGTTGCCACTCTTGGGCCTGGCGCGGGCACGGAGGTCACTGGAATATCAACCAGTTGTGCATCGACTACGCCTTTCGGCCTCGCCTTAGCTCCCGACTCACCCTGGGGGGATTAGCCTTCCCCAGGAACCCTTGGGCTTACGGCGGAGGGGTTTCTCACCCCTCTCTCGCTACTCATGCCTGCATTCTCACTCGATGGCGCTCCACCGCACGCTCACGCGGCGGCTTCGCTGCACCATCGACGCTCCTCTACCGCTCCCGGTCACCCGAAGGTCACCAGAAGCCCATAGCTTCGGCTCAGGACTTGAGCCCCGTTACATTGTCCGCGCAGGATCACTCGACCAGTGAGCTATTACGCACTCTTTCAAGGGTGGCTGCTTCTAAGCCAACCTCCTGGCTGTCTGTGCAATCCCACATCGTTTTCCACTTAGTCCTGAATTTGGGGCCTTAGCTGATGATCTGGGCTGTTTCCCTTTCGACCAACGAAGCTCATCCCCCGTGGTCTCACTGCCATGTTCTGGAGCATCGGCATTCGGAGTTTGGCTGGGGTTGGTAAGCTTGTAGGCCCCCGTACCCATCCAGTGCTCTACCTCCGATGCTGAACACATGACGCTGCACCTAGATGCATTTCGAGGAGAACCAGCTATTGCCAAGTTTGATTAGCCTTTCACCCCTATCCACAGCTCATCCCCGCCATTTTTAACTGACGTGGGTTCGGCCCTCCACGGAGTCTTACCTCCGCTTCAGCCTGTCCATGGATAGATCACTTGGCTTCGGGTCTACAGAATGCGACTATACGCCCTATTCAGACTTGCTTTCGCTGCGGCTACCCCACTACGGGTTAACCTTGCCACACACCGTAACTCGCAGGCTCATTCTTCAAAAGGCACGCCATCGCGGCCGGCCCGAGGGCCGACGACGCTCTGACAGCTTGTAAACCAACGGTTTCAGGTACTATTTCACTCCCCTCCCGGGGTACTTTTCACCTTTCCCTCACGGTACTGGTTCACTATCGGTCGCCAAGGAATACTTAGACTTACGGGGTGGTCCCCGCAGATTCACGCCGGTTTTCACGGTCCCGGCGCTACTTGGGAAGACGAGGCAGAGGCTGCGTGCGTTTCGGATAAGGGGCTGTTACCCACTACGGCCGGCCTTTCCAGAACCGTTCTCCTACACAGCAGCTTGGTAACTCTGTGGTACGTCTGGTGCCGTACCTCCTCGATCCCACAACCCCACGACAGCAACGCCACCAGGCTTGGCACTGTCGCGGTTTGGTCTCTACCCGTTTCGCTCGCCGCTACTCGGGGTGTCGCGGTTGCTTTCCTTTCCTCAGGGTACTGAGATGTTTCAATTCCCCTGGTTCCCTCCACCGGTCCTATGTGTTCAGACCGGGGTACACACTCCATGACGAGTGGTGGGTTTCCCCATTCGGACATCTGCGGATCGGTGCCTAGTCGACGGCTCCCCGCAGCTTTTCGCAGTCACTCACGTCCTTCATCGGTTCTTGGCGCCAAGGCATCCACCGTTGGCTCTTCGTAGCTTGGAAAGAACAAAATTGTTGTTCGCACACGGGGCGAGGCCCCGTGTACAAGATGCTCGTGCTTGCTCTGCAGTTCTCAAGGTGCGAGAGGAGGACGCATGCGGAGCTCGAGGGAGCTCGACGCAGTGGCGTCGGCGCGAGGGCGCCGGATTGCTCCGACTCCTTCAAAACGGAAGAGAAGACAGGTGCGCCGGCGACACCCGACGAGAGAGGACTAGGTCCTGCTACCTCGGCGGCTGCGTCGACGAACCCACCAGTGCACCAACTAGGTGTCCAGGCACCGGGTGACCTGACGGTCACCGACGGTGTGGAATGGACTCCTTAGAAAGGAGGTGATCCAGCCGCACCTTCCGGTACGGCTACCTTGTTACGACTTCACCCCAATCACCGACCCCACCTTCGACGGCTCCCTCCCAAAAGGGTTGGGCCACCGGCTTCGGGTGTTGCCGACTTTCGTGGTGTGACGGGCGGTGTGTACAAGGCCCGGGAACGTATTCACCCCGGCGTGCTGATCCGGGATTACTAGCAACTCCGGCTTCATGGAGTCGAGTTGCAGACTCCAATCCGAACTGAGACCGGCTTTGTGGGATTCGCTCACCCTCACGGGACCGCAGCCCTCTGTACCGGCCATTGTAGCGTGTTTGCAGCCCTGGGCATAAGGGGCATGATGACTTGACGTCGTCCCCACCTTCCTCCGAGTTGACCCCGGCAGTCTCCTACGAGTCCCCGGCATAATCCGCTGGCAACATAGGATAAGGGTTGCGCTCGTTGCGGGACTTAACCCAACATCTCACGACACGAGCTGACGACAGCCATGCACCACCTGTGCAAGGCCCGTTAGGACACCCTATCTCTAGAGCTTTTCCCTGCATGTCAAACCCAGGTAAGGTTCTTCGCGTAACATCGAATTAAGCAACACGCTCCGCTGCTTGTGCGGGCCCCCGTCAATTCCTTTGAGTTTTAGCCTTGCGGCCGTACTCCCCAGGCGGGGCACTTAATGCGTTAGCGACGGCGCGGATCTCGTTGGTTGAGACCCACACCTAGTGCCCAACGTTTACGGCGTGGACTACCAGGGTATCTAATCCTGTTTGCTACCCACGCTTTCGCTCCTCAGCGTCAGTCACGGCCCAGAGCGGCGCCTTCGCCACTGGTGTTCCTCCTGATATCTGCGCATTTCACCGCTACACCAGGAATTCCCCGCTCCCCTACCGCACTCGAGTCACAGCAGTATCGGGTGGCGGCTCTGGGTTGAGCCCAGAGTTTTCACACCCGACTTACCGAACCGCCTACGAGCTCTTTACGCCCAATAAATCCGGACAACGCTTGGTGCCTACGTGTCACCGCGGCTGCTGGCACGTAGTTGGCCGCACCTTCTTCTACAGGTACCGTCATTTTCTTCCCTGCTGAAAGCGGTTTACAACCCTAGGGCCTTCTTCCCGCACGCGGCGTTGCTGCATCAGGCTTGCGCCCATTGTGCAAGATTCCCCACTGCTGCCTCCCGTAGGAGTCTGGGCCGTGTCTCAGTCCCAGTGTGGCTGATCATCCTCTCAGACCAGCTACCCGTCGAAGCCTTGGTGGGCCGTTACCCCACCAACGAGCTGATAGGCCGCGAGACCCTCCCGATCCGGTAACCCTTTCGTCAGTCCGTCATGCGACGGTCCGACGTCATCCAGTATTAGCAAGTGTTTCCACTTGTTATTCCGGAGACCGGGACAGGTTCCTCACGTGTTACGCACCCGTTCGCCACTCGGTCTTCACCGGTCTTGCGACCAGTTGGACCTCGTTCGACTTGCATGTGTGAAGCACGCCGCCAGCGTTCGTCCTGAGCCAGGATCAAACTCTCCATCAAGAACCGGCCCGACCGCTCACCGTCCCTTGCGGGCGGTGACCAGGCGGAACGATCCGGTGAGAGCCTCGGCCCGAGCAGAAATCTGCTCGCCGCGGCCGAGGTTCCATGTCCTGTCGGCCGGCTGGGTGCCGGCCTGCTGATTTGTGGCCGGCAATGCCGGCCGAATTGACAGACAGCGTCACCGACGGCCCGGAGGCCGTCGACTCGCTGCCCGCACTGGCGTTCGTCTTCTCTTCCGTTTTCAAGGAGCCGAGGCTCTGGGCACACGCCGCTCGCTTGCCGTGGAGGCAACCGCTCGGCGTTGGTGCCGGCCCTTCGGTTCCGGTGGACCGGCTGCGAAGGCAAAGAGAGACGCTACAGACGTCCGACGTCAGCGTCAACCTGGGTTTCCGGAAACCTCCACCAGGTGGAAGGCCCGTTTTCCCTTGCGCAGCAGAACGTACCGCCCGTGCAGGAGGGCGACGCCGTCGAGACCGTCCTCGGGACCGAGCCGGCGGTCGTTGGCCCGGACGCTGCCCTGCTGGAGGAGGCGCCGGGCGTCGCTCTTGGAAGTGGCCAGCTGCGTCGTCACCAGCAGCTCGACGCGGGTCACGTAGGTCCCCCGGAGCCACGCGGCTGCTCGGGACCTCGCCGGCGATCGCAGCCAGCGCCCCCGCCGACGCGGTGACCGGGTCGCCGCCGAACAGCACGTCGGCCGCTTCGGCTGCCGCCTCGGCGGCGGCCGCGCCGTGGACGAGCGCGGTCAGCTCGTCGGCGAGCGCCCGTTGGGCCCGCCGTTCGTGGGGCGCGCCGGCATGAGCTGCCAGCAGGCCCTCGATCTCGACCAGCGGCCGGAGGGAGAACATCGGGAACTGCTGGGCGACCTCGGCGTCGTCGAGCTGCATCCAGTGCTGGTGGAACTGGTAGGACGAGGTCTTCGCCGGGTCGAGCCAGACCCGGGCGCCGGTCGTCTTCCCGAGCTTCTGGCCCTCGGCCGACGTCAGCAGCGGCCACGCCAGCGCGTGCACGGCGACCTGGCGCTTGCGGCGGATCAGGTCCACGCCCGACACGATGTTGCCGAACTGGTCCGACCCGCCGATCTGCAGCTCGCACGCCAGATGGTCGTGCAGCCACAGGTAGTCGTTCGCCTGCAGCAGCATGTAGCTGAACTCGGTGTACGAGATGCCCTGTTCGGACTCCAGACGCACCCGCACGCTCTCCCGGGCGATCATCTGGTTCACCGTGGCGTGTTTGCCGACGTCGCGGAGGAAGTCGAGCACCGACATCGGCCGGGTCCAGTCCCGGTTGTCAACGAGTGTGCCGCGCCCGTCGCTGAGGTCGACGATGCGGGCGATCTGCTCCTTGATCGCGGCGACGTTCCGGTCGAGCGTCGCGTCGTCGAGGAGGTTGCGTTCCTCCGACCGTCCGCTCGGGTCGCCGATCATCCCGGTGGCCCCACCGGCGAGGGCGACGGCGAAGTGCCCCGCCTCCTGGAACCGGCGCAACACGATCAGCCCGATCAGGTTGCCGTGGTGGAGGCTGTCGGCGGTGGGATCGCAGCCGTAGTAGAGGGAGATCGGGTCGGAACCGGGCGCGAGGCGCGCGGCCAACGAGTCACGGTCCGTCGTGTGCTGGACGAGGCCGCGGGCCTCCAGGTCGCCGAGCAGATCCATAGGCAGCACCCATGTTGGCATTGGATCGGTAGCACTCCACCGGATCGTTGCCGCAATCGCCTACTACCGTGCGCCCGTGAACGAGGTATGGCGCGACCGGGCGATGGATGCGAGCTGGGTGTGCCCGAATGTTCGCCGACTTCGCCAGCACGACGGCGTCCCGGGCACCGCTGTACGCCCGGATGGCCGCCGGGGTGGCCGAGGACGCGGAGCTGGCGTCGCTGCTCCTCCACGCTCCCCCGGCGCAGCGCCAACCGGTCCTGCTCTTCGCCTGCGTCCACGCCCTCTTGCTCGGCGGCGACGGCGACGAGCTCGCCCGTCACTACCCGAACCTGACCGCGCATCCGGACCCCGGCGATCCACTCCCCGCCCTCCGACGGGTCTGCGAGCAGCACGAAGCGAGCCTCGCCGCGATGCTGGCCAGCCGGCACACCCAGACCAACGAGATCGGACGCTGCGCGCTGTTGCTGCCGGCGTTCGGGCTGCTTGGGGCCGAGGTCGGCCCGCTCGCCCACCTCGACGTCGGATCGAGCGCCGGGCTCAACCTGCTGATCGACCGCTACCGCTACCGCTACGAGCCCGGCGGAACGGTCGGACCATCGTCGTCCCCGATCGAGCTCGAGTGCGGGACCCGGGGCGCCGTCCCCGTCCCGGCGTCGATCCCCACGATCGCCACCCGCCTCGGCATCGACCAGCGGCCCGTCGACGTCACCGACGACGTCGAGGCCCGGTGGCTGGAGGCTTGTGTCTGGCCGGACCAGCTCGACCGCTTCGCCCGCCTGCGGGCTGCGATCGAGATGGCCCGGACCGAACGGCATCACCGTCCGGGCAGGCGATGCCGTCACGGAGACCGCACCACTGGTGGAAACATTGGCCGCTTCCGGGCATCCGGTCGTCACCAACACGTGGGTGCTCAACTACCTCGGCGCGGACGAACGGAAGGCGTACGTCGAGTCGCTCGACGAGCTCGGCTCGCGACTCGACCTGTCCTGGGTGTACCTCGAGAGCCCGTACCTCGTCCCGGAGCTGCCCGGGCCGAGTGTCGACACTGCCGTTGACCGGACGGTGCTCGTCCTGGCCCGCTGGCGGGACGGAGTGCGCACGGTCGACCACCTCGCCGACACCCACCCCCACGGTTACTGGATGCACTGGAAGTAGGTCAGCCCGGGACGGTCGTCTCCAACGTGATGGTGTCCGCGGCCCACCGGGCGGCGGCGGGCGGGGGGGCGTCGCCGATGTCGCGGCTGATCGCCCGCGCCGCGACCCGGGCGAGCGTGCTCCACGTCTGCCCACCGGCGCCCCGGAGTGCCGGCATGGGCTCGCCGAGCTCGGGCAGGTCGAACGCGGCGGCGTCGAAGTCCACGTCGCTGGCGACGATCTTCAGCCAGTCGCGAGCACCCGCACCCGCCACGACGGCGCGGTCCTCGGGGAGGGTCAGCGGGATCCGGGCGCCGTCCCACAGCGCCAGCGTGTGCCCCGCGGTGAGGAGAACGGTCGGGAGCACGGCGTGGCAGCGAAAGCCGTCCGTCAGGTCGAGCACACACACGTACAGATCGTCGTCCGACGTGTTGCGCACGTCCATGAACACCGCTGGCGGCACCCACTTCTCCCCCTCGCGCCGGTAGGCGAACTGAAACCCGCCGCTCGCCGCGACCGGTGGGCGATCAGGCGGCCGGGCCGTCTCCCCAGGGCGCGCCTCGTACACCCCGAGCATGACGGCCTCGGCCAACGGCGACGGATGACCGCCGAGCCCTCGGACCTGCTCCCACCGGGCGACGTGCTCGAGCCGCGTCACCAGCAAGCGCACCCCGCCGTCGCTGGCGACGTCGGTATCCCGCGTCACCGCGCTGCCGTCGAACCGCGTGATGCGGGCGATCCCGGGGCTGGGCACGGCCACCCGCAGTCGCAGCGTGCCGTCACCCGCGGGTTCGGTGGGCGCGACGAGACGGACGTGCGGCGACGGGCCTCCTCCCGGCCCGGCGATCGCGAGGGCGCGGCGCAGGGCGTCCTCGATCGACGCGACCATCTCGACGCCCGCGTCGTCGGCCGGCGGGTCCACCTGCGCCTCGGCCGGCGGGAGCGGGACGTCGGCCACCGCCGCCGAATAGGCGACGTCGGCCGGTTCCCATCCGATCGGCTCCACCGTGGACCGCCCGATCTGCACCGCCGTGACCCGAACCGCCCCGGCGAGATTCCCGTCCGGAGCGGTGCAGGCGAGGACGTACGCCTCGTCTCCGGCCGGCGGCCGCAGCCCGTGGACGAGCCCGGCGTCGACCTCCCAGCCATCGCTCGACCGGCTCATCGTGAACGTGGCGGCGACCGGGGTGACGGTGCCGTCCAGGAACAGCGCATCACCGAGCCCGCCGGGCTCGACCGGGTCGAGCTCCGGACGCTGCTCGTGCGCCGTCCGCTCGACGCGTGAGCGCACGGTGTTGAGCAGCGTGCGGTACGTCGTGCGCGGGCCGAGCGTGTCGAGCGCCTCGACGAGGGCCACCGAGAACGCTCCCCGTGTGTCGTCGCCGATGCGCAGCTCCTTCGCCGTCTCGAACGAACGGCACGCGGCGAGCGCGACGTGGGCGCGTTCGGGGCGACCCACCCGTCCAGCGCGCCGGGGATGAAGTCGGTGGAGGGGCGGGCGGCGCCGAGCTCGCGCAGGAGGTTGCGGTCACTCTCGTTCCTCGCCGCCGCGGGGTCGGGGACCCAGCCCCGGATGCCGACGAAGGGGTCGCGTGTCCCACTCCCCGAATGGCAGCAGTCCAGAATCACCGCGATGTGAGGCCCGCGCTCGGCGACCTCGCTGAGCAGCACGGCGAGCTCCTTGTCGGCGAGGGCGCGCCGCAGCTTGCGCCCGACCCGGCGACCGCAGTCGTGCAGCATCAGCGTCTGGATGCGCCCCGTGGCCTCGAGGCTGGCTACCTCGGCCGGTGCCGGCTCTTCGCTGCCGTGACCCGCGTAGACGAACAACGCGGTGTCCCCCACAGCCGCCTGGGCGAGATGGTCGCGGAACCCGGCGATCACGGCGTCTCGGGTCGCCTCGTCGTCGTACAGCGTGCGCAGCGCGAGCTCGGCCCCGACCCGCGCCCGGAGGTATTGCTCGAGGGCGGCGATGTCGTTGCGGCAGCCCCACAGCGGGTTGATCGGCGGCAAGTACGCGTCGATGCCGACGAGCAGGGCGTACACCCGTCGCCGCGGCTCGTCGGTCATCCGTCGATGATCCGCCGCCGGATCGACATCGGGCACGACGTCGTCGAGCACGCACACGAGCCCGTGCACCGGGTCGGCGAGCCTGGCGCTGTCGCCGACCCCCTCGACCCGCACCCGGTAGTCGCCCGGCGGCAGCGGCGGCACCTCGGCGTGGTGCACCTCATCGGCGTCGCGCCGCATCGTGACGGGTGCGATCGCGGGTGCACCGGTGGCGAGGTCGGTGACCGACGCCTGCAGGATGAGGTTCGCCCGCTCGGGCAGCGCCTGCAGGACGAGGCTCTCGCCGGCGGCGAGGAGCTCGTCGGCCTCCAGCCGGACGCTCTGCACGGCCCGGAAACCGGTCAGCGGTCGCGCGGTCAGGATGCCCTGCAGTTGCACCTGCACCGGGTCGGCGTTCTGCAGTGAGCTGTGCCGGTCGGAGGAGTACATCGGTTGGTACGCAGGCTGCCAGTCGTCGGTCTCGATCGGCGTGGCGGAGACCCGGGGCACCGTTCCGTCGCCCCCATGGTCCTCCCCGCCGTGGCTCTCGTCGATCTCCAGGCGGGTGCCGTCCCACCGGGCAGCCTGCTTGGTGCCCTGGGCGATCCCGACGACGGAGTGGATCGCGTAGGCCGACGGCTCGTGGGCGTCGACGCCCGCCGAGATCGCCCGGTGGAAGTCCTCCAGCGCGCTCCTCGCCGCGCACCGGATCGACGCCGGGCAGCCGATCTCCGGTCTCGGCGACCCGGGCGTAGCCGTCGCCCAGGTCCACGCACGGGAACACCGGGAGCAGCTGGTACACGGAGGTGAGCGAACGCAGCAGACCGGTGAGGTCGGCGACCTTCAGCGGACCGACCTTCTTGACGAACCCGTTGACGAGGAACTCCAGCGCGTTGAGCGATCCGCGGTGCGGGGTGCCGAACGTGATCAGCATGCGGGTGTCGCGCCAGCCATCGAAGCACTCGAGGAAGTAGCGCGCGACGAGGCCGCCCATCGAGTGCCCGACGAGCACGAGCTTGGCATCGGGGTTGCGCTGTCGTTGCGCATGCAACTTCTCATCGGCGAGCGCGCGCAACCGTCGCGCCGCCACCCGGTTGTCGCGGCGCCAGTCGTACGGGAACTCGATGTACGTCTCCCCCGGCACCACGTCGAAGCGATCGCCGATCAGGCGGGAGATCGAGGTGTACCCGTCGATCCCCCACAATCCCGGGATGATGTGGATGTCGGGCATCACCCTGGTGGCCGTGACTCCGTCCCCGAGATCGTCCTGCTCCCACGGGTCCTCCTCGAGGGTCAGCGAGCGCACGCTGCCCCCGAGCGTCCACAGTGCCCGACCGATCGCTCCCGGCGATGGCGCCCAGATCTCCTTGCCGTCACGCGCCAGCGCGCTGCCGAGGATTCCTGGCAGCAGCACGACCACGTCGCCCATCGGTTCCTTGGCCATGGCACGCTCCCTCTGCTCGCGGATTGCCCCTTGTATCAGGCGCGCCGGTGCTCGATCATCTCTTTTGGGAATGGCCACCTACGTCTACGACGAGTTCCGGGTGACGTTCACACCGCGGGCCGAGGGACACTTCGATCTGCGCGCCGTCGATGCCGAGGGGACCGAGACGACGGGCGTGTTCGAGCTCCCCCTCTCCGAGTCCGAGTTGGAGCGGGCCGTGCTCGAGGTCGCCGACGCCAGGGCGCTGCGCCGTACTCGGCGGGCGACCTCCGCGCCACCATCGACTCCGGCGACGCCGGTGACCCGCGACGTCGGGGGTGACGGGCCGCCGGCGATGGATGCCGAACACCTCGGCGGCGCGCTCGCCGACGCCCTCCTCTGCAGCGACGTCGGCGTCGCCTACGAGCAGGCGACCAACCGGGCCGACCGCGAACGGGCGGGGCGTGCGGCTCACGTTGTCGCTTGCGGAAGCACCGGCCCTGTTGAGTGTCCCGTGGGAGTTCCTCTACCGGCGGCCGCGGTTCCTCGCCAGCCAGCGACGCACCCCACTGGTCCGGCTGCTCGAGACCGGGTCGCTCGTGCCGCCGCCGACCATCGACGCCAAGGTGCGCATGCTCGCCGTCGTCGCCAGCCCGTCCGACCTGCCGCCGCTCGACGTCGAGAGCGAGCGCCGGCGGATCGAGCAGGTCGTCGCCGGGATGGCTGCGGCCGAGCGCGTGGAGCTCGACTGGCTCGATCCGGCCACGCCGCGAGCGCTCCGCCACGCCCTGCGCGACGGCAACTATCACGTGCTCCACTACGTCGGGCACAGTGCCTTCACGGCCAGCGGTGACGGCATGCTCTATCTGGAACAGGAGGCGGACGGCCGGTCGGTCGGTGTCGACTCGACGCTGTTCGCGAACCTGCTCTCGGACCAGGATCGCCTGCGGCTGGTGGTGCTCAACTCGTGCGAGGGCGCGCGCACGACGCTCACCGATCCGTACGCCGGCGTCGCCACCACGCTGATCCAGCTCGGTGTCCCCGCGGTGGTCGCGATGCAGTTCGAGATCAGCGACGACGCCGCCCTGTTGTTCGCCGAGGAGCTCTACACGAACCTCGTCGGCCGCCAGGACCCGATCGATGCGGCCGTCGCCGAGGCGCGCAAGGCCGTGTACACGGAGATCGACGCCATCGAGTGGGCGACGCCCGTGCTGTTCGTGCGCGACCCGGACGTCGAGCTGTTCCGGTTCGAGGTCGCCGCGGCATCGTTGCCCCCGACACCGCCGCCGGAGTTCGACGAGAAGAAGTCGCCCCGGTGGGTACGCCCGATCACGAAGTTCGGCGCGTGGACGCAGCGCTGGCCGCGACTGCTGCGATGGACCGCGTTGGTCATCGCCGTCGTCGCTCGTCGCCGCCGCTGGGTTCGGCATCTTCCGGCTCGTGACGAACGAGCCGGAGCCCGTGCGCTTCCCCACCGTCGACCCAGGCGACGTCGGGGCCGAGGTGACCGCGGCGCAGCACCTGCTCAACGAACACGAGTCGACGTCGAGGTCACCGGCTTCTTCGACGAGGCGACGACGGAGGCGGTCCGGTCGTTCGAGGCCACGTCCCCCACGCTTCCCGACGACGGCGTCCTCGGCGCGCTGACCTGGTCCGAGCTGGTCGTGAACCGGGTTCCGGGCGACGAGGGCGACGCCGTCCGGGCGGCGCAGACGCTGCTCAACGACAACGGCGCCGCGGTCGCGGTGGACGGCCGGCTCGGTCCGCGCAGCCGTGCCGCGGTCGTCACGTTCGAGCAGGCCAACGGGCTGTTCGCGGACGGGATCGTCGACCGCGAGGTGTGGATGCACCTCGTCGCCCAGTCCGCGGAGTAGCCGCTCCTACGGGCTGCGCCAGCGCCAGGGGTGCTCGACCGCGTGGCGGATCCCGACCCGCGCACCGACGAGCGGGGCGGCGGGAGGCGGAGTCCCGTCATCGACGATCAGGATGTCGGCCGACGTGCACAGGTCGACGCCGTCGTGGGTCCGGTCGATGCCGAACGCCTGGCAGAGCTTGCCCGGCCCGTCGGCGAGCGATCGAGGATCGCCGCGACGGGCCCGCATCAGCTCGATCCCGCGGCAGGGCGTGACCGCGCGCAACAGCACTGCCTGGCCATCGTCGTCGGCCCCGGTCACCACGTTGGCGCAGTGGTGCATGCCGTAGGTGAAGTAGACGTACAGCAGCCCGCCCGGTCCGAACATCGTCGCGTTGCGAGCCGTGCGCCCGCGGAACGAGTGGCTCGCCGGGTCGTCGGTGCGGTACGCCTCGACCTCCACGATGCGCCCGGCACAGCCGCCGACCACGAGCACCTTGTCGAGGAGCTCGGGCGCGACATCGAGCGCGTCTCGCGTGTAGAAGGCCCGGGCGAGCCGCCGCCCTTTCGGTCTGCTCACCCGGAGAGCGCGACCCGCACGTGGTCGGGCACCGGGCAGGGCCGGTGCGTTCCGGGCTCGACGCTCACGTAGGTGAGATTGGTCGTGAAGGACGGCTCCCCGTCGACCGATCCCTCGATCGTGATCTCGAAGCTCGTGCGCCCGAACCGGCTGACGGTGCAGTCGAGATCGGCGAGCTCGCCGAACCGCAGCCCGCGGTACCAGGTGACCGAGGCGACCTTGGTCATGAAGTCGAACGACGCCCCGTCGCCCCCGGCGTAGACCTCGCCGGGCAGGACCTCGCGCACCCAGGTGTCGACCGCGTCGTCGCAGTAGGCGAGGTAGTGGGCGTTGAACACGACCCCCTGCATGTCGCACTCCCCGTAGCGCACCCGAAACTGTTGGTGGTACCCCATCACGCCAGCTTGTCGCGTTGACGGCGCAACGTCTCGCCGAAGCGCTCGATCTGCGCGGCGACCGGGTCGGGCCCGCCCCCACCCGGTGACGTCCTCCGGCGGACGGCGCGGCCGGGCCCGACGAGCTCGGCCGCGGCCGGACCGAACCGCTCATCGGCGGCCACCAGCTCGGCCAGCGCGGTCCCCGTGTCCACGTGGCGCCGGACCAGTTCGCCGACGACGGCGTGGGCATCGCGAAACGGTGTCCCTCGACCCACGAGCCACTCGGCGAGGTCGGTCGCCGCGCTCGACTCCTCATCCGCGGCCGCCGCCATCCGCTCCGGGACGAGCTCGGCGGTCGCGATCATCCCCGTCAGCGCGACGATGGCCAGGGAGACCTGATCGACCGAATCGAACAGCGGCTCCTTGTCCTCCTGCAGGTCCCGGTTGTAGGCGAGGGGCAGGCCCTTCAGCGTCGCCAGCAGCCCGGTCAGGTTGCCGAGGAGGCGGCCGGCCTTGCCGCGGGCGAGCTCGGCGACGTCGGGGTTCTTCTTCTGCGGCAGCATCGACGACCCCGTTGCGTAGGCGTCGTCGAGCCGGGCGAACCCGAACTCCGCGCTCGTCCAGAGCGCCCACTCCTCCCCGAGCCGGGAGAGGTGCACACCGAGCAGCGCGACGTCGAACAGCGCCTCGGCGACGAAGTCGCGATCACTCACCGCATCGAGGGAGTTCTCGAACACGGAGGCGAAGCCGAGGGCCTCGGCCGTCGCCGCCGGGTCGATCGGGAGCGACGTCCCGGCCAGGGCGCCCGCGCCGAGCGGCGACACGTCGAGCCGCTCGACGGTGGCAAGGAGGCGCTCGACGTCGCGGGCGAGGGCCCAGCCGTGGGCCAGCAGGTGGTGGGCGAGCAGCACCGGCTGGGCGCGCTGCAGGTGGGTGTAGCCGGGCAGGTAGGTCTCACCGGCCTCGATCGCCCGGCTCAGGAGCACGTCCTGCAGATCGGCGATCAGCCGGCCGACCGCCGCCAGCTCGCGCTTGCACCACAGCCGCAGATCAGTGGCCACCTGATCGTTACGGCTGCGCGCGGTGTGCAGCTTGGCTCCGGCAGGTCCGGCGAGCTCGGTGACCCGCCGCTCGATCGCGGTGTGGATGTCCTCGTCGCTGGCGGCGAAGCCGAAGCTGTCGGCGGCGAGCTCATGCTCGACGGTGTCCAGGGCGGCGAGCACCGCGTCGTGTTCGCCCGGTTCGAGCAGCCCGGCCCGGGCCAGCCCGCCGACGTGGGCCCGCGAGCCGGCCAGGTCGTCACGCCACAACCGACGGTCGAACGGCAGGCTGACGGTGAACGCCATGAGGGCCTCCGCCGGGCCGGTCGCGAAGCGGCCGTGCCACAGCGTGGACCCCGACGGTGCACTGTCAGCGCGCTCAGTCATGATCGCCACTCAGGCCGGCGAGAACCCGCAATCGCTCGGCGAGGGCGTCGCCGGTCGTGCTCGCTTCGGCGACGCACAACAGCGTGTCGTCGCCGGCGACCGTGCCGAGGAGGCCGTCGATGCCGCTGCGGTCGAGGGCCGAGGCGACGACGTGGGCACATCCCGGAGGTGTGCGCAGCACGACCAGGTTCGCGGACGAGCCGACTTCGGCGACCCACTCCCCCAGCACCCGGCGCAGCTGCTCGAACGGGACGAGGCGGTCGGTCTCGATCTCGGGGAGCGCGTACACGCTCTGGCCGCCCGGGACGCGCACCTTGATCGCGCCGAGCTCGTCGAGGTCACGGGACACCGTCGCCTGGGTCGCGCTGATCCCCTCGCTCCCGAGCAGCTCGACGAGCTGGGGCTGGTTCCCGACCTTGCGCTGGTCGATGAGCCGGGCGATCGCCCGCTGGCGCTGCTGCTTCACACTCACCCTTGGACTCCGACCATGAAGGCCAGCGCGGCCCGGGACGCGGGAAGGCGGTTGTGGCCCTGCTCGATCACCACGCTCTGGGGTCCGTCGATGACGTCAGCCGTGACCTCGAGACCCCGGTAGGCCGCCGGCCGGGTGGCCAGGTCGAGCACCGTGCGCACCTCGGCGGCGGTCAGGTCCGTCACCTCCAGGAGATGCCGCGTCACGCCAGCACCTCGCCGATGAGGGCGACGGCCTCGTCGATGTGGGCGTCGGACACCGTGATCGGCGGGGCCAGCCGGAGCGCGGTCGGGGTGACCGCGTTGGCGACCAGACCGCGAGCGAGCAGCTCGCGGTACACCGTGGGCGCCTCGACACCGTCGAGCTCGGCGGCGAGGAGCAGTCCCCGACCGCGCACCGACGACACCCTCGGTAGCGCAGCCAGGGCGCCGGCCAGCTTCGGCCCCCTTGGCGGGCGGCGAGCGCCGGCGCGTCGATGTGGCGCATCTCTTCGATCACCGCGATCACCGCCGCGGTGGCGATGGCGGTGCCGCTGTAGGTGCTGCCGTGGTCGCCGGGCTCGAACACCGCGGCGACGTCGCGACGGGCCCAGCACGCGCCCACCGGGACCCCGTTGCCCATCGCCTTGGCGAGGGTCACCACGTCGGGCGCCACCTGGTCGTGTTCGAAGCCGAACCAGCGGCCGGTGCGGGCGAACCCGGTCTGGATCTCGTCGACCATCAGCAGCGCGCCGGTCTGGTCGCACAGCTCCCGGATCCCGGCGAGGTAGCCGGGTGGGGCCGGGTTCACCCCTCCCTCACCCTGGACCGGCTCGATCAGCACTGCCGCGACCGAGCCGTCGACGGCGCCGGTGAGGGCGTCGAGATCGCCCCACGCCACGTGGCGGAAGCCCTCGGGCATGGGTTGGAACGGCTCGTGCTTGGTCGGCTGCCCCGTGGCGGCCAGCGCGGCGAGCGTGCGCCCGTGGAAGCTGCCGAAGGCGCTCACGACGACGTGACGGCCGCGTCCGCCGTGCTTGCGGGCGAGCTTGAGGGCGCACTCCACGGCCTCGGCTCCCGAGTTGGTGAAGAACACCTGACCGGGGTGCCCGGTCGCCGTGGCCAGCAGGCGATCGACCTCGATCGCCGCCCTGGTCGCCACCGGGTTGGCGAAGAAGTTGCTCACGTGGAGCAGCTCCCCCGCCTGGTGGGCGAGGGCCTCGGCGACCGCGGGGTGGGCATGACCGAGCGACGTCACGGCCAGGCCGGACAGGAAGTCCAGGTAGCGCCGGCCGTCGGAGTCCCACAGCTCCGTGCCCTTGCCGCGCACGAACATCACCTGCGGTGGGCCGAACACCGGCATGAACGGACAGTGGTCGGGGCTCCCGTACGCCTCGGTGGCGAAGGCGTGGCTGGTCGTGCTCACAGGGGTCCTCCCACGATCATCGTGCCGATTCCGGCGTCGGTGAAGATCTCGAGCAACAGGACGTGGGCGATGCGTCCGTCGAGGATGTGCGCCCGGCCGACCCCGTTGCGCACGGCGTGGACACACGCCGCGACCTTGGGGATCATGCCGCCGGCGATGGTGCCGTCTCCGATGAGGGCTTCCAGCTCGTCGGCGGTCGTCTGCCGGATGAGGCTGGCGGCGTCGCCGACGTCGCGCCGCAGACCCTCGACGTCGGTGAGGTAGACGAGCTTCTCGGCGTCGAGCGCCTCGGCGATCGCGCCGGCCACCGCGTCGGCGTTGATGTTGTAGGCCTGCCCGTGCTCGTCGGTGCCGATGGTGGCGACGACCGGGATGAACTCGTCGCCCAGCAGGCCGTCGAGGATGGCCGGGTTGATCGTGGCGACGTCCCCCACGTAGCCGAGCGCGGGATCCCGCGCGGCCGCCCGGATGAGGCCGGCGTCCTCGCCGCTGACCCCGACCGCGTAGTTGCCGTGGAGGTTGATCGCGGTGACCAGCTGGGGGTTGACCTGGCCGATCAGCACCATGCGGGCGATGTCGACCGTCTCGGCGTCGGTGACGCGCAGCCCGTCGCGGAACTCGGAGGTCTTGCCCAGCCGGGCCATCAGGCTGCTGATCTGCGGGCCGCCACCGTGGACGACCACCGGGCGCATCCCGACGAGCCGCATCAGCACGATGTCCTGGGCGAACAGGGTCAGCGCATCGTGGTCGGAGGTGCCGGCCAGGGCGTTGCCGCCGTACTTGACGACGACGGTCTTGCCGGCGAAGCGCCGGATGTACGGCAACGCCTCGACCAGCACGTGGGCGATCGTGCGCTCGTCCGTCACAGGCCCACCATCTCGCCAATGCGAGCGAGCGAGCGCCAGCGAGCGAGCGGCCACAAACGGCCTGCGTGGCCGGGGAACGCCGTGATCGTCACGGTGTCAGCCCGACGATCGGGAGGCCCGCGGTCTCGTCCAGCCCGAGGGCGACGTTCGCCGATTGCACGGCGCCGCCGGACGCCCCCTTGGTGAGGTTGTCGAGCGCGCAGAGGACGATGACGATACCCGGTGCGCTCGTCGTAGCGCGCCGTGACATGGGCGGTGTTCGAGCCGAGCGTCGCCTTCGTCGATGGCGAACCGGACGTGACGACGACGAACGGCTCGTTCGCGTAGGCCTTGTCGAGGGCGCCGAGGAGTGTGTCGGTCGAGAGGGGCTCCGGACCGGCGGGGCGGGCGTAGCAGGTGGCGAGGATGCCGCGGTTCATCGGGGCGAGGTGGGGTGTGAACAGCACCTCGGCCTCGAGGTTCTGCTCGATCTCGGGGGTGTGCCGGTGGTCGAGCAGCCCGTAGGCGACGAAGTCTTCATCGACCGTGCAGAAGCTCGTCGTCGACTTGGGCGGGCGACCCGCCCCGGATACTCCGCTGGCGGCGTCGACGATCACACCGTCGCGGCGGATCAGCTCGGCGTCGAGCAGCGGGGCCAGCGCAAGCGTCGCCGCGGTCACGTAACAGCCGGGCGTGGCGATGAGGCGGGCGCCGGGGAGCTCGGACCGGGTCCGCTCCGGCAGTCCGTAGACGGCTTCGGCGAGCAGCGCCGGCTGGTCGTGCTCGAAGCCGTACCACCGCGGGTACTCCGCCGCGTCCTTGAGCCGGAACGCCGCCGACAGGTCGACGACACAGCCGACGGTGCCGACCAGGGCGGGCGCCAGGGTCATGCTCGCCTCGTGAGGAAGCCCGAGGAACACGACGTCGAGGTGATGGGCGACGACGTCGGCGGGGTCGAGCCCGACGAAGGTGAGCTCGGGGTAGGCGCCCGCGAGGCTCGGGTAGAGCTCCGCCGCCCGCTCACCCGCCTGGCTGTCGGCGGTGGCCAGCACGACCTCGACGTCACGATGGGCGGCGAGCAGCCGCAGCAGCTCGACCCCGGTGTAGCCGGAGGCACCGATGATCCCAGCCCGAACGGTCACCGCATGATCATACGGTAGATCGCATGTTCATGCAAACCGGTCGATCGGCCCGGGCTCGCGTCGCGCCGGCTCGCCGTGGGCGGCACAATGGTCCGGTGATCCCCGGGAGCACACCGACGAAGGGCCGTTTGCTCGTGGCGACTCCACCCCTGGAGGACCCCAACTTCGACCGCACCGTGATCTACGTGCTCGAGCACCACGACGAGGGCGCGCTGGGTCTGGTCCTCAACCGGCCGAGCCCCGAACAACTCGGCGAGCCCCTCGACGGCTGGGTCGACCTCCAGACGGATCCGTCGCTCGTCTTCTCCGGCGGCCCGGTCGAGACCGACGCCCTCATCGCCCTGGCCCGCACCTCCCAACCGCTGGACGACGCGGGCGACCACCTCGCCCCGCTCAACGGCGACATCGCCTCGGCCGACCTGGCTGCCGATCCGGCGCTGGTGATCAGCGCGATCAACGCCCTGCGCGTGTTCCGCGGCTACTCGGGTTGGGGCCCGGGCCAGCTCGAGGACGAGATCGAGGCCGGCGCCTGGCTGGTGCTCGATCCCGATCCGTCGGATCTCTTCACGTCCGACCCGGGCGACCTCTGGCGCCACGTCCTGCGTCGCCAACCCGGCCGGCTCGCCTGGCTCGCCCAGGCCCCTGACGACCTGATCTCGAACTGAGGAACCGTTCTGTCCGCCATCTGGGCGGGATCTGCCAGCGAGCGAACTGGGCGGGATTCTTTCCACCTGTCGCGAAAATTCCCGCCCAGATGTCCGGTTGACACGATTCCCGCCCAGATGGGGGGTCAGCCCCGAAGCTCGGCGCCGAGCTTCGCCGTCGCCGTGGTGACCGAGCGTGCGGACGTCGGCGACGTCGGCGTCGGTGAGGTTGCGGTCCTGCGCCTGGAGGCGGAGGCGGTACGCCAGACTCCGTCGCCCCTCGCCGATCGCCGCGCCCCGGTAGACGTCGAACAGCTCGACGTCGACGAGGAGTTGGCCGGCTCCCTGCCGGATCGCCTTCTCGAGGCGCTCGGCCGGCACGTCCTCGGGCAACAGGAAAGCGAGGTCGAGGTCGCTGGACGGGAACCGGCTCGTCGGCTTCCAGCGGGCCGGCCGAGGCTCCTGGTCCAGTACGGGCCGCAGGTCGAGCTCGAGCACCGCGACCCGCTCGTCGATCCCCAGCGTCGCCAGCACGTCCGGGGCCACCTCGCCGACGGCCCCGATCTCGTCGCGGCCCGCCACCAGCGTCGCCGATCGGGTCGCGTGCAGGCCGGACGGGACCCTGGTCTGGTCGATCCGGGCGCCGACACCCATGGCGCTGGCGATCTCCCGCCACACCGCGACCACCGCCGGCGCCTCCTGTCCGGCGAGCACGACGCCGAGTGCCTCGTACTCGTCGGGCAGCTCGCCGGGCCCGGGCGGGTAGACGTGGCCGATCTCGAACAACGCCACTCCGGGACGGCGGTGCGACTCGTTGAACGCGACCGCGCCGAGCAATCCGGGCCGGAGCGACGGCCGCAGCACGTCCTCCTCGGCGACGAGTGGATTGGTGATCCGCAGGGCGTCGCCGTCGACGCCGGCGCGGGAAAGCGTGTCGGGCCCGAGGAACGGGTTCGGCATGACCTCCGTGATGCCCAGCCCGAGCAAGACCTGGCGGAGGCGGCGGCGCCGCTGCTGGGCCACGGTGAGATGGCCGTGCCGAGGCGAAGCCGGAAGCCGTTTGCCGATGCGGTCGTAGCCGTAGAGCCGGGCGACCTCCTCGATCACGTCGATCTCCTCGGCGCTGTCCGGGCGCCACGAGGGGATCCGCACGGTGGCCGGGTCGCCGTCGCCGCTGACGGTGAAGCCGAGCGGGTCGAGGAGTGGCGGCAGATCGGCGGCGGTCAGCCGGGTGCCGAGGATGCGGTTGACCTCGCTGATCCGGACGGCGCACGAGCGCTCCGCCGGAGGGAGCGACTCCGACCGGGCGTCCTGCGCGCCGGCGTGCACGACGAGCTCAGGGCAGGTCTCGCCGAGCAATTCGACGAACCGGGCGATGGCGGTGTCGATGCCGTACGGATCGACGCCCCGCTCGAACCGGGCCGACGCCTCCGAGCGCAGCCCGTGGCGGGTCGCCGACCGGGCGACCCCGACGGGCACGAACCAGGCCATCTCCAGGGCGACGGCGGTGGTGGTGTCGCTGATCTCGGTGTCGGCGCCGCCCATGATCCCCGCCAGGCCGATCGGCCGGTCGTCGGCGTCGCAGATCAGCAGGTCGTCGACGGTGAGCGCCCGCTCGACGTCGTCCAGGGTGGTGAGCGTCTCACCCTCGCGGGCCGCCCGGATGCGGAAGCCGTGACCGCCGAGGGTGGCGAGGTCGTAGGCGTGGTTCGGTTGGCCCAGCTCGAGCATCACGTAGTTCGACACGTCCACGACGTTGTTGATCGGTCGCATCCCGGCCGCGGTCAGCCGCTCCGCCATCCAGCCGGCCGACGGGACCACCTGCACACCGGACAGCACGGTGGACGTGAAGCGGCCGCACCGGTCGCCGTCAACGATCTCGACGGCCGCCGTGCGCTCGGCGGCCGTGGCCTTCGAGGCGGGCGGGGCGGGCGGTGTGAAGGCCGCCCCCGTCTTGGCCGCGAGGTCGCGCGCCACACCGACGTACGACCAGCAGTCGGGCCGGTTGCGCGTGACATCGATGTCCAGCACCGCATCGCGGCGCAGCCCGAGCGCGTCGCCGTACGGCACGCCCACCGGAGCGTCCGCCGGCAGGACGAGGATCCCGCTGTGATCGTCGCCGAGGCCGAGCTCGCGCGCCGAGCAGAGCATCCCCTCGGAATCGATGCCGAGGATGGCGCGGCGGCTGAGCGTGCGCCCGTCGGGCATCGTCGTTCCGACCGGAGCGAGCGGCACGATGTCCCCCGGCGCGAAGTTGAACGCGCCGCACCACACGTGCAGCTCGCGACCGTCGCCCGTCTCGACCCACACCCGTTGTACCTTCGCCGCATCGGGCGGCACCTCCGTCCGGACCACGCGGGCGGTCACGATGCCATCGATGCCGCCGCTCTGCTCGATCCCTTCGACCGCGAGGCCGAGCATGGTGAGCGTGTCCGAGAGCGCGGCGAGGTCGTCACCAGTGTCGACGTAGTCACGGAGCCAGGAGCGGAGGAACTTCATCAGAACTGCTCCGCGAACCGGATGTCGCCGGTGAACATCTCCCGGATGTCGTGGATTTCGTGCCGCTGCATGGCCATTCGGTCGATGCCGAAGCCGAAGGCGAACCCGCTCCACTCCGTCCGGATCGACCCCGCCCGCCCGCAACACGTTGGGATGGACCATGCCGCACCCGCCGAGCTCGAGCCACTCCCCACTCGGTCGACCGGATGTCGAACTCGCCGGACGGCTCGGTGAACGGGAAGTAGCTCGGCCGGAGGCGCGACGTGAACTCGGCCCCGAAGAACGCCTGGGTGAACGCCTCGATCGTGCCGGCGAGGTCGGCGAGCGTGATGTCGCGGTCGACGACGAGCCCTTCGATCTGGTGGAACACGGGCATGTGGGTGGCGTCGGGCGTGTCGCGCCGGAAGCAGCGACCCGGGACGACGATGTAGAGCGGCGGCTCCTGGGCGAGCATGGCGCGGATCTGGACCGGCGACGTGTGGGTCCGCAGCACGGTGCGGCCCTGCTCGGCACCGGCGTGGTCGACGAAGAGGGTGTCCCAGTCGCTGCGCGCCGGGTGGTCCTCGCCCATGTTGAGGGCCCCGAAGTTGTACCAGTCGGTCTCCACCTCGGGGCCCTCCGCGACCTGGAAGCCGAGGCCGATGAACACGTCCTCGAGCCGTTCCCACGCCTGGGTGACCACGTGGGCGTGACCACGGCGGGGCCTGGCGGCGAACTCAGAGAGGTCGAGCCGCTCGGCCTCGACCCGGCGGGCGATCTCGGTGCCGGTGAGGTCATCACGGCGCCCGGCGATCGCCGCGGCGACCGCCTCGACGGCCTCGTTGAGGCGCTGTCCGGTGGTGCGGCGCTCGTCCACCGTGGCGAGCCCACCGAGACGCGCCTTGAGCTGGGCGAGATCGCCACGCTTGCCGAGCAACTGGGAGTCGAGGGCGACGATCTCCTCGACCGTGCTCGCGCCTGCGACCTTCTCGAGGGCCGCGTCGCGTGCGGCGGCGATGTCGTCGATCACACCGGGTCCTTTCGGTTACGAGTGGTCGGCCAGAACCCCGGGTGACTCAGGCAGCGGCACGCACGATGATCGACAGGGCCGTCCCCGGGTTCACCCGGGGCACCGAAATCGCCGCGTCAGCACGGCGGAGAGGATAGACGGTGCCGGCGCCGGTTGACGGCCTCGAAACACAGCACGGTCACGGCCATCGCCACGTTGAGGCTCTCGGCCCGGCCGCGGTGCTCGATCTGCACCCACTCGTCGATCGAGCCGTCGTCGTCGAGGCCGTGCGCCTCACTGCCGGCCACGATGGCAAGCCGGCCACTCCAGTCCGCCTCGACGTGGGGCGTCCCGCGGTGCGACGACGTCCCGACCAGCCGCAGCCCGGCCTGTCGCACCGACGCCAGATCGGTGGCCAACACCGGGACGTGGAACAGTGCGCCGGCCGACGCCCTGACGACTTTCGGGTTGAACACATCGACGGTCCCCGGGGTCAGGACCACGATCTCAACCCCCGCCGCCTCGGCCGAGCGCAGGATCGTCCCCAGGTTGCCGGGATCGCTGACGCGGTCGGCGACGACGACGAACCCCGCGCGCTCGAGCACGGTCGGGTCCGGCGTCGGCACGCGGACGATGGCGAGCAGCCCCGGCGTCGTGTCCGTGGCGGCGACCCGCTCGGCCACACCGGGCCCGAGCGCGTGCACGGCGGTCCCCGGCACCGGCGCGACTCCGGGGGCGACGAACTGGGCCTCGATCTCCCAACCGGCGGTCACCGCCTCGCTGATGAGCAGGGCGCCCTCGACGACGAACGCGCCCGCCTCGAGACGCGCACCGCGGCGCCCCGAGAGGCGCCGCAGTCGCTGGATCTTCGGGCTGGTGTAACCCAGAGGCTCGGTCAGAGCGCCGCCTTGGCCGCCTCGACGAGACGGGCGAACGCGGCTTCGTCGGTCACGGCGAGATCGGCGAGGATCTTGCGGTCGACGTCGATGCCGGCGGCGTTGAGCCCGGCGATGAACCGGCTGTAGGACAGGTCGTGCTGGCGGGTTGCGGCGTTGATCCGCTGGATCCACAGCCGGCGGAACTCGCCCTTGCGGGCGCGACGGTCGCGGAATGCGTACTGGCCACTCCGCATGACCTGCTCGTTGGCCGCCTTGAACGAACGGCTCTTGTTGCCGTAGTAGCCCTTGGCCTGTTGGAGCACCTTCTTGTGGCGCCGCTTGGCGACGACACCACGCTTCACGCGTGCCATCGGATCTCACTCTCCTCTTTGGGTCAGCGCTCGCCGAGGAGGCGCTTGATCTTCTTCCGGTCAGCCGGGTGCACGTCGACATCGGCGGCCAGCCGACGGGTGCGCGTCGACGGCTTCTTCTCGAACAGGTGCTGGCGCATCGCCTGCTCACGGCGCAGGCGGCCGCTCCCGGTGGTCTTGAACCGCTTCGCGGCGGTCTTGGATGTCTTCATCTTCGGCATGGGGGTGTGCTCCTGGGGAACAGGGTGAGGGTCAGGGTGCGGCGCGCTCCGCCGCCGCGGGAGCCGGCGGGGCCTCGACCGGGGCGACCTCGGCAGCCTCGGCGACCTCGGCGACCGGGCCGACCTCGGTGGTCTCCGTGGACTCGGGCGGGGGCGCCTTCTGCGCATCGAGCGCCTTCCTGTCCGGCGAAAGCACCATCGACATGCTGCGTCCCTCCAGACGGGCCTGGGTCTCGACCTTCACGACCGGTCCGACCACAGCGAGCACATCGTCGAGGATCTTCGTGCCGAGCTCCGGGTGGGCCATCTCACGGCCTCTGAACTGGAGCGTGACCTTGACCTTGTGACCTTCGTGGATGAATTGGTCGACCTTGCGCACTTTCACGTTGAAGTCGCCCCTGCCGATCTTCGGCCGGAACTTGACCTCCTTGACCGAGACGTTGGTCGACTTGCGACGGGACTCCTTGGCCTTCTGGGCCTCCTCGTACCGGAACTTGCCGTAATCCATGATCCGGCAGACGGGCGGGTTGGCCATCGGGGCCACCTCGACCAGATCGAGCTCGAGGCCTCGGGCCATTCTCAACGCGTCGGGGACCGTCGTGATCCCCAGCTGATCGCCGTCCGGTCCGATGAGGCGCACCTCCCGGGCGCGGATGCGGTCGTTGATCCGATGCTGCTCGCGTTGCGGCGCGGCTATGGCTGCTCACTCCTGTGCAATGGGTGATCTCTCCCTGTTCGGTGGTTGGGTTGCTCGACGCCAAGCCCGCGGAGCACACCTGCGCCGACCGTCCGGTCGCCACCTGCAGCCGTTGGACCCGGGCGCACGCATCTCGATGGTGGCCGGGTGGGGGTTGCCCCCGCTTCGCCTCAAATTGCCGAAGTTAGGGTAGCGCAGGTGAGCGACGAACGCACTGGCCACGATCCGTCGGCCGATGCGGACCAGGACGTCGACACCGCCGACACCGACGACACCGCCAACGCCGACGATCCGATCGCCGACGCCCAGGCGGCCATCGAGGAGGCCCGCCGCCGCGTGGCTGAGGCACCGCCGGAGGTCGTCGTCACCAACCACGTGATGGGCCTCTACGAGCTGGCCGCGATCCACCTCGCCGCCGACCAGCCGAACCTGCCCGCGGCCGCGCTTGCCATCGACGCCGTGGCTTGTCTCGTCGATGGTCTCGGTGACCGGCTCGGTCCCGACATCGGCAGTCTCCGTGACGCGCTCGGAAACATCCGGCTCGCGTTCGTCCAGATCAAGGCCCGGGCGCAGGTGCCGGACGACGCGACGGCGCCCGAGCAGGACTGAACCGCCCGCGCGGCGACGCGACGACGCGACCCGCCCGCACGATGACACCCTCGGCGCGCAGCGCGGCCGCCTGCTCCGCCGCTGGCGGGGCGGCGAGCGTGCCGTCACCCCGTACGACCCGCCACCACGGCAACTCTCCGCCGTACCGCGCCAGCACGGCCCCCACCGCCCGGGCCCGTCCCGGATACCCGGCGTCGTGGGCCACGTCGCCGTAGCTCACCACCTCGCCCTCGGCGAGGGCGACGATCACGCCGACGACCCGGCGTTCGAAGTCCGTCCAGTCGCCGACCGTCACCGCGGCGGGACCGGTCGCAGCCGCGACGCCTCGAAGCGCCCGAGCTTGAGCATCAACTCGAACTCGACGCCGGCGCCGACGTCGATCGTCCGGCTCCCGTCGGCGATCTCGACGCAGTGGAACAGGTAGACCTGGCCGTCGTCGCTCGCCACCTCGCCCAATCCGACGTGCTCGTCGAAGGCAATCACCCTGCCGGTCGGCATGCCTGCTCCGCGCTCAGTGCACGATCTTGGCGATCGGGATCTCGAGCAGGTCCGTCGCCCCGGCGTCCCGGAGCGCCGGGATCACCAGGTTGATGTACCGCTTCTCGACCACGCTCTCGACGGCGAACCCGCCGCGTGCCAGCTCCGAGATCGTCGGGGACTTGGCCGATGGCAACACGTCGAGCACGGCCTGCAGGCTCTCGGCGGCGATGTTCAGCTTGAGCAGGACCTTCCCGCGCGCCTCCAGCACGCCGTACAGCAGCGTCATCAGCTGGCTCATCGCGTGGCGCTTGTCGGCGTCGGCGTGAGCGGCCGGGTTGGCGACGACCTCGGTGTAGCTCGTCAGGATGGTGTCGATCACGCGCAGCCCGGCCGCCCGCAGCGCCCGGCCGGTCTCGGTGATGTCGACCACGCAGTCGGCGATGTCGGGCACCTTCGCCTCGCTCGCACCGTACGAAAGACGGACGTCCGCCTCGATCCCGCGCTCGGCGAAGAAGCGACGGGTCAGCTCGGGGTACTCCGACGAGACGCGCACACCCGGAGGGAGATCGGCGACGCGGCGCGCCGGGCTGCTCTCGGCGACGGCGACCACCACCTTGACCGGGTTCGTCGTTTCCTTCGAGTAGCGGAGCTCGCCGAGGCTGACGACGTCGCTCCCCGTCTCCTCGATCCAGTCCCGGCCGGTGATCCCGACATCGAAGACCCCTTCGGCGACGTAGACCGGGATCTCCTGGGGGCGCAGGATCCGGACCTCCTCGACCCGCGGGTCATCGATCGACGCCCGGTACTCGACGTCCGAGGAACGCACCACGGTCAGGTCGGCGGCCTCGAACAGGTCGAGCGTGGCGCGCTCGAGCGAGCCCTTCGGGAGCACGATGCGCAGCACGGCCGAGGAGGCTACTGCGGCGACTTCACACGATCCGCGGGCGGTTCAGTGGTACGCGCCATGCTTTTCGCATGAGTTCCCCACGGGTCGTCGGGTTCATGGAGACCGGAGTGACGCCGCTGATCCGCAAGTGGTGGCTCATCGTCGCGCTCGGGATCGCGCTGATCGTGATCGGCGTCCTGCTCCTCGTCAACACCGATGCGGCGGAGTTCACGCTCGCGCTCCTCGTCGCTATTGCCCTGTTCCTCGCCGGCGCGGACGAGATCGTCGAGGCCCCGCGCCACCGCACGCGCTGGCCGTCCTACGTCCTGGCCGCGATCTGGATCGCCGCCGGCGTGATCGCCCTCGTCTGGCCGGAGGTCACGCTGTGGGCGCTCGCCTTCGTCGTCGGGCTCGGCTTCTTCGTCGGCGGCGTCGCCGAGGCGGTCGTCGCCATCCGTTTCCACCGCACGCTGCCGGCATGGGGACTCTGGCTCGTCGCCGGCGTGCTCAGCGCGGTCGCCGGCGTGCTCTGCATGGCGTGGCCGGATGCCACCGTCCTCGTGCTCGCGGTGTTGCTCGGGCTCTGGGTCGTGATCCGCGGCGTCGTCACGATGATGTTCGGTCTCGCCCTGCGCCGGTTCCGTCACGTGGTGTCGCCGAATGTCCCGACCTGACCGTGCGACGCTCAGTGGTGGGTGGGGGTCTCGTGCAGCAGGCGCAGCGCGTGGGGTAGGACGTCGAGCACGGCGGCGAGCTGCTCCACGCAGCCCTTCGGCGATCCGGGCGTGTTGCAGATGATCGCCCGGCCGCGGATCCCGACGATGCCCCGTGACAGGCGGCCGAGCGGGCTCACCAGCCGCATCGCCTCCGCCAGGCCCGGCGCCTCGCGCTCGATGACCTCCCGGGTGCCCTCGGGGGTCTGGTCGCGGGGGGCGAAGCCGGTGCCTCCGGTCGTCACGACCAGGCCGGCGAACCCGTCGGTGAGCTCATCGAGCACGGCCGCCACCTCATCGGCTCCGTCGGCGGTCACCTGGTGGGCGACGACCTCGTACCCGGCTTCCTCCAGTTGGGCGACGAGCGCGCGGCCACTGGCGTCGTCGCGGGTGCCGTGGACGACCCCGTCGCTGACCGTCAGCACCTTCGCCCGCAGCGGATCCTCGCTCACGGGTCGACGCTAACCCGAGACGCTCTCCCGGCTCCGGGTGGGCGCCGTTCGCGAAGTCGGACCACGCCATCGGTCCCTTTCCCTCCGGCTGAACGGTGAGCAGACGGAGCGATCCCGCGCCCGTGCCAACGATCGCGACGTTCGCGCCGAGGACGCCCCGTTCTCCTGGCTGCGCCTCCACCGCCGCCTCGAGCACCTTCAGCCGCTTGCCCCGGAACGTCGTCCACGCCCCACCGACGCGCACCCAACGCTCGATCTGCTCGGCGGACTGGCGCCAGTCGATGGCCCGCTCGGCGGGATCGATCTTCTCGGCGTAGGTCGGCTCACCGCTCTGGGGCACCGGCTGCGGCAGCGGTGCGGCGAGCAGCTCGACGAGGAGCTCGGTCCCGACCTCGACCAGCTCGGCGCGCAGCTCCTCCGCCGTCGAGTCGCCGGGGATCGGCACCGTCCGGCAGCCGTACACCGGGCCCGTGTCGAGGGTCTCCTCGACACCCATCACGCAGACCCCCGTCACCTCGTCCCCGGCGAGCAGGGCCCGTTCGACCGGCGCCGCGCCGCGCCACCGCGGCAGCAACGAGAAGTGGACGTTGATCATCGGGAGCACCTCGAGCACGTGCGGCTTGATGATCCGCCCGAAGGCGACGACCACGCCCAGCTCGGCGTCGGCGCCGAGCGCGTCGTCGACGTCGTGGGACACGGGCAGGCCGAGCTCCAGAGCAGCCGCCTTGACGGGGCTCGGCGAGGCCGCCGCCCCCCGGGCCCGCCGCCGGTCCGGGCGGGTGACGACGAGCGCCACGTCGTGGCCGGCCGCGACGAGCGCGCGTAGCGGCGGCACCGCCATGTCGGGTGTGCCGAGGAAGACGAGCCGCAACGCCGGGGCCGTCAGCGCAGCCGCAGCCGGCGCCGTGCGGGCGGCGCTTCCGTGGGCGCCTCCAGCAGACGGCGGTACTCGGCCATCGCCTCGCGCCGCTGCTCGGGTGTCATGCGATCGAACATCAGCACGCCGTTGAGATGGTCGAGCTCGTGCTGGAACATCCGCGCCTCGAGCTCGTCAGCCTCCCACTCGACCGGATTGCCGTCGACGTCGACGCCCCGGAGCAGCACCTGCTTGGGCCGCACGATCTCGACGTAGAGGCCGGGGATCGAGAGGCACCCTTCCTCGTACACCCACTCGCCGCCGGACTCGACCAGCTCAGGGTTGAACACCGCCCTCGGATCGTCGCCGAAGTCCCACACGAAGATCTGCTTCTGCACGCCGACCTGCGGCGCGGCCAGGGCGAGTCCGTTGTCGCTCTCCTGGAGAGTGGCGAACATGTCGTCCACCAGCCGCACCACCTTGCCGTCGATGTCGGCGACGGGCGCGGCCTTCGACTTCAGCACAGGATCCCCGAACATGCGGATCTGGTAGGACACGGCTGCCAATCTACCGAGGGCATGTCGCACTACTTCGACGAGGCGCCGGGCGCTCCCTCGGCCGAGTCGACGGTCACGGTCGAGCTCCCCGACATCACGTTCGCGCTGCGCACCGACCGGGGCGTGTTCAGCCACGGCCGGCTCGATCCGGGCACCGCCGTGCTCCTGCGGGCGGCGCCGGCGCCACCACCACGGGGCGAGCTGCTCGACCTCGGGTGCGGCGCGGGACCGGTCGCACTCACCCTCGCCCGGCGGTCGCCCGAGGCGACGGTGTGGGCGGTCGACGTGAACGAGCGGGCGCGGTCGCTGTGTGCCGCCAACGCCGCCGCCAACGGGATCACCAACGTGGTGGTCTGCGCGCCCGACGAGGTCCCGGCCGACGTCCGCTTCGACGCGATCTGGTCGAATCCCCCGATCCGAATCGGGAAGCCTGCACTCCACTCGCTGTTGACCACTTGGTTCGGGCGGCTGACCCCGGACGGCCGGGCGCTGTTCGTCGTGCACAAGCACCTCGGCTCGGACTCGTTGCAGCGATGGCTGACCGCCGAGGGTTGGCCGACGACACGCCTGACGTCGGCCAAGGGCTACCGCCTGCTGGAGGTCCGCGGCCCGGAGACCGCGTGACCTACCCCGGCTTGGTGGCCGTGAAGCAGAACTGGGTGCTCGAGAAGAAGTACTCCTCGCGCTCGCCGAGTTGCTGCTGCTCGGCCAGCCACGCTTGGGCCTGCTCGCCGGTGATTCCGTTGCGTCCGACCACAAAGGCACTAACGAACGGGAGCAGGGCGGCGCCGTAGGTCTCCGGGTCGAGCTCGCAGGAGGCGAACGGATGGGCCTCCATGCGTACCGCCTCGAAACCGGCCGAACGCAACCGGGGCGCAAGGGTGCGTGGCAATGAGGGGTGAGTCAGATGCTCGTCCCAGGCGCGCAGCACACCCACCGTCAGGTTGGGGTCCAGCGCGTGCATCGAGACTGTGGCCCAGTCGACGTCCCACACGACGACGCGTCCGCCCGGTCGAAGCGCACGGTGCATCTCGGCCAGGGCCACCGTCGGGTCGGCGACGTACTCGAGCACCTGCACACACACCGCGGCGTCGCAGCTGGAGTCGTCGACCGGCAGCGCGACCGCGTCTCCCTGGCGGAGCTCGACACGATCGTGCCCGGCGCAGCGGCGGGCGGCGAGCTCGAGCATCGCGGGACTCGAGTCGACGCCGATGGCTGATCCCGACTGTCCCACCTCGTCGGCCAGCTCGACGCAGTAGAAGCCGGGCCCGCAGCCCACGTCGAGGATGCGCTCGCCGGGGGCCGCGCCGAGCGCGGTTCGGACAAGTCGGCGCCGGCGCACCGCGTCGCCGATCCGGTAGAGCCCCTCGATTCGCGCGGCCGTTTCCTCGTTGAACTCAACCTGGGACATCGCGGTCCTCCTCACCTAGTGGCCCCGTCTCCCGAACGCTCGGGATTGTCCCACCACCGGTGCGCCCTGATCCTCATATTCGGCCCGCGGGCGGCGGCTACGGACAGGTGACTTGGGGTTCCAGTCGGTGAACGTCTGTCCCGGCGGGGTTCGGCTTCCTTCGTACGACAAGACCTCTCCGATCCTGCTCCGCAAAGCGTGGAAACACCGCGAAGTAGGGTCATGTGTACGGGTCGTGCGCGCTGGCCCGCATGCGTTGTCGGGGGGAACGATGGCGAGCACCGAGCCGACCAATGACTGGGCCGAGGACTTCGACATCTTCGACTCCCGCTATGTCCGAGACCCGTATCCCGTCTGGAGCGACCTGCGAGGCGAGTGTCCGGTCGCTCACACGACACGGTGGGGTGGCTCGCATCTGCCGACGACTCATGCCGACGTTGCAATGGTCGCTCACGATGTGGACCGCTTCTCCTCGATCGAGATCACGGTGGCACCGATCCCCGCGACGTACGACGGGCACGGGAACCGTCTCAGGTCGATCATCGTCACGGACCCGCCCGATCACACCCCGGAGCGCAGGCTGCTGTTGCCGTTCTTCGCCCCGAAGGCAGTAGAACGGTTCCGCGAGCCAACTCGTGAGCTGTGTCGGCAGCTCCTACGCGGCTTCGTCGAGCGCGGCGAAGTCGACGTCGCAGAAGATTATGCGAAGCAGATCCCGCCTCGGGTGATCGCTGAGATCCTGGGGATCGATCCGTCGCGTGGTGACGACTTCGCCGAGTGGGTCCGTGGTGTGCTCGAGCTTGGGCTCACCGACCCCGAGGTCCGGGAGAAGTATCGGGCGATCATCGGGCAGTTCTTCCTCGATGAGATCGAGCGGCGCCGTGCCGAGCCCGGCGACGACCTCATCTCGTATCTGATCAACGCTGAGCTCGATGGCCGCCCTGTCCCGATGCACGTCGTGCGCGGCAACGTGTCGCTGATGCTGATCGCCGGCATCGACACCACGTGGAGCTCGATCGGGGCTGCGCTGTGGCACTTGGCCGAGCATGCCGACGATCGCCGTCGGCTCGTCGCGGAGCCGGCGCTGATCCCGATCGCGGTCGAGGAGCTCCTCCGCGCCTACGCGCCCGTCACGATGGCCCGGATCGCTCGGCACGACACGATGATCGGTGACCGCGAGGTCAAGGAGGGCGATCGGGTGCTGTTGTCGTTCCCGGCCGCCAATCGCGATCCCGCAGTGTTCGATCGTGCCGACGAAGTCGTCATCGACCGCGAGGTCAATCGCCACGTCGCGTTTGGCGTCGGGATCCACCGCTGCATCGGCTCCAACCTGGCGCGCATGGAGATGCAGGTCGCGATCGAGGAGTTTCTGGCCATGATCCCCGAGTTCGAGCTGACCGACCCCGACGCGGTGACGTGGGCTGGCGGACAAGTTCGCGGACCCCGGAACCTGCCCGTGCGGTTTCCACGCGCCGACAGGCTCGCGCCGTCGCATCACTGACGCGGCGTTGGCAATCGATCCGTACGTGACCACAGGCGTCGGAGAGGTGTTGTCGCTACCACCGTCCGAGGGTTCCCATTGCGGCGATCTGCGGTGCGTGTAGGGGCCACTCCGTCGAAAGAAGTCCCGGAAAGGAGTTGACATCTAGAACATGTGTTCGATAGAGTGTGGGCATGGGAACGGCCGCCGAAACACTCCACGAAGCCGTGGACGCGGCCGCCGCCGTCGACCTCGACACGCTCACCGACAGCGAGTCGGACACCGAGCTGGTCGCTCTGGTCCGGGCGCGAGCATCGCCTGGACGCCGAACTCGCCCGCCGGGCCGCGCCGCTGGGAGGCCCGGGGAGTGTGGCAGTCCGATGGCTCCCGGGCCCCGTGGGCCCGGCTGTCCCGCACCGCCGGCCTGTCGCCGGGCGCCGCCAAACAGATCCTGCGTCACGGCCGTGACGTCGCCCCGATGCCCGTCACCGCCCAGGCGTGGGCGGGCGGGGAGATCGGCGCCGACCACGTCGACCTGTTGACCGGCGCCGCCGGCGAATGGCCGAGGAGAGTTGTTCGCCCGCGACGAGAAGGTGCTGGTCGGCCAGTGCGTGGAGCTCACCTTCGGGCAGGTCGTCAAGGCGGTGCACTACTGGTGTCAGCGCGCCGACGCTGAACTCGACCACGACGGAACACCGCCACCCAAGCCCGGTTCGCTCCGCATCAACACCGGGTTCGACGGCACCGTCACCGGCGACTTCCAGCTGGACCCGATCGCCGGGGCCACCGTGAGCGAGGCGTTGCGGCGGATCGAACGCGACCTGTACCGCCAAGACCAACGTGACGGGGTGATCCGCACGATGAGTGAACGGATGGCCGCCGCCCTGGTCGAAATGGCGGTGCGTTCCCAGACCGTCCCCGCCGGCGGGCGTCGCCCCGAACCGTTGATCTGCATCCTCGCCGGTGAAGCCACCGTCGAACGGGTCTGTGAGCTGGCCAGCGGGGTTGTCATCCACCCCGGCCTGATCGTCCCCCACCTCGACCGGTGCCAGGTGCAGACGTTCATCTTCGACGGCGCCGACCAAGGTCATCGCCGCCTCCCCCCAGCGCACGTTCCGGGGGATGCTGCGCCGCGCCATCCAAGTGCGCGACCGGCACTGCCAACACCCCTCCGGTTGCGATGAGCCGATCACCCACTGCGACGTCGACCACCGTGTCGCGTACACCGACGGCGGGATCACCGCCGAAGCCAACGGGCACCTGGAATGCGAGCCGCACAACCGCAAATCCGACCTCCACGGCCGCCAACCCGCCGACGCCATCGAAGCCGCCCGCCAACGCCGAGAACTCGACCACCTCGCCCGCCATCGACTCGAGGCGTTAACCACGGACCAAGCCAACCGACCCCCACCCCACGCCGCCTGACGTCTCACGCCCGCGGCGGGTCGACCTCGATGCGGACTCGGCTGCCCTTCGGGCGAGGCGCGGCAATCAGGGCCGGCCCGAGGTCGTCCCAGGTCGTCGCCCGCACGAGATAGCGGCCCGCTCCGCCGCCGACGACCACACCAGCCATGTTGCGCAGCGCTTCGGCGACGTCGTCGCTGCCCGGTCCGCTGACCGCGGCCAGGGCGGCGAAGGGGGGCAGGTCGAGCTCTCGCCGGCGGGCGGCCTCGACCTCGGCCAGCCGGCCGGGGTCAGCCAGCAGCGCGGCCTGGATCACCTCATGGCGAGGAAGGAACGTCTGCACGAGCAAGCGCGCGGCGGGCCGCTCGCGACGCGGGCCGGTGAGCCGGGCTCCCCGGACGAGCAACGCCAGCGCCTGCTCCGCGGCGCGGTACCGCGGGGCGAGCAGCTCGATGTCGATGTCCAGGAAGGCGACCACGTCGGCGTGGGTGACGCGGTGCAGTACCGCCTCGGTCCCGACATAGACCCCCGCCGCCGGAGGCGGTTCGTCGTCTCGGCCGGTGACTGCGACGACTGGCCGCCCGGCAGCCGCCTCCAGCTCCTCGCGGAGCCGGGTCACGCCCGGCTTCAGGTTGGCGAAGGCGGACCCGCCGCAGGCGAGGCAGACGACCGGACGAACCGCGTCGCAGCGCCGGCAGACGAACGTGCCGTCGTCAGCCAGGCCAACGGCCGCGTCGCAGCGCTCGCAGCGAGCGAGCGCGTGGCACGACCGGCAGGCGAGGATGCGCGCCCGGCCGGGCGTGTTGTGCACACACACGACCGTCCGATCGGAGCGGCGCAGGTGGGCCATCAACGGCGACGTCACGAGCGAGGTCCGCCACGGTTCGTCGCGTCGGCGATCGACGACCTCGACAATCGGCCATCCATCACGTTCGGCGTCGATGGAGGGCTTCGTCACCCGCCCCGACGCCGCGGCAAGGCCGGCCACGGTGGGGCACGGTGACACGAGCAGTGCCGGCGCGCCCGCCCGCCGGGCTCGCTCGACGACCACGTCGCGGGCGTGCCAGGTCGGGCTGCGTTCTTCCTGCAGCGCCTCGTCGTGCTCGTCGAGGACGACCACCGCGGCGAGATCCGGGCACGGCGCCCAGGCCGCCGTCCGCGCTCCGATGACCACGTCGACGCCGGCGGCGGCCGCCGCCCATTCCTGCGGGACGTGGGCGACGGCGAGCCCCGCCCGTCGCAAGCGGATCGCGTCGAGACGCGCCCGGTCCGCGGAGGGCACGACCACCAGCGTCGGACCGAGCCGGGCGGCGGCAGCCAGGATCGGGACGGCGTCGTCCGTCGGCGGCAGCCGGACCACTCCACCCCCCTGCGCGAGCAGGTCGGCGGCCCCGGGGTGCACCGGTTCGATGCGCGCTCCCGCCCGCCGCCGCGGCGGCAGGGTCGCGACATTCACCGGCGGACTGGCGCTCACGAGAAACGGCCGCAGCCGCCCGGCGCCCCAGCGCACCGAGGCCCAGCGGGCCAGTTCGATCAGTTCCTCCGCCGGCCCCCGCGAACTGACGTTCACGATCGGACGCATCCGGTCGATCTCCAACGACTGATCCGAAGGGTCGAGCGCCACCACCCAGCCCCGGACCCGCCGACCGTGCAGCGGAACACGCACCACCGAGCCGACGCGGATCTCGGCGCCCAGGTCGGCCGGGACGAGGTAGTCGAACTCCTTGTCGAGCCCGGTGACGTCGGGGACGACGCGGGCGACGCGGGGCGGCGCCGCCCCGGCGCTCACGCGCCGACGGCCGCCCGGAAGTCGTCCAGCCGGCTCACGTGCTCCCACGTGAACTCCGGCCGGGATCGACCGAAGTGCCCGTACGCCGCCGTGGCCCGGTAGATCGGGCGCTTCAGGTCGAGATCGCGGATGATCGCGCCCGGGCGGAGGTCGAAAACCTCGCGGACCGCCTTCTCGATGACGTCCGGGTCCACGGTGTTGGTGCCGAAGGTCTCGACGAGGATGCTCATCGGGTGGGCGACGCCGATCGCGTAGGCGACCTGCACCTCGCACTTCGAGGCGGCCCCGCTGGCCACGACGTGCTTGGCGACCCAGCGCGCCGCGTAGGCGGCCGACCGGTCCACCTTGCTCGGATCCTTGCCGCTGAAGGCACCGCCGCCGTGGCGGCCCATCCCGCCGTAGGTGTCGACGATGATCTTGCGCCCGGTGAGCCCCGCGTCGGCGTGCGGGCCGCCCTTCTCGAACACCCCGGTCGGGTTGACGTAGACCTCGTAGTCGTCGTCGATGAACTCCTCCGGCACCACCGGGCGGATGACCTGCTCGATCAGGTCGGGCCGGATCACCGAATCGCGGTCGACGCCCTCCTGGTGCTGGGTGCTGATGAGCACGGTCTTCAACGCCACCGGGCGGCCGTCCTCGTAGGCGTAGGTGACCTGGGTCTTGCCGTCCGGTCGCAGGTACGGCACGGCGCCCGACTTGCGCACCTCGGCGAGCCGCTCGGCGAGCCGGTGGGCGGTCCAGATCGGGACCGGCATCAGGTCGGCCGTCTCGTCACAGGCGAAGCCGAACATCATTCCCTGGTCGCCGGCGCCCTGGGCGTTGAGCTGGTCCTCGCCGCTGGTTCCCCCGCGTAGCTCCTCGCTGGCGTCGACCCCCTGGGCGATGTTCGAGCTCTGCTCGTCGATCGAGACGATCACGCCGCAGGTGCCGCCGTCGAACCCGTAGAGCGCGTTGTCGTAGCCGATCTGCTTGATCGTCTCGCGGGCCAACCGGGGGATGTCCACGTACGCCGTGGTGGTGATCTCGCCGGCGACGACGCACAGACCGGTCGTCAGCAACGTCTCGCAGGCCACGCGGCCGTTGGGGTCCTCCGTGAGGATCGCGTCGAGCACCGAGTCGCTGATCTGGTCGGCCATCTTGTCGGGATGGCCCTCGGTGACGCTCTCGGAGGTGAAGGTCCAGCGGGGCACGGTTGCTCCTTGCATAGGGATGGGAATGGGATCAGGCGTTCCGCTGGCCGGAGGCTGACCTGATGTCGATGATCGCGTCGATGACCGCGGCGGCGATGGCTCGCTTGTCGCGGAGGGTGACGGTAGTGGGTTCCGCTCCTGGACGCAGCAGGACGACGGCGTTGGTGTCGTGCCCGAATCCGGCGCCCGGCGCGCCGACGTCGTTGGCGACGATCAGATCGAGCCGCTTGGCGGCGAGCTTCTTCTGCGGCGTTGGCGAGCACGTCGTCCGTCTCGGCGGCGAAACCGACGAGCACCTGGCCGGGGCGCTTGGCCGCACCGAGGCCGGCGAGGATGTCAGGCGTCGGCTCGAGCACGATCTCGGGCACGCCCTCGTGCTTCTTGAGCTTTCCCGGGGCTGCCTGCTTGGGGCGGAAGTCGGCGACCGCCGCGGCCATCACCACGACGTCGGCCTCCGATCGCGAGCTCACCGCGGCTTCCATCTGCTCCGCGGTCTCGACCGCCACCACGTCGACGCCCGGCGGCGGTGGTAGTTCGACCGTGCTCACGAGCACGACCCGAGCACCCCGGGCCGCGGCCTCGGATGCGATCGCGTACCCCTGCTTGCCGGAGCTGCGGTTGGCGATCACCCGCACGGCGTCGATCGGCTCCCGGGTCCCTCCGGCCGTCACGACCACGGTCGCGCCGGTGAGGTCTCCGGGACCGAGAATCCGCTCGGCCGCGGCCACGATGTCGATCGGCTCGGCGAGCCGGCCGGCACCGACGTCACCGCCGGCCAGCCGTCCGACTGCCGGCTCGATGATGTGGACACCTCGGCGGCGCAGCGTCTGGAGGTTCTCGACGACTGCAGGGTGCTCCCACATCTCGGTGTGCATCGCCGGGCACAGCAGCACGGGAGCCCGGGTGGCGAGCAGGGTGTTGGTGAGCAGGTCGGTGGCGAGTCCTGTCGCGTACGCGCTGATGAGGCGGGCGGTGGCCGGCGCGACGACGACCAGCTCCGCATCCTGACCCAGCCGGGTGTGGGGAATCGGGGTCGGGCCGTTCCAGAGCTCCGTCTGCACGGGCTCGCTGGCGAGGGCACTGAACGTCGTCCGGCCGACGAATCGTTCGGCGGCCTTGGTCATGACCGGTACGACATGGGCGCCGGCATCGACGAGGCGTCGGCACACCTCCACGGCCTTGTACGCCGCGATCCCCCCGGTGACCCCGAGGACGATGTGCTTGCCGGTGAGCATCCGGGAATCCGGCGGCTCAGGCCCCGGCGTCGCCGTCGCCGCCCGCCATCTCGCCCTCGAGCGCGGAGAGGTCGATCTCGTCAGATCCGGCCGGCTCCTCGGGGGCATCGGTGCGGACGATCTTGTCGGCGGCGATCTCCTCGAAGGCGATGCTGAGCGGCTTGCGCGACACCGAGCTGACCTGCGGCGGAACCATGTGGCCGAGCCCCTCACCGAGCTGGTTGAAGTAGGCGTTGATGTTCCGCGCCCGGCGGGCGGCCAGGGTGACCAGCGCGAACTTCGAATCGGTCTCGTCGAGGAGTTCCTCGATCGGCGGGTTCATCATCGTGTCGTGCGCGCGTTCCATCAACCTCTCCATCGCTGGTGAGCGTCAGATTCTACCGACTCCGCGCCTGATTGATGAGCTTCAGCATCTGTTCGACCGTGGTGTCGAGGTCGTCGTTGACGACGAGATGATCGGCCAGGGCGATGCCGACGGGCTCCTCGTCCTCCGCCTTGCGGAGGCGGGAGACGACGGTGGGTTCCTCGTCGCCCCGCCCGCGCAGCCGCCGCTCCTGCTCGGCGCGCGTGGGCGGCAGGACGAAGATCAGCAGGGCGTCCCGATGAATGGTCTTGACCTGCCGGGCACCATCGACCTCGATCTCGAGCACCACGTCAGCGCCCTCCGTCGGCTCGGGCAGGGGGGTGCCGTAGTAGTTGCCGAGGAACTTCGTCCATTCGAGGAAGCCGCCCTCGGCGATCCTCCGCTCGAACTCCTCATTCGTCGTGAAGACGTACGCCGAGTCCGGCTCACCGGGCCGCTGGGCGCGAGTCGTCCAGCTACGACTCAACCACAGCCGTGGATCGCGCTCGACCAGCGCATCGACGATGGTGCCTTTGCCGACCCCGCCGGGGCCGGACACCACGATGATCAGCGGTTGGCGCCCCGATTCCTCGGGGGTCACCCGAGGGCGTCGAGCAGTGCCTGCCGTTGCTGCGAGCCGAGGCCCTGGACCCGCCGGTTGTCGGCGATGCCGATCTCGTCCATCGTCTGGCGGGCCTTGACCTTGCCGACCTTCGGCAGCGATTCAAGGAGCGAACGAACCTTGAGCTTGCCGATGTTGTTGTCGTCCGACGCCAGGGCGTCGGCGAGCGAGAGTGAGTTGTTCTTCAGGCGCGCCTTGATCTCGGCCCGCGCCGCGCGGGCCTCGGCGGCCTTCTTCAACGCGTCGGCACGCTGCTCGGGAGTCAACTGCGGAGGTGTAGCCATGCAGGTCACGGTAGCAAGGCGGACCAGGTAAATGGCGGATCCCCGTCGCTCGCGGGGGACAGCTATCCCCCGCGGAGTTCGTGGAGGATCCGGACCGGGGCGCGAGGATCGGCGAAGGTCGCCGTGCCGACCTGTACCGCCACCGCGCCGGCGAGGAGCAGCTCGCGGGCGTCCCAGCCCGTCGCCACGCCGCCCACTCCGATCACGGCGAGCTCGGGCAGGGCGACGTGGACATCGTGGACCGCGCGCACGGCGACCGGATGGATCGCCGGCCCCGACAGGCCGCCCCCGCCGGCGCCCAGCACCGGCACCCCCGTCGCCGGGTCGTAGGCCAGCCCGAGCAGCGTGTTGATGCAGGTCACCGCCTCGGCGCCAGCCTCACGGACCGCGCCCGCGACGTCGACGATGCGGTCGGTGTTGGCGCTCAACTTGGCCCAGCGGGGCCGGCCGCACGCGGCGGTCGCGGCCAGCACGGCCGCCGACAGCTCCGGATCGTGGGCGAAGATCGCGTTGCGCCCCTCGAGGTTGGGGCAGGAGAGGTTGACCTCGACCGCGACGACTTCGCGCGGCGCCGCGACCAGGAGCTCGGCGGCGCAGCGGTACTCGTCCACCGTTCGGCCCCAGATGCTGGCGACGACGGTCGCGCCGGTGCCGACCAGCTCAGGCACCGTGTGCTCGAGCCAATGGGCGACGCCGGGGCCCTGCAGGCCGACCGAGTTGAGCATGCCCATCGGTGTGGGGTGCAGCCGCGGCGCCGGGTTGCCCGGCCACTCGTACGCGGCGAGCGACTTGACGACGACCGCGCCGAGCGCCGACAGATCGAAGTAGCCGGCCAGCTCGGTGCCATAGCCCGCAGTGCCGGAGGCCGTCATCACCGGATTGGCGAGCCGGACCGAGCCGATCTCGACCGGCCCCGCGAGACCATTCATGCCCGCGCGTGCAGCTCCTGAAGGGCGCGCACATGGCTCGGGCTCGACCGCAGCTCGGCGAGTCCGTGCACCGCGGCGAGCGCCGCAGCGACCGTCGTCACGCACGCGACCTGGTGGAGGCTCGCCGCCTTGCGGATCTGCTCGCCGTCCGTGCGGCCGATGCCGCCGCGTGGGGTGTTCACGACGAAGCTGACCGCACCGGCGGCGATCAGGTCGACCGCCGTCTTGCCCTCGCCCTCGGACACCTTGGCCACGACCTCGTCGACGGGCTCGCCGAACCGCGCCAGATAGTCGGCCGTGCCCTGGGTGGCCACCACGCCGAGCCCGAGCTCGCGAAGGCGCTTGCTCACGACGAGCCCCGCCGGCTTGTCCGGATCAGCGAGGGACAGGAACACCGTCCCCGTGGTCGGAAGGACGGTGCCGGCGGCCAGTTCGGCCTTGTAGAAGGCCCGCCCGAACGTGGTGTCGATGCCCATCACCTCGCCGGTGGAGCGCATCTCCGGACCGAGCGCGGGGTCGACCTCCGGGAAGCGGTTGAACGGCATCACCGCCTCCTTGACCGCCACGACCGGCGACTCCCCGTCACCGGGGCTGCGCCGCATCAGCGACTCCGGCACGACGCCCTCGGCGCGGAGCTCGGCCAGACTCGCCCCGAGCATCACCCTCGTCGCCACCTTCGCCAGCGGCACCCCGGTGGCCTTGGCGACGAAGGGCACGGTGCGGCTGGCCCGCGGGTTGGCCTCGATCACGTAGACCTTCGTGCCCACCACCGCGTACTGCACGTTGATCAGTCCGCGCACGTCGAGGCGGGCGGCGATGGCGGCGGTGTACGACTCGATGACCTCCACGACCCACGACGGCAGGCTCGGCGGCGGGATCGCGCACGCCGAGTCGCCGGAGTGGACACCGGCTTCCTCGACGTGCTCCAGCACGCCGCCGATGAGCACCTCGCCGGTGTGGTCGCGTACCGCGTCGACGTCGACCTCGACGGCATCGTCGAGGAAGCGGTCGATCAGCACCGGCCGCTCGGCGGACAGCCCGCCCTCGCGGCCGAGGCTGCCGAAGCCGCTCAGTTCGGCCATCGCCGTGGCCAGTTGGTTGCGGTCGTGGACGATCTGCATCGCCCGCCCGCCGAGGACGTAGCTCGGGCGCACGAGCACCGGGAACCCGACCTCGTCGACGACCTGCAGCGCCTCCTCGAGATCAGTGGCGGTGCCCCCCGGCGGTTGGGGGATGTGCAGCTCGGCGCACAGGGCGTTCCACTTCTCGCGGTCCTCGGCGAGGTCGATCGACGCCGCGGCCGTGCCGGCGACGAGCTCGGCGGGGATGTCCCCGGCCAGCTTCAACGGCGTCTGGCCGCCGAGCGAGACGATGACCTTCGGCGCCACTCCCCCCGCGGCCGCCGTCTCGGCGGCGATGACGTGGTCGACGTCCTCGGCCGTGAGCGGCTCGAAGTAGAGCCGGTCCGACGTGTCGTAGTCGGTCGAGACGGTCTCGGGGTTGCAGTTGACCATCACCGTCTCGAAGCCGGCGTCGCGCAGGGCGAAGCTGGCGTGGACGCAGCAGTAGTCGAACTCGATCCCCTGGCCGATGCGGTTGGGTCCCGACCCGAGGATGATCACGCGGGGCCGGTCCGACGGGCGCACCTCGTCGGTGTCCTCCCACGTCGAGTAGTGGTACGGCGTCTCGGCGGCGAACTCGGCGGCGCAGGTGTCGACCGTCTTGTACGTCGGCCGCACGCCGTGGGCCTCCCGCGCCGTACGGACATCGGCGACGGTGGTCCCCCACACGTGGGCCAGCTGGCCGTCGGAGAAGCCGAGGCGCTTGGCCCGCCGCCACGCCCGCCGGTCGAGGGCGCCGGGTCCGGCGAGCGATTGCAGATGGTGGCGCTCCTCGACGATCGCCAGCAGCTGGTCGAGGAACCACGGATCGACGGCGGTGGCATCGTTGAGCTGCTCGACGGACGCGCCGCGGTGGAGCAGCTCGCCGAGGTGGAAGATCCGCTCGGGCGTGGGAATCGCGACGGCGGCGAGCAACTCGTCGTCGGTCACGTCGGCGTACTGCTCCTCGGCCGGGTCGGCGTTGAGCCCGAGGCGGCCCTGTTCGAGCGAGCGCAGGGCCTTCTGCAGGCTCTCCGGAAACGTCCGCCCGATCGCCATGACCTCGCCCACCGACTGCATCTGCGTGCCCAGCACGCCACTCGTGCCCGGGAGCTTCTCGAAGGCCCAGCGGGGAACCTTGGTGACGACGTAGTCGATCACCGGCTCGAAGCTGGCCGGTGTGGCCCTGGTGATGTCGTTGGGGATCTCGTCGAGGGTGTAGCCGACGGCGAGCTTGGCGGCGATCTTGGCGATCGGGAAGCCGGTCGCCTTCGACGCCAGCGCCGAGCTCCGCGACACGCGGGGGTTCATCTCGATGATGACCTGGCGGCCCGAGACGGGATCGAGGGCGAACTGCACGTTCGAACCGCCGGTCTCGACCCCGACCCGGCGGATGCAGGCGAACGCGTCGTCGCGCATCTGCTGGTACTCGACGTCGGAGAGGGTCTGGGCGGGCGCCACGGTGATCGAGTCGCCCGTGTGCACACCCATCGGGTCGACGTTCTCGATCGAGCAGATGACCACGCAGTTGTCCGCTCGGTCGCGCATGACCTCGAGCTCGAACTCCTTCCAGCCGGCGATCGACTTCTCGATGAGGATCTCGCCGATCGGGCTGGCGGCGATGCCGGTGGCGGCGAGCCGTTCGAACTCCTCGACGGTCGCGGCGATCCCGGTGCCGCGCCCACCCAGGATGTAGGCGGGGCGGATGATCACGGGGAGCCCGACGTCGCCCATCACGCGGCGGGCGTCGACCATCGTGCCCGCGGTGGCGGACACCGGGACGTCGAGCCCGATCTCCAGCATCGCCGCCCGGAACTGCTCCCGGTCCTCGGCGGTGGCGATGGCGGTGGCGTCGGCGCCGATCAGCTCCGGCGTGCCGGGGACTCCGACCAGGTCGCGGCGGTAGAGGTCCATGGCCACGTTGAGCCCGGTCTGGCCACCCAGGGTCGGGAGCACCGCGTCGGGACGCTCACGGTCGATGATGCGGGCGAGCACCTCCCACGTCAGCGGCTCGACGTACGTGCGGTCGGCGAAGTCGGGGTCGGTCATGATCGTCGCCGGGTTGGAGTTGGCCAGGACGACGCGGAACCCGTCGTCGCCGAGCACGCGGCACGCCTGCGTGCCCGAATAGTCGAACTCACAGGCCTGGCCGATGACGATCGGCCCCGATCCGATGATCAGGATCGACTCGAGGTCGTCGCGCCGGGGCATCAGCCGACGCCGATCATGGCGGCGAAGTCGTCGAACAGGTGGGTGCTGTCGTGGGGACCAGGCCCGGCCTCGGGGTGGTGCTGCACGGAGAACGCCCTGGCGTCGGCGACCGCCAGGCCCTCGCACACGCCGTCGTTGAGGTTGACGTGGGTGAGCTCGACCCCCGCGGGCAGCGTGTCGGCGTCGACGGCGAAGTTGTGGTTCTGGCTGGTGATCGCGATGCGCCCGCTGCGGGTGTCCTGCACGGGGTGGTTGGCGCCGTGGTGGCCGAACGGCAGCTTCACCGTGTCGGCGCCGAGGGCGCGGGCGAGGAGCTGGTGGCCGAGGCAGATCCCGAACACGGGCACCTCGCCGAGCAGTCCGGCGACCGCGCCGACGGCGTACGGCACCTCGGCGGGGTCACCGGGACCGTTGGAGAGGAAGACGCCGTCGGGACGTCGGGCCAGCACGTCGGCCGCCGTCGTGGACGCCGGAACCACCTCGACGGTGCCGAGCGGCGCGAGGTGGCGCAGGATCGTGCGCTTGATGCCGAAGTCGAAGGCGACGATGCGGCGCTCGCCGGTGCCGACGGTGTACGGCTCGGCCGTCGTGACCTGGGCGACGAGGTCGATCCCGGCGGTGCCGGGCTCGGCGGCCGCGGCCGCGCGCAGCGTGGCTTCGTCGGCGGTCCCGAAGGCGCCGGGCATCGCCCCGGTTTCGCGGATCAGGCGGGTGAGGCGACGGGTGTCGATGCCGGTGAGACCGGGGATGCCGTGGCGTACGAGCAACGCGTCGAGGTCGCCCTCGGCGCGCCGGTTGCTCGGCCGGCGGGCCAGCTCGCGCACGATGATGCCGCGGCAGAAGGGACGGTCGGCCTCGTAGTCGGTGGCGTTGACGCCGTAGTTGCCGATGTGCGGGTTGGTGAAGGTGATGATCTGTCCGGCGTACGACGGATCGGTGAGCACCTCCTGGTAACCCGTCAGCGCGGTGTTGAACACCACCTCTCCACTGGCGACCCCACCCGGTGCATCCGCTCCGATCGCCACGCCCTCGAACAGTGACCCGTCAGCGCAACGAGGACCAGTCAGTCATCGACCCGTTCTGTCCTTTGGAATCGACCGGATCGGCCGGTTCTACACGACAGTTCGGGAAGGACTTGCATATTCATACAACTTACCGTATGGATATTCCATCTTGGACCACGGCGGTGCCGCGGAACATCGTGTGCCGGACCCGCCCCTTCAGCGAGCGACCGGTGTACGGGGTGTTGCGACTGCGGCTCGCCAGGGCGGCCGGCCGCACCGTCCAGGTCTCGTCGGGATCGAACACGGTCAGGTTCGCCGGCCGGCCGGGCTCGATCGGCCCGCCGTGGCGGTCGGCGACTCCCGCGATGGCGGCCGGCTTCCACGACAGGGCAGCGAGGACGTCCCCCAACGGCAGGTCGAGCTCGGCGCAGGCGATCCCGAGCGCAGTCTCGAGGCCGAGCATCCCCGGCGGGGCGTCGTCGATCGGTCGCTCCTTGGCCTCGGCCGGGTGCGGGGCGTGATCGGTGGCGATGGCGTCGATCGTGCCGTCGGCCAGGCCGGCCTTGATCGCCGCGACGTCGGCCGGCGTCCGCAGCGGCGGGTTCACCTTGAACACCGGGTCGTAGCCGCGGAGCTCCTCCTCGGTGAGGCTGAAGTGGTGCGGTGCGGCCTCGGCGGTGACCGCGACACCGTCGGCCTTGGCGGCCCGCACGATCTCGACACTGCGGGCGGTCGACAGGTGCAGCAGGTGGATGCGGGCTCCGGTGAGGCGGGCGAGCTCGACGTCCCGGTGGACCATCAGCTCCTCGGCGATCGCCGGCCAGCCGGGCAGTCCGAGCTCGCTGCAGCAGCGCCCCTCGTTCATCACCGCCCGCTCGGTGAGGCGAGCCACCTCGCAGTGCTGGGCGAGGACGACGTCGAGGCCGAGCGAGTACTCCATGGCCCGGCGCATGAGCAGCGGGTCCTGCACGCCGTTGCCGTCGTCGGTGAAGATCCGCACGCCGCAGGCGGCGAGCTCGGCGAACGGCGCCAGCGCCTCGCCCCGACGGCCGGCGGTGATGCACCCTGCGGGCAGCACGTCGCACAGCCCGGCGGCCTCGCCCCTGGCCCGCACGAGATCGATCACGCCGGGCGAGTCCTGCGGCGGGTCGGTGTTCGGCATCGCGACGATCGCCGTGAACCCGCCGAGCGCGGCCGCCCGGCTCCCGCTCTCGATGGTCTCGGCCTCCTCGTGGCCGGGCTCGCGCAGGTGCACGTGGAGGTCGACGAAACCGGGGGCGACGACACAGCCACCGGCGTCGAGCACGGTGTCGGCCGTCCAGCCGAGCGCCGACGTCGGCGATCAGCGCCGTCGGAGACGAGCACGTCGGCGCGACGTTCGCCGTTGCGGTCGATCACCTGGCCGCCCCGGATCACCGTGCTCACGCGGTGTCCTCCACGTCGCGTCCCGCGCCGAGCAGTTCGAACAGCACCGCCATCCGCACCGCCACGCCGTTGGTGACCTGCTGGGTGATGACGGCCCCGGGCAGCTCGGAGGGCTCGACGAGGATCTCGACCCCCCGGTTCATCGGCCCCGGGTGCATCACCAGCGCGTGCTCGGGGAGTCGGTCGGCCCGAGCCGCGGTCAGCCCGAACCGTTCGCTGTACTCGCGCAGGCTGGGCACGAGGGCCTCGGTCATCCGCTCCCGTTGCATCCGCAACAGGTAGAGGACGTCGACCTTCTCGATCACGTCGTCCAGGTCGTCGGTGGCCGGCGCCGGGGGCACCGGTGGGAGCAGCGTCGCCGGGGCGACGAGGGTGACGTCGGCACCGAGGGTCGTGAACACCTCGACGTCGCTGCGGGCGACCCGGCTGTGGCGGATGTCCCCGACGATCGCGATGCGGACGCCGTCCAGGCCGCCGCTCCGGCCGAGGGCGGACCGCACCGTGTAGGCGTCGAGGAGCGCCTGGGTCGGATGGGCGTGCCAGCCGTCGCCACCGTTGATGATGCTCGCTGTCGTCCAGCGGCTGACTTGCCACGGCACGCCGCTCGACCCATGGCGGATGACGAAGGCGTCGACGCCCATCGCCGCCACCGTCTCGATCGTGTCGCGGAGGCTCTCCCCCTTGTTGACGCTGGAGTCCTTGACGGTGAACGTCATCACGTCGGCCGAGAGGCGCTTGGCAGCCGTCTCGAAGGACAGTCGGGTCCTGGTCGAGTCCTCGTAGAACAGGTTGCACACCGTCTTGCCGCGCAGCGCCGGCACCTTCGGGTTGGGCCGCTGGTTGACCTCGACCATCGTGTCGGTGAGCTCGAGCAGCCGGAGCACGCCTTCCGCCCCGATCTCGGCGATCGACCGCAAGTGCTTCACGGGACGATCTCCACGCCATCGGCCGTCACGCGGACGTCTTCACTCACGCTCGTCGGCAGGTTCTTGCCGACGAAGTCCGGGCGGATCGGCAGCTCGCGGTGACCCCGGTCGACCATCACCGCCAGCTGGACGGCTCGCGGCCGCCCGTACTCGCCGATCGCGTCGAGCGCGGCCCGCACGGTGCGGCCGGTGAACAGCACGTCGTCGACCAGTACGACCGTCGCGCCGTCGAGGGTTACCGGGATCTCACTGCGGCCGGCCGGCACGACCGGCCGGATGCCGATGTCGTCGCGGTGCATCGAGGCGTCGATGCTGCCGACCGGTACATCCCGTTCGATGCGGGCGATCTCCTCGCCGAGCCGCTGGGCCAGCCACAGACCCACCGCGCTGGAGACCGATGAGGACCACGCCGTCGAGGCCCCGGTTGCGCTCGATGATCTCGTGCGCCATGCGGATCGTCGCCCGCCGCACGTCGTCGCCGCTGAGCACCTGCTTGGGCGCCTCTGCGGGCTTCTGGGCCGTCTCGCTCACTCGTCCTCCGTTCGGGCCTCACGGGACCCGCTTCACGGTCGGACGTGAGGGTAGCAGGGCGACATCGCGCGACATGATCGGCGCGTGATCCCCATCTGGGCGGGAATCGTGTCAATCGGGCTTCTGGGCGGGAATCGTGTCAGCATCCGGCAAAATTCCCGCCCAGTTCGACGGCCCGCCCGTGATCAACCGGATCAACCCAACCGGGACCGGCAACGTGTGTTGAGCCGTGCGAGCGTCAGAATTGCGGGCCAGCGTGGGTGACGCCGACTTCGAGGACGTGTACCGCCGCGAGCTGCGGACCATGGTCGCCCTCGCGACCTCGTTAGCCGGAAGCCGCGAGGCCGGACTCGACCTGGCCCATGAAGCGATGCTGAGGGCGTACCGCGCGTGGGACAAGGTGGGCCAGCTCGATCGCCCCGGTGCCTGGATCCGCCGAGTGCTGATCAACCTCGCCATCGACCACGCCCGCCGGCGCCAGCGCGAACGCCGGGCGCTGACCCGGCTCCAACCTGCGCCTCCTGTGGACCCGGGTGATCCGGAGAGCGCGCGGTTCTGGGCTGCGGTGCGGGCGCTGCCAGAGCGCCAGCGCGCCGCGGTTGCGCTGCACTACCTCGACGATCTGCCGGTCGACGAGATCGCCGAGATCCTCGATGTCACCGCGGGGACAGTCAAGACGTCACTGTTCAAGGCGCGCCAGTCGCTGGCCCGCACCTTGCGCGCCCAGGAGGTGGGTTGATGGACACGATCGATGAGCTCGGCCGCCGGGCGGCTCGGACCGCGCTGGCCGAGGCCGAGGCGTACACCGACGTCGAAGCGGGGCTGGCCCGGATCCTCGCCGACGACGAGGACGTCGAGTTGAACGCCGACGGTGGTAGTCGTCGCGGTTGGGTGGTGGTTCTCGCCGCGGCCGCCGCCGTGGTCGCCGCGGTCACGGCGGGTGTCGTGTGGTCGCAGGACGATCCGTCGCCGCGGCTCGTGCCCGGCACGCCGCCGGAGGTGACGCCGGCGCCAACCATTCCGGTGACGCCCGAGCCGACCACACCGGCGACCGCGCCCCCGCCGACTCCCACCCCGACGACGAGTCCGTCGGGCGACCCCTCCTCACCGCTGGCGACGCTCGCCCAGGCGATCGGGGCCTCGACCGCGATCGCCAGGGAGCCGGGCAAGGTGATCGTGTTCGCCGACGGCACCACGACCGAGGTCGCCACGCCACGGAACGCGTACGTCCAGACGGACGGCGCCATGCTCTGGTGGGACATCGTCACGGGCGAGACGACGAACCGGTCCGCCGCGGCGACCCTCGACGGGACGGTCGTGTGCGAGGTCGAAGGATCGATCCACCGAGTGCGCCAGGACCCTGACGGCGGCTACGTCGCTTCGGTCGAGCGGGCATACGAGGTCACCGACCCGGGCGTCGGGGAGAGCGCGGTGCCCAACTACGCCGTGGACTGCGAGTCCGGTGAGGCGCAGCCGATCGAACCCGTCAGTTGGTCTCAACGCGAGGCCGGCACCCGGTTTGTCCAGCGCGTCGGCGACCGCACGTTCACCGGCATCAGCGACGCCGAGGGCAACGCCGACGTGACGAACGAGGCCGGCATCTCGATCAACGGCGAGGACTACGCCGGCTATCACGAGTTCAACGCCGACGGGTCTCGGGTGGTGTACGGCGACATGACGGACCTGATCCACGTGACAACGAAGTTGCGGTCACGCGACACGACGACTGGCGACCTGCTGTGGAGCACCGAGCTGGATCAGCCCGTCGGCCCGACGTTCTGGTACGGCGACCGCATCGTCGCCCTCGCCGGCGTTCCCGGCGTGGACCGCGAGGCCGTGATCGTGCTCGACGCAACCACAGGCGACGTCGTCGAGACGGTGCCCACCAACCTCGACATCGCCTTCGTCGACTGACGTACTGTCGAGGCCATGCCTGAGACCACACCGCTCTCCGTCTTCGAGCCCGCCGGCGAGGCGAAGGGGGGCCTCGTCGTCATCCAGGAGATCTTCGGGGTCAACGACCACATCGAAGACGTGTGCCGGAGGCTGGCGGACGAGGGCTGGCTCGCGGTGGCGCCCCACTTGTTCCACCGCAGCGGCGACCCGAAGCTCGGCTACGACGCGATGGAGGACGCCCGCTCGCACGCCCAGGAACTCACCGCCGACGGCGTGATGGCAGACGTCGACGCGGCTCTCGACCGCATCGCCGAAGCGGGCATCCCCCGGTCACGCACCGGCATCGTCGGGTTCTGCATGGGCGGCAGCGTCGCCCTGGTCACCGCGACGCGTCGGGACCTCGGCGCGGCGGTGACGTTCTACGGCGGGGGCGTCACCGAGGGCCGCTTCGGCTTCGGGGCACTCGTCGACGAGGCGCCGGCGCTGCAGGCTCCGTGGCTCGGGCTGTACGGCGACTTGGACCACGCGATCCCGGTCGCCGGCGTCGAGGAGCTGCGCGTCGCCGCCGCCAAGTCCGGCCAGCCGACCGAGATCGTCCGCTATCCCGACGCCGGCCACGGCTTCAACTGCGACCAGCGGCAGAGCTACCACGAGCCCTCCGCACGCGACGCGTGGCGGCGCATGGGCGAGTGGTTCGATCATCACCTCCAGTGAGCAGCCCCGCGGCCGGAAATCGGCGGGAGTTCGACTGCGGTTCACCTGACCTCCATCGGCGGTTTCGCTGCGTTTCGTACGGTCGCACGCGAGGGCGGAACCTCGACCGACGGAGGCATCCATGACCATCGAGACCACGCCCGTCAACCGGCGCGGCTTCATCGGCGGCGCGATCGGCGCCGTCGCCGCGGCGACCGTCGCCTCGTCGCTCGGCACCCTCGGTACCCGGGCGGCGGCGGACCCCGCATCCATCAGGCGCAAACCGAAGGCCAGCGACTACGGGCCGCTCAGCCCGGTGCGCGACGAGGCCACCGGCCTCCCGCTGCTGCTGCTCCCCAAGGGGTTCGAGTACCTCTCCTACGGGTGGACTGGTGACCCGATGGCCAACGGCGCACCGACGCCGAGCGCCCACGACGGGATGGCCGCGTTCCGGCGCGGCCGGGTCGTCCACCTCGTGCGCAACCACGAGCGGGGCAACGGCACGCCGTTCGCCGATCCGGACAGCACCTACGACCCGACATCCGCCGGTGGCACGACGAACCTGGTCTTCGATCCCCACGCCGGCGAGTGGCTGGAGTCGTACCCGAGCCTCAGCGGAACGATCCGCAACTGCTGCGGCGGGCCGACGCCGTGGGGTTCGTGGCTGACGTGTGAGGAGACGACCCAGGTCAACGCGCCCGGCACCGCCGACGAGGTGCGTCACGGGTTCGTGTACGACGTGCCCGCCGACGGCACGAGCGACGCCGTGCCGCTCACCCAACTGGGGCGCTACTCCCACGAGGCACTGTGCATCGACCCGGCGTCCGGGATCGTCTACCTCACCGAGGACGCCACCCCGAGCGGGTTCTACCGCTTCGTGCCACGGCGCCGCGGCGACCTGACCGACGGCCGCCTGCAGATGATGGCGATCGATGGCGTGGCCGACGTCTACGCCGCCCCGACCGGCGCGTCGTGGGAGGTCAGCGACTGGGTCGACATCGACGAGCCCAACCCCGGCCCGGGCGAGACCTCGACCGTCGCCCAGGGGCAGGCGAAGGGCGGCACCGCGATCGCCCGCGGCGAGGGCGCGTGGTTCGGCAACCGGCGGGCGTACTTCATCTCCACCAGCGGCGGCCCGGTCGGCCAGGGGCAGGTGTTCGAGTACAACCCGCGGCGCAACGAGCTCAGCGTGCTGTTCGCGTCGCCCGCCGCGGCCGTCCTCAACGCCCCCGACAACGTGACCGTGAGCCCGCGCGGCGGGCTCGTGCTGTGCGAGGACGGGTCGGGGGACGAGTTCCTCCACGGCCTGGACACCGACGGCACGATCTTCCCGTTCGCCATGAACATCGCCGACCTCAGCGGCGGCACCGCCGGGAAGAACGTCCCCCCGGACGACTACAGCGGCTCGGAGTGGGCCGGCGCGACGTTCGAACCCAGGCGCGGCAATTGGCTGTTCGCCAACCTCCAGTCACCGGGCATCACCTTCGCCATCACCGGACCGTGGGAGAAGGGCGCGCTGTAGCCGGCGGGTTACGGTGGGCGAGCAGATCGCCATCCGCGCAGGGGGTTCAGATGCTCGCACCGCGTTCGACGCGCACGACCTCACGGCTCGTCCCGAGTCTCCTCGCCGTCACCGGCATCGTCGCCGCCGCGGTCGTCGCCGCGACGGCCCGCACGCCCGTCGCCGCCGATCACGACGAGGCGGCCGGATCAGTCACGCTCGTCGGCTCGCTCCAGTCGGAACTCGGGTGCCCGGACGACTGGTCACCCCCGTGCCCGGCGACGGCGATGACGACCACGCCGGACGGCAGCTGGTCGATCACCGTCGAGGTGCCGGCCGGCTCGTGGGCGTGGAAGGTCGCCCTCGACGGCACGTGGGATCGCAGCTACCCGTCCGCCGACGTGCCGCTCGTGCTGCAGGGTGCGACGCGACTCACGTTCTCCTACGACGACGTGTCGCACCGGGTCGCCGTCGCCCCCGCCGAGCCGCCCGAGGGAGTGACAAGTGCCGACCGGGCGCGGGCCGGCACCTCGCTGCGCGACGACCTGACCCGCGAGCGGTTCTACTTCGTCATGACCGACCGCTTCGAGAACGCCGACGAGGACAACGACACCGGCGGCATCCCGGGTGGCCGGCTCGACCACGGCTTCGACCCCACCCACAAGGGCTTCTACCACGGCGGCGACCTTCCCGGGCTGATCTCCCAGCTCGACTACATCCAGGGCCTCGGGACGACAGCCATCTGGCTGACGCCGTCGTTCAAGAACCGCCCCGTGCAGGGCGAGGATCCGTTCATCAGCGCCGGCTACCACGGGTACTGGATCACCGACTTCACCCAGGTCGACCCCCACTTCGGCACGAACGACGACCTGCGCGAGCTCGTCGACCGGGCCCACGCTCGCGGCATGAAGGTCTTCTTCGACATCATCACCAACCACACCGCGGACGTGATCGCCTACGTCGAGGGCCCGGCGAACAACTACAACTACATCGACAAGGCGACCGCTCCGTACATCCGCAGCGACACGCTCCAACCGTTCGACGACCGCGACTTCGTCGACGATCCGGACTTCCCCCCGCTCGACCCCGACGTCTCGTTCCCGTACACACCGACCTTCCCGACCGTCGAGGACGAGACGGTGAAGGTGCCCGCCTGGCTGAACGATCCGATCTACTACCACAACCGCGGCAACACCGACTTCGTCGGCGAGGACGCCGAGTACGGCGACTTCTTCGGCCTCGACGACCTCTTCACCGAGCACCCCGACGTCGTCGCGGGGATGACCGACATCTACGAGGCGTGGGTCGACTTCGGCATCGACGGGTTCCGGATCGACACCGCCAAGCACGTCAACGTCGAGTTCTGGCAAGTGTTCGCCAGGGCGATCGCAGAGCGTGCCGTGGCCGCGGAGAACGACGACTTCTTCGCCTTCGGCGAGGTCTTCGACCCCAACCCGGCGTTCATGTCCCGCTACACGACCGAGGCCGGCCTGCAAGCCACGCTCGACTTCGGCTTCCAAGCCCGGGCCAGCGGCTTCGCCCAGGGTCGCCCGACCGTCGAACTGCGCGACCTGTTCGCCGACGACGACTACTACACCGACACCGACTCCAACGCCTACTCGTTGCCGACGTTCCTCGGCAACCACGACATGGGCCGCATCGGCAAGTTCATCGCCGACAGCGGCGCCGCCGGCGACGAGCTGCTGACCCGGGACCGCCTCGCCCACTCCCTGATGTACCTCTCGCGCGGCCAGCCGGTCGTGTACTACGGCGACGAGCAGGGCTTCGTCGGCGACGGCGGCGACCAGGACGCCCGCCAGGACATGTTCGCCTCGCAGGTGAACACGTACAACGACGACGACCTGATCGGCACCGACGCCACCACCGCCGAACGCAACTTCGACACCGCCCATCCCCTGTACCGGCACCTCGCCGACCTGTCCCGGCTGCGGGCGCAGCACCCGGCGCTCGCCGACGGCGCCCAGATCCACCGCTACGCCAGCCGCAACGCCGGCGTGTACGCGTTCAGCCGCATCGACCCCCACGACGAGCGCGAGTATGTCGTCGCGCTGAACAACAGCGAGACCGCTCAGACGGTCACGTTCGACACCTTCAGCGAGAAGGCGAAATACCGCGGGCTGTGGCCGAGCCGGACCGCGGACGTGCGCAGTGACGCGGAAGGCCGCGTGACCGTGACCGTGCCGCCGCTCAGCGTGTTGGTGTGGCGCGCCCAGTCCGACCTCGACCGGCAGCGGCACGCACCGGCGATGTTCTTCCGCACGCCGGGACCCGGGGGCACCGTCGGCGGGCGGGCCGACGTCGGTGTCGCCGTGCCCGACGACGGGTTCAACCAGGTGACGCTGCTCTGGCGCCCGGCCGGGACCGCGGAGTGGAGACCGCTCGGCACCGACGACAACGCTCCCTACCGAGTGTTCCACGACGTCACCGGTCTCGCCAGGGGCACCATGGTCGAGTACCGGGCCGTACTCCGCGACCACAGCGGCAACCTGTCGGTCGCCCAGACGTACGCGACCGTCGGCGATCCCGCGCCCCCTGGCGACGACGGCGGCGACGGTGGCGGCCCGGTCGTCCAGCCGGACGCGGTGAGCGTCCCCGGCAGTGCCAACGACGAGATGGGGTGCCCCGGGGAGTGGCAACCCGAGTGCGACCAGGCCCAGCTCACCCTCGACCCCGACGACCAGATCTGGAAGGGCACCTTCGACCTGCCGGCGGGCAACTACGAGTTCAAGGTGGCGATCAACCGGAGCTGGACCGAGAACTACGGCGCCGGCGGGGCACCCAACGGGGCCAACATCCCGTTCACCCACCCCGGCGGGCCGGTGACCTTCTACTACGACCACGGCACCCACTGGGTGACCAACGACGTGCTGAGCGACGGCAACATCATCACGGCGCCCGGCAGCGCCCAGTCGGAGCTGGGATGCCCGGCGGACTGGTCGCCCGACTGCATGCGCCCGTGGCTGCAGGACCCCGACGGCGACGGCGTCTGGACGTGGACGACGACGGAGATCCCGGCCGGATCGTACGAAGTCAAGGTCACCCACGGGTTGACCTGGGACGAGAACTACGGCGCCGGCGGGGCCCCGAACGGGGCCAACATCCCGTACACCGTCCCGTCCAACGGCACGCGCGTCACCTTCAGCTACGTGCTCGCCACCCACGTGCTCACCGTCGCCACGTCGACCGGCGGCCCGGTGCAGGACGACATCGCCCGGCAAGAGGCGCACTGGCTGGAACGGGACCTCCTCGCGTGGAACCTGCCGGCCGCGGCGAGCGGCTGGCACTTCCGACTGCACGCCGCGCCGGCGGGTGGCCTGGTCGTCGACGAGGAGGCGATCCTCGGCGGCGAGTCGTTCCCGCTCACACTCGACCCCCGCGGGCTCCCCGCGAAGATCCGTCAGCAGTGGCCGCACCTCGCCTCCTACGACGCCCTGCGGCTGTCGAACAAGGATGCCCGCGACGCCGAGGGCGCGCTCACCGGCCAACTCGCCATCGCCGCGTACGACGACCTCGGTCGTCTCGTCGACGCCACAGGGCTGCAGATCCCCGGCGTGCTCGACGACGTCTACGACGACGCGTACGACCGCGACCTCGGCGTGACCTGGCGCTCCAGCGCGCCGAAGCTGGCGGTGTGGGCGCCGACGGCGAAGGACGTCGACCTGCTCCTCCGCCCGCCGGGGCAGTCCACCGACACGCGGGTCCAACTCCGCCGCGACGACGACGGCGTGTGGTCGGCCACCGGTCGGCGCGAGTGGGCGGGGGCGACCTACCTGTTCGAGGTCGACGTCTACGTCCCGGCCGAGGACGCGGTCCTGACCAACCTGGTCACCGACCCGTACGCGGTGGCGCTGACGACGGACTCCGCCCGTTCGGTCCTCGTCGACCTCGACGACGCGTCACTGCGCCCGGCCGGCTGGAACAACGTGCGCAAGCCCGAGCTGCGCCAGCCCGAGGACTCGACGATCTACGAGCTCCACGTGCGCGACTTCTCGATCACCGACGAGACCGTGCCTGCCGACCACCGCGGTACCTACCTCGCCTTCACCGACTCCGGCAGCGCCGGGATGCAGCACTTGCGCCGTCTGGCCGGCGCCGGGCTCAACACCGTCCACCTGCTGCCGGTGTTCGACATCGCCACGATCCCCGAACGCCGCGCCGACCAGGCGACCCCGGCCTGCGATCTCGAGTCCTTCGGCCCGGCGTCGGAGGAGCAGCAGGCGTGTGTCGACGCGGTCGCCGCGACCGACGGCTTCAACTGGGGTTACGACCCGTGGCACTACACGACGCCCGAAGGCTCCTACGCCACTGATCCCGAGGGCCCGACCCGCACCCGGGAGTTCCGCCAGATGGTCGCCGCCCTCAACGGAGCCGGCCTGCGGGTGGTCATGGACGTCGTCTACAACCACACGACGGCGTCGGGTCAGGCCGCCAAGAGCGTGCTCGACCGCATCGTGCCCGGCTACTACCACCGGCTCTCCGCGACCGGCACCGTCGAGACGTCGACGTGCTGCCAGAACACGGCCACCGAGCACCGGATGATGGAGAAGCTGATGGTCGACTCCGTCGTCACCTGGGCGCGGGCGTACAAGGTCGACGGCTTCCGCTTCGACCTGATGGGCCACCACTCACTGGCCAACATGCTCGCCGTCCGCGAGGCGCTCGATGATCTCACGCTCGAGCACGACGGCGTCGACGGCAGGCGGATCTACGTCTATGGCGAGGGATGGGACTTCGGCGAGGTCGCCGGAGGCGCCCGGTTCCGCCAGGCGCGGCAGCTCGAGCTGTTCGGTTCCGGCATCGGCTCCTTCACCGACCGGCTGCGCGACGCCGTCCGCGGCGGCGGGCCGTTCGACGCCAACCCGCGCATCCAGGGGTTCGCCACCGGCCTGTACACCGACCCCAACGGTGACGCCGTCAACGGGACGCCGGAGCAGCAGTTGCAGAGGTTGCTCTTGCACCACGACCAGATCAAGGTCGGGCTGGCCGGAAATCTGCGCGACTACGAGTTCGTCGACCGCACCGGGGCGACGGTGACCGGCGCCGGCGTCGACTACAACGGCCAGCCCGCCGGGTACGCCGGCGACCCGTCCGAGACGATCACCTACGTGGACGCCCACGACAACGAGGCACTGTTCGACAACGTCCAGTACAAGCTGCCCCAGTCGACGTCGATGGCCGATCGGGTGCGGATGAACACCGTCGCCCTGGCGACCACGGCGCTGGCTCAGAGCCCGTCGTTCTGGCACGCCGGTACCGATCTGCTGCGCTCGAAGTCGCTCGACCGCAACTCCTTCGACTCCGGTGACTGGTTCAACCGCATCGACTGGTCCGCCACCGAGTCGACGTGGGGCTCCGGGCTGCCCCGACGTGGGGACAACGAGTCGAAGTGGGACTTCATGCGCCCGCTGCTCGAGGACCCGGCGCTCGAACCGGCGCCGGCCGACCTCGCCGCGGCGACCAGGGCCGCCGCCGAGCTGCTCGAGATCCGGTTCTCGTCGCCGCTGTTCCGGCTCGGCTCCGCCGAGCGGATCCAGGAGCGGGTCGGCTTCCCGATCGGCGGTCCGGCCCAGCCACCGGGCGTCATCACGATGACCGTCGATGACCGCGCCGGTCGGGACCTCGACCGCCGCTGGGAGGGCATCGTGGTCGTGTTCAACGCCTCCCCGGACGAGCAGACCCAGACCGTGCCCGCTCTCGCCGGCGAGCCGTACGACCTGCACCCGGTCCAGGCCGGGGGCGGCGACGACGTCGTGAAGACGGCGACCTACGACGAGGCGACGGGCACGTTCACCGTGCCCGCGCGGACGGTCGCCGTCTTCGTCGGCACCTGACGCCCGCCGTCAGCCCGACGACTCCGGCAACGGCGGGAGCGGGCGGCCCGTCCGCCGGTACAGCTCCCACGACTCGTTGGCCTCGACGAGCTCGAAGGCGGACCGGATCGCCTGCCAGTCGGCCTCGTTGTCGGCCTCCTTGGCCACCGGGAGCACGACGTACTCGACCTCCTCGGCGAGGTCGTCGAGACGCGTGCCCTCGAGGCTGATGTCGGGCCCGTAGAGCACGACCCGGAACGGGTTGGGGAACTGGTAGATCTTCTTCCGGTGGGCCATGTGCGGCGTCACGCGGTGGTACGCGGACACCACCGCATCGGCCGGCACGGCGTCGATGAGATCGCGCATCTGCTCCGCCACCGGGTGGTCGGGGGCCCAGTAAGCGAGCTCGTTCCGCGAGAACGGCAGGGGACCCCACAAGTAGGCGCAGTACACGGCGAACACGGCGACTGCCGCCACCGCGTACTTGCGGACCGCCGGGCCCAACGCCGCCACCGCGTAGGCCGTGCCGAGCGCCAGGGCCGGCACGATCACGAGCGAGTAGTGGTACTGGACGTGGTACTGGTACCAGAACGTCGACACGACGTTGGCGGCGAGCGCGACCCCACCGATGAGCGCCACGCTGGGCCGGCGCAGGAACACGTAGGCGAACGGCGTCAGCATCTGCCACACGTACCAGGGCCGCTCGTCGGCCCGGAGGTGGTCGATCACATCGCCGGGCCGCCGGAGCGAGGTCTCGACGAACCCGCGCACGCCGCCGAACGGGATCCGCCACGTGTTGCGCGTCGGCACGCCGATCAGCGAGCGCATGACGACCAACGTCGCGAAGAGCATGAAGCCCACGCTGCCGACGATGGTGATCAGCCCGATGCGCCGGTCCCGCTTCACGGCGACCCAGATCCCGAGGGGCACGATGACCAGCGACACGTCCTCCTTGACGAGCAACGAGAGCGCGACGAACACGGCGTAGGTCTTCCAGTGCCGCTCCAGGGCGGCCCAGATGGCCATCCCGACCAGGACCCCGAGGAAGCAATCGGGGTGGAAGTTCTCCAGGTTGGTCCACCCGACCGCCGGATGCAGCAGATACGCGCAGGCCAGAACGAGCGCCATCGGTTCGGACTCCAGCCGCCGCCGGGCGTACAGGAACACCGGCACCGCCCCGAGCCCGATCACGAGCGCCTGGGCGAAGAACATCGTGCCCGCGGCGGGGAACAGCCAGTAGAACGGGACGAGGAGCGCCAGGATGAACGACGTGTGGTCGCCCATCAGGTTGCGGCCCATCAACGTCACGAACGGGGCGTCGAACCGCGACATCAGCCAGATGCCCTGGTCGTACAGGCCCGAGTCGTAGCTCGACGTGCCGAGCCCGTGGTGGATGTCCAGGCTCAGCCCGGCGAAGTAGGCGACGTAGACGGTGACCGCGACGACGAGCAGGAGCTGCCAGCCGGTGACCCGCCACCCGGCCAACTGGGGCCACCACGCCGGCGCGGCGAGCTGAATGTCGGCGGACGCGGCCGTGTCGTCGACCGTCTCCCTGAGCTCGACCGTCTCCCTCGCCACCCTCACATTCTCATTCACCCGGCGGTTCGGTCGGGCGCAGATCTTGCGCCAGCGCCGAGAGCACACCGTTGACGAACCGCCCGCTGGCGTCGGTCGAGAAGCGCTTGGCCAGTTCGACGGCCTCGTCGATGACGACGGCGACCGGGACGTCCTGACGCTCGGCGAGCTCGAAGGCGCCGATCCGCAGCACGCTCAGGTCGAGCACCGGCATCCGGGCGAGCGACCAGCCGGTCGCCCGGGCCGCGATCGCCGCGTCCAGCCGCTCCCGGTGCTCGGCCACACCCCTCACCACAGTGGTCGTCATCTCGTCCGGTTCGACGATCTGCAGCTCCAACGCATCGACCGGCGAGATCCCCTTCGTCTCCGCCTCGTAGAGCAGATACAGGGCCCGTTCGCGCGCATCGGATCTGCGATCAGGCCGTCGAGGTCCCATCAGACCCTGGTGATGTACTCGCCCGTGCGCGTGTCGACCTTCACCCGATCGCCCGTCTCGACGAACAGGGGCACCTGCACCGTCTTGCCGGTCTCCAACCGAGCCGCTTTGCGGGCGCCGGATACTCGGTCGCCCTGCACCCCTGGCTCGGTCTGGGCGACGGCCAGCTCCACTGACGCGGGGATCTCGACGCCGATGATCTGGTCCTGGTACTGGGCGATCTGGGCCACGGCCTGCTCGACGAGGTAGTCGGCCGCCGGTCCGAGCGCCGCCGGCGGGACACTGATCTGCTCGTACGTCGACGTGTTCATGAACACGTACTCATCGCCGTCGCGGTAGAGGAACTGCATGTCCTGGCGGTCGACGATCGCCTGCTCGACCCGCACCCCGGCGTTGAACGTGCGCTCCAACACGTTCCCGGTCCTGACGTTGCGCAGCTTGGTCCGCACGAAGGCGCCGCCCTTGCCCGGCTTGACGTGCTGGAAGTCGACGACCTGGAACAGCCCGTTGTCGAGCTGGAGCGTGATCCCGTTCCTCAGGTCGTTGGTGGTGATGGCAGGCATGGCGAGTCCTTCGGCAGCGTGGTGAGGATGCGGCACCCGGTCGGCGTGACCGCCACGAGATCCTCGATGCGGATCCCGCCGAATCCGTCACGATAGAGCCCGGGTTCGACGGTGACCACGTCCCCCTCGACCAGGTCGTCGGTGGACACCCTGGCGGCGAACGGGTCCTCGTGGATGTCGAGCCCGACGCCGTGGCCGGTGCCGTGCAGGAACCAGTCGCCGTACCCCGCGTCCTCGAACACCTCGCGGCACGTCGCGTCGAGCTCTTGCGCCGGCAGGCCGGCGGCAACGGCTGCGAGACCGGCTCGCTGCGACGCCAGGACCAGGTCGTACAACTCCCGCTGCTGCGCGCTGGGCTCGCCGACGACGAACGTACGGGTCATGTCGGAGTGATAGCCGTCGACGAGCGCGCCGACGTCGATGATGACGGTGTCACCCTCGACGATCACGCGCCGGCCGGTCTGGTGGTGGGGCCGGGCGGCGAGCGTCGGTCCGCTGGCGACGATCGGCTCGTAGCTGAGCCCGTCCGCGCCGAGGCCGCGCATCCGTTGGTCGAGGTCGTCGCGCACGTCCCGCTCGGTGCCGCCGTCGCCGAGCGTCGGGGCGACGTGGGTGAGCGCGCGGTCGGCGATCTCGGCGGCGCGGGCGATCCGGGCCAGCTCGCCGTCGTCCTTGACCCGGCGTAGTCCCGTGATCGTGCCGCGGTCCGGTTCGAGCGCGAGGTCCTTGGCGAAGTCGGTCCACGCCGCGTGGCTCAAGTGGCCCGCCTCCGCCACCACCCGGTGACCGGTGCCGGCCGCCGCCACGACGAGGTCGCGGATCTCCGGCCGGGTGCGCCCGACGACGACCTCGGCATCGACACCGGCGGTCGCCATGTCCGCGGCCGCTCGTTCGGCGTAGCGCCCGTCGGTGACGAGCGTGAACCGGTCCTGCCCGATGACCACCCAGCCGAGCGTGCCTCCGAACCCGGTCAGCCAGCGCACGTTGGACGGAGTCGACACGAGGAGGACGTCGCCGTCGAGGCGGGCCCGCACGGCGGCCGGACGTTCTGCGTACCCGATCGGCGGGAGCACGGCGGTCATCCCTCCAACGTAGGCCCGCGTACGTCGGACACGGTCACGGGGCGTCGATCGCATCCAGCGCTGCCCGCACGTCGGCTTCCGGCACCCCGACCACCACCTCGAGACCGGCCGGGCCGTCGAGCACGAACGTCAAACCCTCCACGGCCTTCTTGTCCCGCGCCATCAGCGCCACGAGCTCGTCGCGGTCGACCTCCTTCGGGAGGCTGGTCGGAAGGTCATACGTCTGCCCCACGACCGTGCGGTGATCGTCGACGCGGGCGCGGTCGATGCGTTCGAGCCGTGAGGCGAGCTCCGCCGCGTACACCAGCCCCACCCCGACGGCCTCGCCGTGGGTGAGGTCGTGATCGCTGGCGATCTCCAGAGCGTGGGCCAGGGTGTGCCCGTAGTTGAGCAGCGCCCGCCGGCCGGCTCCGACGGACTCGCGCTCGTCGGCCGCGACCACTTCCGCCTTGATCTCGACACAACGGGCCACCCGTTCCGTGAGGTCCATCGCGGTCAGGTCCTCCCCGGTGAGGAAGTGGTACTTGGCCATCTCGCCGTCGCCCGAGCGGCGTTCGCGCGCCGGCAGCGTGGCCAGGGCGTCGAGGTCGCAGATCACGCCGGCCGGCTGCCAGAACGCCCCGACCAGGTTCTTGCCGTCGGGCAGGTTCACCCCGGTCTTGCCGCCGATCGCCGCGTCCACCATGCCGAGCAGTGTCGTCGCGACGTGGATCACGGGCACCCCGCGGTGCCACGTGGCGGCGGCGAACCCGGCGACGTCGGTGACCATCCCCCCGCCGACGGAGACGACGACGTCGTTGCGGGTGAGCCCCATCGCGGCGAAGCCGCGCGCCAGCAGCTCGACCGTGGCGAGCGTCTTGTGGTCCTCCCCGTGGCCGATTTCGAAGCGCTCGGCCGGGAGGCCCGGATCGACCGGGAACGGAATGCCGGCCTGCGACACGACCGCCGCCCGCCGCGCCGAGGAAGGCACGAGACCGGACAGCTCGTCGACGGCGCCGGGCCCGACCACGACGTCGTAGGCGCGCTCCCCGAGGGGAACCGTGACCCGCCGCAATCCCTCTTTGGTCACGGAATCGCGTGGACGTCCGCGCGATTCCGTGACCAAAGCGAGGATCTCGTCCGCGACGTCATCCGGCGCGCGGCCCGTGGTGTCGATGAC
>CAVWJT010000007.1:0-196274 GCA_963755235.1 uncultured Acidimicrobiia bacterium
CCTCTTCAACCGCCTCGTCGGCGAGGACCGCTCGGTGGTCCACGACCTCGCCGGTACCACGAGAGATTCGATCGACACCTTGGTCGAGACCGAGGACGGGCCGATCGTGTTCGTCGACACGGCCGGCATGCGCCGGCGGGCACGCATCGACGACTCGACCGAGTACTACTCGCTGGTGCGCGCCCTCCGGGCGATCGACGAAGCTGACATCGCCCTACTCCTCGTTCGTCGGCACGACGGAGGGGGTGACCGGCCAGGACCAGCGCCTCGCCGAGCGGATCGAGGCCTCGGGCTGCCCGATCGTCATCGTGCTCAACAAGTGGGATCTGGTCACCGATCCTGACGACCGCGCCAGCATGCTCGGCGAGCTCGGGCGGCGGCTCGCCTTCATCGGGGAGGCCCCGGTGCTGAAGATCTCGGCGCTGACGGGCAAGGGGGTGCCCACCGCCTGCGCCCGGTGCTGCAGGAGCACGATCACCCAGTACCACCGGCGGGTGCCGACGCGGGACGTCAACCGGGTCCTTGCCGATGCGCAGCAACGCCATCCGGCGGGAGGGGGGGCGAAGGTGCTCTATGCGCTGCAGGGAGCCAACGATCCGCCGACTTTCACGCTGTTCACCAACCGCGCGCTGCCCCAGGCGCTCTTCGCCTTCCTGGAACGGTCGATCCGGGAGGCCTTCGGTCTCGGCTCGACCCCGCTGAAGCTGCGGGTCCGGCGCCGGGCCGGCTGCACCGCCATGCCGTGGTGTGAGGAATGCACGAAGTATTGGGCGCCGTCGACGATAGCCTGAGGGCCGCTGCCCAACGTGCGGGCGGGACCTCGAAGCTCCGGTTCGGCGGCACGACGACGACCCCGGCCGCCGACGAGAAGGCCCCGTGGCACTTCAAGTTGATGGTGGTGGCGCTCGTCGTCTACCTCGTCTGGCGCTTCTACGAGATGTTCTCACCTACCTGATTCCGGTTCAGGCGGCTTGGATTCGGTGCCGTCGGATCGCTACTGCCTGGGAGCTGGCGCCGAGGGCGTGGGTCCTGCGCTCTTCGGGACTTTGGTCCTGACCTTCGTCGATACCGGAAGTCTGTCACCGGGCCGTCGGTTGGCTCGGGTGAACCCAATGCGAAGGTACCCCCTTCGCTCAGCAAGAGGACGATAGTGAGCCTTCTCCAGTACGACGCGGGACAGAGTTCCGCCCTGATCCCGTACGACCCATCGGGTCAGTACACCCAGCCGACTCGCCGTGAGTCGCCGGGCCTGGCGATTCTCGCGATGGTCGTGGTCCCGGCCATCTTCTGGGCTTCTGTGGCCTGGTTGATTTGGGGCTCGCTCGGCGCCGCGATTGCCGGGATCGTCGTCCTGGTGGCTCGAGCCTCACTCTTGGGGCTCGTCCGATCCAGCGCGGCGCATCGACACACCTGTTCCGACCCGTCGGCTTTTCGGACTGGAGGCAGGCGGCGTGATGCCGCGACCCACATTCAGTTCAAGGAGGTCATGACGGGCGTCCGCCCTGACGCCACTCACGGCCGCAGACGATCTACCGTTTCCCGGGGGCTCGATGCAGAGGAGGCGCGATGAGAAGGCCAGTTCTCGCAGCATTGGCGTCGGCGATGATCTCGGTGGGGGTGGTGGCCGCTCCGGGCGTGACGGAAACACGGGCGGTGGCACGCGGCGAGTTCACCGTCACCTTCGACCTCGCCAGCGTGAACCTTCAGCCCGTGGGCGACAAGGCGTGCAAGCTCACCGCGGACACCACGCTGACCTTCACCGGCACGCTGGTCGGAGCCGCGGAAGGCGCGACGGTGGTCCTGATCGCCGCGAGTTGCGACGACGTAGCCACCACGCCACCGGGAACGTTCGCCGACGTGTTCACGTTCGTCGGTGACTTCGCTGGCACCATCGACGGCGAGGCGGCCGAGGCGAAACTGGGCTACGCCGGGGCGACCCGCGCCAGCGGCGGTCAAGGCGCTCATGACGCTCTCGCACGGGGCCCGGGGCCTGCTCAAGGTCGACGCCGTCGCCGGTCGAGGTGGCACGTACGCCAGGGTTCGCTTCAGCCTGACGGGCCGCGCCGCCGCCGGCGGCCGACCCCATCGATGACCAGCGGGCGGGGGATCGCCCCAGTCGTCCCCTTGGGCATCACATAGACGAAGAGTCGTTTGCCGGTGGGGATCATCCGCGGCAGGAGGTGTTCGCAGCCTGAGGTCGCCCCGGCGCCGCACGGCGCCCGGTTGATCCACAGGACGCCCTCGGTGAACGGCTCGTCGCGCATGATCGCACCGGCGTGAGCTTCGACGTGGCTGCGGGTGTAGGCGTTCATCCCCGGTGTGGACGGCCGGAGGAACCCTGGCCCCTGCTCGGTGCTGACGAGCGGCACCTCGCTGCCGTTCGGGCGTACGAGGACTCCGCTCGTTTTACCGCCGGTGACGAACAGCGGCGCACGTAGGCGGAGAAGTCAGGTGCGGCGACCACCTCTGCGGCTCGCCGAGGGCTTGTCCGGTGGACGTGTCGGTGATGCCTTCGATGGTGGCGGTGGTGCCGAGCGTGACGTCACGGTTCGCGACGAGGGCGGCGAGGGTTTCGACCTGTGCCTTGCGGCGGCGTTGCGGCAGGGCTCGCAACCAGGAGCGCAGCAGCTCGGGATTGCCCAGCTGTCCGCTCGTGGCGACGGTGTGCAACGGCGCGAGGTAGCCGCGCCGGGCAGCATGCTTGATCACGGCAGGACTGACGGGCTTCGGGTAGCCGGAGCTGCCCGGCCGCGCCGATGGCGAGGCGACATCCGCCGGATTCGCCCTGGACGAGACCGCGAAGTACTTCCTCGTGCTCGTCGCGCTGTGCGAGCCGCGGCTGCGTGACAGCGCCACGGTCGCGTTGCCGACCGACAAGGAGATCGTGGCCCGCCTGCGGGCGTTGCCCGGATGCGGCCGCATCTCCCGCAGCGCGGTCAACTTCCACATCGACTACCTGGCGAGGGTGAAGTTGCGACTCCGCGAAACGGATGGCGAAGCCGGCGTACGGACCGAGTGGCAGCGGATGACTTGGCGGCGTTCGCCCTTCGTTTCGACCTCGTCCGGGACGAGCACCTCGCCCTGTTGCAGCCACCCGCCGTCGACGATCGGGTTCGGTAGCACCGCCGACCTCCACGCACGGCAAGCCAGACTGAGCGGTAGTGATCGACCGCCACCACATGATGTGGGTCCCGGGCGGCACCTTCCGGATGGGCTCCGATGCCCACTACCCGGAGGAGGCCCCGACTCATCCCGTCGAAGTCGATGGCTTTTGGATGGATCGCTTCCAGGTCACCAACCGCCAGTTCGAGACGTTCGTGTCGGCCATCGGGTACGTCACCGTCGCCGAGCGGCCGCTCGACCTCGCCGACTTCCCCAGCGCGCCACGGAGAACCTCGTCCCCGGCTCGATGGTGTTCAGGGGCACGCCAGGACCCGTGGACTTGCGCTATCTGAGCCAGTGGTGGATGTGGACCCCTGGGGCGTCCTGGCGGCAGCCCGAAGGGCCTGGCAGCTCGATCGAGCGTGGCGGTGACCACCCCGTCGTGCACGTCGCCTACGAGGACGCCGAGGCGTACGCAGCGTGGGCCGGCAAGGAACTGCCGAGCGAGGCCGAGTGGGAGCGGGCGGCGCGAGGAGGTCTGGAGGGTGCGGACTTTGTGTGGGGCGACGAACCCGAGCAGCCGGGCGAGCGGCTGGCGAACTACTGGCACGGCGACTTCCCGTGGCGCCACGACCGCGGGTATGGCTCGACCGCCGAAGTTGGCTCGTACCCCGACAACGGCTACGGGCTGCACGACATGGCCGGGAACGTGTGGGAGTGGACGACTGACTGGTGGGCACCGGACCACACCGACGTGACGGAGGGCGGATGCTGCGTCCCGACCGCCCGCCCCGTTCCGACCAGCGAGGGCAGCTACGACCCGGCGCAGCCGCAATTCCTCATCCCGCGCAAGACGATCAAGGGCGGCTCCTACCTCTGCGCGGACAGCTACTGCCAGCGCTACCGACCGGCGGCCCGGCGACCGCAGATGGTCGACACCGGCATGAGCCACATCGGCTTCCGCTGCATCACGCGCGCTCGAGAACGAGGTACCCCATGAGCGAAGTGAACCTTCCGCTGCTGGCGCTCGAGGACTGGGAGCCGACCAAGGACACCCTTCACCTGTGGGCGCAGATCGTCGGCAAGACCAGGCTCGCGTGATGCCGATGCGGAACCACTGGTGGAACGTCACGCTCTATCCGTCGGCGGGCGGGACTTGACCACCCGACGCATGCCCGTCGAGGTCCACAACCTCGAGATCGAGCTCGACCTCACCGATCATCAGCTGCGAGCGCGGACCACCGAATCCGACGCCGGGTTCGAGCTGCACGAAGGCCTCTCGGTGGCCGCGTTCCACGATCAACTCGTCGACGCGCTCGACCAACTCGATGTGCATGTCGAGATCCACGGCGAGCCCTTCGGAGTTCCGATGACGACCCCCTTCGCCGAGGACCACGACCACGCCAGCTACGACACCGCGGCCGTCTCCCGGTTCCTGCGCGCCCTCCAATGGAGTGCCGACGTGCTCGAGGAGTTCGCCGGGTGGTACTGCGGAAAGAGCAGCCCGGTGCACCTGTTCTGGCACAGCTTCGACCTTGCCACCAGCAGATTCTCCGGTGATCGGGCCGAGGCTCGGCCGGGCGTCGACCCGGTCACCGCCGAGGCGTATTCCCACGAGGTCATCAGCTTCGGGTTCTGGGCCGGGGATCGAGTCAACCGATTCCCCGCCTACTACTCGTACACCGCACCCGAGCCCGCCGACGTTGCACGCGGCAGGTGCTGCGCCCCCAGCCGGCCGAGTGGATGGGACAAGGGAACGGCTCGCTCGCGATTCTCCGGTACGACGACGTGAGGAGCGCCACCGACCCGAAGGGGTTCCTGCTCCAGTTCCTCCAAGACACGTACGAAGCGGGAGCCTCGTTGGCGGGCTGGGACCTCGCCACCACCGCGACCTGACCGGTGTCCGGTTCCTGACGAACTGTGACCGGAACGCGGCGAGTTCGCCGTGCCGGTCAGAGTTCGCCGCTCGTCAGGGGTCTCAGGGACAGTGGGGGGGACTTCCCCGATATCCCTCGATCGTCGACAGTCTTACGGTCGTCCCCATGAGCGCAGGAGACGACGACCATCAGGTCCTGACACCGCTGCAGGGGATGGCTTCGCTCGGTGCCGGGGCCATCCACGCCGCGGCCGCTGGGATCCACGCCGAACATCCGACCTTGTCGCGGCTGTTCGTCGCCCTCGCCGCGGCGCAGATCCTCGTCGGGCTGGCCACGCTCCTCCGTGGTGGCCGCGCCGTCGCCGCCGCCACCGCCGTCGTCAACGGCGGTGCCGTCGTCGCGTGGATCGTCACCAGGATGTCGGGCATCTCGTGGATCGACGGCCTCGAGCAGTCCGAGGGTCCCCAGTTCGCCGACGCCGTGTGCGCCGTCCTCGGCGGGTTGGCGGTCGGAGCCGCCGTCGTGGCGCTGCGCGGTCGGACGGGCCGAACCATGGGCGCCACTCGGACAGCGGCTCGGTGTGCCGGCGATCGGCCTCGGCCTCGGCGCAATCACGGTCGTCGCCATGATGGCGGGCGCCACGCACACGCACAGCGCGGCCGCCGGTCCGGACCACACCCACGCCGAGCCGACCGACGATCAGGGTGTGACCACCACCGCCCACACCCACGACGAAGCGCCCGGGTCCACCGCTGCAGGGGATGGCTTCGCTCGGTGCCGGGGCCATCCATGCCGCGGCCGCTGGGATCCACGCCGAGCACCCGACGTTGTCGAGGCTGTTCGTCGCCGTCGCCGCGGCGCAGATCTTGGTCGGGCTGGCCACGCTCCTCCGTGGCGGCCGCGCCGTCGCCGCCGCCACCGCCGTCGTCAACGGTGGCGCCGTCGTCGCCTGGATCGTCACCAGGATGTCGGGCATCTCGTGGATCAACGGCCTCGAGCAGTCCGAGGCGCCCCAGTTCGCCGACACCGTGTGCGCCGTCCTCGGCGCGGTGGCGGCCGGCGCCGCTGTCGTGACGCTGCGCGCCCGGACGGATCGGACGAGTCGCGCCGTTTCGCCCCGGCTCGCGCTGCCGGCGATCGGCCTCGGCGCGATCACCGTCGTCGCGATGATGGCGGGCGCCACGCACACGCACAGCGCGGCCGGGCGGACCACAGCCACGCCGAGGCCCCGGAAGATCCCGGGGCAACGACGACGCCCCACACCCACAACAATGCGCCCGAGACCACAGTGGCCCACGCCACGACGACGATGCAGCCGCTGCGCCCGATGCGGCCCCGGTCGCCTACGACCCCACCAAGCCGATCGACCTGTCGGGCGTCGACGGCGTCACGCCGGCGCAGCAGGCGTTCGCCGAGAACCTCGTCGCCGTCAACGTCGTCCGCCTGCCGCAGTGGGCCGACCCGGCCGACGCCGAGGCCGCGGGGTTCCACCCGATCGGAGACGGCGACGGCGAAGGGGGAGAGGAGCACTACGTGAACTGGGACTGGATCGACGACGACGTGTGGCTCGACCCGGACGCGCCGGAGAGCCTCGTCTACGAACCGCAGCCTGACGGCAGCAAGCGGCTCGTGTCGGCGATGTACATGCTGCCCGACGACGTGGCGCTGGAGGACGTCCCCGACTACGGCGGCGCACTGATGCAGTGGCACATCCACGACGACCTCTGCTTCACCGCCGATCCGGTCGCCCCCCAGCTCGAGGACGAGACCGGCCCTGACGGGACGTGCCGCCCGCCGCTCGTCAAGATCGGGGACTGGGCGATGATCCACGTCTGGATCGTCCCCCACGAGTGCGGCCCGTTCGCCGCCCTCGAAGGCGTCGGTGCCGGCTCCATCCTCGAGGGTGAGCAACGGTGGTGTGACCACGCTCACGGCTCGTGACCCGGTGAGGTCGTCGTCCCCGGCGTGATCTGGGCGGCGGGCTCCCTAGGGTGGGACCATGGCTGTCGCGGGGATCATTCCCGGGTCGAGCGAGGAGCGCAACCGCTGGATGTTGCGGGCCCGCGACGCCATCGACCGGGATTACGCCTCGCCGCTGGACGTCCCGGCGCTGGCTCGAATCGCGTTGGTCTCCGAGGCCCACTTCATCCGCACGTTCCGGGCCACCTTCGGTGAACCACCCCACCGTTACCTGCAACGACGGCGCGTGGAACGGGCGATGGCGCTGCTCCGCAACACCGACCGCAGCGTCACCGACATCTGCATGGCCGTCGGCTTCTCCAGCCTGGGCACGTTCAGCCGGACGTTCCGGGACATCGTGGGTGCGTCGCCGTCCCGCTTCCGCGAGCAGGCCGCGGTGCCAGATCCGGTACCGACGTGCTTCGTCATGAGCTGGACGCGGCCGAGCAGTTTCGGAGAAGCGGCCGTGCCGGTACCTGCGTAGGTTGCCCACCATGTTCAACAGCATCAGCCACTCCGGCATCTACGTGCTCGACCAGGACGAAGCCATCGACTTCTACGTCGGCAAGCTCGGGCTCGAGGTCAGTGCCGACGTCGACCTCGGCTTCATGCGCTGGCTCACGGTCAGCGCTCCGGCGAACCCCGATCACCACATCCTGCTGCAGAAGGCGGGACCGCCGCTGATGTCCGACGAGGTCGCCGCCCAGATCCGCGATCTGGTCACCAAGGGCGCGATGGGCCTGTCGGTCATCCTCACCACCGACGACTGCCGCCAGACCTACGAGAAGCTCAAGGCCGATGGGGTGGAGTTCCTCGACGAGCCGACCGAGCAGCCCTACGGCATCGACTGCGGGTTCCGCGACCCGTTCGGCAACCAGGGCCGCATCACCCAGCCGTCACCCGGCGGGGTGGCCGAGATCACCGACGAGGTCAAGCAGCGCTGGGCCGAGGGCCGACCGGACGCGGTCAGTTAGCCCCCGGCGAGGAAGTCGCCCACCAGAGCGAGCGTGCGCTCGGTCTGCTCGACGTGGGGGAAGTGGGCGGCGTTCTCGAGGACCTCGACTCGGGCGCCGCTGATCCGGCGGGCGAACTCGTCCGCGTAGACACTCTTGACGAGATTGTCGCGATGGCCCCAGACGACCAGCGTGGGCGCGGTGATCCGGTGGATGCGCGTGTCCAGCCCTCGATCCGGGATCGGCCAGAAGAACTTGCCGGTGCACGCCAGCGACCACGTCATCTGGATCACGGCGGTCTGGCCGGCCTCCGATTCCAGGTCCGGTGGGGTCGAGGAACCGCTGGGCGAGCGGCCCGCTCTGGTCGGCGACCATGAGCGGGACGAACTCGTCCGGGGTCATCACGAGGAAGTTGGGTATCGGCGAGTCGTCCCGCCACAGGCCGAGGGCGTTGAGGAGCACCAGCTTCGAGACCCGCCGGCGGAAGGTGGCGGCCACCTCCGCCGCGACCATCCCGCCGAAGGAGTGGCCGATCACTGCGGGGGCGTCGACGCCGAGGGCGTCGAACAGCTCGTCGTAGTACAGGACGAGATCCCACAGGTGGTCGAGGGCCCTGATGCCGTCGGGGTCCCCCGGCGTGGTGCCCGGATGCTCCGGTGCGTGCACCGTGAAGCGCTCGGCGAGGCCATCGAGGAAGGGATCCCACTCGAGACCACCGGCACCATGGAGGAACACCACCGGGTCACCGCTACCAGCGGTGTGCACACGGGTGGTGATCCGCCCGTCCCACACGCTGAGTGACTGCGCGGTCGGAGCCATCACCGCACCGTCCCCGTGAGCTGCCGCTGGTGCCGCAGGCTCTGCGGCCACCAGTGGTTCTCCCACTCCGACCAGTTGTCCCGGAGGTGCGGGAGCACCTCGCGGCTGAACAGGTCGATGTTCTTGAGCGTCAGCTCGTGGGGCATCGAGCCGATGTGCAGGAGCACCATCAGGTTCCCGACCCGAAGGTTCTCGATCGCGCCCTGCAGCTGGTCACGCACCGTCGCCGGGCTGCCGCAGATGACGAACTGGTCGTCGATGAAGTCCTTGAACGTCATCTCCTTCAGGCGGGTGAGGGTCTCCACCGTGCGGGCCGCGTTGCCCGAGCGGATGCCGTACTCGAGGCTCCGGAAGTCCTGGTGTCCGGGCGGGCCGAGGTACTGCGGCGGGATGTGCAGGCACTTCGCGTAGAAGTACTTGATGTGCTCGGCGTACTCCTTCTCGGCCTGGGCGTCGGTGTCCCCGACGGCGACGAGCTGCAGGAACCCGGCCCGGTGGGGATTCGGGTCGAGGTTCGACTTGTCGACGAACTCCCAGAAGCCGTCCATCACCTTCTTGCCGAGCTGGTTCCCGAAGTAGCTCAAGAAGCAGTAGCAGTGGTCGTGCTTGGCGGAGAAGTCCCACGTCGACAGGCTGCCCGTACCGGGGACCCACACCGGCGGATGGGGCGTCTGGACGGGACGGGGCCAGAGGTTGACCATCCCCAGCTTCTGGTACTTGCCGTTCCAGGCGAACATCTCCTCCGACGTCCACGCCTTGATGATGAGGTCGTGGGCCTCGTAGTAGCGCTCCCGCTGCTCGATCGGCGGGATCCCGTAGACCATGTTGGCGTCCATCGGACTGCCGAGCGGCATGCCGGCGACGAGGCGGCCGCCGCTGATGCAGTCGATCATGGCGTACTCCTCGGCCACCCGGATCGGCGGGTTGGTCGTCGGCAGCGTGGAGCCCATCTGGACGAGCGCCACGTCCAGGCCGTTGGTGGCCCGGGCGAGGGCCGAACCCATCAGGTTGGGCCCGGGCATGAACCCGTAGGCGTTCTGATGGTGCTCGTTGACGCAGATGCCGTCCAACCCCGACTGGGCGGCGTAGGTCAGCTCGTCGAGCGTCCAGTTGTAGTACTGGCCCACGCGCACCGGGTCGGCCAGCTCGTGCCAGGGCGGATCGACCCACACGGACTTGTACCGCCGTTCGAAGTCGTCCGGTAGCTCCCGGTGCGGCATGAGATGGAACATCGAGATCTTCACGCGAAACCTCCTCGTGAGCTCTCGGCACGGGTGCCCCCGCACTCGTGCCCGGCCTCCCATCGTACGCGCGATGACCCCGGCCTTGTAGAGGTGGAGTAGGGATGAGGTGATGGTCGGGGAGCCCTGGGAGTGCGGTCAGCGCGAGGTCTTCCGGTCTCGATTTGGCGAGGATGCGGATGCGTATGACCGGACGCGACCAGTTGCGCCGGCCGCCACATTCGACGACCTCGTGCGGCTGGCGGGACTGCGGCCTGGTGCTGCGGTCCTCGAGATCGGACCTGGCACCGGGCAAGCCACTCGACCGCTCGCCGAACGCGGGCTCGAGATCGTGGCGTTGGAGATCGACGAGCGGCTGGCTGCCCGGGCCGCCCAGAACCTTGTCCGACCTTCCCGGAGTCACGGTCCTCGCGGTGTCGTTCGAGCAATGGGAGCCCGGTGGCAGCCGGTTCGACATGGTGTTCGCGTGCAACTCGTTCCATTGGGTCGATCCCGACGTCCGCTTCACCAAGGCGGCCGCGCTCGTCGAGCCGGCCGGGGTGCTCGTGCTCATGTCGACGCCCGTGGTGGTGCCGGTTGGGGCCAGCCGGTTCTGGTGGGACGTGCAAGACGACTGGGAAGCCGTCGGCGCCGAGCGTCTCGATCCGGCCGCCAAGCACCCGGACCTCGTGGACGATCTTGTCGAGTCGGTGCGAACGTGCGGGCTGTTCGAGGAGCCGATCACGAGGCGCTATCCGTTTCAAGTCGTCGTGAACGCGTCGGACTACGTGGCCAACCTGTCCACCCAGTCCGGAGTCAAACAGTTGCCCCTCCCCGCCCAGGCCGAGCTCCTGGAACGCATCCGACGCCGGATCGAGTCGCTCGGTAACCAGCTCACTGTTCACCACCTCGCTGTGATCACCGTCGCCCGACACCGGTACGGCGTCATGTGGTGAGCAATCGGCGTCGTAGGGGCGCTCACCGCTCACGGCGGTCCTGTCGATCGCCTTCACGATGGTCGCCCCGCACATCGACGTGGCACCATCTTCCAGGTGACCAGCAGACCCGGCCGGCGCGCCACATCTGGGCGACCTCGCGCGGCTGCGGCGCTGTCCGCGACCGGATCGACCGGGAGTACGCGCAGCCGCTGGACGTCGAGGCGCTCGCCCGGGGTGTGCACATGTCGGCCGGACACCTCAGCCGCCAGTTCCGGGCCGCCTACGGCGAGTCGCCGTACAGCTACCTGATGACACGGCGGATCGAGCGGGCGATGGCGCTGCTGCGCCGCGGCGACCTCAGCGTCACCGAGGTCTGCTTCACGGTCGGCTGCTCGTCGCTCGGCACCTTCAGCACTCGCTTCACCGAACTGGTCGGTGTGCCGCCCAGCGTCTACCGGCGCCAGTCGCCGGGACCGACGGCGGGGATTCCGCCGTGCGTGGCGAAACAAGTGACCAGACCCGTCAGGAATCGAGAAGCGCCGGCCCGTCAACCGCGGTCAGCATGACCGTCATGGACATCACCATTCACCAGACGTACCTCCCGCACGAAGACCCGGACGCCTCCCTCGCGTTCTATCGCGACCTCCTCGGCTTCGAGGTCCGCAACGACGTCGAGTACGGCGGGTTGCACTGGCTCACGGTCGGCCCCGCCAACCAGCCCGGTACGTCCATCGTGCTGCACCCGCCGGCCGCCGACCCCGGCATCACCGAAGAAGAGCGCCGCGTCATCGCCGAGATGATGGCCAAGGGCACCTACGCCGGCATCAACCTGGCTACCGGCGACCTCGACCACACCTTCGAGGAGTTGCAGGCTGGCGGCGCCGACATCGTCCAGGAGCCGACCGAGCAGCCGTGGGGCGTGCGCGACTGCGCCGTTCGCGATCCTGCGGGCAGCATGATCCGCATCTTCGAGGTCCACTGACGAGCATGCCCCCAAGGCCGGTCACGCGGTGCTGACCGAAACGTTCATCCGGCCACGATCGTCGCCGCCAGCGCCATCCGATGGTCCTTCGTCCACGGCGGCCCCAGCGTGGCCCGCGGACCGAGCAGGACGTCGTCGGCCCGCTCGGCCAGCTTGCTGACGGCGCGGGCTTCCACGTCCTTGGCGTCGTAGAGGTGGACATCCCAGCCCCGCGCGCGGGCGACTTCGGCCAGCACCTGGCGGTACATGACGGAGTCGGCGCGGGCCTCGTACGGCGAGCGGCGTTGAACGGCGATGTCGTCAGGGAAATCGAGCGGCCAGGCGCGCAGCGACATCGACACGATCGGTTCGGGCAATCCGGTGGCGAGTTCGTCCAGTGCGGCGGACGTCGCTCGAAGCGCCGACGCGCGCACCTGCGCCACCAGCACTGCAGTGGCGGCGTCGTCGAGCGACTTGCCGTCGTGGTGGATCGGTGCGGCGGGCGTGCCTGGTTCGATCAGCTCGATCCGCCTCCGGTCGACGACCTGATGGTCGGCCGAAGCCGTCACGGCCACGGCCCAGCCGAAGTGATGGGCGATGCCCAGGCGCACGCCACCGACTCTGCCAGGACCGCGCCGATCGTCAAGTCACCCTGAGGAGGGTCGCGGCGAGGGCGGTGCGGGGAGCACGTCGGACACGGGGCCGAGGTGGCGCAGCTTGTCCGGGTTGACGATCGAGTCGATGCCCTGGATCTGGCCGTCGGCAATGTCCAGCGACACGACGTACAGGACCCGCTGCTGCCCGTCGAGGCCCAAGAGGCCGGCCTGGCCGTTCACCTCGACCGGTCGGATCGAGGACCCTTCGATGCCCCTCGCGTACTGCATCCAGTTCACGAGCATCCGCGCCACCCGATGGCGCCCGAACACCGGGTTGGCAATCGCCCGCACCTTGCCGCCGCCGTCACCGTGCAGGGCGACGTCGTGGGCCAGCAAGGCCTCGAGCCCGTCGAGGTCGCCGGTCTCGGCGGCCGTCAGGAACCGGCGGGCCAGCTCGTTGCGCTCCTGGCGCGAGGTCTCGAAGCGCGGCCGGTCCTGGTCGATGTGGCGCCGGGCCCGCACCGCCAGCTGCCGACACGCCGCCTCGCTCTTGCCGACGATCTCGGCGATCGCGTCGTAGCCGTAGTCGAACACCTCCCGCAGCAGGAACACGGCTCGTTGCTCGGGTGACAGGCGCTCCAGCACGACGAGGAAGGCGAGCGACAGCGAGTCCGACATCTCCGCGTGCGTCGCGGGATCGTCCAGCCCCCCGGTCACCACCGGCTCCGGCAGCCAATCGCCGAAGTAGGTCTCCCGTTGCACCTGCGCCGAACGCAGCCGGTCGATGCCGAGCCGGGTGACGACAGTGGCCAGGTAGGCCTCCGGCACCTCGATCTCCTCGCCGGCCTCCAGGACGCGGTGCAGGCGCAGGAGTGCCTCCTGCACGACGTCCTCGGCCTCGCTCACGCTGCCGAGCATCCGGTAGGCGATGGCGAACCCACGCGGCCGCAGCTCCTCGAGCAGCTCCGCCATGTCAGCCGAGCCCCTCGGCGAAGCCCTGCCGCCAGCTCGGATAGCGCAGCTGCCAGCCGAGCTCGGCCTTGGCCTTGTCGTTGGCGGCGCCGCGGAGGTCGGTCATGGTCGTCACCGCCCACCCGCCTGCCGCGAGGAGCCCGACCCAGCGCGGCACCCGCCGCGGCCGCTTCGCCCCGACGGCGGTCGCCAGCGCCGGGAGGAACTCGGAAACGGGCGCCGGTTCGTCGTCGACGACGTTGTACACGCCAGCCAGGTCCGCCTTCGACGGCGGCTGACGGTGGCCGTCGCGGCGTCCTCGACGTGGACGAACGACCAAATGCCAGAACCGGCGCCGACGATGGGGAACTGGCGCTTGCGGATCAATTCGATCTGACTGCCCACGTGGGTCGAGGGCGATGCGCGGTGCCGGGGCCGTAGAACCAGCCGTAGCGCAGCACGACGCCCTCGGTCCAGGGAGCGCCGGTGACCGCGGTCTCGAGATGACGGATCGCGGCGAGCCCGTCCCGCATCACCGGCGGGGAGTCGTCATCGAGCGGAGCGTCCTCCCGCTTGACCGGGCCACCGGTGCGGGCGTACAAGCTGGCGTTGCTCTGGGCGACGAATCGCTTGACGCCCGCCGCACGGCCCGCCGACAGCAGATGGTCGGTGCCCTCGATGCGGAGGCGGTTGGTGAGGGCGAACTCGCGATCGAACCGTCGCATGTTCTTGATCTTCGGCGGGATGGCGGTAGCTGGTGCACGACCACGTCGGGCTCGGCCTCGCCCACGGCGCGCCCCACGGCGTCGACGTCCAGCGCGTCGGCCACCACCGGCTGAGCACCGAGGTCGCGAAGCAGGTCACGCTTGGTCTCTGTACGGGTCATCCCGACGACATCGTGCCCATTTTCGACCAACATCGGAACGAGTTGCTTGCCGAGCGCGCCCGTGGCGCCGGCGACGAACACTTTCATGGCCACTCCTTTCTCGTTCGGCCACCCACCACGACGAACCAGCGAGTACGCCTGTGACAGCAGGGCGTGGCCTATCGCGCCGGGAGTCGCCGACAGAATGTGGTGTGAACGCTCGACTGGAGGCGGTGCGATGACGGCCCGCACGACGGACTACGTGCTGAGTTTCGAGGGGATCGACCCGACACAGGTCGCGGTCGTTGGCGGCAAGGGCGCGCAGCTGGCAGAACTGTCGCGGATCGACGACGTCCACGTGCCGGCTGGCTTCTGCGTGACGACGGACGCGTTCCGGCGGATCATGGCGGAAGCACCGTCGATCGATGCTCAACTCGATCGGCTGTCGCGCCTGAACCCGGACGACCGGGAGACGATTCGCACACTCAGCGCGGAGATCCGCGAGACCATCGAAGGGATCGCCGTTCCTGACGACGTGGCCACGGCGATCACTCGCGAGCTCGCCCGGCTCGGCGACGAGGCTGCCTACGCGGTCCGATCCAGCGCGACGGCGGAGGACTTGCCGACGACGTCGTTCGCGGGTCAGCAGGACACGTATCTGAACGTCGTGGGGCCGGCGGCGACCCTCCAGCACGTCAGCCGGTGCTGGGCCTCATTGTTCACCGAGCGGGCCGTGACCTACCGCGTGCGGAACGGCTTCGATCATCGCCAGGTCGCCATGGCCGTGGTCGTCCAGCAGATGGTCTTCCCGGAGGCGGCCGGCGTCCTCTTCACGGCCGACCCCGTCACGGGCAACCGGAAGGTCGCCTCCGTGGAGGCCACCTTTGGCCTCGGCGAGGCCCTCGTCTCCGGCCTGGTCAACGCGGACGTCTACACGGTCCGCGACGGTGGGGTCGTCGCCAAGACGGTCGCCACCAAGCAGCGCGCCATTCACGCCTCGCCGGCAGGCGGGACGCAGGAGCAGACGATCGAGCCGGACCGACAGGACCAGGCAGCGCTGACGGACGCGCAGGCCGTGCGGCTCGTGCAGCTGGGCCGGCGGATCGAAGCGCACTTCGGCTGGCCGCAGGACATCGAATGGTGCCTCGTCGACGACGGCTTCCAGATCGTCCAGAGCCGGCCGATCACCACGCTGTTCCCCATTCCGGACGTCGGCGACGGAGGAAACCACGTCTACATCTCCGTCGGTCACCAGCAGATGATGACCGATGCGATGAAGCCGCTCGGGCTCTCCGTGTGGCAGCTCACGGCCCTCCGGCCGATGTACGTCGCCGGCGGGAGGCTGTTCGTCGACGTCACCGAGGAGCTGGCCTCGCCTGCGAAGCGGGCCGGCCTCCTGGCGGTCGTGGGGAAGTCCGATCCGCTGATCGGGGACGCGCTGCGCACGATTCTCGATCGCGGCGACTTCATCCCGACACTCGCGGACGAGGGTCCCGGCGGGCCGCCGATTGGCGGCATGCCCACCCCGATCGAGACCGATCCGGCCATCGTCACCGAATTGATCGGGCGCGCCCAGGCGTCCCTCGACGGCTTGAAGCGCGAGATCCAGACGAGGTCCGGAGAGGCGCTGCTCGACTTCATCCTGGCGGACATCCAGGAGCTCAGGCGGATCCTGGTCGATCCGCAGAGCCATCAGGTGATCATGGCGGGGATCGAGGCCACGTGGTGGCTCAACGATCAGCTGCAGGAGTGGCTGGGTGAGAAGAACGCGGCGGACACGCTCGCGCAGTCCGTCCCCCACAACGTCACGTCGGAGATGGGGCTGGCGCTCCTGGACGTCGCCGACGTCATCCGCCCGCATCCGGAGGTCGTGGCGTTTCTGGACAACGTCGAGGACGAGGGCTTCCTGGACGAGCTGCCGAAGCTTCACGGCGGGCAGGAAGCACAAGCTGCCATCCGGGCCTATCTCGACACGTACGGCATGCGCTGCCTCGGTGAGATCGACATCACGAGACCGCGTTGGAGCGAACGCCCCACGACGCTCGTGCCTGTGATCCTCGGCCACATCAAGAACCTCGAGGCGGGCGCCGCCGAACGGCGCTTCGAGCAAGGACGGCAGGAGGCGCGGGCGAAGGAACAGGAAGTGCTGGAGCGACTGCGGACCCAGCCCGACGGGGAGCGGAAGGCCGACGAGACGAAGCGGATGATCGACCGCGTCCGGACCTTCGCCGGGTACCGGGAGTATCCGAAGTACGCCATGGTCAGCCGCTACTTCGTGTACAAGCGGGCCGTGCTGGACGAGGCCGAGCGCCTCGTGCAGGGCGACGTGCTCCGCGAGCAGGAGGACATCTTCTACCTCACGTTCGACGAGTTCCACGACGTCGTGCGCACGAACCGCGTGGATGACGAGCTCATCCACCAGCGCAGGGACGAGTTCAAGTCGTATCAAGCACTCACGCCGCCGCGGGTGCTCACGTCGGATGGCGAGGTCGTCGCCGGGGCCTACGGGCGCGATGACGTGCCGGCCGGTGCGCTGGTCGGCCTGCCGGTTTCCGCCGGGACCATCGAAGGGCGGGCCCGAGTCATCCTGGACATGGCGGAGGCCGACGTCGAGCCGGGCGACATCCTGGTCACGGCCCACACGGATCCCAGCTGGTCACCCCTGTTCGTCGCGATCACCGGCCTGGTGACGGAGGTCGGGGGCCTGATGACCCATGGCGCGGTGATCGCCCGGGAATACGGCCTGCCGGCCGTCGTCGGGGTGGAACACGCCACGCAGCTGATCCGGGATGGGCAGCGGATCCGGGTGAACGGAACCGACGGCTACATCGAGATCCTCGCGGCGGGATGAGCGACCGCGGCGGGTGAAGTCACATGCCGTCGACCTGCGGCATGATCTCCTCCTTCAGCCGCTTGAGGTCGTCGAGCGTCTTCGCCACCGGCACGTCCTGGAACGGCGGCCAGAGGAGCGGCATCGTCAGCCCGGCTTCCTTGTAGCGCTTGAGGTTGTCGGTGATCTGCGCGGCGGTGCCCACCAGCAGATTGGTGCCCTTGCCCTGCGGCGTCTGATCTGACTCCTCGTCCGTGATGACGAACCAGATCATGCTGCAGATCTCGAGGTCGTCGATCGAGCGGGAGCTCTCGAGCTCCTCGAGCTCTCGCTGGATGGCGCCGCGCCACTGCTGGAGCTCGTCCGGCGTGTCCTGGATCCCGATCCAGCCCGCCAGGCCGTACTTGGCGATGCGGTTGGCCGAGCGCTTCGGGTCCTTGAGCCCGCTGAAGAAGATCGGCGGGTGCGGCTGCTGCACCGGCTTGGCACCGAATCCGCAGCGGTCGAAGTCGGCGAACTCGCCGTGGTACTCGAAGAGGTCGTTCGTCCAGATGCCCTGCATGATCTCGATCGTCTCCCGTACGTGCTGGTGACGCTTGGGGAAGATGTGCGAGGCGCTCGCGGCCGCGAACTCCTCGGGCATCCAGCCGGACCCCACGCCCACGTTGACCCTGCCGTTCGAGAGGTGGTCCACCGTGGCGATCTCCGTCGCGAGCACGCCGGGCGCGCGGTAGGGCGTGTCGGTGATGCTCATTCCGATCCGCACCTTCGTCGTCTTCGCCGCGAGCCAGGGGACCAGCGGCCAGCCCTGGAACCACTCACCCCGGGAGGACACCGGCAATGCCTTCGGGAACTCGTTCATCATGCCGAACGAGTACTGGAGCTCCGCGCGATCGGAGGCTTCCGGGACGACGATCCGGTCGAGCGTCCAGACGGAGTCGAAGTCGAGCTCCTCGGCGAGCGTCGTGAGATCTTCGAGCTCCGTGACGGTCACCTTGTCGCGGAAGTTCGGCAAGTACAGAGCGAGCTTCATGAGAGACGACCTCCTGACCGCGTGTGGCCTGCCGGCGCGGCGGAGCGGAACCTACTCCGCTTCGGCGGAGAGCCGGTCGCGCAGCTCCCGCTTGACGACCTTGCCGTAGTTGTTGGTCGGCAGGGCGTCGACGAACCGGTAGTCCTTCGGCCGCTTGAACCGGGCGATGTGGTCGAGGCACGTCCGGTCGAGGTCCTCGACCGGCGGCGGGGCGGCGCCGTCGGCGGCCACCACGAAGGCCACCACCGCCTCGCCCCACTCCGCGTCGGGCCGGCCGACGACAGCCGCGGCCCGGACGCCGGGGTGGCGGAGCAGCGCCTCCTCGACCTCCCGGGGGTAGATGTTCATCCCCCCGCTGATGATCAGGTCCTTGGACCGGTCCCGCAGCGTGAGGTACCCGTCGGCGTCGAAGCTGCCGACGTCGCCGGTGTGCAGCCAGCCCCCCCGCAACGCCTCGGCGGTGGCATCGGGCTGCTTCCAGTAGCCGGCCATGACCACGTCGCCCCGGACCACCACTTCGCCGACCTCGCCGGCGGGGAGCTCGCGGTCGTCGTCGTCGACGACCCGGACCTCGACGTCGGTGCGGGGGACGCCGACGCTCTGCAGGCGGTCTCGCCACCGGGGATGGTTCCGGTCGGCGTGATCGGCCTTGGACAGGGCGGTGATCGTCATCGGCGTCTCGCCCTGCCCGTAGATCTGGGCCAAGCGGGGCCCGAAGACGGCGAGGGCGTCCTCCAGGTCGGCCAGGTACATCGGTGCGCCGCCGTAGACGATCGTCTTCAGGTGGGAGAGGTCGGCGGCGGCGACGGCCCGGTCGCCGGCCAGCCGCTTCACCATGGTGGGCGCGGCGAAGAACGACATTCCCGGCCAGCGCCGCAGGAGGGCGGCGATCTCGTCGCCGTCGACGCCGCCGGACTGCGGCACGACGCTCACCGCGCCCCGGGCCACGTGGGGCAGGCCGTAGAGCCCCGAACCGTGCGACAGGGGCGCGGCGTGGAGGATGCAGTCCTGCGGCATCACCGGGTCGATGTCGGCGAAGTAGCTGAGCGCCATCATGAGCAGGTTGCGGTGGGTGAGCGTGGCTCCCTTGGGCCGTCCGGTGGTGCCGCTCGTGTAGAACAGCCAGGCCGGGTCCTCCGGCTGCCGGCCGACGAGCGGCGCCGGCGACGACGCCGTGAGCCGGTCCCACCGCCCACCGGGTGCCACCACCGCCGCCTGCAGCGACGCGACGGTGCCGACCAGCGACTCGACGTCGCCGGCGTGGTCGGCGTCGGTCACGACGACGGCCGACTCGCTCTGCTCGAGGATGTAGGCGATCTCGTCGCGGTGGAGGCGGGCGTTGACCGGCACGGCCACGAGACCGGCGTGCCAGATGGCGAACAGCGCCTCGAGGTACTCGGGCCGGTTGCGCATCACGATGGCGACCCGGTCACCGGGCGACAGGCCGAAGTCGTCGCGCAGGCCAGCGGCCGCGCCGGCCGTCCGGGCGGCGAACGCGCCCCAGTTGGCGTGGACGCGCTCGCCGTCGGCCAGCGCCGGGTCGTCGGGCCGCCGGCGGCCGTGGCGCTCCACCCAGACGGCCAGGTTCATCGTGCCACCGGCACGAGGCCAGCGTAGCGAACTACCTTCACACCGATGAGGCTCGCCGAGGACGAGGCGCGGGCCCGGCTGGCGGCGCACGACCACGGGATCCTGTGCACGGTGCACGCCGAGCGGGGCGTCGACGCCGTGCCCGTGGCGTACGCGGTGGACGAGGACGGCTACGTGGGGGTACCCGTCGACCTGGTGAAGCCGAAGGCGTCGTCGCGGCTGCAGCGGGAGCGGAACCTGGAGGCGGATCCACGGGCCACGCTGCTGGTCGAGCACTGGGACCGCGACGACTGGTCACGGCTGTGGTGGGTGCGGGCCGAGCTGCGCTGGCAGGGCGACGCCGCCGCCGGCCGGGCGGCCGCCCTGGCCGCCCGGCTGGCCGGGCGCTACCCGCAGTACCGGGACCAGCCCTTCGCCCGGGTGCTGGTGCTGCGCATCGTCGGCGTGGCCGGCTGGACCGCCGGCGCCAGCTGACCCCGAGAGCTGGCGCCGCTGAATCTGGGCGCATTCCTTCTCACCTGGCGTGAGGGCGGCCTCACCCAGAAGCCGGGTTGGTTCCGCGACCGTCGTGGCCCGGTCAGGTGGTGTGGAGAGTGAGACTGAGAGAGCGGAAGCCATGAACGGTGGCGTTGATGTCCCACTCGTAGCTTCGGAGCTCGAAGCGTCTGACCTGTTCGGCGAGACGGGTGAGAACGGCGCTCAGTTCGAGCCTGGCAAGACCCGCTCCGGCGCAGTGATGGAGCCCGCGTCCGAAGGCGAGGTGGTCGATCGGGTTACGTGTCACGTCGAAGCGGTCAGGGTCGTCGAACCGTCGCTCGTCGCGGTTTCCCGAACCGATCAGCACGACGACTCGGTTGTGGGCGGGGACGGTGACGCCACCGAGTTCGATGTCGTCGTTGGCGACCCGTGTATACCGCTGGATGGGGGAGTGATAGCGGAGTACCTCGTTGACCGCCGACGGGATGACGTTGGGGTCGCTACGGACCTGGTCCCATTGATCCGGGTACTGGGCGAACAGGTAGAGCGCGGTGCCGATCGCGTTCACCGTGGTGTCCATGCCCGCCTGGAGGTAGGCGAACACGACACCGTGGATCGCCTCCTGTTCGAGCTCACCGCGATCGACGGCGTCGTAGATGCCGGCCCCCCAGCGGCCGGGTTCGAGGTGCTCGGGAACCGAGACCGTATTGGAGTAGTCGACCAGGCTTTGATAGCCGCCCGCAGCTGCCTCAGCCCGAGGGCCGGGCGGCCCCCAGCTGTCGAAGCCCAGCCGGGCCCAGGGTAGGAGCCGCTCGCGGCCCTCGTCAGGCAGTCCGACGAGGTCACACACGACCGACACACTGAACGGCACCGCCAGCTCGCCGACCACTTCCACGTCGCGACGATCGACCGCCTGTGTCACGTACTCGGTGGCGCGCGATTCGATGAACTCCTCATGCGGTTTGAGCGCCGCCGGCAGGAGTTGGCTGTTGAGCACTCGCCGTCGTGCGGTGTGGACCGGCGGGTCGGAGGCGATCACGCCTCGTCCGCCGCGGGCATTGATGAGCGGTGACATGCCCACGCCTTTCGCCGAGGTGAACGACTCCCATTCTTGGAGCACGTCGCGGATCTCGGCATACCGGGTCACGGCGAAGGTGTCGTGGCGCACCAGGCGCACGACCGGCGCCAGCGCGCGTAGCTCGGCGTAGAGCGGGAACGGATCGCGCAGGTTGTTGTCCGACCAGACATCCACGTCGACGTCGATTGCTCGTGTCACGCTCACTGACATGAGGTCGATCTCCTTGCTCCGTGCTCGCGACGCTTCGTCAACCTAGCTTGAGCCTGCCATCACCCTTCCACGAAAGGCGCGGCCGTTCCGGTGACCGTGAGTGACGAGATCCGACCCTTCACCATCGACGTGTCCGATGACGTTCTCGACGACTTGCGCGCCCGGCTCCGACAGACGCGCTGGCCGGACGCCCAAGTGGTCGCCGACTGGACGCAAGGGGTACCGCTCGTCTACCTGCAGGAGGTGTGCCGCTACTGGGCGGAGGAGTACGACTGGCGAGGGCGCGAAGCGGCGCTCAACCGATTCGACCAATACGTCACCGACGTCGACGGCATCGACGTCCACTTCATCCACCAGCGTTCGCCTCACTCCGACGCGCTGCCGATCGTCATGACGCACGGCTGGCCTGGGTCGACCTTCGAGTTCCAGAAGGCGATCGAGCCTCTCACCAACCCCACTAGGCATGGCGGAACGGCTGACCAGGCGTTCCACGTGGTCGCACCGTCGATCCCCGGGTACGGATTTTCCGGCAAGCCCGGCGAAGTCGGGTGGGGTGTGGAACGGATCGGGGATGTGTGGGCGGAGTTGATGTCACGCCTGGGCTACGAGCACTACGTGGCCCAGGGAGGCGATTGGGGCTACGCGATCACGTCGGCGCTTGCCGCGCAGCATCCCGACCGCTGTGTCGGCATCCACCTCAACTTCGCGATGATCATCGGCCCGACGAGCGATCCGCCCACGCCCGCACAGCAGTTCGCGCTGGAGCGCGCGAAGTACTACCAGGATTGGGACTCCGGGTACCGCGTGCTGCAGAAGACCCGCCCGCAGACGCTTGGATACGGTCTTGCCGACTCACCGGCGGCACAGGCGGCGTGGATTCTCGAGAAGTTCTGGTCGTGGACGGACAACGACGGGATGCCGGAGGATGCGTTGACGCGCGACGAGATGCTCGACGACATCACGATCTATTGGGTCACCAACTCGGCCACGTCGTCGGCGCGGCTCTACTGGGAGAGCACCGGCGGCCAACGTCCGGTCGTCAACGTCCCAACCGGTTTCGCCGTGTTTCCGCGCGAGATCGTGCCCCCGGTGCGCGAGTGGGCGGAGCAGAACTACGTCGACATCCATCACTGGTCCACGTTCGATCGCGGTGGTCATTTCGCCGCGTTCGAGCAACCCGATGCCTACGTCCGTGACGTGAGGGCGTGCTTCGCCCGCTTCCGCTGACGTCGAAGGAGTCCATGCTCGTCGGCCGGCTCGGTTCGGGTCAGGGGGCCGAGGCGGGGCGGTAGGCGTGGACGACGGCGCCGGTGGCAAAGATCTTGGTGTCGTGGAGCTCGACGGTGCCGGCGCTCGCGGGGCGAAACAGGGGCTCGCCGCCGCCCTTGATGACGGGGGAGGTGCAGATCCGGTACTCGTCGAGCAGGCCGGCCGCGGCGAGGGCGTCGGTCAGCCGGCCGGTGCCCCAGATGAGGAGGTCGCCACCTTCGGCCTGCTTCAGTCGGCTGACCTCGTCGAGCAGGTCGGCACCGGCGATGACCACGGTCGGATCCCACGCCGTGGTGTCGACCGGTTGGGAGGCGACGACGTACTTGGTGATCGAGTTGACGTGGTCGGCGAAAGGGTTACCGCCCCTGGTGGGCCAGGCCTGGGCCATGCCTTCGTAGGTGATGCGGCCGAGCAGCAGCGCGTCGGCGGCGAGCGTCATCTCGAGTCCGTAGTTCTGCAACTCCTCGTCGGAGTACTGGAACGACCACTCGTGCGGGTCGTCGATATAGCCGTCGAGCGTGGCGTGGGTGAAGCTGATGATCATGCGCACGGCGGCTTCTCCTGGTCGCTGGGTGGTCGGGAAAGGGGTGCTTCAGGCGGGCCGGCGGGGTTGTGCCAGGTCGTCGGTGGTCCTGGCGACGCAGGCTCTCGGGGGGACCAGCGATTCCGGCGAGGCGCCTGCCGTCATCCCTTGACGGCTCCGGCGAGCAGTCCGCGGACGAAGTACTTCTGCAGCGCGAAGAACACGAGCAGAGGCACGACCATCGAGACGAACGCCGCGGCCGTGAGCAGGTGCCACGACTGACCGAACGTGCCGCCGACCTCGACCAGCTTGGCGATGATCGGCCTGTTCTCGGAGCCGCCGAACACCAGGCCGATCAGCAGATCGTTCCAGATGAACACGAACTGGAAGATCGCCAGCGCGCCCAGCGCCGGCACGGACAGTGGCAGCACGATGCGGGTGAACACGGTGAGGTGGTCGGCCCCGTCGACGCGGGCAGCCTCGATGATGTCCCTGGGCAACGACGACATGAAGTTCTTGAGGATGAAGATGCAGAACGGCAGGCCGAAGCAGACGTGCGCCACCCAGACCGCGGCGACGCTGTTGTTGAGGTGGAGGTACGGGAAGATCGTGAGGTCCCCGATGTGGACGCCTCCGGTGATCAGGCGCAGCAGCGGGATCAACGCCATCTGCAGCGGCACCACGAGCATCGCCACCACGGCCACGAACAACCAGTCGCGGCCCTTGAACCTCATCCACGAGAACGCGTACGCGGCCATCGCACCGATGCCCACCGACAAGATCACCGATGGCACCGTGATCTTCACGGAGTTGAGGAAGAACTGGCCGAGGTTGGCGCTGCCCGGCGACGACGACAGCACGGCGTCGTAGTTGCTGAGCGTGAACTTGGGTCGGATGAAGGCTTCCCACCACCCCGACGTCTTGACCTCGTCCTCGGGCCGCAACGAGGAGACGAGCAGGCCGAACGTGGGGATCGTCCAGAGGAACACGAGAGCGAGAACGATGTAGCGTCCGCCGCGGCTCGAGAGCCCGGCACTCACCGACCGCCCGATCGGTTCGCGTCCTCCCATCGCCGCGTCGACCGTCGTTTCGTCCGGCAGCGCCCCGGACCCGATGGTGGTGGCCTCGGCCGGCTCGGTGACGACACTTCGGTCGACGCTGGGTTCGACGGTGCTCATGACAGCTCCTCCGCCCGTCGCTGCGCCCGCCGGTTGATGATCACGACCGGGATCACCAACACGAACAACAGCACGGCGAACGCCGATCCGAAGCCGTTGCGACCCTGCACGAAGTAGATCCGGTAGAACTCGTTGGCGATCGTGCTCGTGCCGAAGTTGCCGCCGGTCGTCGCGGCCACGATGTCGAAGACCTTGAGCGCGCCGATCGCCGTGATCGTGGCCACCGCCACCACGGTGGTGCTGATGTACGGCAGGGTCACCTTGTAGAACACCTGGCGCTTGGTCGCCCCGTCGACCCTTGCGGCGTCGATCAGCTCGGCGGGGACGCCCTTGATGGCCGCCGAGAAGAAGACCGTGGCCAAACCGGCCGCGGCCCAGATGAAGATGACGACCAGAAGGAACGTGTTCATGCCCGGCGCCGTGGCCGGCGGCGTGAGACCACCGATGTTGCGATCGACGAGCCAGATCTTGTCGCCCTCGCCGCCGAGGCTGGCCGGGAGCCCTGGGATCGCCGACGTGAACTCGTTGGCCAGGCCGACCTCGAACGGCGGGCCGGCGTAGACGAACTTCCAGATGATGCCGGCGCCGGCCAGCGAGATCGCCACCGGGATGAAGATCAGCGACTTGGCCACCCTCTCGCCTCTCATCCCGTCGGCGAAGCGGGCGATGGCGAGCCCGACGATGACCACGAACAGGGTGCCGCCCACCACCCAGGTGAAGGAGTTGAACAAGATCAGCCGGGTGCCCGTCCCGGAGAAGATCTCCTGGTAGTTGTCGAGTCCGACCCAGACGTGGCCGCTGTCGTCGCGGAAGCTCACCCAGATCGTGCGGAGCGCCGGCACGAGCAGCCCGGCGAACACCAGGAAGACCGCAGGTCCCGCGAACACCAGCACCTGTCCCCGCTCGCGCCACCCCCGGGGTAGGTACCGGGTGAGGGCGTACAGCCCGAGCAGGACGGCTCCGAGGATCGCCAGCAAGATCAGGACTTGGCCGAATGCTTGAAGCATCTCGTCTTCTCTCCCGCGCGTAACCCGATGACCAGTGGTGGACGGCGAAGTTATCTCAGGTGGGCGAAGGGCCCGGAGCGAAGCTCCGGGCCCTTGCGCGCAACCTTGTGAGTCTGGTCAGTCGGCGGGCCAGCTCGCTTCGATGTTGTCGAGCATCTCCTCGGTGCTGCCACCGACGATCCAGGCCGTGGCCTCCGTCCAGAACGTCCCGGCCCCGACCGCGCCGGGCATCATGTCGGCACCGTCGAAGCGGAAGACGTCCGAGCTCGCCAGCAGCTCGGCGAAGGATGCGTTCAGCGGGTCGGTGATCTGCGACACATCGATGTCGTTGCGGGGCGAGAGCTCCGGGGGCTCCGGGGGCGCTACGTTGGCCATCTCCAACGCATATTCGGCCGACGTGGCGTACAGGATGACGTCCCACGTCTCGGGCTTGTCGGTACCTGCCGAGAGAAGGTCGCCGGCGCCGAGCATCACCCGCGGGTCACCCTCCTCGGCGACCGGCAGGTAGAAGTACGTGACGTCCGCAGCGGGGTCGTCGGGCGGGCCCACGACCGTCCCCTCCGGGAAGAGCCCGTTGTAGAAGCTCGCCTGGCGGTGCATGTAGCAGTCGCCGGTGGTGATCGGCACGCCGCCGTCCTGGAACTTCGTCGTGGCGATCGCCCTGACGTTGTTCTCGCCGCCCATGTACTCGGGGTTCTTGAGGAACGAGCCGACCGCGTCCGCGACGGCCTTGACCTGCGGGTCGTTGAACGGGATCTCGTGGTTGACCCACTGGTCGTACACCTCGGGACCGTTGATGCGCAGCATGAAGTCCTCGAACCAGTCGGTGACCGGCCAGCCGGTCGCCACGCCCGACTCGATGCCGGCGCACCACGGGGTGCCCCCGTCGGCGACGATCTGGTCGGACAGTGCGGTGAGCTCCTCGAGCGTCTCGGGGATCTCGTAGCCACCCTCTTCGAACGCGGCTGGGCTGTACCACACCATCGACTTGACGTTGGCGCGCCACGGAATGCCCTTGATCTCATCGTCGATGGTGTAGAGGCCCTCCCACCCGGGGATGAAGTCGTTGGTGGCGTGCTCGGCGACGTTGTCGGGGAATGTGATGAGGTTGGGTGCCAACGTGCGCAACAGACCCGGCTGCGGGAAGTCGATCACGTCGGGCGGGCTGCCGCCCTGGAGCAACACCGGGGCCTGGACCTCGAACTGATCCGTGCCCTGGAAGTCGATCGTGACGCCTGTGCACTCGGCGAGCGGCCCCCACCAGTCGGTGAAGCGCTGGATGGCGTCGGGATCGTTCTCGCTGTTGCGGACCGGCGAGAGGATGCTCACCGTCTTGCCCTCGTGCTGCTGGTCGCACGGGATCTCGCCACCGAGCAGACCTTCAGCGCTGCCGGTGCCGTCGGATCCGGTGGTGCCCGGCGCCTCCGTGCCATCGGGCGCGGTGGTGCCAGCCGGTGCTTCGGTGCCGTCGGATGCCGTTGTGCCACTCGGCGCCTCGGTGTCGGCGCTGCCCGACCCGCCGTCGTCGTCGTCGTCGTCGCCGCAGGCGACGAGTACCAGGGATGTGATGGCCGCGAGTGCCGCGACGCGCCTGCCGTATCTCATGCTCAAAACTCCCCCGTTGGAAGGCTCGCTCCGGATCGGAACTCCCGACCCGCCGGGCTGACGTCGATCCGACCTCAGCACGCTCGCGATGTGTTGGAAATGATCTGGAATCGAATGGAAGATTCCGAGCGCAACCATAGCACTCGCTGTGTCCGGGGGAAAGACACCGTCATCGATCTGGTCTCGTCACGCCGACTCCGCACGGTGCTCGGGGTCCGTGCGCGGCGCTCCCGTCGTTCCTCGAACGACCAGTTCGACCGCCAGCTCCTCGACCAGCGGGGTCGGTCTGATCCCGGTCGCCAGCGCACTCGTCAGGATGTCCGAGCCGCGCTGTCCGGACGCCTCGAGCGGTTGGCGCACCGTCGTCAAACCGCTGTACCCAGCGAGATCGATGTCGTCATAGCCGATGACCGACACATCGCGTGGCACCGCGCTCCCGCTGAGCTGGACGGCATCGATGACGCCGAACGCCTGGACATCGGAGGCCGCGACCACCGCCGTCGGTGGCTCCGGCATGGTGATCAGCTGTCCCGCCAGCTGGCGGGCGGCAGCCCGGTCGTGGGGGCCGTACTTCATGTAGCGCCGATCGAGCGCGATGCCGGCATTGGCGAGCGCGTCGGCGTAGCCCGCCGCGCGGTTGTGGCTCGACACGAAGCCGAACGGGTTGCGCTCCGGCTCGCCGATGAACGCGATGCGCTCGTGGCCCAGCGACACGAGGTATTCGGTGGCGATCCGGCCGCCGTTGCGGTCGTCGATGACGATGCTGGGCAACGCTGGGTGCGCCGTGTCGACCAGCACGATCGGAAAGGGCGCCTTGGCGAGCAGGTCGCCTTCGCCGGACCGGAGCGGGAGCGAGATGATGATCAGGCCGTCGAGCTGGTGTCGTGGAACTTCCAACAGGCGGCGGCGGGCGCGATCGGGGGCGTCGACGTTGTACAGCACGATCTCGAGGCCGTGCAGCTGCAGGGCCGGGACGATGCCGCGCAGGCGCTGGTACGAGGACGGCTCGTCGAAGTATGGGACGAGCACGCCGACGAGCCCCTGACGTCGGGCGTCACTGCCACCAGGGGATCGCGTCGGGCTGTAGTCCAGCGCCTCCATGGCCGCCTGCACCTTGGCACGCGTCGACGGGCGCACCTGGTGGCTCCCGTTGAGGACGCGTGACACCGTGCCGACGCCGACCCCGGCCTTTGCCGCCACGTCAGAGATGGTTGCCATGTCGTCACGAAGTCCTACTGTTGTGGAACGGCGCTGGAAGGTTAGTCCGGGCTTCCATGCTCTCACCATGCCGGATCGCCGCGGCGAGTCGATCGATCAGGCCGTCGCACGGCGAGTCAGTGCCGGCAACAGCACGTACAGGAGGATGAGATGGACAAGATGACCACCACGCGAGTACTTGGCAGCGGCGACGCCTCGCTCGAGGTCTCCGAACATCGGATACGGCTGCATGGGCCTCGACTCCGCCTGGGGCACACCGATGGACCCCGATGACGCCGTCTCGCTCCTCCGGCAGGCACACGAACGCGGCGTCACGTTCTTCGACACCGCCGAGTCCTACGGCCAAGGCAGCAACGAGACCCTCGTCGGCCGCGCCCTCGAACCGATCCGCGACGACGTCTTCATCGCCACCAAGTTCGGGTTCGTCAACGGTCGCCCGGCGGACGGCCTCGACAGCCGGCCGGAACGGATCCGGCAGGTCACCGACGGCTCACTCCAGCGACTGCGCACCGACCGCATCGACCTCTTGTACCAACACCGCGTCGACCCATCCGTGCCGATCGAAGAGGTCGCCGGCACCGTCCGCGACCTCATTGCCGAGGGCAAGGTTGGCCACTTCGGCCTGTCGGAGGCGGGCGTCGACACGATCCGTCGAGCCCACGCCGTCCAGCCCGTGACCGCCCTGCAGAGCGAGTACTCGCTCTGGTGGCGTGAGCCCGAAGACCAGATCCTGCCCACCCTCGACGAACTCGGCATCGCATTGGTGGCGTTCAGCCCCCTCGGCAAGGGATTTCTCACCGGGACCATCACGGCCGACACCAAGTTCGGCGAAGGCGACGCCCGAGCCAGCGGTACCGCATTCCCACGCTTCTCCGAAGAGAACCGACGCGCCAACGAAGTGCTGGTCGAGGTGATCCGGCAGTACGCCACGCAGCACGACGCCACCCCGGCCCAGATCGCACTGGCGTGGCTCCTCGCCCAGCGCCCCTCGGTCGTGCCGATCCCCGGCACGACCAAGCTCCATCGCATCGAAGAGAACCTCGCCGCCACCACGATCACCCTGCCCGCCGGCGACCTGGCCCGACTCGATGAGGCAGCCTCGGCGATCCAGATCGTCGGGGACCGCTACAGCCCCCAGATGCAACAGATGATCAACCGGTAGCTCGCACGGCCACGCGGCAACTCAGGGTTGCCCGTCGGTGCGCACGCTGACCTGGACGTTCGGGCCATTGCGCGAGAACCTAGGCGCGGGCGGAAGGATGGACCTTGTGGGAGCGAGTGACGCGAGTGCGACCGCTGCCCCGGCGGCCGTCCTGCTGGACGCCGGCGGGGTGTTCGTCCTGCCCGAGCACCACCGCATCCTCGGCGCGTTCGAACGGGCGGGGTGGACGCCCCCTGCCGGCGCGCTCGACGCCGCCCACTACCGCGCCGCTGTTGGGTTCTCCGTGGAGGCCGACGCGGACTCGGACTGGGCCGGTTGCTGGCTGCACTATCTCGAGGACTACGTCGAGGCCTGCGGCACACCAGCCGAGTGGCGGCGGGAGGTCCATGATCACCTCGACAGCGAGTTTGCCGATGCCGCGCTGTGGTCCCGGGTGGTGGAGGGCTCAGTGGACGATCTGCGCGTCCTGGCCGCCACGGGCGTGCGCCTCGGCGTCGTGTCGAACGCCGACGGCGTGATGGGGGAGCGTCTGCGCGGGCTCGAGGTCCTGCAGGTGGGTCCGGGCGTCGGTGTGCCGGTTGAGTGCGTGGTCGACTCCGGTGCGGTCGGGGTCATGAAGCCCGACCCGCGCATCTTCCGGGTGGCGCTCGGACTGCTCGATTTGGCGCCCGAGCGCGTGTGGTATGTGGGCGACACGCCGGGCATCGATGTGGTGGGCGCATGGCGGGCGGGGATCCGACCCTTCCTGCTCGACCCGCTCGGGCTGCATCACGGCGCCCGCTACGACCGTGTGACCTCGCTCGCCGAGCTCGCCGCCCGCATCACGGCCGCGGGCGACGATCGTTTCGACCTCGCGTCCGCTCGGGCCGCGGCGCTCGAGGACCGCACGGCCCATTGGGTGGGCGAGTTCCTCGCGGCGAGTGGAAACGTGGTGCTCGGTGCCGCGCTCGCCCACGACCCGCACTGGTGGCTGGGTCCGCTGCGCGTCCCCTTGCGGGCCCTCGTGCGGCTCGCGGGTCCGGAGGACGGCATCGAGTGCCCCATTGCACCGGACGAGTGGGAGCGCGACGTGGGCGCCATGGAGGAGAGCCTCGACGACGACTGGGAACCGCCGCCGATGCTGTCATGTGTGGAGGACGGCGTACTGGTGCTCCACGACGGCAACCACCGCTACGAGGCACTGCAGCGGGCCGGCGCCGAGGTCGCCTGGGTCCTGGTGTGGTTCGACGACCCCGGCGAGCGAGCCGCGTTCGCCGCGCGCGTCGGCGTGCCCGTTCCGGGCGTGGGCTAGCGCGCCGCGCAGTGGAGCTGGCTCGAAGCTGCCACCCTGCCCGCGCCGACGTTCGTGCACGGCGTGCAGCAAATGCCACTCCAGGGCACGAGCATGATCTACTCGTTCGACGCCCCCGACGCTCCGGAACGCCACGACCTGCAGTACTTCGAGATGTTCGTCAACCGGGGGATCTACCACCAGGGCTGGACCGCGTGCACCCGGCACTCGACGCCCTGGGTGATCGAGCCGACCCCACCGATCGACGACGACGAGTGGGAACTCTACGGTCCCGACGACTGGACTCAAACCCGCAACATCGCCACCGACAACCCGACGAAGCTGGCCGAACTGCAACGGCTCTTTCTCATCGAAGCGGCGAAGTACAACGTCCTGCCGCTCGACGATCGCCGCATCGAGCGGTTCAACGCCGACCTGGCGGGCAGACCACAGCTCGTCAAGGGAAGCTCGCAGCTGTTGTTCGGGGGCATGGGTCGTCTGTCGGAGAACTCAGTCATCGTGATCAAGAACAAGTCGCACGCCGTGACCGCCAACATCACCGTGCCCAACAGTGGCGCGGAGGGTGTGATCGTCTCCCAAGGCGGCGCCTTCGCAGGGTGGAGCCTCTACGTCAAAGACAGCAAACCCAAGTACTGCTACAACACGTTGGGACTCACGCTGTCCACGATCGAAGGCGACCGAGCGTTGACACCCGGAGATCACCAAGTACGAATGGAGTTCGCCTACGACGGCGGCGGCCTCGCCAAGGGCGGCACCGTCACCCTGTACCTCGACGGCGACAAAGTCGGCGAAGGTCGAGTGGAGGCCACCGTTCCCATGGTGTTCTCCGGTGACGAAACCACCGACGTCGGCAAAGACACCGGCACCGGTGTCAGCCCCGACTACACCACCGGCGACAACAGCTTCACCGGACGAGTCCACTGGGTGCAGATCGACATCGACGACAAAGCCGAAGACCTCGACCACCTCATCACACCCGAGGAACGCCTTCGCGTCGCCATGGCCCGCCAATAGAGAACGCGACCGGAATGCGCGGTTCGGGGCGCCAACACGGAGACAGGCGATCACGTCGGAGCCGCTCAGGGCGCTCTGGCGGTGCCTGCTTCAATGATGCGCAGTCATCCGCCCTCTTGCCGCCCTTGACCGACGTCACGGTCACTGACCAGGCACTTCCCAGTTGGACGGGGGTAGTGCACCCCCGGGCGTGATGTCCGCGAAACCCCTGGTCAGCGGGCTGCTGGAGTGTCCGGGGAAATCCGCCGCCCTCGTCGAAGTCTGCAAAGTACCTGGTAGATAGGTATTTTCGGACGCGGTGGAGCTGGGGGGAATCGAACCCCCGTCCGTCAGCCGGTGAACGAACCCGCTACGACCATTCCCGACTCTGAGGCTGTCGCTGCCTCACCGGCGGGTCGGTCGACCACCGCGAGCGGTGGTCCGCGCTCGGTCTTTCCCGAGCGTCAGCCGTCTTTCCGACTGTCAGCGGTCTTTCCCGCCGCCATCTCCCGCTTCTGTTGCCGGGCTGCGGGTGAACGGCCCCGTGTGGCATTTCTGCTCACGATGTCTCTGCGCTCACCTGAGGATCAGGCGGCGAGAGCGAACTGCTGCTTGGCAATTCTTGTTGGTGCCCCGTTTAGCGAGTCTGAGCAACTCGGGTCGCAAGCTCGGCCATCGTCACTGACGTCGAAACCAGTCAGCCCCGTTGGTTGAGCGCCTTCAGCATACCGTCGGCGCCGCAACACCCCGGCTCGAGATTCTCGGTCGTCAGTCCAGCGGCGGCAGACCGAGCTCGGCGAGCACGTCGTCGCGTTCCCGACCCGGACGGGGTGACGACGTCGTGGTCACCGGCTGACTCCCGCTCATCGTGATCGGGTTGCGCAGCACATCGACAGGTCCGCGCACCGGGTGGTCGATGCGCTCGAGCATCTCCAGGTGCCGTACTTGCGGGTCAGCAAACACCTCGTCGATGGCGAGCACCGGCCCGCACGGGATGCCCGCGGCGTCGAGCACGTCGACCCACTCGTGGCGGGAGCGCGTCGCGAAGTGAGCGTCGAGGGCGGCGTTGAGCGCGTCACGGTTGCGGTAGCGGTCGCGAACCGTCCGGAAGCGCTCGTCCGACGCCAGGTCGGGAGCCTCCAGCACCACGCAGAGGCGGGACCACAACCGGTCGTGCGGCGCGGCGACATTCAGGTGACCGTCCGACGCGCGGTACGTGCCCATCGGGCGGGCCGTTGGGTGATGGTTCCCTTCGGGCGACGGGACGCGGCCGTCAATGGTCCAGCGCACGGCCTGGAAGTCGAGGAACGTGATCATCGCCTCGAGCAGAGAGACGCGCACCCACTGGCCGAGCCCGGTGCGCGCTCGCTCGTGGAGGGCGACGAGGATGCCGATCGCCAGCTGGTGGCCCGCCGCCGAGTCGGACACGGCAATCCCGGTTCGCAGGGGTCCCTGGTCCGGCAGTCCCGTGATGCTCATGAGGCCACCGGCACCCTGGATGACCTGGTCGACGGCGCCCTTCGCGCACGCCGGCCCTTCCTGCCCGTAGCCGGAGATGCTCCCGTAGATCAGGCGCTGGTTCACGGCCGCGCACGCCTCGTAGTCGATGCCGAGCTTGGTCTTCACGGGTGGCCGGTTGTTCTCGACGAGGACGTCAGCGTGTTCGACGAGCCGGAAGAACCTGCGCCGATCTTCGGCATCCCGCAGGTCGAGCTGGATCAGCTGTTTGGAGCGGTGCAGGTTGATGTAGTCGGAGCTGTCATGGTCGCCGAGCAGGCCGACGGTCGGGTCGGAGGGCTCGATGCGCAGCACGCGAGCGCCCCAGTCGGCGAGGTGGCGCACCGCCGTCGGCCCGGCGCGGGCGATCGTCAGGTCGAGCACGAGCAGGTCCTCGAGCGGTGCGGCAGTGTCCACGGGCGAACCGTACCGGTAGGGTCCGCCCGGTGCGGATCGAGACCGGGACGGATCTGCTGCTCGCTGAGGTCGACGGCGCGATCGCACGCATCACCTTCAACGACCCGGCCCGGCACAACGTTCTCTCGCTGGCTGTGCAGGAGGCCATCCCGCCGGTGGTCGAGGCGTGGGAGCGTGACGATGCGGTCCGCGTGATCGTGATGACCGGGGCCGGTGGACGCGCGTTCGTCGCCGGGGCCGACATCGCCGAGTTCGGCACCCGGCGCACGGCGCCCGAGGATCGCGCCGACTACGACCGCCGCTCCGGGGCGGCGTGGCGGTGCTGGCGGAACGTGACCAAGCCGATCATCGCGATGATCGACGGCTACTGCATCGGCGGCGGGGTCCTCATGGCACTGCAGGCGGACATCCGGATCTGCTCCGACGCGAGCACGTTCGCCATCCCGGCCGCCCGGCTGGGTCTCGGCTATGGCTTCGGTGGCGTGGCCGCGCTGATGCGGTACGTCAGCCCGGCTGTCGCCAGCGAGCTGTTGTTCTCGGCCCGCCGACTCAGCGCCGCGGAAGCGGCCGCGGCCGGCCTCGTCAATCGCGTCGTTCCGGTCGCCGATCTGCGCGCCGCGGTGGACGAGCTCGCCAACCAGATCGCCGGGAACGCCCCCCTCACGGTGCGGGCGTGCAAGGCGGCGATCCGTCTCACCAGCGACGGCGGGGCGCACCCGGACACGTCGGAGGTCGACGCGCTCGTCGAGGCCTGCTTCCGCTCCGAGGACTACCTCGAGGGGCAGGCCGCGTTCCTCGCCAAGCGCGAGCCGGTCTTCCGCGGGCGCTGAGGTCGCGCGGTCGCGTGCGGATCTGTTTCGTCTGTCTGGGGAACATCTGCCGCTCACCCGCGGCGGCGGCGGTGTTCGCCAACAAGGCGAGCGAGGCAGGCTTGGACGGTGACCGTCGACTCCGCCGGGACGAGTCGGTACCACCTCGGCGAAGGTGCCCATCCGCACACCCTCGATGAAGGGGCCCGCCGTGGGGTGGCGATCGAGCACCGCGCCCGGCAGTTCACGCCGGGCGACTTTGCGCAGTTCGACCTCGTCGTCGCGATGGACGAGTCGAACCGGCGCGCCCTCCACGACCTCGCACCCGACGACGAGGCGCGGCGCAAGATCGTGCTGCTGCGGTCCTTCGCACCGGGCAACGATCACGACGTGCCCGATCCGTGGGGCCTGCCGGCGAGCGCCTATGCGACGATGTACGACATCATCGAAGCGGCGTGCGACGGACTGGTCGCCCATGTCGCTGCCCGCTGAGCTCGTCGACGGCCTGGGCGTCACCAACGTGACCCCGGTCCACGGCGGCGACATCGCCCGGTCCTACCGGCTGGACACGGCGAGCGGCCGGCTGTTCGCCAAGACCCATCCGGACCCGCAGCCGGCGATGTTCGAGCGCGAGGCGGCCGGGCTGCGGACGTTGCGCGCCGCTGGTGTGGTCGCGGTCCCGGAGGTCGTGCGGGAGTCACCGTCGGGGCTGGTGCTCGAGTGGATCGATGTCGGTCCGCGGACGCCCGCCGACGACAGAGCATTCGGAGCAGAGCTGGCCGCGCTCCACCGCGTGACCGGACCGCGGTTCGGGGGAGTGGACGGGGCACCGGGTGGCTACCTCGGCTCGCAGCCCGTCGACCTCACGCCGACGGAGAGCTGGCCGGAGTTCTTCGTCGATCGCCGGGTGCGCCCGTTGACCCGGCGGGCGGTCGAGGTCGGGCGTCTGGACCCGGCCGCGGTCCAGTTCGTCGAACGGGTCGGCGGGCGGGCGGATGAGCTCTGCGGACCGCCCGAACCACCGGCATTGCTCCACGGCGACCTCTGGGGCGGCAACCGGCTGGTCGACGTGAACGCGGTGAACTGGCTCATCGATCCCGCCGTGTACTGGGGCCACCGCGAGGTCGACCTGGCGATGATGCAGCTGTTCGGTGGCTTCGGCGCGTCGACGTTCGAGTCGTACGACGAGGCGTTTCCGCTCGCGCCCGGCTGGCGCGACCGGGTCGGGTGGTACCAGCTGCCGCCGCTGCTCGTCCACGCGATCCTGTTCGGCGGCTCGTACGGCGCGGCTGCGCTGGAAGTGTTTCGCCAGTACGTGTGACGGGTCGACGGCCGATTCTGTGGAGAGTTCGGTACGCGAAACCGGCCACCAGCGTCGTCAGAACCGTCAGCTCTTGGTCACGGTGACCGAGATGATCACCGAGAGCACGATCACTCCGACCGGGGCGGCGTAGGTGGCCCAGCGCGGCATTCCCTTGTAGTCGGGGGCGAGGACGACCCAGCCCGCGGCGGCGCCGCCGACGATGCCGCCGAGGTGACCACCGATCGAGATCCCGGGGATCGTGAACGTGAGCAACAGGTTGAGCAGCAGCGTCGTGCCGAGTCCGGTCGTCATCGGATTGACGCCGCGGTGGCGCAAGCCGACGAACGCCGCGCCCATCAGCCCGAACACCGCGCCGGAGGCGCCCCCGTGGAACTCGTTCGGCTGCAGCAGCAGCGCGCCCGCCGAGCCGCCGAGCAGGGCCGCGAAGTACAGCAGGGCGAACCGGATCCGCCCGATCGCCGGCTCGAGCAGTTGGCCGAGCTGGAACAGCAACAGCATGTTGAACGCGATGTGGATGATCCCGAAGTGCAGGAATCCCGACGTCACCAGCCGGTACCACTCGCCCCGGTCGACCAGCGGCTCGGCGAGCCCCAGGTCGAACTGGCCCTCGGTGATCTCCCGGGTGCCGGTGAGGCTGGCGGGATCCTGGAAGGCCAGCCAGGCGAACACGCCCAGGTTGATCGCCATCAGGGCGTAGGTGACGAGCGTGGGCTGGCGGGCGTTCCAGTAGCGGGCACGGGTGCGCACGTCCGGTCGGGTCTGCTTGGCGCACTCGACACAGTGGCTGCCGACCTGTGCCTGGACGAGGCACTCGGCGCACGCGGCGCGCCCGCAGCGGGTGCACCGGCGCCACGCCTCGCGGCCGGGATGGCGGAAGCACGTGGTCGTGGTCGGGGTCGGTGGCTGCGGCAGGGCCATGGTCCGATCAGGCTAGGGCGCTCGGGTGAGAGCCGGGTGGGCGCGCGGTCCTACAGTCGCAGCCATGGCATGGGACTTCTCGACCGACCCGGAGTTCCAGCAAAAGCTGGACTGGATGGAGGGGTTCGTCCGCGACGAGATCATCCCTCTCGAGACGCTGGCGCCCGAATGGCGCTCGCCGGAGGGCCGCCGCGCCTTCGCCCGGATCGCCGATCCGCTCAAGGAGGAGGTCAAGCGGCAGGGCCTGTGGGCCGCCCACCTGCCGCCGGACATGGGTGGGCTCGGGTTCGGTCAGGTGAAGCTCGGGTTGATGCACGAGATCCTCGGTCAGTGCATCTACGCACCCGCCATCTTCGGCAACCAGGCACCCGACTCGGGGAACGCCGAGCTGATCGCCGTCGGCGGCACCGAGGATCAGAAGGAGCGCTGGATGCAGCCGCTCCTCGAGGGCAAGTTGCGCTCGTGCTTCTCGATGACCGAGCCGACGGCCGGCGCCGACCCGACCCTGCTCAAGACCACCGCGGTGCGGGACGGTGACGAGTGGGTGCTCAACGGGCACAAGTGGTTCTCGTCGAACGCGTCGATCGCCGACTTCCTCGTCGTCATGGCCCGCACGGGCGACGCCGACACGCACCCCTACAAGTCGTTCTCGATGTTCCTCGTGCCCACGGACACGCCGGGGCTCAACATCCTGCGTGACGTGCCGACGATGGGGGACCCCGACCACCGCACGGGCGAGCCCGGAGGCCACGCCGAGATCCTCTACGAGGACGTGCACATCCCGCTGGAGAACATCGTCGGCGGCGAGGACGGGATCGGCCAGGGCTTCGCCCTCGCCCAGAAGCGCCTCGGTCCAGGGCGCATCCACCACGCCATGCGCTGGCTCGGCCAGTCGAAGCGGGCGTTCGACATGCTGTGCGAGCGGGCGCTCACCCGCTACACCCACGGCTCGATCCTCGCCGAGAAGCAGATGATCCAGGACTGGATCGCCGAGAGCTACGCCGAGCGCCAGGCCGCCCGCCTGCTCACGCTTCACGCCGCCTGGACGATGGACGAGCTCCACGCCGCCGGCAAGCACTACAGCGACGCCCGGGTGGAGATCGGCGTGATCAAGTTCTGGGGCGCCAAGGTGCTGTACAACGTCATCGACCGGGCGATCCAGATCCACGGCAGCCTCGGGTACACGTCGGATCTGCCGCTGGAGGCGATGTACCGCCACGCCCGGGCGGCGCGGATCTACGACGGCCCGGACGAGGTGCACAAGGTCACCGTGGCGAGGCAGGTCCTCAAGCGCTACCGGGCGAGCGACCCGCCGATCGAGCACGTGCCGACCCGCCGCGCCGCGGCGATCGAGAAGTTCGCCGACGCCCTCGACGGCGTCACGCTCAACGACTAGGCACATCCGAGGTTTTCAGCGCGCCCGAGGTTTTCCGTCCCGGACGGGGCGCAGCAAACCCTCCGGTGGCGTGAAAACCTCGGATGCTGCCTACGGGCGTTCGTAGGTGCCGGTCACCTCGGCGACCGCCAGCGACGCACTGTCCGTGTAGGCGGCGAGGTCGGCGGCGCCGAATCCCTCGGCCACCTCGGTCTGCTGGGACAGGGCGTACAGCGAGAACCGGTACGTATGTGTGCCCTCCGGCGGGCACGGGCCGCCCCAACCCGTCTCCCCGAAGCTGGTGACCCCTTCGATCGCCCCGGGGATCGGGGTGCCCTCGGCGACCCCGCTAGCGGTCGGTGCGATGCCGGCGACGGCCCAGTGCACGAAGCCACCGGCGTCGTCGTCCGTGACCAGGAGGGCCAGCTCGACCGTGCCGGCCGGAGGCGCTGTCCAGCTCAGCGCCGGCGAGATGTCCTCCCCGTCGCACGTGAACCGGGGGGCGATCGCCGCGCCCTCAGCCCACGGGGCGGTCAAGGTGAACGGGGCCGGCGCGACCGTTGGGTTCACGCTCGCCCCAGCGGCGAGCGTCGTCGCCGTCGTCGTCATCGCCGCCCGCTGCTCCTCCGTCGGCGGTTGCAGCTGGCGACCGTCGTTGGTGTCGCAGCCCGCCAGCGCTCCCGCCACGACCAGGCTCGCGATCACCAGAACCGACCGGCCAAACGTCACGTCGGCGCAGCGTAGGGGATCGGGTTGTCCGGCCGATGGCAGGGATACCCTGACCCGGTGCCTGAACGAATGACGTTGCTGACCGTTCACGCCCACCCCGACGACGAGGCCTCGAAGGGCGCACCGACGCTCGCCCGGGCCCACGCCGAAGGCATCTACACGGTGCTCGTCTGCTGCACCGGCGGCGAGGAGGGTGACCTGCAGAACCCGACGCTCCGCGAACCGGGTCAGCCGTTCCACGGGCTCACTCCCGAAGAGGAGAAGGCCAAGGTGGCGGCGATGCGATCCGGCGAGCTGGCCGAGTCGGCCCGCGTGATCGGGTTCGACGAGGTCGTGATGCTGGGCTACCGCGACTCGGGAATGCCCGAGTCGCCGGCCAACGCGCACCCGGAGTCGTTCCACCAGGCCGACGCCGACGAGGCGGCCGGGCGGCTGGTCGCGGTGATCCGCCGGACCCGCCCTCAGGTGGTCATCACGTACAACGACGACCAGCAGGGCTACCCACACCCGGACCACCTCAAGGTCCACGACATCTCGGTGCTCGCCTTCGACCGGGCCGGCGATCCCGACTGGTACCCGGAGGCGGGCGAGCCCTACCAGCCGCGCAAGCTGTACTACTCCACGTGGTCCTTGGCCCGGATCCGGGCGATCCACGAGGCCCTGCTCCGCCGGGACGGCAAGTCCCCGTTCGACGACCGTTGGTTCGACCGCCCCGACACCGACCATCGGATCACGACGCGCATCGACGTCGGCGAGTTCCAGTGGGCCCGCTCCGCCGCCCTGCGGGCGCACGCCAGCCAGGTCGACCCGACGGAAGGGTTCTGGTTCGCGCTCGACGACACCGAGCTCGCCGAGCTCTACCCGTGGGAGGACTGGATCCTCGCCCGTTCGCTGGTCGGGCCGATCCCCGAGGGCGACACCGAGCGCGACCTGTTCGAGGGCGTGCGCGACGCCGTCCGCAGCGATCCATCGTGAGCGCGGCGCGTGACCTGACCACCGTTCAGTACCGGGTCGTCGTCGGCAAGAAGGACGAGCTCGTCGACGGCCCGGACGATGCCGATGTCGTGATCACGGTGCCGCTGACCGAGGTCATCGCGGACGGATTCGATCCGACGGTCGCGTACATGCAGGGCCGGCTGAAGTCCAGCGGATCGACCGGCGCCCTCTTCGACCTGCTGCGCTCGGGAGCGGCCGGGACCGCGCTCAGCCAGCTCGCATCGCGTCCCTGAGCTCGGCGTAGCCGGTCAACACCGCCCCCGCCTCGGCCAGCAGCATCGGGAGCTTCGGGTCGTCGACGACGAGGGCGAGGTCGTCGATCCAGCCCTCGGACGCCGGCGACAGGGCGCGGACCTCGGGGGTGTCGATCGTGGGCTGGACGTGGATCTCGGTGACCCCTGGCTGCAGGTCACGGATGCTCGCCAGGACACGGTCGCGGCTGCCGGCGCGCCAGTCGTGGTCGAAGTGGTCGGGGAAGACGACCCCCTCGTCGGCGGCGAGGCGGCGGAACGGGAACCCGGCCTGCTCGGCGGTGATCGACGACGGCAGCCGGATCGGCAGGGTGAACTCGACGGCCAGCTCGAGATAGATGTCGAAGAACTCCGGCCGCAGGGTGATCGCGGTCAGGTGCGGCGCGAGGTGGGTGGCGTCGATGCCCCACGCCAGGGCCCGCTCGATCTGCGCCTGCAGCTCCCGCCGGACCTCGTCGGGGTCGGCGTGCTCCCACAGGTCGTCGATCGTGCGCGGGAACCCGCCCTCGCCCGAAAGCAGCGACGGGGCGTGAGTGATCGGCCCCCAGCGGTAGATCCGGTGCTCGGCGTTGAGGGTGAGGTGGACGCCGACGTCGTCGCCGGGTTCGTACATCTCGGCGGCGTGGCGCGCCCATGGCGCCGGCACCATGAGCGACGTGCACGTCGCGGCACCCTCGCGCAGCGCCCGGTACACGCCGACGTTGGCGGCATGCGAGGAGCCGAGGTCGTCGCACGAGATGACGACCAACTTGGCGTCGGCCGGGTAGCCGAGGCGCTCGACGAGCGTTCGGTCCGCGGGAGGGATCGGCGCACGGCGCCGACGCTATCGGCCGGCGCAGGCCCGCCAGAGACCGAGCCCGTCGCGCTCGGCGGCGACGGTGGCGGCGACGTAGCGCTCGGCGAACACCCGGTTCGGCTCGATCGTCAGCGGCTGGGCGTAGCCCTCGCGCAGGATCGCCTCGTTGATCAAGAGCCCGTCGTTGCGCCGGTAGACGTGGGCGAGCAGGCGTCCGTAGTGGTCGCGGCCGACGATGTCGCGTTCGAGCCTGATCTCCGAACCCGGGGGGAGCAGTGATGCGGTGAACGCGGCGGCCTCGGGTCCGTAGCACTCGGGCGGCCCTGGATGCACCTCCGGCGTGTCGATGCCCAGCATCCGCACCCGTTCGTGCCGCCCGCGGATCACCACGTCCAGCGTGTCCCCGTCGATCACCGTCTCAACCACTGCATCCCCTACGGCGGGTGCGGCCGGTCGCGCCACAGCCCGCACGAGCAGGCGACGCACGAGCCCCAGTGCGAATCTCACTCGCATCGGTTGCTACCGGCGGCACCCGCCGTACTCTTCCTGTCCGTGGGAATCGACCGAAACGGGCCGATCGCGGCGGACAGAACCGCGTTCGAGCCGTGTCACCAGGCACCCGAGGGGACGACCCCGGCAACGTACGTCCACGTGATCGGCACGACCATATGGATCGCGCCTGCACCCTCCGACGCCGGCTGGTCGCAGCACGTCGTCGGCGTCCTCGACGGCACCTGCTGGTACGCGATCGACGTACCGGCCGGGGCCGATCCGAGCGACGGCGCGGCGGTCGACCTGTACGCCTACCACGGGCGGGCCGGCGAGGACGCCTGGCTCGCCGCCGGCCGGGCGGTGCAGCTCGTCGAATGGGCGCGGACCCACCGCTTCTGCGGTCGTTGCGGCACTCCGACCGAGCCGGCCGGGCACGAGCGGGCGATGACGTGTCCGGCGTGCGGCCTGGCGGTGTTCCCGCGTCTGGCGCCGGCGATGATCACCCTGGTCACCCGGGGTGAGCCCGGCCCCGATGAGGAGGCGCTGCTCGCCCGCGGCGTCCGCTGGACCGTGCCGATGTACTCCTGTCTCGCCGGGTTCGTCGAGCCGGGCGAGTCGCTCGAATCCGCGGTCACGCGCGAGGTCCGGGAGGAGGTCGGGCTGTCGGTCGGCGATGTTCGCTACCGGGGCAGCCAGCCGTGGCCGTTCCCGCACAGCCTGATGGTCGGGTTCCGCGCCCGCTACACGGGCGGTGAGCTGACCCTCGACCCGGCCGAGATCACCGACGCCGGCTGGTACCGGCGCGATGGGCTGCCGATGATCCCGCCGCCGATCTCGATCGCCCGCAAACTCATCGACGAGTGGGTCGCCGAGCTCTCGAGCGGGTCGACGAGCGAGCCGAGCGCGCCGTAGCCGCGGCGCGGGGCTTGCGGCGCGGGGCCAGCTTCTCGGCGAAGTAGTCGAGGATGATCTCGCCGCGCATCCGCCGGTGCACCGGCGAGCCGGAGCGGGAGAGCTCGTGGCCCTCGCCGGGGAAGCGGTAGAAGGTGACGTCCTTGTTGAGCAGGCGCAGGGCGACGAAGAGCTCCTCCGCCTGCCCGATCGGGCACCGCAGGTCGTTCTCGGAGTGGATGATCAGCATCGGGACATCGATGTCCCGCACCCAGCGGATCGGCGACATGCGGGCGTACTCGTCGGGGTCTTCGAGGTGGTTCGGACCGTGCTCGACCCGGAAGACGGTGCCGACGTCGCTCGACCACTCCTCCGAGAGCATGTTGTTGACCGCCCGCTCGCTGCAGATGGCGCGGAACCGGTCGCCGTGGCGTCCCGCCAGCCAGGTGGCCATGTACCCCCCGTAGCTGCCGCCGAGCATGCCCACGCGGTCGGCGTCGAGGAACCGGAATCGAGCCAGCGCGGCGTCGAGCACGGTCAGGATGTCCTCGACGTCGACGCTGCCCCACCCCGAGCCCGGGACGACTGGATGCTTCGGACCGAGGATCGCCTGACCCCACGCCGTGTCCTGTCCGCTACCGCCGCGGGGGTTGCACATGAGCACGGCGAAACCGGCGGCCGCCTGCATCTGGGCCTCGTCGAAGAAGGTCTCTCCGTACTGCGTGAACGGGCCTCCATGGACGTTGAGCAGCAGCGGGTACCGGCGGCGCGACTCGAAGCCTTCCGGACGCATCAGCCAGGCGTCGATCTCGCCCGCCCCGTCGGCGGTCGGGACCACGAACTTCTCCCAGCCGAGGAAGCTGCGCGTGACAGCGGTGACCGGGCCGTCGAGCGTCACGATCTCGTCCGGATGTTCCACGGTCGCCTGGGCCATCGCGATGCGCCCACCGCGGGCGTCATAGGAGTGGACGCTGAAGGTTCCCGCGGTCACCTGTTCGGGCGGCGCCGAGCCGTCGGCCGTGAGCCGGAAGAGGTGGCACTCGCCGTGGTCCTCGGCGCTGACGAGGAGCGTGTTGTCGTCCAGCCAGATGGGCGGACGGGCGCCCGGATACGGGGTGAAGGTCCGGTCGACGTCGGTCGAGATCCAGCGGTGCTCGCCGCCGGTGACGTCGATGATGCCGACCTTGCCGTTCTGCGGGTACGTGTTCGGGTCGTCGCAGCCGAGGAAGGCCACCCGGCTTCCGTCGGGCGAGACGGAGGCGTCGCCGTACGTTCCGGTCTGCTTGGTGAGCGGCCGGATCGCACCGTCGAGGGGAACGACGTAGAGGTCCTCGCACAGGTCGCGGTCCCACGTGTCGTGGCGGGCGGCGGCCGTGATGACGCCGGAGGAGTCGGTGAGCCACGAGGCCCCGCGGTGCTGGAACGGGCCGGGCGTGAGGTTGCGGGGCGCGCTCGTGCCGTCGACGGCGACGACGTAGACGTGCATTGGACGATCGACGATCCAGCCCTCGTTGTCGAGGCGGGTGAAGAACGTCTCGATCTTGCGCGGCGCCTGCCAACGTTCGTCCTTCGCCTCGTACCGGGGATCGCGGGTGCGGCTCGTGTAGCTGAGCCACTTCCCGTCGGGGGACCACGAGAGTTCGCTGATCCCGTCCCGCATCGTCGCGATCGTGCGGACCTCACCGGGACCGTCGACGGGGAGCACGTGGAGCGTCGACTCGTGCTCCTTCTCGCCCCGGCGGGACGAGAAGGCGAGCGCAGCGCCCGTCCGGCGACCACGCCGGCCCTTCGTCGTGCGGGCCGTTGGTCACCGGTGCGGGATCTCCCGTGGGGCCGGCGAGCCAGACGGTGCTGCGGGTTGTGTTCTCGTCCAGGTCGATCGTCGACACGACGAAGGCGATCGCCTGCCCGTCGGGCGACACCGCCGGGCTGCCGGCCGAGGTGCGCCCATCGAGCAGCCGGGTGGCGATGTCCGCGTGCGGAGAGGACGGAGTGGAGGAGCCTTCGCTAGCTGTCACGCCCCGACGGTACCCGCGGCGTCCAAACTACGAGAAGCGGTCCTGGAGCTTGCGCATGCCGGCGAGCCAGCGTTCGGGGTTGTCCGCCTTGAGCACCATGTAGTCGTGGACCTCCGGGTGGGGGAGGATGAGGAACTGCTCGTCGGCGATCGCCCGGGCGACGACGTCGGCGACCTGCGCGGGCTCGAGCACGACTCCGGCGGCCCGCACGACGGCCGCGCCGGTGCCGAGGTCGCCGGCTCCGCGGAGCATGTCGGTGTTGACCCCCTGCGGGCACAAGCAGCTCACCCGCAGGCCGCGCCGGCCATAGGTGACGGACAGCCATTCGGCGAACGCGACCGCGGCGCGCTTGGTGAGCGTGTACGGCGCCGACCCGATCTGGATCAGTACGCCTGCCGCCGAGGCGGTCGAGCAGAAGTAGCCCTCGCCGCGAGCGAGCCAGGCGGGGAGCAGGTGCTTGGCCGCCCAGCGGTGGGCGTTGACGTTGACGTCGAAGGCGTGCCGCCAGACGTCCTCGGGCGTCTCCAGATCGCTGCCACCCCCGACCCCGGCGTTGGCGAAGAAGAGATCGATCGGACCGAACACCGACTCGGCGTGCTCGATGAGGGCGACGTTGCCGGCCTCGGTCGAGATGTCGGCGATGATCCCGACGGCGTGGGCCAGTTCGTCGGCGACGTTGGCGACCCCGTCGAGGTCGGCGACGACAACGTTGGCCCCGTCGGCGTGGAAGCGGCGGGCGAGCGCGGCACCGATCCCGCGGGCCGCGCCCGTGACGACGACGTGGCGATCGGCGAGGTCCATCGTGGTGTCAGGCCTGCTGCAAGTCGGTGAACGCGCTCTCGATGAGCTTGGCGAGCCGTTCCGGCTCGGCGACGGCGGCGGCGTCGAAGTTGAGGCCCATGTCGAGGCTGCCGTTGTAGGAGAGCAACGTGAGGTTGAAGGCAACGCCGAGGAGCGGGCCGATCGGGTAGTTCTCCAGCAGCTGGGCCCCGCAGATGTACATCGCGACCGGGGCACCCCGCACGTTCGACGTGGCGAAGTCGACGGTCTGGGACTGCTGGCGGGCGAGCCGCGTGATCAATGATGTGGGCAGCGCCGCGGTGACCGTGGCGAGGGTCGCCAGCGAAGCCGAGGATCCCTGATCCCGCGCCGCGGTGGCGGCCTCGTGGATCAGCTTGAACCGCTCCATGATCGGCATCTCGCCGGTCGGCACCATCATCCGGGCGAGCGAGAACGCATTGGCGCCGGAGCGCTCGGTCCGCGTGCTGACGGCCATCGAGGCGCGCAGCTGGTCGACCGGCTCGCCGAGCTCGATGTGGTAGCGCCCGGCGGCCTCGGCGGCCGCGGTCAGGAAGGCGGTGTTCAGGGTGCCGCCGAGACGGGTCGCGGCCTCCTTGGTCTCGGCGAACGGGGCCCGGGCGACCTCGAACCGTCGGCGCAGGGAGCGCTGCCGCCAGAGCGGCGAGCGGGCCTGCTCGACGTCGGACAGTTGCGTGACGATTCCGCGGATCGTGTCGAGGGTCGCCGCGCCCGCCGTCGGGATGGAGGTCGGGTCGGCGAGCAGGTCCTTCACCTGGCGGGCGATGCCGACCGGCAGACGGAACCCGCCGACGAACAGGTCGCGAACGGTCTCCGCCGTCGTCGGCGACGGCGGTGGACCGACGACGTCGGCGCTGACCGCGGCGAGGGGCTCCGGATCGGGTGCGTCGCGGGCGAAGTCGAGGTACTGGAGGGCCATCTGCACCCCGCCCTCGCCGTCGGTGATCGTGTGGTGCATCTTCTGCACCAGCGCGGCCTTGCCGCCCCGTAGGCCCTCGATCACCGTGAACTGCCAGAGCGGACGGGTGCGCTCGAACGGATCGAGGGTGAGCAACGTCGCCAGGTCGAGGACCTGGCGCGGCGACCCCGGTTTGGGGACAGCGATCCGGCGCACGTGGAGGTCGATGTCGAAGTCCGGGTCGTCGACCCACGTCGGCGCCGAGAGGTTGACCGGCGCCGGCTGGACCCGCCACCGCAGTCGGGGGACCGCACCGACCGCCCGCTCCATGCGGGCACGCAGCCGATCGAAGTCGGGTGCGCGGTCGAGGATCGACACCGTGGCGAACGTCGACGTGAGGTAGGGATCCTTCTCGAGGCGCCACATCAGGCCCTCGGCGTCGCTCATCTTGCGCTCGGCCGCGGCTACGTCAGCCATCCCCGTGATCCTCTCACAACGAGACGCGGGCTAGCGGGGGATCGACGTGTGCTTGAACTCGTTGAGGTTCGTCCAGCCGATCTGATCGAGGACCCGCTCGACGGTGGCGATCGCCAGCTGGCTGTCACCGGCCGGAAGCTCGAGCAGCCGGACGAACACGGCGGTGTCGCCGACGATGAACGTGGGCACGCCCCAGACGTTGTGCGACTCGACGAACGCCGTGTGCTCCTTCTCGACCGTGACCAGCGGGCGGCCGGAATCGACCTCGGCCCAGACCGCGTCGACGTCGGCGCCGCCGGCCGTCAGCACCGGGGCGAGCTGCTCGCGTTCGCGCAGCTTGCCGGCGTCGACGTGGCGGTGCTCGAACAGGGCGTGATGGACGTCGAGGAACTGCTCGGGCTGGGTGTCTCGTACGGCCACCGAGGCCTGCAGGGCGAGCAGGCCGCTGTCGATCTCTGGGCGCTCCCACACCGGCGCCTCGCCCTCCTCGACGTGCGCTTGGGCGAGCGAGAAGGGAAGGAAGCGGACGTCCCAGTCGGCCCCGCCGCGCAGCCCGGCGATCACGTGGTCGTGGGCGATGCGGGCGTACGGGCAGCGGTAGTCGTAGGTCAGTCCGAAGGAGCGGGTCATGGTGAGTTCAACCTCGCACAGCGGAGACCTATTTCGCGAACTGGAGGCGCTTCAGGAGTTGGCGGGCTCCGATGCCGAGCGCGGCGCCGGTGGCCAGGCCGGCGATCACGTCGGAGGGGTGGTGGATGCGCACGTACGCCCGGCTGGTGGCGACGACCAGGGCCAGCCCCCACCACAGCGGCGCCGACCGCCGCCCGTCCCAGCCGGTGAGCATGACGGCGTTGAACGCCGCCGCGCTGGCGTGGCCGGACGGGAACGACGAGGTGACCGGGCGGCGCACGGGATAGCGCGCGTCGCCCGCGACCGTGGGTCGCGCCCGCCGGAACACGCGCTTGAGCCCCTGGTTGACGAGCAGGCTCTCGGCGCCGAGGAGCAGCGCGAGCACCGGCACCTGACGGGCTCGCCGGGGATCGGTGAGGCCGCGGGCCGCGTTGGCGACATGCCAGACGAGGCTGAACTCGCCCAGCCGCGAGGCCGACGTGAACACGACATCGGCGACCGGGTGACCGCGCAACCGCTCGAGGATGTCGTCGGCCCATTGGTCGAAGCTGGCGACCGGCCCGAGGTCGTCGTCGGCATCCGAGGGTTTGCTGTCCGGCAGGGGGACAGCAAACCCTCGGTCGCCGCGAAAACCTCGGATGGGGTCGCTCACGCCGGGATGAGGGCGGCGAACGCCGCCGGGGCCTCGGTCGCGGCGAGGTCGGGGTCGCCGCCGAAGGCGGGGCACCACGAGCGGAAGCTGCACGAGTCGCACAGCGCGCTGGGGCGGGGCCGGAAGTCTCCGGTGTCGCACGCCCGCTCGACCGCCTTCCACACGGCGGTGGTGCGAGTGGTGATGAAGCGGGTCGACTGCTCGGACGGGATGGCCTCGATCGTCTCGCCGCTGCGGAGGTACATCAGCCGGATCGCGACCGGGCGCCGCCCGAACACCCGCTCGCACAGGAACGAGTAGAAGTGCACCCCGGCCAGGCTGCGCTGCTCCCAGTTCAGTGACGGCGCCCGTCCGGTCTTGTAATCGGTGACGACCAGCTCTCCCTCGCGCAGCTCGAGCCGGTCGATGATCCCGCGCAGCTCGAGCGCACCGACCGCGGCACTCAACCGCAGCTCGAGACCGATGGGGTGGACGGTGCGCGGGTCCTCCATGCGCAGGTAGGTCTCGACAAGCCGGCGGCAGTCGGCGTCGAACTCGTCGATCTCCTCGCTGGTGAGCCCGAGTCCGGTGAAATCCGGATGCTCCCGGTACTCGGCGGCGGCGGCATCGAGGGCGCGGCGGAACTCGTCGGGCGTGCGCTCGGCGGCGGGACGGGAATAGGCGAGCTCGAGCGCCCGGTGGACCAGCGAACCGCGGGTGGTGTGGATGCCCGGCGCCTCGGGGAGCTTCTCGATGCTGGCGAACCGGAACGCCAGGGGACACGATGTGAACTGCTCGACCCGGCTGGGCGACAAGCTGGTCGGCGCCTGGTAGGCGGGCGACTTCACGGGAGCAACTTCGAGCACGCTGTCATCGTACGACGGGGGTGTCAGCGGTTGGTCGATGGCTCTGGACCAGGGACGGCTCCCACATCTGGGCGGGAATCGTGCCATCGGTGGATCTGGGCGGGAATCGTGTCAGACGCTGAAAAAGATCCCGCCCAGATGCACGGACGGGAGCCGGCGTCCCCGTCACGGTGCGCGCTCGTCCGCCCAGCCGGCAATGAGCTCGCCGATCAACCGCGGGTGGGTCATCGGGCCGAAGTGGTCGAGCTCGGGCCGCTCCACGAACCGGCCATGGGGCATCGCCTTGGCCACGTCGACGGCGAACCTCGACGGCTGGTCGTCGGCGACCCTCCCGGACACCACGACGACCGGCACCGCGATCTCGGGCAGGAGCTGCCACGTGTCCTGCGTGGTCCCGGCCTCGAACGTCCTGGCTTCGAGCTCGGGATCGCACTTGAGACGGACCCCTGCCCCGTCGACGTCGGCGTGGAAGCCGTGCCGCACGTAGGCGTCGAGGGCGGCCGGGTCCCACGCGTCGAGCGGTGGCTTCGCCGCGTAGTTCTCGCGGGCGGCGTCGACCGACGGGAACAGGGCCCGCCGCCGGCGGGTGGCGGTGACAAGGGTGTTGACGCGATCGGTCTCGGACGCTTCGGTGACCTCATCGATCCGGGGCACGATCGGCTCGAACAGGACGAGGAGGGAGAACAGGTCGGGGCGGCGGTGCGCGGCGAGCAGCAGCGCGGTCCCGCCCATCGAGTGGCCGAAGGCGATGAGGCCACGGGCGGCGCGCGGAGTCGCCGCAACCGCCTCAGCCGCTCCCAGCGCGTCATCGCCGTACGCGCCCCACTTCACGGTCCAGCCCGGGGCGAGCGGGGTGTCGCCGTGGCCGCGGAAGTCGAAGCCGAACGTGTGGAAGCGCGGGGCCAGCGCGGCGGCCACGGGGAGGTAGGCGTGAGCGTGGAAGCCGGTGGCGTGGGCGATGAGCACGACCGGATGATCTGCCCCGGCAGCGCCCGCCAGCTCGTGCACCGCGACGGTGACGTCGTCGGACGAGGGGACGCGCAGCATGGTCCGGTGGAGGTGGCTGTCAGGCGGCGTCGCGGTTGCGCCGCCGGCGCCACCAGTAGATGAACAGCCGATCGAGCACGATGCCGATGCCGATGGCGACGAGCAGGGCGACCCACACCCGAGAGTTGACATCGAAGAACAGGAAGTTGATGTCGGTTCGGGCGCTGTTCTGGACGATGAAGATCACCGCGACAATCACCACGATTCCGAGAACGATCAGGGCCGGCGACACCCCCGAGCGTTCCGCAGGTGGCCCCCGGTCCTCGCCCTCCGCCTCACGCCGCTCGTACATGGCGTTAGCTTGCCAGACCGGATCGGCGCCCCCGAGGACCGGCCGCCCGACTACCGCGGCGGGCCCTCGTGGAGGCGGTCAAGCGCCGCCAGGCCCGGCTCGGCCCGGCCCATCGCGTCCCACATCGACTCGATCCACCACGTCGCTCCGGCGTCGGCCCACGCCGCCGGCGAGTGCTCGGAGCCGTTGCCCTCGATGACGATGTCGTACGGCCGGTCGCCGATCTCGGCCCGTACCTTGGCGACGGCCTCGAGCGAGGCGCTCTCGCCCTTGCCGTCCACCATGACCTGGGGGAGCAATCCGTCCCAGCGCAGCGCCCGGATCATCGTCCTCGGGCGGTTGAGTACGCCCACGCACCAGATCGGCGGGTGGGGCTGCTGCACGGTGTTGCCGATCGTCGGGAAGGTCGTCGGTGAAATCTTGTAGTGCTTGCCGTCGTAGGTGAACGGCTGGCCCGCCCAGAGCCCGGTGACGATGTCGAGGCACTCGTCCATCAGCTCGGCCCTGACCCGCTTGTCGCACTCCTCGCCGAACGCCTCGAACCCGCTGTCGACGGCGCCGAGCCCAATGGACAGCGTGACCCGCCCGCCAGACAGCCGGTCCACCGTCGCCACCTGGCTCGCCAGCTCGGCGGGTCGCCGGCGCGATGGCGGGGTGAGCAACGTGCCGAGCCGGATGCGCGAGGTGCGTACGGCCGCGACGGCGAGTGAGATCCACGCGTCGACCCCCCAGACCGGCTCCCAGACGAAGATGCCGTCCCACCCCGAGTCCTCCGCCGCGGCGGCCAGGTCGCCGACCTCGTCGGCGTCCGCCCACGGGATCACGAACCCGAACCGCATCAGGAAAACCTTAGGCGGGCCGATCATGCCGCCCGGGCGGCCGGGGCATAACGTCCGCGCCGTGGATTTCGAGCTCCCGCCGGACGACGACGAGCGCCGCCACGCCGTCCGGTCGTGGCTCGGCGAGCACCCCACGCCGAGCGGGCGCGAGCTCGCCGATGCTGGTTACGTCGTCCCCCACTGGCCGCGGCCGTGGGGGCTCGACGCCGACCCGATCCACCAGCTGGTGATCGACGACGAGCTCGCCCGAGCCGGGGTGCGGCGGCCGGTCAACCCGATCGGCATCGGCTGGGCCGGGCCGACGATCCTGTACGCGGGGACCAAGGAGCAGAAGGATCGCTACCTGTGGCCGATGATCTCCGGCGAGGAGTTCTGGTGCCAGCTCTTCTCCGAGCCCGGGAGCGGCAGCGACCTGGCCAGTCTCGCCACGCGGGCCGTCCGCGACGGCGACGAGTTCGTCGTCAACGGCCAGAAGATCTGGACGAGCGGCGCCCAGTACGCCCAGCTCGGGATCCTCATCGCCCGCACCGATCCCGACCTGCCCAAGCACAAGGGCGTGTCGTACTTCATCTGTCCCATGGACGAGCCCGGCATCGAGATTCGGCCGATCACCGAGATGACCGGCGGGCACACGTTCAACGAGGTGTTCTTCACCGACGTGCGCATTCCCACGGCGAACCTCGTCGGCGAGCTCAACGACGGTTGGCGGCTCGCCAAGGTGACGCTCGGCAACGAGCGCATCTCGCTGTCCAGCGGCGGCGTGCTCTGGGGCAACGGCCCGACCGCGCTCGATCTCATCGACGCCGCCAAGACATCCGGTCCGACGAGCGATCCGACGCTGCGGCAGCGGCTGGCCGGGGTGTACATCGAGCACACCGTGCTGGAGCTGATCCGGGCCCGCACGTTGACGGCGCGGCTCAAGGGTGAGCAACCCGGGCCCGAGGCGAGCATCCGCAAGCTGCTCGGCGACGAGCACGGCCAGCACGTGATGGAACTCGCCCGCGACCTCGTCGGACCGGCGGCGATGCTCACCGGTGGCGACGGGGTGGCGCGTCCCGACGGTGCCGACTTCCAGCCCGGGACCGAGACGAGGAACCTCGGGCCGGGCCGGCCACCACGGACGCTCGACCATCCCGGCTGGTACGACGGGTTCATCTTCTCCCGCGCCCTCACGATCGGCGGCGGCACCGGTGAGGTCCAGCGGAACATCGTCGCCGAACGGGTTCTCGGCCTGCCCCACGACGTCGACGTCCAGCAGGGACTGAGCTGGAGCGAGGCGCAGCGCGCCGGAATGCGGTGAACAAGGAACTCCTCGCCGCGGCGGTCGCGGTCGCGGAGGTGGTGAGGGCCAACGCCGACGAGGGTGAGCGCATCCGGCGGCTGCCCGCCGCCACCGTGGCGGCGTTGACCGACGCCGGGTTGATGCGGATGTGTGTGCCGACCGTGTACGGCGGCCCGGCAGCGGATCCGATGACCGTCGTCGAGGTGATCGAGGCCGTGTCCCGCGACGACGGCGCCGCCGGATGGTGCACGATGATCGCCTCCACGACGTCGTCGATGGCGTTGTTCCTGCCGCCGGAGACGGCCAAGGAGCTGTTCGGCGATCCGGCCGCCGTCGCGGGCGGGGTGTTCGCCCCCAACGGCATCGGCACCGCCGACGGGGACGGGTTCCGCGTGTCCGGCCGGTGGCAGTGGGGGAGTGGCACGCAGCACTGCCAGTGGATCGTCGGCGGGACGAACTGCGACGACGACACCTTCCGCCTCTGCTTCTTCGACGCCGCTGACGTGCACTTCCACGACACCTGGCACGCGTCCGGGCTGCGTGGTACCGGCTCGCTCGACTTCTCCGTCGACGACGTGTCGGTGCCGGTGGAACGCACGATTCAGCCGGGGATCACCCGGCCCACGGTTGACACTCCGTTGGGCGCGTTCCCGAACTTCGGCCTCCTCGCGGCCGGCGTCGCCGCGGTCAGCCTCGGCATCGGACGCCGCGCGCTGGACGAGGTCGTCGCCCTGGCCGGGGACAAGCGCCCGCAGTTCTCCTCGCGAACGCTCGCCGAGAGCGGCTTCACCCAGACCGAGGTCGCCCGCGCCGAGGCCGGCTTGCGGGCGGGCCGGGCGATGCTGCTCGACGAGCTCGGGCGCACCTGGGACGTGGCGTGTCGGGGCGGTCGGGTCGGCCTCTCGTCCCGGGTCGGCATCCGGCTCGCCTGCGTGCACGCGGCCGCCGCAGCTGTCGCCGCCACCGATGCCGCGTACACCCTCGCCGGGGGCAGCAGCGTCTACGAATCCAACGTGCTGCAGCGCTGCCTCCGCGATGTGCACGTGACCACCCAGCACCTCATGGTCGCCCCGAAGCTCCACGAGACGCTCGGCCGGCTGCTCCTCGGCCTCGACGCCGACGTGCGGTTCCTGTGACGGGTTATGTCTGCGTGCGGGACGCCTGGCGGGCCTCGCGGTAGCGCTGGCGTCGTTCCAACTCGATCTTCATGCGGTCAGGCGGCGTGTCGCCGTCGGGGTAGTCGGCGAGGATCTCGTCGAACACCTCCCGGAGCTCGTCCTTGTGCTCGGGGTGGGTGAAGACGTAGAAGCGATTGGATCGGATCGCGTCGATCACCTTGGCCGCGATCTCGTCCGGCTCCATCCCCGCCTCATGGATCGAAGCCAGCCGTTCGACGAAGGCTGGGTCGGTCTCCTTCGCCTGCGCGCTGAGCGCGTCAGGGCGGACATCGGCGCTGGCATAGATGTAGCTCTTGACCAGTCCGGGGCAGAGCACCGACACGCCGATGCCGTGGGCGGCCAGGCTGTAGCGCAGCGATTCGGAGAGGCCGCGCACGGCGAACTTGGAGCAGTTGTAGATGCCGGGCACGGGCCCGGCGAGGAACGCGGCCATCGAGGCGGTGTTGACGACGTGGCCACCGTGGCCGTGTTCCTTCATCCGCGGCACGAACGTCACGACGCCGTTGATGACGCCTTGCAGGTTCACGCCGAGGATCCAGTCCCAGTCGTCGTAGCTCGAGTCGTCGATGGTCTGGAACAGGTTGACCCCGGCGTTGTTGCAGAGCAACGAGACCGGGCCGAGGGCGGCTTCGGCCTCGTCGGCGGCGGCCGCGAAGCCGTCGCGCGACGCGACGTCGAGTTGGATGCCGTGCACGGCTCCACCGTCGAGCGACTTCAGGGCCCGCTCGATCGAATCGTCGCGGATGTCGGCGATGGCGACCTGGCAGCCCTCCGCGAGCAGGGCGCGGGCGAGCCCCAGGCCGATGCCGTTGGCGCCACCCGTGACGAAGGCGGTGCGGCCGGCGAGATCCTCCATGCGTCTACCTCCGCGTCACGTGGTCTGGAAGCGCCGCTCGCCGTCGCGGCTCTGGTAGCCGCCGCGGACGGCGCCGGCAGCGGTGTCGCCGAAGAAGGGGGCGAAGCTCGCGGGCAGGGCCCGGCTGTTGGGCAGGCTGATCCAGGACCGCAACAGGTGGCGCTTGCGGTCGGGGTCGGCGAAGTCCTCGAACTCGGTGCGCATGTGGAACGCGGTGTGGTTGTGGACGAACAACATGGAGCCCGGATCGAGCGCCCGCTCGACCCAGAACTGCGGCTCGGCGGCCACTTCCGCGACGTACTCCACCGCTTCGATCTGGTCCGGGGTGAGCGGTGGCGCTCCACAGTTCTTCTCCGCCCAGAGGATGTTCGAGCCGACGTAGGCGCAGGCGACGTCGTCGCCCACCCGGCCGTAGACGGGCAGCTCGTACCACGGCTGCTCCCCGGGCGGCTCGTTCGACTGCCAGCTCACCGTGAACGGCTGGTACAGCACCTCGAGCAGGTCGGGGCGACGGCGAGCGATCTCGTTGTGCACCGCCACCGAACTCGCGAGGCGGGTATCACCGCCCCGCTTCGCCCGCCGCAGGAAGAACAGTGCCGTCACGTCGGCCGAGTCGGAGTGGAACCGCAACTCGGCGTTCGAGGTGTAGCCCCGCCCGGTTCGGCCGGCGATGCCGGTGCCGATGTCGCGCACGTCGCCCATCACGTCGCCCCGCCAGCTCTGCGCGACCGGCGTCCCGATGTGCTGGCTCAGTGCCCACCAGATGGCGCGCAGCTCGGCGAGTTGGTAGCGCTCGACGGGGAACCCGGCACAGATCATCACGCCCGTGCCGTCGACGAGTTGACCGCGGATCGTGTCGACGAGCACGGAAACGCTCGGGAGGGGGAACCGGTCCGGAGTGAGCTCGGCGAGGTCGAGGTTGGGATCGGACGACCGGACGTGCTCGAGGGCGGCGTGGATCTCGCCGACCTCGGACTCCGTGAACGTGTGCGCACCAGTCCGTGGACGCCTCGAGATCGGACGCCAACCAGGCTGCCGGACCCTTGACGACACCGATCGCTGAACGAGCTGAGGTCATGAGTGGCGAGTCCTCCTCGCCGCCGAATATACGATGTCAGGGAAGCTGAGAATTACCGGCGGGCGGTGGGGGGTGCCCATATGGACTACGAGATGATCTCGGTCGACGACCACATCGACCTGCAGTACGTGCCCCGCGACGTCTTCACGACGCGGTTGCCCGAGCGGCTGCGCGAACGGGGACCGCAAGTCGTCGAGCTCGACGACGGGATGTCGGCCTGGATGTGCGACGGCCAGAGCCTGGGGCGCTGGGCGGGCGGGCGTCGGTCGACCGCCAAGCGCTCGTACCAGACCGCCCTCGAACGAGCCGGGCTGGACGAGGAGGGGGTGCTCCGACCGACCGAACCCGAGCTGCGGCTGACTGACATGAAGCACGATGGCATCTCTGCCACCGTGATGTACGGCCCGGCGGTCGCCCTCGAGATCGACGACCCCGAGCTGCGCCTCGCCGTCTACCGGGCCTACAACGACTGGCTCGCCGAGTTCTGCAGCTACGACCCCCAACGGCTGATCGGGGTGGCGATGCTCCCGGCCGAGGATGCCGCAGGAGCGACCGCTGAGCTCCGCCGCCTCGCCGAGCGGGGCGGGACCAAACAGGTCGCCATGCACATCGGCCGGGTGACGAGCCCGATCTACAGCGAGGAGTGGATGCCGTTCTGGGACGTGATCGACGACAGCGGGATCATCGCCTCGTTCCACCTCGTGCTCACGACGGCCCAGATCCTCGCCCTCGACGGTGCCCCGCACGCCATCTTCGAGACCAGCAAGGTCTTCATCGACCAGTTCCTCGACCCGCTCGTCGGACTCCTCGGCCGCGGCGTGCTCGAACGGCGACCGAACGCCCGGCTCGTGCTCGCCGAGAGCGGGCTGGGCTGGCCGCCCTGGGTCGTCCAGGAGATGGACTATCGCTACGGCCGGCTGGTCTCGATGCGTGAGTACTGGGAGTCGCGCGGCGGGATCGGCTTGACGATGAAGCCGAGCGAAGTGTTCCGGCGGCAGGTGTGGGTGACGGTCCAGGACGACCAGATCGGCCTCGACATCCTTCACCACTTCGGGGAGGACAAGGTCATGTGGGCCTGCGATTACCCGCATCCGGACAGCACGTTCCCCGAGTCACGTGAGGTCGTCGAGCGACTGATGGGCGGCCTCTCACCCGAAGCGCGCAAACGCGTGCTGCGCACGAACGCGGAGGCGCTCTATGGCCTTTAGTACCGCCGAAGGTTCGGTGATCTCGCCGCCGGAGCCCGACCTCACACCGAAGGAGATGATCGCCCGCGCGGTGGCGCTGCGCGAGACGCTGCTGGCCCAGCAAGCGGAGGTCGAGGAGCGGACCTACTACTCGCAGGAGATGCACGAGGAGTTCCAGCGCGCCGGCTTCTACCGGATGTACGTCCCGCGGCGCTTCGGGGGATACGAGTTCGACGTCCGGACGTACGCCCGGGTCCTCCTCGAGCTGGCCCGCGGGTGTCCGAACACGGCCTGGTGCATGGGACTCGCCGGGAACCACGCGCTACAGATCGGTTCGTGGTTCTCCGAGACCGCCCAGGCGGAGATCTTCGGCGAGGGCGACTTCCGCGCCGCCTCGGTGGCGATGCCGATCGGACCGGCGACGCGGACCGAGGGAGGGTGGGAGCTCAACGGCCAGGTCGCCTACGCCTCGGGCATCCCGTACTCGACCCACTACATGGGGCAGGCGCTGATGCCCGATGGCGACCCGGCCGAGCCGCCCCAGTTCCTCCTGTTCGTCGCGCCGAGGAGCGAGTGGACGATGCTCGACGACTGGGGCAACCTGCTCGGCCTCAAGGGCAGCGGGTCGCAGAGCGTCGTCTTCGATCACACCAAGATCCCGGCCCACTGGGGGTTGGAGAACACGTTCATGATCGACGTCGACGTGAGCAACGGCACGACGGGACTGGAGCTCCACGGCAACCCGATGTACGGCGGGCGGGCCATCGGTCCGTTCACGGTCAGCCTGGCCGCGCTCATCGTCGGTGCTGCCTACTGCGCCCTCGACGAGTACGAGATCCTCATGGAGACCAGGCAGAACCGGCGGCCGCCGATGGTCCTGCGCAAGTACGACCTCGACTTCCAGCGCTGGTACGGGGCGGCGCTGGCGAAGATCTCCACCGCCGAGGCGGCGGTGATGAACGCCGCCGACCAGCACATGGAGCTGTGCCAGCGGGCGGTCGACGAAGGGATCCCGTTCACCTACGCCGACGACATGCGCGTCGGCTGCATCGGCCGCGAAGTCATCGTGCAGACGTGGGAGACGATGCAGGGCGAGATCTGGCGCACCGCGGGGTCGAGCGCCGCCGGCAAGGGTGAACGGATGGAGCGGATGTTCCGCGACATGTCGATGTTCAACAGTCACTTCAACGTCCAGCTGCGCGACTGGGCGTTCCGCGCCCTCGCCCGCGAACGCTTCGGCCTGCCACGCGAGTGATGAGGCGGATCGCGGTGAGCGGTGAGCGCTCATACGGCCCCGATTGCTCACCGCACGGGAGGCGGGTCGCTGCGGTGAGCGGTGAGCGCCCATACGGCCCCGATTGCTCACCGCACGGGAGGCGAGGATGCCGTTGAACGGGCTCAGGGACAAGGTCGCCGTGGTCACCGGGGCGGCGAGCGGGATCGGGCGGGCCACGGCCGAGCGGCTCTCGGAGGAGGGGGCGAGCGTCGTCGCCGTCGACTGGAACGACGAGATCGAGGTCGTCGTGAAGTCACTTCCCGGACCGGCTTTGGCCGTGACCGCCGACGTCTCCCGCGAGCAGGACATCGAGCGCTACATGCAGGTCGCGCTGGACGGCTTCGGCCGGGTCGAACTGGTTCACCTGAACGCCGGGATCTCGGGGACGTTCAAGCCGTTCCGGGAGGTCGAGACCGACGAGTTCGACCGGGTCATCGAGGTCAACCTGCGCAGCGTCTTCCTCGGCCTCCGGGCCGCGCTCCGGCAGATGGCCGAGCAGGGCGGCGGCGGCGCGATCGTCACCACGTCGTCGCTGGCCGGTCTCCACGGGGCCGGGGCGATCATCCCGTACATCGCGGCCAAGCACGGCGTCGTCGGGCTCACCAAGGCGGCCGCGGTCGATGGCGCGCGCATCGGCGTTCGGGTCAACTCGATCGCCCCCGGCATCATCCTCACCGGCCTGATGCGCAACTTCGAGGAGGCCATCGGCGGCAACGAGGAGGTGCTGGCGGCGTTCCGCGCCAAGGTCCCGCTGCAGCGCTTCGGTGACCCGGCCGAGGTGGCCGGCCTGGTGACCTATCTGTTGAGCGACGACGCGTCGTACGTGACCGGGCAGATCATCCCGATCGACGGCGGCGTCACCGCCGACAGTCCCGGCGCACCGTCGCGGCCGTAGCTCAGGTGGCACCATCCCCCGCAGCGGCGGCGGCCTCGTGGGCCTGCTCGCCGAGGTAGCTGGCGATCAGCAGCTGGCGGTCGGCGCGCAGCTCCTCGACCGGCCGGTGGAGCACGACCTGCCCGTGGGAGAGCACGTAGCCGCGGTCGGCGACCTCGAGGGCCAGGTGCACGTGCTGCTCGACGAGGAGCACGCCGCATCCCGACTCCTGCGCGTACTCACGGACCCGCGGCAGCAACCGCTCGACGATGACCGGAGCGAGGCCGAGACTCAGCTCGTCGAGGAGCAGGAGCCGGGGCTGCCGGGCGAGCGCGCGGGCGACGGCGAGCATCTGCTGCTCCCCGCCCGACAGCAGTCCGGTGCGTCTCGTCCCGATGTCGCGGAGGGCCGGGAAGGACCGGTAGGCGATCTCGGCGTCGAGGCGCTCCCCCCGGTGGCCGAGCCGGAGGTGCTCGGCCACGGTCAAGCCGAAGAAGAGGCCGCGACCCTCGGGCACGTGGGCGATCCCGAGGCGGGCCCGCCCGCTGGGCGAACGGCCGGCGAGGTCGTCCCCGGCGAGCAGGATGCGCCCGCGCATCGGGTGGACGATGCCGGAGATCGCCCGCAGGGTCGTCGTCTTCCCGGCACCGTTGGCGCCGAGGAGGGCCACGATCTCGCCCGCGACCGACGGTGAGGTCGAGGTCGCGTACGACCGCGGCCTCGTCGTAGCCGCACGTGAGGCTGTCGATCTCGAGGATCAGGTCGTCCGTCATGGTTGCGGTTCCACGACCTCGGATGCCGCGCTCCCGAGGTAGGCCGCGATCACCTGAGGGTCGCGGCGCACCTCCTCGGGTGATCCGGCGGCGATCACCTTCCCGAACTCGAGGGCGACGACGTGATCCGAGATCCCGAGCACGAGCCCCATGTCGTGATCGACGAGCAGCATCGCCGTCCCCGCGTCGACGATCTCGCGCAGCCGGCGCCCGAGCTCCTCGCTCTCGGTCACGTCGAGCCCGGCCGCCGGCTCGTCGAGGCAGAGCACGCGGGGTTCTGTCACGAGGGCGCGGGCGAGACCGACGACCTTGCGCTGTGTCTGGGAGATCTCCGACGGCATCGCTCCGCTGAGCCGCTCGAGGCCGAAGTCTCCAAGGACGTCCTCGGCGGCCCTCGAGGCGTTGCGGGGCGCGAGGACGGTGAGGTTCTCGAGCACCGTGAGGTCGTCGAACAGCTCGATGCTCTGCCAGGTCCTGGTGAGGCCGAGCCGGGCGCGGGCGTGAGGCGGGAGCGACGTGACGTCGCGGCCGTCGAGCTCGATGCGGCCCCGGCTGCGCACGATCCCGCTGATCGCGTCGATGAACGTCGTCTTGCCCGCCCCGTTCGGCCCGATCAGCCCGACGAGTTGTCCCTCACCGACGTCGAGGTCGACGTCGACGAGGGCGCGGACGCCGCCGAAGCTCACCGAGACGTCGCGGGCAGAGAGCACCGTGCTCATGCGTCCACCGAGGCGGTCGGCGCGGCGGCGCCGCTGGTTGCGAGCGTGTCGTCGGGCCCCGCGGCGGCGGCCGTCTTCGCCGCGGCCGCCTTCCGCTTGCGTTGCTTCTTGGCGTAGTCCGAGCCGGCGATCCCGTCAGGGTTGACGATCAACGTGATGATCAACGCCGCTCCGGCGACGAGGAGCGTCCACGGGCCGACCTTGTCCTCGGGGAGCACCCACTTGTCGAAGATGTGCGGGAACAAACCTTCGGGGGTGATCAGGCCGGCGAAGATCGCGCCCGACACGAACGTCACCCCGCCGACGTAGGCGAGGGCGATCAGCGACAGACCGTCGAGCGCGCTGAACCGGCTCGCGCTGACCGAGCCGAAGTTGTAGGCGTACAGCGCACCCGCGATGGCGGCGATGAACGAGCCGAGGGCGAACGTCACCAGCTTGACGTTGCGCACGTTGATCCCGCCCGCCGCGGCCGCCCGCTCGTTCGAGCGCACGGCCAGCATCCGCTGACCGAGACTGGTGCGACGCACCACGGCGACCGACAGACAGAGGGCAATGGCGACACCAAGGGCGACGAACCCGAAGACCGGGCTCGGGAGCTTCCCGTCGAGGCCGCGGTACGACGCGTTCGTGCCGAGATTGATGCCGAGCAGCTCCGGCTGGGGGACCGGGGCGCCGCCCGAGCCGCCGCCCCACGACGCGTTGGTGAAGATGAACTGCTCGATCATCACCGCCGCGGCGAGCGTCACGACGGCGAGGCTGACGCCTCGCACCCGGAGCGCCGAGACGGCCACCAGCAGGCCGAGCAACGTGACGCCGACCGCCGCGATCAGCGGGGCGAGCGGGAACTCGATGCCCCATTCGGTCGCCAGACGGGAGATGGCGAAGCCGGCGACGCCCGACATCGCCAGCTGCATCGCCGAGATCTGCCCGAGATAGCCGGTGATCGCGACGAGCGAGAGGATCAGGGTCGCCCCGATGATGGTGTTCGTCAATGCCTGGCGGAAGTCGAACGGGAGCACGATCAGGGCGACGACTCCGACCACGGCGGCGAGCACCGAGTTGCGCACCAGGTTCTCCGGTCGCGGCGCGAGCGGCAATCGCTTCTCGACCAGTTCACCGCGGCCCGGAAGGCTGGCGCCCCGCCAGAACATCGCGATCACGATGACCACGAAGACGAACAGATCCGTGACACCTGGGAGCGCATGGCCTTCGTCCTTCGGGAACCAGGACAGCGTCGACAGGTAGTCCAGCTCGCTCTGCGCCACGCCGATGAGCAACCCCGCCGCGCAGGCGATCCCGAACGACGTGAACCGGGCGAACAGGGCCGCGGCGAGCGCCGGGATCACCTGGAGGGGGAGGGTGACGGCGTTGAGTTGGGTGAGTGACGCGGCCAGGACGCCCAGACCGCCGGCGACCACGCTGGCGAGCAGCGTGTTGACCATCGAGAGCTGGTTCGGCGACAGCCCCGCCAGCAGCGCGGCGACTTCGCTCTCCGACGCCGCCCTGGTCGCGAGGCCGAAGCGGCTCCACCGGTAGAGCATCGCCAGCCCGAATGCCACGGCGACGACGATGCCGGCGAGGATGAACCGGTTGATGGGGACGGTCACACCGAACAGTTCGACGGTGCCGGTGGGCAGGATCGACGGCGCCTGCTTCCCCGTCGTCCCGAACCAGAGGAGCACGACCCCCTGGAGGACGAGGAGGACACCGATGGACGCGGCCATCTTCGCCAGCGGCGATGCGGTCCGGAGCGGACGGAAGGCGACGAGCTCGATGAGGGCGCCCACGACGAGGACGACCAGGAGCGTGATCGCGAGCGCAGCCGCGGTGGGGAACTCCGGCCCGAAGAAGCCTGTGTTCAGCGCCCAGAACGAGTACCCGGCGACCATCGCAACGGCCCCGACGGACAGGTTGATGATGCCCGAGCCGCGGTAGGTGAGGACGACGCCGAGCGCGATCCCGGCGATCAGCGCACCCGAGCCGAGACCGAGCAGCGCGAAGAGGAGAAGTTGCTCCACGTCCACGGTTCAGGCCGCGAACCGGGTCATTCGGGCGGTTGCAACCAATCCGAGACGGGCTCGAACTGGCCTTGCCCGTTGTATTGGTAGAACTTGGTCTGGTTGTTGCAGGCGGCCGGCTGCTCCGGGTCGTACCCGCAGTCGACACTCGGCGCCCCCATGATCAGCGGTCCCTCGAACGCCTGGGCCTGCTCGGTCATCGAGTCCGTGGTGATGTTGTCGGCACCGGCGGCATTCATGAACCGGGCCACGGTGAGGATCATCGACCACGACAGCGCGGCGAACGGGCTCCCGGCCTGCGCGGGGTCGAGGCCGTGCTGCGCCGACGTCTCCAGGTACAGCGCCGAGTCCGGAGCGGACTGGTCACCGGGCAGGGACTGGGCGATCCCGTAGGTCCACTGCGGGAGGTCGCCCCCGGTCGCCTCGGCCACCGGCGGGGCGAGGCACAACGGGTTGGAGACGACTGGCGTGTCCGGGGCGACCTGCTGGAGAGCGTTGTACAGGTTCGAGCAGCCGACGACATCGGTCATCGGGATGACGACGTCGGCATCCTGGCCGCCCGCCGCGGTGAGCGGGCCGATGAGGTCCGTCGCCTCCGGCTCGTAGCCCACGGAGGTGACCTCGATGCCGGCGGCCTCGAGACCAGCGGTCGTCGCATCGGCCGCGGTGTTGGCGCCCGCCTGGCTCGGGAACACGACCGCCGCCGTCTCGGCGCCGAGCACGTCGCGCGCGTAGGTGCCCCATGGCCCGAGCACGGAGGTCTGGGTGCCGTAGAGGGCGTAGGTGTTCTCGGCGGTGTTGTCCGCCGGGTTGGCGGAGACGCCGATGATCACCGGCTTGCCGCCGGCCACCGTCGAGTGGAACGCCTCGTTCCCGGTGACCACCGCGCCGAAGGCGATGATCGAGACGTCGTCGTCGTTCACCAGCTGTTGGCGCGCAGGCCTGGCCTTCCTCTTCGGCCTCGACGATGAAGCAGGTGTGCAGCTCGATCGGGTGCCCGCCGATGCCACCGAGCTCCGTGTTGACGTAGTCGACGGCCGCCTCGGCCCCCGCGGTCGCCTCGGGAAGCTCGTTCGCCCCGCCCTGCGCATTGACCCAACCGATCGCGATGGGGGACATGCTCTCGTCGGCCGCGCCCGCAGTGCCACCGGTGAAGCTGAGGTAGTCGGTGACCACGTCTGCGTCGCCGCCGGCCGCACCCGTGGTGCCGGTGGCTCCGGTGGTGGCGGTCGCGCCGGTGGTGCCGTCGCCCCGGTGGTGGCGGTGGCGCCGGTGGTGGCGGTCGCGCCGGTGGTGGCGGTCGCTCCGGTGGTGGCGGTGGCTCCGGTGGTGGCGGTGCCGACATCGCCGGTGGTTCCGGTCGCTCCGTCGTCGTCGTCATCGTCGGAGCACGCGGCCATGACGAGTGTGGCGGTCACCAGGACGGCGAGCGCAGCACGCCCGCGCCGGACGGTTGCAAGGCTCATGAGTAGCCCCTTCCCCCAAGGTGTACGCGTTGCGGACAGTCGTACGCTCTGTGGACCGTACTCACCGCTGCCGCCGCGTGTCAACGAACCTGACACTGGACGGGTGGCCCGGCTATCCCGACGGCTGCGCAGTACGTTGCGCCGGTGGAGACGATCCGACTCGAACGCGACGGGGACGTGCTCGTCGCCACCATCGACCACCCTGACTCGGCGATGAACGCCGTCGACGGCCGGCTGCACGGCGAGCTCGGTGAGCTGTTCCGCACGCTCAAGACCGAGTCGACGGCCCGAGCCATCGTGCTGACCGGCTCCGGCCGGGCCTTCTCGGCGGGCGGCGACGTGGCGTGGATGCCGTCGCTGCGCACGCCGGAGGTCATCCACGCCCTGCGGCGGGAGGGCAAGCAGATCGTGTGGGACCTGCTCGACGTCGAGGTCCCGATCGTGTGCGGGGTCAACGGCGCCGCCGCCGGGCTCGGCGCGACGATCGCTCTCCTGGGCGACGTGATCGTGATGGCCGACACGGCCGTGATCGTCGACCCGCACGTCAAGATCGGGCTCGTCGCCGGCGACGGCGGAGCCGCGATCTGGCCGCTGCTGCTCGGGCCGCTGGCCGCCAAGCGCCACCTCCTGCTGGGCGACCCGCTGACCGCGGCCGACGCGTTGCGGCTCGGGGTCGCGTCCGAGGTCTGCTCCGGCGCGGACGTCGGCGAGCGGGCGATGGCGTGGGCCCGCCGGCTCGCCGCCGGCGCGCCGATTGCCGTGCAGGGCACCAAGCTCGCCGTCAACGCCCAGATCAAGCAGGCGTTGCTGACGAGCTTCGACGTCTCGATGGCCGCCGAGATGACCTGCTTCCTCACCGCCGACCATGTCGAGGGTGTCGACGCGTTCGTCGCCCGGCGGGAACCCAGGTTCCAGGGCCGCTGACGCCATGGCGGACGCCGACTCCACCATCGAGTCGATCATGACGACGCGCGCCATCCGGCGATTCACGGACGCGCCGGTCACGGACGACGCCTTGCGGACCTGCCTGGCCGCGGCCCAGCAGGCGCCCAGCGGCGGGAACGTGCAACCGCAGCAGTACCTCGTGCTCACCGATCCGGCGGCGAAGGCGATCGTCGGGCGCTGGTACCGGGCCGCGTACGACCGGTACGAGGCGTCACTTCCGGAGCCGACGAGCTTTCGCGACGAGGAGCAGGCGGCGTCGTGGCGGCGGACACGCGACGCCAGTCGCTTCCTCGCCGACCATCTGGCCGAGGCGCCGGCGGTCGTGCTGTTCCTCCAGCCGACGATCCCGTGGACACCTCACGACGCCGATGGCCCGATGGACATCGGCCGTCTCGACGCCAGCGTGTACCCGGCGGTGCAGAACTTCTGCCTGGCCGCCCGCGCCCTCGGCCTGGGCACCACGCTGACCACCGTGATCCGCATCCACACCGCGGAGGTCCTGGCCGAGCTCGGGGTCCCCGAGGGACGGTTCGAGATCGCCGCCCTCGTGCCGGTGGGAGTGCCGGTCGGGAACTTCGGTGTCGCTCCGCGCAAGCCGGCCGATGCGGTGACCCACTGGGACCGCTGGGGCGACCGCAGATATTGGCCTCACGGCTAACGTCGGCGTCCTATGGGGATCAACAACATCGCCGACATCCTGCGGGTTCACTCGGCGGAGCGGGCGGACAAGACAGCACTCATCCTGGGTGAGCGCAGCCTCACGTGGGCGGAGCTGTACGACCGGGCGGGCCGGGTCGCCAGCGGGCTGGCCGAGGCCGGCGTCGGCAACCAGGACCGGGTCGCCTTCCTCGACAAGAACGGCTTCGAGCACTTCGAGCTGTTCTACGGCGCGGCCCTCCTGAACGCCGTGTGCGTCGACGTCAACTGGCGGCTCGCGCCTCCGGAGGTCGAGTTCATCGTCAACGACGCCGACGCGAAGGTGTTCGTGGTGGGACCGGAGTTCGTGCCCGTGCTCGACGCGATCGCCGACCAGCTGGCGTCGGTGACGACGATCCTGGTCATCGGGGGGCACGAGAAGTACCAGGACTTCGGCGAGTGGGTCGACCAGCACGAGGCGAACGACCCGAACAGCGCCGCCACGGGGGACGACGTGGCCTTCCAGCTCTACTCGAGCGGGACGACCGGACGGCCCAAGGGCGTGATGCTCAGCAACGACAACTTCTTCCGGCTGCTGCCCGTGGCCACGGACATGTGGGAGTTCTCGGCGGATGCCGTCAACCTCGTCGCGATGCCGCTGTTCCACATCGGCGGCGGCGGCTGGGCGACGGCTGGGATGCACGAAGGCGCCACGAGCGTGATCGTCCGCGACCTCGACCCGGCCGCGTTGATCCGCCTGATCCCCGAGCACGGCATCTCCCACATGTTCGTCGTGCCGGCCGTGCTGCAGTTCATGCTGATGGTGCCCGGACACGACCAGGGCGACTACTCGTCGCTGGAGGTGATCGTGTACGGCGCCTCGCCGATCAGCGAGGAGGTGCTGGCCCGCAGCATCGAGGTCTTCGGCTGCAAGTTCTGGCAGGCCTACGGGCTGACCGAGACGACGGGGGCGATCGTCAACCTGCCGCCGGACGACCACGATCTGAGCGGAGCCAACCGGCACCGCCTTCGTTCGTGCGGGGTCGCCGGGCCCGGCGTCGAGCTGCGCATCGTCGAGCCGTCCACCGGTGCGGACGTGCCGGTCGGCGAGGTCGGCGAGATCTGGACCCGGACGCCGCAGAACATGAAGGGCTACTGGAACCAGCCCGAGGCCACGGCGGCGACGATCGACGCCGACGGCTGGCTGCGCACCGGCGACGCCGGCTACCTCGACGCCGACGGCTACCTGTACATCCACGACCGGGTCAAGGACATGATCGTGTCCGGGGGCGAGAACGTCTACCCGGCGGAGGTCGAGAACGTGCTGATGGCCCATCCCGCCGTCGCCGACGTCGCCGTGGTCGGCGTGCCCGACGAGCGCTGGGGCGAGACGGGCAAGGCGATCGTGGTCAAGGCCGAAGGCGCCGAGGTCACCCCGGAGGAGATCATCGACTTCTGCCGGACGCGTCTCGCCAAGTTCAAGTGCCCGACGAGCGTCGAGTTCACCGACGTCCTGCCCCGCAACCCGAGCGGCAAGGTGCTCAAGAAGGACATCCGCGCGCCGTACTGGGAGGGCTACGAACGCAAGGTTCGCTGAGTGCCGGTCACGATTGACGACGTCCGGCCGTTCGCCCTGAGCCTCGAACGGGCCTACGAAGCGCTGGTTCGCGACCGGGTGAAGTTCAGGGTCGGGCGGATCGTCTTCGTCGCGTGGGGCCACGCAAACTGGGCGCGTCCTTCTCAAGAGATCTGGGCGGATCTCGCAGCGGAGAAGGAGCGCCAGATGGGCGCACGGTGAGCTGATGCCGTACGATGACGACGTCCGCCGTTCGCCCTGAGCCTCGAGCGGCGTACGAGGCACTGGTCGCGACCGGGTGAAGTTCAGGTCGGGCGGATCGTCTCGTCGCCTTCTCGCGGGACGAGACGCTGATGGGCTTCGGCTTCCCGAAGGAGGAGCGGGAGGCCCTCGTCGCCTCGGAGCCCGACAAGTTCATGCTCCCGGACACCGCGAACATGCGCTACAACTGGGTCGTCGCCCGGCTCGACCAACTCGACCTCGACGAGATGCGCGAGCTCGTCCTCGACGCCTGGCGGATGTGCGTCCCGAAGTCCGTCGCCGCCCGGTACGACGACTGATCCGGCCTGCTGAGCGATGCGGTCCGCGCCGGTCAGGTGACCGGGCCTCCGAACAGCGGGCTCGGCACGATGCGACATGCGGGAACGGGACTCGAGCAGGGCGAAGATCCGCGCCGTGCTCCGGGCGTGCAGCGTGGGGGCGGGGTTCACGCTCGGCAGGTTGGGGAGCGGCCCGCTGGCCGTCTCCTGGGTGTAGAGCTGCGCCTGGGCGACGACGAGCTGGCTGTTCGCGTCGAGCGGGTAGCGCCTCAGGCGGACGCTGCTGGAGAGGTTGCCGCCGACGGCGACGGCGTGGTCGCCGGGCGCGACGTGGGTGACGATGTCGCCGTGCAACCCCTTCCGCCGACCGCGGGGTCGAGCGAGGTCGGGGAGTCCTGGCGAACGGCCACACGTCGGCGTCGTCTGTTCGGTCTGGCGGTCCTGGACGATGATGTCGCCGATCTGCACTGGTCGATTGGCCGGGTCGGAAAGGCTCGGTAGGTGCCCTCGGTCGGCGCCGCGTAGGTTCGCCGGTGGGCCTCGTGGAGATAGAAGCGATGACCGCCGTGGACACGAAGCAGGGCGTCCCGGCCCTGATGCGCACCGCTGGCGTCGGTTTCCAGGCCGAGATCGATGGCCGCGCGCCGGACGCAGTACGACACGAACGCCGAACTCCACGCCGTCATGCATGCGTGTGACTTCCGAGCGCGCGCCAGGGCGGCGTCGACGTCTCCGTTCAACGTCGCCGGGGCGCCGCCCGGCGCCCCGGCGAGCAGGTGGGCGCGGAGGAGTCCGGCGGCCGCGCTGATGTCGGCGGCGCGGTCGCCTTGAGCAACTGCGAAGAGAGGTGGTGGTGATCGCCCCGCCGCCGCTTGCCACGGCTTCCGCGTCGTTGAGCGTGCTCGGGCTCATCGCGCCGACGGTGGCCAGCCAGTAACGCACGAGGTGGGGGAACTTGCTGGCGTCGCCCTCCTCGACGCAGTGCCGTGCCCGCCGGGTCGAACCAGTTCCGTCGTTCGGCGAGCGCCACGTCCCGCACGGCGTTGCGGAGATCCGTCTCGGTGACGATGCCACCGGAAGGCGGCGACGAAGCCGCACTGCCGGTTGAACGGGTCCTGCTCCGCCGAGCCGGTCGGAGCGGCTGGCGCCGGATGGACCGCGCGGTAGGCGGCGAGCGCGGCTTGCCCGCGGCGCGGCGGTCGCGGAACACGTTCTGCACCGCCGGGTGCGGCCCGCGGCAGGCGGGCATCGTTGCTGTCGAGGATCGACCCTGGTCGCTCGAAGTCGTAGACGACGTCGTCGCTGGCCCGATCGACGGTGACGGTGGGATCGGTGAGGGTGGCCTCGACGCCCGGGTAGTCCGCGCGCAGCTCGGTGACGAGGTAGTCGACCTGGGCGGGCAGGTCGAACATGATCCGCGCCCCGGCGGGGCGCCCGCCGTGCTGATGCTGGAAGAGCCCGCGGCGGCGGTTCGGCGACGTCCATTGGGCGAGACCGACTCCGGGCCGACGCGGGCCCGCGCCGGCGGGCGAGGTCGCGGTTCATCACCTCGGTCGGCGGTGAAGTCGGTGACGACGCGCTGGAAGTTTCGGGTCCGCATCGGGGTCGCCGGCCGGCTGCCCTCGATCCGGTTCGGGAGCACATGCGACTCGACGTCGAGGTTGCCGACGAGCCCGGCGGCGCCGTTGACGGGGTACCCGTAGCCGTCGATCGAGCAGCTCCATCACGCCGGACGTCGACGCTGCTGCCGCGGGACGCTCGGCCAGTTGACGATCTCGCCCGCGGGCGACGACATGGCGGCCGAGCTCGACCACCCGCGGATCGGCCGCGGTCACGCTGGGATCGACGCACAACAGCGGATGGTCATTGGTGTCGGGGGTGCCGATCTTGCGGCCGCAGAAGATCGCGCCGGCGACGAGGGAAGCGTTGCGGGCGGGGTCGTCGGTGAGGTCGTCGATCCCGACCTGCGCCGGCGCTCTGCCACTGCTCGACGAGCTCCCACTCGCGAGCGGTGAGGGGCGCGGTCAGCGGATCCGTGCGTCTGCTCGTCGAACTGCTCCACGGCCGCGGTCGTCCGCGGGCGCAGGAGGAGCTGGCCAGGGGGCATGCAGCCGTAGCGGTCGAGGATCCGCCGGGCGAACCGGTCCGGGTGGGGCCACGGGCCGTCCTCGACGACCGGCGCGTAGCTGCCGGGTCCCTCCCGCTCGTGCGGCATGCCCGACGGCGTCGAGCGCCTGCCACGGGACGAGCTCCGGGCTCGACAGGACGGCGACATGGGCGAGACCGCGCTCGCCGAGCGCGACCCGCACGAGGATGTCGCCGCGGTCCGGCCGCATCCTCGGCGCCTCGCCCGGGCGGGCGACGACGACGTAGGACTGGTCGATCGAGGCCGGCAGCGGCTCGTCGCGCCGGTACGCGACGTGGCGGTAGAGCGCGTCCGGCCGGATGAGGGCGGGCGCGGCACGATCCGGGTTGGCTTCCATCTGGGAGCTCCTTTCGAGGGGCGATCGCGGTGGCGGCGGCGACCAGTCGGCCGACGTCGAGGTAGCCGCCGCCGAGCCGCGGCGATTCGGGTGCGCCTGACGGCGCCGGCGCGAGCGAGCGCTGCGAGCAGGGCGCGGATCTCGGTGCTCGCCAGCGGGCGCGGGGCCGCTTCGAGGCACAGGGCGACGGCGCCGGTCACGTGCGGCGCGGCCATGCTGGTCCCCGACTTGCGAGTCAGCAGTCCGGGACTGCGCGGGCTGCCGAGCGGCGCCGATCGGGCGGCCAGCACCTCGACGCCGGGCGCGACGCAGTCCGGCTTCGGGCGGCCGTCACGCGTCGGGCCGACGCTGCTGAACGGCGCCACCGTCCGCGATGGGCGAGTGGCCGTCGTACGCGCCGACGACGAACGGCTGGCGGCCGTTGGCGATGGTCCCCGTCGTGGTGCGGCGATCGACGTCGTCGGGGACGAAGCGCGCCTGGCACGGTCCGCAGGCCTCGTCGCGTTCCAGCCACGCGTGGAACCCGCCGTGGACGACGCGCACTCGCCTGCAGGGTCAAGGTTCCACACTCCCGCCGGCGCGCTCGGAGACAGGAACAGGTCGATGTGGTGGTCGCCGTTGTTCGGATCGCGGCGCCGGTGGTAGAGGCGCCCGACGACGGAACCTCCGTCGACGATGTCACCCTCCTCGCCGAGGGGGATCCACGGCGTCCGGATGCCCTCGCGGTGACTCGAGCACGGCGGTGAGCTCGTCGCCGCCGGGGTACCACACCTCGAGCTCGTTGGGCGTGAGATCGGCCGGATCGGTGATGAACGTGAGCGTCCTGCGGCCGCCCGGCTCGACGCGGCCGGTGGCGTGAGTGTGCCGGTCGAAGTAGTTGCCCGCACTCTGGACGATGAACCGGCCGGGAGCGGCCGCCACGAGGTGATCGAGGGCGAGCTCGGCGAGCGTCGTGCCGTCGTGCGGACCGCCGCAGCGACCGACGCTGAGGTTGATCACCCACGGCCGGCGACCGGCCATCCGGCTGATGAAGTCGACGGCTTCGAGGATCCGGGCCGAGTCGCCGAGGTTGGCGAGCCCACGCGCGCCGCGCTCGGCGAGATGGACGAACACGAGGTCGGCTCCCGGCGCGACTCCGACCGGACCGCCGGCGAGCCCGTTGCCGGCGGCGATGTCCATGACGTGGGTGCCGTGCGCCCCCCGCCCGTCGCGATCGGCGGCCGCCGGGTGGTAGCCGAGCGCGTCGTACGGGCTGGCTCGTGCCGAGCGCGGCGTCGATGCGTTGGCGATCGTGGAAGGTCCCGTAGCCGTACGGCTGCGGTGACCGGTCGTTGGCGGGACCGCGCTGATCCCACAACCCGAGGAGGCGGGTCGTCCCGTCGGGATGCTTGAGGTTGGGGTGATCGAAGTCGCAGCCCCAGTCGACGACGCCGACGACGACGCCGGCACCGGTCGGCGGCACCGTCGGGGGCCGTCGCTGATCACGAGTCGGCGCGGAACTGCGGCCGCTGGCGCTCGACGTCCACTGCCGGCTCGGGACCGAGCGCGCGGGGGCACTTGAGGCTGACGACGTTGTCGTCGTGCCAGGTCGCCAGGATCAGGTCGCGCCGGAGGCGGCACGTGGCGACGGGGCCGAAGCGCGCCACGATGCGCACTCCGGCCACGTCGACGTGCGGTCGGTCGAGACGGATGATCGCCTCGACCTCCTCGGGCTCAGCGTCGGCGCCGCTCCTGAGGAGCTCGCGCAGGGCGGGATCCATGGCCGTGTCCGAGCTCTCGGGTCGGCCGGAGCCGACGTGGGCTCACTTGGTGGCCGGCGGTCCCGACCGCGGCCCGGCCAGTACGGGCCCGTGCTTCGCCGGATCGCCGCCGATCGTCGTCGTCGTCGCGGAGGCGGTCGACGAGCAGTCCGGTGATCGTGATCACACCAGCGGCGACCGCGGCCGCGACCGGGGGACTGCGATAGCCCTTGACGTCCGACTTGACGAACAGGAGCGGGACGAAGTCGACGATCGTCTTCAGGACGTTGGTGAGGTTCTGGCCGAGGTCGTCGTCGCCGCTGAACTTGTCGAGCTCGTTCTTGACCGTATTGGTCACGGCCGCCGCCGAGACGGTCTTGGTCAGGCCCGTGGTCTGGGTGCGCAGACGGCTGACGGCGCCGGCAAGGCCGTCCGCCCGCACCTGGTTCTCGAGGTCGACGCGCTTGACGGCCGCCCTCGTGTTGAGGATGGCTGCCTTCGGCGTCATCGGACGAGCCGGTGCCCGGCTCCGGGACCGCCCGCGCCCGCCGTTCGATGGCGGCTCTGCGGCGTCGGGCTGCGGCAGCGCGGCGTTGCGCGGCCTCCCGCTTCTTCTGCGCCTCGCTCTTGGCTTCACCGAACAGGTCGTCGTCACCGAAGTCGACGTCCTCGCCGTCGTCGTACCACTCGGCGCCTTCGTCGTCGAGGTACTCGGCGGCTTCGCTGTCCCAGAGGTCAGTCATGGTTGCTCTCCTTGTGGATGATGGGTTGGTGGTTGATGGGTTGGTTGTTGTGGGTCTTGGAGCGGTGAGTTCCGGGCTGGGCCATGTTCCGCGCCACCGGTTGCACGTACGCCGCGAACAGGTGGGGATCGGGCGGCAGCCATCCGGCGCGGCCCTCGCCGTCGCAGATCGGACAATCGACTGTTCTCGCCCCAGCAGTCGCATGCTCCGAGCGCCGACGCCACTGCGATGTTGCGCTCGACGAGTTCCTCGTACCGGGCCGACGACGACTCCTCGTCGCGGACCAACCGCGACAACCGGTTGCCGAGGGCGACGGCGATGCGCTCCGCCGGCGACTCGTCTCCGGCGCCGAACATCTCGTCCTCGGCCAGCCGATCGACGACCTGGGTGATCACACGCTCGGCGAGGGCGAGGTGCTCACCGAGGCCGCGGCCGAGCAGGGCGGTGAGATCCATCACGCCAGCCCTGCTTCGGCCAGGTACTCGTTCTCGGCGCCGATCAGGGCGGCGTACAGGGCGTCGGCCCGTTCGCTCGGTGCGGCGGGATCGGCAGCGCAGGTACCCGTCGGCGTCGAGGAGGTAGGCAGGCGCGCCCTCGCTGCTGTAGAGGAGCTCGTCGGCGTCCTCGGCCGCCTTCCCGTAGATCGAGGCGAGCATGTTCATCACCGCGCCGACAGGGATCCCGTTGATGTCGCTGCGGCCCCTTCTCGCCGAGGGCCAGGGCGAGCAGGCTCTTGAGCACGTCGGGCTGCTGGCTGAGCGCCAGCGCCTTGGTCGCCGCGGCCGATCCCGTGGCCGCCGCCGGCTTCGGCGGCGCCGGGCGTGGCGCGGCGGTGGGTGCCGGCGGGCGGTGGGACGAGACCGGTGCCGCCACTGGGCGGCATCGCCGCGACGGGAGCGGTCGGCGCCGGCCGCCGGCTTGGGCGCCAGCGCCTTGCCGACCGCCTGACCGAGCCGCCGCGCCGGCGACGGTGCCGACACCGGTCCGCCGAGGGCCGTCCCCGCCGCGCCGAGCGCAACCGGGGCCGCGGTTGCTGCGATCTGGCGCACCGTCGGGTCGTTCAGGGCCTGGGCGGCCCCGGAACCGATCGTGCCGAGCGCCTTGCCGATGTTGAACGACTCCGCTGGAGTCAGCGAGTCGAACATGTCCGCCATCAGGTCGTCGAGGTCGTCTTCGAAATCGTCGTCGAAGTCCTCCTCGATGATCTCGAGGTCCTCGTCGAACTCGTCGTACCACTCGTCGCCCTCGAACACGTCGTCGGCGTCGAGCAGCTCCGAGTAGCTGCATCTGGTCATCCATCACGTACCTCCGTGGTCAGCCCCATCGGGGTTGTTCGTCCGGGTTGATGCCGAGGCTCATCTTCCCGACGAGCTCGTGGGTCAGCAGCGAGTTGCGCGGGGTGGATGCGCCCGAGGCGGGCGTCGCGGAACAGCTGCTCGAAGCGGCTGCGCTTGAAGATGCCGGCACCACCGGTCAGGTCGAGGGCGGCGTCGACCACGGACCACGCCCGGTTCACGACCGCGTACTTGCAGGCGACCAGCTTGAGCGGCCATTCCATGCCGTGATCGACGCCGCTCGACCAGTCGTCACAGATCCGGTCGAGGTGGGCCTGCAGCCCTTCGAGGGCGATCCGCATCTCGGCGACCTGGTGCTGGACGCCAGGGTGGTAGGCCATCGAGCGGGTCAGGGCGATCGACGTCCGTCGGTGGACGCACGCCACCGCCTCGTCGAACGTGCGCTGGGCGATGCCGGCGTAGACCGCGGCGAACCCGAGCAGGGACCACGCGAACAGGGAGCCATGGAACGGCTCGGCGCCGGCGAACCCGGCCGGGCAGACCAGCACGACTTGGCTGTCGGGGATGAACGTGCGATCGAGCACGGTGTCGTGGGATGCGGTTGCGCGCATGCCCGAGCGCGTCCCAGGTCTCGTCGATGCGGTACTGCGGGGAGCTCCGGTGCAAGAAGGCATGGACGACCTGCGGGGCGGCCGGGTCGGCGGTGTCCATGGCATGGACGCCGAGATAGTCCCAGACCGGCGAGAGGCTGCCGAAGATCTTGTGCCCAGTGATCTCCCAGCCGCCATCGACCCGGACGGCCTGGGCGCTGGAGAGCAGCACCGGTACGTCGTTGCCGACCTCGCCGTGCCCGGCGGCGAGGATGTCGCCGTCGGCGGCGCGGGCGAGGATCCAGTCGCCGGTCGGGTCGCCCATCCGGCGCAGGTCGGCCGCCACCCCGACCCAGTACAGGTGCATGTTCACGGCGAGCGCGGTCGCCGGCGCGTGGTACGCGAGCCGGCGTTGGAGGGCGTTCACCTCGGCGAGGTTCAGTCCGGCGCCGCCGAGGTCGGCGGGCAGGGGTGCCGACAGGTAGCCGGACTCGCGCAGCTCCTCGAAGTCCTCGGCGAAGAAGCGATTCTCGCGGTCGTACACGGGGGCCCGCTCATCGAACCGCTGGAGCATCTCGGGGGTGAGCAGGGTCGTGCTGCGTTCGGCGATGGTCACTTGAAACCTCCTTGCGTGCACAGGGAGTCGCGTGACGTGGTCGTGACGCCGCGGCTCCGCAAATGGCACGAACCGCGGCACGGCGGTCTGCGTAGGGTGGCCGTGATGGTCGGTCGTCCCGTCCGGGGAGACTTCCGATTCGTCGGGCGGGACGCGGAGTTGGCCCTGATCGCTGAGGCGTGCGCGCAGGCGCGCGCCGGCCGCGGCCGCCTGCTCGTCGTGCGCGGTGAGGCCGGGATCGGCAAGACGATGCTGTGCGAACGCGCCGCCGAGCACGCCTCCGCCGCCGGCTTCGCCGTCGGGTGGGGGCGGTGCTGGTCCGATGGCGGGGCGCCCCCGCTGTGGCCATGGCCGGTGGTGCTCGACGAGCTCGCCGGGACCGACGCATCGAGGTTGCTCGCCGAGGACGCCGGCCGCCCGGGACTCGATCCCGATCGCTTCGCTCGCTTCACCGCCGTGGCCGACCTCCTCGAGGATCGGGCGGCGAAGACCCCACTGATGGTCGTGATCGACGACGCCCACGTCGCCGACAACGCCGCGCTCCTCCTCGCCCGCTTCCTCGCTCGGTCGCTCGACCGCAGCCCGGTGGTGCTCGTGCTGACCCGACGTCCGCCGGCCGCCGGCGGGTCACGAGCGATGGTCGCCGGCGGCCAGCTCCTGGACGAGCTCGAGCGGGAGGCAACGGTGCTGCCGCTGAAGTGGTTCGACCAGCGCGACACCGCGGCGTTCCTGGCCGCGCACGGCATCGCCGTGGAGGACTACGGACTGGTCCCGGCGCTCGCCCGGCTGACGGAGGGCAACCCGTTGCTGCTGTCGCGAGCGGTCGCCTACTCCTCGACGTCGACTCCGCTCGCCGGGGTCGAGCAGGTGATCGGCGACGCGCTCGGGTCGCTGCCCCCGGAGCATCGCGACGTGCTGGCCTTGGCGGCCGTCCTCGGGAACGAGGCCAAGGCGGCTGACATCGCGGCCCTCGTCGGCGGCGCCCCGGAGAGGTGGCCGCGGCCCTGGACAGTGCATCCGCGGCCGGGCTGATGGACCTGGGCCCGACCGGGTGGGCGTTCACCCACGACCTCGTGCGCCGCGCCGCGCTCGACGTGCTCAGCCCGCTGGAGACGATGGAGGCCCACGTCCGCGCCCTCGCCCTCGTCCCGTCGGACGGCGGCCCGGCGGCGGTGGTGCGCCGGGCCCACCACGCCCTCGCTGCCGCCGCTCGCTCGGATGGCGACGCCCTCCGCGCCGTCGACTGCCTGCCGGGCCGCGGCGCGCGTGGTCGCCCAAGGCTTCGACTACGAGCGGGCCGCCGAGCTGGCGGGGTCCGCAGCCGCGCTGGCCGAGCAGGTTCTGCCGCCGGCGGAACAGGTCGAGGTGCTGCTCGAATCGGCCGACGCACTCCTCGCGTGCGGGCGCCTCGCCGATGCTCGCCCCGTGTACCAGCGGGCGATCGAGCGGAGCGCCGATCCTGTCGCCCGCGCCCGCGCCGCCCTCGGTCTCGGCGGGGTCTGGGTCGACGAGCATCGTGGCCACGCCGCCCGGCAGCGGATTCTCGGCCTGCAGCGGGAGGCGTTGGCCGCCCTCCCGGCGGGGGAGCGAGGGCTGCGTGCCCGGCTCGAGGCCCGGCTCGCGGCGGAGGCGGTCTACGACGGAGCCGACGTCGGGCCGGTCTTCGCGGCGATGGACACGGCACGATCGATCGGTGATCCACGCGTGCTGGCCGAGGCGTTGTCGTTGGGCCACCACGCTCTGCTCTGGCCCGAGCACTGCGACGCCCGACTGCCGATCGCCGAGGAGCTGATCGACGTGGCTTCGCGCGCCGGTGATGAGCTGCGGACGCTGTTCGGCTTGCTCTGGAGGACGGTCGATTTCTACCTCGCCGGTGACGGGCGGGCCGAGCGGGCGTTGGGCGAGTTGCGCGAGCGGGCCGATGCGGTGGGATGCCGCACGATCCTGCACGTCGTGGCGGCGATCGACGTGATGCGCATGATCCGAGAGGGACGGCTCGACGAAGCCGAGGAAGCGGCGGGGCGGTGCTTCCACCTCGGCGTCGAGGTCGGCGACGCCGACGCGACCGGCTATCTACGGCGCCCACCTGCTCACGATCAGGTGGTTCCAGGGCCGCCGGCTCGAGCTGCTCGAGACGGTCAAGGAGATCGTCGACTCCTCCACGCTCATCGCCCCGGAGTTCGCCTTTCGCGCGACGGCGGCGACGATGTCGGCGCAGGCCGGCGACTGCGACGACGGCGAGAGCCCGCTTGCAGGAGCTCACCGCTGGCGGTCTCGCCTCCCTTCCTCGCTCGAGCACGTGGCTGATGGGCATCGCCGCGATCGCCGATGCCGCCCGCGTCCTCGGCGACGCCGAGCTCGCCGCCGAGGCGTACGACATCCTGCTGCCATTCGCCGACCGACCGCTCATGCCGTCGCTCGCGGTGACCTGCTTCGGCTCGACCGAGTGGGCCCTGGGGATCGCCGCCGCGACCGCCGGCAACGCCGACGCGGCCGTCGAGCACCTCGCTCGGGCGGTGGATGCGAACATCCGCCTCGGTCATCGCCCGATGACGATGGTCGTCCACGCCGACCTGGCCGACGCGCTGATCGCCCGCGCCCGAGCAGACGATCTCGAACGCGCCGTCGAGTCGTTGCGGCGGGCGGCGGAGCTCGCCGACGACATCGGGCGTGCCGGCCCGCGCCGCCGAGTGGCGGGAGCGGGCCAGCCGGCTCGGTGAGGAGGTCGTCGATCCCGACTCCGGCGTGCTTCGTCACGACGGGGAGCGCTGGGTCGTGATGGCCGGCAACCGTCGGGCGGTCGCGCCCGATCTGGTCGGTGTCCGCTACCTCGGCAACGTTGCTCACCCATCCGGGCGCGGAGATCCCGGCCGTCGAGCTGTGCGGTGGCGCCAGGTCGACGGCGCGGGCCACGACGTCGTCGATCGGGCCACACTCGACGCCTACCGCCGCCGGGTGGCGGAGATCGACGAGGAGCTCGCCGTCGCCGGCGACGCCGGGACCAGATTCGCGTCCGCCGGCTGAGCGAGGAACGGGCGGCCCTGCGGGAGGAGCTGGCGTCGGTGCTCGCCGTGTCGGGGCGGTCCCGCCGGTTCGTCGACTCGTCGGAGCGGGCGCGTACCGCCGTGCGCAAGGCGATCGCCAGGGCCATCGACGCGATCGCCGAGTCGGACGACGCGATCGCCTCGGAGCTGAGGGCGACGATCTCCACCGGGCGGTCCTGCACCTACCTCCCGGACCCGCGACGACCCCGGCGGTGGTCGGTGCGCGCGGCTTCGTGAGAAACGGGGGTTTCTGCAGCTCAAACGGCCCCCAGGGGGGCCGATCCAGCTGCAAGAACCGGCGGCTTCTTTGCAATGCTGCCGCGCGTGGATCTCGAACTGCCGCCCGACCTCGTCGCCTACCTCGCCGAGCTCGATGAGTTCATCGAGCGCGAGATCAAGCCGCTGGAGGAGGCCGACGACAACATCCGCTTCTTCGACCACCGGCGGGAGGACGCGCGGACCGACTGGGAGCGGGGCGGCCTGCCCAACGAGGAGTGGGAGGCCCTGCTCGGTGAGGCCCGCCGGCTGGCCGACGCCGCCGGCCACTACCGCTACGCCTTCCCGAAGGAGTACGGCGGCAAGGACGGCACCAACCTCGGCATGGCGGTGATCCGCGAACACCTCGCCACCAAGGGCCTCGGGCTGCACAACGACCTGCAGAACGAGCACTCCATCGTCGGCAACAACGTCGGGCTGCTGCTCATGCTGGAGTACGGGACGGAGGAGCAGAAGGCGGAGTGGGTCGACGACCTCGCCCTCGGGCGGCGGGGCTTCGCCTTCGGGATCACCGAGCCCGCCCACGGGTCGGATGCGACCCACATGGAGACGACGGCCGTCCGGGACGGCGACGAGTGGATCATCAACGGCGAGAAGACGTGGAACACCGGCATCCACAAGGCCAAGTACGACCTGATCTTCGCCAGGACGTCGGGCAAGGCGGGTGACGGTGACGGGATCACGGCGTTCCTGACCCCGACCGACAGCCCGGGCTTCGAGATCGTCGAGTTCCTCTGGACGTTCAACATGCCCACCGACCACGCCCATGTGCGCTTCACCGACATCCGCGTGCCGCACGCGGCGATCTTCGGCGGAGAGGGCCGCGGCCTGCAGGTGGTGCAGCACTTCTTCAACGAGAACCGCATCCGTCAGGCCGCGGCGAGCCTCGGCGCAGCCCAGTTCTGCGTCAACGAGGCCGTGGCGTACGCCAAGGAGCGCAAGCCGTTCGGCAAGCCGCTGTCCACGAACCAGGCCATCCAGTTCCCGCTCGTCGAGCTCCAGACGCAGTGCGAGATGCTGCGGGCCCTGATCCACAAGACGGCATGGGGAATGGACACGCACGGCGCGTTCTCGCAGTCGGACAAGGTGTCGATGTGCAACTACTGGTCGAACCGCCTGTGCTGCGAGGCCGCCGACCGGGCGATGCAGGTCCACGGTGGGCTCGGCTACTCCCGCCACAAGCCGTTCGAGCACATCTACCGGCACCACCGCCGGTACCGGATCACCGAGGGGGCCGAGGAGATCCAGATGCGTCGGGTGGCCGGCTACATGTTCGGCTACATGAAGCAGCAGGCCCCGAAGGGCGTCGCGGAGACGGCGGCCGCCGCCGCCGGCTGATTCCCGCGGATGCAGTTCGTCCCCACGGCGGCGGAGCTCGCCGCGGCGATCGCCGGCCTGCTCGACGAGCAGGTCATCGGCGCGGTGCCCGGGCACCTGCAGCACCCGGTGCGCGTCGCCGGGCACCTCGCCCGCTTGTTGGAGCGCGAGGCCCGGCTCGGCCCGGACGCCGCCGAACGCGAGCGGATCCTGCTCGGTGAGCTGCTGGGTGTCGGCGACGGAGACGTCGCCACGCTGACCGCCGAGCTCGCCGCGCGCATCCGCACCGGCGGCGACGACGACGACTTCGCGCGCGCCGCGTGGGCCGCGCTGGTCGAGATCACTCGGGGCGACCTCGCCGTCGCCAAGCCGGGCCACGACTCGTGGGAGGGCGAGTGACGCTCGATCTCGCCGGCGGGCTGGCGACCTATCTCGAGGAGGCGTGGGGCGAGCCGGTCGCCGTGACCGACGTGTCGATGACGACCGCCGGCGCCCGCCGGCACAACGTGCTGTTCACCGCCATGGTGGGGGACGAGCCCCGCCGGTTGGTGGCGACGATCGTGCCCGAGGGTGAGACCCTCATCAACCCGATCGAAGCCGAAGCCGGCGTACGGGAGTTGGCCGAGCAGGCCGAGGTCGCGGTGCCCCACGTGCATCTCGTCCGGAGCGACGGTGATCTGGTCGGCGGCCCGTTCATGGTCTCGGAGTACGTCGACGGCGAGACCGTGCCTCGCCGCGTGCTGCGGCTGGTCGCCGAGCACGGGATCGGCGAGCGCGTCGCCCGCCAGCTCGGGGTGACGTTGGCCCGGCTGCACACCATCGACCCCGCCCTCGCCCCGCCGTCGCTGCGCCGGATGGAGGGCGGACCTCCGGCCGCGGCGGCGCTGGCCACGATGGCCACGGCCGTCGCCGAGCTGCCCCAACCGCGCCCGGTGCTCGAGCTCGGACTCCGCTGGCTCGATCGGCACCTGCCGGACCCGCCCGAGCGGGAGTCGATCGTCCACAGCGACGTGCGCAACGGAAACCTGATCGTCGGCACCGACGGGCTGCGGGCAGTGCTCGACTGGGAGGGCGCGCTCGCCTCGGGCGATCCGATGCAGGACCTCGCCTGGCCGGCGTTGCGGATGTGGCGCTTCCGCGAGGACGAGCTGGAGATCGGCGGCTTCGCCGGGCGGGATCCCTACGTCGCCGGCTACGAGTCGGCCGGCGGACGGTTCGACGAGGCCCGGTTCCGCTGGTGGAAGGTGGAGGGGACGCTGCGCTGGGCCGCCGGATTGGCCGGGCAGGCCATGGCCTACCTGGACGGGAGGGTGCCGAGCATCGTCATGGCGGCGAGCGGCCGGCGGGTGACCGAGTTGGAGTGGGACCTGCTCATGCTGATCCGCCCTCGGTGAGGTGGCCGTGACCCGGGCCCAGTTCCGGCTCTGGCTCGGCATCATCACGCTGGTCGGCGCGGCGTGGCGGGTCGGTTACCTGCTCGCCGCCAAGCTCCACGACCCGCTGCTGCTCAACGACTCGATCTACTACAGCATCCAGGCGGGGAGGAACAGCGAAGGCGACTGGTTCCGGGAGAACCTGACGATGCTGCCGGGAGCGGAGCATCCGCCGCTGACGTCGCTGTACCTGACTCCGTGGAGCCTCGGTCACGGCGACGGTGTGCCGTGGCAGCGGTTCGGCATGACGCTGGTCGGCGCCGCGGCAGTGTTCGTGATCGGGTTGCTCGGCGACCGGTTCGCCGGCCCTCGAATCGGGTTGTTGGCGGCGGGGATCGCGGCCGTGTACCCGAACCTGTGGATCAACGACTCGTTGGTGATGTCGGAGTCGCTGGCCGTCCTGATCGTGGCCGCGGCGTTGGTCGTTGCGCTCGATTTCGATCGGCAGCCGAGTGGGTGGCGAGCAGTCGCGCTCGGGGCGCTCGCCGGACTCGGCGCGTTGACGCGAGCCGAGATCGCCCTCCTCGCCGCCGGGTTCGCCGCGCTCGCGTGGTGGCGGGCTGCCGGGCATCCTCGACGCACGGTCATGCCGCTCCTCGTGCTCGGCGCCAGCGCGGTGACCGTGGCGCCATGGGTGAGCTACAACCTGATCCGGTTCGAACGGCCAGCCCTGCTGTCCACGAACGCGGGCAACACGCTCCTCGGGGCCAACTGCGACTCGAGCTACTTCACCGACGTCGGCGGCTGGAGCATCCTGTGCCTCTCGGCGGTGCCGCAGGACGAGAGCGTGGACCCCTCGGTGCGCGACAGCGAGCGACGCGAGGTCGCCCTCGACTATGTCGGCGATCACCTCGATCGGGTGCCGGTTGTCGTGGCGGCCCGCGTCGGGCGCCTGCTCGACCTCTACGGGCTCGATTCGCTGGTGCGCTTCGACCTGGGGGAGGAGAAGGCGCGCTGGGCGGTCTGGGCGGGGATCGTGGCGTGGTGGCTCCTCGCTCCGCTGGCCGTCGTCGGCTGGATCCTCGGCGGTCCGCGACGAGCCCGGGCGCCGCCGCACGCGCTGGTGGTTGGCGGTGCCGCTCGCCGCGACGCTGATCACCGCCGTCCTCTTCTACGGCGCGCATCGCATCCGCGCCCCGGCGGAGCCGGCGGTCATCACGCTGGCGGCGACCGGCATCGTCCTCGCGTGGGACCGCCGACGGCGGAGTGCTCGTGGCACACTCGTGCCGTGACCGACCTGCTCGACGCCAAGCTCGACGTCCTCCGTCGCGAGCTGACGGCGGTGGCGCCGGTCGTGGTGGCGTTCAGCGGGGGCGCCGACTCGGCGTTCCTCGCCGCCGTGGCCCATCACACGCTGGGCACCAGATCGCACGCCGTCACGGCCGTGTCGCCGTCGCTGGCCGGAGCCGAGCAGGAGGACTGCGCGGCCCTGGCGGGGGAGTGGGGCCTGCGCTGGACCGCCGTCGCCACCGACGAGATGGCCCGCGCCGCCTACCGCGCGAACGACGTCGATCGGTGCTTCCACTGCAAGGCCGAGCTGATGGACGTGCTCGCGCCGATCGCCGCGGCCGAGGGCGCCACCGTCGTGCTCGGGGTCAACGTCGACGATCTCGGTGACCATCGTCCGGGTCAGCGGGCGGCGACCGAGGCCGGCGCCACCTTCCCGCTGGTCACCGCCGGCCTCGCCAAGGCCGACGTGCGGTCAGCGTCGCGGCGGCTCGGACTGCGCACGTGGGACAAGCCCGCCGCCGCCTGCCTGGCGAGCCGGGTGCCGTACGGAACGGAGGTGTCGGTGGCCGTGCTCTCACGCGTCGAGCGGGCCGAGGCCGCATTGCGCGGCCTCGGTTTCCGTCAGGTGCGGGTGCGCCACTACGGCGACACCGCCCGCATCGAGGTCGAGCTCTCCGAGCTCGGTCGCCTCATCGAGGTCCGGGACGAGGTCGTCGCCGAGGTGCGCGCCGCCGGCTATCGCTACGTGACGGTCGATCTCGAGGGCTTCCGCTCCGGGAACCTCAATCACTGACCAGCGAAGGCCGGCTACCGCCCGAAGAGCCAGGCGGGCGGGAGTCCGACGAGCGGCGCGGTGCCGGCCGCCGTCCGCGCGACCGACGGGATGAACGGGTTGGGGTTGGCCGGGCACACCGTCCCGACCGGCGGCAACGAGCCGTCGAGCAGGTAGGCATCGATGTACTCGGTCGTGCACTCGCTGCGGCCGTAGGCGGTGTGACCCCAACCGGCGTAGCTGAGCAGCCGGCTGTTGCGCAGCAGCCGGTCACTCGCCACCGCGCCGGCGTGGTCGGTGACGCCGTCGAAGAAGTTGCCGACGACGAGCACCGGTGCCGACGTGCGCGCCGTCCACGGCCCGGTGTACCGGTCGCGGTTGACGGGCCAGTCGGCGCAGCCGCGTTGTTGAACCACCACCAGTACGGCCCGAACCGGGAGCCGGCCGCGGCGTAGAGGTCGATGAGCGCGGAAGGCCAAGAACGACGACGGGTACTCGGTGTCGGCGCACTGGTTGCCGAAGTAGGCGTCGAACCCGTTGTCGTAGTCGGCCTCCTGGCTCGGCGCGGTGAGCCGGTCGATCAAGGCTCGCCGGACGCGCGCCGCCTCCGCCGCCGCCGTCTGGTCGCCGAGCACGGCGTCGGCGAGGAAGTCGAAGAAGGCGCCGCAGCCCCTTCCGGGCCGCCCCACACCTCCGGGGCGTACATCGCACTGGTGGCGTCGCCGATGAGGAAGTCGTAGCTGTACACGAACCCGTCGGGGAACACCAGCGGCTCGCGCCGCAGCGCTCGCGCCAGGGCCCGCCAGCGGGCCGCCGAACCACCGGGCGCGGAGAACGCGCAGTCCGCACCGGCCTCGTCGCACAGGCGGAGGAACTCGTCGAACTCCTCCTGCGTGGCCACGCGGTCCGAGCGGATCTGCCAACCGCTCGACCACAGCCGCGGGTCGAGGACGCCGTCGATGACCAGGGCCCGGACATTCTGCGGGAACAGGTTGGCGTAGGTGTTGCCGAGGTACGAGCCGTAGGAGAAGCCGAGGTAGGTGAGCTTGCGGTCACCGACCGCCCGCCGCAGCAGGTCCAGGTCGCGGGCGACGTCGGCGGTGTTCATGTTCGCCGCCACCGCCTGGCGGTCGTCGAGGCACTCCGGTCCGAGCCCCTTCCAGCGGTCGAAGAAGGGGCGGTACTGGTCGTGGCGGTAGGGGAAGACCGGCAGCCCGGCGAAGAACTCGCCGAGCGCGTCCTCGCTGTCGAAGCAGTGCAGCGGGTCCGACGCGCCGACGCCGCGGGGGTCGAAGCCGACGATGTCGAAGCGACCGTCGAGTTGGCTGCTGAGGAACTCACCGAAGCCGCCGCAGCACGAAGCCGACGCCCGAGCCGCCCGGGCCCACCCGGGTTCACGAACACGCTGCCGATCCGGTTCGCCGGGTCGGAGGCGGGGATCCGCGCCAGGGCGATCTCGGTCGTGCCCCGGCTCGGCCGGTCGTAGTCGAGCGGGACCGTCGCGACCGCGCACTCGGCGCCGGGGAAGTCCTCGCCGCACGGCTCCCAGTCGAGCACCGGCACGGCAGGCGGGCGACTCGCAACCGCCGGCGCGGTCATCACCGCCGGCGGGACGAGAAGCGTTGCCGCGACGGCGAGCGCCAGCCGGCGACGACGAACGGATCCTGACCCCCATCACGACCTCCCTCGTTGGACGGCTCATCACGGTAACACCGCCGTCCGGCGCCCTCGGTAGGGTCCCCGATCATGAAGCTGGCGACGTCGATCAGTTACTCGGGCGACTTCCACGCCGACGTGAGTCGGATCCAGGAGCTGGAGAAGGCCGGGCTCGACCTGGTCTGGGTCCCGGAGGCGTACTCGTTCGACGCGATCAGCCAGGTCGGGTTCCTGGCCGCGAAGACCGAACGGGTCGAGATCGGCACCGGGATCATCAACGTCTTCTCCCGGACCGCCACCGCGATCGCCCAGACCGCGGCCGGGTGCGACTTCGTCAGCGACGGTCGCTTCGTGCTCGGCCTCGGGGCGTCGGGGCCGCAGGTCATCGAGGGCTTCCACGGGGTGCCGTACGAGCACCCGATGCCGCGCATCCGGGAGTACATCGACGTCTGCCGGATGACGTGGCGCCGCGAGCCCGTGGTGTACGACGGCACGACGGTGCAGATCCCGCTCCCTGCCGGCCAGGGCACCGGGCTGGGCAAGCCGCTCAAGTTGATCAACCATCCCAAGCGGGCCGACATCCCGGTCTTCTGGGCGAGCCTGATGGGGCGCAGCGTCGCGGCCACCGCCCGCCACGCCGATGGCTGGCTCCCGGTGTTCTTCGACCCCGAGAAGTTCCCGAGCGTGTGGGGCGACGACCTCAGTCGGGGCCTGGCCGAGCGGGATCCCGCGCTCGGCCCGCTGCAGATCTGCGCCGGTGGGATGGTCGCGATCGGCGAGGAGTACGCCGGCGACGGCGCCGACCGCGTGCTCGACTTCGCCCGCCCGCAGACCGCGCTCTACGTCGGCGGCATGGGAGCGCGGGACAAGAACTTCTACAACTCGATCGCCAAGGACTACGGGTACGTCGACGAGGCCACGGAGATCCAGGACCTCTACCTGTCCGGGCGCAAGGACGAAGCCGCCGCCGCCGTCCCCCGCGCCCTGCTGGCCGGGACGCACCTCGTCGGCCCCGAGTCGGCCGTCGCCGAGCGCATCGCCGCCTACCGCGAGGCCGGCGTCACCCACCTCTCGGTCAACCCCGTCGGCCCGGACCCGGTCAAGACGGTGGAGATGCTGCGCCGCTTGATCGACTGACGCTGCCCCATCCGAGGTGTTTCGCGCACCGGAGGTTTTCGTCCCGGAAGGGGCGCCGCAAACCCTCGGGTGCGTGAAAACCTCGGATGGATCTAGACCATGCCGCGGAGCCACCAGAGGGCGGCGGCCCAGGCGGCGGCGAGGAGGGCGAGGGCGATCGCGGCCCAGCGCCAGGTGAGCTCGGTGACCGTTTCGATCTCCTGGCCCAAGGTCTCGCCGAGGGTGTCGCGGATCCGGTCGTAGGCGTCGGTGAGCTCGTTGCTGGTGGCCGCCTCGTAGGCGGCGCCGCCCGTCGCCTCGGCCACATCATCCAACGGCCCGGGCTGCACGGCGACGGGCACGGTCTCGCCGCTGATCGGATCGGTGATCGTGCCCTCGGGCGTGCCGAAGGCGATCGTGAAGACCGGCACGTTGGCCGCGGCGGCGGCCTCACCGCCCTCGGCGGTCGGCCGGCCGACCGTGGTCTCACCGTCGGACAGCAGCACGATCGCGCCGGGTGCGGCCTCCTCGTCACCCGCGGTGTCCGCATCGTTGTCGTCGGCGAGCTGGGTCAGCAGTCGGGTCCCGGACACGAGGGCGTCGCCGATCGCGGTGGACTCGGCGAGCTCGAGGTTGTCGATCCCCCGCTCCAAGGCCGCGCGGTCCAAGGTCGGGGCGACCTCGTTCGTGACGACCCCGCTGAACGAGATCAAGCCGACTTCGATGTCCGGGGCGACCTGGTCGACGAACTCGCGGGCGGCCTCCTTGGCGGCGTCGAGGCGGCTGGGGTCGACGTCGGTGGCCATCATCGACAGCGACACGTCGAACAGCACGACGATGCGCCCCTCGCTCTCGGTGCGTTCGGTGGACCGCTCGATCGGACGCGCGATCGCGACGACTCCCGCCGCCAAGCCGGCGAGCTGCAGCCCGGCGACGACGTGCCGGCGCCACCCCGGGCGGTGCGGCGCGACCCGGTCGAGCAGTTCGACCGACGTGAACCGGAGCATCGTCCGCCGCCGCCAGTGCAGGACGGCGACGTAGGCGACGCCCAACGCCGCCACCGCCAGCAGCCACCACAGGCGCTCCGGATTGAGGAACTCCATCGCGATCATCGGCGCCGCAGCACCTGGGCGTTCACGGCCTGCACCCGCTTGCGCCGGACATGGCGGACGATGGCGGCCAGCCAGTCGTCGTCGGTGGCCAGCTCGAGGTGGTCGGCACCGGCCCGGCGGAGGGCGAACTCGCGGGCGGCGACCCGTTCCGCCGCCGCGGCGGCGAACCGCCGCTGCACCGCAGCGGTCACCCGGACCTCGCGGTGCCGGCCCGTCGCCGGATCGACGAAGTCGACCAGGCCGACCGGCGGGATGTCGCGCTCGCGGGGGTCATGGACGACGATGGCGAGCAGGTCGTGGCGCAGGCCGAGCCGGGCCAGCGGGTCCACCCAGTCCTCCCCGGCGAAGTCCGAGATCACGGCGACGAATCCACGGCGCTGGCTGACGACTGCCACCCGGTCGATCGCCGTGGCGAGGTCGGAACGACCGAGTCCCTCCGACGGCGGGGGCGACGCGACGGCACTGATGACCGCCCGCACCTGATCGCGCCCGAACCGAGGGGGCAGCACCTTGAGGTGAGGGCCGGCGACGAGCACCGCCCCGAGGCGGTTCTGGTTGCGGGCGGTGAGGAACCCGACCGCGGCCGTGGCGGCCAGGGCGACCTGGGACTTGTCGGCGCGCGACGTCCCGAAGCGCATGGCCGCCGAGGCGTCGACGACGAGCCACGCCTCGAGATCGCGATCGGCGATCTGGTCGCGCACGTGCGTCTGCTGGGTGCGCGCGGTCACGTTCCAGTCGATGCGCCGCACGTCGTCGCCGGGCTGGTAGAGCCGGGCCTCACCGGGCTCGCTCCCGTGCCCGGGAGTGATCCCCTGGTAGTTGCCGTGCAGCACGCTGTCGAGCCGTCGGTTGATGGTGAGCTCGAGCGTGCGGACGAGCTCCGCGACCTGCTCGGTCGGCGGGCCGGCGGGCCAGCTCACCGGCCCGGTGAGGGCGCTCGAGGCAGTGCTCATGGAGTGTTCGTCAGCGCGCGTCGAGGGCGGCGTTGGGCTTCGGCGACACCCACGTCGCCGGGACCGTCGACAGGATCCGGTTGACCAGATGGTCGGGCGTGATGTCACGGGCGAGGGCGTCGTAGGTGAGCAGGAGCCGGTGGCGCAGCACCTCGGGCGCGACGTCGAAGACGTCCTGGGGCGTGGCGTAGGTGCGGCCGCGGATCACGGAGAGGGCGCGGGCCCCACGGACGAGGTTGAGGCTCGCGCGCGGGCTGGCGCCGAGGCCGATCGAAGGGCCCAGCTCGCCGAGTCCGAAGGTGGACGGGTAGCGGGTCGCCTGCACCAGGTCGACCGCGTACTGGGCGACGCTGCGGTCGACGAACACCTCGTCGCAGCGGCGCTGGAGGCCGATCAGCTCGTCGAGATCGATGACCTGCTCGGCAATCGGGGGATTGACCGCCATCCGGTCGAGGATCACCAGCTCCTCGGCGGCCGACGGGTGGTCCATGACCACCTTCATCATGAAGCGGTCGCGCTGGGCGTCGGGCAGCTGGTAGACGCCCTCGCTCTCGATCGGGTTCTGGGTGGCGACGACGAAGAACGGGTTCGGCACCGGGTGGGTGACCCCGGCGAGCGTGACCTGACGCTCCTGCATCACCTCGAGGAGGGCCGACTGGACCTTCGCCGGCGCCCGGTTGATCTCGTCGGTGAGTAGGAAGTTGACGAAGACGGGGCCCAGCTCGACGTCGAACTTCTCGGTGCTCCCGCGGTAGATGCGCGTGCCGACGATGTCCGACGGGAGCAGGTCGGGGGTGAACTGGATGCGGGCGAACGTGCCGCCGACGACGTTGGCGAGGGTTTCCGCCGCCAGCGTCTTGGCGAGCCCGGGCACCGACTCCAGGAGGCAGTGACCCTTGGACAGCAGGCCGACGAGCATCCGCTCGAGCAGTCGGCTCTGGCCGACGATCACCTTGCGCAGCTCGAAGAAGATCCGCTCGATGGTCTGCGCCGTCGCGGCGTCGTCCATCGGCAGGTTGGGGGGTGCCGAGCTCATTTGGGTCATCATTCTCGTCGGGCCTCCTGGAAGGCTCTGACGGTAGCAACGCGTCGCAGGTTCCGGGTGAGCAGCAAGTAAGAGGTTCCAGCAACCGCGGCCGCACCGGCGAAGGTCGTGATCGCCCACTGGACGCCGACCGCCGACGAGAGCGCACCAGCCGCGACGCTGGTGACGCTGAGCACGAGCGTGACGATGGCGAAGTCGCCCGCCATCACCCGGCCGAGGACCGCGTCGTCGACGCGCATCTGCAGCCCGTACGTCGAGAGCGTCCACTGGGCGCCGCCGCCGAGAGTGGGCGAGCGTGACGAAGGCGAGAGCGAGGGCCAGGGTCGGCGCCCACGCCGTGCCGATGTACGCCCCGCCGAAGACGATCGCCGACCAGCCGCAGAGCGTGAGCACCCGGCGGAGATCGCCGGCGACCCACCGGGAAGCGACGACCGGCCCGAGACCAGCGCCCGAGGCCGCGGGCGGCGATCAGAAGGCCGCGGCCGCGGTCACCGCTGCCGTGGACTTCCGACGCCAGCACGGCGAGCTGGCTGACCACGCCGGCGCCGACGGCGAACGTCGCCTTGGACGACATCAGGGCGAGGATCACCGGGTCCTCGCGGGCGACGCCGATCGCCTCGCGCATGTCGGCGACCGGCCGAACTCGGCTCTGGGCGCGCTCCTCCGTGTCGCGCTGGAGCGGACGGCCGATCAGCGCGATCAGCGCCGCCGCGACGACGAACGTGACGACGTCGGCCACGATCGCCGCCCGCCGGCCGAACGCCTGGCTGAACAGGCCGCCGAGCCCGGCGCCGACGGCGAGCATCACGCCCCAGGTCGATCCGAGCAGGGCGTTGGCGGCGCGCAGTTCCTCGGGGGTGCGGGCGAGGTTGGGGACGGCGGCGTCGATCGCCGGCTTGACGAAGGCGGCCAGGGCGGCGACGGTGCCCTGGAAGACGAAGGCCACCCAGCACGCGGTCCTCGGCGAGCAGCAGCAGCCCGGACGCCGCCGCGGCCTGGGCGAGGCTGACCACCACGAGCAGACGTTGCCGATCGACACGGTCGACGACCGGCCCGGCGAGCGGTGACGCCAGGAAGGACGGCAGCGACATCGACACGAGTACCAGGGACACGAGGAGCTCGGAGTCGGTGACGTCGTCGACGTAGCCGGCGAGGGCGACGAACACGAACCAGTCGCCGAGGAACGAGACGACCTGGGCGCTGAACAGCAGGCGGATGTCGCGGTTGGTGCGGAGCAGGTGGAGCACGGAAGGTCGCCGGGAGGTCGGTGCCGGATCGATCCGACAGTAGGTGGCGGGGTTGGGTACGTTCAGGCGACATGTATCCGGGGGAGTACGCCGACGAGCATCCTGACCAGCCGGCACTGATCATGGCCGGTTCCGGCGAGACGCTGACGTTCGCCGAGTTCGAGGCCAACGCCAATCGTCTGGCCCACCTCTATCGCGACGCTGGACTGCGCCGGGGCGACCACGTCGCCTTCTTCGTCGAGAACCACCTCCGCTACTTCGAGACGATGGCCGCGGCGGAGCGCGCCGGCCTCTACTACACGTGCATCAACTCGTACCTCACTCCCGAGGAGGTGGCGTACATCCTCGACGACTGCGACGCCCGGCTGTTCATCACGTCGGTGGCGAAGTCCGAGGTCGCGGTCGCGGCGGTGGCGCTGACGTCGAAGGTGGAGACGTTCCTGTGCATCGACGCCACCTCCGACGTCGGTCCGTTCCGCCCCTACGACGACGCGATCGCCGCCTTCCCCGCCGAGCGGATCCCGGACGAGCAGCTGGGGGCGGCGATGCTCTACTCGTCCGGGACGACGGGACGGCCGAAGGGCATCCTCCGCCCGCTGCCCGAGGTCCACCCCAGTGAGCCCCTGCCGGTGATGCAGTTCGTGATCGGCATGTTCCGGATGCGGCCGGGGATGACGTACCTCTCGCCGGCACCGATCTACCACTCGGCCCCGCAGGCGTCGGTGGCCTGCGCCCTGCGCCTCGGGTCGACGTCGATCATCATGGAGCGCTTCGATCCCGAGGAGTACCTCGCAAACGTCGAGCGTTTCGGCATCACCCACAGCCAGGTGGTGCCGACGATGTTCAGCCGGATCCTCAAGCTGCCCGAGGAGGTGCGGGCGCGGTACGACACGTCGAGCCTCGAGACCATCATCCACGCCGCGGCGCCGTGCCCGGTGCCCGTGAAGGAAGCGATCATCGAGTGGCTCGGCCCGATCGTCGTCGAGTACTACGGCGCCACGGAAGCGAACGGGTTCACGTTCTGCACCAGCGAGGAGTGGCTCGCCCACAAGGGCACCGTCGGCAAGACGATCCTCGGCAAGCTGCTGATCCTCGACGACGACGGCAACGAGCTGCCGACGGGGGAGATCGGGACGGTGTGGTTCGAGGGGGCGACCAACTTCACCTACTACCGCGACGAAGCGAAGACCGCCGAGAGCCGGGACGAGTCGGGCCAGCGTTCCACGGTGGGCGACGTCGGGTACGTCGACGACGACGGCTACCTCTATCTCACCGACCGCAAGACGTACATGATCATCAGTGGCGGCGTGAACATCTATCCGCAAGAGGCGGAGAACCTGATCGTCACCCATCCGAAGGTGCTCGACGCGGCGGTCATCGGCGTTCCGAACGAGGACCTCGGCGAGGAGGTCAAGGCGGTGGTGCAGCCGATGGAGGGGGTCGAGCCCGGACCCGAGCTCGAGCGGGAGCTGCTCGCGTTCTGCCGGGAGCACCTCGCCCATTTCAAGTGCCCGCGCACGGTGGACTTCGTGACCGAGCTGCCCCGGCTTCCCACCGGCAAGCTCTACAAGCGGCTGCTCCGCGACCGCTACTGGGGCGACGCCAAGTCGCGCATCGTCTGATCACCGACGCTCCCGGCGCCGTATCGTGAGCCCATGGCGGAGCCGCAGAGCAAAGCCGACCGAATCTTCGGGCCCGAAGAGGAGGAGGTCGAGGCCCTCAAAGCGGCCGCCAAGGTCGATCGTGACAAGAGCAGCGTCGAGCAGGGCCGGCGGATCGGTGGATTGCCCGGAGCGATGATGGCCGGGGCGATGATCGCCATCCGCGACATCTACGAGGGACCCAAGCGCGACGACGGCGTGGTGACGGTCGACGCCCCGAGCGAACCCCACGACGTCGATCGCGACGGCGTGGAGTTGAGCGCCGACGAGGTCGGTGGACCCGCCGACGTCGAGGTGCCGCCGCAGCCCCGCATCGAACCGGTCGTCTCCGCCCGTCGCCGGTCCCGTCGCCGTCCGTGACCCGCGTTCTGGGCGGGATCTCTGCCAACAGGTGGCAGGATTCCGCCCAGATGCCGGACTGACAGGATTCCGGCCAGATCGGGGTCAGAGGATCTGGCTGAGGAAGAGCTTGGTGCGGTCCTCGCGGGGATCGGTGAAGAAGTGCTCCGGGGTGCCCACTTCGACGATCTGACCGTCGGCCATGAACACCACCCGGTCGGCGACCTCGCGGGCGAACCCCATCTCGTGGGTGACGACGATCATCGTCATCCCGCCGGCGGCGAGGTCCTTCATCGTGTCGAGCACCTCGTCGATCATCTCCGGGTCGAGCGCCGACGTCGGCTCGTCGAACATCATCACCTTCGGCTTCATCGCCAGGGCGCGGGCGATGGCGACCCGCTGCTGCTGGCCACCGGAGAGCTGGCCCGGGTACTTGCTTCGCCTGTTCGGGGATGCGCACCTGCTCGAGCAGCTCCATCGCCAGCGCCTTCGGCCTCGCCCTTGGGCGTCCGCCGCACCTGGCGCGGGGCGAGCGTGACGTTGTCGAGCACGGTCAGGTGCGGGAAACAGGTTGAACTGCTGGAACACCATGCCGGTCTCGCGGCGGATCTCCTCGATGTTGCGGATGTCGTTGGTGAGCTCGACCCCGTCGACGACGATCCGGCCCTCGTCGTGCTCCTCGAGCCGGTTGATGCAGCGGATCATCGTCGACTTGCCCGAGCCCGACGGCCCGATGACGACGACGACCTCCTGCCGGCCGACGCTGAGGTCGATGTCCGTCGAGCGCGGTGGAAGGAACCGAAGCACTTGACTCACCCCGGCGAGCTCGATGATCACGTCGCCGGTCCGGCCGACCTGTGTCGCGTCGGCGAAGACCGCGGTCTCCTGGTCGGTCACCGAGTTCGCTCATCATCGGCACCCACTCCCAACCTCCGCTCCAGCCGCTGGCTCTCCCGACTCATCGTGTACGACACGACCCAGAACAGCAACATCGACGAAGGCGATCGTCTCACCGATCAGGCCCTGCCCGCGGAACTCGCCCTGCTGGGTGACGCCTCGGAGACCGCGAGCAGGTCGAAGAGGCCCATCGCCGCCCCGGCCAGCGTGGTGTCCTTGAACAGGCTGATGAACTGGCCGACTGGGCCGGGATCACGTTGCGCAGGCGCCTGCGGCAGGACGATCAGGCACGGTCTGCTTCACCGGCGAGAGCCCGAGTGCCCGGGCCGCCTCGTCTGGCCGCGCGGCACCGACTGCAGGCCGCCGCGGACGATCTCAGCCATGTAGGCCGCGGTGAACAGGGTGAACACGACGATCGCCCGGCGACGACCGTCGACGGGGCGAGCCACGTGGGAAGGAAGAACTGGAGGGCGACGTTGGCGAGCAGCAGCAACACGAACAGCGGGGCGCCGCGGAACGATCTCGATGTAGACGATCGAGACGGCCCGGATGAGCGGCAGCTTCGAGCGACGGCCGAGGGCCAGGAGCACGCCGAGCGGGAAGCAGAGCACGATGCGCGCACACGGCGAGGAAGAGGTTGAGCATGAACCCGCTCCCAGTCGTCGAACCCGATCGGCGTCGACGAGGAAGCAGAACGAGGACGACCGGCACCCGCCCAGCACCAGGGCGAGGCACGAGCCCACCGATCGCACCCAGCCTCACCCGTCCGACGATCCCACCGACGAACCGCCCGACGACGGCGGCGGCGAGGACACCGCCGGCCGTCAGCCACGGACCGGCCGTCGTGGTCAGGAGGAGCAGCAGCAGGTGACCGACGACGGGCACCCAGAAGCGGTCGAGGAGGTCGAGCGCACGCGCCATCCAGACCCGGCGGACCGGTCCGGCCGGCCACGCACTGGTGGGCGCGACCAACCCGGCGAGCACCCCGCCCCATCCGGCGAGGACGATCAGGGCGACGGCGATGCGGCACAGGTCGTCGGTCGGGAAGCTGCCCGACCATGAGCAGCTGGAGGTTGACCCGCACGATCTCCCACCGTCCGGTGACGAATACGAACCGCAGCGAGACGGTAGACGATGTAGACGACGAGCGCACCGAAGACGACGGTCACGATCGGCGTCGAACGGGGACCGGAAGAGGTTGCGGCGGACCCAGTCGCCGAGGTCCGGCCGACGGCGGGGCGGCGGCGGTGGAGGCGGTGGGATCGCCACGTCTCGGTGAGCACCGGGTCCAACGTCGCCATCGTGCGCTCCCACCATCATCGTTCGACCAGACGCCAGGCGCCGATTGACGAGGTTGACGAACAGTGACGAGATCACCAGCGAGAGCACGAGGTAGATCGCCATCGGCAGGACCGAACGCCGGCACCGCCGGGGATCCGTTGCCGACCGTGGTCTGGGTGACAGGGTGAGGTCGTAGTAGCCGAACACCGCCGCCGAGCGACGAGTTCTTGGTCAGGTTGAGGTACTGGTTACCGAGCGGCGGGATGGCGATGCGGAACGACTGGGGGAGGACCACGAACCACATGCGCTGGAAACCCGAGCAGGCCGAGCGCGTCGGCGGCCTCGCCCTGGCCGATGGGCACGGCCTGGATCGAGCCGCGCACGATCTCGGCGATGTGGCTGGCCGTGTACACGACGAGGGCGAAGAGCAGGGCGAAGTAGGACGGGTCGACGCGGATGCCGCCCAGCGTCCGACGGCCGTCGAGCTCAGGGACCGTGTAGTCGAACCCGCCGAGGAGCCAGCCGCCGGCAACGATGAGCACGAACACCCCGAGCGCCCACAGCCCGCTGCGCGCGGGTCGTCCCGGTGCGGGCGAAGACCCGACGCCGCCAGGCGGCCACCACCCACGCGACGATGGCGGCCAGCAGCGCGATCACGGCGAGGAGCAGTTGCCGAGCCCTCGAACCACGGGATCGAGATGCCGCGGTTGGAGATGATCGCCACGCCGAACGGCTGCCAGGCCCCGGTGATCGCAGGGAACAGCCCGAGCACGATGGCGAGGAAGCCGATGACAAGGAACAGCAGCAGGGGGATGTTGCGCACGACCTCGACGTAGACGGCGCTCAGCTTGCGGAGGATCCAGTTGTCGGACTCAGCCGTCCGATGCCGATGAGCGTGCCGAGCACCGTCGCCAGCACGATGCCGGCGATCGAGAGCCGGAGCGTGTTCTGCACGCCGACGACGATGGCGTCGCGCACCGGGGCATTCTGCGAGAGCGAGTTGCCGGTGATCTGGAACGTTCGCCGGGTTGTCGAGGAAGTCGAGCGACGTCGGGATGTTCTGCGCTCGACGTGTTCTCCGTGTAGTTGCCGTACAGCCACAGCACGACGGCGACGACGCTTGCGACGACGACGATCTGGAACAGCCCACTGCAGCACGCGGACGTCGCGCCACAGCGGCGTCCGCGTGCTGGTGACGGATGCGGTCACGCCCCCTGCGAGCTCACCGGTACGGCAGGTGCGTACAGCAGGCCGCCGTCGGTCCACAGCGCGTTGACGCCGCGCTCGAGGCCGAGCGATGCGAGGTGCCTGTCGAAGATCTCGCCGTAGTTGCCGACCTGGCTGACGACCTGGACGGCGTAGTCGGCGGCAGACCGAGTCCCGGATCGAGCACCGCCGCGCCCTCCTCCGTCTCCGACTTCGAGGCCGAGGAAGCGCTGCAGGTTGACGTCGTCGCCGGCGTCGAAGCCCTCGACGTTCGTCCGACGTCGATGCCGAACTCCTCGGCCTGGATCGTGGCGAAGATCGCCCACTCGACCGCCTGCGCCCACTGCGAGTCGCCGTCGACGACGGCCGGCGCCGAGCGGCTCCTTGGAGAACACCTCGGGCAGGATCGTCAGCGCCTCGGGGCCGTCGGGGTACGCCGAGCGGAGGCCGGTGAGGCTGCTGACATCGCTCGACCAGCCGTCGCACTGACCGGCCTGGAACGCTTCCTGGATCAAGTCCTGGTCGGCGAACGGGCGCACCTCGAGGTCAGGCCGAGGCGAGTGACTTCGGAGGCTACGTTGCCCTCCGTCGTGGTGCCCTGGAGCGACGCACACGACGACGTTGTCCATGTCCGTCGACGGAGGCGAACCCGCTGTCGGCGGCCACCATCATGCCCTGACCGTCGTAGTAGTTCGGCTGGAGGAAGGTCACCCCCTCGGCACCGTCTCGGGTCGCCGTCCACGTCGTGTTGCGCACCAGTACGTCGATCTCTCCCGACTGGAGCGCGGTGAAGCGGTCCTCGGCGTCCACGTCGACGAACTCGACCTTGGTCGCGTCACCGAGCACGGCGGCGGCGATGACGCGGCAGAAGTCGGCGTCGAACCCGACGTGGTCTCCTGCCTCGTCGACGGTCGCGAAGCCGGGGAGGTCGTCTCGGTGCCACACCGCACCACGTCGTTGGCGATGACGGTGTCGAGCACGGAGTCGCCGGTCTGCACCTCGTCGGCCGTCCCGGTGGTCGTGGTCGTCGTGTCCACACCGACGACCGACCCGGCGGTGCCGGGTCCCGACGCGGTCGTGTCGGCGCCCGACCCGACCGGGCCGCTCGTCGTCGTCGTCGGAGCAGCCGGCGCCGATCAGGACGACCGCGGCGAGCGGGACCAGATAGCGCGTGAACGATCGTCGCATGATTTCTCCAGTTGTTCGGCCCGCTGGGGGCGGGACATTAGTTGAGGCAGACTCCAGAAATCGTCGGGGATTGGTCGCGCGTTCGTTCGAGGAGCGCGGTCACCTCCCCCGCAGTCGAAGCATAGGCAACGCCGGACCCGCTGAGGACGACCACGCCGATGACTCGATTCCGATCGTCGACCAACGGCGCTCCGCTGGTGCCCTCGCTCACCCCGGGTTCGAACGTGTGCACCTGCCGCCGGTAGCGGCGCTGGTCGGTCGTGTCCTCGACCACGAGCGGACCGGTGCCGACGATCGTGACCTCGGTCGCTCCGACGGGCCCGAGCACCTGGGCGTGGTCGGGAGAGGTGGCGGACAGTGCGGCGGGCTCGATCGAGGTCTCGACGGCGAGCAGGGCAAGGTCGGTGCGCGGGTCGACGACGATGACCTGCGGCCGGCGTGCCGTCGACCGTGAGCTCGCGGAGCGGGCCCTCGACCGTGTGACCGGCCGTCGCCACCACGCCGTCGGCAACGACGACGCCGAGACCGCGTGACCGGTTGGGTCGGTCACATGGTTGGGCGGCGACGTCCACGACCACCGGGCGGACCGACGGGCCGTCCTCGGCGCAGGCGGCGAGCACCGATCAGGAGGGCGGCGGTGAGGAGGCGTGGGCGCCGAGCAGGCGGGCGACGCATTCGGTGACCCGGCGGGCGGTCGGCAGGTGGAGGAACTCGTTGGGACCGTGGGCGTTGCTGCCGGGAACGAGAACTCCGGTGACGACGAACTGGGCGGAGGGGAAGCGCTCGCCGAGCAGGCCCATGAACGGGATGCTGCCGCCCTCCCCGAACGTGCGGGCGGACTGGCCGAACGCCGCCCCGGAGGCGTCGTCGAGAGCGGTCGAGAGCCACGGGCGCGAAGGGCGGGGCGCTCCACCCTGGCGCCGACATGGCGTCGTCGAAACGCACGGTGGCACCCGCCGGCGGATCGGCGAGCACGGTGCGCTGGATCGCGTCGAGTGCGGTGATGTGGTCGCACGTCGGCGGCAGGCGGAAGCTCAGGTGCAGCGAGGTCGACGGGCGCAGCACGTTGCCCGCTTGTCCCGTCGACGGGAAACCGTCGGCGCCCGTGTAGCTCAGGGTCGGCCGCCAGGTGCGGTTGAGCTGCTGCTCGACGGGGTCGTCACTCATCGGCCGAGTGCCCCCGGCCCACGGGTAGTCAGCGCGATCGGGTGATCGAGGTCGGCCGCCGTACGGCGCGCGGCCTCCACGCGATCGTCGGGAATGTCGACGTGGAGTTCGGGCAGCAGCAGCTCTCCGGTGGCGCTGTCCTCCACGCGGTCGAGGAGGTGGCGCAGCAGGCGGAAGCTCGACGGGACCACGCCGCTGGCCTTGCCGCTGTGCACGCCCTCCGTCAGGACCTCGACCGTGACCGTGCCGCCGACGAGCCCGCGCAGCGACGTCGTCACCCAGAGGTGCTCGGTGTCGAGGCAGCCCGAATCGAGACAGACGACCATCTCGGGCTCCCCGAGCCGGTCGCCGAGAGCGTCGACGTGAGCGGGCAGGTCAGGGCTGCCGCTCTCCTCGCTGGCCTCGATGAGCACGATGCAGCGGGCGTGAGGAGCTCCCTCCGCCCGCGCCGCCTCGATCGCCAGCAGCGCGGCGAACGCGGCGTAGCCGTCGTCGGCGCTGCCCCGGCCGTAGAGGCGATCGCCCTCGATCACCGGCGTCCACGGCCCGAGACCGTCCCGCCAGCCGGTGAACTCGGGCTGCTTGTCCAGGTGGCCGTAGAGCAGCACGGTGCGGTCGGCGAGCGACGCCTCGGTGGCCGGGACCTCGCAGACGATGACCGGGCTGCGGCCGGGGATGCGCTGCACGTCCACGGTGAGACCGTCGATCGGCCGGGCCGCGCACCAGCCGCTGATCATCTCGACCGCGGCCTCCATGTGGCCGTGGGCGACCCAGTCGGGGTCGTACGCCATCGAGACGTTGGGGATCGTGATGTAGTCCGACAGGGTCGGCAGGATGTCCTTGGCCCAGGACTCCTCGATGTGGGCGGTGAGGGTCACCGACATCAGTATTCCGCAGCGCGGGCGAGGGCCTGTTCGGCCTCGTCGACGATGCGGCGGACGAGCTCGCCGGCGGGAACCAGTTCGTGGATCGCGCCCACGCCCTGGCCGCACGGGAAGAACTCGCGGTCGGCGTCGACGGCGGTGCCGTCGGGCGCCCCGAGGTGGTTGACGCCCGCCTGCGCGGAGGCGATCGCCTGGGCGGGGAACGGCTGCAGCTCGTCCGGGTGCTCGTCGAAGTGCTGGGTCCAGTCGTTGCGCACGACCCGGCAGGTCTTGCCGGTGTAGGCACGGGTGATGACGGTGCCGTCCTCGGCCGTGCCGATCAGGGCGTCCTTGTAGCCCTCGACCGAGCGGGCCTCCGGCGTGGCGATGAAGCGGGTCCCGATCCACACGCCGTCGGCGCCGAGGGCCAGGGCGGCGGCGAGCCCCCGACCGTCGAACAGCCCGCCGGCGGCGACAACGGGAACCTGGTCGGACACGGCGTCGACCACCTGGGGCACGAGCGCGATCGTGGCCACGGTGCCGGTGTGCCCGCCCGCCTCGGTGCCCTGGGCGACGACGAAGTCGCACCCGCTCGCCACGGCGGAGAGGGCGTGGCGGACCTTGCCGCACATCGACCCCACCAGGATGTTGGCGTCGTGAAGGGCGTCGACGACGTCGCGGGGCACGCCGAGGCCGGCCACGAAGATGCTCGCCCCGCCCTTGATCACGTCGTCGATGCCCGCTTCGACCTGGCCGGGCAGCGCCGTCAACAGGTCGACGCCGAACGGCTTGGCGGTGAGCTCGCGGACCTTGGCCATCTCGGCGGGGAGCTCGTCGGCGCGCATCGTCGAGGCACCGAGGGTGCCGATGCCGCCAGCGTCGCTGACGGCGGCGACGAGGCGGTGGTAGGAGACTCCGCCCATCCCGGCGAGCATGACGGGATGCTCGATGTCGAGCAGGTCGGTGAGACGGGTGCGCATCACAGTGGGACGGTACAGCCGAGGGTGCGGAGGCGAACCGACCGGAGGCAGAGGTTCAGTCCCGGTTCGGCACGCCGGCGCCTCCAGGCGCATCGGCGGCCGCATCGGTCAGGCGAACACACCGGGTCGGGCGAGGAAGCGGCGGTGCCACCGCGACGGGGTCAGGACGACCGCACGCGGCTCGTCCTCGAACATCCAGCGGGCGAAGTTGCGCCGGCCCCACGCGCCGGAGTGGGCGAGGATGGCCATCGATCCGCGAGCACCGCGCGGATGACCGAGGACCCGCCCGAGCAGCGCCGACATCCGGTGGTCGGCGACGAGGTGGTGGCGCACCGATCGTACGTAGCGGTCGCCCACGGCGCTGGGCTGCTCGCCGCCTGTCCCGATGATGGCTTCGGCGGCGAGACGGCCGGTGAGCAGTGCCTGTCCGATCCCCTCGCCGGTCATCACGTCGCTGGCCATCGCCGCGTCGCCGGTGAGCAGCACTCGGCCGCTGACCAGTGGCGCCCGATCGACGCGGGCGGGGATCGGCCACGCGCTGTGCCGGTCCTCGAGCGTCGCGTCGGGCCCGAGGGCGCGGCGGACGTGCGGGCGGTCGACGAGGTCCGCCCACTGCTGCTTCATGTCCTGGATCCGGCGCTTCCCGTCCCGCATGACGCCGAAGCCGAGGTTCACGCGACCGCCGGGCAGGGGGAACGACCAGGCGTATCCGGGGAGGAACTCGGGCTCGAACCAGACGTGGAGGCGGTCGCGCGCCGGCCCGGTGACGTCCCGGCCGTACTGCCGGAAGGCGTGCCACTCGCCGAGGTAGCCGGGCGGGGTGAGGCCGGCGGCCTTGCGGACCGGGCTCCACATCCCGTCGGCGGCGACGACATAGCGGGCGCTGATTGGATCCCGGCCCGCCACGCCGACGAGCACGTGGTCGGCGCGCTCGACCAGCTCTCCGTCGAACCCGGCCCCTGTGATGACGGTGACGCCGGCCTTGACGGCGGTCTCGGCCAGCGCGGCATCGAGCTGCAGGCGAGGGACGACGGCGGCGAAGGTTCCCGGTCCGGGCGGCAGCGGCACGGTGACGTCTCGTCCCGAGGGCGAGCGCAGGACGGCGCCGTCGACCGGCTGCCAGTCGGCGACCTGGTCCGGATCGAAGCCCAAGGTCTCCAGCTCGCGCAGCGCCAGCGTGGTCAGGCCGTCGCCGCAGCACTTGTCCCGCGGGAACACCGCCTTGTCGATCATCGTGACGTCGCGCCCGGCGGCGGCGAGCGTGACCGCCGCCGCCACCCCGGCCGGGCCGGCCCCGACCACGAGAGCATCCGCCACTGACACGCCCGGAAGGCTACGACCCCTCGGTTGGCACCGGCGGTGGCCGCCGTGCCTAATCTCCGGCGCATGTCGAAGTTGTGCGAAGGCCGGGTCGCGATCGTCACGGGGGCCGCGCGGGGAATCGGTCGCGAACACGCGCTGAGCCTCGCCCGCCACGGTGCCAAGGTCGTCGTCAACGACCTGGGCGGCGACATGCACGGCACCGGGGCCGACGCGTCGCCGGCGCAGCAGGTCGTCGAGGAGATCGTCGCGGCAGGGGGCGAGGCGGTGGCCAACGGCGAGAGCGTGGGCGACTTCGAGGGTGCTCAGCGGCTGATCGCGACCGCCGTGGAGACCTTCGGCGACCTCCACGTCGTCGTCAACAACGCCGGGATCCTGCGCGACCGGGTGATCGCCAACATGACCGAGGAAGAGTGGGACGCCGTCGTCAACGTGCATCTCAAGGGCACGTTCTCGACGTCGCACTGGGCGGTCGCCCACTGGCGCGAGCAGGCCAAGGCGGGCGCCGCGGTCAGCGGGCGGATCATCAACACGACGTCGGTGTCGGGCATCTACGGCAACCCCGGCCAGACCAACTACGGCGCGGCGAAGGCGGGGATCGCCGCCTTCACCGTCATCGCCGCCCTCGAGGTGGCGCGCTACGGGGTCACGGTGAACGCGGTGGCCCCGATCGCCCTCACCCGCATGACCGAGGGGCTCGGCCCGGCGCCGGAGACCGAGGAGGAGCGCGAAGCACGGGCCCCGCACTGGATCGCCCCGATCGTCACGTGGTTGGCGTCGGAGGAGGCCGGGGGCGTGAGCGGGCGGGTCTTCGAGGCGTCGGGCCAGTTCCTCGCCGTCGCCGAGGGCTGGCAGCGCGGCCCGAGCACCGATCCGATCGACGACCCCACGAAGGTCGGGGACGCCGTCGCCCGCCTGCTCGCCGACGCCCGCCCGAACTCCGGCATCGACGGCAAGCCGGGGACGTGGCCGCAAGGTCAGGCCGCCCCCGAGAGGAGGAGGGACTGAGATGCCCCTGAACCCCGACGCCGTCGGCACCGAGAGCGAGCCCTTCGAGGGCGGCTGGACGAGCAAGGACGCACTGCTGTACGCCGTCGGCATCGGTGCCGGCACCGACGAGCTGGCGTTCACCACCGAGAACACCGCCGGGACGCCGCAGCAGGTGTTCCCGACGTTCCCCGTGGTGATCGGCATCTCCGGCGGATCGCGCCGGGAAGGGGTCTTCTCCAAGATCGGGAGCTTCAACCCGGCGATGCTCGTTCACGGCCAGCAGGCGGTGACGCTGCACCAACCGATCCCGGTCGAAGGCGTGGTGACGATCGTCAACCGCATCGCCGCGATGTACGACAAGGAGAAGGCGGCGGTCGTCGTGACCGAAGCCGAGGCGACGCTCGACGGCGCCCCGCTCTACACCACGTCGTCCTCGGCGTTCATCCGGGGCGAGGGCGGCTGGGGCGGCGACCGGGGCCCGTCCGGGCCGCGCAACGTCCCGCCCGACGGCGATCCCGACCACGAGGTCACGTACCAGACCTCGCCCGACCAGGCCCTCGTCTACCGGCTCTCCGGCGACCGCAACCCGCTGCACTCCGACCCGGAGTTCGCCAAGCAGGGCGGCTTCGACCGCCCGATCCTGCACGGGCTCTGCACGTACGGGTTCACCGGCCGGGCCCTGCTCCACGCGCTGTGCGGCTCCGACCCGGCGCGGTTCCACCACATCGAGGGCCGGTTCACGTCCCCCGTCTACCCCGGCGAGGCGCTCACGGTCCGGGCCTGGACCACCGGCGACGGTGAGGCGGTGTTCACCACCTCGGTGGGCGACCGCGCCGTGATCGACCAAGGCCTGTTCAAGTACAGCTGACTCCGGTTCTGTCGTTTGGAATCGGCCGGATCCGGCTGTTCTCAAACGACAGAACGGAGGTGGTCGACGGCGTCGCCGATCGGGATGTCGGTGCGCTCGCCGGTGCGGCGGTCCCTGACCTCGACGTTGCCGTCGGCGAGGCCCCGGCCGACGACGACGATCGTCGGGATCCCGAGCAGCTCGGCGTCCTTGAACTTCACGCCGGGCGAGACCCCAACGCGGTCATCCAGCAGGACGCGCACGCCGCGCGACTCGCACCCGGCACCGAGCTTCTCCGCCGCCGGCCACTCGTCGCCGCCCGGCTTGGCGGCGATCACGACGTGGACGTCGGCCGGGGCGACCTCGCGCGGCCAGCACAGCCCGAGCTCGTCATAGGTCGTCTCGGCGATCGCGGCGACGGCCCGAGACACCCCGATGCCGTACGAGCCCATGGTCACCGTGACCGGCTTGCCGTCGGGACCGAGCACGTCGAGTCCGAGCGCCTCGGCGTACAGCCGACCGAGCTGGAAGATGTGCCCGATCTCGACCCCCCGTGCGAGCTCCACGGCCGACCCGCATGCGGGACAGGTGTCTCCGGGGCGCACGTCGGCCACGTCGAGGACGCCGTCGGGCGTGAAGTCGCGCCCGGCGACGAGGTCGATCACATGCCGTCCGGGCTCGTCGGCACCGGTGACCCAGCGGGTGCCGGTGACGATGCGCGGGTCGACGACGAAGCGGATGCCGCTCGCCGACTCCTCCCCGAGCACGCCGGGGCCGATGTAGCCCTTGGCGAGCTCGGGCCGGGCCGCGAAGTCGGCATCCCGGAACGGCTCGGCCTCCGCCGGCAGGACCTGGGCGTCGAGGCGGCGGAGATCGATGTCCCGGTCGCCGGGCACGGCGATCGCCAGCGGTTCGCGGGTGCCGTCGGGATGGCGCAGCATGACGAGAACGTTCTTCAACGTGTCCGCCGCCGACCAATCACGGTCGGGGCGGCGTAGGTCCTCCCTGGCGTTCAACAGGTCGACGAGCGTGTCGATCGTGGGTGTGTCGGGCGTGTCCTCGACGTGCGCCGCGGGGAGGTCGTCGACCGGTTGCTCCGGCGGGGCGGGCACCCGCACCGCCTCGATGTTCGCCGCGTAGTCGCAGGCCGTGCAGCGCACGTACGTGTCCTCGCCGACGTCGATCGGGGCGAGGAACTCCTCGCTGGCCGAGCCACCCATCGCGCCGGACATCGCCGAGACGATGACGTAGGAGAGGCCAAGGCGTTCGAACGTCGCGATGTAGGCGTCGCGGTGACGGGCGTACGAGCGGGCCAAGCCGGCGTCGTCGACGTCGAAGCTGTAGGAGTCCTTCATCACGAACTCCCGGCCGCGGAGCAGGCCCGCCCGGGGCCGAGCTTCGTCCCGGTACTTCGTCTGGATTTGGTAGATCACCAGCGGGAAGTCCCGGTACGACGAGTAGAGGTCCTTCACCAGCAGGGTGAACATCTCCTCGTGCGTCGGGGCCAGCAGGAAGTCGTTGCCCCGCCGGTCCTGCAGGCGGAACATGTTGTCGCCGTAGTCGCTCCAGCGCCCGCTCGCCTCGTACGGCTCGCGGGGGAGGAGCGCCGGGAAGTGGACCTCCTGGAAACCCGCCCGGTCCATCTCCTCGCGGACGACCCGCTCGACGTTGCGATAGACGATCCACCCGAGGGGCAGCCACGTGAAGCCGCCCGGCGCGGCCCTGCGGATGTACCCCGCGCGGACCAAGAGGCGGTGGCTCGGGACGTCGGCGTCGGCCGGGTCGTCACGCAACGTACGCAGGAACAACGTCGACATCCGAAGCATCGCGGGAGGATACCGTTCGGCCCTCCGGGGCCTCATCAGCCGCTATGCTGATGGACCGTTCTGTTGGTTCAGGGTGGCTTGTTCTCGGACGGGCGCAACCGAGAGGCGTGGGGTTCGCCCCACGCCTCGTTTCGTGGAAGGAGGTCGATGTGAGTGCCGGAAACGGGATCGAGAGTCCCGTGATCGCCCGCGTGCGCGAGCTGATCGCGCCCATCGCCTCCGACCTCGGGCTCGACCTCTACGACGTCGAACAGCGGGGCGGAGTGCTGCGCGTGGCGCTCGACACCCCGCCCGCCAGCGACGGGGGAGTCACGCTCGACACGCTCGCCCTGGCGAGCCGGCTGATGTCCCGCGAACTGGACCACCACGACCCGATCCCCGGGCGGTACACCCTCGAGGTCACCAGTCCGGGCGTCGAACGGGCGCTGCGCACGCCGGACCACTTCCGCCGCGAGGTCGGCAAGGTCGTCGCGATCCGGCTGTCCGACGTGGGCCACGACGAGCGCCGCGTGAGCGGCACGCTCGTCGGCGCCGACGAGACCACGGCCACGGTGCGGGTCGACGGGGCCGACGGACCGGTCGAGCGGACGATCCCCTATTCCCAGATCGATCGGGCCCGCACCGTGTTCGAGTGGGGCCCGGCGGTGAAGAAGCGTGAAAAAGTGAAGGAGACTCGGTGAGCGAGCGAAGCGAGCTCGATGTGATGGTGCATCTTTCGCCGCGAAGCGGCGAGTTGCTCATCGGCGCACCCAGCTGCGCGATGAGTTCGAGTCGTCGCGATGAAGGGATGCAGCGCCGATGAGCAACCTGGACATGAGCGAAGCGATCCGCCTGCTCGCCCAGGAGAAGGGCTTGTCGGAGGACTCGCTGCTGCACGTGCTCGTCGATGCGCTCGCCTCGGCCTACAAGCGCCGGCCCGGCGCGGCCGACGAGGTGGTGGTGGAGGTCGACCCCCAGACCATGGAGTTCACGTTCACCGCCTACGACCTCGACGAGGACGGCAACTGGGTCAACGAGCGCGACGACACGCCCAAGCGCGATGAGCTCGGCCGGATCGCGGCCCAGACCTTCCGCCAGGTGATGAGCCAGCGCATCCGCGAGGTCGAACGGGATCGCAAGTTCGAGGAGTACGCCAACCGCGAGGGCGACATCGTCACCGGGATCATCCAGCAGACCGACACCCGCTACACCCTCCTCGATCTCGGCCGCGTGGAGGCGCTCCTCCCGCAGGCGGAGCAGGTGCCGTTCGAGCGGCCCCAGCCCGGTGACCGCTGCAAGGCCTACATCGTCGAGGTCCGCCGGACGGCCAAGGGTCCCCAGATCGTGGTGAGCCGTACTCACCCCGGTCTCATCAAGCGACTGTTCGAGCTGGAGGTGCCCGAGATCGCCGACGGCATCGTCGAGATCAAGGCGTGCGCCCGCGAGCCGGGCCACCGCACGAAGCTCGCCGTGTGGTCCAACGACCACAACGTCGATCCGGTCGGCGCCTGCGTCGGGGCGCGGGGCGGCCGGGTGCGGATGGTGGTCAACGAGCTCCGGGGAGAGAAGATCGACATCGTCCCGTTCAGCGACGACCTCGCCGACTTCGTGGCCAAGGCGCTCTCACCCGCCAAGGTCTCGCAGGTCCTGATCAGTGACGACACCACCCAGGCCGACGTGATCGTTCCCGACCACCAGCTGAGTCTGGCCATCGGTCGGGAGGGACAGAACGCCCGCCTGGCCGCTCGGCTCACCGGAGTGCGCATCGACATCCGCTCCGAGACCCAGCTCGCCGAGGGCGTACCCGCCCGCCGCGACGAGGAAGAGGTCGAGTACGCCGAGGGGCAGTGGGTCACCAACGCCGAGACCGGCGAGATGGAGTGGCACGCCGCCGACGGCACCGTCATCAGCGAGACCGAGTGGAACGCCCAGGCCGACCAGGCGGAGGCCGCCGAAGCGGCCCCTGCCGATGGGGCGGCGGGCGATGCCGAGCAACCAGAGGCGGCGGCCGAGCAGACCGAGCGCGGCGAGACCGACACCGGCGAGACCGAGACCGAGACCGGCGAGACCGAACCGAGCCGAGCGAGACCGAACCGGCGAGACCGAGACCGGCGAGACCGAGACCGGCGAGACCGAGACCGGCGAGACCGAGACCGGCGAGACCGAGACCGGCGAGACCGAGACCGGCGAGACCGAGACCGGCGAGACCGAGGCCGGCGAGACGCAGGCGCCGGTCGCCGAGGACGCACCGAGCGAGCGGGTTGACCAAGAGTGACGCCAACCCTCCCGTCCGCACCTGTGTGGGTTGCCGGCAGCGGCGCCCGCAGCAGGATCTGGTCCGCTGCGTGCTCACCGCCGCCGGCGAGCCCGCGGTCAGTCGCACCGCCCCGGGGCGCGGCGCCTGGTTGTGCGTCCCGCCAATGGCGTGCTTCGAGCTCGCCGTGCGCCGCAAGGCCTTCGACCGGGCGTGGCGGCGGCCAGTGGGCGCCGACGTGCTGGCCGAGTTGCGCAGCCGGCTCGAGTCGGCGGTTCGGGTGGGACGAGATGACGAGAAAGGTTGAATAGACGGTCGTGGCGAAGAACATGCGAGTTCACGAGCTGGCCAAGGAGCTCGGGATGACGAACGCGGAGGTGATGGACCTCTGCGGTGTCCTCGGCGTGCCCGTGAAGAGCCATTCATCGTCACTCAACGAGGCCTACGCGGACATGGTCCGCCGGCGGGCTCACCGCGACGGCCTGACACGCGACGAGCAGCCGGAAGAGCCCAAGCCGGAGAAGAAGGCGCCGGCCAAGAAGGCGGCGGCGAAGAAGGCGGCCGCCAAGCCGGAGGAAGTGACGCCGGAAGAGCAGCCGGACGTTGCCGTCGAGCCGGCGGTCGCCGAGCCGGTGGTCCCGGAACCGGCAGTCCCGGAGCCGGCACCGGAGCCGGTGGCGGCCACGCTTGAGCCCGCACCGGCCGAGGTCCGCGCCGAGGAAGTGCCAACCGTCGAGGCGCCGGCGACCGAGGCTCCAGCGGCGCCACCCGCCGCCGTCGTCGAGCCGGAACCGGCTCCCGCGGCCGCTCCAGCCCCTGTCGTCACCGCGCCACGCACCGCCGGCGCCGAGCCGGTGGCGGCGAGCCGGCGGGACCGAGCCGGCGGTGACCGAGCCGGTGGCCGCCGAGCCCGCGGCCGCGACGGCCCGTCCGGCCGCCCCCGAACGCATCTCCTCCGGTCGCCCCGTGGCGGGCGAACATCGCCCCGTCGACGTACCCGTGGCCCGCGCCGAGCCGGTGCGGGCGCGCCAACCGGGCGCGCCGGTGCCCGCCGGGGCGACGGTCGCCCCCGCCCCGCCGCGGCCGGTCTCCCCATCCGGCCGGCCGATCCCCCCGCCGCCCGGTCGTCCCCTTTCCCCGTCGGGCCGGCCGATCCCGCCGCCGCCGGGCAGCGCCCGGCCGGCCGCGAGCCCGGCCCGGCACGAGCGCTCCTCGTTCCGGCCCGTCCCCGAGGTGGCCCGCGGACCACCGGTCCCCGCCCCGGCGGCCCCGGTGGGCCGCGTCCGGGTGGTTACGCCGGACCGGGCGGCGGCCCGAGGCCCGGTGGCCCGGGAGGCCTCCCGGTGGCGGCCCAGGTCGCCCGAGCGGCCAGCGCCGTCCGCCTCGGCGGGCGCGCAGCCGGCGCCGTCGTCGCGACCGCGAGGAGCTGCAGCCGCAATTCACCACCTACACGCGCAGCGACGCGCCGGTGCCGGAGGGCACGGTCGTGATCGAGCGCGGCGTGTCGGCGCAGGAGTTCGGCCCCAAGCTCAACCGCACGTCGGCCGACGTCGTCCGCTTCCTCCTCAACAACGGCGAGATGATCACCGCCACGATGACGCTCACGGACGATCAGATGGAGGTGTTCGCCCTCGAGATCGGCGCCGAGATCATGCTCGTCGACCCCGGTCAGCAGGAGGAGATCGAGCTCCAGGCCCTGTTCGACGACAGCGACGACGAGGTCGACCAGGAGCCCCGGCCGCCCGTGATCACGATCATGGGCCACGTCGACCACGGCAAGACCACCCTCCTGGACAAGGTCCGCTCCACCAACGTGGTCGCGGGCGAGGCCGGCGGGATCACCCAGCACATCGGGGCCTATCAGGTCGAGCGGGACGGTCACACGATCACGTTCCTCGACACGCCGGGCCACGCCGCGTTCACCCAGATGCGGGCCCGGGGCGCGGAGGCGACCGACATCGTGGTCCTCGTGGTGGCCGCCGACGACGGCGTGATGCCGCAGACCATCGAGGCGATCGATCACGCCAAGGCCGCCGAGGTCCCGATCATCGTCGCCGTGAACAAGATCGACAAGGACAACGCCGACTCGCAACGGGTGCTCTCCCAACTGGCGGAGCACGAGCTGGTCCCGGAGTCGTGGGGCGGCGACACGATCGTCGTCGAGATGTCGGCCACCCAGGACGTGGGCGATCGACGAGCTGCTCGACCAGGTCCTCGTCGTGGCCGAGCTCGAGGAGCTCGCGGCGAACCCCACCGGGCGGGCCAAGGGTGTCGTCCTCGAGGCCAACCTCGACACCGGGCGGGGACCCGTCGCCACCGTGCTCGTCGACAAGGGCGAGCTCGCCGTCGGCGACCCGATCGTGGCCGGCGCGGCCTGGGGTCGGGTGCGGGCGATGGTGAACGACCAGGGCGAGCAGGTGAAGACGGCGGGGCCGTCGACACCGGTGCAGGTCCTCGGCCTCTCGGACGTGCCGCGGGCCGGGGACGAGTTCCGCGCCGCCCCCGACGAGAAGACGGCCCGCATCGTCGCCGAATCGCGCGAGCAGCGACAGCGGCTCACGTCCCAGCGGGGCGACGCCCGCGTCAAGACCGGCACCAAGCTCGAGGACATCTTCGCCCAGATCCAGTCGGGTGAGACGGCGACGCTGAACCTCGTCCTCAAGGCCGACGTGCACGGCTCGTTGGAAGCCGTCACCGAGAGCCTGCGCCGGCTCGACCGGCCGGAGGTCGAGCTGACCTTCGTGCACCGGGCCGTCGGCGGGATCACCGAGAACGACATCCGGCTTGCCGCCACCACCAACGCCACGATCCTCGGGTTCAACGTGCGGCCCGACCGCAAGGCCCGCGAGCTCGCCGACACCGAGGGTGTCGAGATCCGGACCTACGAGATCATCTACAAGCTGCTCGAGGACATCGAGCAGGCGATGGTCGGCATGCTCGCCCCGGAGTACGAAGAGGTCGTCACCGGCGAGGCCGAGGTCCGGGAGATCTTCCGGGTGCCGCGGATCGGGGCGATCGCCGGCTGCTACGTGCGCTCCGGCGTGATCACGCGTGGTTCGAAGGTCCGCTTCCTGCGCGACGGCACGGTGATCTGGAAGGGCGAGATCTCCTCGCTGCGGCGGTTCAAGGACGACGCCCGCGAGGTCCGCGAGGGCTTCGAGTGCGGAATCGGGTTGTCCGACTTCCAGGACCTCAAGTCCGGCGACCTCATCGAGACCTACGACGAGCAGGAGATCGCGAGGACCTGAGGTGCCGCCGCGGCGAACATCCGGCCATCGGTATCCCCGGTCCGCGCGCCTCGGTGAGACCCTGCGCGAGGTGATCGCCGAGGAGCTCGTGCGCATCGACGACGAGCGGCTCGCCTTCGTCACGATCACGGCGATCGACGTCGACAACGAGCTCAACCGAGCCGTCGTCTACTTCGACTCGCTCAGCGGAGAGGAGGGCGATGCCGCCGTCCGCGACGTCCTCGAAGGGCACCGCCGGCGCATCCAGTCGTCGATCAACCGGCAGATGCGGGTGAAGAAGACACCGGTGCTCGACTTCCGCCCGGACGAGGTGATCCGCGCCGCCGAGCGCATCGAGGGCATCTTGCGCGCCGACCGGTCCCGCGAGGCGTGATGGCCCGCCGGCGCCGGCCGGCCCAGGTGCACGGACTGGCCATCGTCGACAAGCCGGCCGGGGTGACCAGCCACGATGTCGTCGGGATGCTGCGCCGGCGGTTCGACGAGCGACGGGTCGGGCACGCCGGCACGCTCGATCCCGGCGCCACCGGCGTGCTGGTCGTCGGCGTGGGGATGGTCACGCGGCTGTTGCGGTTCGTCGCCGACGGCCGCAAGCGCTACACCGGCGAGGTGGTGCTGGGGGTGGAGACCGACACGCTCGACGCCGACGGCGAGGTCGTCGCCACCCACGAGATGAGCGCGGTGTCCGTCGCCGAGGCCCGGCGGGTCGCCGCGGCCCACCTCACCGGCGAGATCGCCCAGGTCCCGCCGATGGTCTCCGCGCTCCGGGTCGGTGGTCGGCGCCTCCACGAGCTCGCGAGGGAGGGGATCGTGGTCGAGCGGGAGGCGCGGCCCGTCACGGTCCATTCCTTCGAGATCGCGGGGACCGATGAGCCCGGCGTGCTGCGGATCGACGTCGAGTGCTCGGCGGGGACCTACGTGCGGACGCTGGCGGCCGACCTCGGTGGCCTCCTGGGGGGCGGCGCCCACCTGCGCAACCTGCGCCGTACCGCCGTCGGGCCGTTCACCATCGACGAAGCGCGGGCGCCCGATGCCGCGGAACTGCTCGACCCGATCGAGGCCGTGCGGGCGGTTCCGACCGTGGTGGTCGACGACGACATCGTGCCGCTGATCGCCAACGGCCGGGTGCTGCCTGCATTCGATGGCGACGGCCCGTGGGCGCTGGTCGACGGGCGCGGGCGGCTGCTCGCGGTGTACGAAGCGTTCGGCGGCGGCGAGGCCAAACCCTCGGTGGTCCTAGCGACGTAGGCCGAGCTTGGAGACGATCTCGCGGTAGCGGGTGACGTCGATCGAGCGCACGTAGTCGAGCATCCGGCGCCGGCGACCGACGAGCATGAGCAGGCCGCGCCGGCTGTGGTGGTCCTTGGGATGGGTGCGCAGGTGCTCGGTGAGATGGCTGATGCGTGCCGAGAGGAGCGCGATCTGCACCTCGGGCGAGCCGGTGTCGGTCTCGTGGGTGCGGTGTTCGCTGATGGTGTCCTGCTTGGACATCGGGTCGTCCTGTTCTCCGGAGTGGGCTCCGGTCGTGACCTCGCCCGGCGCTGGTGGCGCCGCAGCATCGCGCCGACGCCGTGCGGGCAGCCTCGACGGACCGGGCAAGGCTACCGGTAGCCGGTACCGTTCCGGGCCGTGCCCGCCGCGATCGAGCTGACCGGCGTGAGCAAGGCGTTCGGCTCGACGGAGGCACTCGCCACGATCGATCTCGCGGTCGGCAGCCAGCGAGGTCGTCACCGTCCTCGGTCCGAGCGGGAGTGGCAAGACCACGCTGCTCCGCCTCGTCGCGGGGCTCGAGGAGCCGACCTCCGGGCGCATCACCGTGGACGGCGCCAGCCCGCACCGGGCGCGGGAGAACAAGCGCCTCGGCTTCGTCCCTCAGTCACCCGCGCTCCTCCCGTGGCGCACGGTGGCCCAGAACGCGCGGTTGCTGCTCGACGTGAACCGTCGACGCGGCAAGGCAGGCGGACCGACCACGACCGAGCTGCTCGATCATGTCGGCCTCACCCCGTTCGCCGAGGCCTACCCGCACGAGCTGTCGGGCGGGATGCAGCAGCGCGTGGCGCTCGTGCGGGCGGTGGCGCTGGGTGCGCCGCTGCTGCTGATGGACGAGCCGTTCGCCGCCCTCGACGAGATCACCCGCACCGACATGCGCCACCTCCTCGACCCGGCTGTGCGAACCGCTCGCGACGACCGTCCTCTTCGTCACCCACTCGATCCCCGAGTCGGTGTTCCTCTCCGATCGCGTCGTCGTCCTGTCGACGCGGCCCGGGCCGCATCGTCGGGATCGAGCCGATCGAGCTTCCCCGGCCCCGTCACCCCGAGTTGGAGGACGCGCCGGAGTTCTTCACCGTCGAGACCAAGCTGCGCTCCCTCCTCCACCCGGGGGCCGGCCAGGTGAGACACCCGCCGGATGATCGTCGCCGGGCTCACCGGGGTCGTGATCTTCGGGCTCCTCTGGGAGCTCGTCGTGCGGGCGTTCGACGTCCAGCCGTTCATCCTCATGGCGCCGTCGCGGATCGTGTCCGAGCTCCTCGATCACCCGCGCTTCTACCTCGAAGCGGCGGCGGTGACGGCGCGCCAGGCGTCCATCGGCCTGCTCATCGCACTCGTCGTCGCGATCCTGCTCGGGGCGGGACTGGCCGCGTCACGGTTCGCCGAACAGGCGACCCAGTCAGTGCTCGTGCTGATCCTCGTGGCCCCGTGGGTCGCCTATTTCACGTCGATCGTCGTGTGGCTGGGCCGGGGCGACCCTCCGGTCATCTTCCTGGTCGCCCTCGTGACGACCCCGGCGTTCGTGTTCGCCACCGTCGCCGGGCTGCGCTCCGCCGACCCCGCGGCGCGCGAGCTGCTCGCGTCGGTGAACGCCGAGTGGTGGGAGGTGCTCTGGCGGCTGCGCCTCCCGTCGGCACTGCCGGCGGTGTTCGCCGCCGCCCGCTACAGCGTCGGCCTCGCCCTCGCCGCGGCGTACTACGGCGAGGGCGGCAACCTCTCCAACGCCGGACTCGGCGCCGCCGGCCGGCGGGCGATCAACGCCCAGAACGGTCCCGTGCTGTGGGCGACGGTGCTGGCCACGGTCATGCTCGGCGTGATCGGCCTCGGCATCATCTCCATCGTCGAGCGCACGCTGCTCCGCTGGCACGTGTCGCAACGCCGCTCGTTACGCTGATCGACGCACGGCCCATACGGCCCCGACGGCCATCTTCTCGCGGCCCGTCGCCGCTGCCGTGCGCTGGCAGACAACCGACGACATCTCGACCAGGAGGATGCAGGATGCGCCAGCGCGCTCACTTCACCGTCGCCTTCGCGACCATGCTCATCATCGGCGCGTGCGGCGACGACGACGACGCGGACAACGGCACGACGACATCACCCTCGCGGGGCGAGGAGGTGGAGACCGGAGCTCCGTTCCCGGAGTCGCGCTGTGAGGCCAACCGGGCCGCCGGCCCGATCACGTATCTGTCCGGGTTCGACTTCGCCGCCACGGCGTCGATCATCGACGTGGTGATGGCCGACGAGCAGGGCTACTTCGACGACCTCTGCCTCGATGTCGAGCTGCAGCCCAGCTTCTCCACGGACAACTATCCGATCGTCGCCGCTGGCGACGCCCAGTTCGCCTCCGGCGGGTCGTTCAGCGAGGTCGTCAACTTCGCCGCCGCCAACGAGGCTGATCTCGTGGCGGTTGCGGTCGAGGGCCGCTCGGCCATCGACAGTCTGATCCTCAAGCCGGGCACCGCCGACCGGCTCGAGGATCTCGAGGGGACGACGATCGGCGTCAAGGGCAAGATCCCGCCGAGCGTCGCCGCGATGCTCGCCGCGGTGGGCCTGGTCGAGGGGGAGGACTACACGACCGTGCTCGTCGACGGGTTCGACCCGCTGGTCCACATCGAGCTACCCGGGGATCGTCGGGTTCCCCGGGTACAAGAGCAACGAGCCCGGGCAACTCGAGCGGGCGGGCGTGGACTTCGACCTCTTCGCCCCGTCGGACCACGAGATCCCCGGTTCGTTCGGGGTGCTCTACACCACCCGCGAGTTCATCGACGAGCACCCGACCGCGGCGCAGGACTTCCTGCGGGCGGCGATGCTCGGGCTGGCCGACGCCCTGGCCGATCCCGAGGCGGCCGCGGCGTTGGCGATCGAGCGCGCCGAGGCCGGCGGCAATCCCAGTTTCCTCTCGCTCGAGGGTGAGACCTTCCGCTGGACGACCGACGTGGAGCTGATCACCGCCGAGACGCCGGAGGGGACCGGGGTCGGAGTGCCCGACCCGGCGCTGTTGCAGGCGGAGGTCGACGCCTACGCGGAGGTCGGCCTGTTCGGTGAGGGCGGCGCGCCGGAGATCGACGACCGTTACGCGGTCGAACTGATCGACGAGGTCTACGACGACACCGGCAGCGTCATCTGGCCAGCCGGGTGAGCCGCTACGTGAGCAGCTGGCGGGCGTGGTCGACGTCGAGGGTCAGCTGGGTCTTGATCGCCTCGATGCCGTCGAACTTGCGCTCGCTGCGCAGGAAGTGCCCGAAGCTGACCCGGGCCGGCTCGCCGTAGAGGTCGTCGTCGAAGTCGAGGAGGTGGGCCTCGAGCAGGGAGTGATCGGCGTGCTCGTAGAACGTCGGGCGCCGACCGAGGTTGATCGCGCACGGGTGGACGACGCCGTCGGGCCGCCGGTACCAACCGGCGTAGACGCCGTCGGCCGGCATGCACACCGAGTTGGGGACCTCGACGTTGGCGGTCGGGAACCCCAGCAGCCGGCCGCGTTGGTCGCCCATCACGACCTTGCCGCGGACCTCGTGCGGGCGGCCGAGCATGCGCGCGGCCACGTCGACGTCACCGCCGGCCAGGGCCCGGCGGATGGCGGTGCTGCTGATCGGTTCCTCCACCCCATCGACGCGCTCGACCAAGTGCACCGGCTGGAGCACGAAGTCGTGGGACCGACCGAACTCGCCGAGCAGGCGGACATTGCCCTCGCGGTGGCTGCCGAAGTGGAAGTCCTCGCCGACCACGACGATCTTGACGGCGAGGTTGGCGATCAGCACCCGTTCGATGAACGACTCCGCCGACTCCTTCGACTGGACCTCGTCGAAGTGCAGGACGACAGTCGCATCCACGCCGCTGGCCTCGAGCAGTTCGAGCCGCTGCTCCGGGCTCGTGAGCAGCTTCGGGGCCGACTCCGGGCGCACGATCTCGGCCGGATGACGATCGAACGTCAGCACCACGGAGCGGGCCTGCTCGCGCTGCGCGAGATCCTTGACGTGCTCGATCACGGCCAGGTGGCCGACGTGCACGCCGTCGTAGGCACCGATCGTGACGATGGTCCGCTGGCCCGGCCACGGCGGCCGATCGAGCTCGGTGACGACCTGCACGGGCTGCGACGCTAACCCGCCCCCCTCCCGTTCTTGCATCCGGATCGTGGCCCACGGTGAGTGGTGAGCGGGCTATGGGCGCTCACCGCTCACAACGGCAGAACGCCAGAACGGGAAGGGGAAGCGATACACTGGGACAAACCCGAGCGGCCGCGCGTCGGTTGCCGGTCGCCCATCCCGTGGGGAATTCTCCTAGGGGGTCGCCGACTGGGAACCGGCCGGCCGCTCCAGAGCCGCCAGGCGGCACGCCCGGCGGGAAAGGAGGCCTTCAGTGGCCGACCCCATTCGCGTACGGGGTCCCGTGTCCGGGACCGAACGTACGCTCACCTTCGAGACCGGCAAGCTCGCCCCGCAGAGCCAGGGCGCCGTCGTCGCCTCGATCGGCGAGACCACCGTGCTCGCCACCGCCAACGCGGCGAACGACGTGCGCCCGGGCATCGACTTCTTCCCCCTCACCGTCGACGTCGAGGAGCGGGCCTACGCCGCGGGCAAGATCCCCGGCTCGTTCTTCCGCCGGGAGGGTCGGCCCACCGAGGACGCCGTCCTGACCTGCCGCCTCACCGACCGGCCACTGCGCCCCAGCTTCGCTGACGGCTTCCGCAACGAGACCCAGGTCGTCATCACCGTCCTCGGCGCCGACCAGGAGAACCCCCACGACGTCCTCGCCATCAACGCCGCGTCCGCGGCCCTGATGATCAGCGGCATCCCGTTCGACGGCCCGATCGGCGCGGTGCGCCTCGCCTTCTCGACCGACGGCGAGTGGATCCCGCACCCCACCTACGCCGAGGGCGATGCCGGCACGTTCGACCTCATCGTCGCCGGGCGCGAGCTCAGCGACGGCGACGTCGCGATCATGATGGTCGAGGCCGGCGGGAGCGAGAAGAGCTTCCAGTACTACGAGGAGGGCGCACCGAAGGTCGACGAAGCCGTCCTCGCCAGCGGCCTCGAGGCGTCGAAGCAGTGGATCAAGGAGTCCATCGGCCTGCAGCGCCAGCTCGTCGCCAGCGTGATCTCCACCCACGGTCCGATCACCCCGATCGCCTTCAACCCCGTCGTGGACTACGCCGCCGACGTGTTCGATGCGGTCGAGCGGTTCGCCACGGACAAGCTGGGCGGCGCAGTGACGATCGCCCTCAAGTCCGACCGCAACGCCGCCATCGACGAGGTTGCCGATGGCGCGGTCGCCGAGCTCGCCGGCACCGCCGAGGCGCCCGGCGAATTCGCCGGCCGCGAGAAGGAGATCCGGGAGGCCGTTCGGTCGCTCACCAAGAAGCTGGTGCGCAAGCGCATCGTCGAGGAGGGCATCCGCATCGACGGCCGGGGGAAGACCGATCTGCGGCCCGTCTCGGCCGAGGTCGGCGTCCTGTCGACCGCCCACGGCTCAGGCCTCTTCCAGCGGGGCGAGACCCAGGTGATGAACGTCACCACGCTGGCGATGCCGCGGATGAACCAGCTCCTCGACACCCTGTCACCGGAGACCCAGAAGCGCTTCCTGCACCACTACAACATGCCGCCGTGGGCGAACGGCGAAGTCGGTCGGGTCGGCTCGCCCAAGCGCCGCGAGATCGGCCACGGTGCGCTCGCCGCCCGGGCCGTGCTGCCGGTCGTCCCGAGCCAGGAGTCGTTCGCCTACACGCTCCGGCTGGTGTCCGAGGTCCTGAGCTCGAACGGCTCGACCTCGATGGGTTCGGTGTGCGCGTCGAGCCTGTCGCTGATGGACGCCGGCGTGCCGATCAAGGCACCGGTGGCCGGCATCGCGATGGGGCTCGTCTACGCCGACGGCCAGTACACGACGCTCACCGACATCCTCGGCGCCGAAGATGCGTTCGGCGACATGGACTTCAAGGTCGCCGGCACGGCGGATGCGGTCACCGCGCTGCAGCTCGACACGAAGATCGAGGGCATCCCCGCCGACGTGCTGACCGCCGCGCTGGAGCAGGCGAAGACCGCCCGGCTGCAGATCCTCGACGTGATGAACGCGGCGATCTCGTCACCGCGTGAAGAGGTCGCGGCCACCGCCCCGAAGATCACGACGATCCTGATCCCGATCGACAAGGTCGGCGAGGTGATCGGCCCCAAGGGCAAGGTGATCAACACGATCCAGTCCGAGACCGGCGCCGACATCAACGTCGACGACGACGGCGCCCAGGGCATCGTCACGATCGGCGCGGTCGAGAGTTGGCGGATGGAGGAGGCCAAGGCGGCCATCCTCGCCATCGTCGATCCGCCCAAGGCCGAGCTGGGCAAGGTCTATCCGGGTCGGGTCGTGAACATCACCAAGTTCGGTGCGTTCGTCAACATCCTCCCCGGGCGCGACGGCCTCGTGCACATCTCCAAGCTCGGCCGCGGCCGACGCATCGACGCGGTCGAGGACGTCTTGTCGCTCGGCCAGGAGCTCGAGGTCCGTGTCGACGAGATCGACGACAAGGGCAAGGTCAGCCTGACGCCCGTGGGCGACGAGCCGGCCGCCGCCGACGCCGGCGACGATGGCGCACCCACGGCGACCGCGAACGGCGCCGACCGGGTGGTCAACGTGTCGTTCGAGGACTCCTTCGACGAGGAGCTGCGCAGCGAGCTCGGCGATCTCGGGCCCGACCCCACGCGGGAGCGCGCCGGTACCGGCGGCGACAGCCGCGGTGGCCGCGACCGGGGGCGGCGCCGCCACCGGTGAGCGAGCGGATCACCCGCCTGCCCAATGGCTTGACGATCGCCACTGATCACGTCCCCGGGGCGCGGTCGGTGGCGATCGGCGTGTGGGTCGCCGTCGGCGCCCGGGACGAGCCCGCCGAGCTCGCCGGCGTGTGTCACTTCCTCGAACACCTGCTGTTCAAGGGGACGACGACGCGCACGGCCAGCGAGATCTCGCGGACCGTCGACCGCGTCGGTGGCGACATCAACGCGTTCACGTCGAAGGAGTACACGTCGTACTACTGCCGGATGCCGAAGCGACACGTCGCGACCGGCATCGACCTGCTCGGCGACGTGCTCACCCGCTCGCTGATGGACGACCAAGACGTCGAGAGCGAGCGCCAGGTGATCCTCGAAGAGCTGGCGATGGACGACGACTCGCCGGACGACGTCGCGATGCGCGCGTTCGCCGGCGAGATCTTCGACGAGCACGCGCTCGGCCGCGACACGGCGGGTGACCGCAAGACGGTGAGCGTGATCACGCCCGACGACATCCGCCAGTTCCATGCCGAGCACTACCGCGCGGCCAGCACGATCGTCAGCATCGCCGGCGACATCGGCCACGACGAGGTGGTCGCCGCCGTCGAGCAGGCGTTGGTCGACCTCCCCGCAGGCGACGGGCGGGTGCCCCGCGAGCAGCCCGACGGAATGGGACCGGGACGGCGCATCCACGACGACACCGAGCAGGTCCACCTCATCGTCGGCGGCCGCGCCGTTGCCCGCGACGACCCGGACCGCGAGGCGCTCGACGTCGTCAACCACGTTCTCGGCGGGGGGCTGTCGAGCCGGCTCTTCGACGAGATCCGGGAGCGCCGCGGCCTCGCCTACAGCGTCTACTCGGCGACCTCGAACTACGCCGACACCGGGATGTGGTCCGTCTACGCCGGCACCCTCCCCGAGCACGTCGACACCGTGCGCGCGCTGATCCGCGACGAGCTCGACCGTCTCGTCACCGACGGGATCACCGACGAAGAGCTCACCATCGCCGTCGGCTACCTCGTCGGCGCGTACGAGATGGGACTCGAGGACACCGGGGCCCGGATGTCCCGACTCGGCGGGATGCTCGTCACGAGGGGAGAGGTGATCGCGGTCGACGAACAGCTGCGCCGGTGGGAGCGGGTGGGACCCGCCGACATCCGCCGCCTCCTCGACCGGGTGTTCGCGACGGCGGAGCCGATCACCGTGAGTGTGGGCCCAGCCGCCTGACAGGACACGATGGGCTCAGGCACGCTGTCGGAATCCGACTCCAAGGCACTCCTCGCGGCGTTCGGCGTCCCGATCGTCGACGAACGCCTCGCCGACTGATCCCGACGAGGCGGTGACCATGGCCGTCGAGCTCGGTCTGCCCGTCGCCCTCAAGCTCAATGGTGAGGCGATCGCCCACAAGACCGAGCGCGGCCTGATCCGCCTCGGGCTCGCCGACCCGGACTCCGTCTGGCGGGCCGCCACCGAGCTGCTCGCCGCGGCCGTGCCCGCCGACGGTGCGGTGGCGCTGCTCGTCGCGCCGATGGTCGACGGGTCGCGGGAGCTCATGGTCGGGCTGACGCGCGACCGCCAGTTCGGGCCGACGGTGATGCTCGGGCTCGGCGGCGTCCTCGCCGAGGCCATCGCCGACGTGGTGTTCCGGCCGGCGCCGGTCGACACGGTGACGGCCCACGAGATGCTCGACGAGCTGATCAGTCAGCGCGTGCTCGGGCCGTTCCGTGGCGAAGCCGCCGTCGATCGCGACGCCGTGGCCGCCGTCGTCGAGGGGCTGGGCCGGCTGGCCGCCGACCGCCCGGACATCCGCAGCGTCGACGTCAACCCGTTGATCGTCACCCCGGCCGGGCAGCTGGTGGCCGTCGACGCCCTCGTCGAGATCGCCGAACTCGGTTCTGATCGCGATTTGGGGTCACCGGTGACCCTGAATCGCGATCAGAACCGAAAGGCGCAGATGCAGGCGCTGTTCGAGCCGCGCGGCGTGCTCGTCACCGGCGCGTCGACGCACCCGGGCAAGTTCGGCTTCGTCGCCGTCCACAACCTGCTGGCCAGCGGGTACGCGGGCGCCGTGTTCGCCACCAACCGGCAGGGGGAGGAGGTGCTCGGCGTACCGACCGTGCCGGCCGTCGCCGACCTGCCGGACGGCGAGATCGACCTGGCCTTCGTGTGCACTCCGGCGGCGGCGAACGCCGATCTCCTGCGCGCCGTCGCGGCGAAGGGCGTCAAGGCCGCGTTCCTCACGTCGGCGGGCTACGGCGAGGCCGGGGAAGAAGGACGCCGCGCCGAGGCCGAATTGGTCGCGCTCGCCGACGAACTCGGGATCCTCCTCGCCGGACCCAACGGCCAGGGCGTCGTGAGCACCCCGGTCGGGCTGTGTGCGCAGATCGTTGCGCCGTACCCACCGGCGGGCCGGATCGCGGTGGCCAGCCAGAGCGGCAACTTCGTGTCCAGCTTCATGAACTACGCCCGGGCCACGGGGGTGGGGATCAGCCGCGCGGTGTCGGCCGGCAACGCGGCCGCGGTGTCGGTTGCCGACTACCTCGACTACTACGCCGACGACCCGGGCACGGCGGTCGGGCTGGCCTATCTCGAGGGGATCACGGACGGGCGGGCGCTCTTCGACCGGCTCGCCACCGTCGCCGCCCGCAAGCCGCTGGTGCTGGTGAAGGGCGGGACGACGGCGGGCGGAGCGCGGGCGGCGGCGAGCCACACCGGCGCCCTCGCCGCCGACGACAAGGTGTTCGACGGCGCCTGCCGCGCCGCCGGCATCACGCGGGCTGCCGACATCGAGGAGGCGTTCGACGCCGCCGCCACCTTCGCCACCCAGCCGGCGCCCGCGGGACCGAACGTCGTCGTGCTCACCACGGCCGGCGGATGGGGAGTCGTCACCGCCGACGCGATCACCCGCGACCGCGACCTGAGGCTGCTGCCGCTCCCCGCCGACCTCCTCGCGGCGATCGACGCCGAGCTCCCGCCGCGCTGGAGTCGCAACAACCCGGTCGACTGCGCCGGGGGCGAGACCCGCGACACGATCCCCGACGTGATGAGGGTGATCGCGACCCATCCCGACGTCCACGCGATCGTGTACCTCGGCCTCGGCATCCAGTCGAACCAGGCCCGGATGATGCGCGACGGTCCATTCTCCGGCACCGCCGGACTCGACCGCATCGTCGCCTACCACGAGCGGCAGGACGCCCGGTTCGCCGAGGCCGCGGACGAGCTCAGCACGCTCACCGGCAAGCCGATCCTCGCCGCCACCGAACTGGCCGTCGCCGATCCCGCCAACGCGGGACCGGCGGCGGTACGCGCCACGGGGCGGCTCTGCTACGCCAGCGCCAACCGGGCGGTCACGTCCCTCGGTCACCTGTACCGCGACGCCCGCCACTGGGCCCGCAGGGGCAGCCCCCGATGACCAGCCGCTCCGGACCGGCGGTCCACCCGCTGATCGTCGTCGGCGCCATCGCCCTCGTGCCCGCGATCGTCCTGTTCGCGCTGTGGCGCTGGGCCGATGGCGCGGCGCCGCGGCGCCGATCCGGCGCCGAGCACGTCGGTCGCCGAGCCCGCGCCGGCTCCCGCGCTGAGCACCCCGCTGCTGTCGTACCGGCGGACGCCAGCGGTGCTCGCCCGCGAGTTGAGCCTCGACGACTTCGCCCGCGCCGTCACCGCGTTCGGGGAGACGCTCAACGAGACGTCGTGCGTCGCCGTCGAGCTGGACGGCGTTCCAGTGGCCGCGACCCGCGCCGACGTCCCTCTGATCCCGGCGAGCAACCAGAAGCTGCTCGTCGGTGCGGTCGCCCTCGACGTGCTCGGACCCCGGCACCGCTTCACGACCGAGGTCCGCACCGGCGACGCCCGTTTCCGATGGCGTCACCGGCGACCTCTTTCTGATCGGTGGCGGTGACCCCCTGCTGACCAGCGACACCTATCCGGTGGAGAACGACCTCAACCCGGTGATCAACCCGACCTCGCTCGATGCCCTCGCCGACGCCGTGGTCGCGGCGGGCGTGGAGCGGGTCGACGGGGCCGTGGTCGGGGACGCGAGCCGGTACGACGACGAGTGGTACGTGCCGAGTTGGTCGGCGGACATCCACGGTATCGAGGGCGGGCCGTACGACGCCCTCATGGTCAACGACGCCCGCGTGACCGGGGATCCACAGCGGGCGGCCGACCCGGCCGAGGCGGCGGCGAGAGAGTTCACCCAGCTGCTCGGCCAGCGCGGGGTGACGGTCGCCGGAACGCCGCGGGCGGGGGCCGCTGACGGCGCGGCCGAGGTGGTCGCCGCGGTCGATTCGGCACCGCTGCGGACGGTGGTCGGGGAGATGCTCGGCACGAGCGACAACAACACCGCCGAGCTGCTGGTCAAGGAGATCGGACAGGCCGCGGGGGGCACGGGCACGCGGGAGGCCGGCCTCGCCGCGATCCGTACGACGCTCGACCGCTGGGGCGTCCCGACCGCGGGGATGGTCCTCGACGACGGGTCGGGCCTGAGCAACGAGAATCGGGTGTCGTGCGCGGCGCTCGTCGACGTGCTCGCGCGTTCCGGCCCCAAGCAGGCCCTCGGCGCCGGGCTGCCGGTGGCCGGGCGCAGCGGCACGCTCACCGACGTGTTCACGGACTCGCCCGTCACCGGGCGACTGCGGGCGAAGACGGGCACGTTGGGCAACGCCCCGTTCAACGCCGACCCGCCGGCGGTGAAGGCGCTGTCCGGATTCCTTCCGGTCGGCGGCGGGGCGGGCGCGACGATCGAGTTCTCGCTGTTGCTCAACGGCGAAGGCCCGCTCAACGACCAGAGCCAGTACCGCCCGATCTGGGACGCCCTCGCCGAAACCTTGGCCTCCTACCCGACCGGACCATCGGCGGCGGAACTCGCCCCGAAATAGCCGAACTGTCGTTTGGGAACGGCCGGTTCGGGCCGATTCCAAACGACAGAACGTAGGGTGGTCGGGATCGCGGTCACTCCAATGTTTCCCCTAGGAACGGTGCTACTGCCCGGAGGGGTGCTGCCGCTGCACGTGTTCGAGCCCCGCTACCGCCAGCTCGTGATCGACTGCCTGGCCGACGACACCGGTGAACCGGAGTTCGGGGTCACGCTGATCGAACGGGGGAGCGAGGTGGGCGGTGGCGACCAGCGCTCCGCGATCGGCGTGGTCGCCCGGATGGTGCAGGTGGAGGCGCTGCCTGGTGGCCGCTACGCCGTCGTCGCCGTCGGCACCCGGCGGTTCCGCGTCAACGCGTGGCTGCCCGACGATCCGTATCCCCTGGCCGACGTCGACGAGTGGCGGGACCTCGACCCGGACGCACCCGAACTGCCCGCCCGCGTGGCTGCGGCGACCGCCAGATTGCGCGAGATCCTCGACCTGGCCGCCCGCCTCGGCGAGGTGCCGAGCGACCTGCCGATCAGTGACGACCCGCTTCTCGCGTCGTACCACCTGTCCGGCCTGGCGCCACTCGGACCGGCCGACCGCTACCGGCTGCTGTGCGCGAGCTCACCCGCAGAGCGCCTCGATCTGCTCGCCGAGGCGCTCGACGACGTCGAGGCGATGCTCCGCTTCCGGCTGGCCTGACCCACGGGCGTGATAGAACGTCCGCCGTGACGGCCACGCAGGAGGACATCCCGAGGGTGACGCGACGCGAGGAGCCGACGACGATCGCCGGCGTCGTCGACCTCGTGAAGGAATACGCGAAGCAGGAGACGATCGGTCCGCTCCAGGGCGCCGGTCGATGGATCGGGATCGGCCTGGCCGGCGCGTTCACCCTCGGCCTCGGGCTGGCGCTCGTGCTGCTCGGGCTCCTTCGTCTGTTGCAGACCGAGTGGGTCCGGTCGGCCAGCGGCGCGCTCTCCTGGCTGTCCTACTTGATCGTGCTCATCGTCTGCCTCGGCCTGATCGCCCTCGCCGTCAGCCGGATCAACAAGGACTCACTGAACAAGGAACCGAAGTGATGGCCAAGCAAGCGGTCGCCCCGACCAAGATCACGCGCGAAGACCTCGAACAGCGATTCCGGTCGCTCCAGGACGCCGCCAAGGGCAAGGTGGACGACAAGAAGAACACGTTCGCCACGATCGCCGGCACGGGCGGGATCCTTCTCGTGCTGCTCGTCTTCCTGCTCGGCCGGCGGAGCGGCAAGAAGAAGACGACCCTCGTCGAGATCCGCCGGGTCTGAGCGATGTTCAAGTACTACCGGTACATCTGGGCGTACCGCGTGAAGGTGTGGCCCTGGCAGCTGCGGCGGCGAAGCGTGGCCGAGGGCCTCATCAACGGGAGCCGGCTGTGGCAGATCCTCGGCGTGGCCCTCTACTTCCGTGAGGTCCTGCGCAAGGCGACGCGTCCCGGTCCGGAGCTCGTCGCCACCGCCAAACTCCGGCCCGGCGCGTCCGTGATCATCGAGACGATCGATCCGCGCACCGAGCGCGGCGGCTGAGCCCGCCGCTCCCACGGGGAGCTCGGCACCCGTGAACGAGCCGGCACGCCTGCGCTACGGCGACCGGGTGCTCCTCCTCGACACCAAGCGCCGGCGCTACCTCGTGACCCTCGCCGAGGGCGGGGAGTTCCACAGCCACGCCGGCTACGTCGCCCATCGCGACCTGGTCGGGACCACCGAAGGGACGGTCGTGCGCTCGACCAGGGGCGCCGAGTACACGGTGCTGCGCCCGACGCTCGAGGACTTCGTCATCGAGATGCCGCGCGGGGCCCAGGTGATCTACCCCAAGGACCTCGCCCCGATGTGCATGCTGGCGGACATCGCGCCGGGGGTTCGGGTGTTCGAGTCCGGAGTCGGCTCGGGAGCGCTGTCGATGACGATGCTGCGCTACGGCGCCGATGTCCTGGGGTACGAGCTCCGCGAGGACTTCGCCAACCGGGCCCGGTCAAACGTGGCCAGCTTCCTCGGCGACGACGCCCTGTCGCGCTACCGGGTCGAGGTCCGCGACAGCTACGCGGGGATCGACATCGCGGCTGGGCCGTTCGACCGGGTGCTCCTCGACCTCCCCGAGCCGTGGCAGGTGATCCCGCACGCCGAGCGGGTGCTCCGCCCGGGCGGGATCCTGGTTGCCTACACGCCGGCGATCACCCAGGCCACCCAGGCTCGCGAGGCCCTCCGTGGTCTGTGGATCGACGCCCGCACCCTGGAGGTGTTCCACCGCGGCTGGCACATCGACGGGCAGGCGGTGCGCCCCGACCACCGGATGGTCGCCCACACCGGCTTCCTGACGACGGCGAGGTTCCTGGGCCGATGATGTCGTTTCTGCAGCTCCATCGGCCCCTATAGGGGCCGATCCAGCTGCAAGAACGCGAACTCCTACGGCTCGATGTAGATGCACTCGCCGGGGCACTCCTCGGCGGACTCGATGACCGCGTCGAGCTGGCCGTCGGGGATCTCGGCGAGGCCCTCCGCGCCCTGGGCGTTGCCCTTGGCCGCGGCGAAGATCTTGTCGCCCTCCTTGACGTACGCCAGCCCGTCGTCGAGCAGGGTGAAGACGTCGGGCGCGATCTCCTCGCACAGGCCGTCCCCCGTGCACAGATCCTGATCGATCCAGACCTTCATGACGTCGTGGCTCCTTCGGTCAGACGAACACCACGGAGTTTACACGGTGAACGGCGTGGAAACAGGCCCATCGGTATCCCTCGCCGGCCGCCGGGATCCGGAGAGGGTGAGCGCTCCGAACCAGACGGCAGATGCCGGCGTAGTGCGACCAGAGATAGTGGTCCGACCACTCCGGGCGTGGCGCGTGTAGCGTCGCCCTCAGAGCGACCAGAAGGGAGGTGGAGCGTGCCCGATTCAGGTGACGAGATCACCGAGGCCATGCGAGCCCAGGTCGACGCCCTGGGCGAGGAGATCGCCCACCTACGCGCCCGGCTCGCCGATGCGCCCAAGCGGATGCGCGCGCTGGAGGAGCGGCTGCTCGAGACCAAGGGCCAGTTGGCCCAGGCGGTCGCCCAGAACGAGAAGCTCAGCTACACCCTCCGCGAGGCGCGCGAGCACATCGCGACGCTGCGCGACGAGGTCGACAAGCTGACCCAGCCGCCGTCGGCCTACGGGGTCGTGGTCGGCAAGAACGACGACGGCACGATCGACATCCTCACCAGCGGCCGCAAGATGAAGGTCGCCGCCCATCCCGACATCGACCTCGACACGCTCGATCGCGGCTCGGAGGTCGTGCTCAACGAGAGCTTCAACGTGATCCTCGCCCGGCGTCCGGAGACCACCGGTGAGGTCGTCACCGTCAAGGAACTGATGGACGACGGGGTCCGCGCGCTCATCGTCGGGCGGGCCGACGAGGAGCGCGTCTGCGAGCTCGCCGACGCCCTCCGTGGAATCCACCTCCGCCCCGGCGACACGATGCGGCTCGACCCACGCTCCAACCTGCTGCTCGAGAAGCTGCCGCGGCCGGAGGTCGAGGACCTGCTGCTCGAGGAGGTGCCGGACATCTCGTATGCCGACATCGGCGGGCTCGACGAGCAGATCGAGCAGATCGCCGACGCGGTCGAGCTCCCGTTCCTCCACCAGGAGCTGTTCGCCGAGCACCGGCTGCCGGCCCCCAAGGGCATCCTGCTCTACGGCCCGCCCGGGTGCGGCAAGACCCTGATCGCCAAGGCCGTCGCCAACAGCCTCGCCAAGAAGGTCGCCGCCGCCACCGGCGACGAGAAGGGGCGCAGCTACTTCATCAACATCAAGGGCCCCGAACTGCTCAACAAGTACGTCGGCGAGACCGAGCGGCAGATCCGCCTCGTGTTCCAGCGGGCGCGGGAGAAGAGCGAGGAGGGCTGGCCGGTCATCGTCTTCTTCGACGAGATGGACTCGATGTTCCGCACCCGCGGTTCGGGCATCTCCTCGGACATGGAGTCGACGATCGTGCCCCAGCTGCTCGCCGAGATCGACGGGGTCGAGGGTCTGCGCAACGTGATCGTGATCGGCGCGACCAACCGTGAGGACCTCATCGACCCGGCCATCCTGCGACCCGGCCGGCTCGACGTGAAGATCAAGATCGAGCGGCCCAACGCCGTCGCGGCCACGCAGATCTTCGGTCGCTACTTGACCGAGGAGATCCCGATCGCCGCCGACCACAAGGTCCCCGACATGATCGAGGCGACGGTCGAGGAGATGTACCGCGACAGCCAGGAAAACCGCTTCCTCGAGGTCACCTACCAGAACGGCGACAAGGAGATCCTCTACTACAAGGACTTCGCGTCGGGCGCGATGATCGAGAACATCGTCCGCCGGGCCAAGAAGCTGGCGATCAAGCGGGTCATCGGCGGCGGCGACCGCGGCGTTCGTACCGACGACCTGGTGGCCTCGATCAAGCAGGAGTACAAGGAGCACGAGGACCTGCCCAACACCACCAACCCCGACGACTGGGCGAAGATCTCGGGGAAGAAGGGCGAGCGCATCGTGTTCATCCGCACGCTGCTCAGCGACACTCGCGACGAAGGCCCAACCGGCGGGAGGGCGATCGAGCGTGTCGCAACCGGCCAGTACTTGTAGCTCGCGGCCCCGGCCGGCACGGCCTCCGGTTGCGAGGCGAAGCCGATAGGGTCCGGCCATGGCGCTGCCGAAGGTCTGCGGCATCGAGACCGAGTACGGCATCGTCGTGCGCGGGGGAGAGAACAACCCGGTCTCGGCGTCCTCACTGTTGATCAACGCCTACGTCGCCGCGACCACCAGCCGGCGGGCCGGCCGGGTGGGGTGGGACTTCGACGACGAGCAGCCGGCGAACGACGCCCGCGGCTTCTCGCTCGACGACTCCCTCGCCCCCGAGGTCGAGACCACGCTCGTCAACGCCGTGCTCACCAACGGCGCCCGCTACTACGTCGACCACGCCCACCCGGAGATCTCGATCCCCGAAGTGGCCACCGCCCTCGAGGCCGTGCGGTGGGACCGCGCCGCCGAGGAGATCATCCGCCGAAGCATGACCCACGCCAGCGCCAAGCTGGCCACGGGCCCCAACGGTGACGCCGAGGTCGTCGTCTACAAGAACAACTCCGACGGCAAGGGCAACAGCTACGGCTGCCACGAGAACTACCTGCTCGCCCGGGAGACGCCGTTCGGCCGCATCGTCGCCCAGGTGACCCCCCACTTCGTCACCCGCCAGGTCTACACCGGATCGGGCAAGGTGGGCTGCGAGTTGCCGGGCGTCCCCACCGATCAGGTTCCGTACCAACTCAGCCAGCGGTCCGACTTCTTCGAGGAGGAGGTCGGGCTGGAGACGACGTTGAAGCGGCCGATCGTCAACACGCGCGACGAGCCCCACTGCGACGCCCAGAAGTACCGCCGTCTCCACGTCATCGTCGGCGACGCCAACATGAGCGAGATCGCGACCTACCTCAAGATCGGGACGACGGCGATCGTGCTGGCGATGATCGAGGACGACGCCCTCGGCGAGGACTGGCTGCTCGCCAACCCGGTCGCCGCGATCAGACAGGTGAGCCACGACCCGTCGTTGACCCGCACGATCATGCTCCGCGACGGGCGCCGGGTCACCGCGCTCGAGGTCCAGTGGGGGTTGCTCGAACGGGCCCGCAAGTACGAGCGCTCACACGGCCTCGCGTGCGTCGACGAGGCGATCGGCCTCGACGTGCTGGCCCGGTGGGAGCATGTCCTGACCGGGCTCGAGCACGACCCGGGATCGGTCGCCCCGTGGGTCGACTGGCTCGCCAAGCGCCGGTTGGTCGACGGCTACGCCGACCGCCACGGCTTGGCGCCCGGAGCGTCGCGGCTGAAGGCCATCGACCTGCAGTACCACGATCTGCGCAAGGACAGGGGACTGGCCGAGCGGGCGGGGTTGGCGACCCTCGTCGACGACGAGGAGGTCGCGCGCGCGGTGACCGAGCCGCCGACCAGCACGCGGGCCTACTTCCGGGGTCGTTGCCTCGCCAAGTACGCCGACGAGATCGTGGCGGCGAACTGGGACTCGATCGTGTTCGACGTCGGCCGCGAGCCGCTGCGCCGGGTCCCGATGATGGAGCCGCTGCGCGGAACCGCCGACCACGTGGCTAGGTTGATCGACGAGAGCGATAGCGCTGCCGAGCTCCTCGACCGGCTGGGTTCGTAGGTCCCAGGCGGGCGACGAGCACGGTCAGCCAAGGAGGCCCCCAGGGACCATGGCCGAACGAACCCACAAGCAGAAGCAAACCCCCCGCACCACCGAGGTCGAGGCCGAGGTGGTCGACACCGCCCCGCCCGTGTCGGAGAGCGGCGAGAAGCTCAAGGCCGAGCTCGACGATCTCCTCGACGAGATCGACGAGGTGCTCGAGACCAACGCCGAAGACTTCGTCAAGTCGTACGTTCAGAAGGGTGGGCAGTAGGCGGCGTGAGCATGCCGGTGTTCACCCCGGGGGACGACCCGGGGTCGAGTTTCCCTGAGCTGCTGCGCCGCACGGGCGCGCCGCAGCCCGAGTTCCGGGGCGACGCCTCCACGCTCGCCGGGGTACCGCACGCCACCACCTGTGTCGCGCTCCGTTTCGCCGACGGAGTCGTGATGGCGGGCGACCGCCGGGCGACGGCGGGCAACCTCATCAGTCACCGCACGATGGAGAAGGTGGTCGAGGCCGACCGGCACAGCGCGGTGGCGGTCGCCGGGGCGGCCGGGCCGGCGACGGAGATGGTGCGCCTGTTCCAGCTGCAGCTCGAGCACTACGAGAAGGTCGAAGGCACACCCCTCAGCCTGGAGGGCAAGGCCAACCAGCTGTCGCTGATGATCCGCGGCAACCTCCAGGCGGCGATGATGGGCCTCGGCGTCGTCCCGATCTTCGCCGGCTACGACCTGCGCCGGCAGCTCGGCCGGTTGTTCGCCTACGACATCACCGGCGGTCGCTACGAGGAGCGCGAGTACGTCGCCACCGGATCGGGGAGCCTGCACGCCGGGACGGTCGTCAAGCTCGGCTACCGCGAGGGCCTCGAGCGCACGGCCGCCCTCGACCTGGCCTGCCGGGCGCTGTGGGAAGCCGCCGACGCCGACTCCGCCACCGGCGGCCCGGACGCGCTCCGGGGGATCTACCCGATCGTCGCCACGGTCACCGCGGACGGCTTCGTCCGACTCACCGACGACGAGCTGGCCCGGCGCTACGAGGCCATCGCCGACGCCATCCGCCAAGCCCCGGCGGGGGCGACCGAGACCGGAGCCATCCCGTCATGACGATGCCGTTCTACGTCGCCCCGGAGCAGGTGATGAAGGACCGGGCGGACTACGCCCGCAAAGGCATCGCCCGCGGCCGCGCCCTGGTGGCCGTGCGCTACGCCGACGGGATCGCCATCGTCGCCGAGAACAGCTCGGAGACGCTGCGCAAGGTCAGTGAGATCTACGACCGGATCGCCTTCGCCGGCGTCGGCCGGTACAACGAGTTCGACCAGTTGCGGGTGGCCGGCGTCCGCGCGGCCGACCTCAAGGGGTACCAGTACAGCCGCGACGACGTCGATGCCCGCAGCCTCGCCAACCAGTACGCCCAGATCCTCGGTCAGATCTTCACCCACGAGATGAAGCCGATGGAGGTCGAGATCCTCGTCGCCGAGGTGGGCGTGACGCCCGACAGCGACCAGATGTTCCACATCCAGTACGACGGGACGGTGACGGACCAACGCAACTACGCCGTCCTCGGCGGTGATGCCGAAACCATCGCCACGCGCATCGCCGAGTCGTACTCCGACGGGCTCGACGAAGCCGGAGCGGTGCGCGCCGGAGCCACCGCCCTGGCGGGTCCGGACCGCGACTTGCCCGCAGCGGACCTGGAAGTCGCCTTGCTCAGTCGGGGCAACGGGCGCCGCTGCTTCCAGCGCCTGACCGACGACCAGGTAGCCACCTGGCTCGCGGCGGGTACACCACCGTCATGAGCGACGACGTTGCCGAACTGGGGTGGGCCGCCGACATCGAGGCGGCCACCCTGGAGAACACGGACTTCCGCCGGGTCCTCTTCACCGGCGGGCATCTCCAGATGACCGTGATGTCCCTCGCCCCGGCGAGGACATCGGCTGGGAGATGCACGACACCCACGACCAGTTCCTGCGCATCGAGCAGGGCCGTGGCCGGCTGCGCTTCGGCCGGTCCGAGGACTCGGTCGACGAAGAGCACGAGGTCGAGGACGACTGGGCGATCATCGTGCCCGCCGGCACGTGGCACGACGTGCTCAACACCGGCGACACCGAGCTCAAGCTGTACTCGCTCTACGCGCCGGCGGAGCACCCACCGGGCACGGTGCACCGCACCAAGGCCGACGCCGAGGCCGCCGAGCACTGACCTGATTCGCCCATCGTGTCTGTGTAAGCGAACATGTGGTACTGCCGCAGTATTCGCTCACACAGACAGGGAGCTGCGTGACCGACCGCGGTTGGCAGTTCTGGATCGACCGGGGCGGGACGTTCACGGACATCGTCGCCCGGGCGCCCGGATGGCGGCATCCTGACCCACAAGCTGCTGTCGGAGAACCCGGCCCGCTACGCCGACGCCGCCGTGGCGGGCATCCGCGAACTGCTCGGCCTCGGCGACGGCGAGCCGATCCCGCCGGGTCGGATCGAGCACGTGCGGATGGGGACCACGGTGGCCACCAACGCCCTGCTCGAGCGCAAGGGCGAGCGCACCGCCCTCGTCATCACGAAGGGCTTCGGGGACGCGCTGCGCATCGGCTACCAGAACCGGCCGCGGATCTTCGACCGGCACATCGTCCTCCCCGAGTTGCTCCACGAGCGGGTGATCGAGGTCGACGAGCGCCTCCGCGCCGACGGCACGGCGCTCCGCCCGCTCGACCCCGACGAGGTGGCCGCCGAGCTGCAGCGGGCTCGCGACGACGGGATCGACGCCGTCGCCGTCGTGGGCATGCACAGCCACCTCTACCCGGCACACGAAGCGGCGATCGGCAAGCTCGCCGAGCAGGCCGGGTTCGGCCAGGTATCGCTGTCGAGCGAGGTCAGCCCGCTGATGAAGCTGGTGTCGCGGGGGGACACGACGGTCGCCGACGCCTACCTGTCGCCGGTCCTCCGCCGCTACGTCGAGTCGGTCGCCACCCAGCTTCCCGGCACGCGGGTGATGTTCATGCAGTCCAACGGCGGGCTGGCCGAGGCCGGGCGCTTCCGGGGCAAGGACGCGATCCTGTCCGGGCCCGCCGGCGGGATCGTCGGGATGACCCGGATGTCGCAGCTCGCCGGCTTCGACCGCGTGATCGGCTTCGACATGGGCGGCACGTCGACCGACGTCTCGCACTTCGCCGGGGAGTACGAGCGGGTGTTCAACACGATGGTCGCCGGCGTGCGCCTGCGGGCCCCGATGCTGGCCATCCACACCGTCGCCGCCGGCGGCGGCTCGATCCTCCACTTCGACGGGAGCCGCTACCGCGTCGGGCCGGACTCGGCCGGCGCGGCGCCGGGCCCGGCGTGCTATCGGGCCGGCGGTCCGCTGACGGTGACCGACGCCAACGTCATGCTCGGCCGCATCCAGCCCGGGCACTTCCCGCGGGTGTTCGGGCCGGAGGGCGACCAGCCGATCGACGACGAGCTCGTTCGGCGGCGCTTCGCCGAGCTGGCAGAGGACGTCCGTCGGGAGGCCGGGGACGAGCGCACTCCGGAACAGGTCGCCGAGGGGTTCCTGCAGATCGCGGTGGCGAACATGGCCAACGCCGTCAAGCGGATCTCGGTGGAGAAGGGCCACGACGTCACCCGGTACGCGCTGACGACGTTCGGCGGCGCCGGGGGCCAGCACGCCTGCGCCGTCGCCGACTCGCTCGGCATCCGCACCGTCGTCGTTCCGCCGATGGCCGGCGTGCTGTCGGCCCTCGGCATCGGACTGGCGGACACGACGGTCATGCGGGAGCAGTCCGTCGAGGCCCCGCTCGACCCGCCGACGATGGACCGGGTCGGCGAGCTCGTCACGGAGCTCGCCGCCGTGGCCCGCGGCGAGCTCGCGGCCGAAGGAGTCCCGGAGACATCGATCAGCGTCGTCACCAGGGTCCACCTGCGCTACGACGGGACCGACAACGCGCTCGCCGTCGAGCTGGCGGACGCGGACGCGATGGTGACCGCGTTCGAGGCGATCCACCGGCGCACGTACTCCTTCCTCCTGGACCGACGCCTCATCGTCGAGGCGGTCTCGGTGGAGGCGACAGGGCTGACGGAGCAGACTGACCTCACCGTGCTCGCCGAGGTCGCCAAGGGCCGCAGGAGTGAGGCGAGGGTCGAGGCGGAGACCGTGCGGCTGTGGTCGGGCGGGAAGTGGCGCGACGCGCCGCTGCTCGAGCGCGAGCGCATGCCGGCCGGCGCGGCGGTGACCGGGCCGGCGATCATCGCCGAGGCCAACGCCACCACCGTCGTCGACGACGGCTGGCGGGCGGCGATGGCGGAGTCCGGGCACCTACTGGTCGAGCGGGTGGAGGACCCGGCCGAGGCCGGCGTCGGGACGGCCGCCGACCCCGTGATGCTCGAGATCTTCAACAATCTGTTCATGTCGGCCGCCGAGCAGATGGGCGCCGCGCTCGAGTCGACCGCGCAATCGGTGAACATCCGCGAGCGGCTGGACTTCTCGTGCGCCCTCTTCGATCCCTCTGGCAACCTGATCGCCAACGCACCGCACATCCCCGTACACCTCGGCTCGATGGGCACGAGCGTGAAGGAGGTCGTGCGGCGCCGGGGCGGGGCGATCAAGCCGGGCGACGTCTACGCCGTCAACGACCCGTACCACGGCGGCACCCATCTCCCGGACATCACCGTGGTCACGCCGGTGTTCGGATCCGGCGCGACCGCCGAGTCGATCCTGTTCTTCGTCGCCTCGCGTGGTCACCACGCCGAGATCGGCGGCATCGCCCCCGGCTCGATGCCGGCCAACAGCCGCGACGTGCACGAGGAGGGCGTGCTCTTCGACAACTGGCTGCTCGCGTCCGACGGCCGGTTCCGCGAGCAGGAGACCAGGCGCCAGCTGACCGAGGCGCGGTACCCGTCGCGCGCCCCGGACACCAACCTCGGCGACCTGCGGGCGCAGGTCGCGGCGAACGCCAAGGGGGTCGACGAGCTCGGCAAGATGATCGACCACTTCGGGCTCGAGGTCGTCCTGGCCTACATGGGCCACGTCCAGGACAACGCCGAGGAGTCGGTCCGCCGGGTCATCGACGCCCTCGACGACGGCGCCTACGAATACGAGACGGACTCCGGCGCGGTGATCGCGGTGCGGGTGACGGTGGACCGGCAACGACGATCGGCGACGATCGACTTCACCGGCACGTCGCCGCAGCTGACGACGAACTTCAACGCCCCGTCGTCGGTCGTCACGGCGGCCGTGCTGTACGTGTTCCGGACGCTCGTCGCGACGGACATCCCCCTCAACGACGGCTGCATGCGCCCGCTGCGCCTCGTGATCCCCGAGGGGTCGATGCTGGCTCCGGTGTACCCGGCGGCGGTGGTCGCCGGCAACGTCGAAACGTCTCAGGCGATCACCGGGGCGCTCTACGCCGCCCTCGGCGTGCAGGCGGAGGGCTCCGGGACGATGAACAACGTGACGTTCGGCAACGCGCGCCACCAGTACTACGAGACGGTCGCCTCGGGCTCGGGGGCCGGCGACGGGTTCCCCGGCGCCTCGGCGGTACAGACCCACATGACCAACGCCCGGCTCACCGATCCCGAGGTGCTCGAGTGGCGGTTCCCCGTGCTCGTCGAGGAGTTCGCCGTGCGGCGGGGGAGCGGGGGCGCCGGCCGGTGGCGGGGCGGCGACGGGGCGGTCCGGCGGGTCCGCTTCCTCGAGCCGATGACCGTGAGCACCCTGTCCAGTCACCGTCGGGTCGCGCCCTACGGCATGGCCGGTGGGTCACCTGGCGCGCTCGGCCAGCACCACCTCGAGCGGACGGACGGGACCGTGGTCGAGATGGCCGGCGCCGACTCGGTGGAGGCGCAGGCTGGCGACGTGCTCGTCGTGCTCACGCCGGGCGGCGGAGGGTACGGGCCTCCTGACTCGAACGGGTAAGAATGCGCGCATGACCGACCGTCTCCGCTTTGGCATCTTCATGGCTCCGTTCCACCAGGCGGGAGAGAATCCGACCCTCGCCCTCGAGCGGGACCTCGAGCTGATCCAGCACCTCGACCGGCTGGGCTTCGACGAGGCGTGGATCGGCGAGCACCACTCGGCCGGCACCGAGCTCATCGCCTCGCCCGAGATCTTCATCGGCGTCGCCGCCGAACGGACCCGGCACATCAAGCTCGGCACCGGCGTGATCAGCGTCGCCTACCACAACCCGTACATGATCGCCGAGCGCGCCGTGCTGCTCGACCACCTCACCCGCGGCCGGTTCATGCTCGGGCTCGGGCCCGGCTCGCTGCCGACCGACGCGATCATGCTCGGTCTCGACCCGACCGAGACCCGACCCCTCCTCGAGGAGGGCACCGACGTGATCATGCGCCTCCTGACGTCGGACGAGCCGGTGTCGAGCGAGACCAAGACCTGGACCCTGACCGACGCCCGCCTGCACCTGCGCCCGTACTCCGATCCGCTGTTCCCGGTCGCCGTCCCCGCCGTGGCGTCTCCGTCGGGGCCCCGCCTGGCCGGCCGTTACGGCATCGGGCTGCTGTCGATCGGTGCCACTCAGGCCGTCGGCTTCGACGTGCTCGGCCTGCACTGGGACGTGATGGAGGAGCGGGCAGCGACGTTCGGCACTGTCGCCGATCGCTCCCAGTGGCGGCTGGTCGGACTGATGCACATCGCCGAGACCAAGGAGCAGGCCGAGCGCGACGTCGAGTACGGCATCCGCCAGTGGTTCGACTACTTCCAGCACACCGCCGCCTTCCCGCAGATGGACGTCGGCAGCGCCGACGCGGCCAAGGAGATGGTCGAGTTCGTCAACAGCTCGGGTCTCGGCTCGATCGGCACCGTCGACATGGCGTGCGAGCAGATCGAACGCCTGCAGAAGCAGTCCGGTGGGTTCGGCTGCTACATGTGCCTCGCCCACGAGTGGGCCAACCCCGAGGCCACCAAGCGCAGCTACGAGCTGATCGCCCAACGGGTGTTCCCCGAGTTCCAGGGCCACGCCGCGGCCACCCTCGACTCCAAGGAGCGGGCCCGGGCCGGGCGGGAGCCGCTGGCCGAGCGCAACATGAAGGCCGTCGAGGAGATGGTGGCCAAGCACCAGGCCGAGCTCGACGCGAAGGACACTCAGCCCACCTGATTTCCCCGTTCTGTCGTTTGGAACGGCCCGGATCCGGCCGATCCCAAACGACAGGTCGGTACGAACACCCCCGAACAACTGCACGTACTGCAGGGCATGGCACAGATAGGTTGGCGACGTGGAGCGCAGGATCTACGGGCTCGAGAACGAGTACGGCGTCACCTGCACCCTCCGCGGCCAGCGCCGGCTGAGCCCCGACGAGGTCGCCCGGTACCTGTTCCGCCGCGTCGTCAGCTGGGGGCGCAGCTCCAACGTGTTCCTGCAGAACGGGGCCCGGCTGTACCTCGACGTCGGGTCGCACCCCGAATACGCCACGCCCGAGTGCGACTCGCTGTACGAGCTCGTCGTCCACGACAAGGCCGGCGAACGGATCCTGGAGAGCCTCGTCGAGTCGGCCGAGCAGCGCCTCGCGGAGGAATCCATCAGGGGCACGATCTATCTCTTCAAGAACAACACCGACTCGGCCGGCAACAGCTACGGGTGTCACGAGAACTACCTCACCAGCCGCCACGACGACCTCGGCCACTACGCCGAGGTGCTGATTCCGTTCCTCGTCAGCCGCCAGATCTACGCGGGCGCCGGCAAGGTCCTGCACACGGCCAGGGGGGCGACGTATTCGATCGCCCAACGCGCCGAGCACATCTGGGAGGGCGTCAGCTCGGCCACGACCCGGAGCCGGCCGATCATCAACACCCGCGACGAGCCGCACGCCGACGCCGAGCGGTTCCGCCGCCTGCACGTCATCGTCGGTGACTCGAACATGAGCGAGTACACGACGTTCCTCAAGGTCGGTGCGGCCGCCTGCATGCTGCGCATGCTCGAGGACCGCAGCGTCGTGCTGCGCGACATGACCCTCGAGAACCCGATCAGAGCGATCCGTGAGATCAGCCACGATCCGTCCTGCCGGCGCAACGTCCGCCTCGGCAACGGCCGTGAGGTCAGCGCCCTCGACATCCAGCGCGAGTACCTCGACCGGGCGCTGCGCTACTCCGACACCAAGGGCTTCCCGGCGCTCGAGCAGCGGGCCCTGGAGATGTGGGAGCACTGCGTGGCGACGATCGAGAACGATCCGCTGAAGCTCGATCGGGAGGTCGACTGGGTGATCAAGTTCAAGCTGCTCGAGGCGTTCCGTGAGCGCCACCGTCTGCCGTTCGGGCATCCACGGGTGCAGCTGCTCGACCTGCAGTACCACGACGTCTCCCGCGGGCGCAGCCCCTTCTACAAGCTCCAGGACCGAGGCCTCGTCGAACGGCTGTGCACCGACGCCGACATCGACACCGCCACCGACGTGCCGCCGCAGAGCACGCGGGCGCGGCTGCGAGGCGAGTTCGTCCGCCGGGCCAAGGAGCGCAAGCGCGACTACACCGTCGATTGGGTGCACCTGAAGCTCAACGATCAGGCACAGCGCACCGTGCTGTGCAAGGACCCGTTCAAGAGCCGTGACGAGCGGGTCGAGAAGCTGATCGATTCACTGTGACCGGGGCATGAGGGAGTCGATCGACCCGTTACTCAACGGGCAGCACACCGATCCGGACGATGACATCGTCGAAGCCGAGATCCTCGACGACGTCCCTGACCAGGGTCGGGACGTCACCGAGGGGGTTATTCTCGACGGCGAGGTCGTCGACGACGATCAGGACGACGACGACACGGCAGAGCAAGCGGCGAGCACGCGCCACCGCGCCCTGTTCGACTGGGCCGTCGTCATCGTCGTCGCCCTCCTGGTGGCGTTCCTCGTCCGCACGTTCGTGCTCGCCCACTTCGTGGTCGACGGCACGTCGATGTTCTCGACGTTGCACGACGACGACCGCGTGTTCGTCAACAAGCTGTCGTATCGCCTGCACGACCCCAATCGGGGCGATGTCGTCGTGCTGCATCAGGACGCGGGAGAAGGACGGGGCATCGCCGAGCGTGATCTCATCAAGCGGGTCGTCGCCCTGCCCGGGGAGACCATCGAGGTCCGCAGCTGCCAGGTGCTCATCGACGGCCAGACGCTGGAGGAGCCATACCTCGACCCCGAGGTCGTCACCCCCGGCAACTGCGGCGGTGACTACGCGCCGATCACCGTCCCGGAGGACCACGTCTTCGTGATGGGTGACAACCGCGGCGGCTCGCAGGACAGCCGGGCCCTGGGCCCGATCGAAGAGGACGACCTCGTCGGCCGGGCGTTCGTCGTCTTCTGGCCCCAGTCCCACTGGCAGTGGCTCTAGCAACCCGACGCGGTTGATCAGGGCGGGTCGCCGAGTTCGGCGGTGAAGGCGTCGACCATCACGTCGACGTGGTCGCTGTAGACGCCGTCGAGGCCCATCCGCAGCGCCGGGCGCAGGACATGCTCGTACTGCATGTCCCACCCCAGGGCGACGCGCTCGAACCGGTGGAACAGGGTGGTCAGACCGCCGGTCCAATCGGTGTAGTGCAGGTTGATCGCGTCGATGCCTTCGGCGGCGAGCGTGGCCGCCCGGCGCTCCGGGCCCTCCTTGAGCCGGGCGAGACGGGTCGAGTCGACGATCCGCACCTCGGGATCGCGCTGGCGGAGCTCGATCGAGTCGGCCAGCCGCTCGTGGCAGAGCCAGAGGCGGGGGAGCAGGGCGGGCGCCACGTCACGCACGACGTCGATGACCACAGGTCCGGCCTCGGCATGCTTGACGTCGAGGGAGAGGTGGTAGTCGGTCCCGCACCGCGCGAGCAGCTCCGTCAACGCCGGGATGTGCTCGGGCAGCTCGGCTCGGCGGAAGGAGCGCAGCGGCCGGCGCCTTCGCCCGGTCCGCCCGGTGCGCACGACGCCGTCGTGATCGAGCACGGGGACCCCGTCGGCCGTCAGCCAGACGTCGCTCTCCAATCCGGTCGCGCCGAGGCGGAGGGCGAGCACGAACGCGTCGAGGGTGTTCTCCCGCACCTGCGCGCGGGCACCCCGGTGGGCGAAGCCGATGGGCCTCGCCAGCAGCGACGGCAGCCGTTGTTGCACGACGATGGATGATGCCAGGCAATCTGCCGCCCCGGTGGGCGCCGAACAAACGCCATGTGCACAGCCCGGAGTGCTCGCCGGAACCCGGTGAGCACCGAACCGTAGACTGCGCCGCGTGTTCAACCTGTCCGGCAGCGAGATCATCGTGATCCTGCTGCTGGCCCTGGTCATCCTCGGGCCGGAGAAGCTCCCCGAGGCGATGCGCAAGGCGGGGCGCGCCTACTCGGAGCTGCGCAAGATGGCCAACAGTTTCCAGTCCGAGGTGCGCAGCGTGATCGACGAGCCGATGGACGAGTTGCGCGGGACGGCGGACATGCTGCGCGACGCGACGGACTTCAGTGGCGGCAAGAAGGGCGCCCCCACGAAGTCCGCGGCGAAGAATCCTCGACCCAGTCCCAGCCCGGCGCGCTCCGCCCCCGCCGTGGCGGCGCCGTCCGCCGAGCCGGACGTCGCACCCGAGGTCGAGCCGGACGCTGCACCGGACGACGGACCGGACGACGTCCTCGGCGCGGCGCTGGACGATGACGACGGCACCGAGACGGCCGCGGAGGATCTCGTCACCCGCACGCTCAGCGGGGACGTCGCACCGCCCGATCCCGCGGACGAGGCCGGATCGCAAGCATGAGCCCGGCTCTCCGGCGCGGTCCCTCGCGGCCGCCGCTGAAGTCTCCCGACGACGTCATGACGCTCACCGAGCATCTCGCCGAGCTGCGTTTCCGAATCATCCGCTGTGCGCTGGCGATCGCGTTCTTCGCGATCCTCATCATCGCCTTCTACGATCCGGTGCTCGACTTCCTCCTCGGCCCCTACCGCGACCTGTGCGCGCGGCGCGGCGGGGATTTCTGCGGGGCGGTCACGTCGGCGAGCGGTGAGCCGGAGCTCGTCGTCCTCGACCCGGTCGAAGGGCTGAGTACGCGGCTGCGCATCGCCAGCTACGGCGGGATCATCCTCGCCCTGCCCGTGATCATGTGGCAGATCTGGCGCTTCATCGTCCCCGCCTTGCACGCCAAGGAGAAGAAGTACGCGATCCCGTTCATCCTCGCGTCCGTGGGTTTGTTCCTGCTCGGCGCCGCCCTCGCCTACCTGACCCTCGAGCGGGCGTTGGAGTTCCTGATCTCGTGGGCGGGCGAGGACGTCGAGCAGGCGTTCCAGGTGAGCAGGTACGTCCGCCTCGTCATGCTGATGATCGGCGCGTTCGGGGTCGGCTTCGAGTTCCCCGTGCTGCTGGTCTTCCTCCAACTGGTGGGCGTCGTCACCCCCCAGCAGCTGCTCGGTGCCTGGCGCTATGCGATCATCGGCATCGTCGTCCTCGCCGCGGTGATCACGCCGTCTGGGGACCCGATCTCGTTGCTCGCTCTCGCCGTCCCGATGCTCTTCCTGTACTTCGTCGCCATCGGGATCGGGAAGTTCGCCCAACGTCGTCGGGAGAAGCGCGAAGCGGCCATGGCCTGAGAGACTGGCCCGGTGGGCCGTGTCGAGATCGTCGCCGGGTACCCGTTCGCTCTCGACCGCTTCCAGCTCGAGGCGTTCGACGCGCTCGACGCCGGCCATCACGTCGTCGTCGCCGCGCCCACCGGGAGTGGCAAGACCGTCGTGGCGGAGTACGGCATCGAAACCACCCTGCGGGACGGCCGTCGAGCGTTCTACACCGCGCCGCTCAAGGCGCTGTCGAACCAGAAGTTCCGCGACCTCGGCGAACGCCTCGGCGCTGGGCAGGTCGGCCTGCTCACCGGTGACAACTCGATCAACGGCGACGCCTCCGTGGTGGTGATGACCACCGAAGTGCTGCGCAACATGATCTACGCCCGCTCGCCGGCGCTCGACCGCCTCGGGCTGGTCGTGCTCGACGAGGTCCACTACCTGCAGGACACCTACCGCGGCCCGGTGTGGGAGGAGGTGATCGTCCACCTGCCCGGCCACGTCCGGCTCGTGTGCCTCTCGGCGACGGTGAGCAACTCGGGCGAGTTGGCCGCCTGGATCCAGACCGTCCGCGGGCCGACCACCCCGGTCGTCGAGCTGCGCCGCCCGGTGCGCCTCCACGACCGCTATCTCGTCGGCGACCGCACGAACGACCGACTGCACCTCCTCGAGACGTTCGACGGAGGGCGCGCCAACCCCGAGGCCGCCCGCCTCGACGCCTCGGCGGTCCGCCACGGTCGCCTGTCCCGCCACCAACGACCGGCCCGGGGCAGCGGACGCCGCGTGCTCTACGCCCCCGGCCGGGTCGAGACCGTCGACCTGCTGGAGCAGCGCCAGCTGCTCCCGGCAATCGTGTTCATCTTCAGCCGCAACCAGTGCGACGAGGCCGCCCGTACGTGCCTGGCCGCAGGCATGCGGCTCACCACCGGCGTCGAACGCGACCGCATCCGGGAGATCGTCGAGGCCCGGCTGGAGGGGCTGGCCGACGACGACCTCGGCATTCTCGGCTACGGGCAGTTTCTCGCCCAGCTCGAGGCCGGGATCGCCGCCCACCACGCCGGGATGGTCCCAGCGTTCAAGGAAGCGGTGGAGGCATGCTTCATCGAGGGGCTGATCAAGGTCGTGTTCGCCACCGAGACCCTGGCCGTCGGCGTCAACATGCCGGCCCGGACCGTGGTGATCGAGAAGCTCACCAAGTTCACCGGAGACCGCCACGAGACGCTGACCGCGGGGGAGTACACCCAGCTGACCGGCCGGGCCGGCCGGCGGGGGATCGACGACGAAGGCCAAGCCGTCGTCCTGTGGAGCCCGTTCGTCCCGTTCGAGCAGGTCGCCGCGCTCGCCGCCAGCCGGACGTTCCACCTCCGCTCGGCCTTCCGCCCGACGTACAACATGGCGGCGAACCTGGTCGGCGCGTACACCCGCGAGCAGGCCCATCATCTGCTCAACCTCTCCTACGCGCAGTACCAGGCCGACCGCGACGTGGTCCGTCTCGAGGCGCGGCTCGAGCGGGTCCGGGCGAGCCTGGCCGAGGCCCGCCAACAGGCGGAGAGCCCGCACGGCGACATCTGGGACTACCGGCGGGCGGTCGAGGCGATGCGCGCCCGCCGCCGGGGTCGCAACGACATGGTGGCGGTCGGTCTCGCGCGGTTGCGTCCGGGCGAGATCGTCCACGCCGCCAAGGGCCGTTACCGCGGGCCGGTCGCGGTGGTCGCCAGCGCCCACCGCAAGGGTGGGCTGCGCCTCACCACCGTGACCAGGCGCGGCGAGCTGTTGCTCCTGACCGCCGACGACTTCGACGACGTCCCGCGCCCCGTCGGCACGATCCGGCTCCCGGCGACGTTCAGCCCCAACCGGGTCGAGTACCGCCGGGAGGTCGCCCGAGCCCTCGGCCGGGCGAAGCTCGAGTCGTCGCCCCGGGTGGCGGGGGAGCGGACCATGGCGGGCCCGCATCCCGTCGAGTTGGACCCCGATCTCCGCACGCGGATGCGCGCCGCCGCGCAGACCGAACGGTTGGAGCGGGAGCTGATCGAGCTGAGCGGGCGCGTCGAGGGTCACAACCGCTCGTTGGCGCGGGACTTCGACCGTGTGCTCGACGTCCTGTCCCGGCGGGGCTACGTCGAGGTCGATCCCGCGAGGGCCGACGGCGACGAATGGCACCTGACCGAGGCGGGCCGGGTCCTCGCCCGGGTGTTCCACGAGTCCGATCTCCTCGTTGCCGAGTGCCTCCACCACGGCCTGCTCGACGGCCAGTCGCTCGACGCGGCGAGCCTGGCCGGCCTGTTGTCGACGTTCGTGCACGAGCACCGCAGTCCCGAGCCGGCCCCGCCGCCCTGGTTCCCGTCGGCGGATGTGAAGGCGCGATGGCGGCGGATCCTCGCCACGAGCGAGGACCTCGCAGCCGACGAACGGACGACCGGGCTGGCCCAGCACCGACCGCCGGATCCAGGCTTCGCCGCCGCCGCCTACGCGTGGGTGGCGGGGGAGGGGTTGGCCGACGTCGTCGCCGGCGAGGAGGTCACGGGTGGCGACTTCGTCCGCACGATGAAGCAGCTCGTCGATCTGGCCCGCCAGCTCGCGCTCGTCGCGCCCGATGCGGCGACGCGCGAGCGGGCCCGGGAAGTGAGCGAGCTGGCGTTCCGCGGGGTGGTCGCCGACGTCGTCGTCGGCGGCGGCGACGTCATCGAACCGGTGGACCAATGACGATCATGGCGTTCCCCGGCCACGCAGGCCGTTGCTGGCCGCTCGCTCGCTGGCGCTCGCTCGCTCGCACATCGACGGTGAGCAATGACCATTCGGCGGGGGCAGGCATGGGGGGAGGCGGTGCCCGTGCCGCCGGACCTGCTCTCGGTCGGCACCGACTCCGAGCTGGCGCGCCTGGTCGGGCGCGGGGAACGGCGCCCGCTCCGCGTGGTCGGCGGCGACCTCCTCAGGACGCTCGGTGGTCCGTCCTCGGGACCCGGGCTCCAGCGTCTGCCGATCGACGTGCTCCGCCTGATCGCCGACGGCCGCCAGTTCGTCGCCGTCGCCCACGCCGTCGCCCGACGCGGCGGGAAGACAGGGTGGTGGCGCGGACCGATCACCGCGGTGATGAACGCCGACCGAATCGGTCGTTGGGAGGTCGCCCCGCGTGCCCACCCGAACGATGGGCGAGCCGAGATCGTCGAGGTCGAGCCGGAGCTCGGCGTGCGGGCGCGGTGGCAGGCGTGGCGTCGCCTGCCCACCGGTACCTACCTACCGCATCCGGCGATCGAGACGAGCCGCGTCGCCGTGACGGCGTGGGCGTTCGAGCCGGCCCGGCGGCTGTGGCTCGACGGTGTCGACGTCGGCACCGTACGCTCCCTCGGCGTCACCGTCGACGCCGACGGGGCCACGATCCACATCTGAGCTCGACGAGTAAGGAGCGCGCAATTGGACGCATGGATCCTCGACGAGTCGCCGGGCGCGTACCGGTGGGGTGAGATCGACCTCCCGGAGCTCGGCCCGGACGACGTTCGCATCCGGGTCGTCACGAGCGCCCTCAATCACATGGATCTGTGGGTGACTCGCGGCCTCCCCAAGCCGCCGCTGCCGCACGTCCCCGGGTGTGACGTGGCCGGCGTGATCGACGCCGTCGGCGACGCCGTGACCGGTTTGGCGGCAGGCGACGAGGTCGTCGTGAACCCGGGCGTTTCGCCCGTCGAGGACATCGTGGCCTTGGGCAACGACAGCCCGCTGGGCCCCGGCTTCGGGATCTACGGGGAGCACATGTGGGGCGGCCACGCGACGTTCGCCGTGGCTCCGTCCCGCAACATCGTGTCCCGCCCGCCCGGGCGAACGTGGGAGGACTGTGCGGCCTACCCGCTGGTGTCGCTGACCGCCTATCGGATGCTCTGCCGGGCCCGCCTCGCCGCCGGCCAGACGGTGCTCGTCGTCGGGATCGGGTCGGGCGTGTCGTGCGCCGCCCTCGCCATCGCCCGACAGTTCGGCGCCGAGGTCGTCGCCACCAGCAGGAGCGAGGCGAAGCGAGCCGAGGCACTGGCGATGGGCGCGGTCGCGGCGATCGACTCGGCCGCCGAGCGGTGGTCGGTCCAGGCCGACGTCGTCGTCGAGAGCGTCGGCGCGGCGACGTGGGACAAATCCGTGCGGGCGCTGAAGGCCGGCGGGCGACTCGTCGTGTGCGGCGGGACGTCGGGCGCGGAAGTGACGCTCAACCTGCCCCGCCTGTTCTTCAAGCAGCACGAGATCATCGGCTCTTCGATGGGCAGCTACCAGGAGTTCGCCGAGGTCACGGGATTGATGGCCCAAGGCCTCGACGTGCGCGTCGACGAAGTCGTCGAGCTCGCGGACTACCCGGCAGCCCTCGCCCGCCTGGAGGCCGGAGAACAGCTGGGCAAGATCGTCCTCCGGCACTGAAGCCGTTCAATCGCAGGTAGCGCGGCATCCCCCGGCCGCGGTCGTGCCAACACTTAGGATCGCCCGCCGTGACGGCGTACGTGCCAGAGGCGTTCAGCCCCGCGGAAGCCGACGTCCTGCGGCGCTACTTCACCAACCTCGACGGCCCGGTGTTCGCCCTCGTCAACCTGCCCGAGGTCGTCAAGGGGGCGCTCTTCGCCCGCTACAGCCGCAGCCCGAAGAGCCTCCGCCGGCTGTTCATCGACGAGTTCGTCGGTGAGCTCGACATCTCCGGCGACCACACCATCGACGCCACCATCGGCCTCCAGCGGGCCGAGGATCTCTACGAGAAGGTCTTCGTCGAGTACGGCGACGACTCGGTGGCGCAGCTCGGCGGCGTGCACGTGGCGTGCGAGCAGTCCTCCAACGTTCTGACCAAGGCGCTCGAGTGGGGACGGCTCATGAGCTACCTCGAGCAGAGCACCCGCTACATCGCCTACGACAACCGCGTCGGAGGTCGCTACCGCTTCTATCGCGACCCGGCGATCCTCGGCAGCCGCTTTGGCACCCGTTACGTCGGTGACATGGACCGGATGTTCGACGCCTACGGCCAGGTTCTCGCCGGAGTCACCGACCACGTGCGCGCGACGGTGGACCGGGATCCGGCCGACAGCGAGTTCATCTACCGCCAGGCGACGCGGGCCAAGGCCCTCGACGCGGCCCGCGGCATCCTGCCTTCGGCTTCGCTGGCCAACGTCGGGATCTACGGCAGCGGGCAGGCGTTCGAAGCGCTCCTGCTGCGGCTGCGCGCCCACCCCCTGCCCGAGGCCAGGGAGTGCGGCGAGCTCATGCTCCACGAACTGCGCAAGGTCATCCCCAGCTTCCTCCGCCGCGTGGATCTGCCCGACCGTGGCGGCCGGTGGTCGACGTATCTCGCGACGACGCGGGAGCGCACCGCCGAGCTCGTCGATTCGCTGTTCGCCTCGGAGCCGGTAACGCCCGCCGCGGCGGTGACGCTCGTCGACTTCGACCCCGACGCCGAGAACAAGCTGCTCGCCGCGATCTGCTACCCGCACGCCCACCTCCCGGAGGAGCAGCTCCTCGACAAGGTCGCCCGGCTCGGCGCCGCCGAGCGGCTGGCCCTGGTACGGGCGTACGTCGGCGAGCGGGAGAACCGCCGCCACAAGCCGGGGCGAGCGTTCGAGCGGATCGACTACCGCTTCGACGTGCTCGCCGACTATGGCGCGTTCCGCGACCTCCAACGGCACCGCCTCCTGACGATCGAATGGCAGGCGCTCAGCCCGCGGCACGGATACGTTCGTCCCGAACTCGTCGACGACGCCGGGCAGGCGGCCCCCTTCGACGAGGCGATGAGCCGGTCGGCGCAGCTGTACGACGTAATCGTCGAGGACTTCCCGGAGCAGGCCGCGTACGCGGTCTCGATGGCGTACCGGCTGCGGTTCGTGATGCAGTTCAACGCGCGCGAAGCGATCCATCTCCTCGAGCTGCGGTCCGGCGCGCAGGGCCACCCCGCGTACCGACGAATCGTTCTCGACATGCACCGGTTGATCGCCGAACAAGCCGGCCACCGTGTCGTCGCCGAGGCGATGAGCCACCTCACGACGGACGAACCGGAGTTGGCTCGACTGGCGGCGGAACGGCGCGCCGAGGCGCGTCGGGGCTGAGTTCCGACCACCTCGTGTGACGGTTGTCACAAACACCGGCCCGAGGCCGGAGGAACGGCGGCCCTAGGCTCCGGCCGCGTAAACGGCGAGGTATCCGCTCCGCGACGACGGACGGGGTGAGAAAGCACACATGGCTGACGACGAGGACATCAAAGCTGGAGCCGAGACCGAGGACGAGGAGGAGACCGAGGACGACACGGCACTGGAGGAAGGCCCCGACGCCGAGGACCTCGAGGAAGGAGAAGTCTTCGACGAACTCGAAGACGACGACGCCGCCGTAGAGGAGGAAGAAGAGGAAGAAGAGGGCGACGAGGAGGAGACGGCCGCGGCGAAAGCGAAGCGCCGCGCCGGCGAGGAGGAGGAAGACGACGACGACGATCTGCTCTCGCCCGACGACGTCGAGGCCGACCTGGATCGCATCCTGAAGGACCGTCTCGTCACCACCGACGAGGACGACGAGGAGGAGGAAGAAGACGAGCCCGAGGATCGCGCCGATGGAGGGAACCGCCTGCAGCCCAAGCGGGCCGACGAGCAGTTGTGCCCGCAGTGCTTCCTGCTCGTTCGCGCCTCGGCTCCGACCTGTCCCGTGGGTGACGACGCCTGCCCGATCTTTCCCTGAGCGATGACCCGCGCCGCCGATGACCCGGTGCGCGCGGAGGTCGAGCGACGAGTGCGGGCGCTCGTCGAGGCCGCCTTGACGCTGCCGGGCGCGGCGGCTGCGCGCATCGGTCGTTGCGTCGGCGGGCGAGTCGGCAACGCGACCGAACGGGTGGCGGAGCCGATGCAGCTGCTCAGATCCCTTCTCGAGCTGGTCACAGGACCACCGCCGGCCGACGGTGGCGCCGCCGCTCCGGTTGCCGCTTCGCCATCGGCGCCAGACGCTTCGCCCGCCGAGCCGGCCGCCCCCACCGCCGCCCAGCTCCCCATCGAGGAGTACCAGAGCCTCGCCGCGAGCCAGGTCGTCGCCCGACTCCCCAACCTTGATCCGGCCGAGTTGCGCGAGGTGCGGCGGTTCGAAGTCGCGCATCGCGCCCGCCGTACCGTGCTCGGCCGGATCGACCAACTGCTGGGAGCGGCAACTCCGACATGATCGACCCCATTGTGCGGCCGGCCCGTCCGGCCGACGTCGATGCTTTGCGAGCGCTCGAGGTCGAGGCGCGGGCAATCCTCGTGCCCGCCCGCGGGGGAACTCGGTGGCTCGAGGAGCATCCCGAGATCGGCGCGCGATGGATGGAGGTGCTGGACGCGCGGACCGTGATCGTCGCGGTGTTGGATCACTCCGGCGACGACGTCGTCGTTGGTTACTTGGTACTCGACGTCAACGGCCCCGTCGGCCGGATCGATCAAGTCTTCGTGACCCCTGCAGCTCGGGAATTGGGGTTCGGCGACGCCCTGCTCGAAGCGGCCACGGAGGAGGCCCGGGCCGCAGGGGCCGCAGTGCTCGAAGGTGAGGCGCTGCCGGGCGACCGGGAGACCAAGAACCTCTACGAGCGGGCCAAGATCACGGCCCGGCTGATCACCGTGTCCCGCCGCCTCGATTGATCCCCGTTCTGTCGTTTGGCATCAGCACCAATCGGCGCATTCCGAACGACAGAACGGGATTCAGCGGCCCTTCCACTCGGGGTCACGCTTCTCGATGAACGCCGTCAGGCCCTCGGCGAGATCGTCGGAGCGCATCACCACTCCCATCGCTTTGTCGGTCATCCGCTTGAGCGCCTCGTCGTCCTCGGAGGAAGCGGCCCTGACGACCGCCCGGCTCTCCCACACGGCGAGGGGCGCGGAGCGGGTGATCTGCTCGGCGAGCCGCATTGCCTCGGCGTCGACCTCGCCCGGCGCCACCAGCCGAGAGACCATCCCGAGCGCGTACGCGCGATCGGCGGGGATCGGCTCGCCGGTGAGGATCGCCTCCATCGCCGTGGCCTGGCCCACTGCCCGCGGCAGCCGGAAGAGTCCGCCTGCGCCGGCCACGAGGTTGCGCTTGACCTCGGCCAGCCCGAACGCCGACCGGGTCGTGGCGACCACGAGATCGGCGCCGAGGACGATCTCACAACCTCCGGCGGTGGCGAGTCCGTCGACGGCCACGATCACCGGCTTGCGCCGCTCCCGGTAGACGAACCCGGCGAACCCACCCCGCTCCGTGTGCAGCGCGGCGCCGTTGCCGGCGTTGATCTCCTTCAGGTCGGCACCGGCGGAGAACACCGGCCGTTCCTGGCCCTCGGTGTTGGCGCGCAAGATGCCGACCCAGAGCTCGTCGTCCTCCTCGAGCCGGTCGATCGCCGACTCGAGGCCGGTTGCCAACGCCCCATTGACGGCGTTGCGCGCCTCGGGCCGGTTGAGCGTGATGACCGCCACCCGGCCGGTCGGTTCGTAGAGGACGACGTCTGACATCAACGCCGATCGTAGGGAGTCGGGCCGGCAGCGGACGAACCACCCCGCGGCGATCAACCGAGGGCGGCGTCCGGCGGGACGGGTGGCGCAGGGCCGGGCTCCTCGTCGCCGGACCCGGTCTCCGCGACCGGCGCGGGCTCGGCGGCGGACGCGGGCTCGACGTCGTCGGGCGCGGGCTCGGACGCCGGCTCGGCGGGCGCCGGCTCGACCTCGGACGCCGGCTCGGCGCTCGGACGCGCGGGCTCGACGTCCGACGGGGGCTCAGTGGACGCGGGCTCAGTGGCCGCGGGCTCGGCGGCCGACGGGGCCGGCTCGGCCTCGGTCGTTTCCTTGGTTGGAGCGGGGCCAGGGGTCGGGTTCGAACCGCCCGCCGGGACGGGCCGGTCGCGACGGCCCTTCCCGTCGCCGGATGGACGCCGTGCGGGCTCACGCCGGCGCGCCGTCGGCCGCAATGGCTTGGGAACGGCCGCGCCGGTCGGCACTTCCACCCCGTACAGCGCGGCGATCTGCGGGAGCAGCGGGGCCAGCCGCCGCACCGTCGCGAGCAGCTCGTCGTTGCGCTGCTCGGCCGGGGCCGTCGGGGCGACGAGCGACCGGACCGGTGAGAAGGCGGCCGCCTCGAGCACGGCACTCCACCGGTCGGGGCCGTCGGCCGGCTGCAGGGCTGCGGTCGTCGCCTCGGCGAGGCGGGCAGCGAGCGCGCCGGGGAACGGCACGCCCGCCTTCGGAGGCACCGACGACAGCCGGAGCGCCCGGACGACTCGACCGACATCCAGCGCGGCCTCGACGTCGGCGAGCCACAGGGCGAGCTCCTCCTCCTGCTTGGTGGCCAGCGCCGTCTTGAGCTCGACGGCGAGCGTCCGCGTCGATTCGTCGCGCGCGACGAGGGGATCGTCGGCCGACGCGACGACGCTGCGCAGGTCGCGCAGATCGAGGTGCTCGAGCTGGCGCTGGGCCGCTTCCGCGCGGTCGAGCCAGTCGGCGACGCGCAGCCGAGGGATCAGGTCCTCCGCCATCCGCATCACGCCCGCTTCCGGCATCTCCGGCTTCCCCTCCGCCTTCAGCCGGGCGTTGTCGTCACGCAGCCGTTGCCGGACGGCGGCGATCCCCTGCAGCGCCAGCTCGGCGATCGGCCGTTGCTCCTCGGGCAGGGACTCCAATACGTCGACGCGGTGTTGCTTGCCCGGGCGCAGCCGCTTCGGCTTGGGCCGCTGGGGGACCTCGGGCGGGGGAGTGAAGTGCGGCCGGTGACGGTGGCGCTCGCCCTCCTCCCGGTCCCCGCGACGATCCGTGTCGGGACGCGCGGTCCGGCGGCCGCGGTCGCCCCGATCAGCGCGGTCGGGACGGTCGCGCCGATCGCGGCGACTGTCGTCGTCGCGGTCGGGACGCTCACGGCGCGGCGCGCGCGACCGGCGGTCGTCGGGACGCCCGCCGCGGGCGCGCTGCTGCACGACCGGTTCGAACGGCTCCTCGGTCGGCAGCAGCTCGAGCAGGTCGGTGCGCGCCGGCTTCTCCTTCGCCGGCACGACCGACAGCACGCGGATGCCGTCCACGTCGTGCTCGGTCTCGACCCGGAGTTGATCGCCGACCGCGGCGCCGCCGGGCAGGATCGAGCCGTCGAGGACGCCCCGGGGCTCGCGCGCCCCGGCGGCGCGCCAGGTCCACGAGCCGTCGGGGCTCGAGCTGGTGAGCTCGATCTCGATCCGCATCGGCATGCCCAGCCACGGTACACACTGGCCACGACGTGCCTCCAGCGACACGCTTGCAGGCGGGTTACCGTCGCGGGCCATGGCCATCTACGCGCTCGGCGACCAGGTCCCCGACATCGACCCGAACGCGTACATCCATCCGGACGCCGTCATCATCGGATCGGTGCGCATCGGCCCCCACAGCTCGGTGTGGCCCAATGCCGTGCTGCGGGGTGACGACGGCGAGATCCGCATCGGGTCGCGCTCGAGCGTGCAGGACTGCAGCGTCATCCACTGCACCGCGGAGGATCCCACCGTCGTCGGCGACGAGTGCGTGATCGGGCACATCGTCCACCTCGAGGGCTGCAGGATCGAAGATCGGGCCATGGTGGCGAACGGTGCGATCGTCCTCCACCGCTCGGTCGTTGGTACCGGTGCGGTCGTCGGCGCCAACGCGGTGGTCCTGTACGACGTCGACGTGCCGCCGGGCGCCCTCGCCGTCGGCGCTCCGGCCACGATCAAGCCGGGCCGGGCGCGGATGGACGACATCGAACACAGTGTCGAGACCTACGTGGCCCGGGCTGCCCGCTACCGGGATGCCTTGCGCCGTCTCGACTGACCGGTTCGGGCTCGACTGATGCTCGCCTTCGTTCTCACGGTTCCGGCCAACGAGGTCGAACTGGCCAGCGATGCGTTGTGGGCACTCGGCGTCGCCGCCGTCGAGGAGCGCTCACCCGAGCGAAGACCCCGTCTCGGGCACCGAGGACCGCTTCGTGGAGTTGTGGACGTCGATCGGAACCGACGTCGAGGCGATCGCCCGGGCGGCCGAAGGCTTTCCCGCCCGCTGGCGGTGGCGCACGGTCGAGGTCGATCCGGCGGTCACCGAGAGCTGGCGCGCCCACGCCGTCCCGTCGTGGATCGATCGCGGCCTCGTGATCGTGCCGTCCTGGCTCGACCTCGAGATACCGCCGGCGGTGTTGCGGATCGACATCGACCCGGGCGCCGCGTTCGGGCTCGGCGATCACCCGTCGACCGTGCTCGCTTTGCGGCTGCTGCGCAAGGTGTGGTGGCCGGGCGCGACCGTCCTCGACGTGGGGTGTGGTAGCGGGGTGCTCTCCGTCGTCGCGGCCCGACTCGGGGCGCCGTACGTCGAGGCGATCGACGTGGCCGCACTGGCGATCGAGGCCACCACCGCCAACGCGTCGCGCAACGGCGTCACTGCGTCGGTCGCGGTGAGCACGCGCCCGCTGGCGTCGATCGAGGAGCCGTTCGACCTCGTGCTCGCCAACTTGCTCGGGCCCATACTCGTCGAGCTGGCGCCCGGTCTGCGCGGGGTCGTCGCCCCGTCAGGGGCGCTGATCGTCAGCGGTGTCCTGGACGGCTCCTACGAGCACATCGTCGACGCGCTGGCGCCGATGCACTTGGTCGAGACGATCACTCGCGAGGGCTGGGCGGCCCTGCTGCTGCGGCACTGAGGCCGACCGTCAACTCACTCGGGCGCGCACCCCGATCGGAGCGATCAGCCGGTACCCGGCGGCGTGGCGCTCGTCCTCGCTCTCGCCGCCCCAGAAGCCGTACTCATGGTGGCCGCGGGCGAACTGGCGGCAGGACTCGCGCACCGTGCAGGTCGAGCAGACGTGGCGGGCCATCGCCTCCCGCCGCTCCCGGGCCTGTGGACGCTCGGCCGAGGACGGGAAGAAGAGCTGGGTCAGTCCCTTGCACGCCGCGTCTCGCATCCACACCTCGTCGGCCGAGTCGAGGCCGACGAACTCGACAGCTGCCATCCATGACCCCCTTCGAATGGACCCGAATCGACGTTGAGCTGCGGGCGATTGACGTTGACGTCAGATTAGAGCCGAACTAACCACCTGGTCAATTCTGTGCTTCGACCGCGCCGGTGTGGCACGTGTCACGTCGACGGGGCGCGTGCTCCGGCCGCGGCGGCGATGCCGGCAACGAAGCGGGCGATGTCGTCGGCGGTGGTGTCCCATGCCGTCATCCAGCGGAACTGGTGCCGGCTCGGGTCCCATGGCCAGAAGAAGGACCATTCCTGGAGTTGCTTGCTGAGGTCCGGGTCGAGGATCGGGAACAGGCTGTTGACCTGCGGCGACGCGCCGAGAGCCACCCCTTGGATGCCATCGGTCGCGGCGTGCAGCTGGCGCGCCATCGCGTTGGCGTGGCCGGCGAGCTGCAACCAGAGGCCGTCGGCCAGCACGGCGAGGAACTGCGCGGCCACGAAGCGCATCTTCGACGCCAGCTGGGTCACCTGCTTGCGGAGGTACTCGGCCCGCAGGGCCAGATCGGGGCGGAGGAAGACCACGGCTTCCCCGCCCAGCAGGCCGTTCTTGGTGCCGCCGAACGTCAGCACGTCGACACCGGCGTCAACTGTGAACGACCGCAGCGCCGCCTCGGTCCCGCCGAGCGCGGCGGCCGCATTGGCGATGCGGGCGCCGTCGATGTGGACGGACATGCCCATGCGGTGGGCGGTGTCGCAGATCGCGGCGACCTCGTCGGCGGTGTACACGGTGCCGAGCTCGCTGCTCTGGGTGATCGACACCACTGCCGGTTGGGCGTGGTGCGGGGAGCCGAGCAGGTGGGAGACCTCGTCGATCTGCTCCGGCCGCAGCTTGCCGTCGGGGGTCGGGAGGTCGATCAGCTTGGCGCCGAGGATTCGCTCGGAGGCCCCGGCCTCGTCGTACGCGATGTGGGCGCCGTCGGTGCACACGACCGCATCCACCGGGCCGAGCAGTGTCGCCAGGGCGAGCACGTTGGCACCCGTGCCGTTGAACGTGAGCAGCGTGGTCACGTCGCCGAAGAGGTCGCGGAAGGCACCCTCGCACTCGCGGGTCCAGCGGTCCTCGCCGTAGGCGAGGGCATGTCCCTGATTGGCCCTGGCTACGGCCTCGACCACGGCCGGATGGGCGCCGGCGGCGTTGTCGCTGGCGAACGACCGGTCCGGGAGGAGGGGGTAGCTGCACGGCACCAGTATGGATGCCGGTGCCCACTACTGTCCGCCCGGTGCCGGAGATGGAGGTCGAGGACCGCGTGCGCCAGGCGGGCGCCCAACTCACGGCGGCCGAACGGCGGGTCGCCGAGGTCGTGCTCGACCGCCCCCAGCTCGTCGGATTCGGCACCGTCGCTGATCTCGCCTCGGCGGCCGGCGCCGGTGCGGCCACCGTCGTGCGGCTGGCCGCCAAGCTCGGCTTCGACGGGTTCAGTGCGCTGCAGGCGTCGGTGCAGCGTGACCTGGCCCATCAACTGCGGCCCGCCGCCGAGCGCATCCGCGAGATCGGTGGCGAGCACCCCATCGAGCGTCACCGCGCGGCCGAGCTCTCGAACGTGCAGGCGACAGTCGACGCCGTCGATCCGGTGACCCTCGATGCCGTCGTCGCGCTGCTCGCCGATTCGGAACGGGAGGTGCTCGTGCTCGCGGGAGACGCCGAGCGCGGCGTCGCGCTGCAGTTCGCCACCGACCTCGGCGCCCTCCGCGCGGGCGTGGCGATGGTGGGCGGCAACGACATCGCGGTGCGCCGGGCGCTGGCCCTCACCGCGGCCGAATCGACGCTCGTCGTGGTCGACCTGCGGCGCTACGAACGCTGGGTCCTCGAGACGGTCGAGGTGTCCAAACAGGCCGGGCACACGGTCATCGCCCTGTCCGACGGATTGCTCTCGCCGTTGGCCATGATGGCCGACTACTCGTTCGCGATCGCCGCCGCATCGGTCTCACCCTTCGACAGCCATGTCGGAACGTTGGCCTTGCTCGACCTGCTCGTGGCCGCGGCGGCGGAACGGCTCAAGGAGTCGGCCGCGGATCGGCTCCAGCGGGTCGAGAAGGCGTGGGCGGCGGGCGCGTCGCTGATCGAGCGCTGAGATGAGCGAGCCATCGAGCAGTCCCGAGGTGTGGCCGGGCGACCGGGCCGAGCGGTGGGTGCGCCTCGCCGACCGGCTCGAACGTCAACTCGCGCCGGTGACCGACTTGCTGTTCGCCGCGGCCGAGATACGCCCGGGAGAGCGCGTGCTCGACATCGGCTGCGGGACTGGGCCGACCACCCGGCGAGCGGCGGCCGCGGTCGGACCGCAAGGCGCGGTGACCGGCCTCGACGTCTCACCGGAGATGATCGCCGCCGCGCGCGAGCGCGGTGCGCCGGCCGGCGGCGCCTCCATCAGGTGGGTCGAGGCGGACGCCGTGACGTGGGATCCCGGCGGCGAACAGTTCGATGTCGTCATCTCGCAGTTCGGCGTGATGTTCTTCGCCGATCCCGACGCCGCCTTCGCCAATTTCGCCCGGCTGACCGTGCCCGGCGGCCGGCTGCGGGTCGTCGTCTGGGCCCAGCGCTCGCAGTCCCCGATCTTCGACCTGCCGCTGTCGATCGCACTCGCCGAGCTCGAACGGGCCGACGTCACGGTCGAGGTTCCGGCTCCCGACGCCGGCCCGTACTCCCTGAGTGACGCCCAACACGTCGAGAACATGCTCGCGGCCGCCGGGTGGACCGATGTCCGCTGGGAGCCCCGGCCGCTACGGCTTTCGGTCGGCGGGGGAGCGGGGCCCGCGGACGCCGCCGCCGGGTCGCTCGAGTTCGGCCCCACGCGCATCGTGCTCGATGGTCTCGACGAGGCCCTGCGGCGGACCGTCTGCGAGGCGGTCGCCCGGGCGTTCGAGGACCATGTCGACAATGGCGAGGTGATGCTGCTCGCGACACCGGTGATCGTCTCGGCGCGACGGCCCGCGACCTAAGATTTCGTCATGACGGAAATGCGCCGGTGCCGATGGTGCCGGCGAGTGCTCCCGGCAATGACCGGTCGGGGACGGCCGCGGGAGTTCTGCTCCCAGCGTTGCCGCCAGTGGGACTGGGTCGCCCGTCAACGGGCCGGTGAGCTCGAGCTCGCCGAGGGCGACCTGGTGATCGCCAAGGCGGCGCTGGACGAGCTGCACGACGACCTCTACGCGTTGGCCTGCGCGGTCGACGACGCCGAACGAGACCTCGCCGCCGCCGGCCCAGCGCCGAGCGCCGCTGAGCTCACCGAGATCCTCGACTGGCTTCTGCAGGCCGCCCGGCCGCTGCGGGACCGGGAACTCGGTTCTGTGGAGCATTAGGTACGCGAAACCGGCCTCCCGCGTCGTCAGAACCTGACCGCCCTGAGCGTCTATGGGCGACCGACCCATCGGCGGGCCGGTCGCCCATAATCCCCGTTATGTCAACTTGAGAGGTTGGCGGCGACCGGCCCGACGTGGGACGACTTCCCTGGTAGCTCGTCCGGGGCCGTTGGTGGGCCGAAGACCTTGACGTCCACTCGAGGAGGCCCAGCCTGATGTCAACCGCTCCGAACGCTCGCGTCCGTCGCGTCCGCCGTCTCGCCGCGTCGCTCACGCTCGCCGCGGTGCTGATCGGCGTCGACAGCGCCGTCGTGGCCGGGGGGCGGGCGCAGCCGGCCGCCGTGCCGTCACCCGCCGTCGAGGGTGTGATCGGGCTGAAGTACGGGTCGTACGGGGAGCCGGTGCGGGCCCTCCAGCAGGCTCTCATCCGCGTCGGCGTCGGCGTGAAGTACGGAGTGGACGGCCACTTCGGCTCGGCGACCCGGGCGTCGGTGAAGGCGTTCCAGGCGTACAAGGGCCTTCCGGTCACGGGTGTCGTGGACCGGGCGACCGCGCTGGCGCTCGGTCTGGTCAGCGCTCCCGCCGCGAACGCTCCCGGGACCAGCTCGTCCGGCGGCACTTTGGCCCGCGGCGCCGTCGGTGACCGCGTGCGGCAGCTGCAACGGAGCCTCATCAACGCCGGGATCCCTGTCCCCGGCGGGGCGGACGGCGTCTTCGGACCCGGCACCGAGTCCGCGGTGAAGGCGTATCAACGGTCGCGTGGTCTCGTCGCGACCGGGCGGGCTGACGCGGCAACGCTCAGCGCGCTGAATCGCGGTGCGCCCGCGATCGGAGCCGGCGGGCTCGCCCGCGGGGCGACCGGCAGCGCCGTGCGGTCGTTGCAGCAGGCGCTCGTCAACGCCGGCATCCCGTTGGCCGGTGGGGTCGACGGGGTCTTCGGGCCGGCGACCGAGGCCGCGGTGAAGTCCTACCAACGCTCGCGGGGCCTGCCGGTCACGGGGCGCGGCGACTCGGCCACCCTGAACGCGCTCGGCCGCGGCGCCCCGGCGTCGTCATCCCCGACCCCCTCCTCTCCCTCCAACGTGCTCGCGCGCGGGGCGCGTGGTGACGCCGTCCGGCGCCTTCAGCTCGCGCTGATGCAAGCGGGCATCTTCGTTCCCGGCGGCGCCGATGGCATCTTCGGCCCGGCGACCGAGACCGCGCTGAAGACCTATCAACGGCGTAAGGGGTTGCCGGCGACGGGCCGCGTGGACAGTGCCACCGCCGCCGCGCTCGGCCTCGGGGGCGGGACGCCGCCGCCGACCAGCGGGTCCGGCTACATCGGACTACGCCTCGGCAGCCGAGGGACGAAGGTGCAGGCCGTGCAGCGGGCCATCATGCGCTCCGGGATCCGTCTCCTCGGCGGTGCCGACGGCGTGTTCGGGATGGCGACGCAGAGCGCGCTCGATGCTGTTCCAACGCGCCCATGGGATCTCCGCCAGCGGCGTGGTCGACTCCGCCACGGTCAGAGCGATGGGCCTCGGAGGGGGATCGTCCGGCGGTGGCTCTCCCGGCGGTGGGTCGCCGGGAGGCAGCACGGCGCCCGGATACGCGCGCTACAACGAACGCGGGGCGAGGGTGGTCGCCCTCCAGCAGGCACTGGTGCGGGCGGGCGTGCGACTGTGCGGCGGCATCGATGGGGTGTTCGGCGGCTGCACCGCGGCGGCCGTGATGCAGTTCCAGCGCGCCCGCGGCCTGCCGGCGACCGGTCGTGTCGACCAGGCGACGGCCGACCGGCTCGGGCTGCGGGCGGCTCCCGAACCCACGGCGAGCCCACCGGTGACGGTCCGCTTGCAGGCGGTGCCGGTCGAACCGCCCTGCTGGTTCTCCGACACCTGGGGAGCTCCACGCGGCTCGGGACGGGTGCACCTCGGCGTGGACATCATCGCCGCCAAGGGACAACGGGTCTACGCGGTGTCCAGCGGCCGGATCACCCAGATCTACCGGAGCTCACGCAGTGCGCTCTCGGGCAACGGGCTCAAGCTCACCCGCTCGGACGGCACGTACTTCTTCTACGCCCACCTCTCGCGGTTCGCGTCGGGGATCGGCGCGGGCACACCGGTGAGCGCCGGCCAGGTCATCGGATACGTCGGACGAACCGGGAACGCGGCGACCCCGCACCTCCACTTCGAGGTCCACCCTGGCGGGGGCTCCGCGGTCAACCCGACCCAGATGGTTCGGGCTATTGGTGCCTGCTAGCGGTTGCGCCACGATGCGCATGTGCTGATCGACGTCCAGTTCAACCCGGCCCGCAACCCGTGGCCGGTCCTCCGCGACGCCACCGTGGCGGCGGAGTCCGCCGGGTTCGGGGCGGCCTGGGTCTACGACCACCTCGCCGGCCGCAGCCTGGGCGGCCACGACATGCTCGAGGCGTTCACGCTGCTCGGTGCCCTCGCCGCGACGACCACGTCGATCAGCCTGGGGACGATGGTCGCCAACGTCACGGCGCGCGATCCCGGCGTGCTCGGCGTCGCTGCAGCGTCGGTGAGCGCGATCGCCGACCGGCCCGTCCTCCTCGGCATCGGCGCGGGGAGCTCACCCCAGGGCCGCTGGGCCGCCGAGATGCAGACCGTCGGCCGGCCCATCGAGCCGACGATGGCCGGCCGGCATGCCGTCGTCGAGCGCACGCTCGACCTGCTCGACGCGATGTGGTCGGCGGACCGCGGCGACGAGTGGGAGACCTTCCCCCTCCCCCACCATCCGGTGTCGGTCCTCGTCGGGCTCAACAGCGTTGCTCTGGCCGAGCTCGCCGGGAGGCGGGCCGGCGGGATCAACGTCGCCTGGCACCACCCCCGCCGCGACGAGCTGATCGAAGCGGCGACGGCCGCCTTCGTCGGGTCAGGCCGAACGGGCGACTTCGCGCCGGACCGTCTGGACAAGGTGGGACGACGCCCTGCTCGATCCGGACCACGACCAGCGACGGGCGATGGCGGACCGTGGGATCGACCGCCTGATCCTCGCCGAGCTGGGGCTCGTGCAGCCCGAACGCATCGCCACGATGCAACCGTCCCCGCGGTAGCATCGAACCTGCCGACGAACCCGTCCGGGAGAGCCGGCGCCCGCTGGCGTGCCGCCACGACAGCGAGCGGCGGCGCCGAAGGAGCAACCACCCCGGAATCTCTCAGGCAACCGGACCGGACGGGTGAGGCGACGCTGGAAAGTAGCCCGGGTCCACCCGGACTCACCGACGGGGAAAGCCCGGCAACGGCGCCGGGTGAAACTCTCAGGTGCCGATGACAGCGTGGGGACGAGACGACCACGACGCGCATCGGAGCCGACATGGCTGCACCTGCCCCACCCACTCCCCTCGCCGAGCTCATCGGCGACGACGACTTCGTCGCCCGCCACGTCGGACCGACCGCCGAGGACCTCGAGCAGATGCTGGAGGTCATCGGCGCCAAGTCGCTCGGCGACCTGCTCGACCAGACCGTCCCGGCCGCGATCCGCTCGGAGACCCCCCTCGACCTGCCCGCGGCCCGGTCGGAACGGGCCGTGATCGAGGCCCTGCGCCGGTTCGCCGACCGGAACCGACTGCGGACGAGCTTGATCGGCATGGGGTACACGAATACCCACACGCCGGCCGTCATCCGCCGCAACGTGCTCGAGGACCCGGCCTGGTACACCGCCTACACCCCGTACCAGCCGGAGATCAGCCAGGGCCGGCTGGAGGCGCTGCTCAACTTCCAGACCATGGTCAGCGAGCTGACCGGGCTGCCGATCGCCAACGCCTCACTGCTCGACGAGGCGACCGCGGCAGCCGAGGCGATGACGATGGCCCGGCGCCTCGCCCGGTCCGATTCGGCCCGCTTCGTGGTCCACCACGACACCCATCCCCAGACCGTCGCCGTGCTCGCCACGCGCGCCGAGCCGATCGGGGTCGAGCTCGTCGTCGGCGACGTCGACGCCATCGCCGCCGGCTGCTTCGGCGCCCTCTTCAGCCTGCCGACGTCGACCGGCGCAGTCGTCGATTGGAGCGGAGCCATCGACGAGGTGCACGCGGGCGGAGGCATCGCCGTGGTCGCCACCGACCTCCTCGCGTGTGTGCTCGGCGTTCCCCCCGGCCAGGTCGGCGCCGACATCGCCGTCGGATCCGCCCAGCGCTTCGGAGTGCCGATGGGGTTCGGCGGTCCGCACGCCGCGTTCATCGCCGCCCACGAGAACGCGGCCCGCGCCCTGCCCGGGCGGATCGTCGGAGTGAGCTCGGACACCGCCGGCCGCCCGGCGCTGCGACTCGCCCTCCAGACCCGCGAGCAGCACATCCGCCGCGAGAAGGCGACGTCCAACATCTGCACCGCGCAGGTCCTGCTCGCCAACATCGCCGGGCTCTACGCGGCGTGGCACGGGCCGGCGGGCCTCGGCCGCATCGCCGAACGCGTGCACCGGCTGACGTCGGTAGCCGCCGGCGCGCTGCGCGCCGCCGGGCGGGCCCTGCGCCACGATTCGTGGTTCGACACGATCACGGTGGACGACGTCGACGCCGACGCCCTGATCGCCGCCGGGCGGGAGGCGGGACTCGACTTCCGGCGCATCGACGAGCACACGGTAGGGCTCACCTTCGACGAGACGTCCACCCTCGAGGTGGTGTCGAAGGTGTTGACCGCATTCGGGGTCGACACTCCCGGCGACGTCGACGACTGCCCCGACGGGCTGCCGGCACGACGCGCCGACCGGTTCCTCGACCAGGCGGTCTTCAACCGCTACCACACCGAACACGAGATGTTGCGCTACCTGCGCCGGCTCGCCGATCGCGACCTGGCCCTCGACCGCACGATGATCCCCCTCGGCTCCTGCACGATGAAGCTCAATGCCACCACGGAGATGGAGCCGATCACCTGGCCCGAGTTCGCCGATCTCCATCCGTTTGCGCCGGACGACGAATCGGCCGGGCTCCGCGAGCTGATCAGCCAGCTCGAATCCTGGCTCGCCGAGATCACCGGCTACGACGCCGTCAGCGTCCAGCCCAACGCCGGTAGTCAGGGCGAGTTCGCCGGGCTGCTGGCGATCCGTGCGTTCCACCGCTCGCGAGGCGACGACCGGCGCACGATCTGCCTGATCCCGTCCAGCGCCCATGGCACGAACGCGGCGAGCGCGGTCATGGCCGGGTTCGAGGTCCTCGTCGTCGGCACCAACGGGGACGGCAACGTCGACCTCGCCGACCTGCGCGACAAGCTCGCCCGGGCCGGCGAGCGGGTCGGGGCGATCATGCTCACGTACCCGTCGACGCACGGCGTGTTCGAGGAGGCGATCGGCGAGGTCTGCGCGGCCGTCCACGACGCCGGCGGCCAGGTCTACGTCGACGGGGCCAACTTGAACGCCCTCATCGGCGTCGCCCGCCCGGGTCGGTTCGGGGCCGACGTCAGCCACCTCAACCTGCACAAGACGTTCTGCATCCCGCACGGGGGCGGCGGACCCGGAGTCGGCCCGATCACCGTGCGGGAGCATCTCGCCCGGTTCCTCCCCGGTCACCCGCTGCACCCGGCTGGCGACGGGGTGGGCCCCGTCGCCGCGGCCCCGTTCGGGTCCGCCGGCATCCTGCCGATCCCGTGGGCCTACATCGCGCTGATGGGGGGCGACGGACTGACCCACGCCACCGCCGTCGCGATCTGCTCGGCCAACTACGTCGCGACCCGCCTGGCCGAGCACTATCCGGTGCTGTACACCGGCCGCTCCGGGCGGGTCGCGCACGAGTGCATCATCGACCTGCGAGCGATCACCCGGTCGACCGGGGTCACCGTCGACGACGTCGCCAAGCGACTGATCGACTTCGGGTTCCACGCCCCGACGATGAGCTTCCCCGTCGCCGGGACGCTGATGATCGAACCGACCGAGAGCGAATCGCTCGCTGAGCTCGATCGCTTCTGCGCGGCGATGATCGCCATCCGGGGCGAGATCGATCGCGTCGCGTCCGGGGAGTGGTCGCTCGCCGAGAGCCCGTTGCGGTTGGCCCCGCACACCGCCGAGGAGCTCCTCGGCGCGTGGGATCGTTCGTACGCGCGGGACCTCGGCGCCTACCCCATTGCGGCGTTGCGGGCCGCCAAGTACTTCCCGCCGGTGTCGCGCATCGACGCCGCCGCGGGCGACCGGAACCTCATCTGCTCGTGCGAGCCACTCGAGGCCTACGCGTCGTCGCTCGAGAGCTGACCGGTAGCGTTCGCGGCCGTGGCTGAGACTGGACGCACCGACCCGTTCGCCGACGTGATCTCGCTGGTCGCCGGGCCGATCGCGGCGGTCGTCCGATCGTTCGACCAGCTCCGTAAGGGCGCCGACGAGCTGATGCGGGGGCTCGAGAACTTCAACGCGACGATGACGAATCTCAATGCGACCGCCGAACGGGTCAACGGGCTGCTCAACGACTTCGAGGAGCCGGTGCGGGCGATGCTCCCCCAGGTCCGGCGCACGGTGGAGGCTGCCGACGCCCTCTCGACCCGGCTGTCGGGGCCGATCGACCAGGTGATCCCCGGCCTCAACCGGCTCGCCGAGACGCTCAACGACCCCGTGCTGACGTCGCTGCCGGCCGATCTGGGCGAGTTCATGCGGGTCATCAACGAGCTCGCCCGCCGCCTCTCCCCCCTCAGCCAGATCGCTGAGCAGGCCGGCGGTCTGTTCGGCATGCGCCTCGCTCCCCGCCCCGAGCCGGAACCGCCCCAACCGTCGACCGCCGCAGCCGAACCACCGCCCGCCGCGGCGAAGAAGACGCCGGCCAAGAAGCGGGCACCCGCGAAGAAGCCCTCGGCGTCGTAAATCCCCAACTCTTGATGGAGAGCGACACTTTCTGTCGCTCGGACACAAGAGTTGAGGAAAAGCGACAGGTCAGGAACGGGTCACGAACGGCGTGGGCACGATCGTGCCCGGCAGGCGGGTGCCGCGCACGTCGACCTCGACGGCGGTCCCCTCCCCCACCGTCGGCGGCACGAAGGCGAGGGCGATGCCGTGCCCGAGCACCGGCGAGAAGTTGCCGCTCGTCACCGTCCCCACCGGATCGCCGTCGAGCAGCACCACGCAACCCGTGCGCGGCGGGCGGCGCCCGGTGGTGGCGATCCCGACCAGGTGCCGGTGGACCCCCCGCTCCCGCTCGGCCACGAGCGCCGCTCGCCCGCGGAACTCACCCTTGTCCCACGCGACGACCCACCCGAGCCCCGCCTGCAGCGGCGTGATGCCGGGGCCGAGCTCGTTGCCGTGCAGGGGCAGACCCGCCTCGAGACGCAGGGTGTCGCGGGCGCCGAGACCGGCGGGCTGAACTCCGGCGCCGACGATCGCCTCCCACAACTCGGCCGCGGAAGCGGCCGGTACCGCGATCTCGACCCCACGCTCGCCGGTGTAGCCCGTACCGGCGACGGTGCACCCCGCCCCGTGCCAACTCGCCGGAGCAACCCGGAACCGCTTGACCGCCGCCGCTTCCGGAACCACGCCGGCCAGCCGGTCGACGGCCTCGGGACCCTGTACGGCGAGCACGGCACGGCCGTGAGTGGTCTCCTCGCCCCCGATCGCGGCGCGCACCCGGTCGGTGTTGGAGGCGTTGGGCATCACGTCGAAGGCATCGGGCTCCCCGTCATCTCGCGGACGCCACCACACGATGATGTCGTCGAGCACCGACGCGTCGGACTCGTCGAGCAGGTGGGTGTACTGCGCCCGCCCGGGCCCGATCTTGGTGAGGTCGTTGCACAGCGCCGACTGCAGCTGCTCGAACGCACCGGAGCCGGACACGCGCACGGTGCCGAGGTGCGAAACGTCGAACACGACCGCGGCGTTGCGGCAGGCGAGGTGCTCGGCGATGGTGCCCGTCGGGTACTCGAGGGGCATCTCCCACCCGCCGAACGGCACCATCCGCGCTCCCGCGTCGCGATGGACCGCGTCGAGCGGGGAACGTTCCGCGCTCACCGACCGGGACGAGCTAGATCGCCCGGCGGGGCGGCGGCCCGGCGGCGGCCTCCTCGGCGAGCGGGACCAACTGGGCGTCGATGTCGTCCTTCACCCCGGCCAGCGGAAGCACGTTGAGCACTCCCTGCCCCCGCCGGAGCACGTCGACGAGCTGATCGCCCTCGCAGAGCATCACCTGGTGCCCACTGATCACGATGTGGGCGGCGGCGATGTCGGTCGTGACGTGCCGGCGCAGGTAGGTGAAGACCTCCCGCACGGACTCGAGCCTGATACCCGCGTCGAGGAGCGTCTTGATGACGCGCAACTCGAGGAGGTCGCGGTACGAGTACTGGCGCCGGCTCCCGCTGCCGGTGGCCTCGGCCAACGACGGCCGGAGGAGGTCCGTGCGCGCCCAGTAGTCGAGCTGCCGGTAGGTGATGCCGACGATCTTGGCGGCCTGCGTGCCGCTGTATCCGGTCTCTGTCACGGCCCCAACACCTCCGTGTTCTGGCGTGGCCTGCGCCAGCGCGACACCGGCGTAGTTACGACCTTGTGAGCGCCCGACGCTACGACGCCGCGGCCGGCGAGTCAAGGTATGGCGATGACCGAGTTCCACGACACCGACGAGTTCCGGGCGCGCGGTTCACCGCCGTCGACCTGTCCGGGGCCCGCTTCCGCAATGTCGATCTGAGCGGGGCCAAGGTCGTCGACGCGATGCTGGTCAACGCCGCCTTCTCGGGACTGATCGACGGGCTGACGATCAACGACATCGAGGTCGCCCCGCTCATCGCCGCGGAGATGGACCGGCGCTACCCGGAGCGGGCGCGGCTGTTCGCCCGCGACCCCGACGGACTCCGGACGGCGTGGGCGACGATCGAGACGGATGTGGCGGGAGACGACCGATCGAGCCCGCACTCTGCCCGACCCAACGCGCCGGGCTCGCGTCGACGACGAGTGGTCCTTCATCGAGACGCTGCGCCATCTCCTCTTCGTCACTGACGGCTGGATCAGCCGGACTGTCCTGGGCGAGGCCCGGCCGTATCACCGGCTCGGTCTCCCTCCGAGCTTCGTCACCGACCTCGGCGACGTCGGCATCGATGGCGACGCCGACCCGACGTTCGAAGAGGTGGTCGACGCCCGTGAGGGGCGGCTCGGGGTGGTGCGCGGTCTCCTCGAGTCGATCACGGCGGACGAGCTCGCCCGTCGCTGCGAAGAGAACCCGTCGGCCGGTTACCCACCGGAGACGACGTCGACCGTGCTCGAGTGTGTCCACGTGGTCATCGACGAGGAGTGGGCGCACCATCTCTACGCGGTGCGCGACCTGGAGAAGCTGACTAGCTCTTGAAGTCCTCGGGGTTGACGTGCTCGATGAAGTCGCGGAACTCGTCGATGATCTCTTCCGCCTCCTCCTCGGGCTCGGGCGCCGGCTCCTGGCCGACCTCGTCGAGCAGTTCCTCGGAGGCGAACAGCGGAGCGGCACACCGCACGGCCAGCGCGATGGCGTCCGACGGCCGGCTCGACAGCACCGTGACCCCCCGCTCGGCGCTGCGCAGGTGCAATTCGGCGAAGTAGGTGTGGTCGCGCATCTCGGTGACGACGATCTGCTCGACGGAGACCCCGAGCTCGGTGAGGGTCTGGATGAACAGGTCGTGCGTCAACGGGCGCGGCGGCGTGACCCCTTCGAGCGAGTAGTGGATCGCGGTGGCCTCCGCCGTGCCGATGTAGATCGGGAGCAGCCGCTGACGGCCGGTCTGTTCGCGGAGCAGGACCATCGGCGTGTTGGCAGGCACCTCCACCCGGACGCCGAGGAGCTCCAACGGAACCACGATCCCGATGGTACCCCGCGGCGTCGGTCCGGCGGCGGCGGATCAGCCGGGCTGGAGCGCGCTCAGCCCTCGAGGTACTGGCGCAGGGCGGCCCGCATCAGCGCCGCCCGCAGCTTGGTCCCGAGCCCGTCGAGCTCCTCCAGGCGGGTCGCTGCTTGACCCCGCGCCTGGGGGTTGCGCTGCCGCAACAGGGGCAGGATCAGCTGCTCGTACAGGCCGGATTCGCGTTCGACGGACGTCCGCCACGCCCGCAGGTGGCGGGCATCGACACCGGCGCGCAAGAAGCCGCCGGCGGCCGCGGCGACCTCGACCGCCTCGTCCCCGTAGAGATCGCCGACCCCGCCGCGGTGCGAGACGACGCCGTAGTCCTCGAGCTGGGCGAGCTGTTCGGGTGTGACCGACGCCATCGCGCACAGCTCCTCGCGGTTCACCAGCACGCCAGGAAGCAACGTGGCGGCCGACGGCTCCGCGGCTCGCCGCCGCTTGCGTGGGGTGCTCGGCTGGTCGGACTGGTCGGCCTGGGCGGACTGCTCGGCCTGGGCGGTCCGCGGCTCCATCGTCGCACCGTTCGGGGTCGTGCCCGACGGCGCAGCCGCCTCGGTCGCCGTCGCCGGCGAAGCCGTCGTCCCCACCGGCGGCGGGCTCTTCGACGCCGAAGGACTGCTCCCGGGCGACGGCACCGAGGCCGAGGACGGTCGACGCGCCGCGGGATGCTTGGCGATCGCCGCCTTGGTCGGCTTCTCCCGGCCGTCGTCCGCGGCGCTCGGCGCGTCTGGTGGCGGTTCGATCTCACCGGAGTCGATCCGGTCCTTGATGACGCGCAGCGGCAGGAACTTCTCCCGCTGCTCCCGAAGGATCAGACGCAACAGCACGACGTCGTCGTCGAAGAACTTGCGATACCCCGATGGCGTGCGCTCGGGCTCGATCAGACCCTGGCTCTCGAGGAACCGGATCTTGGAGATCGTGACGTCCGGGAACTCCTCGAGCAGCAGCCCGAGCACCTCGCCGATCGACAGGTGCGACTGCCCGGCGTCAGCCATCGGACCGCTCGAAGAATACGAGGCGGAACTTCCCGACCTGCAGGTCGTCCCCGTGATGGAGGACCGCCCGGTCGATGCGCTCCTGGTTGACGTAGGTGCCGTTCAGCGAGCCGGCATCGGTGACGACGTACCCCTCGGCCGCGCGCTCGATCGAGGCGTGGCGTCGCGACACCGTGATGTCGTCGAGCATGATCTCGCTGTCGGGATGTCGCCCGAGCCGGGTGAGTTCGTCACCCAACTTGAACCGGTCACCGGCCTGGGTGCCGGAGCGCACTATGAGCACGGCGGTATCGGTGGGCAGCTCCGCCATCGGCACGACGATGTCGTCGTCCGTGCCCGGCGCGTCCTGCAGCGGGTCGACCGGGGCCAGAGTGATCGTGCGGTCGCCCTGCACGTCGAGCGGCGAGCCGCAACTCGAGCAGAAGCTGCTGTCCGGCGGGTTGCGATGTCCGCAGTGATTGCAGAACACGTACGCCACGTCAGCTCTCGATGAGCTTCCGATAGGCCTCGGCGTCCATGAGATCGTCGAGCTGGCTCGGGTCGGACAGGCGGATCGAGCAGATCCAGCCCTCGCCGTACGGGTCCTCGTTCAAGGTCTGCGGAGCGTCGGCGAGCGCCTCGTTGACCTCGAGGACCGTGCCCGACACGGGCGCGTACACGTCGGACACGGACTTCGTGCTCTCGACCTCACCGAATGCGTCCCCCGCACTGACGTCGGCCCCGACCGTCGGCACCTGGACGAACACGACGTCGCCGAGTGCGTCCTGCGCGTAATCGGTGACGCCGACGCGGACGACGTCCCCGTCGCGACTGACCCACTCGTGGTCGCTGGAGTACCGCAACTCCTCGGGGACGTTCATGCTTGAAACCGTATCGAAATCAGCGGGGCGGTCCCGCCGCCGGCACGGCCCGCGCCGCCCGACCAGCGGCGATGCCCGACCGGATCTTCGGCGTGTAGGCGACGGCGGTGATCCAGCTGAGCACCAATCCGGGGATCCCCAGGATCCACGCGCCGACCCAGAACGCCTCGTGGCCGGGGAAGTCGCTCGACCCGATCACGAATCCGGGAATGGCGAACATGAGGAGGGCCGTGGCCACCTTGCCCCACCAGGACACGTCGAAGCGGGGCATCTTGAAGAACAGGGTCGCGATGGCGACCGCGCCGCCGACGAGCAGCTCGCGGATGAGCACGGCCCAGCAGAACCAGATCGGGGCGGCCCCGTCGATGATGATGGCGACGAGCGCGACGATGAACAGCAGCCGGTCGACGGTGGGATCGAAGATCTTGCCGAACTCGCTGACCTGGCCGAGCCGTCGGGCGAGGTAACCGTCGACCCAGTCCGTCGCGCCGAGCCCACCGAGCAGCCAGCCGGCGGCCGCCCGGTTGTCGCGACCGAACAGCAGGTAGAGGAACAACGGGATGCAGAGCAGCCGGATCAACGTGAACAGGTTGGGCACCGTGAGCAGGCCCGCGGTCTCCCCCGCCGGTGGCGCCCCCACGTGTCGACTCACCGGCGCAGCGTACGGGACCAGTACCTTCGGTCTCATGACCACGGTGTTCACGCGCATCATCGCCGGCGAGCTCCCCGGCACGTTCGTCTGGCGTGACGACCGCTGCGTGGCGTTCATGTCGATCAACCCGATCGCAACCGGGCATGCGCTCGTCGTGCCGCGGGACGAGATCGACCACTGGATCGACGCCCCAGCCGAGCTCGTCGCCCACCTCTTCGAGGTGACGCGGGTGATCGGTCTCGCCCAGCGCGAGGCGTTCGATTGCGACCGGATCGGCGTGATCATCGCCGGCTACGAGGTGCCCCACACCCACGTCCACGTCATCCCGACGAACTCGATGGCCGACGTGGCCTTCGCCAACGCCGCCGCGTCGGTCGACCCTGCCGATCTCGAGGCCGCGGCGGAGGCGATCCGCGTGTCGTTGCGGTCGATGGGCCGAACGGAGACCTGAGCGCGCGGATGTGACCCCGCTGGATCTCAGTTCACGACGACGTCGCGTCGGGGTCGACCGGTTCGGTCAGCTCCGGTCCCTTGTTGCGCACGTTGTTGACCTCCGTGCTCACGGCCCGGACGGTGAGCAGCGAATCGGAAGCCGGGAGGAGCAGGCCGGACAACGTCTCCAGGTCCTGGTTCTCCGGGTCGAGCCAGGTCTCCCAGGTCGACTGCGGGAGGATCACGGGCATCCGGTCGTGGATCGGTGACATCGTGCCGTTGGCCGACGTGGTGACGATCGTGGCGCTGTGTAACCAGTCGGCGCTCGGATCGCCGGCTGGGTCGCGCCACGCCGACCACAGGCCGGCCACCGCCAGCGGCTCGCCGTCGAGCCGGTTGATGAACATCGGTTGCTTCGCCGGCTTGCCCGACTTGGTCAGCGGGCCTCCCGGCTCCCCCGCCTTCCATTCGTAGAAGCCGTCCATCGGGATGAGACACCGGTTCTTCTTGAAGACCGACTTGTAGGCGGGCTTGCTCGCCAGCGTCTCGGCCCGGGCGTTGATCATCTTGTAACCGACCTTGGCTTCCTTGGCCCAGACCGGGATGAGGCCCCAGTGGAACACCTCCAGCCGAGGTGCGCCGTCGGGTCCGGCGACGACCGCGTAGATGTCGTTGGTCGGGGCGACGTTGTAGTTCTCGCCGAGCGTCTCGCCTTCGAACGCGGCGCCGAAGTACTCGGCGATGCGTTCGGGCGAGCTGGCGGAGACGAAGCGACCGCACATCGCGGCGACCCTACCGGCGGTTCCGCTCGGGTGATGGCGACAGACACAACGACTACGGTGCCCGAGAGCATGTCCGAGTCGTTCGAGGGGACGCCGATCGCGATCTCGCCGGCCTCGATACCTCGCGCCCTCGAACGAGCGATGCGCTACCGGCTGTTGAACGACCCCGAACAGGCAGAGAGCATCTGTCTCGACATCCTCGAGGTCGAGCCGGCGAATCAAGAGGCGCTCGTGACGCTGATCCTCGCCCTGACCGACCAGTTCGGAGTCACCGAACCGCCACCGACGGTGGCCCAGGTCCGGGCGTACGTCGACCGCCTCGAGTCGGAGTACCAGCGGCACTACTACACGGGGATCATCTGCGAACGCCGGGCGCGGGCGTTCCTCCGGCGGCCGATGGGGCGGGCCTTCGCCTTCGAGGCGTTCCGCGAGGCGATGACGTGGTTCGAACGGGCCGCCGAGATCCGCCCGGAAGCGGAGGACGAGGCGTTGCTGCGGTGGAACTCGTGCGTGCGCACGATCCGCCGCAACAACCTCACGGCCCCGGCGGAGGAACCGGCATCCCTCTTGGGAGAGTGAACCCATGACGGCGGTGAAGCTGACGGTCACGAGCGAGCCCACGCGGCGGACGGACGCGTGGTGGGTGCAGCCCCTGGTGACGGCCGTCGTGCTCGGAGCGTTCATCATCTACGCGACGTGGGCGGCCCTGATCAACCGGGACTACTACACCGAGCCCTACCTGTCGCCGTTCTACTCACCGTGCCTGGCCGAGAACTGCGAGGAGACGACCTGGACGCTCGTCGGTGACTGGTGGACGCTCTCCCCGGCGTTGCTGATCCTGCCGATCCCCCTCGGTTTCCGCCTCACCTGCTACTACTACCGCAAGGCCTACTACCGCGCGTTCTTCTGGTCTCCGCCGGCATGCGCGGTGAGAGATGCCCGGGCCCACTACCGCGGCGAATCCCGGTTCCCGCTCATCCTCCAGAACGCCCACCGCTACTTCTTCTACCTGACGCTCCCGTTCCCGCTGATCCTGCTGTGGGACGGGCTGCCGCGCGTTCGACTTCCCCGACGGCTTCGGCATGGGTCTCGGGACGCTGATCCTGCTCGTCAACGCCGTCCTCCTCGCCGCCTACACGTTGTCCTGTCACTCGTGCCGTCATCTGTGCGGCGGCAACCTCGACCTCTTCTCCCGCTCCCCGCGGCGCCACCGCGTGTGGCGGTGGATCTCCAAGCTCAACGCCCGCCACATGCCGATCGCCTGGACCAGCCTCGTGGGCGTCGCCGTCACCGACCTGTACGTCCGCCTCGTCGCCACCGGCACGATCGACGATCCGCGGTTCTTCTGATGGGAGAGTTCGAGTCCCATTCCTTCGACGTCGTCGTCGTCGGTGCCGGAGGCGCCGGCCTGCGGGCCGCGATCGAAGCCGCTCGCCAGGGGGCCCGCACCGCGATCGTGTGCAAGTCGTTGCTCGGCAAGGCGCACACCGTGATGGCCGAGGGCGGGATCGCCGCCGCGCTCGGCAACGTCTACCCCGACGACAACTGGCAGGTGCACTTCCGCGACACCATGCGGGGCGGCAAGCTGCTCTCCAACTGGCAGATGGCCCAGATCCACGCCCAGGAGGCTCCCGAGCGGGTGCTCGAGCTCGAGGAGTGGGGTGCGCTCTTCGACCGCACGCCGGACGGGCGCATCCTCCAGCGCGACTTCGGGGGCCACCGGTTCGCCCGCCTGGCCCACGTCGGCGACCGCACCGGGCTGGAGATGATCCGGATGCTCCAGCACCGCGCCACGCAGGCGGAGATCGCGGTCTTCATGGAGTGCACGGTCACCCGGCTGCTCAAGGACGGTGACCGCATCGCCGGCGCGTTCGCCTACTGGCGGGAGTCGGGCCGCTTCGTGGTGTTCGAGGCGCCCGCCGTGATCCTCGCGACGGGCGGCGTCGGCAAGGCCTACAAGGTGACGTCGAACTCGTGGGAGTACACGGGCGATGGCCACGCCCTCGCCCTGTGGGCCGGCGCCGATCTCATCGACATGGAGTTCGTCCAGTTCCACCCGACGGGCATGGTGTGGCCGCCGTCGGTGAGCGGCATTCTCGTGACCGAGGGGGTCCGCGGCGACGGCGGGGTGTTGCGCAACGCCGACGGCGAGCGCTTCATGTTCCGCTACATCCCGGAGATGTTCCGCGCCGAGACGGCCGACACCGAGGAGGAGGCCGACCGCTGGTACGACGACAAGACCGTCCGCCGCACGCCCGACCTGCTCCCCCGCGACGAGGTCGCCCGGGCGATCAACGCCGAGATCAAGGAGGGTCGGGGCAGTCCCCACGGAGGGGTGTACCTCGACATCGCCAGCCGCCGCGATGCCGCTTACATCACCCGGCGCCTGCCTGGGATGTATCACCAGTTCCGCGAACTGGCCGACGTCGACATCACCAAGGAGCCGATGGAGGTCGGGCCGACGTGCCACTACATGATGGGCGGCGTCCGCGTCGACGCCGAGACCCAGGCGTCGACGGTGCCCGGGCTGTACGCCGCCGGCGAGGTCGCCGCCGGCCTCCACGGCGCGAACCGGCTCGGCGGGAACTCGCTGTCGGACCTGCTCGTCTTCGGCCGGCGGGCTGGGCAGCACGCGGCAGAGTACGCGTCCGGCGTCGCCGTTCACCCGCCTGTCGACCCGGGCGAGCTCGACGCGGCTGGCGACTCGCGTGCTGCGCCCGTTCGACGCCGCCGGCACGGAGAACCCGTACACGATCCAGCGCGATCTGCAGGAGTGCATGCAGGCGCTCGTCGGGATCATCCGCACCGACGACGAGCTCGCCAAGGCGCTCGAGGAACTGATCGTCCTGCGCGACCGCACGAGCCGGGTCCGCGTCGAGGGCCACCGGCAGTACAACCCCGGCTGGCACCTGGCCCTCGACCTCGACCCGCTGCTCGCCGTGTCGGAGTGCATCACGACCGCGGCCCGCGAGCGGAAGGAGAGCCGGGCGCGCAGACCCGCGAGGACTATCCGGCGACGGACCCGGAGCTGGCCACCGTGAACATCGTCGTCCGGGAGCGCGACGGCGAAGTGACGCTGGCCCGCGAGCCCCTCCCCCAGGTTCCCGACGAGCTCGCCGCGCTGTTGCAGGAGGGATGATGGCCACCGATGTGACGATGCGCATCTGGCGGGGCGATGCCGACGGCGGCGAGTACCGGGACTACATCGCCGCCGTCGAGGAGGGGGAGGTCGTGCTCGACGTGCTCCACCGCGTGCAGGCCAATCAAGCCGGTGACCTCGCCCTGCGGTGGAACTGCAAGGCCGGGCGGTGCGGCTCGTGCAGCGCCGAGATCAACGGCTATCCCCGCCTTCTGTGCATGACACGGATGAACCAGCTCCCGCTGGAAGAGCCGGTCACGGTGGCTCCCCTCGGCGGGTTCCCACCGATCCGCGACCTCGTCACGGACGTGTCGTTCAACTACGAGATGGCCAAGCGGGTACCACCGTTCACGCCGGGACCGAAGGGGCCGGACGGGACGTACCGCATGCACCAGGCGGACATCGACCGCGTGCAGGAGTTCCACAACTGCATCGAATGCTTCCTCTGTCAGAACGTGTGCCACGTGATCCGCGACCACGACGAGAACAAGCCCAGCTTCGCCGGCCCCCGAATGTTCATCCGCTACGCCGAACTGGAGATGCACCCGCTCGACACCAACGACCGGCGCGCGCTGCTGCAGGAACAGATGGGCCTCGGGATGTGCAACATCACCAAGTGCTGCACCGAGGTGTGTCCCGAGCGGATCCACATCACGGACAACGCGATCATCCCGCTCAAGGAACGGGTCGTCGACGACCGCTACGACCCCGTCGTGTGGGTCGCCCGCAAGTTCCGCCGCCGTCGCTGACGGTCATTCACCGTTCTGTCGTTCGGAATCGGCCGGATCCGGCAGGTCCTGAACGACAGAAGCCGACCGCGGTGACTCGGATTCCCGGCGGGCGACGAAGGTGGCGACGACGAGCGCCGTCACAGCAGGCACGAACGCCAACCCGAACATCATGATCACCCCGGCGACGATCTTGCCCCAGCCCGTGATCGGCACGACATCGCCGTATCCGACCGTGCTCACCGTCTCCACCGAGAACCACAGGGCCTCGCCCATGTTGGGGAACTGATCCGGCTCGACGAGGCGCATCGCGACTGCGGCCAGCAGCACGAACACGGCGGTGACGACGACGATGACACCGATCGCTCGCCATACCGTCGGTGGTTTGGATTCGACGCGCTGGCGGATCTTCTCGTGCTTGGCCGGGATCGGGTCCACTTGGCCAGGATCGCAGATTCACCCGTTCCGACGAGGGAACCCCGTCGGGTTTCGGGCACGGCGCGACACTCGCATGCCACGCCGTGCCCGATCCGGTCAGCGGGCGGTGAACGCCGCGCTGGCGGCACGCCGAGCGTCAACGCGGGATGGCGTTGACCTTCGCACCTCTCACACGCCTCGGTGTGCCGCATCGGCTTCAGCGGCGGTGATCCAGTTCTTTGCTGTTCAACGAGGTGGCGACGTGAGCCGTTCCGTCCTGTGGAACCTGCCCGTTCGGGCCGCTTCCGGCGGACAGAACGGGCCGTCACCGGGGTCGAGGAGTCGCCCGAACAGAGCCGCTGAACGGGCCTGGGCCGACACTGTTTCGCGTGGCGACCCGGAACCGATAGCTCGTGCCGTTTGTCAGCCGTGAAACGACGAGGACCGTCCTCCTCGAGACACCGTCGCGGATCGTCACCCACTTCCTTCCGTTGGCGGAACGCTGAATGATGTAGTCGTTGATCCTGGAGCCACTGGTCGAGCGGGGCGCGAGCCAGGAGAGCTTGACCTGCCTGGACCCGACGCCCCGTGCCGGCGCGGCCGCGGCCCTCAAGCGTCTCGGTGCGGACGGCGTCCATGCCGGTGTCGCTCGGGTCGAAGTGCTCCATGGGCCCACACCGACCGAGTTCTTGGCGGCGACCCTGAATTGGTAGGTGGTGCCGTTCGCCAGCCTCGAGAGAGTGAGCGCCCGAGCCGTCGAGGTGCCGTCGCGGACGACCGACCAGCTCCTGCCGCCAACCGAGCGCTGGATGACGTAGTCGGTGATGGTTGCCCCACCGTTCGACGTCGGCGCGCTCCACGTGAGCCTGACTTGACCCGAACGGACGCCTGCCGATGGCGCGACCGCTGCTCTCAGTCCAGCCGGGACTCCCGGTGGGCGAGCCGGAGGCTGGGTGATCCGCAGAAGCTTGTCGGGGTCTCCACAACATTCCGACAGGACGCCTCTCGTGGTGTCGGCGTCGATCGCCGCCCAGACCTGCGCTGGCGTCGCCGACGGGTTCCTCTGCAGGACGAGCGCGGCGGCACCGGCGACATGAGGCGAGGCCATCGACGTCCCGTCAACAGCCAACGATCCGGTGTCCGACGTGTGGCTCGCCGACCTGATGCCGACACCCGGAGCGAACAGGTCGTTGCACGCGCCGTAGTTGGAGAAGTGGCGTCGTCGTCGTCGATCGTCGACGCGGCGACCGTGATCGCCTGCGAGACCCGCGCCGGGCTGACGTTGCAGGTGTTCTGCGCTTCGTTGCCGGCGGCGACGACCACGGTGATCCCGTCCGCGATCATCGCCCGCACGGCGTTGTCCAGGACCGTCGATGCCGGGCCGCCCAGGCTCATGTTGACGACGGCGGGCTGACCGGCGGCGTGGTTGCCGATCACCCAGTTGACCCCGCAGACGATGTCGAGTAGCGGCGTGCTGCCCGAGCAGGAGAACGACCTTCACCGGCACGATCGTCACCGCCTTGGCGACACCCCACGTCGATCCGCCGATCGTGCCGGACGACGTGGGTTCCGTGACCGTTGCAGTCCGCGGTTCCGGTGCCGTCACCGAAGTCGATGTACGCACCACGGCTTCGACGCGACCAGTGAAGTCGGCGTGTGTCGGCCGGATGCCCGAGTCGATCACGTAGGCACGTCGACACCGGCGCCCGTGTGCCCGGTACGAGTACCTCGAGTTCAGCGGCAGGGCCCGCTGGTCGATCCGGTCCAGTCCCCACGTGGCGCCGTTCTGCACGCCGGAGAACTCGATCTGCTTGTCACGCTCGACTGCGACCACGTCGTCGTGGCCCCGCAGCTCGGCCACCGACGCCGCATCGAGTGGTGCAGTGAACCCGGTCACGGCCCCGTTCAAGGTGTTGGTGATCGTCACACCGTCGGCCGTCGCGTCGGCGACAACCTCGGTCAGGGCCGCCCCGTCCTCGACCTGCACGATGAACTGGTCGGCGGCCGCCGCCGGCGACACCGCCGGTGACGTCCCAAGCACGGTGTCGCCGTCCTCGTCGACAGTCGGCGCGACGACCGGCGCTTCCGTCGACGGCGTGGGCACCGTGTCCGCGACCGGCTCGGGGATCGGGTTGGGCTCGGTCGTCGCCGCTTCGATCTTCGTCGCGATGCTTCGGGATACAGACCGGTCCACTTCGACGGACTCGACCGCCGCACTGCCCGCTTGCGCTGGCACCGCAGCCGTCCACGTCCGGCGAGCACGACTGCGCCCACCACTATTGCCCGCTTCATTCCGCCCGTCTCCCTCTGCCGCCATGGCGATGGCCTCGCCACCGCCAACCTGAGGGGCGGCAAGGTACCCGGCCTCGATCCGGAACACAACTCGGACGGATCTGCTAGCCAAGTACACCGCTCGGGTCCGACGGCCCACTGGCGGGCGCCGGTGATGCCCAGCTCGTCGACGGTCCGTGTCGAGCTACTCGCCCTGCATCGACTTGACCGGATAGCGAAAGAGGCCGACGACACGCATGACTCGATCGTGGCAGCGAGATCGGCTTCTGGGCAGCGGCAATCCGACGGTCAGCGCCAGACACGCCGCCGGTAGCATCGACGACCGACAGACGGGCTGTAGCGCAGTTTGGTTAGCGCACCTGACTGGGGGTCAGGAGGCCGTGGGTTCAAATCCCACCAGCCCGACTCGGCCACTCACGCGAAGAAGCCCCCTCCCGAAGGAGGGGGCTTCTGCATTGAAGGTGGTCAGCGGTGAGAAGTGATGCCGTGGGGGATGACGCTGGCCGTCCGGCTCCACGCACCCTTACCTGCCGCATTCCCCGCCGCCACTCGGAAGTGATAACGGGTGCCGTTGTGCAGACCGGCAACCCTCAGCGACCGCTCCGTGGTCCTACGGATGGTGACCCATCCCCGGTTGGCTCGACGCTGAACCGTGTACCGGATGACCGGAGCGCCACCGTTGGAGGCTGGTGCCCGCCACGACAACCTCACCCGCTGGTTGGCCGACTGTGCCTCCAACGCCACGAGGTGCTGACGGCACGGTGCGAGGAGTCGCCAGGACCACGGCGCTCGCCGCACCCGACCAGCGAGTGTTGCGCGCGATCACTCGGAACTGATACCGAGTGCCGTTGGTGAGACGAGTCACCCGATAGCTCCGCGCCGTGCTCTTGCCGTCGGGGATCGTCACCCACGGGCGAGTGCCCTGGCGGCGCTGGATGGTGTAGTCGGTGATCGCCGCTCGACCATTGCTCGCCGGAGCTGCCCACGACAGCCGGACCGAATGATTGGCCGGTGTCGCCTTCACCGCACGAGGCGCAGACGGAGCAGCGATGGGGCAGATGTCCCTCGGAGTCTCGTCGCCGTCATCGAAGGAGTACCAGCCATTCGGGCCGGGAGCGAATCCGCGAGCGGACCTCCCAGCCGTTCGTCCAGGTTGAACCGGCCGGTAGCTCTCGCCGCCAGGCTGTACCTCAACCGTTCATTCCCATCGCGCACCTGGATCGCGTTCCGAAGACTGGTGTTCCTGAACGTCGGCACACCCCTGACACATGTCAAGGAGTATGAGTTGGTGCCCGACGAGTCACTTCCGCCTCGGTCTGCCAAGACCGGTGAGGTCAGCCCGAGTGAGACAAGGATGACGCCACCCAAGGCCATAAGCCGTTTCATATCCGCCCATTTCTCCAACGGGATCCGCCCCACGGCCTCTCCGTCGAGTCCGTCCGTTGGAGCGCCGCAAGATACTCAGGCGATTCTCGAAAGCAACGCTCGACCGAGAAATGCCCGCAGGCGGTGGACTTCTCCACGGTCATCGACGCCGCCACCCTTGTGGTCCGACGCCGGCCGTCCTGCCAGGATCGGATCATGCGTGTCGTCGGTCTGTTCCGCTACCCGGTCAAGTCGATGCAGGGCGAGGAGCTCGACACGGCGACGGTCGACAAGCTGGGCATCACCGGCGACCGCCAGTGGGCCGTCGTCGACACGGCCACCGGGCTGGCCCTTACCGGGCGGCGCGAGCCGGCGTTGCTCTTCGCCCGCGCCCGCGTCGACGGCGCCGACAGTGTCGCGATCGAGCTGCCCGACGGATCGGCGGCGACCTCCGACGACGAGCTCTCCGCGTGGCTGGGGCATCCCGTCGAACTGCGCCGGGCCGCGCGCTCCAGCCACGGACGGTTCGAGATCGCGACCGACTTCGAGGACGAGGACACGTCGGAATGGATCCAATGGGACGGCCCTGACGGCACGTTCCACGACTCCGGGCGGACGCGGGTCTCGCTCCTCTCGGCCGATGCAATGGGCGCGTGGGCCTGGCGGCGGTTCCGGGCCAATGTCGTGATCGACGGCGACGAGGGCGCACTCGTGGGGCGCCGGGTCGCGATCGGGTCGACCGAGCTGGACGTCGTGAAGCGCATCGACCGGTGCGTGATGACGACGCGTCCCCAGCCCGACGGCATCGCCCGTGACCTCGACGTCCTGCGCACGATCAACCGCGAGCGCGACGGCTTCCTCGGCGTCGGCGCGCTGGTCATCGGCGGCGGGACGCTGACGCTCGGCGACGAGCTCAGCGTCGGCTGAGCGGGCCGAGCCGCGCCCGGACGTCGGCCCGGGCGAGGCGCTGACGGGTCGTCTCGGTCACCCGCGTGCTGACCGGCGCCAACTTCGCCGGGTCGAGGGCATCGCCGTTCATCAGCTCCAGGTCCGCCGCGGTGGGCTGGAACGTGATCACCTCGATCCCCTTCCGGCGAAGACCGGCGACCTCCCGGGCGAGCGACAATCGGGCGATCTGCCGGATCGGGAGCGACAGACCCATCCTCGCCGCGCCCCGGACCGACGACATCGGCGCGCTGATCACGACCAGGTCGGGCCGCTCGGGCGCGACCACGTCGGCGTTGGTCGTCGAGTGCACACCGCCGTCGACGTAGCGGGCACCGTCGATCTCGACCGGCTCGAAGTAGGCGGGGATCGCGCATGACGCCTGCACGGCCTGGGCCGGCGTCGCCCGCGGTGCGCCGGACCGACCGAAGACAGTGCGTCGTCCGGTGTCGAGGTCGACGGCGACGATCCACAGCGGCCTCGATGCCCACTGGTCGCCGTAGAGGGCGGCGAACGGGGCCGCGATCGGATCCGTCGGAATGCGCCCGGCCGGCAGCATCGCCGCCGCGAGCGAACCGGGCCGGATCTCCCACGGCGCGCGGAACGCGCCGGGCGACCCGGCTCGGCGACGCCATGGCGCCGACCCGTGACCGGCGCGGCTCGCGACGACGGGGGGCACCGAGACCGGCCCGCGCCACGACGCGCCGCTCCCTCGGGTGAGAGGGCGTCGCCACCGCGCCCGGCGGGCGAGGTCGGCGGCGGCAGACCGGCGCGCAGCAGAGCCGCCACGAGCGAGCCGGCCGACGTCCCGACCAAGAGATCGGCACGACCGGCGTCCCAGCCGAATTCGTCGCTGAGTGCACTGAGGACACCGGCGTGGAACGGCGTGACCGACGGTGCCCCCAGCCCCCAGGACAAGGGCGATGCGTGGAACCTCCACCGGGTCATTGTGCCGACTGTGCGAGACTTCCCCCCGAGCGAGGAGGTCAGGCGATGACACCGGAGCGCGGAAGCCGGCGACGGCCAGATGTGCTCGTCGTCGCGATCATCGCCTATCACGGCGTCCTCGCCGACGAGTCCGAGGCCTTCCGGGGGGTGCTCGGCCGGATCCCCGGCAGCTCGCGCTGGTCACGGTCGGCGGTCGCCGCGGTCCGGTCGCCGGGGCCGGTGGGGCCCAACTGGTCGAGGAGACCTTCGCCGACCTCAATCGGGCCGATGTCGTCGTCGTGCCCGGCGGCCTGGGCAGCCACCGACACCCGGAGATCGCCCTGTGGTTGCGCCGCATCCACCCGCGGTGGGTGCTGGCGAGCTCGACGGGTTCGGCCCTCCTCGCGGCAGCCGGGATGCTCCGGCGGCGGCGGATCGCGGCCACCCACTGGCTCGCCGGCCCGCTGCTCGAACGCTAGGTGACCGACCAGAGCGGCGCCGTGCTCCCCGGCGTGACGGTGACGGCGACCAGTCCCGCCTTGCAGGTGCCGCAGGTGACGGACGTCACGAACGAGCTGGGCGAGTACCGGCTGGCGCCGTTACCGATTGGGGTCTATCAGGTCGCGTTCGATCTGTCGGGCTTTCGGCCGGCCCAGCGCCAGGATGTGCGGCTGACCGTCGGCTTCACCGCGAGAATCGATGTGTCGCTGGGGCTGGCCACGGTGGCCGAGACGGTCACCGTGTCCGGCGCGGCGCCGGTCGTGGACGTCACGTCGACCACCGGCAGCACGCTGCTGACGCAAGGAGATGCTCGAGCTCACGCCCACGACGCCGCAATGGCGCTGATGAGCCTGTTGACCCTGGCGCCCGGCGTGCGCACGCTTTCTCGACGTCGGGGGCGACCAGATCGCGGAGAACCCGAACGCGCGCGTGTTCGGGCAGGGCGGCGAGATGTGGTCCACGCTCGAGGGGATTCCGACGACAGACCTGACTCGGGCAGCGGCTCGGGCGTCATCTGGGACTATGCAAACGGTCGAAGAAGCGCGCGTCCAGACGCCTCGGCACCGATGCGGAGTCGCCGACGCGCGGCATTCAGATCACACGCCATCGTGAAGTCCGGCGGCAACGACTTCCACGGCGGCGGGTTCTGGGCCCAGAACGGACCAGCATTCCAGAGCGACAACCTCGACGACGAGTTGAGGGCGCAGGGCATCGAGACCGGCAACACGCTCGAGAAGCGGTACGACGTCGGCGGGGACCTGGGCGGCCGCATCATTCGGAACAAGCTGTGGTTCTACGGGGCGCGCGCGGCAGCGCTACAACGAATTGCACGGTGTTGAACGCCTTCAAGCCGGATGGGACGCCCGCCCACGATACGGTCAAGCAGCACGTGGCACACGGGAAAGGTCTCGTTCCAGGCGAACCCGTCGAACCGGTTCATCGGCTTCTACACAGTGGGCTCACAAGCCGGAACGAAGCCGAGTCGGAGCGAGCTCAGTGGCCTATGAATCGCGCGAAGCAGCAGGACAACTGACGCAGCTATCGCCAAGGTGGAGTGGGAGGGCGTGCGCGGCAACTCGCTCATCGCCTCGTCCAGTTCGGCGTGCATCCGTAGCTACGGATGTCGACATCCGTTCAACACCGACGGCTGGTCGGGAGACAGGACCTCGTCACCGAGCGGATCATCGGGCGAGAACGTGGTGGCCGGGGAGAAGCAGTTCAGCAGCACCGGAAACACACCAAGGGCTCGGTGACCTGGTACAAACCGAATTCGTTCCACGGGAACCATGAATTCAAGGCGGGCTTCGACTACAGCGACGACTTCGAGACGTCCGGTCGGGGCACGCGAGAGCCGCGTCAACTACCATCTGCTTCTACCAACGACGGGGTACCCTTACCAGTTCGCGTTCTTCAACGCCCCGACCCATCCGCGTGCTGACCGCGAACATATCTGGGCATCTACGTGAAAGACAGCTGGACCATCGGGCGCCGGCTGACGCTGAATCTGGGGCTTCGGTACGCCCGCGACAGCGGCGTTTGTCCCGAGCAGTGCCGCGAGGCGCGCGGCCGCTCCCTCGGACGTCGTCTTCCCCGCCGCAGTGCTTCGACAAGGTGGAGCTTCCCGATCTGGAACAGCGTGGCGCCGCGCCTGCACGCCGCGTACGACTCTGCGGGCGATGGCAAGACCGTGATCAAGGGCGGGTGGGGGCGCTACGACCACATGCGCCAGACTCGAGCCGGACTGCGTGCGGCTGACCGGAACAGCCAGACGCCATGGCCATCTATCGACTGGCGCGACCTGAACGGGAACAACGACTACGACCACGGCGAGGTCAACCTCGATCCGAACGGGCCCGATTTCGTCGAAACCGCTCGGCAGCCGAGTTCGACGACCACGGTCACCGAAGGGCGTGGCGAACCCGAACGAGAAGCAGCCCAAGCACGACGAGTTCTCGCTCTCGCTCGAGCGGGAGCTGATCGCGAATTTTGCCGTCCGGGTCACCGGGGTCTACACTCGCGCACGACGAACATCAACCGGATCCAGAACAACCTGCGACCCTACGAGGCCTACAACATTCCGGTCACGAACCGGGACCCGGGCCCCGATGGCGAGGTCGGGACCGCGGACGACGGCGGCTTGTTCACGTACTACGAGTTCCCCGAGCTTGCAGCGGCGCCCAGATTCGAGGAGTTCATGCCCATCAACGACCCGAACGCCGATCAGAGCTACAAGAGCATCGAAGTGGCGGCCGTCAAGCGGCTCGCGAATCGGTGGCAGTTCATGGCCTCCTACTCGGCCACGAAGAAAGACCATCCCCATCTATTCCCGACTTGGCAGCTGCACCGAACTTCGACGCTCGGCCATCGACGTCGGGGACTTCACATCCCAACGACGAGATCAACCGCGCCGATCAACACCTGGGACTGGGATGCCAAGCTGCTCGGGCGCGTACATCTTCCCGGCCGACGTGACGGTGTCGCGCGAACTTCGACCATCAGAGCGGCGACGCGTTCGCCCGGCAGGTGCAGTTCGAGGGCGGGCGTGACCATTCCGGATATCGTGCTGAACGTGGAGCCCATCGGCAGCCAGCGTCTGCCGAACCTCAACCTCTTGACCCTCCGGGTCGAGAAGAGCTTCCGCGCTGCGGACGGCGCAGAGGCTGGCGGTACGACTCAATCTCTACAATGCGCTGAACGCGAACACGGCGACTCGGAGTCGCAACGCGATCGGGCGACGAGTTCCTGCGGCCCAGGGACATCATGCCGCCCCGCATCGCGGAGGTCAGCGCGTCGTACACCTTCTAGCACAGGCACCGTCGCGAGCCCGTCATGCGCAGGGGCCCCATGCGTTCCCGCATGGGGCCCCGATCAGGCATGCGCCCATTGCTGCTGACACACAGGCGGGGAGCTGGTGGCCGAGCAGAGCCCGAAGACGAATCAAGCGACAGGTGCCAGATGTTCGGCGCGCAGATCCAGAAATTTGGTCTTCAGGATCGTTGACCATTTTCTGAGTATCGCAGGCGCTCATCGAGCCTTGCGCCCGAGACGACGGCCATGATATACGCGTCCTTGTTCACATCGTCTTTTATATTCGTCGCACTTTATTACCGGTAGACGCATCACGTATTCATTCTGACGCTTCATTCCTTTCACCCCGCAACTCCTGTACACCGCGATGGCTCTCGTGACACGCGAATCATTCGTACGCGCGATCTCGATCGACACGTCAGCGCTCTCATTCGAGATTCTGTCGTAGCGTCTGCGGCTCGGACGTCCGCGCAGGCGCAGAAGACAGCGGCCGGCGAGGTTCTTCCCCCAGGAATCCGCCGGTACGTAACATCATGGGGAGCGGAGAGGACACCATGCATAGCAGCACGTCGGATGTTCGATGTGGGCTCGTTTTCATGTTGGCGAGCCTGTTCTTATTTTCAATCGCCAGCTCGGCAGCCGCCGGCCAGGGCTCGGGCGCGAGCATCATCGGTCAGGTGACCGACCAGAGCGGCGCCGTGCTCCCCGGCGTGACGGTGACGGCGACCAGTCCCGCCTTGCAGGTGCCGCAGGTGACGGCCGTCACGAACGAGCTGGGCGAGTACCGCCTGGCGCCGTTGCCGATTGGCGTCTATGAGGTCGCGTTCGATCTGTCGGGCTTTCGGCCGGCCCAGCGCCAGAATGTGCGGCTGACCGTCGGCTTCACGGCGCGAATCGATGTGGCGCTGGGGCTGGCCACGGTGGCCGAGACGGTCACCGTGTCCGGCGCGGCGCCGGTGGTGGACGTCGCGTCGACCGCCGGCAGCACGCTGCTGACGAAGGAGATGCTCGAGGCTCACGCCCACGGCCCGGAATACGCTGATCAGCCTGTTGACCCTGGCGCCCGGCGTGCGCAGCTTTCTCGATGTCGGTGGCAACCAGCTGGTGGAGAACCCGCAGCTCGCGCGTGTTCGGGCAGGCCGGCGCAGATGTGGTTCACGATCGAGGGGATCTCGACAGCCGTCTGACGCGGCAGGGGCCCTGCTGGGACTACGCAAACGGTCGACGAGGCGCGGGTCCAGAGCCTCGGCACCGATGCGGAGTTCCGGACGCGCGGCGTGCAGCTGACCGCCATCGTGAAGTCCGGCGGGAACGACTTCCACGGCGGCGGGATCTGGGCCCAGACGAACCACCATTTCCAGAGCAACAACATCGATGACGAGCTGGAGGCCCTGGGCATCAGAGCGGCAACACCCTCCAGAACGCAGTACGACGTCGGCGGGGACCTGGGCGGCCGCATCGTCCGGAACAAGTTGTGGTTCTACGGGGCCGCGCGCAAGCGCTAGCCACGAAAATGACGTGTTGAACGCCTTCAAGCCGGATGGGACGCCCGTCGACGAGGCCGAACACGCAGAAGTGGCACACGGAGAAAATCTCGTATCAGGCGAGCCCGTCGAACCGGTTCATCGGCTTTCACCAGCGGACTCGTACACGCAAGCGAGCTGACCCGTCGGACTCGCTCGTGGCCTGGGAGTCGCGCGAAGAGAAGACGTCGGTGAGCGCTGGGCCAAGATTGAGTGGGAGGGCGTGCGCGGCAACTCGCTCATCGCCTCGCTGCAGTACGCTGACACGTACTACCCTCGGACAGTCCCGTTCAACACCGACGGCATTCCCGGGAGGATGGACCTCGAAACCGAGCGGGTCACCGGCGAGACCATCGCGGCGGGCGAGGAGCAGATGACGTACCGGAGACACACCAAGGGCTCGGTGACCTGCGTACAAGCCGAATTGGTTTTACGGGAACCATGAGCTCAAGGCGGGCTTCGACTACAGTCGCCACTCGGAGATCGCCGGGACGAACGCGAAACAGGTCAACTACCATTCTGCTCTACGACGACGGGGTCCCGTTCGAGGTGTCCTTCTTCAACTCCCCGACCCATCCAATCGTGGCCGCGAACTATTTCGGCCTGTACCTGAAAGACAGCTGGACCGTCGGGCGCCGGCTGACGCTGAATCTTGGGCTGCGGTACGCCCATGACAGACGGGTTCGTGCCGGAGCAGTGCCGCGAGGCGGCGACGCCCTCCCTCGGACGTCATCTTCCCCGCCGAGTGCTTCCCCAAGGTGCAGCTCCCCATCTGGAACACCGTCGCGCCGCGCCTACATGCGGCGTTCGATCTCTCGGGCGATGGCAAGACCGTGATCAAGGGCGGGTGGGGGCGATACGACCAGCATGCGCCAGCTCATCGCCGACGTGTACCGGCTGTCCGAAGGGTCGGATCGCCTACGGCGTCTACCAGTGGCGCGACCTGAACGGGAACAACGACTTCGATCTCCGGCGAGATCGAACCGCGATCCGAACGGGCCCGATTTCGTCGAAACCGCCGGGCGAGGACTTCGACGCCCGCCACCGAACGGCGTCGTCGAACCCCAACGAGAAGCAGCCCAAGCAGGATGAGTTCTCGGTCTCGCTCGAGCGGGAGCTGGTCGCGAATCTGGCCGTCCGGGTGCACCGGGGTGTACTCCCGCGCGATGAACACCTACCGGATCCAGAACAACCTCCGACCCTACGAGACCTACAACATTCCGATCACGAATCGGGACCCGGGACCCGATGGCGAGGTCGGGACCGGTGACGACGGCGGCCTGGTCACGTACTATGAGTTCGCTCCCGTCGTTGCGGGGCGCACGGTTCGAGGAGATCATGCCCATCAACGACCCGAGGGCCGATGCGAACTACAAGAGCGTGGAAGTGGCGGCCGTCAAACGGCTCGCGAATCGGTGGCAGTTCATGGCCTCCTACTCGGCCACGAAGAAGAACAGACCCATCATCACTACGCTTGGCTCGTCGGCGGCTTCAGCGAGGTTGAACAGCATCTCGTCCATCAACGCCGGCGAACTCAATCCCAACGCCGAGTTCAACCAGGCCGATCGCACCTGGGACTGGGATGCCAAGGTCACCGGCTCGTACACTCTTCCCGGCCGACGTGCTGGTGTCCGCGAACTTCCACCATTTCAGCGGCGATCCGTTCGCCCGGCAAGTGGAGTTCGAGGGCGGCGAGACGATTCCGTCGATCGTGCTGAACGTGGAGCCGATCGGCACCCAGCGTCTGCCGAACATCAACCTCTTGACCCTCCGGTACGGAGAAGATTTTCCGTGTGGCACAGGCGCACAGGTTGGCGGTCCGGCTCAATGTCTTCAATGCGTTGAATGCGAACTCGGCGACCCGGGTGCAGATGCACGTCGGGAGACTCGTTCCTGCGGCCCCGGGCCATCATGCTGCCTCGCATGGCGGAGATCAGCGCGTCGTATACCTTCTGAGACGTTCTCTCACGACGTAGTACTCACGGGCCCCATGCGTTCCCGCATGGGGCCCGTCTTTCATCTTACAAGGCTTCAGACCCTAGGCGTCTGCGGATGGCCGGGCTGAAGTTCACGTCGCTCGATATATCCATATCGCCCGTCCACCGGCGTTGGTGACACGAACGAATCCTCGAGATCTTAAGAATCGTCAAAAACAGGCAAAACATGGTAGAAGGACGGGTTCGGAAAGGAGAACGCAAATGATCGCAGCAACCACCTTGATTCGGCGCGTTATCTTGCTCAGCGCTTTCGCGGTGATCGCTACAGTGGGGGCGGCGCAAACTCCCTCGCCCGCGCTGCTGGTCGTACCATCAGGGGGAGAACACGCTGTCGATCGTCGACCCGAAGACGGGGAAGGTCACGGGCCGCGTGCCCACGGTCAATCATGGCCATTCAGTGACTGTGTCGGGCGACGGGAAGACGGCGTACGTCGTCAATTTCGGCGAGGGCAGCAGTGCCGGCAATTCCATTTCGGTCGTTGACCTCGCGGCTCAGAAGGAGCTGCGCCGCATCGACCTCGGCTCACTCACCTATCCGCACGGGATGAAGCTGGTCGGGGAAAGTTGTACTTCACCGTGCAGGGCAGCAAGGCGGTCGCGCGATACGACCCGGCCACCAACAAGGTGGACTTGACGCTCGGCACCGGACAGAACGGCACCCACAACCTCGCCGTCAGCAACGACGGGAGTCGAATCTTCACGGCAAACGTGGGCTCGAACAGCGTGACGGCCTTCGAGCGTAATACCGGCAAGTTTGTGTCGAACGGCGCAGGTGATTGGAACATCACGGTGATTCCGATTGGCCCGGAGCCGCAGGCCATTGATATGTCTCCGGATGGCACAGAGGTGTGGGCGGCGGCCGGGCGCGACGGCACCGTCTCGATCATCGATGCGGCCACCAAGAAGGTCAAACAGACGCTGAACCTGACCGCTCAAGGCTTCAACCATCTGCAGTTCACGCCGGACGGCAAGCGGGTGGTCGTGTCCCACATGAGAGCCGGTGAGCTCGTGGTGCTGACGCAACCGCGCGGAAAGAGATCAAGCGAATCAAGGTGGGGAACAGCGTGACGAAGTTCCTGATACCGCCCGATGGCTCGCGGGTGTACGCGTCGGTCAACACCGACGACAACGTCGCCGTTGTCGACCTGAACAAGCTTGAAGTGACGAGCCGTATTTCGAGCGGTGACGATCCCGACGGCTTGGCTTGGGCAGGAACGAAATGATGGGGAGGGGCGGGCGAACCCCTTCACACACGACGTTTGAGGTCTGCGAAAACCAACCTTTTGACTCTCCGCGCGGAGAACATTTCCGTGTGGGCGCAAGGTTGGCGGTCCGGCTCAATGTGTTCAACGCGTTGAGTGCAAACTCGGCGACCCGTGTGCAAATTCGGTCAGGGAACTCGTTCCCGCGGCCGCGGGTCATATGTTGCCCCGAAGGGCTGAGCTCAGCGCGTCGGACAACTTCTAAGGCATCCGTCACGACGCGCGCTGACGGGCCCGATGCGCGTCCCGCATCGGCCCAGTCTCCACCGCTTCCACTTAACCGTCGCTGACTTCGGTATCTCTGCTCGCTCGCTATCCTTCAGTCGAGGGCGGAAACGGTTGTCATGCTCCCAGTACGTATCTGCCCGGCTCTGGACGCGATCCGCTCGCGGCCCGCCTGACCGCCTCCCGCAGCCGGCTAAGGCGGTCCGCTGAAGCCTACGGACGGGTCGTCGATCTGGCAAGACACTGGCGGCAGGTCCTGGGGTCTCCCTGCGGAGGCGCTTCGCGCCGGCTGGGCAGGGGCAGGACCGGACCAGGCTTGTAAGATGAGCGACGATTTTGTTTCTTGGACCTGCCGATGATGGAAGACTCTCCAGACCTCGTCGGCGGGTTCGGTTCCGGCATCAGCGGGTCAGCCCTGAGTTAATCCATGATCACAGCCTTTCATCGACTCGCCATCGCTTTGAGCATCACGTTGCGCGCTGCCGGTACTGGTCGACGCTCAAACAACTCCGGACCAGGCAGCAGGACACATTCCGCAGCTCGCTCGACGTGGTCACGATCCAGGCATCGGTCCGCGACGCACGCGGGCGCGTCGTGCAGGGGCTCACCCGCCTGGACTTCGAAGTCCGGGACAACGGACGACTGCGGCCGATCATCGAGTTCCGGTCCGATCGCCAATCGCCGGTCACGCTGGCCATCCTGGTCGACATGAGCGGCAGCATGGGCATCGGACCCAAGATCGCCATGGCGCGCCAGGCATACGAATCGGTGCTTGTCGCAGCTTCGGCCGAGCGACGAAGCCGCCCTGTTCACGTTCGACTCGTCGCTTCACGAGCGGCAGGGCTTTACACAGGACCTCTCGCGGTTGCGGGACGGATTGTCGGACTTCGAATCCTTTGGGACCACGTCGCTGTACGACGCGACCGCGGCCGCGGCCCGCCGCCTTGCGGACCGCTCCGCGACCCATCGCGCGATGGTGGTGTTGACAGACGGGATCGACACGAGCAGCCGCCTGACGGCATCGGAAGTGTCGGGACTCGCGAGCTCCATCGACGTACCGGTCTACATCGTGGCGACGGTGCCCTCTGTCGATCAGCGCGTGATGATGGAGGCTACGGAGCGAGGCGGCACGCTCGGATACCGCGGATCTTCGCGATCTGGCTGAATGGACCGGCGGACGATTGGTCATTCGCCAGCACCCTGACGGAGACGGTTGTCGTCGCCTGCCGGTATCGTCGACGAGCTCCGTCAGCAGTACGTGCTCGCGATCGAAGCCGCGGCGGAGCGTGAATGGCGTCGCCTGCATCTCCGCGTCAAGAATCCTGCCGTCGACGGTCAAGGCCCGAAGCGGGTACTTTGGCGGCTGATCACTACCCGTGCGGGAGCGAGGACCAGGACCGGCGCGGGCTGGTTCGTTCGTCATCTGGCCCGCGAGGGCGGTCCCGAAAGGTCGATCGACAGCAGCACTGACCTGCCGTTCGCCTGCCGCAGCCACTGAACGAGCGGCAACTCCTTTCGGCCGGTAATCACGACACTCTCCCCGAGTCCGCACGCACTTCCCAATACTCGATCGGCTCCTCGATGGTGTTCCCGTCCTTCACGGCACCTCGCATGGTGATGCCGGTCGATCTGCCTTGCGCGGCCATCCCCGCGCCAAACCCGACCAGCAGCGCCATGGCAATCGCGGTCCATTTCATCGTGTGGTCTCCGATTTCCCGAGGTCTCATCGTCCTCGCCGAGCTTCGGCCTGCGGGCGCTGCAATCGGAAGAAGTGGGGTGAGCCGCGGCGAGTGTATCGTAATATGATTCCCAGTAACGCGGGGCGAAGGGTCAGATGCAAAGCGCGACGTTACGTCCGGGGCCAGCCGGTCGTGGTCATCCTGACAGTCGGGTTGCTCCTCGTCTCCCTCCACGCCCAGCAGCAGACTCCCGAGTCCGAATTCCGCTTCAAGAGCGGTGTCGAGCTCGTTAACGTCACCGCCACGGTGTCCGACGATACCGGCCGCTTCGTGCCCGGTCTTCGACAGGACGACTTCACGGTCTACGAAGACGACCGGCCGCAAGCGGTGTCGCACTTCAGCGCCGAGCGCGTGCCGGTCAGCCTGGGGATCGCGCTCGACACGAGCGGCAGCATGGCCGGGGAGAAGATCCTGGGGGCTCGAACGGCGCTCGATCGGTTTCTCTACGACCTGCTCGGCGCAGAGGATGAACTGTTCCTGTATCGCTTCAACGATCGCCCGGAGCTCGTGCAGGGCTGGACGGCCGATCGGCAATTGCTCAGCCGGGCTCTGGGCCGTGTCGTCGCCGACGGCACCACGGCAATGTACGACGCGGTGGCGCAGGCCCTTCGCCTCACCGCCACAGGACAGCATCGGAAGAAGGCGCTGGTCGTGCTCTCGGACGGGCACGACACCGCGAGCTACGCGAAGTTGCGGGAGGTGAAAGAGCTCATTCGCGAAAGCGATGCGATGCTCTACGCCATCGGCATCGAGTGCGGAAGCGACGGTGACCGGCGCTACCAGCCGCGTCCCCAACTGCAGCGCCGCGGGCCGATCCCGTTTCCGTTCCCTCCGGCCGGCCGCCGCGGCTGGCCGATGCCGCCGCCGCCGCCCGATGCCCAGTGCCGCCGCCGCAAGGTCGCAGGTGGAGCCGGGGCTGCACTGAATCGGTCGACGTGAAGGCACTCCGCAACATGACGGACGACAGCGGAGGCCGCACCGAGGTGGTCAATGATCCGTCGGACCTGAACGCGGCGACTGCCGCGATCGCCGACGAGCTCCGCCAGCAGTACTACCTCGGCTATCTCTCCAGCGAGAAAAAGGACGGCCGCTGGCACACGATTCGAGTGGAAGTCCCCAATCGGCAATACCGCATCCGCGCGCGGCGCGGCTACATCGCTTCTCCAGACTAGGTGGCCTGTATCCGCTGAACAGGTACCGGATTCCGGAGCGCGGCGCCCGGATGGCCAGGCGCGACGACCGAGCATACCGGGAGTATGTAAGGGAGGAGCAACGCCGCCAGCCGGGATGCCCCGCCCGGAAGCTGGTACTTGTTCAGCGGATAGAGGCCACGAGGTGGACGTTCGCGTGCCCGGGGTTCCGGGGCAGCGCTTTCAATCCGGAAGTCGTGCACCATCAGGAATTTAGAAACGACTATCCGGTGTTCGGCGCCTCCGTCGACATCGTTGACTTTCGCGCGCGCCGGGAGCACTTTCGTAGCATAATCACCCAACTTTCCGTACCGGCATTCGTAAATAGGGGGGAAACATGGCGGAAGACTGTTCGTTCTCTTCGCACTAGTGGCGCTGACGGCGGGCACGCGGCTGCCCAGGATGCCAAGACGGTCTTGCAGGCCGCCTCCACGGCGATGGGCGCCAACAACCTGAAAACCATCCAGATTTCCGGGACCGGCTTCGTCGCTGGAGTGGGTCAGAGCTACAGCGCGGACGACGATTGGCCGAGGTTTGAGGTGACGAGCTATACCAAGACCATCGATTACGACGCCAAGTTCTCGCGCGAGGAGCTCGCTCGCACGCAGGGCAACTACCCACCCCGTGGCGGCGGCGGGACACCGATTCAGGGAGAGCAGCGGCAGATATTTCTCGTCAACGGCAACTCCGCGTGGAATATGGACGGGACGAATCCTGTACCGCTGACGAACCTCTATCTCTACGCGATCCCCTTCGCGGAGCTGCGGCAACTGGACATCGTCATGACCCCGCACGGCTTCTTGAAAGCCGCCATGGCGGCGAGCAACCCGACGGCAACCCGGATCACCGTTGCCGGATCGTCGAACGCCGGCATGACGCAGGGTGGAAAAAAGGCGACCATCATCTCGTTCACCGCGCTCGGGAAGTACAGGATCAATGGCCAGATCAACGACCAGAATCTGGTCGAAATGGTGCAGACATGGGTTGCCAACCCCGTGCTCGGGGACATGCTGTACGAAACCCGCATGACCGACTACAAGGATTTCGCCGGCGTGAAATTCCCCACGCTGCTCCACTCGCACCAGGGCGACCTCAGACGGAACAGGGGCGAGAATTCCATCGAGATCAGAGTGAGCAACGTGCAGCCGAACCTGAATGTTCAGGCGATGGCCGTCCCGGACGCGGTTCAGAAGGCAACCGTCGCACCCGTCCGCGTCGAGTCCCAGAAACTGGCGGATGGAGTCTTCCGCATTGCCGGCGGGAGCCATCACAGCGTCGCCGTCGATTTCCGCGACTTCATAGCGGTGATTGAGGCCCCCCAGAACGAGGAGCGCTCTCTGGCGGTGATTGCGGAAGTGGAAAAGCTCATTCCCAACAAGCCCATCCGGTACCTGGTGAACACACATCACCACTTCGACCACCTGGGCGGACTTCGCACCTACGCCACCATGGGCACGACCATCGTCACTCACCAGGGGAACCGCGAGTTCTACGACCGTACGGTGCTGGCCTCGACGCCACGGACGATGCAACCCGATAGGTTCTCCGCTCAGCTGCCGTACTGGACCGGCGGCCGACAGCCTGAATTCGAGACGCTGAATTCGAAGTACGTGATCAGTGATGGCGCGCGAGTGCTGGAGGTTCACTACGTGGAGGGCCTCGCCCACAACGCGGGCATGTTGATCGCGTATCTTCCGAAGGAGAAGATCCTGGTGAACGCCGACCTGTACTCGCCCGCCGGCTCCAGGGCGCGGCACCGCCAGCTCCCAACGCCAGCATGATGACGTTCTTCCGGAACATCCAGCGACTGAAGCTGGACGTTGCCCAGCATGTCGGACTCCATGGGGCGGTCGCGACGAATGACGAGTTCCTGAATATCGTCAAGACAGGAAAAACGCAGTGAGAGCATCATAACCCGTGGAAAACTCTAGGCAGGTCGGTCATGGATGACGTCTGGTGACCGAACAAACTGATTCGTCGGTGGATCTTGCCCGGCGCTCTCGCCGCCATCACAACAGTGGCGGTTGCCGAAACGCCCTCGACGGCGCTGCTGGTCGTCAACAAGGGCGAAGACTCGATGGCCATCGTCGATCCGCAGACACGGAAGGTCGTGGGCAAGGTGACCACTGCGGGCCGGCCCCATGAAGTGACGGTGTCGTCCGACGGCAAGATGGCTTTTCTCGCCAATATGGCGAACAACACTCTTTCCGTGGTCGACCTGGTGGGTCAGAAAGTGGTCCGCCACGTCGACCTGGGCGCTCTCACGGTGCCGCACGGCATCCATTTCGCCGGCGGAAAGGTGTATTTCACGGCCCAGGGCTCCAAGGCGATCGGGCGATACGACCCGGTGACCAACAAGATAGACCTGGTGCTCGGCACGGGCCAGGATGGCACACACACGGTCGTCGTCAGCAAGGACCTGAATCATATCTTTGCGGCGAACATGGCCGCCAACAGCTTGGCGGTCTTCGAGCGGATCGAGAAGCCGGCCGACTGGAAGCTCACCACGATTCCGGTCGGCAAGAGGCCGGAGGGTATCGACATCTCGGCGGACGGCAAGGAGTTGTGGGTTGCGCACTCCGACACCGTCTCGATTATCGATATCGCCAGCAAGAAGGTGAAGGAGACGTTCAGCGTGCAGACGAAGATCTCAAACAAGCTGTCGTTCACGCCGGACGGCAAGCGTGTGGTTATTTCGGACAACACCGGCAACGAGCTCGTCGTCCTCGACGCGGCGACCCGCAAGCAGATGAAACGGCTGAAGTTGGGCAACAAGGTGACGAAGTTTCAGATAGAGCCCGATGGCTCGCGCGTGTACGTGGCGAATGCCGACGACAACATCGTCGTCGCGATCGACCTGAAGACGTTTCAAGAGGTCGGCCGCTTCTCGACTGGTATCGATCCCGACGGTATGGCGTGGACGAGGCTGCAGTAAGCCGATCGCAGACGCGCGGTCTTCATCGGCTTGATGCGCAGCGTCCAACGCAGGAGGTGAACAGTGGTGCAACGACTTGGACTGGCAGTGCTATTGGGAGTGGCGTGGGTCGGCTGTAATGCGCAGGAAGCTTCGGTAACGACGGCCGCCGCTACGAGTGAAAGCACGGCCGCTCCGGCCGCCGACAACTCGCGCATCCTCGGCACTGAAGTGGACGCGGAGACTCGAAAGGACATCATCCAGCTCGATCTGGAGCAGAACGACGCCAATTCAATCGGCGACTCCGAGGGCATGATCGATCGGATGCTCGCCGACGATACGCTTTGGATCGGGGCCACCGGGCGTGTCGTCACCAAGCCGCAAATCCTGGCAGTGACGCGGCACAATTTCCAGAAGAACCCGACGAAGACGAAAAAGGATGCCGCCCCGCACGACGACTTCGGCATCAGGCGCTTTGGAGACGTCATCGTCCAACACGGCCGCAGCACGACGATGAAGCCGGACGGGACCAAAGGGGACGCCAGACGATATCTGATCGTCCTTCAAAAACAGCGCGGCCAGTGGTTTGTCATCGGGCGCGAGACGATTCCGATCGACTACAAGGCTCAGCCCGAATCTCCTGAGATACTCGCCGTCCAGGCGCGGGCAAAAGCCTCGCCGACGAACAAGATCATCCTTGGCAAGGAAGTCGGAGCCGGACGTCGAAAAAGAGATTCTCAGGCTTTCGGCGGTCCAGAATCAGGCCGCCGGCACGGGCGACAGCGACAATGTGACGCGCGACCGTCTGTTCGCCGACGACATCATGTGGATGAGCTCGACCGGGCACGTCCAGACGCAAGGACGAGTTCATCGCGGGTGTGAAAGCGAACTTCGCCAAGAACCCCAAGCGCATCGTCAACAAGCACGACGACTTCACGGTGCGCCAGTTTGGAGACACGATCATTCAGCTGGGGCGCAGCAACACGATCAACGAGGATGGGTCTGCAGGACCGCGGCGCAGGTACATGAACGTCTTCATGAACAAAGGCGGGCAGTGGTGGTTCGTCGCCCACGGCGCGACGCCGATTGCGTTTCCGGTTACCGAACACCAACTAGCGCGTCACACGGGCGCAGTTGCACGGCAACTGCGCCCGCCGACCCAAGCGACGCGCCTGCATCAGCGCGCAACCGGTGCGCGGTTCTTCAATCCAGGAACGTCCCTGGACGTGATCCCCGGGTTCATTCGTAAGCCCGCCTTCTCAGACGCTTCGCCGTCAAGTCCCCTTCGAAGCAGGCATCCTCCCAAATCTCGAACCCTTCTGTCGTGTGGCGCGTGAACGCGAGCGCAATCGTGAACGGCCTCGTGTACACGAGCGGGTCGTCCACGGTGGCGGTATACGCGATCGTGTTCGCATCCACCATCATGAAGCGTTCGGTCAAGATCGCGGCGTCCGTATAGAACGTGCCCTGGCGGTCCAGAAACACGCGGCCGTTGTGGTTTGTCGATTCGACGACCAGGGTGTTGCCCTCCCAGCGGCCACGTGCGTCACCCTGCCACAGCAGGATGTCCTTGCCGAGATGCGGCCGCTTCGCCATGGTAATGAGGCGCGTGCCATGCGCCTCTTCGGACGGGATCGCGATGTAATCAGGCGTCTGAATGATCTGATGCGCAGGCGAGACATACATGTGGCGCAAGGCGCCGGACAAGAAACAGGACGCATTCTGGTCGATATATTTGACCGTGTTCTCCTGGCTCTGCGCGCGGGCCCACGCCTGGTACGGCACCTTGCCGTTGGGCGGGTCGACCACCACCGCTTTGCCTCCCGCGCCGCCTTCTGGCGTGGAGCCCGAGCCGAACGGCTCTCCCCCGGGTTCTTCCGGGATGGTCCGGACCGATCCTTCCAGATTCCATTGCGCGCGCGTGCGGTTGCGCCAATATCCGTTCAAGTCGGGTTTGCCGTCCGCAGTCCGGGGAGGGTTGAACGTCTTGACTCTTTGTTGTGCGCATCGCCAGAAGAGGGCGGGGTCGTCTGACATGCAACTGTTTTGGGTCGTGGGCGCAGGCGACCCCTGGCCGGCGGCTGCTGAAAGCGGCAGCAGGAGGACGACCGCGACCACTGCGCCGATGATTATCAACGCGTACAGGCGGCTGATCATCTCGAGTTTCCTTTCAGCGACTTCAAGAAACGCGGTTTCGAATCAGGCCATTCCCGAGACCCTGCCCGCAAGCAGGGGAAAGTCCTCTGCCCGCGGACGTAGGTCGCCGACGATTCCGGGTACAACACGTCGGCACTTGGCTGCACCTGCAGAACGTAAAAGCGCGTCATAGGCCTGGCGTCGCGCGCACCAGGCCGACTTCAATTGGAACCGTCGAACGTGTAGCACTCGTATTCCAGAAGCTGGAAGCCCGGTTCGGTATGCCGATAGATCACCATGCGCATCTTCCAGGGTCTCGTGAACACCTTGGGATCCTCGATGGTCACCTCATAGTTGAGATGGTCGCGATCGATGAATGAGTAGCGCTCGACGACGTGCAGCGCGTCGCTATGGTGATTGCCGGCCCTGTCGAACCAGGTGTCGGCGATGAAGTGCACGGTGTCAACGACGAGCGTGTCGCCGTCCCACCGGCCGCGCGAGTCTCCCATCCACCATTCAATCGGACCAGGTGGATGCGGCGTGCCGTTCGTGTAGATATAGCGAATGGCGTGGACATACTCGTACAGAATCGTCACCTGGCCCGGCGTCTGGAGGATCTGAAATGGAAACGGCATGTACGTAATGCGGGGCACCCCGGGCAGGTAACATTTCGATTCGGGATCAGCGGTTGCCCGGTTCTTGTAGTTTTCCATCTTCTTCGCCAGCGCGGCAGGCGTGTACGGTATCTCGTTGCCCTCGACCACACCCTGCCCCGCCGGCACTCCCTTTTGCGCCGAGTGGTCCTGGATGTCGAAGTTCGCCGTGTTCATGACCTGCCAGATACCGGAGAAATCCGGATGGCCGTCCGCCGCGCGAGGAATAGCTGCCCCAGGCGGCTTGGCCTGGGCCACCGCCGGAGTCGGCATCCACGCACAGACAGCCAGGACTGCCGCGCTCGCCATCATCCGGGCGCCAGACGAATGTTTCACCTGATACCTCCGGGTTCTTTGACTTTTAGCCGTTCCCCGCGCGCTGACACCACGACGGCCGGCGATCCGCGGCGGAGCATTTTGTGCCGCGAAAGTGTAACG
>CAVWJT010000008.1:0-247217 GCA_963755235.1 uncultured Acidimicrobiia bacterium
TCGACGAAGTGGTGGTGATCGACACCGGCGTGCCGCTGGCCAAAAGCGAACAACATCCACACGACGGCAGTGCGCCTGGACATCGGCGCGGGACCTGCTCCACCGTCCTTCGACACGACGGCGCCGTTCTTCTCCGTGCGCGTCGACTGCGTGGCCCACGGCGAGATCGAGTTGCCGCTGCTTTCGGACATCACGCTGCCGAGCTTCCACGTCACCGTGCGGCTCTTCCTGTGCCGCCGCGGCGACGGGTTGGAATACCGGCCAATCGTCGAATCGGAGCTGCTCGATGCGCTTTCCGACGTCGAGATCCCCGATCCCGAGCTGCCCGACGTCTTCAACACCGTCAATGCCAAGTCCACGGCGAAGAAGGCGGTCGAGGACGCCATCTACCAATTGCAGTTCCCACCGCAGAGCGGGTTGTCGCGGTTCGGCAACGTTCTCGCGCCATGGCTGATCGGCGATCGCCGTCAGTTGTGGTCAATCGGATATGCGGCTGGCCCGAACGACACGGTCGATACCGATGGCGTCGTCGAACCAGCGTCAGGCGATGTGCTGGTCCAGTACGTCGGCCCACGACCGAAGTCGAGCACCGCTCCCGGACACGGCGATCCGGACGGGCCCGTCGCCGAGCCGGTGGATGACGGCTCGATCCGGCTGTACGACCTGCCCGACGAGGAGCCCGACCCGGAGCCCGGTGGTTCAGGCCCGGAACCGCCAGGCGGAGGCGGCGCCGTGCCACGACCGTGGATCGGGGCGCTGGCGAAGATCGACCACATCGTCGTCCTGATGATGGAGAACCGCTCCTTCGACCAAGTGCTCGGCTATCTCAGCCGTGACCTCGGACTGCGCGATGACGGTGGCCGACGCAGCGACGTGAACGGGTTGAACGATCTGGAGAGGACCCCAACGTCAACCCACAGTACAACCGCTTCGGCAACCGCAACTTGTTTCCCAGGCGGGCGATGTCAACCGCATGGCCCGTGTTCACCGGCCCATCGGGCGGCTACGTGGGCCGGCCCGTGTCACGAAACCGAGTGCGTACTCAACCAGATCGACGGCGAGCGCGATACGAAGATGGAGCGCTTCGCCTCCGACTTCGCCCACCGCGCCGGCACCGACCCGGAGCGGCTCCGCCTGGTGATGGACTACTTCGGCGCCGATCAGCTGCCGGTCTACGCAATTCTCGCCCGCGAGTTCGGCATCTGCGACCGCTGGTACACGTCGCATGCCGGCCCGACCTGGCCGAACCGGTTCGTTCTGTTCACGGGCGATTTCAACCTCGATCCATTGGGCAACGTCGAGCAAGACAACCCCGACTTCGTCACGATGCTGCCGCTCGCTACGCCCACGCTGTTCGATCACCTCAACGACCGCGACGTTTCGTGGAAGGTGTTCGAGAACGGCTTCAGCTTCATCAGACTGTTCCGGAACTACACGTTCGACACCGCCAACGTGGTCTGGTTCGGCGACCCGGTACGCGGCTTGTCGAGGCGACGGCGCGCACCGGCGCGTTGCCACAGGTGACGATGATCGAGCCCGATTACATCGACCTGCCGCCCGGCAACGACGACCATCCGCCAGCCGACATGAAGGACGGGCAGGATTTCGTTAGCCGCATCGTCCAAGCGCTGATCGCCGGACCGCAATGGGACAAGACGCTGCTGGCGTGACATCACCTACGACGAACACGGCGGTTTCTACGATCACCAGCGACCGCCCACCAACGCCCCGCCACTCCGTGGCGGCCGCACCACCCTCGGACCCCGCGTGCCGACGTTCCTTGTCTCGCCGTGGGTCGAGCGCCAGGACGTGATCCCCACCCGCTTCGACCACACGTCGATCGGGGCGACGATCCTGCGACGCTTCGCCGGGCTGACGCCCCCGCCGAGCATCAGTGCGAGACTTCGATGCCGCCGCCGACCTGCGCGACGGCGCTCAGTCTGACGACGCCACGACCACGCGGAGTTCGAGTCGATCGAATGGCCGCCGCTAGCGCCGGACGATCGCTGGCCCGGCACTCGCTCGGCGCCAGGCGCACACCGATCGGACAGCCGCACGGCGACGACGACTTTCACTGGCTGCTCTCCGCGCTGCGACTCGTCGGCGGCGAGGCGCCACGGTAGACACGCCATCCGGCATCAGGGACCATCGTCCCGCCTTCGATCCTCGAAGTTCCGTACCGGTACGGATGCGCTTCGTCGGTCGCTAGCGCACCATGCGTGTCCCGGGCGGGTCAACCCGAGAATCCTGACCGAACTACGACCACGACCTTGAATCGCACAATCGTTCGGCACCGAATCAGACGACGGAGGGAACATGCTGGATTGGGAACGAGATGCTCGGGTTCGACCCCGCGCGTCGACGGGACACCCAGAGCCGGGTCCGGAACAGCTCGCCGCACAACCGCGACGACGTTGCAAGACGGCGCCACCGCTCTCCGTTCCGGGGCAACGAGAGGCCACAATGACCTCGGCGACACCCTGGCTCGGACGCGAACGCGTCGCCTTCGTGCCGCTGTTTCGGTCGCACGCCGCGCCGCCCGATCAGATCCCGCCCGACTGGGAGAGTGTCATTCTCCGCCGGGTCGTCTATGACCCGCGTCGCGAGGCCAATGGCGCGGACCGTTCGCTGCGGGCGTGGCTGCGCGCCGCCTCCTCAGGATCGGCCGACATCGACCCGTGGGTGCTGCCGATGCAAACCATCGACAAGCAGGTGGTCGACTCCCAGCGAGCTCGAGGGCACGCTTGGCCGACGCTTGCGCGACGAGGGCATGGACGCCGCCGTACTGGTGATGCTCGGCGGCCGTGGTGCGGGCACCAATGACGGCTTCTGGTCACGGGTGGTGATGGCGGAAAGCAACGGCGTGTGGCTGATGGAGCTGATCCATGGCCTCACCGGCTTCAAGGACCTCTATCCGTTCGCAAACGACGCCGACCCACCCGTCCGCGCCATCGACACCTTCGACGAGATGTCGGCATCGAGCCAGACCCACCCGACCGCATTCACCAAGCACGAGCTCGGCTGGCTCGACCCAGCGACGATCCCGCTGGCCGCGGGCGCTTCGCCGACTACGAACTACAGCACATCGGCCTCGCGCAGCCCCCTGGGGCGGGGCGGGTGGCCGCCGTCCGCATCGGCGACAGCTTTCCGTACGTGATCGTCGAAGCACGCAAGATGACCGACCAGTTCGAGACCGGCATGCCGTCCACTGGCGACAGCCAGGAGAGGGGCATCGCCAGTGAAGGTGTCATCGCCTACCGCATCCAGACCCGCAACTCGACCGTGCAGGAGCGGGAGGGCAACAAGTTGCCTCTCTACCTCATCACGCCGAAAGCGCTGCAGTCCGGTCAGTCGGCGGTGCTCGACAACGGCGTGACGGTGACCGTCACCGCGGCGCCGTCCGGACGGCTTCGCCGTCCGCATCGAGCCAGGCGCATCGCCGTGGACCAGCGTCTCAGAGGGCGTCACCATCCCCGGCGGCCCAGTCACCGCCATCACCACCGGCCAAGGCCGCGTCGCCTTGTTCCTGGCCGACCCCAACGGCGGGATCTACACCACCGCAGGCCACCCCGACAGCGGTTGGGGACCGTGGACCAGCGTCTCAGAGGGCGTCACCATCCCCGGCGGCCCAGTCACCGCCATCACCACCGGCCAAGGCCGCGTCGCCTTGTTCCTGGCCGACCCCAACGGCGGGATCTACACCACCGCAGGCCACCCCGACAGCGGTTGGGGACCGTGGACCAGCGTCTCAGAGGGCGTCACCATCCCCGGCGGCCCAGTCACCGCCATCACCACCGGCCAAGGCCGCGTCGCCTTGTTCCTGGCCGACCCCAACGGCGGGATCTACACCACCGCAGGCCACCCCGACAGCGGTTGGGGACCGTGGACCAGCGTCTCAGAGGGCGTCACCATCCCCGGCGGCCCAGTCACCGCCATCACCACCGGCCAAGGCCGCGTCGCCTTGTTCCTGGCCGACCCCAACGGCGGGATCTACACCACCGCAGGCCACCCCGACAGCGGTTGGGGACCGTGGACCAGCGTCTCAGAGGGCGTCACCATCCCCGGCGGCCCAGTCACCGCCATCACCACCGGCCAAGGCCGCGTCGCCTTGTTCCTGGCCGACCCCAACGGCGGGATCTACACCACCGCAGGCCACCCCGACAGCGGTTGGGGACCGTGGACCAGCGTCTCAGAGGGCGTCACCATCCCCGGCGGCCCAGTCACCGCCATCACCACCGGCCAAGGCCGCGTCGCCTTGTACCTGGCCGACCCCAACGGCGGGATCTACACCACCGCAGGCCACCCCGACAGCGGTTGGGGACCGTGGACCAGCGTCTCAGAGGGCGTCACCATCCCCGGCGGCCCAGTCACCGCCATCACCACCGGCCAAGGCCGCGTCGCCTTGTTCCTGGCCGACCCCAACGGCGGGATCTACACCACCACGAAATTCGGGCTTCTCTGAAGCCCTCTTAAGCGATGGCACTCTCCCGCCGAGTTCGCCGTGCTCCAGCGCGGTGCACTCTGCTCGCCTGCGTCGCGGAGTCCAAAGTGAGCGACTGACTCGAACAAGGCCAGGACGCGCACCGAACGCCGCGACCGAATGCCGTACTCTGCCGAGCCACGATGCATGAACCGCCCCGGGTTTGATGGAGGCTCCGGTGTGCCAGATCGGCACGTCCGCGTCTCCTGGGCCTCCCCCGAATCGTGGGGGCAGCTTATTGGTGATTGAGCCTGTCATCGGCCGGGTGTGTAGTGCCACTAGATCTCGTTGCGGCGCTGTGAGGCGATCCTGAAGGCCGGTTTCATGCCGCCTCCCCGGCGGTGACAATTTCGGCCGCTCGGGCGTCGAGAATCGCCTCGAACTCGATCGGTGAGTTCATCTCGCATGAGCTGTGGCGGCGGATCCGGTTGTAGCGGTCGATGTAGCCGGCACCGCCTGCCGGGCTTGGACCTTGGTGGCGAAGCGACGTTTGCGGTGCGTGAAGGCACCAGCGAGGTCCAGCGTCGGGTGATCTCTCCGGGCCCTCGGCCTGGGCGTCAGGATCGAGGCCCGGCGAAAGGTGCAGGGAGGTGTAGGGCTTTCCCGCTAGCCCGGAGCCGGGCGCGTCCGTACGGTCGTCGACACCATCCACAGCACGGAGAGGGTTCGCAGACGCCGATCGCCGCGTCGACCAACATCCGGACGAAGGAGACACGATGGACCGCCGTACGTTCCTGACCGCGCTGGCGAGCTCGTTGCCGGCCGCCGCGTCGCTGGGTTGGCCGACGGCCGCCGGCGCCGCCGATCGAGCGCGCTCACCTCGTGCACATCGAGTCGGCTTCGACCTGGGCGCCGGCAACGCGCCCGTGGAGGTGATCATCCCGGCGGTCATCCCGGTCATCTACGAGACGATGTCGCCGACCGCCAACGACGCCACGACGGTCCTGCGGGTGACGACAATGCTCACGCACTGCTGGTTCGACGCCATCGCGCCCTACCACCCGAGCGCCGTCGGCGTGTCGTCTCGGCTCGGCCGTCGCCCGCCGGACGAGGCCACCGACCGATCCCGCAACGTCGCCATCCTGCACGCCTCGCGCCACGTGCTCGACAGCCTGTTCCCCGCCCGTTCGGCGTCATGGGCAGAACTCGTGGAAGTGAACGTGCCACGACCCATGACCTCCGCGGGATCGCGCAGCGGCGGGGATCGGCGATGCCGCAGGCCGAGCCGTGGTCGCCGACCGCGTCCACGATGGCATGAACCAGCTCGGTGACGCAGGCAACCGGCGCTACCACCTCGAACCGTACTCGGACTCGACCGGGTACCAACCGACGAACACGCCGCACGAGCTGCGCCACCCGAGCCGCTGGCAACCGCTGGTCGTGACGGACCGGACCGGCATCTACCGCGCCCAGCAGTTCGTCACGCCGCAGATGGGGCTCACGAGACCGTACTCCTATCGCAATCCCGCAGCGTTCCTGCCGCCGCCGCCCTCGGCCAGCGAGTGGCGGCGCGGCCGTGGAGCCCGCGCCTACCGCGCCCAGGCCGACCACGTCCTCGCGGTGTCAGCGGCGTTGACGGACGAACAGAAGATGATCGCCGAGCTGTACGACGACAAGCTGCAAGGACTCGGCTTCTCGGCGCTGTTCGCGGCGCAGTCCCGGCAACTCGATCTGGCCCAGTTCGTCGAGTACGACTTCGTTACCAACGTCGGCGCGTTCGACGCAGCGATCGCGGTCTGGTACGCCAAGCGCCACTACGACGCCGTCCGTCCGATCAGCGCGATCAGATGGCTCTACGAGAATCGACACGTGACCGCGTGGGGAGGACCGGGCCGCGGCACCGTGTCGGACCTCCCCGGCGCCCACTGGCGCGGCTACCTCCGCACCGCCGACCACCCCGAGTACCCATCAGGGTCCTCGGCCCTGTGCCATGCGCACGCCGAGACGAGCCGGCGCTACTTCGGCTCCGACGTCCTCGACTACTCGGTCCCGGTGCCACACGGCAGCTCGCGGATCGAGCCGGGCGTGACACCCGCCGGCGACATCACACTGCACTTCGCGACATGGTCCGACCTCGCCAACGAGTGCGGTCTCAGCCGAGTGTGGGGCGGCGTGCACTTCGAGGCAGCGGTCACCGCCGGCGCGTCGATCGGGCAGCACGTCGGACGAAGAGCAGCCCAACTCCTCGACGACCACCTCGCCGGCACGGCACCACCACCAGCGTGAGCAGCCCCGTAGACCCGTGACCGAGGACGGTGCGAGCGGCCGACGACGGGGCAGCGACAAGGTCAAGATTCTCGAGATGGCTCTCGGTCGGCTCTCCCCGAACCACCCCGACCGGGCGCACGTGCTCGCCATCCTGCGTCAGGAACTCACGTACGGCAGCCCTCTCGACCGTCGCCAAGCCCTTGCCGACGAGGCCCTCTCGCTCGCCGAGCGCTCCGGGAACGAGGCCACCATCGTGCGCTTCCCTCAACGACGTCGTCTTCCCCTCCCGTCCCGCCGCTGATCGGACAGTCATTGGCCCGCTCGGCCGACGCCTGCGACGGGCCGACCGCGTCGGTGACCACTCGTGCTGTTCCGGGCCCCGCTGGTCATCGTCACCCCGGTGCGCATCCAGGCGTGCACCGAATGACGCGCCCGAACAAATTCGATAGGGCCGGCTCAGCCCATCCATGACGGCACCTCCGTGCGAATCGTGGACCTTCATTTCGAGTTCGATGGGAATGCGTCACCGCTTCGGTCACTGAGCTTGCAAAGGCCCCACAATCGCCATCAAGACGGCGTGGAATCGGCCGATCGGCTTGCGCCGCCCGCCGGTCGACCGCTCAGAGGTGAGAGAAGACCCCGACGCCCAGAACGTGCAGCTTGGCTAACGCCAACACCGGATCACGCAACGCCGTGTTGTCGATGACAGCGGCAACGTTGACGGCGAGATTCGCAGAGTCCGGGCCGATCTGCTCGCCCACGAGGCGTGCGCACACGACGATGGCGTTGACACGGATCGAGACTCGTTCCCCGTCCCGCACGATGGCGCCGGGCTCGACTCGAGCGAGCTCGAGATCCGACGGTGGCAACAGGTGCAGCGGACGGTCGAGCAAGATCGCGCAGTAGTCGGATCGATCCGGACCCGGGATCACCCCGAGCAGTTCACCAGCGAGCGGTGCCTGTGCCATCACCTCCCTCGGCGCGACGTCGAAGCCGATGATCGACACTCTCGGGCGCCCACGGCCACGATCGTCTCCGGACCCATCGTGACGACCAGCCTTGCCGCGCTTGCGGAACACCATCGCACCCAAGCTACGGATCGATCATCCGGCATCCATCCGGACCGGTCCGCCCGGACGGCAACTCTCCAGTTCTGAAGCATCTTGCCTGCCACCTGATCCTGGTGCCGACCGTGTGCGAATCGTCACAACCAGCGGGTCGGTGCCGAGGGCGCCGAACACGGCCACCGAACGCCGCTCACGACGAGCATGCGACGGAAGCCGAACGGCATTTCTACGTAACCGTCAGCGTCGTGCACGCAGGGCGGCGACCTCGTGGGTCTGGCGCGGTGCCACTCCGGATTGAGTCGCGGACCCAACCGAATCGAAGCCAGGGACGTGTCTTTGACAGCAGGCACGAGCCGGGGAGGTTCAACGTGTTCAAAACTGCATCCGCGCGGCGACGCTCGGTCGTGGTGCTGGTGGGAGCGCTCACTGCGCTACTGACGTTGTCGACATCCGCGTCGGCGGTCAACGACACGACCTTCGAGGAAACCGCCTCGGCGTTCTGGGCGGCGCCGTGGGAGTGCGACGACGGCACGATCGTGGACGGAACTCTGCTGGTTGAGACCACGCGTTTCTTCGAGTCGCCCGAAACCGAGGACCCGGACCCCTCGGCCAGGATCCAGTTCTTCGCGCTCTGCCCCGATGGCTCGGTCAACTGGGGCAGGGGACAGGCCCCGGCCACCATCACGAGCACCCCGGATCTCAAGAGCGTCACCGTCTCCGGATCGACCACCGTCCGGGTCGTCGGTGACCCCCAAGATCACCTCGTCACTTTCGACGTTGCGTGGACCGGCTCCGGACCGCTGGAGGTGACCGTCAACCAGGCCGGGAAGCAAGAGGAAGCGGCGGGAGGCGACCGCGATCGGTCGGGTGACCTTCGACGGCGCAGACGTCGTCAATGGAGCGGCCAACCCACCTCCGGGGCGGCCGAATCCGTTCATCCGGGTCGACACGGAAAAGTAGAGCTCATGCCCGAGGGAGACCTCGGGTGCCTGTTTCAGCTGCCTTTCAGGCAGTGAACGCAGGATCGGGGCAGAGGCGCCTATTGACTTGGTGCCTTCCTCGGCACAGAAGGCTCCCCGCTTGCCTCCCAGCAGGGGGGAGCCGTTTAACGCCGGATATCCGGATGATCGCGGGCGGCCCTTCTGATGTCGGTGCTCGCGATCGCGAGCGCGCACGGGCCCGGGAACCGCCCGCGCTGAGACGCGAGATCAAGGTGGCTGAGTCCATCCATCGGCGCGAACGCACACCGAATGTCGCGACCGAACGACGTCGACCGGCCGGGCTCGGCGCACACATACTGAACCGCCCCGGGATCCGCGGAGGCTCCATTCTGTGTCGAGAGGATGGAGTCGATGGGACGACCGAAGGTTTATCCGGATGAGTTGCGGGATCGGGCGGTTCGCCTGGTGAGAGAGTGGCGTGAGGCGCGGGGGGTGAGCGACGGCGGGTACACCGCTGTGTGCAAGCAGCTCGGTCTTCACCGTGAGACGCTGCGCCGCTGGGTGATCGAGGCCGAGGTTGAGGCGGGCAGTCGCCCGGGTGTGCCGCGGGCCGATCGGGATCGGATCGCCGAGTTGGAGCGGGAGAACCGGGAGCTGCGCCGGGCGAACGAGATCCTCAAGAGCGCAGCGGCTTTCTTCGGGGCGGAGCTCGACCGCCGACCGAAGAAGTAGTCGAGTTCATCGACGCCCATCGGTGTCGGTTCGGGGTCGAGCCGATCTGCGAGGTTCTCGAGGTCGCCCCGTCCACCTACTACTCGGCCAAGCACAGGCCGCCGTGCCGGCGGGCACGGCGGGACGTGGAGCTGAAAGCGCACGTCCGCCGGGTGTTCGCCGAGAACTATGGCGTGTACGGCGCCCGCAAGGTGTGGCGTCAGCTGAACCGGGAGGGGGTTGTGGTGGCCCGTTGCACGGTGGAACGCCTGATGCGCGAGCTGGGCCTGGCCGGGCGGGTTCGGGGCCGGCGGCGGACAACGACGATCCCGGCGCCCGTGGATGATCGCCCGTCGGATCTGGTCGACCGGGCGTTCACGGCCGGCGCGCCCAACCAGCTGTGGGTCGCCGACATCACCTACGTGGCGACCTGGTCGGGGTTCGCCTACGTCGCCTTCGTCACCGACGTGTTCTCCCGAATGATCGTCGGCTGGCGGGTCGCCAACACCTTGCGCGCCGACCTGGCCCTCGACGCCCTCGAGATGGCGATCTGGGCCCGCAAACAACCCGACTACCCCGGACTGGTGCACCACTCCGACAGGGGCGTGCAGTATCTGTCGATCCGCTACACCGAACGCCTCGCCGACGTCGGCGCCGCAGCCTCAGTCGGCTCCCGCGGCGACAGCTACGACAACGCTCTGGCCGAGTCGATGTTCGGGCTCTACAAGGCGGAGCTGATCACCATGCAAGGACCATGGCGGACCGTCGACGACGTCGAGTTGGCCACGCTGTCCTGGGTCCACTGGTGGAACACCAGCCGCCTCCACACCGCCATCGGCGACATCCCACCAGCCGAGTTCGAAGCCGCCCACTACGCTCAACAACAACTGACCGGGATCACCGGCCAGCACTAAACCGAGCCTCCACCAAAGCCGGGGCGGTTCACGGCACGACTGGGCGCTTCAAGCGGTGTAATGACCGGCGGGCAGTCGTGTTTCGGCGAGCGGGCTTAGCGTGCCGTGCTCGCGGCGGCGGGGGCGGGGTGTCGTTGGAGGATGGTGGCGTAGCTGGCCACACCGCACGCCACGTACACGGCGGCTTGCACGTTCAGCAGTGCCTTGACGTCAACGATGTCGACGAGCAGGCCAGCGACGAGCGTGCCGAGCAGTGCACCAGCGGCGGTGGCCGCCGAGACGAGTCCCTGAAGCCGGCCGAGGACCTCGGGCGGGCACAATCGCTGGGCCGTGGTCGCGGCGCCGACCTGCGAGGTGATGTTCGGGAGCCCGCTCAACGCGAACAGCACAAGGAACACCCACAACGCGGTAGTGACGGCAGTGATGTTGACGAACACGAACGCAACCATCCCCAATCCGGCGTAGCCCACGATCATCAGCTTGATCGGATCGATGTCCTTGGCGAGGCGGCCGATGAGCACCGAGGCGGCGATTCCGCCGAACGCGGCCATCCCGCGGATGATGCCAACCGTTGCCTCGTCGCCGTCGAGGACGTCCACCACGAACACGATGAACAGCACCGGGAACATCGCGAACGCCAACCAGGCCAGCGCCTGAACCCCCAAGTAGCCGGTCAGGCCAGCGTGTCTACGGATCTCGCTCCAGCCGTCCCGAACACGCACTTTCGGCTTTCCGGTCTCGACATCAGCCCCCGTGAGGCTCGCCGTCGGTGTCCTCACGAACGACGTGGCCAGAGCGACAGCGAGGAACGTGATCGCGTCGACCACCACGACAGCAGCCAGCCCGCCGGCGGCGACCGCGATCCCGCCCAGCGGTGAGCCGACGAGGCGGGCGATCGACGTCGCCGCCGCGTTCGCCGAGTTCGCCTGAACCAGCTGCTCGGCCGGGACGACGCGTGGCACGAGCGCGAACGACGCCGGATCGTTGACCTGCTGGAGCAGCCCCTGCACGACCGCCACCACAAACGCCGGCCAGATCCGATCCGAGCGCACCGCCAGCAGCGGCACCAGCGCCAACGCCTGCAACACGTTGGTCGCGACGACCGTCGTGCGCAGATTCCACCGGTCCGCCAGGCTCCCCCCGTACGGTCCGAATGCGATCCCGGCCACCAGCTCGATCAGCACGATCGCCGCCGTCGAGCGGCCCGAGCCGGTCTCGGTGTACACGAACGCGGGGAGCGCGACGGCGAGCAGCCAGTCACCGACATTGTTGACCAGTCCGCCGCCCCAGACGAGACGGAAGTCCCGGTTCCTCCACACACTCACCGCCACAACTCGAACACTGCCACCTGGACGCGAACACCCGATCGAGAGTTCAGAAGCGGAGCCATGCGGCGGGCATGCGAGGGCTTCTACTCTCACACTCCAGACGGGTCGCACGTCTACGCCCACCTCGGAAAGCCGGCTACCGCAATCCCGCTGTGGTCAAGCTCGGCTACCGAATGTCTGTACCGAACGTCGCCACCAGCCGGGACGTGACGCGCACCGAACGGCACTTCGTTCGTGCCGCGACGCAGAGTTGCAGTCACGCTAATGGGCGGTTCAGACGTTCGATACTTGGGCGATCGGTAGTGTCGATGCGGGTCGGGACCGAGAGGATGTGACGATCGGATGGTCGTGGATGTGGCCGTCGTCGGTGCGGGTGCCTTCGGGTTGAGCACGGCGTTGCATTGTGCGCTTAGGGGTGCGTCCGTAGCAGTCGTCGAGCGGCGCTCCGCTGGGTCGCAGGCGTCGGGGCGCGCCGCCGGACTGTTCAAGTCCATACAGGCCGACGAGTTCCGAACCGGCCTTGCACGGCGGAGCATCGACAAGATTTGTACGTTCGCCGATTGGGCGGGCGTTCCGGTCGAGGTGATGCGCTCAGGCAGTGTGATGGTCGCTCGGACCGAGCACTACGCGCGCATCCTCGAGGTCGAGGCGACACGGTCGCGGGGCTGGGGCGTGGAGGTCGAGCCGTTGGGCCCGTCCGTCCTTGACGAGAGGGTGTCGTACTACCGCCCCTCCGGTGGTGAGTCAGCTGTGTGGTGCCCCGGCGATGTCTATGTCGAGGAGCCTGGTGATGTCATCGACGCCTATCTGGTGGCGTGTCGCGCCCACGGCGTCGAGGTCCTGGAGGGGGAGCCGGTCGTCGCGATCACTACCACGGCGGGGCAGGTGGACGGGCTCGAGACGGCGGTCCGACGGATCCGGACCCGGGTCGTCGTGGATGCGGCCGGCGCGTGGTCGCGCATGGTGGGTGAGCTCGCCGACGCGGACGTGGCCGTGGCGCCGACCCGGCACCAACTCCTCATCACCGAGCCGTCGGTCGATGTCGCGTCCACTGACCCGATCACTCGCATCATCGACGCCGCCAGCTACCTTCGGCCGGCCCGCGGCGGGCTCATGTTCGGCGGGTTTGAATCCGACCCGCTAGCCGTCGATCCCCGCCGTCACGGCCCCGACTTCGACACCGACGACGTCCCGCTCGACCTGGCTCGGCTCCATCAGATGGCGGAGGATTTCGTCGACGAGGCTCCTCTGGCCCGGCAGGGGCGAGTCGCCGACCACAGAGCTGGCATGTTCACCATGACCCCGGACGGACGTTTCGTGATCGGACCGGTGCCACAGCCCGCAGGATTCTGGGTGGCCAGCGGGTGCAACGGATCCGGGTTCTCGATGTCGCTGGCGCTCGGCGCAGGGCTGGCCGACTGGATCGTCGACGGCCAGGCGCCGGCCGGATTCGACATGCTCGCTCCTGGGCGGTTCGGCGTGATCAGCGACGATGCCCTCGCGGAGAAGGGAATCTGGTACTACACGCACTACTACGACACGGACAACTAGGCGCAGATCGCCCCCGCATGTCCACCTGCACGACGCGTACTCGACGGTACCGACCGAGAATCCCGCCGATGACCACGACGTGACGGAACCCACCGGCTAACCCGTAGCCCACCGCTCACGGGGCGCGTGCCCGACTATCCGCGGCAGACGGTCACGCGCCGCCGCGTCCTAACGTCGATACCGAACGTCGACCGCGGCCGCCCACCGCGGCGCCCGAACGGCATGTCGGCAGGGCTCGACGGTACGTAGCGTCGTTGCCGGCGCGGTGGTTCAGCCCGCTGTCAAGTAGTTGTGGACGTCAAAATACTGGACTTCGGGCTGGGCCTGGATGCCAGCCTCCTGAGTGATCGGTCCGATCTTCTCCTCGGCGAACTTGTCGAAGTCCTCTTGGCTCTCCCAGACGTCCGTCGCCCTGATCCCGTCATCGGTCTTCGTGACCCAGTGGAACAAGGCTGGTCCTGAACCTTGGGGCTCGAAACCCATTCGCTTGATGACCTCGTCGTACTGCTCGAGCGTCATGCCCTTGAAGTCCACCTGCACTCCCACAGCCACCTTGCCGCCAGTCTTGAGCTGCATCCGAAGCAGGTCCTGCGCATCCTCGGACAGGACCTGATACTCCACCGTGGCGCCACCGGCGGCGGCCTCGTCGATGAGCTTTGTGATGGCTTGGCTGTTGGCCTGGTCGGCGAGCACGAACACGACCGCCCCATGGGTTTCGATCGCCTCACCGGCTTGCTTGATCAGGTCGTCGGCGATCCCGCGGTCGCGGGCCTTCCCCACGAGCGCCCCAATTCCCGCTCCCACCGCCACCGCCGGTACCAGCGGTGCGGCGACAATCCCGACGAGTAGACCGAGCCCACCGCCCTTCACGGCACCCTTGCCGGCGGTCGCATCGGCGGTCTGTTGGATCTTCACCTTCCCCTTGTCGCTCTTGTAGACCATCGCCACATCCTTGACGTTGATCTCACCCGTCTCGGTCGCCGCTTCGACGCGGTCCAACACGCGAAGACCGTCGTCACGTGAGGTGACGTTGATCATGACCACATTCAGGTTTCCCATGGACCCTCCTTCTCCTGACGTATGCAACAACATGGTCGTCGCGCGCGGGGTGAGCCGGCCCCACCCGCAGCGGGGTGGATCCACGGCACGGGCAAGGTCTGCCGTGAACGTGACGGCGATCCGGTCGTCGCGGCGAGGCCCGGCCGCCAGTAGGCGAACGTCGTCGGACAGTTCGCCGGGCTGCCATCCGTCGTAACACCTCGCTCGTCGTGGCCACATGCGGACGCTACGAGGGTCGAACCGGCACGTCCGAGGAGCGCGGGGATATCTCGGCACGCCGAGTCATGGAACGCCCGACTCGATCGCCGTCGCGGACCTGCCCATGATCGTGGACCGCCAGTCGAACCCGACCCGAGCACGCGGTCGAGGTGCCCGGCGCGGCCGAAACATAACGAAGCTATATGGCGACGTCGACGCGCGGAACTGGACCCGCTCCGAACGACACGTCGGCAGGGCTCGGGACGCCTCGTAGCTTCGTGGTCCTCCCGGCCATGGAGCTTGGCGCATTCGTGGTCGGGTCTCCGGCCGTGACCACATCGACGTCCCTACCCGCGCCGGGCGTTCGGGGCCGGCCTGGCGCCACAAGGCCGAGCAGGACGCCTGCGGTCATCGTCGCCCCCCGTGCATGATGAGCCGTTGGAGTGGGTATGCGTCGTGGGTGACGAAGCGGAGCTGAGGTGGGGTGATGTTCGGGCGAGGGTTCGAGGACCGGGTGGCGATCGGGACGGGCAGCGTCGTCAGCTCGAGCGGTGGGTCGGGCGACGCCGGCTTCGTCGACGTGATGAGGGGTCAGGACATGGATCGTGACCGGGTCTACGCGCGCTCGACGAGCAGTTCGCCGCGCAGGCCGCTTCGTTCCGGCCTGACCTGGTCGGCGGGTTCCGCATGTGGACCGGGCCGGACAGCTACAGCTGGCGTGGGTCTGCGCGAGGCGAGCAGTTGTCGGCGCGGCGATGAGCGACGAGAGGTGCATTGAGATGCGCTACTTCGAGTTGGCCGGTTTGCGTGGTTCGGTGTTGGGGTTCGGGTGCGGTGCAGTGATGGGGCGGGTCGGGCGCAACGACAGCCTGCGGGCCATGGGGTTGGCGTGGGACGACGGCATCAACGTCTTCGACGTTGCCCGCTCGTACGGGTTCGGGGCCGCCGAGGGTGTGCTCGGTGAGTTCCTGCGCTCAGGACGTCGGGAAGAGGCCGTGGTGGTCACCAAGTTCGGGATCTGGCCGGCACCGCAGAGCAGGCTGAAGAACACGCTCAAGCCGGCGGTACGGATGGTGAGGGAGCTTGTTCCTCGAGCGCGACCGTTCATCAAGCGGGTGGCCGGCAAGAACGTGCAGTACGAGCAGTTCTCGGTGGCGACGATGCGCGCCTCGTTGGCTGAGAGTCTTCGTCAACTTCGCACCGATTACGTCGATGTGCTCCTGCTCCACGGGGCATCGGAAACCGTGATGGCGGCGGACGACCTGATGGCCGCGCTGCAAGATGTCGTCGAGTCGGGCACGGCGCGTCTCGTCGGGGTGTCGAGCGGTGTGCCCGTGCTGCGGGCGATGGCCGACGCCAACCTGGGCGTGCTCCAGTCGATGCAGTTCACGATCAACCTGTTCGACCTCGAAGGCCTGGACCTGGCCGGCTGGGCCGGTGAGCGGCTGGTCATCGGCATACACCCCTTCGGCGGATTGGCGGGTATCGACCAGGGCAGGGTCCTGCTGGAGTCCCTGGCTGGTGACCAGACGATCCCCGCCGCAATCCGAGCGCGGCTCGTGCGTGTCGACAAGCAGGTGCTCGCTGACGTGGTTCTCAACGTGCTCCTGCGCGACACGGGCCTGCACACGCTGGCTCCGTCGATGATGTCACCGGCCAATCTGAGGGTCAACGTTGGTGCCGTCAACCGAAGCCAGTTCGACGACGCCGAGATCGCGCTGCTCCGCCAACGGCTGCTGACGACAGTCGGCGTTGCACCGTCCGCCTGAGCCGCCACGCAACTCCCAGAGTTGCTGCCGTCATCCGGTCAACAACAACATCGGTTGGAAGCGTGCTGATTGGCTGGCCGGCGAACGGCCTTAACGCCCTCGGCCTCTGAAGAGGCTGTAGCCGCCTGGTCCGATCAGCGCCGCAGCTACGAGGAGCACGATTCCCCAGATGATGGATCCGCTGATGAGCACGATGATGCCGATGACCGCAACGATGACCGCGATGATCCACAACAAGTTCGGTGACATAGCCACACCTCCGGCCGTCACCGTAGCGACCGCCATCGGCTGGATCGCGGACGGCATTGAACCTCGTGCTTCGCGCTAGCGCTGTTTGTGGCCGGCGTGGTTGAGCGGGACCGCTGTGCGCCCTTTCAGCATTGCCGAGCCACAGTCCGAGTCCTCGCGGGCCGATCGGGAGGGGCTCGTCGACCATGGCACGGCGGGGAGCGACGGCAGGATCCGCTGCGGCCAAAGCCCGGGCTGAGGTCGGCCGCTTGCCTCGACGGGGCGTCCGATGCGGAGTCACGCACGCGAGGATTGCGCACGCCGGGCTTCGTACCAGTCTGCTAGCGCGAGCGTTTGATTGGAGGACCATGGAACAGCATCTGCCGAAGGTCTACCTGGCGTTCCGCGACGCCTATCCCGAAGTCGCAGAGGCGCTCGACGAACTCGGGCGGTCCACGGAGCACGCAGGGCCGCTCGACGCCCGCACGCAACGTCTCGTCAAGGTGGCGTTGGCCGTGGGCTCGCTCGCCGAGGGAGCCGTCCGGTCGAACGCGCGCAAAGCGCTCGCCGCCGGTGACACCGCGGCCGAGATCAGGCATGTGGCGCTCCTCGCGATCACCACTTGCGGGTTTCCGACGGCCATCGCCGGACTCGGTTGGCTCGACGAGGTTCTCGCACCTGAGTCCGGTCGGAGTCACGACCAGTCCGAGGAGTGACAGGCACGTCGAACCTCGCCGCTGGTCGTCCATCGTCAGCGAGGACGAACGCCAAGAGGAACCCGACGGTGGTCGAGAAAGCATTGAGAGGTCGTCCTTGCTCGAACGCTTCGGGCATGAGGGTGTAGGCGAGCGACGCCAGCACGGCGCCACCGGCGAACGACAGTACGCCTGGGCTCATCGAAGCGGCGAGCCATTCACCCACCACGACCGCCGCAGGAGCCTGCTCAAACCGCCCTCGCTGCCAACCGCTGCCTGGCGACGGCCGCGCGCCACGGTCAGCTTCCCACGTTGGTCAGCCTCCGCTCCGGCCACCGCCTCCGAAGCGACGTCAGGCAGCGGCACGTCCGCGGTATCACCGGCACCTGCACCGCCGGTCAAGTGCAGCTATTTGGGGTGTGGTCCAGCGGTCGTGACGGCTTTGGTGCGGACGAACGCGATCGTCTCGCCGAGGCGCTCTCGCCCGTCGCGATGGGCGACCCCGACCCGACAACCCGCGCTGAAGCGATCGTCGCGCTGGTCGCGCTCTGTGTGGTCGGCGCAGTCGATACGGCCCCGACCGCGCTGCGCGATGGTGCACTGAGAACGCAAGGACGCGGTGGCGAAGGCCATCGCGTCCTTGCGGACGATCCGCGTGCTGGAGAAGCAGGCGCGAGGCTCGATGCGTCCGTTGGCATGATGAGGAATCCGGCTGCCCAACGCCGCCGCGGCGGCTGATGCCGCTGGGTTTCAGCCTTCGGTGAAACGGAACGAGTCGAAGAACGGGGCGAGGGCAGGGTCCTTGAACGTCAGCTCCCCAGCTCCGGTCACGATGTTCTGGTAGAGCACTGGCCCGTCGAAGTAGACGCGCTGCAGAAGCGTGCTTGGCTGACCGTTCACTGTCATGGAGGCTGCGAACTCACGGCCCGGTCGGCCCTGCAGTTCGAGGTCTCGGCTGGCGACGAGCGTGCCCTCGACATTGGCGATTGCTTGGTCCTGCGCGCCCTGCAACGCCGCCGGCACGTCCACGACCGTCCCCTTGGGGTACTGGCCACGCGCCGTCCCCACGAACAGCTCCTCTGTCTCCACCGCCGCGATCGACAGATCCATGACCGACCCATCGGGCAACGGCTGAGGCTGGGTGCGCTCGCTCGGCCGGGACGGAAACACGGCCGTGAAGTCACCCTCCGGCGAGGTATACGTGAACCCTCGTCCTGCGGCTGTCGTCGCCGGTTCGGACCCAGACCGGGGCAGACGCCGGGGCCGCTGTCGTCGCCGGTTCGGACCCAGCCGGGGCAGACGCCGGGGCCGTCGTCGTCACCGCCACGGTGCTGCCCGCCGTCCCAGCGGTCCCCACGCTGGCGGGTGAGCGGGGTGCGGAGTCAGAAACGTCATCGTCGTCCGCACAGCCGACCACGGCCACCGCGATCGTCAGAGCGGCTGCGAGACGAAGCCAGCGGACGGGACGGATGTAGCTCATGGAGAAGTCGCTCCTACTCACTGGCCTCACCGAGCCGAATACCCCGGTGTACAGCAATTTCAACCACGGGGGCTGCAGACCAACCGGGCCACCTACATCGGGCAAGCACCGATCGGCGCCGCAGCACACCACCGAACGATCACACCGAGCGACGGCGGGCACGCGTCGCACCCTCGCCCCAACTGCACGTGTGCACTGTGCCCGTAATGCCCCTTCACCGGCGACAGCCGCGGCAACGGCGGCGGACTCGAACAGGTCATCTCGGCATCGGCGTCGACTGATTCCCAGGACTTCGTTGGTTTAGGGATGAGCCGCAGCACAAGAACGATCATCGTCGGCATCGCTTCGCTCGCAGCCGCCGGCATCGGCGCGGCTCCCGCCGCGGCTGATCCGGCAAGTAGTGCCTGCAGTCGGGGCGCCTCCGCAGAGCCGACTTCGATCCGTTACGGCAAAGGGCGTTGCGCCCCCAGGCGCCGCGCCACACCAGCGCCCACAAAGTCGCACTCGACCACACGCGCCGCCGCGCGGTAGAGCCAGACAGCCGGCGTTTCGCCGGAACGAGTTGTGGCGGCCCGGCGATGAGTTCGCCCTCCGTCCACAGTCGGGTAGGCGAGAACACGAACAGACGAGAGGAGCGACCACCATGGCCACCGCCACCCTGCCCGACGACCTGGCACCAGCGAGGGAGCTAGCCGAAAAGGGCAACCAGCCGTACCCGAACGAGAGCGACGAGTACAGGCGTGCCCGCATTGCCTTGCTCGCCGAGGAGATCGAGCTGCGCCGGCAGATACAGCGCGTCGCCGCCTGCCGTCGGGCCCTGCCGCCCGGCGGGGAAGTCGGCGACTACCGCTTCCGTACCGAGAAGGGCGATGAGGTCGGCCTCGCCGACCTGTTCGGCGACCACGACACGCTGTTCACCTACTTCTGGATGTTCGGTCCCGAGCGCGATCGGCCGTGCCCGATGTGCACGTCGTTCCTCGGCTCGCTCGACGTCCCCTCCGTCGACATCGGCCAGCGTCTCGCCGTCGCCGTGATCGCCCGCTCGCCGGTCGCCCGCCAGCTCGCCTTCGCCCGGGAGCGGGGGTGGCGCAACTTGCGGTTCTACGAGACGGTGGGCGACGACTTCGCCCGTGACTACCACGTCTTGTCGCCCGATGGCGAGGAGGGGGCGGCGCTCGACGTCTGGGTCCGAGACGGCGCCACCATCCGCCACTCGTGGGGCGCCGAGGGCGGCGGCGAGACCGCAGACCCCGGCTTTGACCCGCACTTGGCCCCCGACGTGATGCTCTGGAACATCCTCGACCTGACGCCCGGCGGACGGGACACGGACTGGTACCCGTCCCTCGATTATGGACCCACCCGCTGATCACGACGGCGCCACCCGCCAGTGGTTGAGCCGCCCGCGGGAACGCCCAGAAGACCACCGACCTTCGGTGAGGTGACCACAACCAGACACTCACCGAGCTACCGAGGCGCGCCGCCAGACGAACGCCGCAGGACGAGTGCCGCGCAACGCGCTCGGGCCAGACACAGTCCTCGCGTCGATCGCGCCCGAACGGCCGCACCGAACCACGGCCCAGCATCACGAGACGACCGCGCCCGGGCGACCGGTCTTCGAGAAGGTCTGGTTGGTATGGGCCTGCGGCGGTGTGGACGACGACCCGCTGTGCACCCTCAACACGATCACCGGGTGTTCGGCTCGGCTCCTGGATCGGGAAGCCGGGCTGGATCGTCGCCGGTGCTAGACATCTACCGCGTGCAGCTTGACCGCGTCGTCGCCGCCCAGCTGGTGGCCGACGGGGTGCGCGTTGGGCACGCCACGGGCACCGTTGTGCTGCACGCCGAGTGGCTGCGCGACAACTGCCGCTGCGACGGGTGTCGGATAGACGCAGACCGACGAGCGGCGCCACCAGCCGTGGCTGGGCGGGCCTCCCGTCGTCGACACCGTCGATCTGGTCGGCGGGTCCCTGCTGGTCACCTGGCGTGACGGGCATCGATCGGTGTACGACCCTGAGTCCTTCCGCGCCATCCAGCACGCGAGTGCGTGGGAGGTCCCGGAGCCAGTGCCATGGGTATCGGGCCATCAGGTCAAACGCGTCGACCACGACGCCGTGCTCGCGGACAGCGTTTCCCGCCGGCACCTGTTCGAGTCGTTCCTGCACGACGGCGCCGTCGTCCTCACTGGCGCTCCTCAGCGCCCCGGTGCGGTGGTCGATCTCCTGGCGGCACTCGGCATACCGCTGCGCGAGCTGTCGCTGGGCCGCGTGTTCGACGTGCTCGTCGACCCCGCCGGGTACAACGTGGCATATACGGCCGAGGAGATCCCGCCGCACAACGACAACGCCCAAGCCACCCATCCACCAAGCGGGCAGGTGCTGGCCATGGTCGTCAACGAGGCTGCCGGCGGTGACACCGTCCTCGTCGACGGGTGGTCGGTCCTCGCCCGGCTTGACCGGGACGCCCCGGCCGCCGTAGATGTGCTCACACGCGTGGCGATCGGCTTCCGGCAGTACTCCGCCGAGGCCGAGGGTTTCACCCGCATGCCGATCGTGACCCGCGACGCCAACGGCCGGTTCACGCACGTGCGTTTCTCCAACCAGCTGCGCCAGCCCCTGCCGTTCGATCACCCCGACCTCGCCGCCTGGTACGGCGCCTACCGCGCCCTCGGGCAGCTGGTCGTCGACCCGTCGCTCCAGGTGCGCTTCCGCCTCGAGGGTGGGCAGATGCTGATCGTCGACGGCCGACGGGTCCTGCACGGACGGACGGCGTTCTCCCCTGACGGTAGGCGCCACCTACAGGACGTCTACTTCGACGTCGACGACGTCGTTGGCAACCTGGCGCGGTTGACGGGCGCGGCGCAGAACGCGATGGTGGCGCGATGAGTGCGCCGACTGCACGGACTGTGTCGTTCACGGCGATGGCCGACGGCACCGCCGCCGACTACGAGGTGGTCTTTGCCCACGAGCAGGCGCAGATCGACACCCAGGCTGATCGGGTGCTGGGGTGGCTGGCGCAGATGGACGGGCCGTCGCCGTACCAGATCTCGCGGCTCGACCACGTCCTGCAGTCGGCGACACGCGCCGAGCGGGACGGTGCCGACGCCGAAACCATCGTCTGCGCGCTGCTCCATGACATCGGCGACATCATCGGCACTGCCAACCACTCGCAGGTCGCCGCCGCGCTGCTCCGGCCCTACGTGTCCGAAAAGAACTGGTGGGTCGTTCACCACCACGGCCTGTTCCAGGGCTACTACTACTTCGGGTACTACGGCATGGATCCGAACGCCCGGGATCTCCTCCGCGACCACCCGTTCTACGACGAGACCGTCCGCTTCTGCGCCGAGTGGGACCAGAACTGCTTCGATCCCGCCTATCCGACCGAGCCGCTGGCCCACTTCGAGCCGCTCGTACGCGAGATCTTCGCCCGGCCGCCGGCGGACATGTTTGCCATAGACCAGCGGGCGTAGCAGTTGGCGTCGCCCGACCGATCCACGGGGGTCGACGGAGGCGAAACCTGCTCGTTCCGCAGTTCAGGCCGGCGGCTAGCAAGGGGGCGTGTGGAAGGCAGCGATCACCGTCGAGCTCGTTGCTGGCCTGATCTCGCAGCAGTTCCCGCAGTGGGCGGAACTAGAAATCCGTCCGGTGGCGCTCGACGGATGGGACAACACGACGTTCCGCCTCGGCGACGAGTTGTCGGTTCGGCTCCCAAGCCACGATCGGTATGTGCCCCAGATCGACAAGGAGCATCGATGGTTGCCGGTGCTCGCCCCACAGCTCACGGTGCCGATCCCGCGACCGGTCGCCAAGGGCAGACCGGGATGCGGCTTCCCCGCGCCGTGGTCGATCTATCGGTGGGTCGAGGGTGAACCGGCGGCGATCGTCGGCGTAACCGACTACGACCGTCTCGCCGATGACCTCGCCCACTTCCTGACGGTGCTGCAGCACGTCCCGACCGAAGAAGGGCCACCGGCGGGCGCGCACAGCTTCAACCGTGGTGGGCCAGTTTCGGTGTGGGATGACGAGGCGCGCACCTCGATTGATCTGCTCACCGGGGATATCGACGTCGACGGTGCACTCCTGAGATGGGAGGCTGCGCTCGCCGCCAAGTGGGCCGGTCCCGACGTGTGGGTCCATGGAGACGTCACCGGGTCGAACCTGCTGGTGCGAGATGACCGGTTGTGTGGTGTCATCGACTTCGGGTGCTCGGCCGTCGGTGATCCGGCTTGTGACCTCACCGCGGCGTGGACGATGTTCGAGGGTGCGAGCCGGGCGCGGTTCATGAAGGTGCTGCCCTTCGACGATGGCACGTGGGCGCGTGCGCGGGGTTGGGCGCTGTGGAAGGCGTTGATCAGCATTCCGGGACGCCCCGTCGATGACCCCAGCCGCACCGGCTCCCAATTCGGGTGGAGGTGGGACGCCCTCGGCGTCATCGATCAGGTGGTCACCGACACTCATCCGCCGCCGCCAGCGCACGGCACAGCCCGCTAACAACGCCGAATACCCTGCGCCGCCGCGTCCGGGTACGCCGGCTCGGCGGCGTTCTGTCGTGATGCCTGCGCTCAGACGGCTGCGGTGATCCCCGCCCGGACGACCGACGGCCTACTCGCCAACGAGCCCGTCGACGGACTCGCGAAGGAGGTCGGCGTGTCCGTTGTGCCGCGCGTACTCCTCGATCATGTGCATCAGGATCCAGCGCAGCTTCGGCGCGGGGCCGTACCTGGCGTCGCTCCACACGGCGAGCCGGTCGAGACCACCGTCGGCCAGTGCCTCGGCGACGAGAGTGCGGGAGCGGGCCACGGCGTTCTGCCCACGAACAATTCTCGCACGGCGTGCCGTTCAGCGGAGCGGCACGCTTGAGGATCCGGAAACGACGCAGATAACTCCGACGTCGACCATCCTCGATCGCCCGACGGCGGTGCCGAACGGGGCAGGACCGTCCTTTCGTCGCCAGCACGTCTCGGCGGACGGCGAGGAGCAAGGGCCGCCCTCGTCTATCTCCAGGCTCTGAGCACGTCGCACGCCTCCTCGATCGAGGCGACGATCCGGCCGACGTCCTCGATCGCGCCCTGGACGAAGAGGTTGACGCCCGTCGACTCGCCGCGCGTGCCGCGGATGTCGGTGAGAAGCCCGACGATGCCCTTCTTCGACGGATCCGACTGAATGAGCGCATGAAACATCCCGATCTCGCACGCTGTGCCGTCGTCCACCGACGGGCCGTCGAGGATCGCCAGCATCGCGTCGGCGCCCTCTATCCCCGACCGGTCCTTCGCGAAGATCGACGCCGCTGTGACGTCGGCGCCGGTGGCGAGTTCGTGTTCGTGCGGAACGAAGACCTCGAAGCCGTCGGCGCGCAGCGCGGCGGCGCACTCGTCGATGAACGAGCGCTCGTACGGCGTGAACAGCGGACCGGCGAAGTAGATCCTCAGGACGCGGACGCTACAAAACTGCAACCTGACATCGCACAACCGATCACCGAGATGTCCGCTTTGTCACCGCAAGCACGCTGTGGTGAGACAGACCGGGGATGGACCGCCCGGTCGGCCCGGCGCTACTCCTCGCCGGCCAGCCGGGTCGCCTCGGCCTTCGCCTGGCGCATCTTGCTGCGCCGCTTCCACATCTTCAGCTTCCAGTGGCGCTTGCGCCCGCCCTTGGCCAGCTTGTCCCGGGCGACGTCCGGGTCGTGATGGTGGACCGGTTTCCACGCGGCACCGGGCTCGTGCACGTCGGCGGGATCGAGTCCGGCGCTCACCTGGTTGGCCACGTTGGACAGCTCGACATGGATGCGATGTCGTTCGCTGTGGGCGTGGGCCCGGAGCTCCTGTTTCGGCGGCAACGGCACCTCGGCGGTGCGGTGTCGCTGGCTCATGAACGGCCTCCTCGTTACGCTCCGTAGAGCGCTGTATCCGGCGGTGAGCTCCTCCCCGTGGCGCCATTCTAGTTGCTGGCGCCCGCCGATTCTCCCCGTTCTCAGCCCCTGCTCAGCCGCTCGACGCACGGCGGCTGATCTTCTCCCGCATCGCGGCCAGGCGTTCGGCGAACCACGGCTGGCGGGTGCTCCAGACCTGGGGCTCGAGCTCCCGGGCGACCGCCGCCGGATGGTCGCCGACGTCGGCCATGTCCCGGATCGTGGCCTTGGTGACGATGGCCAGCTCCCGGGGCGCCGAGGCGGCCCGCGCGGCCATCGTGTGGGCCTCGGCCAGCAGGGCGTCGTCCTCGACGCACCGGTAGACGAGGCCGACCCGCTCCGCCTCCGGCCCGTCGAGCACCTCGCCGAACACGACCGCAGCCATCGTCGCCTGCGGCCCGACCTGCCGCCGGTACATCCACGTGTGCCCGCCCCCAGGGTGCAGCCCGAGCTGCAGGAAGCGGGTGTCGAACCGAGCGCGGCGGGCGGCGAGGCGGACGTCGCACCCGAGGGCGAGGTTCATCCCGGCGCCGACAGCGGCCCCGTTGACGGCGGCGATCGTCGGCAGCGGGCTGCGGGCGATGCGCAGGAAGCCCTCGTACACGTTGCCGAGGCTCGATCCGTCGGCGGAGCCGAGGTTGCCGAGGTTGGCGCCGGCGCAGAACGCAGGCGGAGTGCCGGTCACCACGACCGCCCCGACGGACTCGTCGGCCTCGATCGCGTCCATCGCGGCGACGATCTCCTCGACCATCGGCCCGGTGAGGGTGTTGCGCTCGTCGGGGTTGTTCAACGTCAGCGTGGCGACGCCGTCGGCGACGTCGGTGAGGACCAGTGGCATGCGGCAGTTCTAGTGCCCGCCGCAGGTGGGGCCTGGAGTCGGGGCCGCAACCTCTGGGGCGCCAGTAGCCTCGGTCGCCGGATGCTCGACCACGTCTTCACCGATGCGATCAGCGCGCTGCGCGACGCCTTCGAGGCCGCCTTCCTCGAGCGACAGGCCTTCGAGGAGCACTTCCAGGTCGACGTGCTGCTCGGCGACATCACCTGGGAGACGAGCTACGGCCTGCCCGGCGAGGGCCAGCCTCCCCGGGTGGTCGCCCACGTCACGTTCGACTGGCCGACGTGGAGCCAGACCGCCTACCGCCGCTGGTACGTGGACGAGGAGCTCGAGACCGCTCCGGCCATCGAGATGGAGATCGTGCTCCGTGTCCAGCGCCTCGCCGAGCAGCCCGCGCCCGAGCGGATGTACGCCACGGTCCCCGAATCGAGCCCGTTGATCGGTGACGGCCGGCTCGAGCGGGCCGGGCTCACCGTCGAGATCGCCCATCCGGACCCGGCCGACGCCGCGTCCGCCGGCCCCGACGCGGAGCTGGAGTACGCCGTCGAGATCACCTACGAGGGCCTCTACGAACTGGCCGAGGAGACCCTCGCCGACGGCACCAGCTCGTTGCTCGACGAGCACTTCGGTGCCCTCGGCGGGTGGGTGGCGTCGACGCTGGTCCGCCTCGGTGATCTGCGCTTCGCCTTCCTCCCCGCCGAGGACGGCAGCCCCGACTGACGACGGGCCGGGCAGGGCGGTGAGCAATCGGCGGTCTATGGGCGCTCACCGCTCACCGCGCGGCAGCTCTGCGTCGTGCGGTGAGCAATCGGCGGCCTATGGGCGCTCACCGCTCACCGCGAGCCGGCTCCGCACCGCTCCGCGCCGCCCGGACCGGACAGAATGACCCGATGACCGACGAGTCCGCGACCGACGCTCCCGTCCTGTTCGACGTGGGCGACCGCATCGCCACGATCACGCTCAACCGGCCGGAGGTGCGCAACGCGCTCTCGAGTGAGGTCCTGCGGCTGCTGCCCCAGCTGATGATGCGGGCCGACGGCGACGGCGACGTCGACGTCATCATCCTCACCGGCGCCGACCCGGCGTTCTGCGCCGGCCTCGACCTCAAGGAGCTGGGCTCGACGGGCGGCAACCTCGGCAGCGGCAGCGGCAGCGATGGCGGGGTGAACGCCCACGGGACCCGCGGCCCGTTCCCCAAGGTGTCCAAGCCGCTGATCGGCGCGGTGAACGGCGTCGCCGTCACCGGCGGGCTCGAGTTGGCCCTCAACTGCGACTTCCTGGTCGCCTCCGAGCACGCCAAGTTCGGGGACACTCACGCCCGCGTCGGCGTGATGCCGGGATGGGGGATGACGGTGCTCTTGCCGCAGGCGATCGGCGTCCGGCGGGCGCGCGAGATGAGCTTCACCGGCAACTTCCTCGGCGCCGAGGAGGCGCTGCAGTTCGGCCTCGTCAACCACGTCGTCCCGCACGAGGAGCTGCTCCCGTTCACCCGGGCCCTCGCCGCCGACATCGTCGGTAACGAGGCCGACGCCGTGCGTCAGATCCGGGCGACGTACTCCGCCATCGCCCACGACGACGACGCGTGGGAGAAAGAGGCCCGCGACGCGCGGGCGTGGCAACGGACGATGTTCCGCGCCGAGACGGTCGCCGAACGGCGGGCCGAGATTCAGCGCCGCGGCCGTAGTCAGTGACGTCCCGCGGTCCCCGCGTGTTGAGCGGGGTCCTGCTGTTCCTCGTCCTCGCCGCATCGGCGGTCGTCGCCGTGCTGCTGCATCGCCACGGTCACAAGCTCGGCGACGACTTCGCGCTGTTCCTCCGCCAGGCGCGCAGCGTGTTCGACGGTGACGTCCGCGACGTCCTCGCCGACAACCGCTTCGCCGTGCTCCACTCGGCCGCTCCGTTCAGCCCGGTCGCCTACCCCTGGGGATGGCCGCTCGTGCTCTCGCCGTTCGTGAGCTGGTGGGGCCTCGACTACGACCGGTTGAAGCTGCTCGAGGTCGCCGCGTTCTGCGCGTGGATGGTCCTCGTCCACGGGATCGTGCGCCGACGCGCCGGACGGGCGCAGGCAATCGCGGTCGTCGCGGTGGTCGCGAGCGCGCCGATCCTCTTGGCCCACACCGACGAGCTGTTGTCCGAGTTCCCCCACGCGGTCGCGGTGGCGGTGTTCATCTGGTGGCTCGACCGGACCCGTCGCCGGCACGCTTGGACCGCCGCCGACACGGGCGACCTGCTCGCACTCGGCGCGCTCGGCGCGCTGGCGTTCAACTTCCGCCGCGAGTCCCTCGTGCTGGTCGGAGTGATCGCCGCCGCCCAGCTCGTCGACGCCGTCCCCGCCTGGCGAGCCGGGAGTCCTGTCCGGTGGCGCGTGCTCGCGACCCCCTACCTCGCGTTCGCCGCCGTTGCGGTGACCGCCCAACTGGTGCTCCCGTCGACCGTGTTCCCCGGCAACAACGGCGGGCCCGGCCACATTCTCCGGCGGCTCGGCGACTACGCGACGGTGCTTCCCGAGCAACTCGGCCTCGGTCGCCAGCCGCTTCTCGGCGTGATCATCTGGGTGCTCGTGGCCGTCGGCATCGTGGTGGGCTGCACCCGCCGACCGGCGCTCGACGTGCCCCTGGCCGCGCTCACCATCCTCTCCGCCCTCGCGGTCAGCACCCATTTCCGCATCGTCGGCCGGTACTACTTCCAGATCCTCCCGTGGATGCGTCTACTTCACGGTGGTGGCGGTGTCGGCGATCGCCCATGCGGTCGCGTCACGGGTCCTCGATGCGGCGCCGACGGCTCGCCGTCGGCGCGCCGTGACCGCGGTCGCCCTCCTTCCCGTCCTCGGGTTGTGCGTCTCGCATGCCACCGTGCTCGAAGGGGACCTCGCCGAGGCGCGAGCGTTCGACGGTCGGACTCAGATCGGTCCGGCCCATCCCGCCTTCGAGCGCCTGTACAACGTCGTGCGCGCGGTGACATCGCCCGACGACGTGGTCGCGTTCCTGCGCCCCCGCACGATGACGCTGCTGACCGGCCGGCGATCACTGCAGCCGACCTCACTCGACGACGTCGTCCGGTCGGCGGACTGGTTCGCCCAGCTCCAGCGGAGCAGCCCCTGGGAGCTCAGCCTGACGCCGGCCGAGGCACGCGCGTCCGGGCTGGTCCCGGTCTGGCAAGACCTCAACTGGGTCCTCTGGCGCGTCGATCCAGCAGGCTCCTGACCGGCGCCAGTAGCGTCGGGCCGATGACGGCCGCCGCCGGGCGCAGCGATGAAGCACTCGTCGGCGACGTCGACGTCAGCGTCGTGCTGCCGGTCTACAACGAGAAGGGCCACCTGCGGGCCGAGATCGACCGCATCCGCCAGGCGCTGGCCGACTCGCCGTACTCATTCGAGGTGATCGTCGTCGACGACGGCTCCGACGACGGCTCGGAGGCCGAGCTGGCCGCGATCGAGGGCATCCGCCTGCTCCGCCACGCCACGAACAAAGGCTCAGGATCAGCACGGCGCACGGGGACGAGTTCGGCGCGAGGTCGCGTCGTCGTGTGGACCGACGTCGACATGACGTATCCCAACGAGGAGATCCCACGGCTCGTCAAGGAGCTCGACGGATGGGATCAGGTCGTCGGCGCCAGGCGTACCGAGGAAGGCTCGGCGCGACTCTTCCGCCGACCCGCCAAGTGGTTCATCCGGAAACTCGCCTGCTACCTCACCGAGACAGACATCGTTGACCTCAATTCAGGGCTGCGCGCGTTCCGGCGGGACGTCGCGGCGCAATACGTGCACCAGCTCCCGACCGGGTTCTCCTGCACGACGACCTTGACGATGTCGTTCCTCGCCAACGGCTACCGCGTGAAGTACACACCGATCGAGTACTTCCCGCGCGCCGGCCGGTCGAAGTTCCACTGGTGGAGGGACACGAAGCGCTACGTCCTGCAGGTCGTCCGCATGACGCTGTCGTACAACCCCCTGAAGGTGTTCCTCCCCATCGGGCTGCTCTTGCTCGCGGCGGGAACCGGCAAGCTCGTCTACGACTGGGCGACGAAGGACTTCCGGCTGGCGGCCAACACGCTGCTGATCCTCTTCGCCGCCCTGCAGGCGATCACGATCGGTCTGCTCGCCGACCTCGTCGTGCGCACGAGCAAACCGCCGACCCAGGTGCCGCCGGCGTGAGTTCCACGGCCCCGCCGACCGGCAACACGTACGACAAGTACGGCGCGACGAATCCGATCGAGCGGCGGATGATGCGGCGGTTCTTCGGCGAGCTCGATCGCATGCTCGAGGGCCTTGATCCGAGCCGGGTGCTCGAGGTCGGGACGGGCGAAGGGCAGGTCCTGTCCCATCTGCGCCCGCGGTTCCCCGGTGTCCCGGTCGTCGGACTCGACCTGGCCGACGAGTCGCTGGCCGGCGAGTGGCGGCAGGCCGGACTGCCCGCGATGTTCGGCGACGCCGCCCGGCTCCCGTTCCGGGACGGCGCGTTCGAGCTCGTGCTCGCCATCGAGGTGCTCGAGCACGTGCCCGGTCCCCGCGCCGCGCTCGACGAGCTCGCCCGCGTGTGCGCCGGCACGCTCGTCGCCTCGGTCCCGTTCGAGCCGATCTGGCGCCTCGGCAACATCGCTCGGCGCCGCTACGTGGGGCAGCTCGGGAACACCCCGGGACATGTGAACCACTGGACCCGCTGGGGCTTCAGCCGCTTCGTCGCCACTCGCTTCGACGTCGACCTCGTCGCCAACCCGCTGCCGTGGACGATGGTCCGCGCCGTCAGGAGGCAGCCCCGGCCCTAGCCCGCCGGGACGCTCGCGTACACGACGACGTCTCCGTCGGCGAACCGTCCGGCGACCGTCACCCGCTCGGTACCGGTCGGGATGTCGGCGGTGGGGATGCTGAGGTCGAATCCGGACATCAGGAGCTGGTCGCTCTTGTACCAACCGACGACGTCAGCGCGCGCCTGGTTCGGCGGACCGTGCTCGACGAGCTGGTCACCGAAGAAGACGAGGATCTCCTCCGCCGCTCGCTTGTCGACGGTGTCGGCCGCCCAGCCCTGGACGTGCAACCGGTCGGACTCGACGGTCGTCTCGTCGATCACGACGCGCCGGTCGCCGGCCGGGCCGACGGCCAGCTCCTCGCCGGTCGCGTCACGCAGCACGACCTTCTCGACCGCGCCGCTCCCAGCCTCGATCCAACGACCCGAGCCGGTCGGGACGAGGACGGTCACGTCGTTGGACCCCGGCTGGTACGCCTCCTCGGGCACCAGCGCCTGGAAGATCCACGTGTTCCCGTCTTCGGCCACGCGGAAGCCGGCCCCGGCCACGGTGCCGTTGACGGCCACCAGCAGGTCACGCTCGGTCAGCTCGGATGGCATCGTCACGCGGCCGGTCAGCACGGTAGGGACGATGCCGGTTGCCGGGTCGAGATCTGCGTACGTCGGTTCCTGGTCGACCTCGGCGACGACGCGATCGTCGACCTCGGGATCGAGGTCGGCCACGGGGGCGTTGACGAGATCGGCGTACGGGCCGACCGCCGCGACCCCACGCCAGCTCGACTGGTCCGGGACGAGTTCGTGCACCGCCTCGACCTCGTCGAACAGCCCATCCACCGGGCCGCCGAGCGCTTCTCGGTGACCAGTGAAATGGTCGTACTCGTGAGGGCGGGACTCCGGCAGGTCGGGATCGAGCAACGAGTCGCCACCCAGGCTCCAATCCGGTCCGAGGTGCACGCCGAGGACGTCGACGATCGTCGGCAGGATGTCCTCGGAGTAGGCGTTCTCGGTACGCACCTCGCCCTCCGTCTGCCCTGGCGTGTGGATGAACAGCGGCACGCGATAGAGCGCGTCGAGGTTCGTCGGCGTGACCCACCGGCGGTGGTCGCCCGGGCTGAACGAGGCCCCGTGGTCGGCGGTCACGATCGTCAGCGCGTCGTCCCACTGCCCGGTGCGCTCGAGTTGGTCGATGATGCGGCCGAGCAGCCGGTCGGTGAGCCCGAGCTGGAACAGATGGCGCTGCAGACCCTGCCGAGCCCACGCCGATTCCTCGACCCAGTACCCGTCTTCCACTCCGGTGACCGCCGCCCGCAGATCCTCCGGCCGGACGTAGCCGGTGCCCGACGGGTTCGCCAGCCAGGGCACATGGGGGGTCTCGGCATGCGTGTAGTGCACCGTGTTCGACGGCCAGTCCTGCCCCAGATGGTCGGCCATCGTGAGCATCTTCGTCATCCATCCGGCGCGCGATTCTGGGGGCAACGGCAGATCGTCCTGCGTGCTGCCCTCGACCGGTTTCTCCGTCTCGGTCGCGTCCCCTTGAAGGAAACCGCCCCATTGCGAGTCGACGGCGGGGAGCTGCTCCCGTATCGACGGCGGCTGGGTTCGATGTCCCCACACGACCGACGCGTCGAGCAGCAACGTGCGCAGGCTGGCGGACTCGTTGCCGGCGGTCTCGTCGGCCGATCCTCCGTCCTCGCACAGGTCGCTCGGGCAGAGGGTGGTGATCGTCTCGTCGACGTCCATCGCGAACGAGTCGCCGAGCATCGTGAACAGCGTGCGCGGATGATCACGCGACGTCGGCGAGGCGCCCTCCTTGATCTCGCTGGAGAGAATGGTCGGCACGCTGTCCGCCGTCGCGATCGAGTTCGACTGGGCGTTTTGGAACCAATGTGACGACGCGGCCAGCCGGGCGAAGTTCGGGAACAGCGCCTCGTTGATGTTCCCCTCGGGCGTGACGATCGAGGAGAGCGGGAACTCGTCGAACACGAGCATGACGACCGGCGTCGGGTCGTCGACGACCACCGACGGGTCGGCCGCCGCCTCCGCCTGCCACACCAGCTCCGACGACTCGGAGAAGAACAGGAACAGTACGAGCGCCGCGGCCGGAAGGATGGCGAGGAAGCTGAGCCACATGCGGACCGCGTGCACCTTCGCGTAGAGCACGGCGAGGCCCACCGCGACGACGAGGGCTACCAGGACCGTCAGGTCGATGTCGGGGAAGAGTTGGCGCAACAGCGCCGAGGCGGCGGTGAAGCCGGCGATGCCAAGGAGACCCAGGAACACGGCCGACTGCACCCGAACGCCGAACAGCAACTTGGTCACGATCAGGACGACAGCGGCGAGCGCGACGGCACCGAACGTGGCGATCAGCGCGAAGGCGATGATCTGGGTCCGCGTGGCGCGACCGGCGATGAACACCTCCGGGTTCTTGCCGTACAGGTCGAGGATCGGCTGGGTGATGCCGACCCCGAACAGCGCCCACAGGGCGAGCAGGCGCGGCAGCGAGCGGGCGCGGCGCGGGATCGCTTCCGCCCGGCGGCACCTCGTCGCCCGTGCCCTCGACCGGTGGCGCGGCGTGGTCAATCATCGAGGTGGCGCAGCGTTCGGTTGGTCCCCGTGCCCTCGACGAGCAGCAACTCGACGTCGTTGCGGCCGTCGACGAACGCGCTGGGGGGCACGAGCGCGTAGAACTGCGTGCCGTCGGACTCGTAGGTACGCGTCACGGCCGCGACCTCCCCGTTGACGACGACGGCGACTACGTGGTCATCGTCCCCGCTGCCGTCGTCGACGACACCGGTCACCGTGGTCGGGAGGCGGTCGGCGTCGAGGTCGACGTCGGCGTAGGCGTCGGCGTTGTCGACGGTGCCGCGCTCCACTCCCGCCGGCTCGACGTCGAGCGACGCGACCGTCGCGCCGAGGAGATCGCCCTGTCCGGGGGGCGCCAGCCCGTACGGGCCGTCGTCACCGAAGATCTCCACCTTGCGCGCGGCGACGGCCCTGGCCTCCGAGCCGTCGACGCCGAACGTGATGGTGCCTTCCGCGCCGACCATCTGGCTCTGCGTCCGATCGGGACGGTTCGGCGAGCTGAGTGAGACGCCGTCGGTCGCCCACGGCAGCTCGATGCCGAGGACGTCGGCGATCGTCGGCAGCACGTCGGTGGTCTCCGCCCGGTAGTCGTCGATCCCGCCCTCCGTCTGGTGCGGCTCCTTGATGAACAGCGGCACGGCCGCGACCTCACCGACGGTGTCCGGGAGGATCACGCGCCGGTGCACGACGTTGGGCTTGATCGCGATTCCGTGGTCGGCGGCGACGACGACCAGAGCGTCGTCGTAGACACCGGCCCGGTCGAGCTGATCGAGCACCCGGCCGAGGATGGTGTCGACGAACTGCACCTGCAGCAGGTGCTGCTGGTACACCTGGTTGACGAGCCATTCGTCGGAACCCCAACCGGTCGTCACCGAGGCCGGGTACGGCACCGGGGTGGAGTAGGTCTGCCCCGTTGGCAGCGTGTTCCACGGAAAGTGGGGGTAGAGGACGTGGATGTAGTCGAGCGTCGGACGGCGCGGCCCCGTCGGGAAGCCCGTCGATGAAGTCCTCGATGTACAGCCGCCGGTCCTCGCGGACCCGCTCGTTGAACTCCGAGACGATGTCGTAGCTCTCGATCGCGTCCTTCTCGGCGGCGAAGTTCGACCATGAGTGGTCGATCGACGGCAGGCCCGTGGTGAAGTCGTCGGGCAGGAACAGATGGCCCGAGATGACCGCCAGGTCACTGCTGAGAGTTCGCCAGCGCTGCGCGGTCGACACGTCCGGCTGGGTGCTCTCGGGGCACGCGTAGTCGGGGCAGAGCTCGGTGACCGGTTCGTAGGCGGTGATGTCGTAGGAGTCGGCGAGCAGGGTGAACAGCGAGTTGGGGTAGTCGGCGGCCATCGGCAGCTTGTCGGGCGGCGGGTCGACGCCGGTCAGGATCGCGGGCAGCGCCTGCATCGTTTGCTGTTGGACACCCGTCGCGTTCCGGTACCAGGTGCCCTCATCGGCCAGGCGGGCGAAGTTCGGGTACAGGTCGCGCTGCAGGTCGCCGTTGGCGTCCATCAGGGAGGCGACGGGGAACTCGTCGAAGACCAGCATCACGACCGGGGCCGGCTTCGCGACCGCGACCGCGCCGAGCGCCTCGGCCGGCGACCCGAACAGCAGCTTCGAGACCGGGCTGGCGAACAGGAACAGAGCGACGATCAGCAGCGGGGTGATCGCGCCGAAGCGGAAAACCCAGCGAAGGGCCGACAACCGGTAGAAGGCGAGCGTGAGCAGGACGCCGAACGCCAGGGCCAGCACGACCTGGATCCAGCCGGTCAGATCGGCGATCGGCGTGTGGTTGAAGATCTGGACGGCGAGCACGCCGCCGAGCACGGTGAGCACGATCCAGTGGAGCACCGTGCCGGTCGGCGCGTGGAGGCGGCTGACGCCGGCAACGACAAGGGCGAGCACGCCGGGAATCAGCACGGCGACGATCAACGCCGTAGCGATGACGTCGGAGGCCGGGGAGCGACGGGCGACGAAGAACTCGGCGTTGCGGCCGAGCAGATCGAGGAGCGGTTGGGCGATGGCGAACGCGTAGACGACGATGCAGGACACGACCACGTCGACGACCGGGACCGCTCGACGCGTCAGTGACATGGGGACCGCTGGTGCTGTGGCGGCCGCAGGAGCGGAAGTGTCGGTCATCGGAGCGGTCGGGGTCGGGCTGCTGACGGTGAGATCGGTCAAGCCGCAGCGAGCGTACCGCCGCGTCGGATTTCGAGGACCTCGGCCCGGGCGTCCCGGCGGTCAGAGGTCGGCGCCGCGGTCCTCGAGGTCGGCGCGGATGACGTTGGCGATGTCGAGGGCGAGTATCTCCGCGCCGTTCTCGTTGAGGTGGAAGCCGTCCTCGGCCCTGACGTCCTTGCCCTTCCCGTCACGCGGGTCGATGACGTACTCGGCCCAGTTGCCGTCGCGCCCCGAGAACCGCCGCCACGTGTCGACGAAGATCACGTCCGGCCGTTCCTCGAGCGCGGCGCGCACGGCCTGATCCTGCACCTCCAGCCGCTTGGTCACCTCGGGGTTGTTGTCGTTGGGGATGCCGACCCAGATGATCGTGCGCTCGTCGCCGGCGAGCAGGTCGGCGAACTCCCCCGCCCGCCGCTTGTACTCCGGGTACCACGTCTTCCGTCCGCCGACCGGGTCGGCCCACTCGGTCGGGAACTCACCGTCGAGGGTCGCCATCCCCTGGGCGTCGTTGCCGCCGAACGTGACCACGACGATGTCCGGGTCGACCTCCTCCAGCTTGGCCGTGGCGTGCGCCGGCCAGTCGAAGAAGTCGGGACGCGACAGTCCCGACGAGACCTTGTAGTCGACCTCGCTGTCGACCATGCCGGTGTCGTCCATCAGCGACTCGAGGTACGGCCCGAACGTCCCGGCGTCGCTGTCGCCCATGACGAGCACCCGAGCGGGATTGTCGGCGCTCGGTGGGCCGGTGTCAGCGACGGTGGTGGCCGGTGCCACGGTCGTCGCGACCGCAGAAACCGTGGACGACGCGGCCGAGACCGTCGAGTCGGCCGCCGGCGCGGCGACGGCCGCGGTCTCGCTCGCCGTCGCTTCCGGGCCCTCGGCGACCGACCTGGCGTCGCCGCCCATCAGCGCGCCGGCTGCCTTGACCAGGCCGAACAATCCGAGGACGAGCACCGCGACCACACCGATCCGGCGGGCGAGGTAGCGCTCCCGGCTCACCCGGCGCTGCGGCGGCCGCGCCCCGGGCGGCCGGGCGGCGGGCGGGGCGTTCATGCGCGATTCATCGTTCGAGCGGGCGGTGATGCGCGCCGATGCGGCTACCACGGGGTAGGTTACGGGCTTCGATCGACGGGGACCGTGAACCTCCGCCGAGCGAAGCATCCCAAGCATCCCGACAAGGGGGAGAGAATGATCAAGCGCAAGCGTCTGCTTGCTCTCGGCCTCGTCGCCGCGCTGGGCTTCAGCGCTGCAGCCTGTGGCGACGACGACGATGACGACACCGCGGACACGGGGGGCACGGGTGCGCCCGGCACCACCGCCGCGCCCGGCACCACCGGCGCGCCCGGCACCACCGGCGCGCCGGCACCACCGGCGCCGGCACGACCGGGGCGCCCGGCACCACCATGGCACCAGGTACCACCGGCGCAGCCGGCGGTAACGAAGACCTCGGCGCTCCGCTCGAGCCGGGTGGCGAGGTCACCCAGATCGGCATGGTCTTCGACGCCATCGGTCGGGGCGACGGCTCCTTCAACGACTCGGCGGCGCGCGGCTACGACGCCGCCCTCGAGCAACTCGGCGTCGAAGGCAACGAGCAGGTGCCCGCCGCCGACGGCTCCGACCGGGCCGACAAGCTCAGCCTGCTGTGCGAGGACGGCTACAACCCGGTGCTCGCCGTCGGGTTCCTGTTCACCGAGCCGCTGACGGCCGTCGCGGCCGAGTGCCCGGACACCAGCTTCGGCATCGTCGACTCCGTCGTCGACGCGCCGAACGTCTCGAGCCTCGTCTTCGCCGAGCACCAGGGTTCGTTCCTCGTCGGCGCCGCCGCCGCGCTCAAGTCAGAGAGTGGACACATCGGTTTCATCGGCGGCCTGGAGGGCGACCTGATCCGGCGCTTCGAGGCCGGGTACGAGGCCGGGGCGCAGGCCGTCAATCCGGACATCGAGATCGAGTCAAGTACCTCGGTACCACCGTCGACAGCGTTCACCGACCCCGCCGGGGCGAAGACCTCGACCGAGGCGATGATCGAAGCCGGAGTCGACGTGATCTACGCCGCCGCCGGCCAGTCCGGTCTCGGCATGTTCGAGGCGGTCAAGGAGGCCAACGACGCCGGCACCACGGTGTGGGCGATCGGCGTCGACTCCGACCAGGGCTCCGAGGCCAACGCCGGCGTGCCCAACGACGTCAAGCCGTACATCCTCACCTCGATGATCAAGCGCGTCGACGTCGCCGTCTTCGAGACCATCCGCGACGTCAACGAGGGCGACTTCACCGGCGGCGGTGCGGACCTTCGACCTCGCCTCGAACGGGGTCGGCTACTCGACCACGGGCGGTCACATCGACGACATCGTCGATCAGCTCGAGGACTTCAAGCAGCAGATCATCGACGGCGAGATCGAGGTTCCAGAGGCGCCGTAGTCCCAGGCGAACCGGCCGGTTCGGCTAGAACTCCCTCGATGGAGACGACCGGGGCCACCGCGACCACGAACGGGCGCGGTGGCTCCGCCGCGTCGGGCGTCACCACCGACGACTGGCGATCGGCCTGCGCGGCATCGTCAAGCGCTTCCCCGGCGTGGTCGCCAACGACGGGATCGACCTCACGGTGAAGGCGGGGTCGATCCATGCCATCGTCGGCGAGAACGGGGCCGGCAAGTCGACGCTGATGAAGATCCTCTACGGCATGCAGGCACCGGACGAGGGCACGGTCGAGGTCTTCGGCCAGCCGGTGCACTTCCGCTCGCCGAAGGAGGCGATCGACCTCGGCATCGGCATGGTCCACCAGCACTTCATGCTCGCCGACAACTTCACCGTCCTCGAGAACGTCGTCCTCGGGAGCGAGCCGACGACCGGCGTGATGATCAGCTTCGGCGCGGCCCGGGAAAGGATCGAGGAGCTGTCCGATCGCTACGGCCTCGACGTCGACCCGAACGAGCTCGTCGAGGAGCTCGGCGTCGGCGAGCGCCAGCGGGTCGAGATCCTCAAGGTCCTCTACCGCGGGGCCCGGATCCTCATCCTCGACGAGCCCACCGCCGTACTCGTGCCCCAGGAGGTCGACGAGCTCTTCGACAGCCTGCGCGGCCTCACCGCCGAGGGCGCCACCGTGATCTTCATCTCGCACAAGCTCGACGAGGTGCTCACCGTCGCCGATGCGATCACCGTGATCCGCGCCGGCAAGACCGTGGCCGAGATCGCCGACCCATCGTCGGTCACCGCCCACGAACTGGCCGAGCTGATGGTCGGCTCCGACCTGCCGACACCGGAGACCCGCGAATCCACGGTCACCGACGTCGTCGAGCTCGAGGCCGAGGGTCTGACGGTGGTCGAGGGTGGGCGCACGGCGCTCGATCACGTGTCGCTCCGCGTCCGCCGGGGCGAGATCGTCGGCGTCGCCGGGGTGGAGGGCAACGGGCAGACCGAGTTGCTCGGCGCCCTGCTCGGCACGATCCCGCTCGCCGCGGGGAACGATCGTGCTCGCCGGCGAGGACATCACCCACCTGCCGGTGCGGCCGCGCCGGGAGAAGGGCGTCGGGTTCATCCCCGAGGACCGCCACCGTGACGGCCTGCTGCTGCCCTCGACGCTCTGGGAGAACTCGGTGCTCGGCCACCAGACGCGCGAGCCCAACGTCAACGGCTTCTGGATCGACCGCAAGGGCGCCCGCCGCCGGACCGACGAGATCGTCGAGGAGTACGACGTGCGCACGCCCGGCATCGAGATCGCCGCCCGCGCCCTCTCCGGGGGCAACCAGCAGAAGCTGGTCGTCGGCCGGGAGATCCTGGCCCTGCCGACGTTCCTGATCGCCGCCCACCCGACCCGTGGCATCGACGTCGGCGCCCAGGCCCGGGTGTGGGACGACCTGCGCGACGCCCGCAAGGCGGGGCTGGCGACGCTGCTCATCTCCGCCGACCTCGACGAGCTGATCGGCCTCTCCGACTCCCTGCTCGTGCTGTACGGCGGCCGCGTCGTCGCCGAGCTCGACCCGGCGAAGGTGACCCCCGCCGAGCTCGGCGCGTTCATGACCGGCGCCCACCTCCACGAGCAGGAACCGGAGCGAGCCGTCGCCGAGGTGCCCTCATGACCGCGTCCCGCCGGCTTCTCTACGCCGTCGCCGCGCCGGTGATCGCGCTCGTCGTGACGTTGATCATCACGTCGATCGTGATCCTGATCAGCGGGGCCAACCCGCTCGACGCCTTCAGCAACATGATCGACTACAGCACCCGCGCCCGCGGCGTGACGTCGATCATCAACCAGGCGACCCCGCTGTTCATCGCCGGCGTGGCGGTGGCGATCGGGTTCCAGATGAACCTGTTCAACATCGGCGTCGAGGGCCAGTACCGCCTCGCCGGGCTGATCGCGGCGTGGGCCGGGGCGGAGGTCGCGTTGCCGGCGCCGCTGCACGTGGGGTTCATCATCCTGGTCGCGATGGTCGTCGGCTCGCTGTGGGCGGGGATCGCCGGCGTGCTCAAGGTGACGCGCAACGTCAACGAGGTGATCTCGACGATCATGCTCAACCAGATCGCGTTCGGCGTCGATCCTGTGGCTGTTCAACGACTACCTGCGGGTCGAGGGCGGCGAGACCCTCACCGCCCAGACCGAGGACATCCCGCGGTCCGGGTGGATGCCGTCGATCGACCCGATCGTCGAGTTCTTCGGCATCGACCTCCCCGGCGGACGCAGCTCGATCTACGGCTTCGTGCTCATCGCCATCGCCCTCGGCGCGCTCTACTGGGTCGACCCTGACGCGCAGCCGCTTCGGCTACGACCTGCGGGCGAGCGGCCTCAACCCGAACGCCGCCCTCACGTCGGGCGTGAACCCGAAGCGGATGATCGTCGTCACGATGCTCTTGAGCGGCGCCGATCGCCGGGCTCATCGGCCTGCCGACGCTGCTGGGCAACACCCACATCTACGACGAGGCGTTCCCGGCCGACCTCGGGTTCGACGGGATCGCCGTCGCCCTGCTCGGCCAGTACCACCCGATCGGGATGGCGGTCGGCGCGTTGCTGTTCGGGTTCCTCGACTACTCGTCGGGCGGGCTCCAGCTGGCCGACATCGAGCCCGAGGTCGTGGCGATCATGAAGGGCACGATCATGCTCTGCGCGGTGATCGCCTTCACCGTCGTGCGCCGGCTGGCCGCGGCGGCCGAGGTGCGGGAGGCCGCCCAGCGGCTCGAGCACGAGCGGCCGCCGCCCGAACCCGGCACGGCCGCACCGGCGGGAGCGCGAGCATGAGCGTCACCGCGCTGCCGCCGTCGTCGGGCCCGGTCATCCCGACGTCCGTCGAGCCGGTCGACGACTTCTACCGCCGCTTGATGCGCGAGCGGTGGTTCCCGCATCGCCGCCCTGCTCGTCGCGTTCCTCGTCCTCGTCATCCTCACCAACCAGTTCGACGCCGTCGCGCTCACCGCCCCCGGCACGTTCCGGCAGATGCTGATCCTCGGCTCGCCGATCCTCCTCGCCGGGCTCGGTGGCCTGTACTGCGAGCGGGCGGGCATCGTCAACATCGGCCTCGAAGGGATGATGACGCTGGGCACGTGGTTCGCGGCCTGGGGCGGCATCCAGTGGGGCCCGTGGGCCGGCCTCGCCTTCGGCATCTTCGGCGGCGCGCTCGGCGGGCTGCTCCACGCCATCGCCACGGTCGGATTCGGCGTCGACCACATCGTCTCCGGTGTCGCGATCAACATCCTCGCCCCCGGTATCACCCGCTACCTGTCGTCGAAGACCTTCGCCCAGCCCGCCACCGAATCAGCGGTCGGAGGCGGCTCGATCAGCACGTCGCCGTCGGTGAGCGGCGAGGCGGCCGACGTGACCCTGCCGTTCCTGTCGGGCGGCGACTTCTTCGGATGGAAGTCGCCGAACGTGCTGGGGTGGATCGAGGACAAGGACTGGTACTACATCTCGGATCTCGCCGGCGCGCTGCGCGGCATGACGACCGAGATCCCGGTGCTCGTGGTGCTCGCCATCGCCCTGGTGCCGTTCACGGCCTGGCTGCTGTGGCGCACGCCGTTCGGCCTGCGTCTGCGCTCGGCCGGCGAGAATCCGTTCGCCGCCGACTCGCTCGGCGTGCGGGTGTACCGGTTCCAGACGATCGCCTGCCTCGCCTCCGGTGGCTGCGCCGGCTTCGGCGGGGCGCTGCTCGTCCTCGAGACCACCGGCAACTACAAGGAGAACCAGGTCGCCGGCCGCGGCTTCATCGGCCTCGCCGCACTGATCTTCGGCAACTGGCGACCGACGGGCGTGCTCTCCGGCGCCGGGCTGTTCGGCTACGCCGACGGTCTCGCCCGGCGCGACCTCGACGGGAAGTCGGTGCGCGGGCTCGTGCTGTTCCTCGCCGTGGGCGCCGTCATCGGCGTCTTGATCCTCCTCTCTCGACGGATGATGACCGCCGCCGCGGTCACGGCGATGCTCGCCGGGCTGATGATCCTCTGGTTCTTCGCCACCGAGGAGATCCCTGAGGAACTGGTCTTCATCACCGCTCCCGTCCTGACGCTCGTCGTGCTCGTGGTCGCCGGGCGCTCGCTGCGACCACCGAAGTACGACGGATACGTGTGGCGACGAGGCGAGAGCGGGTGACGCCCGCCGACGACCTGACCACGCTCGCCACCGCGCCGAAGGCGTTGCTCCACGACCACCTCGACGGCGGGCTGCGGCCCGCCTCCATCATCGAGCTGGCCGACGACTGCGGGTGGACGCCGAACCTGCCGGCCACGGATCCGGTCGAGCTCCAGGCGTGGTTCACACGTGGGGCCGAGACCGGCGACATCCTGCAGTACCTCGCCACGTTCGAGCACACGCTCGCGGTGCTGCAGACCGCCGAGGCGCTGGAACGGGTCGCCGCCGAGGCCGTGGTCGACCTGGCCGCGGATGGCGTCGTGTACGCGGAGCTGCGCTTCGCCCCGGAGCTGCACGACGCGGTCGGTCCGGAGGGGGCGATCGAGGCGGTGTGCGCCGGTCTCCGGCGGGGGGAGGCCGAGGCCGGGGGGACGATCTCCGCTCACGTGATCTGCTGCGCGATGCGCACCGGCACCCGGTCCCTCGAGATCGCCGAACTGGTCGACCGGATGCGCGACGTCGAGCCGAAGGTGGTCGGGTACGACCTCGCCGGCGCCGAGACCGGGTTCCCGCCGTCGCTCCACGCCGAGGCGCTGTCGTTCGCCCGCCGCCGCCACCTCAACGTCACGCTCCACGCCAGCGAGCCCCCGGACCTCGAGTTGATCGACGACGCCATCGTCCACGGCGCCCATCGCATCGGCCACGGCGTCCGGCTGATGCGCGACACGGTCGCCCGACCCGGAGGCGGCCGGCGGCCTGCGGCTCGGGCCGCTCGCCCGTCATGTCCTCGACCGTCAGATCCACCTCGAGATGGCGCCGACGTGCCACGTCCAGGTCGGCGCGGTGCCGAGCATCGCCGAGCATCCGCTCGGACCGTTCCTGCGGGCCGGGTTCTCGGTCGGGGTCAACACCGACAACCGGTTGATGAGCGCGGTGAGCCCGGCCAGCGAGCTCGCCGCGGTCACCACGGCCTTCGACCTGTCGTGGGCCGAGATCGAGCGGCTGGTGACGAACGCGATCGAGGCCGGCTTCGCGCCGTACGAGGAACGCCGGCGGATCGTGGACGATGTCGTGCGGCCGGCGTACGCCGAGCTCGCGTCGCCATGACGCGGCCCTGCCGGATCGGCATCCAGCTCCCCGAGGTCGAGCGGCGGGTCGAGTGGCCGGAGCTGATCGCGATGGCGCGGGCGGCCGAATCCGTCGGGTTCGACTCGCTGTGGCTCGGCGACCACCTGCTGTACGACCTCCCCAGCGGCGCCCGGGGTCCGTGGGAGGTGTGGACGTCGCTCGCCGCCCTCGCCGCGGTCACCGAGCGGGTCGAGCTCGGTCCGTTGGTCGCCTCGACCGGGTTCCACGCCCCGGCCATGCTCGCCAAGCAGGCCGCGACGGTCGACGCGATCTCCGGCGGGCGGCTGATCCTCGGGCTCGGCGCCGGATGGAACGAGCGGGAGTACCGCGCCTTCGGGTTCCCGTTCGACCGTCGCGTCGCCCGCTTCGCGGAGTCCTTCACGATCATCAGGACGCTGCTGCGCGACGGGCGCATCGACTTCGCCGGCGAGTTCTACACGCTCGAGGACTGCGTCCTCGACCCGCCACCGAGCCGGCCCGGCGGTCCCCCGCTGCTGCTCGGGTCGATCGGTACCCGGATGCTGGCGATCGGGCTCCCCCACGTCGACGCGTGGAACGTCTGGTGGGCCGACTACGGGAACACCCCCGAGGGGTTCGCCGCGCTCCGCGAGCGGGTGGACGAGGCCGCGGAACGGGCCGGGCGCAAGCCGGGCGAGGTCGCCGCGACCGCCGCCGTCCACGTCCGGCTCCCAGGGGGATCCGGGCGGGTGATGGGCGACTACCGGGACGTCGAGGTGGTCCCGGTGCAGGGCTCCGCTGCGGACATCGCCGGGCACCTCGCGGCGATGGCGGCCGCCGGCGCCGCCCACCTCCAGCTCACCCTCGATCCGATCACGCTGGCGTCGATCGAGACGCTCGGCGAGGTCCTCGCCGAGTTCGATTGACCCCCGTCTACGCTGACGGCGTGCTCTCGCTGGACCAGATCGACCGCTACCACCGGGACGGCTTCCTCGCCATCGAGGACTTCGCGACCCCGGCGGCGTGCGCCGCGCTGAAGGCCCGGGCCGACGAGATCGTCGATTCCTTCGAGCCGAGCGAGCTGCGCACGGTGTTCACCACCGATCAGCAGGTGCGCAACAGCAACCGCGAGTTCCTCGACAGCGGCCCCGGGATCTGGTGCTTCTTCGAGGAGGAGGCCTTCGGGCCCGACGGCGAGCTGCGCCAGGACAAGCGGCTCAGCATCAACAAGATCGGCCACGCGATGCACGACCTCGACCCGGTGTTCGAGGGGTTCAGCTACACGCCCGAGCTGGCCATGGTCGCCGAGGACCTCGGCCTCGCCAACGCGGTGGCCCTGCAGAGCATGTACATCTTCAAGCAGCCGCGCATCGGCGGCGAGGTCGGCTGTCACCAGGACGCCACGTTCCTCTACACCGACCCGATCACGGTGACTGGCTTCTGGTTCGCGATCGAGGACGCCACGATCGAGAACGGCTGCCTCTGGGTGGAGGCGGGCGGTCACCGCGGGCCGCTGCGCCAGCTGTTCCAGCGGGCGGGCGAGTCACCCGACGACGGCACGAAGTTCGTGCCGCTCGACGACACCCCGCTGCCCGATCCGCCTCATGGCCTCACGCCGATCGTGGTTCCCGCCGGCACGATGGTGGTGCTCCACGGGCTTCTTCCCCACTGGAGCGACGTCAACCGCTCCTCTGTGAGCCGTCATGCCTACAGCCTCCATTGCATCGACGCCCGGGCTGAGTACCCGGAGTGGAACTGGCTGCAGCGCCCGCCGGACATGCCCTTGCGGTCGTTGTCGACGGCCCGGGTGGGCGCCGGGAGGCCGGAGTGACGACGCCGCTCACCCCTGAGCTCCTGACCCGCGCCCCGAAGGCGCTGCTCCACGACCACCTCGACGGAGGGGTGCGCCCCGCCACCGTCGTCGAACTGGCTGGCGAGTACGGCTACGAGGGCCTTCCCACCACCGACGTCGACGACCTCGCCCACTGGTTCAACCGGGGCGCCAAGCGCAACGATCTCGTGCTGTACCTCGAGACGTTCGCCCACACGATCGGTGTGATGCAGCACAAGGACGCCATCGAGCGGGTGGCCTTCGAGTGCGCCCAGGACCTCGCTGCCGACGGGGTCGTGTACGCCGAGGTGCGGATGGCGCCTGAGCTCTGCACCGAGGGCGGTCTGACGCTGGACGAGGTGATGCAGGCGATCCTCGACGGGTTCGCCCGCGGAGCCTCGGGTACCGACCTGACGATCTACGCCATCGTCACGGCCATGCGCACCGCGGCGCGGAGTCTGGAGATCGCCGAGCTGGCGGTGCGCTTCCGGGACGCCGGCGTGGTCGGCTTCGACATCGCCGGCGCCGAGGCCGGCTACCCGCCGACCCGGCACCTCGACGCCTTCCAGTACGTGATGCGGGAGAACTTCCACACGACGATCCACGCCGGCGAGGCGTTCGGGCTGCCGAGCATCTGGGAGGCGGTGCAGTGGTGCGGGGCCGAGCGTCTGGGTCACGGGGTCCGCCTCGTCGACGACATCACCGGGCCGCCAGGAGCCGAGCACCTCGGGCGCCTCGCCGCCTACGTGCGGGACACCCGCATCCCGCTGGAGCTGTGCCCCACGTCGAACGTGAACACGGGTGTGTGCGCCTCGATCGGCGAGCACCCGATCGGGATGCTCCGCCGCCTGCGCTTCCGGGTCACCCTCAACACCGACAACCGGTTGATGAGCGACACGTCGATGACCAAGGAGATGGCCAAGATGGTCGACGCCTTCGGATGGGGCCTCGACGACCTCGAATGGATCACGATCAACGGCGTGAAGAGCGCGTTCGCCCCGTTCCCCGAGCGCCTGCGCATCATCAACGGGGTGGTCAAGCCGCGCTACGCGCTGCTGCGCGCCGAGACCGCGTTCGGCTCGTCCTGGGGCGACGAGTGACCGTCGAGGTCACGGTCGTCGAGCACCCCCTGGTCGCCGACGCGCTGGCCCGGATCCGCGACCGCACGACTCCGAACGCACTGTTCCGGCAGAACCTCGAACGCATCGGCACCCTGCTCCTGGCGCGGGCCACGGAGTCGCTGCCGACGGTGGAGACCACGGTGACCACACCGCTCACGGACGCCCCGGCGAGGCGGCTGGCGGTCCAACCGGTCGTGGTGCCGATCCTGCGCGCCGGGCTCGGTTTCGTCCACGCCGCCCAGGAGCTGCTCCCCGACGCCGACGTCGGGTTCGTCGGGATCAGCCGCGACGAGGAGACGTTCGCGCCCAAGCCGTACGTCAACAAGCTGCCGGAGTCGCTCGCCGGGCGGCCGGTCATCGTCATCGACCCGATGCTCGCGACCGGCGGGTCGCTGGTCCATACGTGCGAGCTGCTCCTCGAGCGCAACGCGCCACTGCCGATCATCGTCGTGTGCGCGCTCTGCGCGCCCGAGGGAATCGAGCGCCTGCGCGACGCCGGCTTGTCGGTGCACGTGGTGACGGCGACCATCGACGAGCACCTCAACGACCAGGCGTTCATCGTCCCCGGCCTCGGCGACGCCGGCGACCGCCAGTTCGGCCCGCCGGCCTGAAGACGCCGTTCTTGCAGCTGGATCGGCCCCTCTGGGGGCCGATCCAGCTGCAGAAACGAGTGGCTCAGGCGAGGAGGTCGGCGAGGGCGTCGATGTAGGGCTTGGGGTCGGCGTCGATCGCCTCCCCGTACAACTTCACCTTGGGTTCGGTGCCGCTCGGGCGGACCTGGACCCGCACTCCGCCCTCGAGCGTGAGGCGGAGGAGGTCGGCCTCGGGATACGACGTCACGTCGACGACCTTGGCGCCACCCAGCTCCTCGGGCGGGTCGGCGAGCAGCTCGCGCACGAGCTCGTACGCCCGCGCCGGCTCCATCGCCACCGAGCGGTCGGCGATCACATGGCGGCCGTAGCGGGCGGCGATCTCGTCGAGGCGGGCCTGCAAGGTCGTGCCGTCCTCGGCGGCCACGGCCGCGATCTCGGCCATCACCACCGCGGCCGTGATGCCGTCCTTGTCGAGCGGGCGCGGCGCGACCAGGTAGCCGAGCGCCTGCTCGTAGCCGAACACGAATCTCCATCGTGGGTTGTCGACGACCTTGCGGCCGATCCACTTGAAGCCGGTGAACGTCTCGGCGAAGTGCACGCCGTGGTCGGCCGCCATCTGCTCGAGCAGCGACGACGACACGAGCGTCGTGATGACCAGTCGATCGCTCAGCTCGCCGTCGTCCGGGAGCGGGTGGCGGAGGATGTGGTCGGCGAGCAGCCACCCCAGCTCGTCACCGCCGATGCGCCGCCACGAGCCGTCGGGCTGCGGGATCGCCGCCCCGAGCCGGTCGGCGTCGGGATCGTTGGCGAGGGCGACCGCCGCGCCCCGCTCCGCGGCGAGCGCGATGACGAGATCCATCGCGCCGGGCTCCTCCGGGTTGGGGAACTGCACCGTCGGGAAGTGGGGGTCGGGAGCGAACTGCTGCTCCACGACCAGCGGCACCGGGAGGCCCGCCGCCTCGAAGGCGCGGCAGACGAGCTCACCGCCGACTCCGTGCATCGGCGTGTAGGCGACGGCGACGCCGGTCGTGTCCGTCCGCCGGCGGGCGCTTGCGGTGTAGGCGACGTACCGGTCGACGATCGACTCGTCGAGCCGCTCGATCAGCGGATCGTGCTCGTCCGCCAGCGTCACCGCGGCCGGCTCGACCTGCTCGATGCGGGCCGAGATGCCAGTGTCATGCGGCGGCACGATCTGCGGACCGTCGCCCAGGTACACCTTGTACCCGTTGTCGGACGGCGGGTTGTGCGACGCCGTCACCATCACTCCGGCCGCCCCGTCGAGCTCGGTCAGGACCCATGCCAGCACCGGAGTGGGCAAGGGCCTCGGCAACAGTCGGGCCGTGATCCCGTTGGCGGCCATGACCCGGGCGGTGTCGAGGGCGAAGACGTCGCTCTTGCGGCGGGCGTCGAAGCCGATCACCACGCCCCGCGCTCTGGCCCGCTCGTCGACATCGAGCACATACGCCGCCAGGCCGGCGGCGGCCTGGCGCACCACCAGCCGGTTCATCCGCAGCGGGCCGGCCCCGACGGCGGCGCGCAGTCCGGCGGTGCCGAACGTGAGGTGGCCGGCGAACCGGGCCTCCAGCTCGGCGTCGGCGCCGGCGAGCAGATCGCGCAGCTCGGCCTGGATGTCGGCATCCGGCTCGGCCTCCAGCCAGCGCTCCGCCGTGGCGCGCACGTCGGTCACGGCAACAACGTACGCAGCGCGACCAGGGGCCGGGGCCCGACGTGGCTGATCACCTCGGCCGCGGCGATCGACCCCAGCCGGGCGCATTCGGTGAGCGGGAGCGCCTTGCTGTACCCGTAGAGGAAACCCGCCGCGTACAGGTCGCCGGCGCCAGTGGTGTCGAGGACCCGGCTCACCTGCTCGGCGGGGACGGCGACCACCGAGTCCGCGGTCACGACGTACGAGCCGTCCTTGCCGGTGGTGATCGCCGCCACCTCGCACTCGCCCCGCACGGTGGCGATGGCCGTGTCGAGGTCGTCGACCTCGTACAGCGAGCAGAGCTCGTCCCGGTTGCCGAACAGGATGTCGACATCCTCGTGCACGAGGACAGCGAAGTCGTCGCGGTGGCGGTCGACGCAGAACGAGTCCGACAGCGTCAATGACACCTTGCGGTCGTGCTCGTGGGCGACGCTGGCGGCCCGGCGGAACGCCTTCTTGGCGTCGTCGCGGTCGAAGAGGTAGCCCTCCATGTACAGCACGGCGCCATCGGCGATCGCGGTCTCGTCGAGGTCATCGGCGCAGAGCAGGCTCGACACCCCGAGGTAGGTGTTCATCGTGCGCTGCGCGTCGGCGGTGACGACGATGACGCACCGACCGGTGGGGGTGTCGGCGGCCGGGGCGCCGGGCCGGAACGACACCCCGACGGCGTTGAGGTCATGGCCGAAGACGGCCCCGAGGTCGTCCCCGCTGACCTTGCCGATGTACGCCGCGCGGCCGCCGAAGCTGGCGACGCCACACATCGTGTTGGCGGCCGAGCCGCCACTCATCTCGACCGGCGAGGCGAGGACCCGGTAGAGCTCCTCGGCGCGGTCGGTGTCGATGAGCTGCATCGCGCCCTTGACCAGGCCGTGCTCGGCGAGGAAGGCGTCGTCGGCGTGGGCGATCACGTCGACGAGCGCGTTGCCGATGCCGACGACGTCGAACCAGGCCGCTGCGGACACGGCCGATCACGCTAATGGCCGGAATCGGCATTCACGCGAGAGCGGTCGCGAGCCCTCCCGGTACCATCCGCGCGGTGACCGCCACCGCTACGCCGACGCTCGACCCGTACCGCCTGCCTCGCGCCGCGATCCCGACCCGGTACGACGTCGAACTGGCCCCCGACCTCGAGGCGGGGACGTTCGACGGGCGCGTGGACATCCGAGCCGATGTCCAGGAACCGACCGCTGACCTGGTCCTCAACGCTGTCGACCTGGACATCTTCGCCTGCCGCGTCGACGGCGCCGACGCCGCGTGGCGCCTCGAGCCGGCCACCGAACGACTCGTCATCACGCCGACCGCGCCGCTGGAGCCGGGTCCGGTCCTGGTCGCCATCGAGTTCGCCGGCGTCCTCAACGACAAGCTCCGTGGCTTCTACCGCAGCACGTACATGGCCCCTGATCCTGATGGCGACGGGGAGGTCGAGCGGGTCATCGCGACGACCCAGATGCAGGCCACCGACTGCCGCCGCGCGTTCCCGTGCTGGGACGAGCCGGACCTGAAGGCCGTGTTCGGGATCACGCTGGTCGTCGATCCTGACGTGCTGGCCGTGTCCAACGAGACGGAGATCGCGCGGGACGATCGACCGGACGGTCGGGTCGCCGTGCGGTTCGCCGACACGATGCCGCTGAGCACGTATCTCGTGGCGTTCATCGTCGGTCCACTCGAGGCCACCGAGCCGGTCGACGTCGACGGCACGCCGCTGCGCATCATCCACGTCCCCGGCAAGGGCAGCCTCACCGGATTCGGGCTCGAGGTCGGCGCGTTCGCCCTGCGCTGGTTCGAGCAGTACTACGGCATCCCGTACCCGAGCACGAAGGTCGATCTGCTCGCCCTGCCCGATTTCGCCGCCGGGGCGATGGAGAACCTCGGTTGCATCACGTTCCGCGAGAGCCTCTTGCTGCTCGACCCGGCGACGAGCACGCAGAGCGAGCACCAGAACGTCGCCGACGTCGTCGCCCACGAGCTCGCCCACATGTGGTTCGGCGATCTGGTCACGATGCGCTGGTGGAACGGGATCTGGTTGAACGAGGCCTTCGCCACGTTCATGGAGATCGCCGCGTGTGCCGCCTTCCGGCCCGACTGGGAGCGGTGGACGCTGTTCGGGCTGGAGCGCTCGGCGGCGTTCGAGACCGACTCACTCGCCAGCACCCGGCCGGTCGAGTACGAGGTGCGGTCGCCCGCCGACTGCGAGGGCATGTTCGACGTGCTCACCTACCAGAAGGGCGGGGCGCTGCTGCGCATGCTCGAGCAGTACCTCGGCGAGGAGCGCTTTCGGGAGGGGGTGAGCCACTACCTCTCGCTGCACCAGTACGCCAACACCGAGACCAACGATCTGTGGGACGCGCTCGAGGAGAAGAGCGGTGAACCGGTACGGCGGATGATGGACTCGTGGATCTGGCAGCCGGGCTACCCGTTGGTCAGCGCGTCGCTCGACGGGGACGACGTCGTCCTGCGGCAGCAACGCTTCGCCTTCGACGCTGACTCCCTCGGCGCCGACGCGGCCACGACATGGCTCGTGCCGGTCCGCGTCCGCGTCGGCGACGAGGTGACGTCGGTGTTGCTCGACGACAGCGTGGCCACGACGCGGATCCCGCTCGCCGACCCCGGCGACCCGGTCGTCGTCAACGCCGGTGGCCACGGCTTCTACCGCGTCGCGTACGACGAGGAGCTGCGCCGGCGGATCTCGGGTGACGTGCTCGGTTCGCTCGACACGCTCGAGCGCTACAACCTCGTCGACGACGCGTGGAACGAGGTCGTCGCCGGACGCCTGACCGCGATGGAGTACCTGACCTTCGTCGAGGGCTTCGGCGGCGAGCGCGAACTCGCCGTCTGGCAGGCCGTCGTGCTCGGGCTGCGCGACCTCGGCCGGCTCGTCGACGACGACCACTACCCGACGTTGCAGGCGCGGGTGCGGGCGCTGCTGGCTCCGGTCGTCGCCGATCTCGGCGATCCGGTGGCCGGCGAGGACGACCTCCGGGCGAAGTTGCGCGGCCTGCTCACCGCCACCCTGGCGATCCAGGGCGACGACGCGGCCACCCAGGCCCGCGGTGCCGAGCTGTACGAGCGCGGTGAGGCCGAACCCGGCCAGGTCGATCCCGAGCTGATGGCGGCAGCGACCACCGTCGTCGCAGCCACCGGGGACGACGTGGTGTACGAGCGGCTGCTCTCGCGGTACCGCAGCGCGGCGACCCCCCAGGACCAGCTCCGCCACCTCTACGCGCTCGCCGAGTTCGACTCCGAGGCGCTGATCCTGCGCACCTGCGAGTTGGCATTGAGCGACGAGGTGAAGACGCAGAACGGCCCCTTCCTGTTGCGCATGTGCATCGCCAACCGCCGCCACGGCGCCGCCGCCTGGCAGTTCGTGCGCCGTCACTGGGACGAGGCCAACCGGACCTTCCCGAGCAACACCATCGTGCGGATGATCGACGCCGTGCGGGTGCTGACCGATGGGGCGGTAGCCGCCGACGTGCAGGCGTTCTTCGCCGAGCACCCGATCGAGCAGGCCGCCAAGACCCTCGACCAGATCCTCGAACGCCAACGGGTCAACGTGGCGTTACGGGCCCGCGAGGCCGACCGCTTCGCCGCCTCCCTGTAGCCCCATCCGAGGTTTTCACGACACCGGGGGGTTTCCGTACCGGACGGGGCGCACGAAACCCTCGGATGCTTGGGTGGCGAGGACGGCTTCGATCACGTTCCCGACGTCAGCGACGACGCGTCCCTGACCGTTGACGACCGCGTAGTACGGCTGCGTTGGCCCCTCCCCCGCGACGAGGAACCACACCGCCTGATCGCCCTCGGCGAGCGGTTCCAACCCGTCGACGACGACCGGCGTGCCGTCCAGCAGCTCGGCGGGCTCCTCGACGACCAGCGGCGTGGGCGGCTCGCCGACCAGCGCCCGGGACACGTCGAGTTCGACGAGGCGGGTGCGGAACCCCGCGTCCGGATCGTCCGGCGCGGTCAGCGTGCGGCCTTCGCTGACGTCGGCCACGCTCGCGACCACGACGAGGTCACTCGCCTCGACGAGCTCGTCGAGCGACGTGAACGTCGGCGAGTCGGAGTTCAGCTCGACGGGATCGGGCACGTCGTCGCCACGCGCCAGGCCGACGATCGCGACCACGCCGGAGACGACGATCGGTACGAGCAGAGCGACGACGCCGATGGACGCGAGCACGCGCGCGCGAACTGTCGGCATCGAGGGTCAGTCAAGCACGGGCGGCACGAGCGGCAGCACGTACTCCGCCGCCGGGGCGCGGCGGCTGAGGCCGGCGAGGTCGACGGCCGGATCGATCATCCGCTGGCGCCGCCGCCCGTTGAACGACACGAACGAGTCGGCGCGCACCTCGACGTCATCGATCCCCCGGCGCTCGAAGTGCTCGGCGACGAGGTGGGCCGCGGCGAGCGTGAGGTCGGCCCGCGCCGCCGCCTGGTTGGCCTGCCAACTCGTGAGCGCGATGCCCGGCTCCACCGTCCACGTCTCCCCCGTCGCCGGATCGGTGACCCGGAACGCCAGCGAACCCGTCTTCTCGGTGAGCATCACCCGGAACGACCCGTAGTACCCCTCCTCGGTCCAGCGCACGTCGCCGGCGTAGGCGAGATGACGCAGCGGGATCGCCAGCTCGATGAACGCCCACGCCGCGAGGCCGGCGACGATCCACCGACCGCGCCGGCTCCCGGCGCCCGCCGGCGGGAGGGACGCCTCGACCACTGGTCGGTGCCCCAGCCGGCGCAGGAGCGCGAGCGGCCAGTCGGGCGGGAAGAACACGAGGGTCCCGGCGATCATCACCCACGGGAACACCCCGATCGCGAACAGCCTCCACGTGACGACGTGGAACGCGACCACCGCGGCGTAGGCGAACGGCCGGCTGCGCGGCCACAGCAGCCAGCCGACGATCGTCAGGTCGAAGGCGGCGCCGGCCCAGCTCGTGACGTGACCGACCCACGGATCGTCGAGCCACGGCCCGACGACGGGCAGGTCGGTGCGCGCCGCCAGCCAGGTACCCAGCGGCTCACCCCGCCCCAGCCAGTCGTGCGTTCAGCTTGCCCAGCCCGGCCATCAGGTAGACCACCGCCAGCTGGGCGCGCAGCACCCAGACCACCGCGGCCGGCACCCACGGGGACGATCGCACCCGGCCGGCCCGGGCATCGAGCGACCAGGTGCGGCTCAGCGGCAGCACGACCACGAGCGGCAGCGCGAGCGTCACGTACCAGTAGTGGTTGAGGTACAGCGCGGCGTCGATGAGCTCGCAGTAGACGAACACGACCAGGAAGGCGGCCGCGGCCAGCCGCGTGCGGTACCCGACGGCGATCGCCAGCCCGAGCGGGATCATCGCCGCGACGGCGGCGTACATCAGTGGCGCCGGGAGCGGGCGGACCCACGTGAACCACGGGTACGTGAGGTGGTACTCCGGGGCGAGGTAGAGCGCCTCGACCCAGCCCTTGTGCAGGAAGCGGGCGGCGCTGTACGCGCCGAGCAGGCCGAACAGGATCCGGTACACGGCCGACGACGCCGCGGACACCGGCCGCAGCGCCGACGGCGGCGAGGCGGTCGAGCGGTGCTCCGCCGAGCGGCGGGCGCGGCCGGCGCGTCAGCCGGCGCTGTCGCCATCGGCATCGGAGAACCCGATCGTGACACCCAGCTTCGCCGCGACCTCGGTCGCCAGCGTGCGCTCGACCTCGGTGGCCAACGTGCGGCCCTCCTCGACGTCGCCCGCGTCGTACGCCGCCGCAGCGGCGTCGATCTCGGCGAGGAGGCGCGCCTCCAGCTCGTCGCCCAACAGCGGTCCGAGCTCGACCGCGACCTCGCGCAGCCCCGCCAACTGAGCGACGCGATCGGCGGCGACATCGGCCGGCGGGGCGTCGCCCTCGTCATCCGGGGCCTCGGTGAGGCGGTGGGCGAGGAAGGTGTTGTCGTTCACGAGCATCTCCAGCCACCGCTCGGCCTCGTCGCCGTCGGCCACCAGGTCGACGAAGGCCGGTCCGTCCTCCCACGATTCGGTCCAGTCTCCGACGACGAGCTCGCTCTCCGTCCGGATGACCTCGGCATTGGCCGTGAGGTAGTCGCACCACCGTTCGTCGCCGAGCAGCGCGACCGCGTCGTCGCGGGTGAGCACCCACCGCAGCGCGGAGAGGCCGCGGTTGTCGGCGCCGACGCGGCGGGCGATCACGTCGACGTCGATCTCCCCCGGCGTGGAACCGGACACGAGCTCCTCGATCTCGGCCCCGTTGACCGGCCAGTCGGTGACGGCGGGCGAGCGGCGCTCCATCACCGGGCCGGTCCAGTGCGCCTCGGTCGCCAGCCAACGCGCCCGAGCGTCGTCGATGACGCCGACCGCGTCCGCCACCGCCGACTCCGTCGGACCGGCGCACACCGTGGCGATCGTGTCCACGACAGCACCGGCGGACGCGGCATGGTCCTCGAACCTGGGGATCGCCGCCTCCCGGCCGTAGGCACCCATCACGTCAGCACGCGAGGGACCGCCGTCGCCGCAGCCGGCCGCGGTCAGCGTCGCGACGACCGACCACGCGAGCAGGCGGCGCACGGTCACAGCGCCTCGAGGAACGCGACCAGGCGCTCGCGGTCTTGCTCCGGCGCCGTTCGGAAGGCCTCGGCCGCCGCCGCCGCCTCCCCGCCGTGCCAGAGGATCGCCTCGGCGAACGTTGTCGCCCGACCGTCGTGAAGGAGGAAGCGTTCGCCGTTGACGTCGTCGACGACGCCGATCCCCCACAACGGTGGCGTTCTCCATTCACTCCCCGTGGCGGCGAAGTCGGGACGGCCGTCGGCGAGCCCTGGGCCCATGTCGTGGAGCAGGAGGTCGGTGTACGGGTGGATCTCCTGGTCGGCCAGGGCGGCGATGTCGGACTCGCCCGTCGTCAGCGTCGGGGTGTGGCAGGCGGTACAGCCGAGGTCCTCGAACAGCTGCGACCCCTCCTGGACGGCGTCGTCCTCGACGTCGCGCATCGCCGGCACCGCGAGCGTGCGTCCGTAGAACGTCACCGCGGCGAGCCGGTCGTCGGGGAGCTCCGGGGACCCACCGTCGATCGCGGCGTCACACTGCGCCTGGTCGTCCGGGCAGTTCTCGTCGGGATGCAGCGACGAGGTGATCCCGATGTCACCGTGGAACGCCCCGGCGACCTGCTGCTCGACGGTCGGCACGTTGGCTTTCCACCCGAAGCGCCCGACCACCTGCTGCTGCGCGCGCACGTCCCACACGATGTTGGGGCGTCCGGAGATGCCGTCGCCGTCGTCGTCGTCGGGATCGGCGGCGTCGAGCAGGACGTCCTCGGGAACCGCCTCGAGCAGGCCGACGCCGATCACCTGCGGCGCGAGCCGCGGCGAGATCATGGTGTCGTCACCGATCGGTCCGAACGCCTCGTCGGCCACGCGGTACGTGGGTTTCGTCAGTTCGTAGGTCGAGCCGTCGCCGTAGGTACCGCTGATCGTCTCCGTGGTGACGCTGACCCGGCCCTCGGCGGGCACGTCGAGGATCGCCCGGTCCTCCAGCTGGTCGCCGTACACGGGATGCCCGAACGGCGCGCCGGTCGGCGTCTCGCCCGGCACGGACAGCCGCAACAGCAGCCCGAGTCGAGCATCGGTGCCCTCGGGATCGGGCGGCGCGCCCCGACCGTCGAGCACGTGGCACGACGAGCACGCCTGGGCGTTGAACGTCGGGCCGAGCCCGTCGCGGGCGTCGGTGGAGGCGGGCGCGGTCACCCAGTTCTTGGTGAAGAAGCTGTCGCCGACCTCGAACTGCCGCCGCTCGGCGGTGGAGAGGTTGGGCGCGGGGAACGAGAGCGAGATCCGCGACTCGGCGTGGCGGGTGGTGTCGCCACCGAGGTCGGCGTCGAGACCTTCCCCACCGTCACCGCCGCAGCTGCTCGCGACCAGCAGAGCCATGCCGACGAGGATTCCGACGGTCCGGCGTCGCTCCTGTCGCACCGAGACGTCACACCTCGACGGTGACCCCGATGGACTCGGCGGCGGTGACGATGTCGTCCGCCTGGACGTCGAGGGCCTCGATGCCGGCCAGGACGCTGGCGCGGCCGGGGTCGTCGTCGGGAACCCCGTCGGCGAGGTGCTGATCGAACGGCGCCGGGATCGCCTCGAGGGCGGCGACGGCCGCGGTCATCGACGTGCCGAGCGCGCTCGCCGCGTCCTCGTCGGCCGACTCGAACAGGGCCATCAATCCGGGCCCCTCGTCCGCTCCGGGGTAGGCGCCGGTGATCACCATCTCGATCCCCTTCGCGTTGGCGACGAGGTCAGTGGTGGTGTTGTCGGAGAAGCACGAGTGCTCGTCCTCCTGCGAGCGCTCCTCGTAGGCGACGTTCATCCGCTCGCCGGCGAGCTCGCCGCGGGTCAGTTCACCGACACCGGTGATGATGTCGACGAGGGCGTCGTCGGGCTCCTGGGCGACGAACTCGGCCCGGTAGTTGTCGGCATCCGGGGCCCACGCCTCGACGAGGCCGGTCAGGTGCTCGAGCAGGAGGTCGCTCGTCACGGTGAGATAGGTGAGCCGGCGATCGGAGTTGGCGGCCTCGGTGTAGTCGGTGACCGGCCGGGCGCCGGCCCCGTCGGCGGAGAGATCCTGGCCCCACAGCAGGAACTCGATCGCGTGCCACCCCGTCGAGATGTTGGCCTCGCCGCCCTCTTCGTTGAGCGACGTGATCAGCTCGGCATCGATCGTCGGGTAGGCGTCGGGATCGTTGATGATGCCGGCCGCCTCGTCACCCTCGACGTAGTCGACGTACGCCTCGTCGAGCGGCCACGCGTTGATCAGGCCCTCCGGCCCCGTCTCCTCGTCGTCGATCGGACCGCCGTAGAAGCGGAACGCCTCGGTCAGCCCGTAGTCGTCACGCGCCGCCAGCCACGCCTGCTTGGCGCCTTCGAGCGTCTCGTCGGTCGGATCGGCGGCGAACGCGTCGATGGCGGCGTCCATCTCCGTGGCCGCGGTGAGCGATGTCTCGTACGCGGCGTGCACTCCAGCCGCGTAGTGCTCGATCACCTCTTGCTTGTCGTCGGCGCTCGGCCCGTCGTCACCGCCGCAGGCGGTCAGGCCGGCCGCGCCGATCAGCGCGACGACGGCGAACCGTCCCATCCTCCGTTCGATCTGCATGGCGGGCGATGATAAGCAACCCTTACAGTCCCCGCAAGAGCAGGTTCACCCGCCCGCGCCGTCGGCGTAGCCCTCGAGCTCGGCCATCTTGCCGAACACCGTGAGGACGTCGGCCCGGGGCCGGGTCGGTTCGAGCTCCTGGTACACGGCGAACACGTTGGGGGCAAGCCGGCCGTGCTCGGACCACGACGCGTACTCGCCGAGGGCGATGTCGGCGATCGCCTCCTCCGCCGACATCCCGGCCGAGTGGCGCGCCCGCGCCGCGTCGTCGACGAACGTCAGGTAGTCGCGGACCTGCAGGATCCCGTCCTTGTCGGTCAGCGGGCCGTGACCCGGCACGACCCGCTCGACGTCGAGATCGAGCATCAGGTCGCACGCCGCGACCCAGTTCGACAGCGGCCCCGCCCAGATGATCGGCGTGCCCCCGATGAACAGGATGTCGCCGGTGAAGATCGTCTTCGCCGACGGGACGTAGGCAATCACGTCGCCCGCCGTGTGGGCCGGCCCGACCTCGATCAATTGCACTTCGACGCCGCCGATCTCGAGGTCGAGGCGGCCGTCGAACGTTCGGCTCGGGTAGGTCGCCTCGAACTCCGACCAGTCGAACGGGGCGAAGATCTCCCGGGCGAACGCGCCGACGGCCCCCGGCGCGGCGCGTAGGCGGGCGACGCGCTGCGGTCCGTTGCTCGGCATCTCGGCGAGCGCCGCCGACGAGGCGATGATCTCGGCGTCCTTGACGAGTTGGTTGCCGAACCAATGATCGCCGTTGGCGTGGGTGTTCACGACGGCGGTGATCGGTCCGCCGGCGGTCACTGTCCGCATGCCGTCGAGCATGGCGCGGGTGAGCGGCACGTCGAAGAGGGTGTCGACGAGCAGCGAAGCGCCGTCACCGACGACGAGACCGGCGTTGCTCCACCCCCAGCCACCATCGGGTTGGAGCCACGCGTAGCAACCGTCGCCGAGCTCGTGGAGACCTTTGCGGTAGCCGGCGTTCGTCATGGCCGTACTTCTAGCCCGCTCGGTACCGGAGGTTCCATCCGGTCCGAGGGAACGGCTGTTCCGGACGGTAGGGTGTTCCCCGCCGACAGCGCCGCTGCCGGCGCGCAGACGCTCCGTTGTTCCGGCCGAATGCGCTGTTGAGCAACAGAAAGTCCCCATCATGTCTCCCGCCCCCGCGCGGTTCGCCGACCTCGGCGTGCCCTCGGATCTGTGCGCGTGCCTCGACGCCGCCGCGATCACGAATCCGTTCCCCATCCAGTCCGCCGTCATCCCCGACGCCCTCGCCGGGCGCGACGTCGCCGGCCGCGCCCCCACCGGCTCGGGCAAGACGCTCGCCTTCGGCCTGCCGCTCGTCCATCGGCTGCGTCCGGCGCAGCGGCGCCGCCCCACCGCGCTCGTGCTCGCCCCGACCCGCGAGCTGGCCGAACAGATCACCAGCGAGCTCCGGCCATTCGTGCGCCGGCGCCGCCACGACGTCGTGTCCGTGTACGGCGGGGTGGGCTACGGCCCGCAGCGCAAGGCCCTCGACGCCGGCGCCGAGCTCGTCGTGGCCTGCCCCGGCCGGCTCGAGGATCTGATCCAGTCCGGTCTCGTTTCACTCGGCGACGTCGATCAGGTCGTCGTCGACGAGGCCGATCGCATGGCCGACATGGGCTTCCTCCCCGCTGTGCGGCGCATCCTCGAGCAGACCAACGACGCCCGCCAGGTGCTGTTGTTCTCCGCCACGTTCGACGGTGCAGTGTCCAAGCTCGCCGGCGACATCCAGCGCGACCCCGTCATCCACGAGATCGGCCCTCAGGGCCCCGACATCTCCGCCGCCCGCCACGTCTTCTGGCGGGTCGACCGCACCGAGCGCGCCGCGGCCACGGCGGACGCGATCAAGGCGATGGGTTCGACGATCGTGTTCTGCCGGACGCGACACGGAGCCGATCGGCTCACCAAACAGCTCGACAAGCTCGGCGTGACGGCGACCCCGATCCACGGCGGCCGGAGCCAGCCCCAGCGCGACCGCGCCCTGCGCGCGTTCGCCCGTGGCGAGGTGCGCTCGCTGATCGCGACCGACGTCGCCGCCCGAGGTGTGCACGTGGACGGCGTCGCCGGTGTCGTCCACTTCGACCCACCGCAGGATGCGAACGACCTATGTCCACCGGTCCGGGCGCACGGCCAGAGCGGGCGCGACCGGCGTCGTCGTCTCGCTCGTCGAGCGGTCGGCCACGCACTCCGCCCGCCGGCTGCAACGGGAGGTCGGCATCGACGCCGACATCTCCCCCGTCGACCTCGACGCCCTCAACGACACACCGCCCCCTGCGCCCGCGCCGGTCACGCCGGCCGCGCCCGGGGCGTCGTCAAGTTCTTCAACGGCGGTCGCGGCTACGGCTTCATCGACCGCGGCACCGGCGTCGACCTGTTCGTCCACCACTCGAACCTGCCAACGGGCGTGTCACTGCCGATCGGCTCCAGCGTCGAGTTCGCGGTCCGCCCGGGCCGCAAGGGCGACGAGGCGCACGACGTCACGCTCGTCTGACCGATCGACGCCGCTCCAGCGCGGACGTCGCCATGGCAAAGACGTCCTCGGCGAGCTCGAGCGCTTGTAGGCGGCTGAGTTGCCGTCCTTCCTGGACGAGGGTGGCGAACCGGTCGGGACCCAGCTGGTCCTGCGGCCTGGCGGTGCATCTCATCGCTGAGGGCCTGATCCTGGGGGAGCAGGTTGAAGCCGACGTCCCCGAGCATCGGATCCGCCACGGCGTGGAGCCGCACGGCGGTCTGATGGTGTCCGAATCCCGCGGCGATGCGCGCGGCCAGGATGAAGGCGAACGCGGTGACGACCCCTGCGCCGAGCTCGGCGGCGAGTTGGAGCGACTCGCGCTGGTGTATCGCGGCCGCCCGACTGTCGCCGCGTCGCAGGTCCTGTTCGGCGAGCTCCGACAAGCGCGGTGCACAACAGGCCGTCGTCCTCCAGCGTCCGGGCCAGTTCCACGACTTCCCGCAGGACGTCGATGGTGGCGGGGTCCCCCATCTCGCCCATGACCAGGGCCAGCGTGAAGAGCGTGTCCGCCCGATCGAGCGGGTTGAGCGGCTCCATGAGCTCCTCGCTCGAGCAGCCGGCCGCACACGATCGAGCTCCTCGGTCGGCCCGCCTCGTCGCACGACGATCTCGCGCTTCCGACCGGGCCAGGGAGACATGTCCCCACCAGTCCTCCGGACCGAACCGCCCGACGAGGTTCGCCGCCTCGCGGAGGTGAGCCTCGGCGTGGTCGAGTCGGCCGACGGCGGCGGCGGCGAGGACCGCCCCGACATGAGCCCGAGCGAGCATGATCGATGGCGGCCGGGCCCGCTCGATGGCGTGCTCGAGCTCCTCGAGGGCGAGCGAGAAGCGATCGTGCACGATCCGGTGGGTGGCCATCAGCCGCGAGAGGGCCAGCGCTTCGTCGGTCCGTCCGTCGTCGAAGAGCGGATCGACGAGCGCGGCGATGCTGTCGACCTCGAAGTCGAACGCGCTGAGCCATGATCGCCGTGTCGACTCGAGCCCACGGGAAGCGGGCGAGGTAGTGCTGCGCCAACCGTGCCCTCGTCAGCGCGGCATCGCCCGCGTCGTCGAGTTTCTGGGCGGCGTAGGCCCGTACCGTCTCCAAGAGCCGGTATCGGGTTGCTCCGGCGCCACGATCGACCGTCACGAGCGACTGGTCAGCGAGCGACCAGATGAGGTCAGGAGCATCGTCGGGAGCGATGGCGTCGTGACCGATCACGGCGCCGGCGACCGACACGTCGAAGCTCCCGGCGAAGACCGAGAGGCGAGCGAGTGCTACCTGCTCAGCCGGCGCGAGCAATCCATGACTCCAGTCCAGCAGCCCCTGCATGCTGTGGTGCCGCTCGGCCGCCGTCGGATCGCTGGCGCGTAGGAGCCGAGGGTTGGTGCGCAGCCCGTGCAGGATCTCCGCCGGTGACAGCACGGAGAGACGCGCGGCGGCGAGTTCGATACCGAGCGGCATGCCGTCGAGCAGGCGGCAGATCTCACCGACTGTCTGGCGTTCAACCGGCTCGAGGTGGAGCTTCGGAATCAGCGCTCGACCGCGTTCGATGAACAGCTGCACCGACTCCTCGACGAGCCCGAGCGGCTCGATCCGCCAGATCTCCTCACCCGGACAGGCGAGAGGTGCCCGACTGGTCGCCAGGATGCCCACCCCTGGGCATCGCGTCAGCAGGCGGTGAGCGAGGCGGCTCGCGGTGGCCAGCACGTGTTCGCAGTTGTCGAGGATGATCAGGGCGGCGCGGCGCTCGAGCTGTTCGACCACTGCGGTCTCCTCGTCGCCGTCACCGGGCGTGGCGCCGACCGCGTCCGCGACTGCCGAGGCCACGAGCGACCATCGCCCACCGCCGACAGGTCGACCATCCACACCCCGTCCGGCCACGCCCCGGCCACCCGTAGACCGATCTCGGTGACCAATCGCGTCTTGCCCATCCCGCCCGGCCCGACGACGCTCACCAGGCGCCCAGGCCCCAGCCGGGTCTGCACTTCGCCGATGTCCTCAGCGCGTCCGACGAACGACGTCACCGGGGCGACCAGGTTGTGACCATCGGCGGGGATCGCCCGCACCCGGACCAGATCGTCATGCCGGTCGTCCGGGGCGACGACGGCCGACAGTTGCACCGGCCGCTCGAAGTCGCGCAGCCGAAACGCCCCGAGTTGCTCGATCCGGACTCGAGGGTCACCCGCGGCGGCCTTGATCGTGTCCTCGGACGCGATCACTTGCCCGCCGTTGGCCGCGCCGACCACACGAGCGGCTTGGTGCAACGCCAAGGCCACGTAGGTGTCGGCCCGCGGGAAGGCGATACCGGTGTGCACACCGATGCGGATGCGCACGACGGACTCAGCCGGCCAGCGACCGCCGGCGATGACCCGTTGCGCCGCGACCGACGCCGCCAGCGCGTCACCGGCCGACTGGAACGCGACGACGAATGAGTCTCCCGCCGTGTTGACCTCGATCCCGCCATGGCTGACCCACTGCTCACGGAGCACCGAGTTGTGCATGTCGAGGAGGGACGGATACTGATCGCCGAGACGGCGCAACAGCTTCGTCGACCCCTCGATGTCGGTGATGACGAACGTGACGAGGCCCGATGGCAGCCCCTCACGCACCCGCACGACCAGCAGTCTCCCACGAGCCCGAGCACGCGCCGCGCGAGGTTGTGTCTGGGTCAGCGCATCTCACCGTGACCGTCGTTTGTGCTGACACGGAAGTCGACCGCTCCTTGCGCTCGAGCCAGCACTCCTGGCCGACTGTCTGCTGGATCGCCGAAATCCTCGGCGGCGAGGTCGCTGAATCCGCCTCGGCGCCGCCAACTGGGCGGGAATTTCTCGACAGTCGCGAAGAATCCCGCCCAGATCCGTGGACTGAACGGGCCGGGTGGCGGCCAGTTCGACCGGTTTGGCGTCGGCACCGCCAGTCTGAGGCCGCACGCCGAGGCCGAGCTGGCCGAGCGTGGTGCCGGCCAGGGACCGCACGTCGTTCGCCAGGTGCGCCTGATCGGCGTAGCCGCATTGGGCGGCGACCGCGGCGAGCGGGACGCCTCGCCGGGCGAGGTCCAGCGCGTCGCCGAGGCGCAGGATGCGCGCCAGCAGCTTCGGCCCGTAGCCGAACGCCTCGACGGCCCGGCGCTGCAGCTGGCGCGTCGACAACCCGATCGCCGACGCGATCGATGCGACCCAGTCGCCACGGCGGGCGCGGCGAACGATGTCGGCGAGCAGCGGGTCGACGACAGGTCGGTCCCGGGCGTGGCGGGCCACGACCGCCTCCAACCCGCGTACCGCGCTGGTCGCCGCGGCGACCTGTTCCTCGAGACGGCGCACCTCGGCGGGCGCCCACAGCTCGTCGAGCCGGACCCGCTCATCGCGCACGGCGTCGCGGGGACCCCGAAGACCGAGGGGCCGAGGCCAGGGGCGAAGCGCAGGCCGGCGTACCTGGCGCCCTCCGGGTGCGACGTCAGGAAGCTGCTGCGGTCGGGCCCGGCGACGACGAGGTGGCCGCCGATCCACAGCAGGTCCATGCAGCCGTCGGGAAGAACGCGGCCGGTGGTCCCGTCGGACTCGGCGGTCCAGGCGGTCGACCCGGCGATCGACGACGGCCACTCCCGGTACACAATCGCCAGCGTGTCACGCCGCGCTCAGCGCGCGGCACCCGCTTATTCGTGATCGTCGAGACGGAAGCCGACCTTCATCGTGACTTGGAAGTGCCCGATCGCCTCACCGGTGAAGTGACCGCGGATCTCGGTGACTTCGAACCAATCGAGGTGACGAAGCGTCTTCGCCGCGCGCGACGCCCCGTTGCGGATCGCGGCGTCCACGCTGTCGGGCGACGACCCGACGATTTCCGTAACTCGATACACGTGATCGGACATGAGCCTGCCTCTCGGATACGCGTTGACGCTCGGCCCCATCATGCCCTTTCGCTTCCGCTCCGTGCGTCGGCGGCCGGTCGGCAGGCGTACGGTCACGATGAGTGAGCGAGAAGCCGAGCTATCTGGGGCTGCTGAATGCCATCTCGGTGGCCGAGTCCGACGCCGGTGAGTACCTGGCTGCGTGGGCCGCAGTAACGCCGAGCGCCGCCGTGAAGGCGGTGATCAACACGGTCGCCCTGCGCGAGTCCGAGCACGGACTGGCGTTCGCGAAGCGCATCGACGAGCTGGGTTACTCCGTGAGACCCAAGCACGATCCCAAGCACGCCGAACGCATGGCGATCGCCGCCTCCACGGCCCTGTCGGACAAGGAGAAGTTCGAGGCGTTCAGCCTCGGTCGAGCACCGCAGAACGGTGCGCGGGACATCTTCGACACCTTCTTCGAGAACAAGGATCTCGATCCCGTGACGGGCGGGCTCCTCGGTCGCTACGTGGCGGAAGAGCGCGACAGCGGTCGCAAGCTCGCGCAGTGCTACGCCCTCCTCTGCGCCGTCGACGAGCGGCCGACGAAGCCACGGTCGAGCCGCGCCAAGGCCACGGCGAAGCCGAGGGCCAAGGCCAAAGCGCAGCGGCGGTAACAACGCCCAACCGCTGCCACCAGGGCTCGGTGGCGGCTACGCGATCAGCCCGTACTCGATCGCGGTGGCGGCGCTGGCGGGAGCAGCGGCGGCGAGGTGTCGAAATCAGTCAGCGACGACTTCGAGGGTGCGGAGCGTCGCGACGAAGCGATCGAGGGAGCGGTGGCCAGCGCGGAAGTAGGTCTCGTTCGGATGGATCGCGCGACCTGGCATCAACTCCAGCAGGGTCCACGGCCCGAGGTGCGGCGACAGCAGGATCTCGACGGGGAGCCAGCGCGAGATCAGCGTCCAACGGAACGCCCCGCGTAGCGACCACGCCTCCCCGATGGGGCACGGTGCGTCCAGGCGGAGATGACCGTCGTCGTGGTCCGCCTGCTGCCACCATGCGCCGAGCACAGCTGCGAGCCGCGCGCCGGGAACGTCGATCAAGCGCCGGAACGTGGGACCGGCGTTGCCGACCGTCCCCGACGAGGTTCGGGGCGCGATCAGCGGAGCGCTGACCGCGTCCACCGCCGCGTTCCAAGCCACGGACCACCGGCCGAACGTCGCGAAGCGCTCGGCGTGGGGGCCGGGAACGTAGGCGAGCTGCTCCGTGGGAATCTCGACGACGTCGACCTGGCGGCTCTTGTCCATGTCCCGGCCTCCCGGGAGCCGACGCTACCCGCGCTCGGCGACGCTCACGGCGGCATCGGGGATCAGCCGTGGTCGGGAATCTGCTGGACCGCCCACTCGTTCCCGTCCGGGTCGCGGAACCCCGTGAATCGACCCCACGGGAGGTCCTGCACGTCACCGGCGTCGACCCCGCGCTCCAGGAGGTAGGCCCGGGCGGCATCGGCGTCATCGACGACGAGTTGCAGGCCCTTGACCGAGCCCGGTTCCGCGTCGATGAGCCCGGTGCCGATGGAGATCGAGCACGCCGAACCTGGTGGAGTGAGTTGGACGAAGCGCAGGTCGTCGCTCACCGTGTGATCGTGGTCGACGACGAAGCCGACCTGATCCGCGTAGAAGGCCTTGGCGCGGTCCACATCCGAGACGGGGAGGAACACCAACTCGAGCTTGAAGTCCATGATTTCCTTTCGGTGCGCTCTGCGGCGCAGTCACCAAGCGCCGTCACCATCGTTGACGAGAAACCTGGTCATCTCACGACCAGGTTCGCCGATCGAATATCGTCTGTCTAGACGCTCACGGTGCCGGCGTGGGAGGGCGCAATCATGAAGTCACCATGGAAGTGGTCGACGTCCCTCGAGGCGGATCGCGAGTACCTCGTGATGGCATCAAGCATCCCGCCCAAGAGCCGTCGCTCGACCTGGCGTCTGTTCCGCGGCGCCAGCACGGTCCGCAAGCAGCTGGCAGGCACCGACGGGGTGATCGGATTCGCCCTGCTGGCCCGACCGCTTCGCAAGCAGTACGCCACGTTGTCGGTGTGGACCGGTGAAGACGCCCTGGCGAAGTTCGCCGGCACCGATCCGCACCGTGATCTCATGCGCGACCTCACCCCCGAGATGGGAGCGACGAAGTTCGTGCGCTGGACCATACGGGGAGCCGAAGGCCGGCCGTCGTGGGATGACGCTCTCCGGCGCTTGAGCTGAGGTGTTGGACGTGGAGCCGGTGGTCATCGTCGGCGCAGGTCCAGCGGGGCTGGCGATCGCGATCGCCGCGCCGAGGCCCGCCGGCTGGCCAAACGACTGCGATGCCGATGAGTTCGCCGCGAGTCGACCGTCATCAACACGATCGCGGCAACCCGAGGAGGAAGAGATGGGCCAGGTCATCACCGGCGCCAGCGTCTCGCTGGACGGTTACATCGCCGGACCGGAGGAAACCGGCTTCGAGCACCTGTTCGCATGGTATGGCGCGGGCGAGATGGAGTACCCGAGCACCCACCCGGAGATCCCGTTCGCGCTGACGGCGCCGGATCACGCGTACCTGCAGGAGTTTGTCGACCGCATCGGTGTGCTCGTCGTCGGTCGGCGGCTGTTCGACATGACGGACGGGTGGGGCGGCATCCACCCGCTCGACCGGCCCGTGGTGGTCGTGACCCACCGCGTGCCGGAGGCCTGGGTGCAGGCTCACCCGGGTGCCCCGTTCACGTTCGTCACCGACGGTCTGGCGGCCGCGATCGAGCGAGCGCGGGACATCGCCGGGGACAAGGACATCGGCGTGAATGGCGGCACGATCGCCCGGCAGTGCCTCGAGCTCGGGCTGCTGGACGAGATCAGCTTCGACCTGGTACCCCTTCTGCTCGGCGGCGGTATCCCGTTCTTCGACCACGTGGAGGCCGCACCGGTCCTCCTCGACGGCCCGACCGTCATCGAGGGCACGCGGGTGACCCACCTGCACTACGTGGTCCGCAAGACCTGAGATCGCCCGGTAGCGAGCCGGGAGCCGAGGACACCACGCAGGCGATGGTGAGCCCGCGCCGCCCGCGTCTTCACGGTGCCGACCGGGATTCCCAGCCGCGCCGCGATCTCGCCCTGCGTGAGGCCCTCGAAGTACGTGAGACGCATGACGGCATACTCCTTGGCCGTCAGTCGCTCCAGTGCCGCCCGCACCGCCCACGCCGTGGTCGCCGACTCGAAGGCGTCCTTCCCGTCGGATGCCCGCGCATCGTCCACGGTCTCCAGCGACGCCCGTTGGTGGCGTCGCTCGTGGCGTCGGAGGTCGATCGCGCAGTTGCGAACGATGGCGTACAACCACGGCGCGACCGGGCGCGTCGTATCGAACGTCGATGCTGCCCGCCACGCCTTGAGCATGGCCGCTTGCAGAGCCTCCTCGGCGAGGGGACGGTCACCTTCGAGGTGATGCAGCGCGGCGGTCATCATCGGCCCGCCGTACCTCGCGTAGACGTCGCGCAGCGCGTCGGTGTCACCCGCCGCGAGGCGCCGGCCCAGGTCGTCGGACCCTGGAGAAGGATCGCTCACGCCGCGTGCGCTGGAGATCGCCAGCCGTGGCTGCCGGCGCGGACGGGCGTGGTGACGCCAGCCCGGCCCATGGTTGTTGCGGGACTGGACAACCCTCCGTTGGCCCGCGATGTGGCTCCCTCGCTGGGTGCCGATGGATGTCATGGTCATTCTCCGTTGGTGCGCGCCGCTGCCGTCCGCCGCGGACATGCCGTCCGATTCAAGCGATGGACGGCGGCCGTGTCATGGAGAAGAGGTGAAGATCCGCTGCAGCCCGACCGCGGTGAGTGGTGAGCGCCCATACGCCGCCCATTGCTCACCGCACGACGCAAAGCTGGAACGCTGTGAGCGGTGAGCGTCCATAGGGCGCCGATTGCTCACCGCCGACCGTCAGGCGAGCCGGGCGCGATCGATTCCGCGCCGTGCAGTCTGTCCACGTTGCCCGTGCCCGGGAGAGCCGCGTATCTTCCCTGTTCAGTCGAGCACTTGGGGGTCTGGATGCACGTCGGGATGTCGGCCATCTTCCAAGGCTTCGGGGGATCGCTGTCGGACCGCGAGGTGTGGGCGGCGGATCTCCGGCTCGCCGATCTCGCCGAGCCGCTGGGCTTCGAATCGATCTGGAGCGTCGAGCACCACTTCACGGACTACACGATGTGTCCCGACGTGCTGCAGTTCCTGACGTACATGGCGGGACGTACCAGCACGGTGAAGCTCGGCTCGATGGTGCTGGTGCTGCCGTGGCACGACCCGGTGCGGGCCGCCGAGCAGATCGTGATGCTCGACCACATGTCGAACGGCCGGCTGATCCTCGGCCTCGGTCGGGGTACCGGCAAGGTCGAGTTCGACGGGTTCCGCGTCGAGATGGGGCAGGCCCGGCAGCAGTTCAAGGAAGCGGCCGAGGCCATCCTCGGCGCCCTCGAGACCGGTGTCATGGAGTACCACGGCGAGTACGTCGACCAGCCGCGAGTGGAGCTCCACCCGTCGCCGCTGGCCACGTTCAAGGGTCGTACGTACTCCGCGACCGTCTCGCCCGAGTCCGCCGAGATCATGGCCATGCTCGGCACCGGTGTCCTGATCGTCCCCCAGAAACCGTGGCGCATGGTCACGGAGGAGACCGAGCTGTACCGGTCCACCTATCGGCAGGCGATCGGAGAGGAACCGCCGCCGCCGATCGTCGCCGGGTGGACCTTCGTCGACGACAACGCCGACCGCGCCGAGGAGCAGGCTCGTGCCTGGTTGCGCGGGTACTGGGAGTCGGTCGTGGCGCACTACGAGTTCGACAAGCCGCACCTCAAGTCGACGCCGGGCTACGAGTTCCATGGCCTCATGTACGACCGGCTGAACGAGCCCGGTGGCTTCGAGAAGATGACCGAGTTCTACATCGGCCTGCAGCCGTACGGGACGCCGGAGCAGGTGTTCGACAAGACCAAGTCGTTCTGTGACCTGGTCGGCGCCGACAGCTACGTCGGGGTCTTCCGCTACGGCGGCATGCCCCCTGACGTCGCCGAGCGCAGCATGCGCCTCTTCGCCGCCGAGGTGATGCCCGAGTTGCAGGCGTTGTCACCGGCGGTCGATCGCCTCGAACACATTCGCGCCTGAGTTGCTGCACGTCGAACGAGTCAGCGGTCGCCCCGACGCTGTGATTCGATGACGGCAGTACGCGTCATGGCCCTTCCCGACCGATCACGTTCACTCCTGGCGAGCATCATCGGATGGGTCCTCGCGGCGATCATCGCCTGGTTGGTGCTGCGCTTCCTGTTCGGCGCGCTGGGGTTCCTCGCCCGCGGTGTCATCCTCACCGTCGTGCTCGTCGGTCTGCTGTGGGCGTACCTGGCGCTCAAAGCTCCGGACGACTGAACCGCCTGTAGCGCGTCGAAGATTCGACGGGCGCTTTCCTTGCCAACGAGGCCGCGGACGGCAACACTGATCGCTCCGGCCCAATTGTGGTGCCCGACGGAGGGAGAAGGCGGATGGCGAAGTTTCTGTTACGAGCCAACTACGTCGGCGATGGACTGAAGGGATTGATGTCCGAGGGCGGGTCCAAGCGGCGTGAAGCTGCTCAGGCCGCCGTCGAATCCGTCGGAGGCACACTCGACTGCATGTACTACGCGTTCGGCGAGACGGACGTGTACGGCATCTGCGACATGCCCGACAACGCCAGCGCCACGGCGATGTCCCTGCTCATCAACGCCAGCGGCGCGGTGACCATCAATCTGACTCCGCTGATGACACCCGAGGACGTCGACGCCGCCGCGGCAAAGACGCCCTCGTATCGCGCTCCCGGGACCTGACACCAGCCGGGGCGGCCAATCGGCAAGGCGGGATATGGTCGTCGTGGTGGAACGCCTCGACGACGTCGGCATCACTGACGACGAACTGACCGCGCTGGCCCTCGCCGCCGATCCTGATCGGCCCGTCGATCCCGACGCGGTCCCGATCTGGAGCTCCTCCGATGCGACGTCGGCACTGTTGCCAGAGTGGTACATGCCGGCGCCGATGTCGGCCGGCCCCGGGAGGGCGCGTCGCCTCCTGCTCGGGGGAGTGGTCATCATCCTCGTGATCATCAACGCCGTCGGGCTGTGCGTCACGTTCGGGATTCCCGAGATCGCGTGGTAGCGCCACCCGATCACCTGTCCACCCCGATCTGGACGCGAAACTGTTGCCGTGAAGTGGGACGAGGTTGGCGATGGCTGCTTTCGGCGCCGCTACCAGACCTTCGATCTCAACATCGGGGTGGTTCGCGGCAGCGATGCGTTGCTCGTCATCGACACCCGTGCCGATCTCAGACAGGCCGAGGAACTGCTCGACGACCTGCGCTCGTTCGGTCGCCCCGTCCGCTGGGTCGTCAACAGCCACTGGCACTTCGACCACGTGTTCGGCAACCAGCGCTTCGTCGAGCGGGCCAGCGGCGAGTTCGTCCGCCCCGAAGCCGTCGAGGTTGCGGCGAACCTGGAGTTGTGGGGCCACGTCGATCTTCCCGCCAGACTGCTCGCCGACGAGGCTGAGCTGAGAGCATCGTTGCGGGACTTCTACGGTGACCAAGCGGGGGACGAGTTCGACCGGGTGTCGTTGACCCCGCCGGATCGGCTGGTCGCCGACCACCACCTGCTCGACATCGGTGACCGCGGTGTGGAGCTCACCTACTGCGGGCGGGGCCATACGGGCAACGATCTGGTCGTCGTGGCCGCCGACGGCGATGTCGTGTTCGCCGGCGACCTGCTCGAGCAATCCGCTCCACCCGCCTACGGTGACGACTGCTATCCGTTGGCCTGGCCGAGGACCGTCGACACGCTCGTCGGCATCGGTGCTTCGACGTTCGTGCCCGGCCACGGCGATGTCATGGCCGCAACGGCCGCGGCCGAACAATCACAAGCCATCGCCATCGTGGCCGAACTGATCCGTGAGCTCCACGACGCCGGTCTCGATGTCGAGGAGGCACTGGAGGAAGCCGGCGACCGCTGGCCGTTCCCGGCCCACACGCTCGTCCATGCCGTGAAACGCGGATACGCCGAACTCGCCTGAGTCCCGGGCTCGGGGATCAGCCGAACTCCCACGTCGCTGTCGGCATCGGCGGGAAGAGAACGTCGAGCAGCAGTGCGCCCGCGTCGGTCTCGAGGAGGCAGTCCGCGGTCGTGGTTTCGAGCTCGTGAATCGTGCGGTTGCCGAGCAGCAGATGGAGGAAGTCGTCCCGCGGAATGCGGACGTCGACACCGCGTTCGGAGCCGCCGTCCGGCGGCTTCCAGGGCTCGATCTCGGCGAGCCGTCCCTGATCGAAGCGGAGCCGGAACCCGCCCTGGTAGAGGTCGATGTGCAGGTCCCCGGTCCAGGCGACCGCTGGTGAGGCCGCCAAGCGCGCTTCGAGCGCGGGAGCGATGGCGCGCAGGAAGGCGATGACATCAGGCACCCGGATGTACAACCCGTACGAGCCGGGCGGTGCCCAGCCGAGCCTGGTGGCTGCGCAGCGGGTCGCCGGGTGTCCGGCGGGCAGGGCGAAGCGAACGCCTCGCCCGTCCCCGTCGGGATGATCGCGGACCCACTGGTGCAGATGGGCGACGACGGCTGCTGTGGGTCCGAGCCAACTGGTACCGCGGCGCAGTTCGAAAGCCCGCAGTGACACCAGGCCGTTGTTGAGCCGGCACTGATAGGCGACGTAGCCGACGGGCACGGCTTCGGTCATCGACTCGATCACCAGGATCTCGCAGGCGAGCACGCCGCCGGGTCGTCTCGCCAACTCCAGGGTGAATCCCTCCGGGCCGCGCAACGGGCCGAGCGTCGTGCCGCTCGTGGCTTCGGCTTCGAGCTCGGCGAGGAACCCGATGTCGTTGCGTGTCGCCGCCCGCAGCGAGAACTCTGTCGACGGTGGCGGTGTCTTACCGAGCCACATGATCGGGCGAGGGGGCAGGTCGACGGCGTAGGTGTAGCCGAACTGGCGGTAATACCACGCGATCCCGGAGATGAACTGGAACAGCTGCCCGCCGGCCCGACTCCAGTCGTGGATCACCTCGAATTGGGCGCGGATCAATCCACGGCGACGGTAGTCGGGGTGGGTGGCGACCAGCTCTGGTTGACCGGCCTTGATCGGCACACCGGCGTACGACCACACCTGGGGAATCAGGAACAAAGCCGACACGATCCGCCCCGAGGCGGTGTCCTCCACCACCGTCACATCGCGCTCGACCCGAAACGTCGGATGAGGCGTGTCGAACAGATCGAGCGTCCACTCGCTCAACGTGGAACCGGGCAAGCCATCGTCGGCGTGCATCGTTGCGTTGAACTCCGCCAGTTCGGCCCCATCGTCCCGATCAGCCGGACGGAGCAGCAGTCCGTCCCCGAGATCACGCCGCAGCGAACCCACCAGGACTACCAGGCGTAGGCCTCTGGGGCGGCACCGCCGGGGCCGGGGAAGATGCGATCGAGCTCGGAGATCACTTCGTCGTCGAGCCGCACGTCGAGCGCGCCCATGGCCCCGTCGAGCTGCTCGACGGTGCGGGGCCCGATGATCGGCGCCGTCACCGCCGGGTTGTGCAAGAGCCAGGCCAGCGCCACGTTGGCGGGTGCCGCGCCGTGGTCTGCACACAGCTTCTCCCACGCTTCGAGGGTGGGTCGCATCCGCTCGACCTGCTGCTGCATCCGCTCGGCGCCGCGGCGCCCCTCCGTGATCTTCTGCAAGGCGCCGCCGAGGATGCCGCCTCCGAGCGGGCTCCACGGGATCACGCCGACGCCATAGTCCACGCACGCGGGCAGTACCTCGAGCTCGACCATCCGGGCATTGAGGTTGTAGAGGCTCTGCTCCGACACCAGCCCGAGGAGGTTCCGGCGGGCAGCTCGCTCGTTGGCCTTGACGATGTGCCATCCGGCGAAGTTGCTGCTGCCGACGTAGAGGATCTTCCCCTGCTGCACGAGCACTTCCATCGCCTGCCAGATCTCGTCCCACGGAGTGTCGCGGTCGACGTGGTGCATCTGGTAGAGGTCGATGTAGTCGGTCTGCATCCGGCGCAGGCTGCGCTCGCACGACTCCCGAATGTGGCGGGCCGACAGCCTGCTGGTGTTGGGCCAGGCGTCGCGACCTCCGTAGACCTTGGTCGCGATGACGGTCCGTTCCCGGCGGCGATCGCCCTGGATCAGCCACCGGCCGATGATCTCCTCGGTCGGCAAGCCCGGCGCGCCGTAGACGTTGGCGGTGTCGAAGAAGTTGATGCCGAGCTCGAGCGCCCGGTCCATGATCCGGTGACCCTCGGCCTCTTCGGTCTGGTTGCCGAAGTTCATCGTGCCGAGGCACAGAGGGCTCACCCGCAGGCCGGTCCGGCCAAGCAGTCGATACTCCATACCGAGCAACCTACGCCCTGCGGCCGGTCCGAGCCGGTGACGAGCGCGAGAGTCTGGGGTTGGTGTCGATCCGGCCGTGGCTCGTTCGTAGTCAGGACGAGAGACCATCCCGGTCGGCCTCGATGGCCGGCCGGGTTCACGATGTGGAAGGAGCAAGCCGTGCGCACACTGATCACCACCGCCTTCGTCTCGCTGGATGGCGTCATCGATGCCCCTGGGGGCGGTCCGACCGAGCCTCACCGCAGCGGCGGATGGACGTTCAAGGACATCGAGTTCCGAGAGGAGGCGTACGAGCTCAAGAGTCGCGAGCAACAGGAGGCGGCGGCGATGATGATGGGCCGGATCTCGTACGAGGCGTTCGCACCCGTGTGGCCGACGATGGTGGACGAGTTCGCCGAGTACAACGCGATGCCGAAGTACGTCGTGTCGAGCACGCTCCGCGACGGAGACCTGGTGTCGAACTGGGGTGAGACCTCGATCCTGCGTTCCTTGGACGACGTCGCCGCCGTCAAGCAAGGAGACGGCGGCCCGATCATCATCCACGGCAGCGCGACGTTGAACCGGAACCTCTCCGACGCCGGATTGATCGACCGCTACCACTTGTTGGTCTTCCCGACGTTGCTGGGGGCCGGGAAGCGGCTGTTCAGCGAAACCGACAAGGACAAGCAGATGCTGACGCTGGTGGAGTCCGAGTCCTACGCCAACGGGATCCAAAAGCTCGTCTACGACGTCGTTCACTGACTGCTGCAGCCGGCGGCCAGGGCGCCGACCCTACGATGACGGGGTGCTGACCGAACGACGCTTGCTGTTGCGTCGTGCTCTGGTCCTCGCCTGGTTCACGCTCGGTTGGAACATCGTCGAAGGCGTCGTCGCGATCTCGGCGGCCGTGGTTGCCGGAAGCCGGGCACTCCTCGGCTTTGGCCTGGACAGCGGCATCGAGTCCTTGTCCGCAGCAGTCGTTCTCTGGCGGCTGTACGCCGAACGACGCGACCCGCACCGGGCGGACGCGGTCGAGCGACAGGCGTTGCGGCTCATCGGCGTCACGTTCTTCGTGCTCGCTGTCTTCGTCACCGTGGAGTCGATCCGTGCCCTCGCGGGCCGCCACGAGCCTGACGTCTCCGTGGTCGGCATCGTGCTCACTGCCCTGTCGGTCGTCGTGATGCAGTGGCTGGCCCACGCGAAGCGCCGGGTGGGGATCGCCATGGAGAGCAAGGCGGTGCAAGCAGACAGCTCGCAGACTTCGGCGTGCGTCTATCTCTCCCTCGTCGTGCTCGGCGGGTTGCTGCTCAACGCGGCGTTCGGGTGGTGGTGGGCCGACCCTCTCGCCGCGCTCGGAATCGTCGTGTTCTTGGTCCGCGAGGGCCGCGACGCGCTCACGGCAGACCACGCCGACGACTGCTGCTAACTCAGTCGGATATCGCCGGGTTGCCCGGTCCGCTCGAACCAGGTGGGCCGGCGAAGGGATGATCGATGATGTACGCCCAGGTGCCGTCAACCCCCTGGCGGAGCACCTCGGCGCTGGTTGCGGCAGCGATCACGGAGCTGGCCGCGTTGGTGATCGTCCACGCTGCCGTCACGAGGGCGACGTCGTCGACGATCACGGTCGACCGATTCTCCGACCGCATCGTTCCTCCCAACGAGAGCAGGCCCTCGAGGTGAACCCGATGGGCGGCCGCGCCTTGGGCGATCGTGCCGTCCCGCTCGACGATCCGCGCATCTTCAGCGAACAACGCCGCGAGGGCGTCGAGGTCGCGTCGGTTGACGCCGTCGGCGAAGCGTTCGTTGATCTCTGACGGGTGACTCACTCCCATGTGTCCACCGTGGCCGACGACCGGCGCGCCGTCAATGAGCCGCATCTCGGTGGCTGTCGCGGCGTGACGGGCGAGTCGTCGTTCCCGTGCTTCAGCCTCCAGGTCCTTGCGGTGCACATCGGCGAGCATGCCGACCAGTTGCGGGGGAAACCCGGTCATGGCCGTCGGGCGACGTAGACGCCGGCGAGGCAGAGCGCGCCGCCGACGGCGGCGAGCGACGGTGGCGTCTCGCCGAGCAACGCCCAGGCGAGCATGATCGGTGCGCACACCCCCAGCCGTGCGCGTCACTACCGCCCAGCTCCTGCCGCGCGACGTCGATCCGCTCGCTGACGCACTCGTCGACGCCGCCACCGGCCACACGTTGATCAGCCACTAGACGTCACAGCACCTTCCGCATGTGCACGTCCTCGGGCTCGAGCTCGAGCAGCTCCGGCAGCGGCTGGGCCATGAGTTCGAAGCCGCGTCCCAGGTAGAAGCGAACCGTGTTCTCGGACGGCGTTGCGGACACGACCATCTCGGAGTCACCGGCGTCCCGGGCCATCTGCTCGAGATCCTCGGAGAGGCGGCGGCCGATGCCCGCGCCGCGATGCGCCGCGCTGACATGGAGAAATGCGAGCTGCGCGATCGAGGGCCGGAGGTGCGGCACGACGACGCCGATCCCCACCAGTCGTCCGCCCACAAACGCGCCGAGCGCGGATCCGCCCGCGTCGACGTAGTGCTCGAGCGCGTGCCGCTGACCCTCGACGGAGTGTTCACCCGGTCCGTCCGGATCCCAGGCCGACGCGCTCCAATTCCCCCGCTGCTCCACGAGCTCCGTCCCCCGCTGCAGGTAGACGAGGTCGATGCGCTCGGTACGGTCGATCTCGACGACGCGCGACAGCTCCGTGCGCCCGAGCCGCCGGAACTCGACACGTGTCTCCACCGCGTCACCTTCGCACACGATCATCGAGGCGCGACCGGTGCGGGCTGTGCGGTCAGCCGCGCGCCGTCGTTCACGCCGGCCTGGCCACCAGCCTCGCCAGCCGCGGGGGCGCCTGGATGCAATAGGAGTCGGTCAACAACTCGGTCAACTCCGACCAGTCGGTGTCGTCGTCGAGCACGAGCCCGACAACGTTCACGCCCCATCCCGCCTTGAAGTACGGGTGACCGAGATGCTGGAACGCCATCACCTCGTCGGACTCGGCGCGAAACGTGATCCGGAAGAGCCCGTCCTCGCCGCCGAAGACGTGGGCGATCGTTGCCTGACCCACGCGCCACCGCACGCCGACCCAAGCATCCTCTTCGACGCACTCTGGGAAGCCGTCGACGAGCAGAGCCCGCAATCGCCGCACCCACGCTTCCGGCACCTCGGGTCGTGCCGCCACGACAGGAGTCTGCCACGACGACGACCGTGCAACCCACGGCTCCTGATCACCGCAATCTGGCTCGCCGTCGCGGGCACCGACTGGACCGTGGCGATGGACTCAGCGGGGTCCTCGCTACACGCGACGACGAGGACGGCCGCCGCCACACCAGCGGAAGCCCGGGTCTCCCCACGAGTATTGGACGCTAGATGTCAATCGCCGGTTCACGCGGGCGCTCGGCGCTGACCGAGAACACTGCGACCGGTCGCGCTTTGCCCTTCAGGCGGACTTCACCGTGCGAGCGGACGTCGAAGCGGTCTTCGAGCTGGCTGATGGTCTCACTGTCGACGAGGAGGGGCTCACCGATCTCCTTCGTGTACGGCTCGAGCCGAGCTGCGACGTTGACGACGTCTCCGACGCAGGTGTACGTGGCCCGGTGCTGCGTACCCGTGTAGCCGGCAACGACGGAGCCCGATGCGACGCCGACGCCGATCCGGATCCGCGGCTTGCCTTGTGCCTCCTGCTCGGCGGCGAACAGTTCGATCAGGTCGAGCATCTCCAGGCCGGCTCGCACGGCGCGAAGGGCGTGGTCGGGACGCAGAGTCGGGGCGCCGAACACGGCCATGAACCCATCGCCGGCCATCTGCGCGACGAGCCCGCCGTGCTCCTCCACCGCGTCGAACATGAGCGTGTAGAAGGTGTTCAGGAGCTCGATGACGTCGTTCGCCGGCTGCGCTTCGCACAACGGCGTGAAGCCCCGGATGTCGCAGAACAGGATGCTGGCATCGACGTCCGACCCGCCGATGGCGAACCCGGATCGCTCGAGATCCTCGCTGCTCGCAGCCGCTCGTTCTCCGCGAGAACAATCTCAGTTTCCGACATCGTCCGCCCTCCCTCCGGCACGGTAGCGCGGCCCAGACTGGGATTCAGTGCGTGAGATTCACCGCAACGCACTCGGAGTGATCGACACGTCGACCGCATCGCCGCGCAGGACTCGGACCGCGAGCTGGCCGTTGTTGAGCGTCGCCTCGACCCCGCCGCCGAAGCCGGCGGGCAGGTCGAGTTCCCGCTCGTAGCCGCCGTACTCCCATTCAGAGACAAGGAACTTGCGGGGCGGAGCGCTACGTACGTGCGCCCAGAAGCGCAATGTGGCGGGCTCGCCCCGACGCACCTCGACTCTGACGTCGTCCGCCTTCACCGCCGGGAACGGGGCCACGACGACGAGCGCTCCGGTGGCCTCGTACACGTTCACCGGCACGCGCTGGGGGTACATCTGCGCTTCGGTGGCCGCCGTGGACTTCGCAACGTCCTGGCGCGACGAGGACACGGTGGCATGGTAGCCCGGCTCTGATCCAGCATTGGCCAGGCCCACCGTTGAAGAATCGTGCCGAGTAGATGAAGGTGAGAGCGGCCAACGCTCTCTCGTCGACCGGCTCTACCAGGCTTGCGGTGGAGCTGAGGGGAATCGAACCCCTGGCCTCAACAGTGCGATTGTTGCGCTCTACCAACTGAGCTACAGCCCCGCGGCCTTCCGAGTGTAGCGACGCGGCATCCGTCTTCGAAGTGTGAGCTGTCGCAACGGATATCCGTTGCCAGGACTCACAGTTCCGGGCGGGCCGGGTTCTCGACGGCGGCGCGCGCGTCAGACGGCGTGGGTCGCCGGAGTCCAGCGCTGCGGCTGACGTTGCGCCTGGCGCGGCGGTTCGCGCCTCGCCTCGGGCACGGGCCGGAGGACCGGTGCGGGCGGCTGCAGGCGCTCCCGCTGCCGCACCTGCCCGAGCAGGTACACGTAGCCGCAAAGGCCCATGAAGGCGAGCACGAACGTGTAGAGCATCGCCTCGGCCTTGGTCGTCGCGGCCAGGAACAGCGCGCATCCGGCGACGAGAACCAGGACGAACAGCACGTTCGCCCGGCGGCGTTTCGCCGCCTCCCGGGCCGAGACGTGCGGGCGCGCCTCGGCGCCGACCGCCCGGTGGCTCCGGGCGCGGTGGCGATCCGCGTGACTCCGCGTCCGCAACGACGCCTCGTGCATCCGCTGCGGCTCCGTCCGGCCGGGACGGGCCGGATGGTGGCTCGGGTGCCGCGCCGGGCCGTGCGTGCGGACCCCGGAGCGCAGCACCGGGCGCCCGGCCGCGGCCGGGCGGGTGAGCGGCGACGGCGCCAGGGGACGGGACATCGACCGCATGGCCCCGCGCGACGGCATCGCCCGCTGCAGGCTCGACAGCTGGTTGCGGAAGTCGGTGACCGAGGAGTTCGGACGGTTTTCGAGTCTTGATCGAAGTAACGGGGGAATGAGGACCGCCGCCCATGCCGCTGCTACGACGAGCAGAACAAGTTGACCCATGTGTGAATAGCCTCGGTAGATGTCAGAAACGTGTCCGCCCACCCCTGTGCGGAGGACGTTCTTTACGATTCTACGACATTCTCAGAGGCTGAGGCAACGACCGGTGTGTCAGCGGGCACAAGCCCGTCGTGGGAGACCTTCTCGCGGCGGTAGGTGCCGGACCGTCCGCCGGTCTTCTCCCACAGGGCGAGGTCGCCGATGACCATGCCCCGATCGGCCGACTTGCACATGTCGTAGATGGTCAGCGCGGCGGTGGCGCAGGCGTGCAACGCCTCCATCTCCACCCCGGTGCGGTCGACGGTGTCGACGTGGACCTCGACCGCGACGAAGTCGTCGCCGATCTCGAAGTTCACCGACACCGCGCCGACGAGCAGCGGATGGCACAGCGGGATCATGTCGGCGGTCCGCTTGGCGGCCTGGATGCCGGCGACCCTGGCCACCGACAGGACGTCGCCCTTCTTGATCTCCCGGTTGGCGATCGCGGCCGTCGTGTCCGGCCGCATCATCACCCTGCAGCGGGCGACCGCCCGCCGGTGCGTCGGCTCCTTCGGCGTCACATCCACCATGCGCGCCCGCCCGAGCGGATCCAGGTGGGTGAACGAAAGATCGCTCATCTCCATAGTCTCGCGCCGGGCGTCCAGTAGGCGCGAAAGCGTGGTCGACTCAGCCGCCGATCTGGCTCATCGAGCGCTTGGGCCGGACGAAGTCCACCTGGTTGATGTGGTGGCCGGCCCACTTGGTGCCGACCGCCCGCTCGATCCGCGCCGCGACCTCGTCGTCGCTCTCGCCGGCCCGCATCGCCAGGCGCAGATCGAACTCGTCCGTGGCGAACAGGCAGGTGCGGAACTGGCCGTCGGCGGTGAGGCGGACCCGATCGCAGTCACCGCAGAACGGCTTGGTCACGCTCGGGATGACTCCCACGGTGCCCTTGCCGTCGAGGTAGCGCCAGCGGTCGGCGGGAGCCGCACCGCGCGCCGGCATCTGTTCGAGCGGGTACACCTCGGCGATGCGGGCGACGATCTCGTCCTGGCCGACGACCGACCGGTTGGTCCACCCACCCGAGGCGTCGAGCGGCATGAACTCGATGAAGCGCACCTCGACGCCCTGTTCGCGCCCGAACGTGGCCAGGGCGACGAGCTCGTCGTCGTTCACTCCGCGCTGGACGACGGTGTTGAGCTTGACCGGACGGAAGCCGGTCTCGATGGCGGCCGTGATGCCGTCGAGCACGCGGTCGAGCTCGTCGCGACGGGTCATCTCGACGAAGCGCTGGCGATCGAGGGTGTCGAGGCTGATGTTGATCCGGTCGAGCCCCGCCGCGCGCAGGTCGGCGGCGATCAGGCGCAGCGTCGCCCCGTTGGTGGTCAGCGCCAGATCCACCTGACGGCGGCGGGTGCGCAGCGCGGCGAGCTTGGCAACGAGGACGGGGAGGTGCGCGCGCACGGTTGGTTCGCCACCGGTGAGGCGGATCGAGTCGACCCCGTAGCGCTCGACCATCAGCCGGGCGATCCGTTCGATCTCCTCGAACGACAGGACGTCGGAGCGCGGCAGCCACTGCATTCCCTCCTCCGGCATGCAGTACGTGCACCGGAAGTTGCAGCGATCGGTCACCGAGATGCGCAGGTCGCGCACCACCCGCCCGAAGGGGTCGACGAGGTCGCGCGTGGCCACGACCACACGATACGGGATGTTCAGCCGTTGAGCATCAGCACGGCCACCTCGCTGCCGGCCGGCAGGCCGGCGCCGTCGGGCAAGACGGCCAGGGCGTCGGCGAGCGCCGTCGCCGCCAGCTGGTGGCTGCCCTGCACCGACACCGGTTGTACGTGGTAGCGGCCGTCGTCGGCGAACGCGCCCGTGACCCGCAGAAAGTGGACCTTGCCATCGGGACGGCGCACGAGATCCACGTCGGCCACCCCGACGAGGCTCGGTCGGGCGAGGTGGCGGTGGCCCATCATGCGGCGCAGCGCCGGCCGGGCGAGGAGCTCGAAGCTGATCAGTGAGCTCACCGGGTTGCCGGGCAGCCCGAAGATCGGCGTGCCGGCGAGCGTGCCGAAGGCGAACGGCTTGGCCGGCTTGATCGCGATCTGCATCCAGCTCATCTCGGCGATGCGGCCGAGCACCGCCTTCACCACGTCGTACTCCCCCATGCTGACGCCCCCGCTGGTGACGATGGCGTCGCACGATCGGGCGGCGTCGCGCAGCTCGGCCTCCAGCGCCGCCTCGTCGTCGGGCACCGTGCCCCGATGGTCGACGACGCACCCAGCCTCGTCGAGGAGCGGGGCGAGCATGACGGCGTTGCTCTCCCGGATCTGCCCGGGCCGCAACGGCGAGCCATCGGTGACGAGCTCGTCCCCCGTCGAGAGCACCGCGACCCTGACCGCCGGGTGGACGGTCACCTGTCGGGCGTTGATGCTGGCGAGCACCCCGGCGACGGCGGGCGAGACGAGCGTGCCGGTGGTGAACACGGTGTCGCCGGAACGGACGTCGTCTCCGACGTCCCGGACGGAAGCCCGCCGCTCGAGGCGACGCGACAACTGGACCCGGCCGCCGTCGACGAGCACGCTGTCCTCGACCATGGCCACCGCGTCGGCGCCGTCCGGCAGGGGCGCGCCGGTCATGATCCGCACCGCCTCCCCTGCCGCGACCGGCCGCGCGAACGGCTCCGCCCCGGCGGCGACCTCGCCGACGACCGTCAGCTCGACGGGCACGGCAGCCACGTCGGCCGGCGCGCACGGCGTAGCCGTCGACCGCCGAGTTGGCGAAGGGGGGGACGTCTTCGGCGGCGACGATGTCGGCGGCGAGCACGCGGCCCAGGGCTTCCGCCGCGGCGACGGTCACCGGCGCCAGCGGCGGACAGGCCTCCAGGACGAGCCGCTGGGCGTCCTCCAGATCGATCACCAGATCACACCTTCAGCCCGTCGAGGAACTCCCGCAGCTCGTCACCCATCGCCGGGTGACGCAGGCTGAGCTCGATCGCCGCGGTGAGGAAGCCGAGCGGGTTGCCCGTGTCGTAGCGGGCGAGCGGGCTCACCACCCCGTGGAACGGCGCGCGCGCCGCCTGCGCCCGCAGGGCGTCGGTGAGCTGGATCTCGCCGCCGCGTCCGGGCTGCAGACCGGCGATCTCGTCGAAGACGTCAGGCGTCAGCACGTAGCGGCCGATGATGATCAGGTTGCTCGGCGCCTCGCCGGCGGGCGGCTTCTCGACCATGTCGCGGATGGCGACGACACCGTCGGGATCGACCGGGCCCGCCGGGTCGATCACGCCGTAGGAACTGACGTCCTCCGGGGGGACCTCCTTGAGCCCGACGACGCTGCCGCCGGTGCTGATGCAGATGCCGTTCAGGTGGGCGAGCAACGAGGAGTCCCCCATCAGCTCGTCGGGGAGCAACACGGCGAAGGGCTGGTCGCCGACCGCCTCCCGCGCGCACCCGACGGCGTGACCGAGGCCCTTGGGGACGTCCTGGTAGACGACGGTGACCCGCCAGTCGGCGCCGATGCCGCGGATGCGGTCGGCGAGCTCCTTGCGTCCGCTCGCCTCCAACGTGTCGACGACCTCGGGGGACGGCTCGAAGTACGCCTCGATGGCGGGCTTGCCCTTGCTGCTCACGACGACGATGTGATCGATGCCGGCACCCAGGGCCTCGTCGATGACGAGCTGGAGGGCGGGAGTGTCGCCGATCGGCATGAGCTCCTTGGGCACCGCCTTGGAAGCGGGGAGAAACCGGGTGCCCATGCCGGCAGCCGGGATCACGGCGCTGCGAACCTGCATGCGCCGACCGTATCGCTCGGGCGGCGCCGATAGCTTTTCTTCTTCGATGCCCACGTACGTGTACAGGTTCGTCGACACCGGCGAGACGATCGAAGTGCAGCAGACCTTCGACGACGCCGCCCTGACCGAGGCGACCCACCCGACCACCGGCGACGTGATGCCGGTGCGCAAGGTGTTCACGCCGGTCGGCGTCACGTTCAAGGGCGGCGGGTTCTACAAGACCGACAGCCGGGGCAAGAAGGCGACAAGCGGGAAGAAGGACGAGACGCCATCGACGTCCAAGGACTCGTCATCGAAGGAGACGTCCTCCAAGGACTCGGCGTCAAAGGAGTCGACGTCGACGCCCAAGACCAGCAAGGACACTTCGACGACAGCGGCGGGCGCGGGCCGAGACTGAAGGCGCCGTGCTGATCCCGATAGGCGACCTCCTCGCCGACGTCGGGGTGTTCGGGGGTTCGGGTTTCTACGACCTCGAGGCGGCTGGCGTGGACGGCGTAACGGAGGTCGAGGTCGACACCCCGTACGGCGCGCCGGCCGGCCCGCTCACGGTCGCCACGATCAACGGGCGGCGGGTCGCGTTCCTGCCTCGCCACGGCCGCGGGCACCGGTTCGCTGCCCACCGCGTCCCGTTCCGCGCCAACGTGTGGGCGCTGGCGTCGCTCGGCGTGCGGTCGATCGTCGGCCCGTGCTCGGCCGGCGCCCTGCAACCGGATCTCGCGCCTGGTGACTTCGTCGTCGTCGACCAACTCGTCGATCGGACGTGGGGACGCCGCGACACGTTCCACGACGTCGGCGGCGACGAGCACCAGGGCGCCGGGGTCCACCACCAGCCCTTCGCCGACCCTTACGACGCCGGCGTCCGGTCCGTGCTCCTCACCGCCGGCCAGTCGATCGGCGTGCCGATCCACGACGGCGGCACGATGGTCGTGATCAACGGCCCGCGGTTCTCGACCCGGGCCGAGAGCCTGTGGTTCCGGTCGATGGGCTGGCACGTCGTGAACATGACCGGCTACCCGGAGGCGGTGCTCGCCGCCGAGGCCGGGATTCCGTACGCCACGATCGCCCTCGTGACGGATCGGGACGCCGGGGTCGACGGCGGCGCGGCCGTGACGATGGAAGCCGTGTTCGCGACGATGCAGCGCAACGTGGCCAAGGTCCGCGAGCTGCTCGTCGCCGCCGTCCCGCTGCTCCCCTGATCGCGCACCGGCCGGCCGCGCCGGTAGGTTGACCGTCGCCGACGCCCCCGATCGCCCGTCGATCCGGAGGAACTCGATGAACCCCGTGGCTCGTGTCCGCCACGTCCTTGCCCGCCGCCCCTGGCTCTACTGGCTCGCCGTGCTCGTGCTTGCCGCGTCCGCCGGCCTCGTGGTGGCCGACGCCGCGGCCGGCGTCGAAGCCGCCCGGCGCTCATGGGGCGCCACCCGACCCGTCGTGGTGGCGGCGGTCGACGTCGCCCCCGGTCAGCTCCTCACCGACCACGTCGAGGTCCGCACGCGCCCCGAGCCGATGGTGCCCGCCGGCGCCGTGTCCGAGCTGCCGTCCACGGCCACCGCTCGCCAGCGCATCGCCGCCGGCGAGATGGTCATGGATCACGACGTGGCGGCGATCGCCGGCCCGCGGGCGCTGATCCCGGACGGTTGGCGTTCCGTGCCCGTCGCCGAGCACATCCCGTCCGGCGCGGCCGTCGGTGACGAGGTGACGGCGGCGAGCGGCGGGGTCGTCCTCGCCGACGACGGCGTGGTCGTCGGGCTACTCGCCGAGGGAGTGCTGGTAGCGGTGCCGGCGGACGTCGCCGCCCAGGTCGCTCACGCGGCGGTCACCGGCGAGCTCACGCTGATGCTGGAGGGATGACCTCACTGCCTTCTCACCGCCAGCTCGTCGCGAGGATCACGAGCACGGCCACACCGACGACGACGCGGTACACGACGAACGGCGTGAAGCTGTGCGTGCGGACGAGACGCAACAGTCCCCACACCGCGATCCAGCCCGAAATCGCCGACGTGATGATGCCGACGACCATCGGAACGGCCAGACCCTCGGGGATCCCGTCGCCGGCCAGGCCGATCCCCTTCCACAACACGGCCCCGGCCGTCACCGGGATCATCATCAGGAAGCTGATGCGAACGGCCGCGTCGCGATCGAAGTGGCTGAAGCGACCCGCCGTCATCGTGATCCCCGAGCGCGACGTGCCGGGGTTGAGGGCGAGCGCCTGGGCGGCGCCGATCACCACCGCGTCCCGGACGGAGAACTCCTCGATGACCCGAGTGCCGGAGGTCCGGTCGGCCCACTCCAGCAGCAGTCCTCCGAGGATCAGGGACACGGCGATGATCGCCGGGGTCCCGAGTCCTTCGTCGATCTGGTCCTCGAACACTGCGCCGACGGCCGCCGCGGGCACCGTCGACAGCAGGAGCAACCACGCCAGCCGTCCGTCGCGCGTGACCGGCGCCCGGCGTTGGAACACGACACGCGCGCCCTCACGCACGTAGACGACGAGGTCGTGGCGGAAGTAGACGATCGCGGCGATCAGCGTTCCGATGTGGAGGGCCACGTCGAACGCCTTCTCCGTCGACTCGGAGTCGAAGTCGTTCCAGCCGAACAGCCACGGGACGAGCAGGAGGTGGCCGCTCGACGAGATCGGCAGGAACTCGGACAGTCCCTGCACGAGGCCGAGCACGATGGCGTGCGAGATCGGCACGAGGGATTGTTCTACGCGCCGGACTCATCGTCACGTCGCGGATGACGAGGCTGACGCCCGCGGCGCGCATCGGCAGCCAGTCGACGTCGCCGCCGACCTCGACGACGTCGAGCAGCATGCGCTGCAACGTCGACGCGATCGTGAGCTCGCGCACCGGCGCCCCGACCTCACCGTCGGTGATCAACATCCCGGAGGCGCCGGTGGAGAAGTCACCGCTGACCGGGTTCACGCCGGAGTGCAGCCCGACCACGCTCTGCACGAGCAGACCATCGTCGATGTCGGCGACCAGCTCGGCCTGGCTCCGCGTGCCCGGCTCGAGCTGCAGGGCGAGGCAACCGACGCTGGGCGTGCCGGCGAAGCCGCCCCGGATCGAGTTCCCGGTCGAGGCCGTGCCCGCCCGTCGGGCGGAGTAGCTGGAGTGCACGAACTGGCGCAGGGTGCCGCCGTCGATGAGCACGTTGCGGCGGGCCGCGAGACCTTCTCCGTCGAGTTCGGTCGCGGTGTAGGCCTGCGGGTTGGTCGGGTCGTCGACCAGCGTGACGACATCCGCGGCGACCTGCTCCCCGAGCCGGTCGCGGAAGAGGCTGCGGCCCTTCACCACGCTCTCGCCGTTGACCGTTGCCGAGATCACACCGAGGAACTGGGCGGTGACGAACGGGTCGAGCACCACCGTGAGGCGCCGGGTGGGCGGCTTCGTCGCGCCCAGCAGTCGGGTCGCGCGTTCGGCGGCGTCCGCGGCCGCCCGGTCGAGGTCGAACTCGGCGGGCTCGCGGCCGACGCTGAACCCGAACCCGGTCTGGGTCTCGTCCCCGTCGTCGGCGAGACTGCTGACGCTCACGTAGCAGCCGTTCTCGCGACGGGCCTCCCTGATCCCCGTGGTGGTGGCGACCGCCGCCTCGGCCCACGCATCGGCGTAGTTGGAGTCGTCGACGCGGACCCGTGGGTCGGCGGCGAGGGTCAGCCGTTCGAGCTCCTTGGCCAGTTCGATCTTGCGCTCGGTGGGAAAGCTCGCGAGCGTCTCGTTCCACAGGTGTTGAGGCGTGCGCTCGAAGCCGTCCGGCTCGGCCAGCCCCGCCCACTCGTCGACAGTGCCGAAGGTGACGTTGTCCCGCGCCTCGGCGAGGACCTCGTCGACGGCGCCGGGATCGAGGGTGCCGGCGTAGGCGAAACCGGTGCGCCCGTCGCGGATGACGCGGACCCCGATCCCCTCGCTCTGGGCCGACACGAAGTGCTCGACGTCGCCCTCGTAGACGCGGACCTCGGTGTCGCCGCCCCGCGACACGAACGCCTCGATCTGCTCGCCAGCGTCGGCTTGGGCGACCACCTTGTCGGCGAGCGCCTGCAGCTCGTCGGTTCCCGCAGTCATGCGGCCGTGCCGCCGATCGTCAGCGCCTTGACGCGCAGGGTCGGCTGCCCGGTGCCGACGGGGACGCCCTGGCCGTCCTTGCCGCACGTCCCCGGCCCGCCCATGGCGAAGTCGTTGCCGAGCAGGTCGATGTCGCGCAGCGCCTGCGGCCCGTTGCCGATGAGGTTGCCCTCGCGCAGGGGCTCGGTGATCTCGCCGTTCTCGATCAGGTAGGCCTCGACCATGCCGAACACGAAGTCCCCGCTCGCCGTGTTGACCTGACCGCCCCCGAGCTTGGCGACGTACACGCCGCGTTCGGTGGCCCGCACGATCTCGTCCGGATCCTCGTCCCCTTCGAGTACGAACGTGTTCGTCATCCGCACCATCGGGAGGTGCATGTAGCTCTGCCGCCGCCCGTTGCCGCTCGGCGCCCTGGCCTCCTTGCGCGCCCGGAGGAAGTCCCACATGTAGTCGCTGAGCACGCCGTTCTCGATGAGCACGTTGCGCTGTGTCTTGTGGCCCTCGTCGTCGATCGTGAGCGTCCCCCACTCGCGGGCCATCGTGCCGTCGTCGACGACGGTCACGAGCGGCGACGCGACGAGCTCACCCCGCTTGCCGCGGTACACGCTCGCCCCCTTGCCGACGAGATCGGCCTCGAGGCCGTGGCCGCAGGCCTCGTGGAACAGCACCCCACCGGTGCCCTGCTTGATGACGACGGGCATCGTGCCCGACGGCGCCGGGCGGGCGTCGAGCTTGGTGATCGCCTGCCGGGCCGCGTCGCGAGCGAGGTCCTCGACGTCGACGTCGGAGAAGACCTCGAAGCCGATGGTGTGGCCCATCGACTGGTAGCCGGTCTGCATCCCGGTGTCCCCGTCGGCGACGGCGCTGACGCGCAGCAGGCAACGGACGACCTCGTCGTCGGCGAGGAGACCGTCGCTGTTGGCGACCAGCACCCGCTTGCGGCTGTCGCCGTAGCCGGCCGATACCTGCACGATCGACGCTCCGGCCGACCGCGCCGCGTCGTCGACCCGGCGGAGCAGCTCGACCTTGTCGGTCTTGCCGACCTCGTCGGGGTACTGGGCGACCTCGTTCGGACGATCCTGCGATGTGCGGGTGAGCGGGACGGTGCGCGTGGCCGCTCCACCCTGGCGGGCCGCCGCCGCGGCCGCCTCCGCGGCCGTCCGCAGGCCGCCCTCGGTCAGGTCGCTCGTGTGGGCGAAGCCGGTCGTCTCGCCGGCCACGACCCGGATGCCCGCGCCCCGGTCGCGTCCGCTGGTGACCTGCTCGACCCGCCCGTCGTCGAGCCCCGCGGACGTCGAGCGTTTGTCCTCGGCGTAGATCTCGGCGAACTCCCCGCCGGACCGCATCGCCGTCGAGAGCACCCGTTCGAGGACGTCATGTTCGATCACGGGGGTGCAGGCTACCGGTCGTCCTTCGGCCGATCTCCGGCCGATCTCCGGCCGTGGTTGCCGGTGGGCCGGGCGTTAGCGTGACGGGCCGTGACGATGGCGACGGGCGTGCGCGGTGAGGTACGGATGGTTGTGGGTGAGGCCGACACGGCGCGCGCCCTGCGGTCAGGGAGCGTCGACGTCCTCGGCACCCCGCGGCTCATCGCGCTGTGCGAGGAGGCCAGCGTGCGGGCGATCGCTCCGGACCTCGCCGCGGGCACGACGACGGTCGGGATGAAAGTGCGCATCGATCACCTTCAGCCGTCGCCGGTCGGGGCCACCGTCGTCGCCGAGGCCACGGTGGAGAAGATCGAGGGCCGGCGGATCACGTTCACCGTGTCGGCGTCGGACGAGCGCGGGCTGATCGCGGTGGGCCGTCTCGTCCGCGTCGTGGTCGACCTCGGCCTCTTCATGGCCAAGTGCGGCCAGTAACGGTCGCCCACCGTCCCGTCGTCAGGCGACGCAGAACTCGTTGCCCTCGGGGTCGGCCATCGTGACCCACCGGTGCGGCCCCTGCTGGCCGTCCCAGAGCCGGGACGCGCCGAGCGACGTCAGCCGCTCGACCTCGGCCTCCCGGCGGTCGTCGCCGACGCGCAGGTCGAGGTGGACCCGGTTCTTCACCGTCTTGGGCTCCGGCACCTGCTGGACCAGCAGCCGGGGCGCGACGCCGGCGGGATCCCAGCTCGCCGCGGCGGTGCGCCACGCCAGGCGGCCGTCGATCTCGATCGTGTCGTCGGCGCTGGCGTGGCCGGCATCGAGCAGCTGCTTCACCTGGTCGTGATGGTCCTCGATCTCGTAGCCCATCGCCTCTGCCCAGAACCGGTTGAGGCGGTGGGGATCGTCGGCGTCGATGCAGATCTGAAACGGCGTGGTCATCGGTTTCCTCCGGTTCGGTGGGCGTAGAGGTCGCGGAGGAGGCAGATCTCGGCTCCGTGGTGGATCGCCTCCCGGTTGATGTGCAGGATCAGCGTGGCCATCGGATACTCGGCGAAGGGCCCCTCGTGCGGCCCGACCGGGCGGCCGAGCGCGTCGCGGTCGAGGGCCTTGACCCCGTCGAGCCAGGCGCGGTAGGCGCCCTCGAGCAGGTCGAGGCCACCGGCCGCGGTCAGCGGCCAGTCGGTCGACTCGTACCACGACCCCGCCGTCGCCGAAGTGGTTGGCCGCCCGCATCCCGAAGATCCCGACCGAGATGTGGCCCATCCGCCAGGCGATCGTGGTGACCGGCGGCGGGCGCCGGCTCCGGGTACTCGTAGTCGATCACCGTGTCTCCGGCGCCGACGGCCGGCGAGGTCGTCGCCTCGGCCCGGGGCCGGACGCTCCACGCTCCCGGGACCGGCTCCCACAGGTACTCCTCGTCAGTGAGGCCATCGAGCCGCGGCCGGAGGTGGTGGGTCCAGTGCCAGTCGAACTGGTCGACGAGCTCGTGGGTCCAATCGATCTCCATGACTGGCGACGGTAGACCCGAACGAGGACCGTTTCGGTCCGCGTTCGTGCGACAATCACGGCCGTGTCCGCGACGGCTGCCCGCCTGCTCGGCGTGCTCGCCCGCCTCCAGGCGCGCCCGCAGTGGTCCGGGCCGGAGCTGTCGGACGAGCTCGGCGTCACCGTGCGCACCGTGCGCCGGGACGTCGACCGGCTCCGGCAACTCGGCTACCCGATCGAGGCCGACATCGGCGTCGCCGGCGGCTATCGCCTCGGCGCCGGTGGCGCGGCGATGCCGCCGCTGATGCTCGACCGGGAAGAGGCGGTCGCCGTCGCCGTGTGCCTGCGCTCGACCGCCACGGAGTCGATCGCCGGGGGCGGCGACGCCGCGATCCGGGCGCTCGGCAAGCTCGAGCAGCTCCTCCCCTCCACGGTGCGCCGGCAGGTCGCCACGATCGCCGCGATGACCACCCGCCTCGGCGCCGCGCCCGCGCCCGTCCCACCCGACGTGCTGGTGACGCTCACCCGCGCCTGCCGCGACGGCGAGCGGCTGCGGGTGCGGTACCGCGACAGCGAGGGGCGGGAGTCGGAGCGCACGCTCGATCCCTACCGCGTCGTGACGACGGCGCGCCGGTGGTACCTCGTCGCCCGGGACCGCGACCGCGCCGCGTGGCGCACGCTCCGCGTCGACCGGATGAGCGACGTGGAGGCGACCGGGCACCGGGTCGAGATCGTCGATCCCCCGGATCCGGTCGCCTTCGTCCAGAACGCGATCACGACCGCGCCCTACCGCCATCAGGCGCGTGTCGAGCTCGCCGCTCCTGTCGATGAAATTGCCGCGCTGGTGCCGCCGACGGTCGGCCGCCTCGAGTCCGTCGACGAGCACACGACGATCCTCACCACCGGTGCCGACGACATCGGGCTGCTCGCGTACCACGTCGTCTCGCTCGGCGTGCCGTTCCGCGTGCTCGAATCGGACGCACTGCGCGCCCGCCTACGAGAGATCGCCGACGTGATCAACCGAGGGTTTCGTGACCGGCCCCCGGGACGGAAACCCTCGGGTGACACGAAAACCTCGGATGGGGTCAGCCGAGGTTCGAGGAGCGGGGGTAGACGTCGGTGGGATCGGTCACCACGTTGACCAGGTAGGGCACGCCGGAGGCGAGGGCGCGGTCGAGCGCCGGTCCGACATCGTCGGGGTCGGTGACGGTCTCGCCGGCCCCGCCGAGCGCCCGCACCACCTCGTCGTAGCGGCAGCCGGGCTGGAGATCGCACGCCACGTCCCAGCCGTAGATCGCCTGCATCGGGTGCTTCTCGAGTCCCCACATGCCGTTGTTGCCGACGACCATCACGACGGGTAGCCCGTGGCGCACCAACGAGTCGGCGTCCATCAGGCTGAACCCGGCGGCCCCGTCGCCGAGCAGGGCCACCACCTGCGCGTCCGGCCGGGCCACCCGGGCGGCGATGGCGTAGCCCATCCCGTTCCCGAGACACCCGTAGGGCCCGGTGTCCAGCCAGCACCCGGGTGAGAACACCTCGACGTACTTGCCGGCGTACGACGCGAAGTCGCCCCCGTCGCAGATCACGACCGCGTCGCGTTCCAGCCGCCGGCGCAGCTCCCCGTACACGCGGGTGGGCTTGATCGGGTCGGCGCCGGCGGCGAGCAGCGGGAGCTCGGCCTCCCGGGCGGCATCTTCGGCGGCGCGCAGCTCCTCGATCCACGGCTCGTGGCCGCGGCCGGGGGCGCCGACCTCCGCCAGCGCGCGCAGGACGGCATCGAGATCGCCGGCCACGGTCACCGCGTCGACGTGCGCCGCCCGCTGCGACTCGGCGTCGACGATGTGGGCGACGTTCGCCGATCCGAACCGACCGAAGCCGAGGCGGAAGTCGAGCGGCGTGCCGACGACGACGACCAAGTCGGCCTCCTGCCGGAGCAGGCCGCGCGTTCGGAGGAACGCCAGCTCGTGGTCGGCGGGCAGCGTGCCCCGGCCGAGCCCGTTGGTGAACACCGGCACGCGCAGGTGCTCGACCGCGGCCGCGAGCGACGTCCACGCGCCGGCCCAGTACACGTCGCTGCCGACGATGAACGCCGGGCGTTCGGCAGCTCCGATCGCGGCCGCCAGGCGAGCGACCGCATCACGCGTCCGGCTCGACGCCCCGTCCCATCGGCGCGTCGACGGCGGGCACCTCGCCGGACGCCGGCCCGAACACGTCGAGCGGGAAGTCGACGAACACGGGTCCGCGGTGCGGTTCCACCGCCAGCGCCGCTGCGCCGTGGACGACCGCGCCCGCCTTGGCCGGGTCGGTGATCGTGGTCGCCTGCTTGGTGATCGACGCCAGGATCGGGACGTGGTCGAGCTCCTGCAGCGAGCCCGCTCCCCAGCGCCCCTGCGGCGCCCGTCCGCCGAGCACGACGACCGGTGAGCCGTTGAACCACGCCGACGTCACCGCCGACACGCCGTTGGTGACCCCGGGTCCGGCGGTGAGTGCGGCCACGCCCGGCCGCCGGGTGAGCTTGGCGTACGCCTCGGCGGCGAACGTGGCCGATTGCTCGTGACGGGTGTCGACCACCCGCACCCCCTGGTTGCGGGCCGCCTCGTACAGCGGCCAGATGTGCCCACCGTTCAAGGTGAAGATCACGTCGACGCCGAACCCCTTCAGCGCCGCCACCGCCTGCTCCCCGGCATGCCCCTCGATCGTCGAATTCACGACCCCTCCATTCCGAACGTCCACGTCATCTGACCGTAATGACAAATATCCTGAGTGTCCTATGCAGGTCGCGCCGCCACCCGTGCTTCCCGAGCGGACGCACCGCGTGTTCTGGTGGAAAGAGGCGCTCATCATCGCGGTCGGCTACGTGATCTACTCGTGGACCCGCAACCAGTTCGGCTCCAACCGGATCGCCGCCGACGGCGTGCCCGAACATGCCTTCCGCAACGCCGAGCGGGTGATCCGCTTCGAGCGCAACATCGGGCTGTTCCACGAGGAGTCGCTCCAGGAGCTGTTCCTCAGCCGGGAGACGTTCATCCAGTTCTGGAACACGTACTACGGCGTGGCCCATTTCTTCGTCACGGTGCTCGTGTTCGTGCTGCTGTTCCGCAAGCGCCCCTCTGTGTTCCCGCAGTGGCGCAACACCATCGTCGCCATGTCGGTGCTGGCGATCGTCGGCTTCGCGCTGTTCCCGCTGATGCCGCCCCGCCTGCTCGACGAGCCGTGCGCGGACTACGGCGGGGCGTGCATCGAGAGCGACCTGCGGCCCGACGGCGGAGGCTTCGGGTTCGTCGACACGCTGAAGGACTACGGCGGCCCCTGGTCGTTCGACTCCGACGCGGTCGCCGACATCTCCAACCAGTACGCGGCGATGCCCAGCTTGCACATCGGTTGGGCGATGTGGTGCGCGGTGGCCATGTGGCCGCTCCTGCGCCGACGATGGCAACGGGTCGCGGTGTTCCTGTATCCGCTGGCCACGATGTTCTGCATCATCGTCACCGGCAACCACTACTGGATCGACGGGATCGCCGGGCTCGTCATCTTCGGCCTCGGCACGCTCATCGGCTGGGGCCTCCACCGCTGGAACCAGAACCGGCTCGACGCCAAGCATGCCCGCGCCGTGGAGGCCACGTCCGTCGATCGTCGCGGCCTGACCGCGATCCCTTCGACGAGGACGAAACCGGATAGCGTCGGTGCACCATGTGGCTCGAAGAGATCGACGAGCCAGCCGACCTGCGGGCCCTGTCGTTCGAGGAACTCGAAGAGCTGGCTGGCGAGATCCGGGACTTCATCGTGTTGGCGGTCGCCGAGAACAGCGGTCACCTCGGATCGAACCTCGGGGCGGTCGAGCTGACCCTCGCTCTGCACCGGGTGTTCGAGTCGCCGACCGACGCGATCCTCTGGGACATCGGCCACGAGGCCTACGTGCACAAGCTCGTGACCGGGCGGCGGAGCGGTTTCGCCCGCCTGCGCCACGCCGATGGCATGTCGGGATACCTGTCCCGGGAGGAGAGCCGGCACGACTACATCGAGAACAGCCACGCCTCGACCGTGCTGTCCTACGCCTACGGGATGGCGGTGGCCCGCGACGCCGGCACCGACCCGCACCGCCACATCGTCGCCGTGATCGGCGACGGTGCGCTGACCGGCGGGATCGCGTACGAGGCGCTGAACAATCTCGGGCACAGCCGTCGCCGGGTGATCATCGTCCTCAACGACAACGGACGCAGCTACGCCCCGACGGTGTCCAACCTCTGTGCCGCCCCACGGCCGATCGAGACGCCCGAGCTGGCGCAGGAGAACCCGCGGGTCATCGAGCGCGTCGGTGGGTGGATGTCCCACACCCTCACGAACATCCGCCTCAACCCGACGTACGTACGGCGCCAGCGGCGGCTCGAGGGTTTCCTCCGTGACGTGCCGGTGGTGGGAACTCCGGCCGAGAAGGCGGTCGAGGCGATCAAGGCGGCGGTGCGCGAGGTCCTCCAGCCCCCGTCGTTCTTCGAGGCCCTCGGCGTGCGCTACGTCGGGCCGGTCGACGGGCACGACATCGCCGAGCTCGAGCACGCCATGCAGAACGCGGTGGAGTTGTCCGCGGAGGGTCCGATCGTCGTCCACGTGCTCACCCAGAAGGGTCGCGGCTACCCGCCGGCCGAGGACGACGACGAGAAGCACCTCCACGACGCTCCCGTGTTCGACCCGGTCACCGGACCTCCCAAGGCGGTGCCGACCGGATACACGCAGGCGTTCGCCGAGGCGATCATCAAGGAGGCCGAGGCCGACCCCAGAATCGTCGCGATCACCGCGGCGATGCCGGGCCCGACCGGACTGTTGCCGTTCGAGGCCCACTTCCCCGACCGCTTCTTCGATGTCGGCATCGCCGAACAGCACGCCGTCACGGGCGCCGCCGGGATGGCGATGGGCGGCCTGCGGCCGGTCGTCGCGATCTACTCGACGTTCCTCAACCGGGCGTGGGACCAGGTGGTGTACGACGTCGCCCTGCACCGGCTGCCGGTGGTCTTCTGCGTCGACCGGGCCGGGATCACCGGACCCGACGGCGCCAGCCATCACGGCGTCTACGACCTGGCGATGATGTCGCGGGTGCCCGGGATGCGGGTGCTCGCCCCGTCGAGCGTCCAGGAACTCCACCAGATGCTCCATGACGCGATGACGCTCGCCGACGCCGGGCCGGTCGCGATCCGCTACCCGCGGGGCCAGGCGCGACAGGTGAGCGAGCACGAGGTCGGAGCGGGGCTCAAGGCCCGGCTGGTCCGACGGGCCCCGGGCGCCGCCAGCGAGCGCGTGTGCGTGCTGGCGATCGGCAAGCTGCTCGCCGCCGCCGAGAACGCCGCGGAGACGCTCGCCCGCGAGGGGATCGAGATCACGGTGTGGGACGTGCGCAGCTGCGCTCCCCTCGACGACGAGATGCTCGCCGACGCCGCCGCCCACCGGTGCGTGGTCACCGCCGAGGACGGTGTGCGCGAGGGCGGGATCGGGATGACGATCGCCGATCGGATCGGTGCTCTGGCTCCCGCCGTACCGATCCACGTCCTGGGCATACCGGACCGGTTCATCCCCCACGCGGCGAGCCCCGACCACATCCTCGGGCAACTCGGCCTCGATGCCGACGGGATCGCCCGCACGATCCGCGAACGCTGCTGACCGACCGGATGGACTGGTCGGCGGACCTCGAGCTCGCCCTCGAGCTCGCCGACGCCGCCGACGCGATCACGGGGCCGGCCTTCCTTGCCCGCCGTTTCGACGTCGAGCGAAAGTCCGACGGGAGCGAGGTCACGGCCGTGGACCGCGCGGCCGAGACGGCGATCGCCGAGCGGCTCGCCGTCGCCCGTCCCGATCACGGGCTGTTCGGCGAGGAGTTCGGCCGCTCCGGCGAAGGATCGCCATGGCAGTGGATCGTCGACCCGATCGACGGGACGTCGGGTTTCGTGCGCGGGATCCCGGTGTGGGCCACGCTCATCGCCCTCGCCCACGCCGAGCACGGCGTCGTCGCCGCCGCGGTCTCGGCCCCGGCGCTCGGCGTCCGCTGGTGGGCGGCGCGGGGGGCCGGCACGTTCGTCGACGGGCGTCGCTGCCAGGTCTCGTCGGTCGACCGGCTGTCCGATGCCCAGGTGAGCGTGACGTTCAGCTCCGGATGGGACGAGCTCGGCCTGTCGCCGGCGCTGGTCGAGCTGGCCGGGGAGGCCCGCCGGGTCAGGGGCTTCGGCGACTTCTGGCAGCACGCCCTCGTCGCCGAGGGGGCGCTCGACGTCGCCGTCGACGCCGTCGGGGTGGCGCCCTACGACATCGCCGCCGTGCGCCTACTCGTCGAGGAGGCCGGCGGCACGCTCACCGACCGCCACGGGGTGCCGAGCCACGACCGCGGCACGGCGATCAGCACCAACGGGGTGTTGCACGCCGAGTGTCCTCCGGTTTCTGCAGCTGGATCGGCCCCTATAGGGGCCGATCCAGCTGCAAGAACGCGGATCAGGCGTCGAGCTCGTCGCCGACGACGGAGACGAAGCTCACGCAGGCGCCGGGCGCCCCACCGAGGTTGTGGGTCAGGGCCTTGCGCCTGCCCGCCGCGACGCTGGCGATCTGCCGTTCGCCGGCCTCACCGCGCAGCTGCGTCCAGCACTCGAACAGCATCCGCAGGCCCGATGCCCCGATCGGGTGACCGAACGACTTCAACCCGCCGTCGGGGTTGACCGGCAGCTCACCGTCGAGGTCGAACGTGCCGGCGAGCACCTCCTTCCAGGCGAACCCACGCTCGGCGAACCCGAGGTCTTCCATCAGCACCAGCTCGGTGGGCGTGAAGCAGTCGTGGACCTCCGCCATCGCCAGTTCGGCGCGGGGGTCGGCGATGCCGGCCTGGGCGTAGGCATCCTCGGCGGAGCGGACGACCTCCCGGAAGCTGGTGTAGTCGTAGCTCGGGTCGATCGGACCGGCGGCCGGCCCGGAGACGAACGACAACGCCTTCACGTACAGCGGGTGGTCGGTGTAGCGATGGGCGTCCTCGGCCCGCACGATGATCGCCGCCGCCGAGCCGTCGCTCACGCCCGAGCAGTCGAAGATGCCGAGCGGCCCGGCGATCAGCGGACTGCACGCGATCGTCTCCTTGGGCACCTCCTTGCGGAACTGGGCCCGCGGGTTGAGCGCCCCGTTGCGGTGGTTCTTCCACGCGATCCGGGTGAGCACGTCCTTCATCTCGTCGGCGTCGACGCCGTACTTGTTGGCGTACGCCGGGGCGAGGAAGCTGAACGACGCCGGCGCGGTGACGCTCAGCCGGGTGCCGTCGTCCGGCGGCGGGCTGCCGACGAGGCCGGAGAAGCCGGAGTCCTTGAGCTTCTCGACGCCGATCGCCATCGCCGTGTCGTAGGCGCCGGACGCGACGGCGTAGCAGGCGTTGCGGAACGCCTCCGAGCCCGTCGCGCACATGTTCTCGAGCCGGCTGACCGGCTTGTAGTCGATCTTCAGCGGCCGGCTGAGGGTGAGCCCGGACACGCCCGACGCCATCGTGCCGAACCAGAACGCGTCGACGTCCTCGAGGGAGACGCCCGCCGACTTGAGGGCGTCGCCCGACGCGTCGACGAGCAGGTCGTCGGTCGAACGGTCCCAGTGCTCGCCGAACGTCGTGCACCCCATGCCGACGATGGCGACCCGGTCGCGGATCCCGTGTGATGCCATGTCAATCCTCCTCGCCCGTCCGCGGCAGCGGACGCGCCTTCCAGAAGTAATTGTGCACCCCGCCGCTCGTGAACAGACGACGGAACGTCATCTCGACCCGATCGCCGATGGCGACGGTCGACGGGTCGACGTCGGTGAGCTCGCACTGGAAGCGGCCGCCGCCGTCGAAGTCGATCACCGCGGCCACGACCGGCGGGCTCATGCTGTACGCCAGCCGGTCCACCGTGAACGTGGCGATGGTGGCCGGCACGTCGGCCATCCGCACCGGTTCCATGCGGTCGACCGCGCCGGTGCCCATGCTCACCCGGGCGGGCGGAAGGTGCACGAACCCGGTCTCGTCGCGGCTGCCGATGAACCCGTACTTCCACTGCTCGGTGCGCAGGCTGGGCGGTGCCGCCGGGGCGTCGGGCTCGGGCCGGCGCGGCGGCTCGCGCGGGAGGAACCCGCGCCACGTGAGGAACTGGGCGTACGACAGGTCGTCGCGGCCCGCCTCCATCAGCTCCCGGACGGTCGCCACCCGCCGGTACCCGGACAGCGCGGCGGTCGTGCGCAGGACCCACACGTCGACGCCGTCGGCGAGTTGGACCACGGCGATGGTCTGATCCGGCTCGGCGCGGTCGAGCACGTCGGCCAGCATCAGCCCGGCATGAGCCGCGCCCGTGTTGCCGACGGACGCCACGAGGTCGTCGACGATCGCCTCCGGCCGGAACCCGGCCGTGCGCCGGGCCGCGTTGACCGCCCGCTGGTGCAGACCGGTGACGATCGCGTGGTCGACGTCGCCGGCGCCGATGCCCGCGGCCTTGAGCCCGGCCGTCACGGCCTCCTCGACGAGCGGGGCGTAGGCGTGCTCGCCGAAGCGCTCCTCCCACTGCCGCGACGACGGCTCGCCGGGCAGGCGCCACCGGTCCAGGAACTCGCCCGTGGCGCTGGCCCCGCCGATGGTCTCGGTCAAAGCGGCCGGGCTGTCGCCGAAGAGCAGCGCGACCGCGGCGTCTCCACCGCCGGCTTCGTCGGCGCCGCCGGGCAGCCCGGCCCGGATGTCCGCCAGCACGGCGAGCCCTCCGGTGCGGTCGGCGAACGTGCAGGCGGCGACGTTGGAGCGCACCGCCCCGACGATGTCGTAGGCCCCGACGTGGGAGGGCAGGGCGAGGGCGGCGTGGATCGCGGTGGCGTTGGTCTTGTCGGCGTAGGCCGGCGCGGCGGTGGCGAACACGACGTCGGCCGGGGCGGCCCCTTCGGGCGCCTGCCGCAGCGCGACCCGCGCCGCCTCGACGCCCATCGACGTGGTGTCCTCGTCGTAGCTGGCCACCCGGCGGGTGCCGGCTCCCTTGCCACTCCCGAGGGCTTGGGCGATCGCCGCCCGTTGGAGGCGCCAGTAGGGCAGGTACACGCCGTAGCTCACGATCCCGGCCATCGGCGGGAACCTATCGCATCGCCCCGCGCTTGACCGTGGCTGCTGTTAGGTGTACTTAACAATCGGTATGTTCCGCCCCCACACCACCACGGTCCTCGGCGACGCTGACCTGGCGACGCTCCGCCGCGCCGCGGCGATGGCCCACACCACCGGTGCCATCGGGCTGCGCCTGAGCGCGGGCGGCGTCACGATCGCCGACGTCCTGCCGCACGACACTGGTCACGGCGCGCCGGTCGATCGCTGGCGGACCGAGCCGGGGCCCGGCGCACGCATCGACCCGTGCCAGTTCCGCCTCGCCGTCGCCAAGGCGTGGGAGGACCACACTGCCGGTCGCCGGGTCGGGCTGGTCGGCCTCGACGGAGACCAGCCATTGACCGTGACCTGGACCGTCGCCCCGCCCGGCCGGCTGGTCGGGCTCGGCGCGGTGCGGGCGCGGTGCGCCACCCGCACGGTGTGGGCGTTCGCCTCCCTGCTCGCGCCGAGCGCGCTCACCCTGGTCCTGGCCGAGGTCGCCGCCGGCACCGACACTCCGCTGGCCACGGCAGGCGACGGGCTCACCGCCCAACTGGTGCACGACGAACTGCTCGACGCGACGGTGGTGCACATCGAGAGCGACCCGGTCGGGGCGGCGCTGCCGCCGCGACTCCTCGACGAGGTGCTGCGGCGGATGGTGGCCGCGGTGGGCGCGGCCGAGGTCGTCGAGGCGGTGTCGGCCTAGGTTGCTCGGCTCAGGTGTAGTAGGGGGTCTCGCCGGTGGTGTGGTCGGTGAGGTCCTTGACCCGCTCGACGCCCTCGATCGCCTCCGAGAGCATCGTCTGCACGCCGTCGAGCATCGTCAGCCGGCTCATCGAGCAGCCGTGGCAGCCGCCACCCATCGTGAGGTAGGCGGTGCCTTCCCCGTCGTGGCCGACGTAGGTCACGAAGCCACCGTGCACCGCCAGGGCCGGATTGACCTCGTCGGCGATCATCGCCTCGATCGTCGCCGACAGCTCATCGTCGGAGACCAGTCCTTCCACGACCGGCGGCGCCGGACGGTTGGGGTTGCGGATCACCAGACCCTGCGAGTCGGTGTGATCGAGCACCGCCCCCTGCAGCATTTCGTGGTCGCGCGACGGGATGATCACCTTCAGACCGTCGTGGGTGCGCACCTCGTCGGTGAACGCGGCGGTGAGGAACTCGTCGAAGCTCAGGTCGTAACGGAAGTCCTCCCCGGGACTCGACGCGATCTCGAGACGCAGGCCGAGCTTGTCGGCATCGGGTTCGGCGTCGCGCAGCTCACGCAGCTTGAACAGCGCGGCCGGGGTGATCTCGATGATCGGCTCGCTGCCAGTCGCCAACGGCGAACTGGCAAGACCTTCCAGCGGACTCATGCTCCCAGGCTACCGGCGAGGCGAAACGTCCCCGTTCTTGCAGCTGGATCGGCCCCTATAAGGGCCGATCCAGCTGCAGAAACCGGCATTTTCACCGGGTGCCGCCGCCGTCGACCTCGATCCGCTGGCCGGTCACGTAGCCGGCGCGCTCGCTGCACAGCCACAAGACGACCTCGGCGATGTCGGCGGGCTGGCAGACCCGGCCGAAGGGCGACCCGGCGTCGAGCGAGCGCAGGTCCTCCAGCGAGCGATCGCCCGTCACCGCCCGGGCCAGCCGGACGCCCATGTCCGTCTCGACGAGACCGGGGGCGACGACGTTGACGTGGATGCCGTGGGCGCGCTCCTCCTTGGCGAGGGTGAAGGCGAGCGCCTCGAGCGCGGCCTTGGCCATGTTGTACGGCGCCCCGTTGGCGGCCATGTGGCTGGTGGCGACGGAGGAGATCATCACGATGTCGCCGCGGGTCCGCAGGCGCATCGACGGCAGCACCAGCCGGGCGAGATGGTGGGCGCTCACCGCGTGGGTCGCGAGCAACCGATCGACCTCGGCGGGGTCGGTGTCGGCGACCGCGTTGCCCCGCGACGCGATCCCGGCGTTGGCGACGAGCAGATCGACGAAGCCGAAGTCGTCGAGCACCGCGTCGACCATCGCCGCGTCGGCCTCCGGGTCGTCGACGCTCGCCGGATACGCCCGGGCCATGCCGCCGGACGCTTCGATCGCGGCGACCGTCTCGGCGGCGGCGTCCTTGTCGCGGCGGTAGTTGACCGCCACCGCGGCGCCTTCCGACGCCAACCGCTCGGCGATCCCCCGGCCGATCCCCCGGCTGCCGCCGCTGATCAGTGCGACCCGACCGTCCAGCACGCTGCATATGCCAACCTTGCCCGGTGACCGATGGCAGCCGCAAAGCGATCATCGCCGCCCTGCTGGCCAACCTCGGGATCGCCATCGCCAAGTTCGTCGGCTTCCTCATCACCAGCTCGGCCGGACTGCTCGCCGAGGCCGTCCACTCGCTTGCCGACACCGGCAACCAGGCGCTCCTACTGCTCGGAGGGCACCGCGCCCGCAAGGCGGCCGACGTCGAGCATCCCTTCGGGTACGGGCGGGAGCGCTACTTCTGGGCGTTCGTCGTCGCCGTCGTGCTCTTCTCGGTGGGTGGCCTGTTCGCGCTGTACGAGGGCATCTCCAAGTTCCGCCATCCGCACGAGGTCGAGAGCCTCGGGGTGGCGATCGGCATCCTCGTGTTCGCCATCGTGGTCGAATCCATCTCGCTGCGGACGGCGTACCGCGAGGCGAGCCACCGCCGGCCTCCCGGTGTCTCGTGGTGGTCGTGGATCCGGACGGCGAAGGAGCCAGAGCTCCCCGTCGTGCTGCTCGAGGACACCGGCGCCGAGATCGGGCTCTTCTTCGCCCTCGGCGGCGTCCTGCTCGCCCACTTCACCGACGAGCCCCGTTGGGACGCGCTCGGGTCGATCGCCATCGGCGCGCTCCTCGTCGTCATCGCGATCCTGCTCGCCGTGGAGATGAAGGGTCTGCTCATCGGCGAGTCGGCGTCGGTCAAGGACGCCGAGCGGATCACGACGATCCTCGAGGGGGCGCCGTCCGTGCGCCGGCTGATCCACATCAAGACCCAGCACCTCGGCCCCGATGAGCTGCTCGTGGCGGCGAAGCTGGAGTTCGACCCCGACCTCTCGGTCGACCAACTGGCGGCGGCGATCAACGGGGTCGAGACCGCGCTGCGGGACGCCGTCCCGATCGCGCGGGTGGTGTACATCGAGCCGGACGTGTACCGCCCGGCCGTGTCGAGTTCGTGAGTGGCGGCCCGACCCGGACGCGGGACCGGACCCTCGTCGGCATCGCCTGCGTGCTCGGGGCCGTCCTCGCCTTCTCGAGCAGCTCGTCGATCGTCAAGTGGGCGGACGCACCGGGCTCGGTGGTGGCGTTCTGGCGGATGATCGGCGCGGTGGCGCTGTGGTGGCTCGTGATCGCCGGCCGGCGCGTGATGACGGGTCGCCCGATGCCGTCGGCCACCACGTGGCGCCGGGTGCTGCCCGCCGGACTGTTCTTCGGCTTGAACATCACCATCTTCTTCACCGCGATCAACCACACGAGCATCGCCCATGCCGAGTTCATCGCCGCCCTCACCCCGCTGCTGCTCGTGCCCGCGGGAGCGTTCTTCTTCGGCGAGCAACCGAACCTACGCGCCCTCGCCTGGGGCTCACTCTCGATCGTCGGCCTCGCCATCGTGATCGCCTTCGGGGGCGACCAGGGTGGCGCCACGCTCGGAGGCGACCTCCTCATCCTCGTCGTCGTCTGCACCTGGGTCGGCTACCTCCTGACCTCGCGGCGGGCGCGGGCCACCGTCGACGTCGTCGACTTCATGTCGACCGTGATGCCCATCGGTCTGATCACCGCCGCCCCGCTCGCCCTGATCCTCGACGGCGACGAGCTGTGGCCGGTCGAGGCCAAGGCCTGGGTCGCCATCGTGTTGCTGTCGGTGCTCACCGGCATGCTCGCCCACGGACTGATCGTGGCTGCCCAGCGCGACGTCGACGTCGGCACGATCGGGATGCTGCAGGTGTCACAGCCGGCCCTCGCCGTCGCCTGGAGCTACGTCCTCCTCGGTGAGGAGATCCGCCTGGGGCAGGTGCCCGGAATGATCCTCGTGCTCATCGGACTCGCCGCGTTCACCCTCGTTTCTCAGCGTCGCCCCGCTAGGGTGGCCACCGACCAACACGGGGAGCTCACTGGTTCGGTGGGCTGAGAGGGTGGCCGCCGCCACCGACCCGAGAACCTGACCCGGGTAATGCCGGCGGAGGAATCCAGTGTGACCGAGACGGTCGTGGTGATCACCGGAGCCGCCCCCCTCGACCGGCGCGCCGTCGACGCGGTTCCCGCGGGAGCGACGCTCATCGCCGCCGATGGTGCGCTGGATCACGCATTGGCGGCCGGCCTCACGCCAGCGGTGCTGATCGGCGACCTCGACTCGGTCTCGCCGGCCGGGCTGGCCTGGGCGACGGAACACGCCGAGGTCGTGCGGCACTCCATCGACAAGGGCGAAACGGACACCGAGCTCGCGCTCGCCCACGCCGTCTCGCTCGACCCGCAACGGATCCTGCTGCTCGCGGGGCAGGCCGGTCGTGAGCGTCTCGATCACCTCGTCACCACGTTCGGCTCGCTCGGCGCGCCGAGCCTCGCGGGCATCGGCTCGCTGGAGGCGTGGTGGGGCGGTGATCGGCTCCAGGTCGTCCATGGGCCGGGCAAGGTTGACCTCGACCTGGACCGGGGGGCGACGTTCTCGGTGCTCGCGATGCACGGCCCGTGCCGAGGCGTCACAGTCGACGGGGCCCGCTGGCCGCTCGTCGACCACGACCTCGACCCGCTCGTCGGCCTCGGCGTCAGCAACGAGGCCGCCGCCGGTCGCGTCTCCGTGTCGGTCACGACAGGAATCGTCACCGTCGTCATCCCCGGAGACCTCACGTGAAGCCCACTCGTTCCATCGCTGTACTTGGAGCCGTCGGACTGCTCGCCGCCGCGTGCGGCGATGACGGGGGTGCCGAATCGATCACGCTCGTCGCCTACGACTCGTTCCCGACCGAGGACACGTCGCTCAACGAGGCGTTGGCCGCGTTCACGGAGGACACTGGGGTCGACGTCGAGCTCGTGATCGCCGGCGACGCCGGGACGATGGTGTCCAAGGCCGTGCTCACCGCCGGCAACCCGGAGGGCGACGTGATGTTCGGCGTCGACAACACGTTCCTGTCGCGGGTGGTCGACGAAGAGGTCTTCGAGCCGTACGAGGCCGAGGGCCTCGACGCGGTTCCCGAGGAGCTGCGGGCGCTCGCGCCCGACGGCGAGGCCACGCCCGTCGACTTCGGCGACGTGTGCGTCAACTACGACATCGCCTGGTTCGAGGAGCACGAGTTGGATCCGCCGGCTGACCTGGCAGCGCTCGCCGATCCGGCCTACCGCGACCTGCTCGTCGTCCAGAACCCGGCGACCTCGTCTCCAGGGCTGGCGTTCCTGATGGCCAGCGTCGCCGAGTTCGGTGAGGACGGATGGTCCGACTACTGGTCGCGCCTGGCCGACAACGGGGTCGAGGTCGTCGGCGGCTGGGAGGAGGCGTACTACGAGCGCTTCACGTGGGCGGGCGGCGGGCCGAAGCCGCTCGTGGTGAGCTACGGCACCAGCCCGCCGGCCGAGGTCCTGTTCGCCGACCCGCCGGTCACCGAGGCCCCGACGGCGGTGGTCGAGACGACCTGTTTCCGGCAGGTCGAGTTCGCCGGCGTCCTGCGCGGCACGGACGCGCCGGACGAGGCCGAGCAGCTCGTCGACTTCCTGATCTCCGAGCGCTTCCAGGCCGAGCTCCCACTCAACCTCTTCGTGTACCCGGCCAACGGCGACGTCGCCCTGCCTCCTGAGTTCACCGAGTACGCCGTGCAGCCGGACGACCCGGCGACGCTGGACCCGGCCACGATCGCCGCCAACCGGGAGTCCTGGATCGACCAGTGGACCGACCTCGTCCTGCGCTGACTCCCCCATCTGGGCGGGATTCTCGCCATCCGGGGATCTGGGCGGGATCTGTGCCACCTGTCGACAAGGATCCCGCCCAGAACGCGTTGCCCCGGTGGATGCTGTTCGTTCTGGCGGCCGCGCCGGTCACCTTTCTGGGTCTGTTCTACGTCTGGCCGGTCGTGACCCTGCTCTCCCGCGGGTTCGAGGCCGTCCCGGCGAGCACGTGGCGGATCGCCTGGTTCACGTTGTGGCAGGCCGCCGTCAGCACCGTCCTCACCATCGTCGCCGGGCTGCTGCCCGCCTACGTGATGGCGCGCTATCGCTTCCCGGCCCGGCGGCTGCTCTCCGGGCTCCTCACCGCGGTGTTCGTGCTCCCCACCGTCGTGATGGGCGCGGCCATGCTCGCCCTGCTGCCGGCGCCGGTCGAGCGGGGCGTCTGGGCGATCCTCGCCGCCCACGTCGCGTTCAACCTCGCCGTCGTCGTGCGGACCGTCGGCGCGGTCTGGGAGCACCTCCCCGGAGACCTGGAGGCCGCGGCGGCCACGCTCGGCGCGTCACCGTGGCGGGTCGCCCGCGAGATCACCCTGCCCCTGCTGCGCCCGGCGATCCTCGCCGCGGCGTCGATCGTCTTCGTGTTCACGTTCACCTCGTTCGGGGTGATCCGCGTCGTCGGCACCGCCGGGACGTCGACGATCGAGGTCGAGATCTGGCGGCGGGCGACCCAGCTCGGTGACCTCGGCGCCGCCGCCACGCTCGCCGTCGGCCAACTCGTCGCCGTCGCCGGCGTCGTGGGCTGGTCGGCGTGGCAGCAGCGCCGCCACAGCCGCGCTCTTGCCCTGCGCCCCCTCGCCCGCCGCCGTCCGCCCCGACCGGGCGCCGAGCGCCGGCTCGTCGCCATCACCGCCGGCGCCACCGCGGTCGTCGTGGTCGCGCCGTTGGCTGCACTCGTCGAGCGATCGTTGCGCGTCCGGTCCGGCTACAGCCTGACCGCGTGGCGACACCTCGGCCGGACCGAGATCCGGCCCGGCATCAGCGTCGGCGTCGACCCCCGCGACGCCCTGCTCACGTCGCTGCGGATCGCGGCCGTCGCCACCGTGCTGGCCGTCGCGCTCGGGGCGCTCGCCGCGCTCGCCATCGTCGCCTGGAGGCGGGGCGGGCGGCTGCTCGACACCGGGCTGATGCTGCCGATCGCCACCTCGGCGGTCACGATCGGCTTCGGGATCCTGATCACGTTCGACGAGGCGCCCCTCGATTGGAGGGCATCCTGGTGGATCGTGCCCATCGGCCACGCCCTCGTCGCCGTGCCCTTCGTGGTCCGGGCGACCCTCCCGGTGCTGCGAGGGATCGACCCGCGGCTGCACGAGGCGGCCGCCACGCTCGGGGCGTCGCCACCACGGGCGTGGCGGGAGATCACCGTGCCCCACCTGCGGCGACCGGTCGTGGTCGCCGCCGGCCTGGCGGCGGCGATCTCGCTCGGCGAGTTCGGGGCCACGAGCTTCCTCACCCGCAGCGGCTCGGAGACGATGCCGATCGCGATCGAGCGTCTGCTCGGCCGCACCGGCGCCGCCCTGCAGGCCCAGGCCTACGTGCTGGCGACGATCCTCGCCGTCGCGACGATCGCGATCGTGCTCCTCCTCGACCTCGCCGACCGCCCTCGGCGGCGGCCCGTACCCGACCGTGCTCGAAGTTCGTGACGTCACGGTCGCGTTCGACGGCACGACCGTCCTCCGCGACGCTTCACTGTCGGTCGGCGACGCCGAGGTCGTGGCCCTCCTCGGCCCCTCCGGCAGCGGCAAGTCGACGCTCCTGCGCGTCATCGCCGGCCTCGTCGTGCCGGCGTCGGGCGCTGTCCGGCTGGACGGCCGAGACATCACTCGTCTGCCCACCCACCGCCGCGGCATCGGCATGGTGTTCCAGGACGAGCAGCTCTTCCCACACCGGGACGTCGCGGCGAACATCGGCTTCGGGTTGAAGATGCAGGGGGTGCCCGTCCCGGACCGGGAGCAACGGGTCGAGGCGATGCTCGAACTGGTCGGCCTGCGCGGCTTCGGCCGCCGCCACGTCACCGACCTCAGCGGCGGCGAGGCGAAGCGCGTGGCGCTGGCCCGCTCGCTCGCCCCCGCCCCTCGCGCCCTGTTGCTCGACGAGCCACTCACCGGGCTCGACCGCGAGCTGCACGATCGGCTCGCCGGTGAGCTCGGGCGCATCCTCCGCCAGGCCGCGACGACCACGCTCCTCGTCACCCACGACCAGGACGAGGCGACCACCCTGGCCGACCGCGTGGTGACGATGAACGAGCTCCGCGGCCCCGGCTTCTCGATCGTCGAGCTCACGCCGGCGGAGACGCACCCGTTGCGGGCCGCCGTGCTGCGGAACGACACCCCGAACCGCGAGCTCGCCCTCGATGGAGACGACGAGCCATCGACGCTCCACCTCGGAGTCCGGGATCGCGACGGCCGGTTGGTGGCGGTGTCGACGTGGCTGCGACGATCGCCTCCCGGCCGCGACGGCGCCGGAGTGCAGCTGCGGGCGATGGCCACCGCGCCCGAGGTGCGGGGGCACGGCGCCGGCGACGTTCTCCTCGACGCCGGGATCACCCGGGCCCGCGCCGAGGCGCCGGACGCAGTGGTGTGGGCCCGAGCGAGGGACAGCGCCCTCGGGTTCTACGTCCGGCACGGGTTCGAGGTCGTCGAACCGGGCTTCGTCGACGAGACCACGGCCCTGCCGCACCACGTGATCCTGCTGCCGCCGCGCTGATTTCCCTTTCCGCTTCCTCGCCCCACCCAGGGCGGGCGAGGAGGTTCCGCGTTGTCACACGATCCGACGGCCGACGAGTACCGCCGGCGAGCCGCCGAGCTGCGCCGGCTCGCCGGGCAGCTGGAACAATCGCCGGTGCTCCGGCTCCACGGTTGCGCCGCCGACGACACGTGGTCGAGCCCGGGCGCCGAGGCCTGCCGCTCGACATTGCGCGACGACCAGGTCCGGCTGCTCCACGCCGCTGCCGAGCTGAACCAGCAGGCGTGGTGGTACGAGCACCAGGCCGATGCGCTCGATGCTGTCGCCGCCGCCCGCAGTCTCGCTCCGGGCGGCGGCTGACGTGCCGACCGTCGGATACGACCCGGCGCGCCTGGCGGTGCTCCGCACCCACACGATCGCCGCGATCGAGTCGCTGCGCTGGCTCACCAGCGACGATCCCGCCGCATGGGAGGCCGTGCTCGCGGCGCGCGTCACCCGCGAGCACCTCGAACAGATCTGGATGCCGCTCATCGACCGCATCATCGGCAGCGAGGCGATGGTGACCTGGCAGGGCGCGGACCTCGGCGAGGAGCTGGCCGATGTGGCCCGAGAGATTCTCGCCAGTCGACGACACCGACGACATGGAGGCGCTCTCGCGGGCGCTCGTCACCAACGCCGACGACCTCGTCGCCATGCGCACGTTCTTCACCGACTTGGGCGGGGAAGGGACGGCGCAGCTGTTGATGGAGCTCGGCGTGGCCGACCCGTACCGCGACCCGGACGCGGTCCGGGGACTGGCGGCGGTCGTCCGGGACGGGCTGGCGCGGGCGACGCACGGGCCGGGCGTGCCGGCCGGGTTCGCCCCGGAGCTGATCGAGGCGATCGTCGCCGGCTACGACGACATGCGCGTGAATCCTGCGGAGACGCTCTCGTTCGTGCTCCACGACAGCGACTACAGCGGTGACTTCATCGTCGCCGTGACCAAGGCGGTCGTCGCGCACGAGCGGGCGGCGGCGGCCGACTACCCGGGCCCCGACCACCTGCCGTGGCCGTTCGTGACGTGGTCGTCCCGGCTCGTCGCGACGTTCAGCGACGACGTCGACGACACCGGCAGCTCGCCGAGGCAACGCGCCGGCGATCCGATGTACGAGCTGATGGAGGCATTGGCGCGCGACAGCGCGGCGGCCCGGGCGGTCTTCACCGATCCGCCGGTCGCCCGCTACCTGCTGGCCGAGCGACGGTTCGACCTCGACGGGCTCGTCCGGTTGGCCGCGGCGGCCGAATCGGGCGCCGCCGGACCCGACGTCGTGCCCGACGCACCGGCCGCCCTGCTGAAGGACGCCGCCCTTGTCGCCTCGGCGTTCGTCAACCACATCGGTTCCCGCCCCGACCTGCTCGACGATCCCCAGCCGGCGGTCTCGACGTCGGCCGCCGTCATACTCGGACGCCACATGTTCGCGGTGCACAAGGAGGTGCTCGTCCCCGAGACGCTCCGCGAGCCGGCGACGATGCAACGCCACCTCGACGCCCTCGGGCCCGACGTCGTGGTCGAGGCGGCCCTGTTCGACGCCGAGGCCCTCGCCACCGTGACCGACCTCGCCGTCGACACCGACGACGCTCTGGCCACGATGCGGGCCGCCCTCGATCGCTACGAACAGGGCTATGCGGCCGCCGCCGCGGCCGCGACGCCTCTGCTCGAGGGCACCACACCCGAGGCCTACCTCGACGGCGTGATCGGGCAGATCGGCCGGCTCGAGGGCTACCTCGTCGAGCGGGCTGGTCACCGGGCCGAAGCCGACGGGCGCGACCGGGACCGGACGATCCAGCGCTGGGTCGACCTCGGATCGAGCGTCGTCGGTGTGGGTGTCGCCAAGGCGGTGAGCCCGGTGCCGGTGCTCGACGAGGGGCTCGACCGTGTCGCCGACGACCTGAAGCGGCGCTGGGCGACGCACGAGGCCGACGCCGAGCGGGAGTTCGAGGAGTACGCCGACGCGGCGACCCGCCGGTTGACGTACCTCTGGTACCGGGAGCTCTTCGCCGCCGGGGTGATCGCTCCTGATCTGCCGGACGCGGCGCTGGCCGCCGACGGCGAGCTCGTGTCGTGGGACGAGTTCCAGCGTCTCGGCGATGTCGACCGCCGGGCCGTGCAGGACCACATGGAGGAGAACACGTGGCGCGGGCGGGTGGACATCGACAGCACGGTCCTGGCCGACGCGATCAAGTCCGCCCAACAGGACATCTACGCCGACCTGCTGAGTTCCGTTTCTGCAGCTGGATCGGCCCCTAGGGGCCGATCAGCTGCAACGGTCAGAACACGCCGGCGGGCTCGAGATCGCCGATCGAGGTTCGACCGAGGAGCCACGCCAGCCGCTCGTGCGGGGGCGCATCGAGCGCGGCCTGCGGCAGGCCGGTCATCCCCATCGGCCGGCGGGCGTTCCAGCGCATCTCCATCCGACGGAGATCCTGGCGCACGTACTCGGCCGGCCAGTCGGAGGGGTCGTAGCCGAGCCCGAGGTCGGCGCGATGCACCTCGACCTCGCGCCATCGCGCGAACGGCAGGTCGGTCACCGGTATCTCTCGATCGGGCGACTCGCGGCTGCGGCCGTCCCAGCGCGTGTGCGTCGACCAGGCCTGCTCCAGCTGCCAGATCGTGGTGCGGACGTCCGTCACCAGCTCGGCGGCCGGGCGGCCCGCGCCGGCCTCGATCTCCTCGTCGCGGCGCGCCATCCCGCCCGCGTAGCGGTAGATGGTCTCCCCCCGCTCGGCGGCGGCGAACACCCGGACGATGCTGTCGGCGTTGCGGGCGAGATGGGTGAGCACGTGTCCGACGGTCCATCCGGGAAGCCGGCTGGGGGCCGCGCCGTCGAGCGTGCCGGCATCCAGGCAGCCGTCGAGCATCGCCAGCAAACCCTGGTGGGCGGCCGCCGCGCCGGCGACGTCCCGGTCGAGGGCGTCCATCGCCGTCACGGTACGCGACGTGCCAGGCTGTCCGGCATGCAGTTGGGGATGATCGGCCTCGGGCGCATGGGCGCCAACATGGTGCGCCGGCTGGAGCGCTCCGGCCACGAATGTGTGGGGTACGACGTCGACGCGGCGGCGGTGGCGGACCTCGCCGATGAAGGCGTCGTCGGCGCGCCGACGCTCGACGATCTGGTGGCCAAGCTCGCTCCGCCCCGCCACGTGTGGATCATGGTCCCGGCGGCGTTCGTCGACTCGACGATCGCCGGGCTCGTCCCCCTCCTCGAGCGCGGCGACACGATCATCGACGGCGGCAACTCGTGGTACCGCGACGACATCGAACGCGCCGGCCCGTTGGCGGCGGAGCACGGCATCGACTATGTCGACGTCGGCACGAGCGGCGGCACGCACGGACTCGAGCGCGGGTACTGCCTGATGATCGGCGGCCCGGACGAGGCCGTGGCGCGGCTGGCGCCGATCTTCGACGCCCTCGCCCCCGGAGTCGACGCGGCCGAACGGACGCCGACCCGGGCGGCGGCGGGCGAGCCGATACCCGCCGAACGGGGATGGCTCCACTGTGGCCCCGCCGGGGCCGGACACTTCGTGAAGATGGTCCACAACGGCATCGAGTACGGGCTCATGGCGGCCTATGCCGAGGGCCTCAACGTGCTCGCCAAGGCCGACATCGGCACCGCGGCCCATGCCGCCGACGCCGAGACGGCGCCGCTCACCCACCCCGAGTACTACCGCTACGAGCTCGACCTGGCCGCGATCACCGAGGTGTGGCGGCGCGGCTCGGTCGTGGCCAGCTGGCTGCTCGACCTGACCGCCGAGGCGCTCGCCGCCGACCCCGGACTCGACGCGTTCGCGGGTCGGGTCAGCGACTCGGGCGAAGGTCGCTGGACGATCAGCGCGGCGATCGACGAGGGCGTCCCGTCCCGGTACTGTCGAACGCGCTGTTCCAACGGTTCAGCTCACGGGGCCGGTCGGATGTCGCCGACAAGGTGCTGTCGGCGATGCGGGCTGGCTTCGGCGGTCACGTCGAGAGGAGCGAGAGCAGCCGATGAGCGACGGCAGGGCGTACCGATGAAGTGGGGATCGAGAAGCTCCCATCAGCCGCCCGCCGACGCGCTCGTCCTGTTCGGCTCGACCGGCGACCTCGCCAAGCGCAAGCTGTTCCCGGCCCTCTACCACCTCGTGCGCCGCGGCGAGCTGACCGTGCCGGTCGTCGGCGTGGCCCGCAGCGACTGGACCGACGAGGACTTCCGGGCCCACGCCCGGGAGTCGATCATCGAACACGTCGAGTCACCGGACGAGGCCGTGATCGCCAAGCTCGCCGAGCAGATGGATCTCGTCCAGGGCGACTACGCCGACCCCGCGACCTGGGAGACGCTCGTCGACGACGCTGGACGCGCACGGGTCGAAGGTTGCCGTCTACTACATGGCGATCCCGCCGCAGATGTTCCCGACGGTCGCCGAGGCCCTGGCATCGGTCGGGCTGCACGAGCGCGGACGCATCGTCGTCGAGAAGCCGTTCGGCCGCGACCTGCAATCGGCGATCGAGCTCAACGAGACGCTGCACAGCATCTTCCCCGAGGAGCGCATCTTCCGCATCGACCACTACCTGGGCAAGGAGGCGGTCGAGGACCTGCTCGTCTTCCGCTTCTCCAACATGATGCTCGAGCCGATCTGGAACCGCCGCTACGTCCGCAGCGTGCAGGTGACGATGGCCGAGTCGATCGGCGTCGAGGGCCGGGGCAGCTTCTACGACTCGGTCGGCGCGGTCCGCGACGTGATGCAGAACCACCTGCTCCAGGTCGTCTCGCTCTTGGCGATGGAGCCACCGGTCGACCCGGACGCATCGTTTCTGCAGGACGAGAAGGCCAAGGTGCTCGCGGCGATGGAGCCGGTCGACCCGACGCGAATGGTGCGCGGACAGTACGTCGGGTACCGCGAGGAGCCCGGAGTCGATCCGCAGTCGACCACCGAGACACGTTCATCGCCGCCCGTCTGGAGATCGACTCGTGGCGGTGGGCCGGGGTTCCGTGGTATGTGCGCGTCGGCAAGGCCCTCGCCCAGTCGGTGACCGAAGCCGTGATCGAGCTGCGCGAGCCGCCGCAGCTCCTGTTCGACGAGGCGGGAGGCGCCGTTCCCGAGCGCAACCTCATCCGCCTCCGGCTCGGCGAGCGTGACGGGGTCACGTTCAGCCTCCAGGCCAAGACGCCCGGTCCCCATCTCGACAGCCAGAAGGTCGACGTCTGCGTGGACTTCGCCGCCGCGCTGGGCGAACGGCAGGACGCCTACGAGCGCCTGCTCAACGACGCCATCGACGGTTCACCCCGGCGCTTCGCCCGCGAGGACGTCGTCGAGCGCACGTGGCGGGTCGTGCAGCCGGCGCTGGACGAGCAGGGGCCGATCCACCCCTACTTCCGCGGCACGTGGGGACCGGCGGAAGCGGATCGGATCCTCGAGGGCGACACCTGGTTCGACCCGTCCTGATCGGTCCTCATCCCGCCTCGCGGCGCGGGATCACGACCACCGTGCCGTCGCTCTCGTGGCGGACCGTCACCTGCACGCCGTAGAACTCGGCGAGCGTCGCCGCCTGCAACACCTCCTGCGCCGTGCCCGCGGCCACGCAGCGGCCCTCGTGGAGCAAGGCGAGCCGGTCGCTGTACAGCCCGGCCAGCGTGAGGTCGTGCATCGCCGACACGACGGTCAGCCCGTGCTCCCGACGGAGCCGGGCGACGAGCTCGAGCGCCTGCTGCTGGTGACCGATGTCGAGGGCGCTCGTCGGCTCGTCGAGGAGCAGGACCGGTGCCTCCTGGGCGAGCGCTCTGGCGATCACGAGCCGCTGGCGCTCGCCGCCGCTCAACGTGCCGAGGCGGCGCAGGGCGAACGACCCCAGGTCGAGCCGCTCGAGAACGCCGGCCACCACCTCCCGGTCCTGGCGCGTCGGGCTGGCGAAGTACCCGACGTACGGTGATCGGCCGAGCAGCACGTACTCGGCGCCGCTCATGTCGTCGGGGATCAGCGGCTCCTGCGGCACGTAGGCGACCAACTGCGCCCGCCGGCGGGGCGAGCGGGACGCCATCAGCTCGCCGTCGACGCGGACCTCACCGGTGCTCGCCGCGAGACCGACGACCGCCCGCAGCAGCGACGACTTGCCGGCGCCGTTCGGGCCGATGAGGCCGAGCCACTCCCCGGAGCCGACGGTGGTGGAGAACGACGCCACGGCGACGGCGCGGCCGTACGCCACTCCGACATCGCGCAGCTCGAGCTCGCTCATCGCACACCCTGCCGGGCGCGCAGCACGATGAGGAAGAACGGCGCGCCGATGAACGCGGTGATGACACCGATCGGGGTCTCGGCCGGGTCGGTGAGCACCCGCGCGGGGATGTCGGCCAGGATCAGGAACGCCGCGCCGAGCAGGACGGAGAGCGGCAGCACGCGGTAGTAGCTCGCCCCGGTGAGTAGGCGGATCAGGTGCGGGACGACGATGCCGACGAACCCGATCAGCCCGCTGACCGCCACCACCGCCGCCGTCCCGAGCGTGGCCGCGATCACCACGACGAGCCGCACCCGGGCGACTGGTGCGCCGAGCGAGGATGCCTCGTCGTCGCCCACTCGGAGCAGGTCGAGGTGCCGGCGGTGCAGCAGCAGCACGATCGTGGCGACGGTGACGTACGGCACGACCATCCGGACGTCGGCCCAGCGGGCGGTGGAGAGCGTGCCGAGGATCCAGTTGTACACCTGCCGCACGACCTCGGAGTGGCGCTGGAGGATGAACGTCTGCACCGCGGTGACGAGCGACGTCACCGCGACACCGGCGAGGACGAGCGTCACCGCGGACCGGGTGCCGCCGAACGCGGCACCGACGGTGTAGGTCACGAGCACCGTCGCCACGGCGGCCACGAAGGCCGCAGTGGGTGCGGGGTCGATCGGCCAGTCGGCCGTCGCCGAGCGGGCGACGGTGAACACGATCGTCGCCCCGAGGCCGGCCCCGGCCGCCGCCCCGAGCAGGTAGGGGTCGACGAGCGGGTTGCGGAACACGCCCTGGTAGCTCGCGCCGGCGAGCGAGAGCATCGCCCCGACGACACCGGCGAGGACGACACGGGGCATCCGGATGTGCCAGATCACGTTCCACTCGGCGTCGCTGACTCCACTGTCGACGGCGATGAGCGGCAAGCGGTCGAGCAGGACGAGCGGCACCCGCCACCAGTCCGGACCGGCGGGTCCGATCATCGCCCCGAGCACCAGTGCACCGAACAGGATCGCCACCGACCCCGCGATCCACCAGTCGCGCCGCGCCGCGACGGGCACGGCCGGCGCGGCCACGGCCACGGCGGGCGTGTTCACGAGCCGGCGGGCACCCGCTGGACGGCGTCGGCGACGGCCTGCATGTAGTCGACGATCCGTGGTCCCCAGCGGGACGCGATGTCGTCGTCCATCTCGACGACGCCGCCGTTCGTGACCGCGGCGATCGATCCCCAACCGGGCCGGGCGGCCACCGTCTCCGCGCTCTCACCACAGCACTTGGTGTCAGCGAGAAAGATCAGGTCCGGGTTCGTGGAGATGATGAACTCGGCGTTGAGCTGCGGGTAGGCCCCGCCAGTGCCCTCGGCCTCGTCGGCGATGTTGCGCAGCCCGAGCCGGTTGTAGATCTGCCCGATGAACGTGTCCGAGGTGACGCTGAAGAAGGTGTTGTCGAGCTCGTGGTACACGCTCAACGGCTCCTCCAGCGGCGGCATCCCGGCGATGATCTCGTCGATGTCGGCCTGCATCTGGGCGACCAGTTCGGCCGCCTCGCCGACGTGGCCGGTCGTCGCGCCGAGCTGCTCGATCTGGGCGTAGACATCGCTGAAGCCGATCGGGGCCGCGCCCTCCCAGTGGGCGAGACCGAGCGAGTCGAGTTGGGTGAGGAAGTCGGGGTTGGTGCCCTCGGTGACGACCAGGTCGGGCTCGTACCCGGCGACCGCCTCGACGTTGGGCTCGAACGCCGACAGATCGGTCACGACCGCGGCGGTCTCGGGCGGGTACGTCGAGAGGTTGTCGACGGCGACGACCTGCTCGCCGGCGCCGATGGCGAACAGGATCTCGGTGTGCGTCGGGGAGAGCGAGACGATGCGCTGGGGCCCGTCGGCGGTCGCGGTCGTTGCCGGCGCGGCGGCGGTGGTCGGCGGCGCGGCGGCGGTGGTCGCCGGCGCGGCCGTTGTCACCGCGGGGACGCTCGTCGCGGCGGGTGAGGTCGCCGGAGGATCCGTCGCGTCGGACGCGTCGTCATCGTCGCCGCAGCCGGCCACCGCCATCGCCAGCACCAGACCGGCGACGACACCGGCCAGCTTCTTCGTTGCCACGTGAATTCCTCCAAGCTGAGATGGAGGACAAGAAGTCGCCGCGTGTCGCCCGGTGCGAGCAGCCCGCGAACCGCCCTTGCCTCGAGGGTCTGGTTGTCGCCCGCAGGGCCAGGCGACCGGACTCGTCCGCTCGGGGCGGCTTCACCGTTGCGGGTCAGTGCCGGGATCTCACCGGACTTCGCTGGGTCCTGCGACGGGCGAGACCATAGCGGCTGCTCCGTACACTCCGCCACGTGGACTCGAACCCGGCCGACTTGCCGACGGAGGACCCGCGTCCGGGCAGCCTGCGGCGGGCACCGTCGGTCGTCGTGGTCAACACCGGTGACGGCAAGGGGAAGAGCTCCGCCGCCTTCGGCGTGATGGTCCGCAGCCTCGCCCGCGGCTGGAACGTCGCCGTCGTGCAGTTCGTCAAGAGCGGCAAGTGGCACGTCGGCGAGGAGCAGCTCGGGCGTCAACTCGGCGTCGACTGGTTCGCGGTCGGCGACGGCTTCACGTGGGACTCGGCTGATCTCGAACACGACAAGGCACTCGCCCAGGCCGGTTGGAAGCAGGCCGCCGACGTCCTCGCCGCCGGCGACCACCACCTCGTCGTGCTCGACGAGTTGACGTACCTGTGCAACTGGGGGTGGCTCGACACCGTCCAGGTCGCGTCGGCGATCGGCGGTCGACCGGAGCACGTGAACGTCGTCGTCACCGGTCGGGACGCCCCCGCCGAGCTGATCGAGGTCGCCGACACCGTGACCGAGATGCGGTCGCTGAAGCACGCCTACGACCGGGGCATCCGCGCCCTGCGCGGCATCGACTACTGATGATCACCTTCCTCCTCGGCGGCGCCCGAAGCGGGAAGAGCGCGTTGGCCGTGGAGATCGGGCGACGCCATGACGGCCCGGTGGTCTTCGTCGCCACCTGCCCGGCGTTCGACGACGACCTCGCCGCGCGCATCGCCCGCCACCGGGTGACGCGGCCCGACTGGCCGACGATCGAGGAGCCGGTCGAGCTCGGCCCGGCGGTGGAGAAGGTCGACGACGGCGCGCTCGTCGTCGTCGACTGCCTGACCCTGTGGGTCTCCAACCTGATGCTGCGCGGCGATGACGAACCGGAGGTGACGGACGCCGCCGCGGCATTTGTCGGTGCGCTCCTCGACCGCGGCGGGCCGGCCGTCGTCGTGAGCAACGAGGTCGGCTCCGGGGTCCATCCCGAGGGCGAGCTCGGGCGGCGGTACCGCGATCTGCTCGGCCGGGTGAACCAGATCGTGGCTGCCGCGGCGGACACGACCCTGCTCGTGGTGGCCGGCCGCGCGTTGCGCCTCGACGATCCGTGGGGGATGATCGGATGACGCTGCTGCACGAGCTGTTGCGCGACCTCCCCGAGCCCGACCCCACGGCCGTGGCTGCGGTCCGCGAACGGGCCGCCCAGATCCTGCGGCCGCGAGGCGCGCTGGCGTCCTTCGACGAACTGGCCGAGTGGGTCGCCGGCTGGCAGCGCACGGATCGGCCCCGAATCGAGCGGCCGGTCGGGCTGATCTTCGCCGCCGACCACGGCGTCGCCGAGGCCGAGGAGGTGAGCGCCTACCCGACGACGGTCACCGCGGCGATGTTCGAGGCGTTCAGCCGAGGGCGTTCGACGGTGAACGCGCTGGCGCGCCACGCCGGAGCGACGGTACGCGCCGTCGATGTCGGGGTCGGTTGGCCCACCGGCGACATCCGCATCGAGCCGGCGCTGACGACGGAACGCTTCGAGCGCGTCGTCGCGATCGCGTGCGAGACGGTCGAGGAGCTCGACGGCGACCTGCTCGTGCTCGGCGAGATGGGCATCGGCAACACCACCGCCGCGTCTGCGGTTGCGGCCGCGCTCGTCCGTGACGAGCCGGCGGCGTGGGTTGGCCGAGGCACCGGTGTGGACGACGCCGGGCTCGCCCGTAAGCGGGCCGCGGTGGATCAGGCAGTGCGCCGCATCTCGGACGTGACCGACCCGATCGAAGTGCTCCGCGAGGTCGGGGGCGCCGAGTTGGTCGCGGTCGCCGCCGCCACCGTCGCCGCCCGCCATCGACGGCTGCCGGTCGTGCTCGACGGCTACGTGGTCAGCGCCTCCGTCCTGCCGCTGGCGATGGCCGAGCCGACAGCCCTCGCGCACTGCGTCGTCGGCCACTGCTCGGCCGAGCCCGGCCACCGCCGCCTGCTCGACCTGCTCGGCAAGCGGCCCCTGCTCGACCTCGACATGCGGCTCGGTGAGGGCAGCGGGGCGATGGCCGCCGTGCCGCTCGTGGCGATGGCCTGCGCCGGCATCACCGAGGTCCCGACGTTCGCCGAGTGGTTCGGTGAGGCCTGAACCCCCGTTCTGTCGTTTGGAATCGGCCGGATCGGGCCGATCGTGAACGACAGAACCGGTGGATTCGTCGGCGCGGTGCAGTTCCTGACCCGGGTCCCGGTCCGGACTCGCGCCGCACCTGATCTGGCGCCGGCGGTTGTCTGGTTTCCGGTGGTCGGCGGGTTGATCGGCGCCGCCGTCGGTGGGGTCGCCGCCGGACTCGGCGAGGTCCTCCCGACCACAGTTGCCGCCGCGGTCGCCGTGCTGTTCGGGATCGCCCTCACCGGCGCGTTCCACGAGGACGGGCTCGCCGACACCGCCGACGCCCTGGTGGGCGGGTGGACCCGCGAGCAGCGTCTCGAGATCCTGACCGACCCCCGCCACGGCAGCTACGGCGTGGCCGCACTCTGCGGATCGATCGTTGTGCGCGTCGTGGCCGTCGCCGCCCTGGCCCCGGCGGCGGCGTTCGGCGGGCTGGTCGCGGCGCACGCCCTCGGGCGCGGCGCGGCGGTGGTCACGATGGGGGTCGTGCCGCTCGCCAAGCCGGACGGGCTCGGCGCCGGCTACGCCCGCTCGGTGACCGGTCGGCGGGCCGCCGCCGCCGGCCTGATCGCCGTCGCCATCGCCGCGCTCGCCACCGGCTGGTGGGTCGGCCCGCTCGCCGCCGCCGCAGCTGGCGCGGCCATGCTGGTCGCCCACTTCGCCTGGCGGGCGATCGGCGGGATCACCGGCGACGTCCTCGGCGCGGTCGAGCAGCTCGCCGAGTGCGCGGTGCTCGTCGTTGTCAGCTGGGCTCGCCGCCACCACGCATCTGGTGGACATGCCGGTTCCGCCGGAGGGCCCGGAACCCTCGGGTGCGCCGAAACCTCGGATGGTCAGGACACCAGCTCGGCGAAGCGGCGGATCCCCTCCTCGAGGTCGTCGTCGGCGAGGGCGAAGGAGAAGCGGGCGTAGCCGGGGGTGCCGAACGCCTCGCCGGGGACGAAGGCCACCTTGGCCGCCGACAGGACGTGATCGGCCAGCTCGAGGCTGGACTCGCACGTGCGCCCGGCGAGGTCCCGTCCGAACAGCCCGTCGACGCGGGGGAAGCAGTAGAACGCGCCCTGCGGCTCGATGCACGTGACCCCGGGGATGGCCGAGAGCCTCGACTGCATCGTGCGGCCCCGTCGTTCGAACGCCGCCCGCATCGTTCCCACCGCCTCGAGGTCGCCGCTGACCGCGGCCAGGGCCGCGCGCTGGGACACGTTGGCGACGTTCGACGTGGCGTGGCTCTGGAAGTTGATGGCCGCCTTGGCGACGTCGGGCGGGGCGATCATCCACCCGACCCGCCAGCCGGTCATCGCGTAGGTCTTGGCGACGCCGTTGACGATGACGCACTGGTCGGCGAGGTCGGGCACGAGCGTCGGCATCGAGGCGAACTCGTGCGGGCCGTACGTGAGGTGCTCGTAGATCTCGTCGGTGACGACCCACACCCCGCGCTCGACGGCCCAGCGCCCGATGGCGGCGACCTGCTCGGACGGGTAGACGGCGCCGGACGGGTTGTCCGGGCTGACGAAGAGCAGCACCTTGGTGCGGGGCGTCCACGCCGCGTCGAGTTGGTCGACGGTCACCTGGAAACCGGTCTCTTCGGTCGTCTCGACGACCTTGGGCACGGCGCCGGCGAGGGCGATCGCCTCCGGGTACGTGGTCCAGTACGGCGCCGGCAGGATCACCTCGTCCCCGGGGTCACAGAGGGCGGCGAACGCGGTGAACACGGCGTGCTTGCCGCCGTTGGTGACGAGGACCTGGGCGGCGGCGCAGTCGAACCCGCTGTCGCGCTTGGTCTTCACGGCGATCGCCTCGCGCAGCTCGGGCAGGCCGGCCGCGGGCGTGTAGCGGTGGTTCCGCGGGTCGCGGCACGCGGCGATGGCGGCCTCGACGATGTGCTCAGGGGTCGGGAAGTCCGGCTCACCGGCCCCGAACCCGATCACCGCCTCACCTTCGGCCTGCAAGGCCTTGGCCTTGGCGTCGACGGCGAGGGTGGCGGATTCGGTGATCGCGGCGAGACGGGCGGACACGCGCGGAACGGACTCACGTGACACGGCGGCTTCTTTCGGAGTGACGGGGACGAAGTGCTGACATGCTTTCACAGTGACCGCCGACACCCCCGCGCAGTTGCGGCTCCCACCCGAGCTCCTCCCAGCCGACGGGCGCTTCGGCTCCGGCCCGTCGAAGGTGCGCCCCGAGCAGCTCGACGACCTGGTCGCCGCCGGCCGGACCGTCCTCGGGACGTCCCACCGCCAACAACCCGTGAAGCGGCTCGTCGGCTCGATCCGGTCCGGGCTGACCGACCTGTTCGGCCTGCCGGCGGGCTGGGAGATCGTGCTCGGCAACGGGGGCACGACGGTGTTCTGGGACGTCGCCACGTTCGGCCTGATCGAGCGGCGCAGCGAGCACCTCGTGTTCGGCGAGTTCTCGGCCAAGTTCGCCGACGCCAGCGCGGCCGCGCCGCATCTCGAGGAGCCCCTCCTCGTCGCCAGCGACCCGGGCGATCATCCCGAGCCGGTCGCCGACGACACGGTCGACCTCCTCGCCCTCACCCACAACGAGACCTCCACCGGCGTGGCGATGGACCTCGTCCGGCCGGCCGGCGCCGGCGACGCCATCGTTGCCGTCGACGCCACGTCGGGCGCCGGTGGTCTGCCCTGGGACCCGGCGCAGGTCGACGTGTACTACTTCGCCCCCCAGAAGTGCTTCGCCGCCGACGGCGGTCTGTGGATCGCCGCCTGTTCGCCGGCGGCGGTCGAGCGCATCGACCGGATCACGGCCGGTGGTCGCTGGCGCCCGGCGTCGCTCGATCTCGGCATCGCCCTCGCCAACAGCCGCCTCGACCAGACGTACAACACCCCGGCCGTCGCCACGCTGGTGCTCCTCGACGCGCAGCTGCGGTGGATGCTCGACAGCGGCGGGCTCGACTGGTGTGTCAAGCGGTGCCGCGCGTCGTCCGATCACCTCTACGCGTGGGCCGAGGACCGGCCGTGGGCGACACCGTTCGTCGCCGATCCCGCCAAGCGCTCCGCCGTTGTCGGCACGATCGATCTCGAGCCCACCATCGAGGCCATCAAGCTCAGCGCGGCCCTGCGCGCCAACGGCATCGTGGACACCGACAGCTACCGCAAGTTGGGCCGCAACCAGCTCCGCATCGGCATGTTCCCGGCCGTCGACCCCGCCGACGTCGAGGCGCTCACGGTCTGCATCGACCATCTTGTCGAGCACCACGGCGAGGTGTTGGCGCCATGAGTGCCGCGGTGCCCGGTGTCGATGAGGTGCTGACGCTGGGCGACCTCGAGGCCGACGGGCTCGGTCCGCTCACCAGCCCGGTACTGGTCGTCGCCCTCGCCGGCTGGTTCGATGCCGCCAGCGTCGCCACGACCGCGCTCGACCACCTCACGGAGGCGGCGGTCACGATCGGCGAGATCGACCCGGACCCGTTCTACGACTTCACCCAGGAGCGGCCGACGATCGAGATCGACGGTGGGGACGTGCTGGCGATCACGTGGCCGACGAACGCGTTCCGCGTCGTGCGCACCGGCGGGGCCCACGACCTCGTCGTGCTCAGCGGAGTCGAGCCCCACCTCGCCTGGTCCACGTTCGCCGCGTGCGCGCTGCGTGTCGTCGACCGGTTCGGTTGCGAGGCGGTGGTCACGCTCGGCTCGACCGCGGATCCGGTTCCGCACACGCGCCTGCCGATCGTGGTCGGCAGCACGGCTTCGCCGGCCTTGGCCCGCACGCTCGGGCTCTCGGCGCCGACGTACCAGGGGATCACCGGGCTGCTCGGCGTGCTCCACGCCGAGCTCGAGCGGGTCGATGTGCCGACGATCTCGTTGCGTGTGGGCATCCCCCACTACCTCACCCACGCCGAGCACCCGCTGGCCGTCAGCGCCCTGCTCCGCCACCTCAACCACGTTCTCGGCCTGACCCTGTCCGCCGACCTGCACGATCAGATCGAGCGGTGGTCGGCCCTCCACGACGAGGCCGTCGCCGAGGACGACCGGTTGCGGGCCTACGTCTCGATGCTCGAGTCCGACTACGACCGCCAGGCCGAGGAAACCATCACCGACTTCCGCGCGCAAAATGGGAGAAGACGGTTCTGACGACGCCTGAGGCCGGTTTCGCGTACCTAACTCTCCTGAGAATCTGAAACACTCGGATGGATCAGCCGCCGGACGCGTCGGCGACCTTGGTGCGGCCGGCCGAGATCCAGGGCATCATCTCGCGCAGCCGGGCCCCGACCTGCTCGATCGGGTGCTCCTTGCCCTCCTGGCGCAGGCGCTCGAAGTTGGGCCGGCCGGCCTCGCTCTCGGCGATCCACTCGTCGGCGAACCGCCCGGACTGGATCTCGTCGAGGATCGTGCGCATCTCCGCCTTCGTCGCGTCGGTCACGATGCGCGGGCCGCGGGTGAGGTCGCCGTACTCGGCGGTGTCCGAGATCGAGTAGCGCATCCCGGCGATCCCCTCTTCGTACATCAGGTCGACGATCAGCTTCACCTCGTGGAGGCACTCGAAGTAGGCCATCTCCGGCGCGTAGCCGGCGTCGACGAGCGTCTCGAACCCGGCCTGCACGAGCGCGGTGAGCCCGCCGCACAACACGACCTGCTCGCCGAACAGGTCGGTCTCGGTCTCCTCGGGGAACGTCGTCTCGATGACCCCGGCGCGGGTGCCGCCGATGGCGTCGGCGTACGAGAGGGCGAGATCCTTGGCCTTGCCCGTGGCGTCCTGGGCGACGGCGATGAGGGCGGGCACGCCGCCGCCCTCGACGTACGTGCGCCGGACGAGGTGTCCGGGCCCCTTGGGGGCGACCATGATCACGTCGACCCCGGCGGGCGGGCTGATGCGCCCGAACCGGACGTTGAACCCGTGGGCGAAGGCGAGCGCCTTGCCGGGTGTCATGTGCTCGGCGATGTGCTCGTCGTAGATCGCCTTCTGCTCGGTGTCCGGCGCGAGGAGCATCACGACGTCGGCGGCGGCCGCGGCGTCACCGATCGGCAGCACGCTGAGCCCCTGGGCCTCGGCCTTCTCGACCGACGACGAACCCTCGCGCAGGCCGACGATCACCTCGACGCCGGAGTCCTTGAGGTTGAGCGCGTGGCCGTGGCCCTGCGACCCGTAGCCGATCACGGCGACCCGCTTGCCGCGGACGAGCGACGGGTCGGCGTCGTCGGAGTAGTACACGTTGGCGGTCATCATCCAGCCTTTCCTCGGATGGGGCGCAGCCGCGCCTGGCGATCGAGTTTGGGAAGCGCGACCCGCCCGGTGCGCTGGAGCTCGACGATGCCGTAGCCGTCGAGCAGCGACTCGAAGTCGTCGAGCTTGTCGGGATGACCCTCGAGGCTCATCGTCAGCGCGTCGACGCCGACGGCGAGGATCTTGGCCTCGAAGATCGTCGCCAGCTCGAGGATCTGGCCCCGTTGCTCCGACGCCGCCCGCACCGTCGCCAGCAGCAGCTCCCGCTCGACCGAATGGCGCGGGTCGAGCTCGGAGATCTTGATCACCTCGACGAGCTTGAACAGCTGCTTGGTGATCTGCTCGAGCGGCGCCGACTCGACGTCGACGACGATCGTGATCCGGCTCATCCCCTCGTTCTCGGCCGGGGCGACGGCGAGCGAGAAGATGTTGAAGCCCCGCCGGGCGAACATGCTCGACACCCGGGCGAGCACTCCCGGACGGTTCTGCACGAGCACCGACAGGATGTGGTGGTTCATCTGCTGGTTCATCGGAGCGCCGCCCTGCGGTCCTGCTGCTCGCCGGGCAGCACGATGTCGTCGTTGCTCTGTCCGGCGGGCACCATCGGGAACACCTTCTCGGCGGTGTCGACGCGGAACTCGACGACCACCGGGCGGTCGTTGATCGAGTTGGCCTTCTCGATCGCCGGCTCCACCTCCTCGGGCGCTTCGACGCGGATGCCGGTGCAGCCCATCGCCTCGGCCCAGCGGACGTAGTCCGGAGTGTCGGGAGACAGGTAGACCTCGCTGTAGCGCTCGTCGTAGAACATCTCCTGCCACTGGCGGACCATGCCGAGGTAGCTGTTGTTCATCAGGCCGACCTTGATCGGGATCCGCTCGACGGTGGCGGTCACCAGCTCCTGGGCGGTCATCTGGAAGCACCCGTCGCCGTCGATCGCCCACACCGTGCGGTCGGGCCGGCCGACCTTGGCCCCGATCGCGGCGGGGATCGAGAACCCCATCGTGCCCAGCCCGCCGGAGTTGACCCACGTGTACGGCTCGGTGAACCTCCAGTACTGCGACGCCCACATCTGGTGCTGGCCCACACCCGACGTGAGGATCGTCCCCTCGGGCGCGGCGTCGCGCAGCTTCTCGAGGCAGAACTGCGGCTTGAGGGCGTGCCCGGGCTCGCTCGGTTCGTACACGAGCGGGAACTGCTCCCGCCAGCCGGAGATGCGGCTGCGCCAGGCGGACGTGTCGGCCGCAGTCGTCCCGCCGGCAAGCAGGTCCTTGATCGCCCGCACGATCTCGGTCGTGACGTAGCGGCAGTCGCCGACGATGGGGACATCGGGGCGGCGCACCTTGCCCTGCTCGGCGGGGTCGATGTCCACGTGGATGACCTTGGCGTCGGGGGCGAAGCTGTCGACCTTGCCGGTGATGCGGTCGTCGAAGCGGGCGCCGAGCGCGATCAACAGGTCACTGCGCTGCATCGCCGTGACGGCGGTGGCGGTGCCGTGCATGCCGGGCATCCCGAGGGCGAGCGGGTGGTCGTCGGGGAACGAGCCGCGCGCCATGAGCGTGGTGACGACGTGGATGCCGGTGAGCTCGGCGAGCTCGCGGACGGCGTCGGCGGCCCGCGCCTTGAGCACTCCACCGCCGACGTACAGCACCGGCCGCTCGGCCTCGAGGATCAGCCGGGCCGCCTCCTTGATCATCCGCGGGTGGCCCTTGGTGGTCGGCCGGTAGCCGGGCAGCGAGGACACGACCTCGTCGTCGGTGGGCCAGTACCACTGCATCGTCTTCTGCAACACGTCCTTCGGCACGTCGACGAGGACCGGCCCGGGGCGGCCGGTGGTCGCCAGGTGGAACGCCTGGCGGACGGCGAGCGGGACGTCCTCGGGCGTCATCACCAGCTCGTTGTGCTTGGTCGCCGAGCGGGTGATCCCGACGGTGTCGCACTCCTGGAAGGCGTCGCTGCCGATGGCGTGGGTCGGGACCTGGCCCGTGATCGCCACCATCGGGATCGAGTCCATGTAGGCGTCCATCAGCGGCGTGACGAGGTTCGTCGCTGCCGGGCCGGACGTCACCATCGCCACCCCCGGCCGGCCGGTGACGTGGGCGTACCCCTCGGCCATGTGGCCCGCGCCCTGCTCGTGCCGCACGAGGATGTGGCGGATCGTCGACTCGAGCAGCGGGTCGTAGGCGGGCAGGATGCAGCCCCCGGGCAGGCCGAACACCACTTCCACCGACTCCTGCTCGAGGCTCTTGATGAGCGCCTGCGCTCCGGTGAGCTCAGTGGTTGTCATGGCGGTTCCTTCGGTCGGGGTTGGCGAAGTCGAGCGGAAAAAGCATTCGACCTCCCGGCTGGGAGGTCGAAGGGCACACGCGGCGGGTGAGGCCGGTGTGCTACAGGATGAGTACGAGGTCGTGGTTCACGGGGGCGTGACGCATCGCCGCAGAGTCTGCCAGACGAGGGCGCCGCCCCGACAACTCCGATCGCAGCGGTCAGCGACCGCGGATCGATATATTCAGGCGACCGCGTCGATCGCCGTCGTCAGGCGACGGCCGTGGCCTCGGTCGCCGGCTCGGACGCCATCTCACCGGTGCTCCGGTTGAACACCGGCCGGAGGAGGAGCTGCTCGGCGGTCCCGAGCATGATCACCATGTCGAGGGCCAGCGACCAGTTCTCGACGTAGAAGAGGTCGAGACGCTGGTAGGCGTCGAACGACGGGTTGTCGCGGGCCTCGACCTGCCAGAGGCCGGTGATGCCCGGACGCACCCGGTGCCGCTCGCGCAGCTCGATCGGGAACTCGGCGACCTCCGCCGGCAACGCCGGCCGGGGCCCGACGAGGCTCATCTCGCCCTTCACCACGTTGATCAGCTGCGGCAGCTCGTCGAGGCTGCTGGCCCGCAGGAAGCGTCCGATGCGGGTGACCCGGGGGTCGACGTCGAGCTTGAACAGCGGGCCCTTGCGCTGGTTGTCGGCCTCCAGCTCCGCCAGGCGCGCTTCGGCATCGACGACCATGCTGCGGAACTTGAGCATGCCGAACGTGCTGTCGCCCCGGCCGACCCGCTCCTGGCGGAAGAAGATCGGACCCTTGTCGCTGAACTTGATGATCAGCGCGATGGTGACGAAGACCGGTGCGGCGATGAGCAGCAACGTCGACGCGACCGCGATGTCGAACGCCCGCTTGAGCCCCCGATCGGCGCGGGACAGCGAGGCCGACTCGACGTAGAGGAGTGGCTCGTGGGCGATGGGGGACGCCTTCACCCGCCGGGCGTCGATGCCGGACAGGCCGGGATGGAAGTAGAGCTGGGGCCCGTCGCCCTCCCGGTCCCGGAGGAGCGAGTTGAGCAGCAGCGGGCTGATGTCGCTCGAGCAGATCACGACGACGTCGGCCGGCGTGGCGGCGAGCACGTCGTCGGCGTCGCGGTAGTCGCCGAGCCAGAGGTCGGCGAGCCCGGCGGCGGCCGCTTCGGCGCGCGACCCGATGACGCCGCCCAGCCGCATGCCGGCTTCCGGGTGGATCGAGGCCAGCTTGGCGAGCTCGATGGCCCGGCGATCGGTGCCGACGATCACGAGGCGCTGGGTGAACCGATCCCGTCGCCGGTTGTAGGCGAGCCAGGCGCGGTAGAACGAACGCCAGCCGAGCAGGAACACCCAGGTCAGCACGACGGCGACGGCGATCTGCTCGACGCGGATCCAGGCCCGGGAGAGCCGGTCGACGACGAGCATCCCGACGGTCATGATCGCGGTGGCGCGGGTGAGTTTGGAGATCTCGATCGTGCGCATCGCCTGGATGCGCTCGTTCCACAGGCCCTCGAACCTGACCGCCCACAGCCCGACGCAGGTGGCGGTGAACAGCGTGAACGCCGACCGCTCCAGGCCCATCTTGTGGTACCCGCTGATGATCACCATCGCGGCGAAGCCGATGAAGATCGCTCCCGCGTCGCCCACCCGCAAGATCCACTGCAGCCGCTGCTGATCCGTCAGCCGCGCCCGCTTGTCGGTGACCGGTTCGACGGAAGCCGGCGACGACGGGATCGGCTCCGTTGCCGTTCCGTCGTCGCCCGCTCCGTCGGTGATGCGCCGTCGCCGACGAGGGTGCGCACCGAGCGCACAACATCCCCGCCCGCGTTGGTTGTCGCTTCCATTGTCCGCCCGCTATTGATCGTCGGAGTCCGACGTCTGTCCCGTCCGTGCCCGCTTTGGTTACCCATCGGTAACCAGAGCGTCACTCTAGGTCCCGGATACCTGGTCCGCGCCGAATTTCCGGACTTTCGTCACGGCCTAGTGTCGAGGGTCGTGAGCCCGCCGCCGCCCCCGACCGTCGAGCCGGCCGCGGGGCGCCTCGGCGTGCTCACCGTCGGTCTCGGCGCGGTCGCCTCGACGCTCATCGCCGGTGTGGAGTTGGTCAAGCGCGGGTTGGCCCAACCGATCGGCTCCCTGGCCCTGCTCGACACCATCCGCCTCGGCAAGCGCACCGACGACCGCAGTCCGCTGATCAGGGACTTCGTGCCCCTGGCGGCGCTCGACGACCTGGTGTTCGGCGCGTGGGACCCGTTCCCCGACGACGCCTACGTCGCCGCCCAGCGGGCCGGCGTGCTCGAGGCCGGCCGGCACGTCGAGCAGATCTCCGATGCCCTCCGCGACGTGCGGCCGATGGCCGCCGCCTTCGACCGGACGTACGTCAAGAACATCGATGCCGACAATGTCCTGCCCTCGGTCGACAAGCGCTCGATGCTCAACGCGATCCGCGAGGACATCAACCGCTTCCGGGAGGAGAAGCAGGTCGACCGGGTCGTGATGATCTGGTGCGCGTCCACGGAGGTGTTCCTCGAGCCGGGCCCGGCGCACATGGACCTCGACGCCTTCGAGGCCGCGATCGACGCCAACGATCAGGCCATCGCGCCATCGATGCTGTACGCCTACGCCGCCCTGCTCGAGGGGGTGCCGTTCGCCAACGGGGCGCCGAACCTGTGCGTCGACACCCCGGTGCTCCGCCAGCTCGCCGTCGACCGCAACCTGCCGATCTCCGGGAAGGACTTCAAGACCGGCCAGACGCTCATCAAGACCGTGCTCGCACCGATGCTGCGCACCCGCATGCTCGGCTTGTCCGGCTGGTACTCGACGAACATCCTCGGCAACCGCGACGGCGAGGTGCTCGACGACCCGGAGAGCTTCAAGACCAAGGAGGAGTCCAAGCTCGGCGTGCTCGAGCACATCCTGGCGCCGGATCGGCATCCCGAGCTCTACGGCGACATCTTCCACAAGGTGCGGATCAACTACTACCCGCCGCGGGGCGACAACAAGGAGGGGTGGGACAACATCGACATCTTCGGGTGGCTCGGCTACCCGATGCAGATCAAGGTCGACTTCCTCTGCCGGGACTCGATCCTCGCCGCGCCCCTCGCCCTCGATCTGGTGCTGTTCTCCGACCTGGCCCAGCGCGCCGGGTTGGGCGGGATCCAGGAGTGGTTGAGCTTCTACTACAAGAGCCCGCAGACCCCGCCCGGCCTCTATCCCGAGCACGACCTGTTCATCCAGCACACCAAGTTGAAGAACACGCTGCGTTGGATGATGGGCGAGGACCAGATCACCCACCTCGGCCGCGAGTACTACGCCTGATCCCCCATCTGGGCGGGATTCGTGCCAACCCTCGATCTGGGCGGAATCTCGTCCGACAGTTGGCACAGATCCCGCCCAGATGGCGGGTGCGGTCAGTCCGTCACGACGTGATCGACATGGACGTCGTGGGCCGCCGTCGGCAGTTGCTCGAGCAGCTGCTCGCGGAAGCAGACGCCCACGGTGACGCAGTCCGGGCGCAGCCGCAGCAGGAACCGGTCGAAGTGGCCGCCGCCCTGGCCGAGCCGGCGCCCGTCGGGCGTGAAGGCCAGTCCGGGCACGATGACGACGTCCAGCGTGGCTGGATCGACGTCGCCGGGCATCACCCGCAACTCGAGCCCGTCGACCTCGGGCAAGAACACCTCGTGCCCGTGGGCGCGACACCACTCGATCCAGCCGCTGGTGTCCGGCTCCCCGGCGAGCGAGTCGAACAACATGCCGATCTGGCGCGTAGTCTCATTCCGAGACTGGCGCGCCCAGATCGAGAAGTGAGACGATCCGCGCCCAGATGCGGGCGGAGCGGGCGGCCCGGTCGGCGGGATCGGCGGCGATGCGGGCGCGGATCGATGCGCATCTCCGTCGCGCACCCGACGCTTCTCCGCGGGGATCCGTTCGTTCATCTGCCTACCATCGAAGCCGATGAGGGGCGCCCAACCTCCGTTCGACTCCGCGCAGTTCCGCAAGGTGCTCGGCCACTTTCCAACCGGCGTCACGATCGTCACCGGATTTGCCGGCGACGAACCGGCCGGGTTCACGATCGGATCGTTCACGTCGGTCTCGCTCGATCCACCGCTCGTCGGGTTCCTGCCCCAGATCGCCAGCGACACGTGGGAGGCGATGGCCCCAGCCCACAAGTTCTGCGTGAACGTCCTCCGCGACGAGCAGGCCGAGCTCTGCTGGCGCTTCGCCAAGAGTGGCGTCGGCGACGACCGCTTCGATCACGTCACGTGGACGCACTCGCCCACCGGCTGCCCGATCATCGAGGGCGTCGGCGCGTGGATCGACTGCACGGTCGAACACTCCCTCGTGCTCGGTGACCACTACTTCGTCGTCGGGCGCGTCGTCGACCTCAGCCACGACGACGACTGCCACACACCGCTCGTCTTCTACAAGGGCGCCCTCGGCGGCTTCCTCGCCGCGGAGTAGCCGAGGCGTCGTGGGACCGACCCGGTGGGCGGGCGCGATCGCGGCCGACGTCGCCGCCGTCGTGCTGTTCGCGACGGTCGGCCGCAACGCCCACGACGACAGCTCCGGAGCAGCCGCGGTGCTGACCATCGCGGCCCCGTTTCTCGTCGGCCTGGCGGCCGGGTGGATCATGGACCCTGGAGTCCGGCGCCAGCCGTTCGCGCTCCGCGCCGGCGTCGGGGTCTGGCTGACGACCGTCGTGATCGGACTCCTGCTGCGGCGCACCGTGTGGGATCGGGGCATCGCGGTCTCGTTCGTGATCGTCACCACGATCGTGTTGGGCGCGCTCATCGTGGGGTGGCGAGCAATGGGGGTATTCGCGCACCGGCGGAGCGGGTTACCATCGGCGTCGCCGCCGTCGAAGGCGGGACGCTAGACGGAGGAACTGTCATCAACCTGTATGTGGGCAACCTGCCCTTCTCCACCACTTCTGACGAGCTTGCCGCGCTGTTCGGCCGTGTGGGAGCCGTCACCTCCGCCCAGGTCATCACGGACCGCGAGACCGGGCGCTCACGCGGCTTCGGCTTCGTCGAGATGAGCGACGAGGACGCTCGCAAGGCGATCGACGAGCTGACCGGGGCCGATTTCAACGGCCGCTCGATCACGGTCAACGAGGCGCGGCCCCGCGCCCCCCGCAGCAACCGCGACAACAATCGCCGTTACTGACGAGAATCACACCGGGTTCGTGATCGCGCCGGTCTCGGCGCCCTGCACGAGCCGGGCGTACTTGGCGAGCACCCCGCTCGTGTAGCGCGGCGGGTTGGGCTGCCATCCATCGGTGCGGGCGCGCAGCTCGGCCGGCTCGACGAGTAGCTCGATCGACTTCGTCGGCACGTCGATCCGGATCCGGTCGCCATCGCGGGCGAACGCGATCGGGCCGCCGTCGACGGCCTCGGGCGCGACGTGGCCGACACAGAATCCCCAGGTGCCGCCCGAGAACCGGCCGTCGGTGACGAGCGCGCAATCGGCGCCGCGCCCGGCCCCCTTCAGCGCGCCGGTCACGGCGAGCATCTCGCGCATCCCCGGACCGCCCTTCGGGCCCTCGTAACGGATCACGAACACCGTGCCGGGCACGACGTCGCCGGCCACGATCGCCGCCATCGCCCCTTCCTCGCCGTCGAAGACCCGCGCCGTCCCCTCGAAGGTGAGCTGGTCCTCGGTCAGTCCGGCCACCTTGACGACCGAGCCCTTCGGCGCCAGCGAGCCGGTGAGGATGATGATCCCGCCCTCGGGATGGATCGGGGCCTCGAGCGGGTGCACGACGACCCCGTCGGGTGCGGGCGGCGCGACGTCGGCCAGGTTCTCCGCCATCGTCCGTCCGGTGACGGTGAGCGTGTCGCCGTGCAGCAGCCCGGCGTCGAGGAGCTGCTTGAGCACGACGGGCACGCCGCCGACGCCGTCGAGGTCGATCATGTGGAACTTGCCGCCGGGTCGCATGTCCGCGACGTGCGGGACCCGGGCCGCGATCTTGTTGAAGTCGTCGAGCTCGAGCTCCACCCCGGCTTCGTTGGCGATGGCGAGGAGGTGGAGGACGGCGTTCGTCGAGCCGCCGAGCGCCGACGTCAGCGCGATCGCGTTCTCGAACGCCGGCTTGGTGAGGATCATCCGCGAGGTGATGCCGAGCTCGAGCATCCGCACGACGGCCGCCCCCGCCGCATCGGGCGTCATCGTGGCGGCGAGGGTCGACGGCGGCCGGCGACGCCGACCCGGGCAGGCTCAGGCCCAGCGCTTCGCCGATCGAGCTCATCGTGTTGGCGGTGAACATCCCCCCGCACGCCCCTTCGCCCGGACAGGCGTGGCGCTCGATCTCGCCGAGCTGCTCCTCGGTGATCTTCCCCGCGGCGCAGGCTCCGACGGCCTCGAGCACACTCACGACGTCGATCGGCGCGCCGTTCACCTCGCCGGGCAGGATCGAGCCGTTGTAGACGAGCACGCTCGCCACGTCGAGGCGGGCGGCGGCCATCAGCATCGCCGGCATGCTCTTGTCGCACCCGGCCATGCCGACGAAGCCGTCGAGACGCTCGGCGTGCATGACCGCCTCGACGGAGTCGCAGCTGATCTCCCGGCTCACCAGCGAGGCGCGCATCCCCTCGTGGCCCATCGAGATCGCGTCCGACACGGTGATCGTGCCGAACTCCATCGGGAAGCCGCCGGCCTCGCGCACGCCCGCCTTGACGTGCTCGGCGAGCACGCGCAGCGTCATGTTGCAGGGCGTCACCTCGTTCCACGAGTTGGCGATGCCGATCTGCGGCTTCTCCCAGTCGTCGTCGGTCATCCCGACGGCCCGCAGCATCGCCCGCGCCCCGGCCCGCTGGAACCCGTCGGTGACCTCTCGCGACCGCGGCTTGACGTCGATGGGCTGGTCCGAGCTCATGGAGCGAGGGTAGTGCCATCAGGATTCTTGACTGGTTCTCACCTTGCTCGCAGCGCGGTCTGACGTGGGCGCCAGCAGGGTGACGTCATGTTCGAGTCTCCGTGGAGCGACACCCGGCCGGCCGGCCCGCCGCTCACACCTCCCCCCACCCCTACCGCACCACCACCACGCCACCTGCCACTCAATGGTCGGCCCCGGCGTACCCCTCCCTGCCCGGGTCGCCCCCATCGGCGCCGCCCCCCGCGCCGATGTCTCCGGAGGAGCACCCGCAGGCTCCCCGGCGCTACCGGTTGGTGACGGCGGCCGCGTTGACGCTGGCCGCCGTCGCCGCCGGAGCGGCCAGTGGGTACGTCGCCGGGCGAGCGGGGGACGACTCGACCGGAGCCGCCCCGTCGACACCGGCCGTGGAAACCGGGATCACGCCGTCGACGGGCGGGATCGACGTCGCCGCCGTCGTCGCCTCCGTCGAGCCGTCGACCGTTTCCATCTCCACCCACGTCGTCCAGCAGCAGGGCCCGTTCGAGGTCGAGGGCGAGGGAGCCGGCACCGGCATCGTGATCGACGAGGCGGGCCACATTCTCACCAACGCCCACGTCGTCGAAGGCGCCACCGAGGTGTCCGTCGCGGTGAACGGCGAGGAGCGCTCGGCGACCGTCGTCGGGGGCGACTCGGCCCGCGACATCGCCGTGCTCCAGCTCGACGATCCCTCCGGGGTCGTCCCCGCCGACCTCGGCTCCTCGGCCGACGTCGCCGTCGGCGACCAGGTGGTCGCGATCGGCAACGCCCTCGCCCTCGAGGGCGGGCCGACGGTGACCCAGGGCATCGTCTCGGCGATCGATCGCTCGATCGACACCCCGTCGAGCCGGCTCACCAACCTCATCCAGACCGACGCCGCGATCAGCTCCGGCAACTCCGGCGGGCCGTTGGTCAACGCCGCGGGCCAGGTGATCGGCGTGAACACCGCGGTGGCGTCGAGCGGCGGGGGCGTCCAGGCCTCCAACATCGGCTTCGTGATCCCGATCGAGGCCGCGATGGAGCTCGCCCAGCAGTACATCTGAGCTCCGCCGGGCGGCCGGACGTGAGTACCGTCGGGTCATGGCTCACGATCTGGTCATCCGTGCCGGACGCGTCGTCGACGGGTCCGGTGCGTCCGGCCCGCACGGCCGACGTCGCCGTCGACGGCGCCGTGATCACCGCCGTCGGGCGGGTCAGCGAGCCCGGGCGCAGGGAGATCGACGCCGACGGCGCCCTCGTGACGCCTGGTTTCGTCGACATCCACACCCACTACGACGGCCAGGCCACGTGGGACGACCAGCTCGCCCCGTCGAGCTGGCACGGGGTGACGACGGTCGTGATGGGTAACTGCGGCGTCGGGTTCGCCCCCGTGCGCCCGGCCGATCACGAGCGGCTGATCGAGCTGATGGAGGGCGTCGAGGACATCCCCGGCGCGGCCCTGCACGAGGGCCTGAGCTGGAACTGGCAGACGTTCCCCGAGTACCTCGACGCGCTCGCCGCACGCCGCCGCGACCTCGACCTCGGGGCGCAGGTCCCACACGGCGCGCTGCGTCTGCACGTGATGGGCGAGCGGGGCGCCAAGCGAGAGCCGGCCACGCCGGACGACATCGCGGCGATGGCCGACCTCGCGCGCGAAGCCGTCGCCGCCGGCGCGCTGGGCTTCACGACCTCGCGCACGCTCAACCACCGCAGCAGCCGCGGCGAGCTCACGCCGACGCTCACCGCCGAGGCCGACGAGCTGATCGGCATCGCCGAGGCGCTGGGTTCGATCGGGGCGGGTGTGCTCCAGGTCGTCAGCGACTTCGTCGACCTCGACGGCGAGTTCGAGACCATGCGCCTGATGGCCGCCCGGTCGGGCCGGCCGATCTCGATCTCGGTGGCCCAGAGCCCGTTGCGTCCCGACGACTGGAAGGTGCTCCTCGACCGCATGGCCGCGGCCACCGCCGACGGGGTGACGATGCGGGGTCAGGTCGGCTCGCGGGCGGTCGGGCTGCTGCTGGGGTTCGAGGCCACGCTCAACCCGTTCATGCTGGCGCCGGCGTGGGGCGAGCTCCGCGACCTTCCCGCCGCCGAGCGCACGGTCCGGCTGCGGCGCGACGACGTCCGCCGCGCCCTCGTCGACCACATGGCCGTCGATCGCGAAGGGTCGCTCATCGGCTCGCGGCTGATCGGCAAGTTCGACCTGATGTTCCCGCTGGGCGATCCGCCGGACTACGAGCCCGACCCGTCGTCGTCGATCGCCGCAGTGGCAGAACGCGAGGGCCGGGCGCCGGCCGAGGTGGCCTACGACCTCATGCTCGAGAACGACGGACGGGCCCTGCTCTACCTGCCGACGCTGAACTACACGGGCGGCACGCTCGACTCCGTCGGCGAGCAACTCGCCCACCCCGCATCGGTAGCCGGGCTGTCCGACGGCGGCGCGCACGTCGGCACGATCTGCGACGTGAGCTTCCCGACCACGCTGCTGCAGTGGTGGGGGCGCGACCGCCCGACCGGCCGGCTGCCCGTCGAGCTGCTCGTCCACAAGCAGACCCGCGCCACGGCCGAAACGGTCGGCCTGCTCGACCGTGGCCTGGTTGCGCCCGGGTACCGGGCGGACCTCAACGTGATCGACTTCGACCGGCTCGCCCTGCGGTCCCCGGAGATCCACCACGACCTGCCCGCCGGCGGGCGCCGGCTGCTCCAGCGCGCCGACGGCTACCGGCACACGTTCGTCGCCGGGACCGAGATCCGCGGCGACGGCGAATCGACCGGCGCGACGCCGGGCCGTCTGGTGCGCGGGGCGCGCCCGGACCCGTCCTGATCAGCTGCTCACGCGGCGAGGAACCGGTCGAGCTCGCGGAGGAAGATCGGCCACGACGGCTCGAAGTCGGTGATGATGTGGTTGCGGCTGGGCAGAGGGACGAGCCGGCAGCCGGGGATCAACGCGGCCAGCTCCTTCGCCGCCGACAGCGGCTGGCGCCGGTCGTCGCGGGAGTGCAGCATCAGCGTCGGGCAGCGCACCAGCGGGGCGAGGCCGGTCACGTCGATGCGCGCGAACGTCTCGAGGAAGCGCACCGCGTTGGCAGGTGACGTGGTGCGCCGCTGGAGCTCGTTGAACGCCTCCCATTGCTCCCGTGTGCCGTCGGGCAGGAACTGCGACGTGAACATCTGGCGGAACGACGAGTCGTCGCGCCCCCAGCCGAGCCGGGCCACTTCGAGGTCGAGCGCAGCCTCCCGGCGTTGCTCGTCGGTCGTGGCACGGGCCAGCCGGCCCCGGCCGTAGGCGCTGGCGAGGACGAGACGCTCGACGCGCTCGGGATGGCGGGCGGCGAAGGCCACCGCGACAGCCGCGCCCTGCGAGACCCCGAGGAGCGGGAAGCGCTCGATCCCTTCGGCGTCGACGACGAGTTCCAGGTCATCGACCCAGTCGTCGAAGTTGAAGTGCTCGACGTTCCAGTCCGACAGCCCGCAGCCCCGCTCGTCGTAGCGGACGAGCGTGCGGCCGGCGGCGAGCCCTTCGAGCCAGTGCCGCCAGACCGAGGACTCGAGGTCGTAGTCGAGGTGGGTCATCCAGTTGGCCGCCTTGACGAGCACCGGACCATCGCCCATCACGGAGTACGCGATGCGCGCGCCGTCGGAGGCCGTGCAGAAGCCGATGACCTGCTGCAGGTCCTGCGCTTCGCCGCGGACCTCGGGCGGGGGCGGCTCGGCGTCGGCGTGCTCGGCGACCGGAGCGACGAATTGGTAGCCGCGTCCGAACACGGTGCGGATCACCCGCTGCGACGACCCGTCGTCGCCGACCGCCCGCCGGGCCGACTTCAGGCGGCTCGCCAGCGCCGACTCGCTCACGAACCGGTCGCCCCACACGTTGTCGAGCAGTTCGCTCTTGGGCACCACCCGTTGGCGATGACGAATCAAGTAGACGAGCACGTCGAACACCTGCGGTTCGACATGCTCCACGACGCCGCCCCGGCGGAGTTCGAACTGCTCAGGGTCGACGACACAGTCAGTGAACTCGTAGATCGTGACGCCCAACGGTACCGCCTCCTGACTGTGCGGCCCCAGGCAATCACTCGCGGCGGGAGCGCAGCAACGCAGTTACGGCTTGCCCATCGGCTTGGCCGCGGGATGCCTTCATCACCGCGCCGACGAGGGCACCGATCGCCCGGTCCTCACCGCCGACGAACTTCGCCCACGCCGCCTCGTTGGCGGCGATGGCATCGTCGACGAGCGCTTCGAGCGCGGCCGTGTCCAGCGCCTCGAAACCCTTGGCTGCGGCGATCGCCGCCGGGTCGCCGCCGTCGTTGGCGACGAGCTCGGCGAGCACCTGCTTGGCCTGGGTGGCGGTCAGCCGGCCGGCCAGCTCGAGTCGGGTCAGGGCGGCGAGGTCGCCGGCCGCGACGCGGGGCGCGGCACCCTGCTCGGCGTAGGCCTCCTTGACGTGCACGAGGGCGCGGCCGCCGTCGCCGCCAGCGGCGATCACGTCGTGGACGTAGCTGTCCTGCCCGCGGCCGACGACCACGGTCACTGCCTCGCTGTCCGCCGCGGTCCCGGTGGCCGCGGCGAGCCGGGCCCGGCGCTCGGCGGGCAGCGGCGGCAGCGCGGCGCGGATCGTCTCGATCCACTCGTCGTCGGGCACCAGCGGCACCAGGTCGGGCTCGAGGAAGTACCGGTAGTCGTCGGCGTCCTCCTTGGTCCGCAGCGTGTGCGTGCGGTTGTCGCCCTCGTCCCAGTGGCGGGTCTCCTGGCGCACCTCCTCGCCGGACTCGAGCAGGTCGACCTGGCGCCGGGCCTCGTACTCGATCGCCCGACCCAGCGAGCGCAGCGAGTTGAGGTTCTTGATCTCGCAGCGGGTGCCGAAGGGCTCGTCGGGCCGGTGCACGCTGATGTTGGCGTCGACGCGCATCGAGCCCTCCTCCATCTTGGCGTCGGAGGCACCGATGGCGATCAGGATGCCCCGCAGCTCGTCGACGTACTGCCGGGCCTGCTCGCTGCTGCGGAGGTCGGGACGGCTGACGATCTCGACGAGCGGGACCCCGGCCCGGTTGAAGTCGATCAACGACTCGTCGCTGCCGTGGATGCGGCCGCCGGCGCCGCCGACGTGGAGCGACTTGCCGGTGTCCTCCTCGAGGTGCGCCCGCTCGATGCCGACGCGGGTGCCGTCGGGCAGGTCGAGCCAGCCATCCACGTTGAGCGGCCCGTCGTACTGGCTGATCTGGTACGCCTTCGGCATGTCCGGGTAGAAGTAGTTCTTGCGGTGGAACACGCACGGCTGGATGCGGCAGTTGAGGGCCAAGCCGATGCGCATCGCCAGCTCGACGGCGCCGCGGTTGAGCACCGGCAGCGCCCCGGGCAGCCCGAGCGTCACCGGGTCGATGTTGGTGTTGGGCTCGTCCCCGAAGCGGTTGGCGCTGGCGGAGAACAGCTTCGACTGCGTCGCCAGCTCGACGTGGACCTCTAATCCGACGACGAGCTCGTAGGCGCCGATCGTGGTGGTGGTCATGGGGCCGCGTCCTCCAGCGACTGCGCCACCCGGAACATCGTCGCCTCACCGAGTGCGGGGGCGAGCACCTGGACACCGACGGGCAGGCCGCCGGCGCCGGTTCCGAACGGCACGTTGATGCCCGGGTGCCCCGAGAGGTTCGACGGGATCGTGTAGGTGTCGCACAGGTACATCGCCAGCGGGTTCTCGGTCTTGGCGCCGAGCTCGAACGCCACCGACGGCGACGTCGGGGTGAGCAGGACGTCGGCGTGCTGGTAGGCCCGGGCGAAGTCGTCGGAGATGAGCCGGCGGACCTTGAGCGCCTTGCCGTAGTAGGCCTCGTAGTACCCCGCCGACAGGGCGTAGGTGCCGAGCATGATGCGGCGCTTGACCTCGTCGCCGAAGCCCACTTCGCGCGTCGCCATGTACATCGCGTTGGTGTCGGCCGCGTCGACCCGGAGCCCGTAGCGCACGCCGTCGTAGCGGGCCAGGTTGCTCGACGCCTCGGCCGGCGCGATCAGGTAGTAGGCGGTGAGCCCGTACGTGAACGCCGGGACCTCGACGTCGACGACCTTGGCGCCAGCATCGCTCAGCGCGTCGAAGGCGGCCTCGACCTGCTCCAGCACGTCCGGGTCGGCCCCTTCCGGTAGATCGGTGATCCGCCCCACGCGCAGCCCCTCCACGCCGTCGTCGAGCGTCGGGGTGAGGGTCGGCGCGGGCATCGGGATCGACGTCGAGTCGTTGGGGTCGTGTCCGCCGATCACCTCGATCGCCAGCGCCGCGTCGGCGACGGTGTGGGCGAACGGGCCGATCTGGTCGAGGCTGCTGGCGAAGGCGATGAGCCCGTAGCGGCTCACGATGCCGTACGTGGTCTTCACGCCGACGACGCCGCACAGCGCCGCCGGTTGACGGATCGACCCGCCCGTGTCGCTGCCGAAGCCGAGCGCGGCGAACCCGGCGGCGACCGCGGCGGAGCTTCCGCCGCTCGATCCGCCCGGCACGCGGGTCGGGTCGTGCGGGTTGCGGGTCGGCCCGAACGCCGAGTTCTCGGTGCTCGAGCCCATCGCGAACTCGTCGAGGTTGGTCTTGCCGATCAGCACCGCGCCGGCCGCCCGCAGCCGCTCCACCACGGTGCCGTCGTACGGCGGGCGCCAACCGTCGAGGATCCTCGACGAGCACGTCGTTGCGATGCCCCGCGTGCACATGTTGTCCTTCAGCGCCACGGGCACGCCGGCGAGTGGTCCGGGATCGCGTCCGGCGGCCACCGCGGCGTCGACGTCGTCGGCGGCGGCGCGGGCCTCGTCGGCGAGCACGGTGTTGAAGGCGTGCAGCTCGCCCTCCCGGGCGTCGATCGCGGTGAGGTGCTCTTCGACGATCTCACGAGCCGAGCGCTCGCCGGACCGCACGGCGGCGGCGATCGAGGTCGCGGTCGGCGGTGGCACTAGCCCTCCAGCCCGATGATCGGCGGGACGCGGAACCGGCCTTCGTGGGCGTCGGGGGCCGCGGCGAGCACCTCGTCCCGGTCGAGGCCGTCGGCGACGACGTCGTCCCGGAAGACGTTGGTCAGCGGGTAGGGCTGGGTCATCGGCTCGACGTCGGCGAGGTCGAGCTCGTCGACGTCGGCGAAGTGGTCGAGCATGGCGCCGAGCTGGGTGGTCATCCGCTCGATCTCGGCGTCGGTCAGCGCCAGCCTCGCCAGCCGGGCGACGTGGATCACGTTGTCGGTCGTGATGCGATCGGACACGCCGATGAGGTTAGGCATCCGAGGTTTTCAATGCACCGGCGGGTTTGCGGCCCCCCATCCGGGCCGGAAACCCTCGGGTACCGCGAAAACCTCGGATGGTCAGAAGCCGGTCTGGCTGTAGGGCCCGGGTGGGTGAGGAAGAGGGCGTCGGCGCGGCGCAATGCCTCGCCCGACCGGGGCTCCAGGCGGCGGCCGGCGGCGAGCGTCGTCGGGGCGACGCCGCCGAGCAGCAGCGCACCGAGGCCGGCCTTGTCGGTGACGAGGTCGGGTCGGGCGCGGACCGGCGCCACTCCGCCGCCCCCGATCCTCCAGCGGGTCCCGTCGACCTCGACGACGACGTCGTCGTCGGTGCCATACGTCCGGGCGCCGAAGCACGCCTGGACATCGCGCACGTTGCACCAGAGGCAGTCGATGAGGTCCGTCGTGCGCACCACCCGCTGATCGGTCAGGAGGAACGGCAGGGGGTCGTCGAGCGGGACCGCGTGCGATCGGATCGGCCCGACCAGGTCGGTCGACAACACCGTGTGCCACAGGGCGGCGTGAGCGTCCGACGTGATCGGAGCCATCGTCGCCAGCCACAACTCGTGCGCCGGGTGGCCGTCGTTCCACTTCGCCTCGATCTTCCACGATGCGTACCCGTCGGCGTGGACGGCGTGGATCTGCCCGATGCCCTGGTCGGCGAACACGACCCTGTGCCACGCCTCCGACCGGGCGACCTCGCCGGCGCGGGTCGTGCGGAAGCGATCCCACACCTTGGCGATCTCGTCGATCGCGTCGACGGCCTCGACGAGGCGCACGGTCCCCGGATCGGGCCGGAACCGCTCCTGCATCAGCGCCCGCCGGCGGTCGATCGTGCACACCCGCCGCTGGGTGGCGATGCCGTAGCCGAATCGTTCGTACAGGCCACCCTCGCTCGCCGTCAGCGCGGCCAGGGGCTCGCCGCGCTCGTCGATGTCACGATGGACCGCATCCATCAGCCGCCGGAACAGCCCCTGGCGGCGGTGGGTGACGGCGACCGACACCCAGGTGACGCCGCCCGTGGGAACGGCGGTGCCGCCGGGCAGCGTCATCTGCAGCGCGTAGGAGCCGGCCACACCGACGACCGCGCCTCGTTCGACCGCCATGCGGTAGCGGGCGAGGTCGATCAGCGGCCGCTCCCGGTCCTCTTCCTCGCTGGTCAAGGTGTGGCCGAACGCCCGGTAGTCGGCACGCGAGATCGCCTTCCAGTCGTCGGCGCCCGGCGTGCGGATCTCGATCACGGATCGAGTCTTGCCCCCGCCGGGCTCCCGCCGATCAGGGATTATCGGGGGTACTGTCCCGGTCGATGGCCACGGTCACGTTCGACGACGCCACCCGCACGTACTCGGCCATGGACCACCCGGCGGTGAACCATCTCGATCTCGAGGTCGACGACGGCGAGTTCCTCGTGCTGGTCGGGCCATCGGGATGCGGCAAGTCGACCACGCTGCGCATGCTCGCCGGCCTCGAACCCGTCGACGAGGGCTCGATCCGCATCGGCGACCGCGACGTGACGGCGGTGCCGGCCAAGGACCGCGACATCGCGATGGTGTTCCAGTCGTACGCGCTGTACCCGCACATGACGGTGGCCGAGAACATCGGCTTCCACCTCAAGGTCAAGCGACTGCCCAGAGCGGAGCGAGCCGAGCGGGTCCGGGAGGCGGCCAAGATCCTCGACCTCGAGGAGTTCCTCGACCGCAAGCCGGCCAAGTTGTCCGGCGGCCAGCGCCAGCGGGTGGCGATGGGGCGGGCGATCGTCCGCCAGCCGCAGGTGTTCCTCATGGACGAACCGCTGTCCAACCTCGACGCCAAGCTGCGGGTCCAGACCCGCACCCAGATCGCCGCCCTGCAACGCCGGCTGGGGGTCACCACCGTCTACGTCACCCACGACCAGGTGGAAGCGATGACGATGGGCGACCGGGTGGCCGTGCTCGACAAGGGCGTGCTGCAGCAGGTCGCCAGCCCCAAGGATCTGTTCACGTCGCCCGTGAACATCTTCGTCGCCGGCTTCATCGGATCGCCGGCGATGAACCTGCTGCCGGCGACGGTCGACGAGGGTGGGGCCACCCACGGCAGCTTGACCATTCCGTTGACCCTCGGACAGCGCTACGCCCTGACGTCGGAAGCGGTGACCATCGGCGTCCGCCCGGAGGCCTGGGTGGTACAGGCGAACGGTGACGGCGACAGTGGCCTCGACGTCACGATCGCGGTCGTCGAGGAGCTCGGCTCGGAGTCGTTCCTCTACTGCACCGACCCGGCGGCGGAGACGGACGGGGTGGGGGTGGGGCCCCAGGTCGTGGCGCGGACGGAGGGGCTCAGCTCGAGCTCGCCGGGAGATCAGGTGAGTCTGGTTCCGGTTCCTGGTCGTCTGCACCTGTTCGACTCGGCGACGGGCGCTCGGCTCCCCTCGTGAGCACCAGGTAGACGAGCCCGCCGACGATGGCCGCGAGCGCGACCCACTGGTTCCAGCGCAGCCCGGCGAGATGATCGGCGGTGTCGATCCGCAACGACTCGACCCAGAACCGCCCGATGCCGTAGCCGACGACGTACATCCCCATGAGCCGGCCGGGCGCCGGATTGAAACGCCGGTCGATCCAGAGCAGAACCCCGCACAGGGCGAAGTTCCACAACGACTCGTACAGGAACGTCGGGTGGAACGTGGTGCCCGGGGCGTACCCGGGGGGAAGGTGGTCCTCGTCGATCTCGAGCGCCCACGGCAGGTCGGTGGGGCGGCCGAACAGCTCCTGGTTGAACCAGTTGCCCCACCGGCCGATGGCCTGGGCCAGCGCGATCGCCGGGGCCGCGCAGTTGGCGACCTCGCCCATCGGCAGCCCGCGGCGGTGGGCGACCCAGATGCCGACCGGGATCCCGGCCAGCAGCCCGCCGGGGATGCCGAGCCCGCCTTCCCAGATCTTGACGATGTCGCCGTAGTTGCCGTCGAAGCGCTCCCAATCGGTGGCCACGTGGTAGAGGCGGGCACCGACGATTCCGGCGGCCACCGCCCACAGGCCGATCGTGGTGGCGTCCTCCCGGGTGCCGATCCCCTTCTGCTCGAACCGCCGCCCCAGCAGCCAGATCGCGGCGACCACGCCGAGGGCGATCATCAGCCCGTAGGCGTTGAGCGACAGCGGGCCGAGCTCGAGCGTCCCGCTCGACGGGCTCGGGATGCTGGCCGGGGCCGCCACCGGAGCGGTCACGCCGCGGTCACCCGCCTGATGAAGTCGATCGTCCCGGCGAAGATCGTCTCCCGGTCGTAGTCCTGGGTGGCCACGTGGTAGCTGCGGTCGAGCCAGCGGTGGTCGACGTCTCCGCCGTAGTGCTCGGCGAGGTGGACGCTCTGGCTCGGCTCGACGACGTGGTCCTGGTGCGAGGTGTAGAGGAGCAGCGGCATCTTCAGCTCGCCGTACCGGTCGGCCATCGGCGCCAATCCGTCATCGAGCAACGACAGGAGTGCCCGCAGCGGTGTGCTCTCGTAGGCGATCTCGACCGCGTCGGCATCGGCGATGTCGCTGCCGATGCCCGGCATGAGCTCGGTGCCTTCGGCGAGCGCGGCGTGCAACATCTCCATGACCTCCGGCGCCTGCGGGGTGGTCGCCGGGTTGACGCAGACCAGCCCGGCGACCTCGGGGTGCTGCAGCCCGGTCCACAGCGTGAGCGAGCCGCCCATGCTCAGCCCGCCGACGACGATCCGCTCGGCTCGCTCGGCGAGGCGCTGGTACGCCGCCTCCACCTCGGCACTCCAGTCGGCCCAGCGGGTGGGAACCATGTCCTCCACCGCCGTGCCGTGGCCGGGCAGGCGGGGCAGCTCGACGTGGAACCCGGCCGAGGCCACCGACTCGGCCACGCCGCGCATCGACGACGGGTTGCCGGTGAAGCCGTGGAGGGCCAGAAACCCGGCGGCCACCGGACCGTCCGCCGGTCGCGGCGGTGTGCGACCAGGGCTCGGCTCCGGCCAGGATCTCGTTGCTCATGGGGGGACGTTCTATCGCGGCGGCGGGCTGCCGGGGGCAGAGGCTCGGGCCCGCCGATTGACGGCCTCCGTAATCTCGGAACGATGGGCGAGCGACGGCGGAGTCGCCAGATCGAGTCGTCGGCCGTGGCCGCGATCGGTCCGATCCTCGTGATCGCCCCGTTCTGCGTGCTCGCCCTGTTCGTCGTCTGGCTCGTCGTGCGCGTGGTGTGGGACATCCCGTTCTGGTGGCTCGTCGTCGGCTATCTGGCCGGGGCGGTCCTGCTGTTCATCCGGCCGGTGCAGGCGTTCGTGCTGACGCCGCTGGTCGGCGCCCGAAAGCCGAGCGACGAAGAGCTGGCCCTGATCTTCCCGTTGTGGCGGGACATCGCCCGCGCCAACCGGCTGCCGCCGGAGCGCTACATCCTGCGCGTGCTGCCGTCCGAGGAGCTCAACGCCTTCGCCTGCGGCGGACATCTCGTGGTCGTCACGTCCTTCGCGCTGGCCGAGCTGCCGCGGCCCGAGCTGGCCGGCGTGCTCGCCCACGAGCTGAGCCACCACCTCGGCATGCACACCATCGGATTGACCATCGCCAACTGGCTGTCGCTGCCCGTCGTGCTGCTCGCCCGGATCGGGTTCCTCCTGCAGAACGTGGCCACGGCGGCGACGCGGGCGTTCGCCTCCCAGTCCGCCGGCTGGACGATCGTCGGTCAGCTGGTCGCCGGGGTCCTCAACGTGCTCTCCCTGCCGTTCGTCGCCGCGCTGTACGCGGCCGATGCGTTCGGCAACGTCGTCGGCCACCGCTCCGAGTTCCAGGCCGACCGCCGGGTGGTGCGGATGGGCTACGGGCCCAACCTCTCCCAGGCCCTCCGTCGGGTGATCCGTCTCGGCGGTGGCCAGCGCCCGATCGGCTGGCGGGCCCGGCTGGCGGCGTCGCATCCTCCCGCCCGCACCCGCGTCGCCCGCATCGACGCCATGCTCCGCCACCCAGCCCGCTAGCCGCCGGTCCGGAAGAGCGTTGCTGTGAGCGGTGAGCGGCCTATGGGCGCTCACCGCTCACATCACGGCGGCACAATGGCGGCGGGATGACTCGTTTCTTCACCGCTGACCTCCACTTCGGCCACGTCAACATCATTCGCTACTGCGACCGGCCGTTCCCCGACGTCGACGCGATGAACGACGGTCTCGTCGAGCGGTGGAACGAGACCGTCACCGACGACGACGAGGTGTGGGTGCTCGGCGACGTGGCGATGGGCCAGATCCTCGAGTCGCTGAGCCACGTCCGCCGGCTCGCCGGCACCAAGCTGCTCGTGCCCGGCAACCACGATCGCTGCTGGCCGGGCCACGGTCCGAACGCCGAGCCGTGGGTCGACCGGTACCTGGAGGCCGGGTTCGCCGAGATTCTCCCCGAGGTCGTCGACCTCTCCATCGGCGAACGCCCGCTCCGGGCCTGTCACTTCCCGTACCACGGCGACAGCCGGGACGAGCAGCGCTTCGACCACCACCGCCCCGTCGACGACGGGGGCGTGCTGCTCCACGGCCATGTCCACACCCGCTGGCGCGTCGAGGGCCGCCAGATCAACGTCGGCTGCGACGTGTGGGACTACCGCCCGGTCGCCGAGGCCGAGCTCGAACCACTCGTCACGCAGCTCGCGCCGTGACCGCGCCGCGCACGAGGCCGAGGCCGTCGAGACCCGGGAGCCGGTCGATGCGCCGGTCGATGCGGTCGGTGAAGGCGACACCGTCGTCGTCGCCGAACAGGTGGGCGATCAGGAAGTCGGTGTCGGCGGGCTCCATGATCCCCGACCCGACCGGCCGCCACAGGTGGCGCAGGGCCCAGCGCACCACCTTCTGCGCCGCCGGGCTAGCGGCCAGGCGGCGGCGCGCCTCGGCGACGTAGAAGTCGATGTGCCGGCCCTCCTGGCGGGCGATCCGCCGGGTGAGCTCGCTCAGCACCGGGTGCTTTGCCCGCTGGGCGAGACGGACGTAGCCGGCCTGCGTCGTCCACTCGTTGACCGCGCCCCACGTCATGTGCAGGGCGACGATGCGCTCGCCGGCCGTCCAGGATCCGAGCGCCGACACCAGCGGCCGCACCCGGTCACGCAGACCGAGGCGGCGGCGCAACGGGCCGACGCGTGCCTCGCCGGCGGGACGTCCGTGCGCCTCGAGCACCGCGGCGAGCGCCTCGCCGTGCCACATCTCCTCGTACGCCCAGCAGCTCAGGAACGCGGTGACGTCCGGGTCGTTGTGGGCCGACGTGACGAGCAGGTCGCGCAGGTAGCAGATCGTGTGCAGCTCGACGTCGTGCATGTACTCGATGCACCGGAGCGTGTCGGCGTCGAGCGGATCGTCGGCGAACGAAGCGAAGTCGAGGTCGTCCCACCGCAACCGCTCGGCGCGCCGCTTGTAGTCGGCGATGTCGAAGTTCACACAGTCGGTTCGTTGTCCGAGTCGCGACGGATGGGCAGTAGGGGGAACCCCACGGTCAAGACGCCGGGCCGCTCCATCGTCGCCGGCGACCCGCGTCCGTACCGTCGACGCCATGAACTCGATCGCCGTCCGTACCTTCGACCGGCCGGCCCCGGCCGGCACCGAAGCCCTCCCGACCTGGGCCGCCCCCATCGCCCTCGCCGCCCGCGCCGAGAGCGCCACCAAGGTGTACGGCCGCGGGAGCACCGAGGTCCTCGCCCTCGACGACGTGACCGTCGGCCTGCCCGCCGGTCGCTTCACCGCCGTCATGGGCCCGTCCGGATCGGGCAAGAGCACGTTGATGCACTGCCTCGCCGGGCTCGACTCGCTCACGTCGGGCCGGGTCTTCATCGGCGACGTCGAGCTCGGATCACTGTCCGATCGCGAGCTCACCCGCGTGCGCCGCGAGCGTGTCGGCTTCGTGTTCCAGGCGTTCAACCTGCTGCCGACGCTCAACGCGCGAGAGAACATCACCCTGCCCCTGGCGCTCGCGGGTCGTAAGCCCGACAAGGAATGGCTGCGCACCGTGATCGACACCGTCGGTCTCGGGGACCGCTTGAAGCACCGCCCGAGCGAGCTCTCCGGCGGCCAGCAACAGCGGGTCGCCGTCGCCCGCGCCCTGGCGTCCAAGCCGCAGCTGATCTTCGCCGACGAGCCCACCGGCAACCTCGACAGCCACACCGGCGGGGAGATCCTCACGTTCATGCGCTCCGCGGTCGATCTGTTCGGTCAGACCATCGTCATGGTCACCCACGACGCCGTTGCCGCCAGCCACGCCGACAGCGTGCTGTTCCTCGGCGACGGCCGGATCGTCGACTCGATGTCCAACCCCTCCCCCGATCGGATCCTCGATCGGCTCAAGCAGTTCGGAAACTGAGATGTTGCAGACCATCCTCACCGGGCTGTGGTCGCGCAAGCGGCGCCTCTTCGGGACGGTCACAGCCGTCGTCCTCGGCGTCGCCTTCCTCGCCGCCACGCTCGTCATCGGCGACACCCAGCGCGCCGACTTCAGCCAGGCCTTCACGACCGCCAACGCCGGGACCGACGTCATCGTGCGCAGCGCCGATGAGATCAGCGGCGAGGATTCGGTCCGCGGGCTCATCGACGCCGGCCTCGTCGACCAGGTCGCCGCCGCCGACGGTGTCGCCAAGGCGGTGCCCTCGATCGAGGGAACCGCGACGATCCTCGGTTCCGACGGCAACCGCATCGGTGGCGACGGTCCCCCCACCGTCGCCGCCAACTGGGTCGACGACCCCGAGCTCAACCCGTACCGGCTGGCCGCAGGCCGAGCCCCGGCGGCCGACGACGAAGTCGTCATCGACCGGGCCACGGCGGAGAACGGCGACCTGGCCGTCGGGGATCGCACCACGGTCCTCACGCCCGAGGCGGTCGAGGTCACAGTCGTCGGGATCGCCACCTTCGGCGACGCCGACAGCCTCGGCCCGATCACGTACACCGCGTTCACGCTCCCGACCGCCCAGGAGCTGCTCGCCGGCCGGCCCGACGCGATCTCGTCCGTGCTCGTCGCCGCGGAGGACGGCGTCAGCCAGGAGACCCTGCGGGACGAGATCATGCAGCTGATGCCGGCCCGCATCGAGGCGCTGACGCAAGGCGAGCTCACCGCGGAGCAGGAGGAGGAGATCGAGAGCGACTTCCTCGGCGTGTTCAACATGATGCTGCTCGCCTTCGCCGGCATCGCCATGGTCGTCGCCGCCTTCAGCATCCACAACACGTTCTCGATCCTCGTCGCCCAGCGGACGAGGGAATCGGCACTGCTCCGGGCGATCGGCGCCTCTCGGCGCCAGGTGGTCGTCGGCGTCGCCCTCGAGGCGCTCGTGGTCGGCACCGTCGCGACGGCCATCGGCTTCGGGGCCGGCATCGCCCTCGCCGACCGGGCTCAAGCAGCTGTTTGCGAGCGCCGACCTCGCGCTCACCGACTCCGGACTCGTCATCGACGGCGGGACGATCGCGGTCGCCGCGATCGTCGGGATCGTCACCACGCTCGTCGCCAGCGTCGTCCCGGCGCTGAAGGCCTCGCGAGTGGCCCCGCTCGCCGCGCTCCGCGACGTCACGGTCGACCGTTCGGCGGTGTCCAAGACGCGCGTCGCGGTCGGGTTCCTCCTCGCCGGCGCCGGAGTGGCCGCGGTCATCGCCGGCGCATCGAGTGGCGATGGTGCCGTCAGCCGGGTCGGGCTCGGCGCGATCGCTGTGCTCGTCGGCGCGGTCGTCCTCGGGCCGGTCGCAGCCAGGCCGGCTGCGGCCGTCCTGGGCAGCGGCGCCGCGTTCGCCGGTGGGTTCACCGGTCGCATCGCCAGGCGCAACGCGATGCGCAACCCCCGACGCATCGCGGCCAGCGCCTCGGCGTTGATGGTGGGCACCGGCGTGGTGGCCCTGTTCACCACGTTCGGGGCCTCCCTCAAGGCGACGATCGACGACGCCGTCGACAACCGGTTCGGCGGCGATCTGATCGTCGAGCAGGACGGCTCCGGGGCCGCCTTGAGCCCTGAGTTGGCCGGCGCGATCACGGAGCGGCCCGAGGTCGCTGACGCGCTCGGCGTGGCGTTCGCCACCGCCAGCGTCGACGGCGACGATGTCGAGCCGGCGGCCACCGACTTCGTGCGTCTCGACGCGATGCTCGACATGGGCGTCGTCGAGGGCTCGATCCGTGACCTGGGTCCCGGACAGATCGCGATCAGCGAGCACTACGCCGAGGAGCGTGGAGCTGCGATCGGTGACGCCGTCCCGATGACGTTCGTCGACGGTGCCACGACCGAGCTCGACGTCGGCGCCATCTACACCGAACGGATGTCGTTCGGCGATCTCGTGATGTCCACCGCGGACTGGACCCCGCACGCCCGCCAGGGCGGAGACGTGGTCGTGTTCGTCGAGCTCGCCGACGGAATCTCGGAGGCCGACGGGCTGGCCAGCGTGACGACAACGACCGAGCGCTACTCGGCACCCGAGCCCCAGACGCGCGACGAGTACAAGGAGTCGGTCGGCAGCGAGATCGACTCGATGCTCGCCGTGATCTACGGGTTGCTCGCCGTCGCCGTGCTGATCGCCGTGATGGGGATCGCCAATACGTTGGCGCTGTCGATCCACGAGCGCACCCGCGAGCTCGGGTTGCTCCGCGCCGTCGGCCAGAGCCGCCGCCAGCTTCGGGCCACCGTGCGATGGGAGTCCGTGATCATGGCCGTCTTCGGCACCCTCGGCGGGCTCGCCGTGGGCACGTTCCTCGGCTGGGGCCTGATGCGGGCGATCAACGCCCAGGAGGACTTCGGTGTCTTCGAGGCCCCCGTGGCGTCGCTCGCCGTCGTGCTCGCCCTCGCCGCCGTCGCCGGCATCGTGGCCGCAGCGCGGCCGGCCCGGCGGGCCGCCCGGCTCGACATCCTCGACGCCGTCGCGGCGGATTGAGCAGACTGGACCGCGTCATGGCCAATCCCCTCGCCCCCTGGTGGAGGCCAGGACAGCTGTTCCTGGCGGGTGCCTGGATCGCCCTCGGGCTGCCGATGGGGATCATCACGTTCGTCGTGATGATCACGCTCGGCGCCCTGAGCATCGGATTGATGCCGGCGTTCCTGCTCGGAGTCCCGGTCGCCTGGATCGCGTTCATGGTGGCGCGCGGACTCGGCCGCATCGAGCGGTCCCGCGCCAACGCCTTCGCCGCCGAGCCGATCGCCGACCCGATCCCGCCCCTCACTCGGACGACGTGGCTCGGACGGCTCAGTGAGCGGCTCCGGTCCAAGCCGCGCTGGCGGGAGATCGGCTACCTGTTCGCGTTGCTGCCGGTCGGGACGATCGGCTACGCCCTCACCGCCGCGGCGTGGGGTGGCTCGCTCGCCCTGGCCGCGCTGCCGGCGTACGTCGGGCACCTGCCCGGGGAGTCCGCGAAGTTCTACTTCTTCGAGATCGGACAGGACGGCGGGGCGTGGCTCGCCATGGCCGTCGGCATCGTCGGCCTGGTGTACATCGCGCCCTGGATCACGATGGGCATCGCATCGGCGGAGCATTCGATGGCGCGCGCCCTGCTCGGCCCGACCCACGAGGCCGAGCTCGCCGCCCAGGTGACCCTGGCCGAGACCGGGCGCACGGCCGCCGTCGACTCGGCGGAGGCCGAGCGCCGGCGCATCGAGCGCGACCTCCACGACGGCGCCCAGCAGCGGCTGGTCGCGCTCGCCGCCAACCTCGGCGCGGCGCGGGAGAAATTGGAACAGGAACCGGAGGAAGGTCGGGAGATGGTCGCGGTCGCCCACGAGGAGGCCAAGGCCGCGCTGGCCGAGATCCGCGACCTCGTGCGCGGGATCCACCCGGTGATCCTCGAGGACCGCGGTCTCGACGCGGCCCTGTCCGCCGTCGTCGCCCGCTCGCCGGTCCCGGTGTCGCTCGACGTGCAGGTGGCGAAGCGTCCACCCCCGGCCGTCGAGAGCGCCGCCTACTTCGTGGTCAACGAGACGCTGACGAACATCGCCCGCCATGCCCACGCGACGCGGGCCCACATCTCGATCGCCCGCGCCGGCGACCGCCTCGTGGTCGAGGTCCGCGACGACGGGATCGGCGGCGCCGACACCACCGGCGGCTCCGGTCTCCAAGGCCTGCGCGACCGGGTGGCCGGACTCGGTGGGTCGATGTACGTGATCAGCCCGGCCGGCGGGCCGACGACGATCTCGGTGGAGCTGCCATGCGGGTCGTGATCGCCGAGGACTCGGTGCTGCTCCGCGCCGGGCTGACCCGGATCCTCGCCGACGCCGGGGAGGAGGTGGTCGCCACCGTGGGCGCGGCCGACGAGCTGATGACCGCTGCCGAGCGTCATCAACCCGACCTCGCCATCGTCGACGTCCGGATGCCGCCGACGCACACCGATGACGGGCTACGGGCGGCGATCGCGATCCGCGCCCGCTGGCCGCAGATCGGGATCCTCGTCCTGTCGCAATACGTCGAGGAGCGCTACGCCACCGAGCTGCTCGCCGGCGAGACCCGCGGCATCGGCTACCTGCTCAAGGACCGGGTCGCCGACGTCAACGAGTTCCTGGCCGCGGTGCGCCGGGTCGGCGACGGCGGGACCGCGCTCGACCCGGAGGTCGTGGCCCAGCTGCTCGCCCGGTCGCGCCGGCGCGACCCGCTCGAGCGCCTCACGCCGCGGGAGCGCGAGGTCCTGTCGTTGATGGCCGAGGGACGCACCAACCCGGCGATCGCGCGCAGCCTCGTCGTGACCGACAAGGCGGTGGAGAAGCACGTCAGCAACATCTTCGCCAAGCTCGACCTGCCACCGGCCGAGGACGACCACCGCCGCGTGCTGGCGGTCCTGCAGTGGGTGAGGAGTTGAGATGAGTGGCCTCGGATGGAAGATCGCGGGCGGGACGCTCGCCCTCGGCTCGGTCGGGTGGGGCGCGTTCAACGTCGTCGACCTGGTGGCCCACGAGGCGCGCACCGAGGTGACGACGTACGACGCCCGTGACGTCGACGTGCTCGACGTCGACAACTCGGACGGCCCCGTCACGATCGTCGGCGACCCCGAGCGCGACGAGATCTCGGTGACGGCGCGGATCAGCGACGGCCTGCGCGCGACCGGTGAGCGCCAGACGCTCGTCGACGGCCGGCTGGAGCTGCGGGCGTCCTGCCCGAACTTCGGTTCCATGTGGTGCGAAGTGAGGTACACGATCGAGGTGCCGGCCGACATCGAGGTCCGCGCCGACACGGACAACGGGCGGCTCCGAGTGAGCGGGGTCACCGGCGCCGTCGATCTCGACGCCGACAACGGGGCGGTGGAGGTCGCCGACCTCGGCGGCAATCTGACGGTCAACGGGGACAACACCTCGATCACCGCGAGCCGGTTGACGTCGGAGTCGGTCGTTGCCGCGACCGACAACGGATCGATCACCATCGAGCTGCTCGAACCGCCGACGTCGGTCGAGGCGCGTTCGAGCAACGGCAGCATCGACGTGGTCCTCCCCGACACGGAGGAGACCTACGCGCTCGACATCTCGACCGACAACGGCGACATCTCACGCGACATCCGCACCGCCCCGGACAGCCCGCGCCACATCCTCATCGAGACCGACAACGGCGACGCCGTCGTCCGTTACGCCCCCTGAGTCCAGGCGTCGGCGGCGGCGATGGCGACGGCGATGGCGCGGTCGACGGCGGCGTCCTTCTCGTCGAGCCGGGGCTGCTCGTCCTCGGTGCGCTGGGCGATGATCGCGCAGACGCAGCCGGCGGCGAACCCGTAGACCACGCCCATCTTGAAGAGGGTGCCCGCCTCCATCTCGAAGTTGAGCACGCCGAGGTCGTGGTACTCGTCGATCATCCCGCGCAGCCGCCGCAGGAGGTGCGGGTTCGCTGACGACTCCGCGCGCTCCTGACCCTCGAAGAACGTGTCGGTCGATGCCATCACGCCGACGTGGTGGTCGATCCCCGAGCTGCCGCGCGGCATCGGCGAGGGCGACGGTGAGGAACGGGTCGGCGACGGCCGGGAACCGGGGCGGGGCGATGTCGTCGGCCGCACCCTGATTCGTCACCGCGCCGGAACCGATGACGACCGAGCCGACTCGCACGCGCTCCTGGATCGAGCCGGCCGTGCCGACGCGGATCACCGTGCGGATGCCCACCTGGACGAGCTCGTTGACGACGATGCTCATCGACGGGGCGCCCATCCCGCTGGTCGCGCAGACGACCGGGGATCCGCCGGGCAGTCGGGCGAGGAAGGAGTCGAGCCCGCGGTTCCGGGCCAGTTCGGCGCCGTCGGCGAGCCGGGAGGTGGCGATCAGCTCGGATCGCCCTGGGTCGCCGCTGAGCAGCGCGATCGTCGTGCCGTCGGGCAGGTCCTGGCGGCCGAACCCGACGTGGTACAGACGCCCGTCGGTCACGGCCGGTGATGGTACGACCTCGATGCGTCGCCTCGGGCCGGTTCCCCGTACGGTTGCAGGTGATGACCCAACAGATCCCGCTCGTCGAGTACCTCGTGCTCGACGACCAACCGCACCTGGAGGCGCACGAGTGCACCTCCTGCGGCGCCCGCTACTTCGACCGGCGCAACGCCTGCGCGGCGTGCTTCGAGTCGAGCTTCCGCACCGTGCCCGTCGCCACCGAGGGCACCGTCGAGACGTTCACGATCGTCGCCCACGCCGCCCCGGGGATCCCGGTGCCGTTCGTGGCTGCGGTCGTCGACTGCGACGGCACCCCGGTGCGGGGCAACATCATCAACACCGAGCCGGATCCCGAGCACGTCTCGACCGGGATGAAGGTGCAGTTGGCGACGTACTCACTCGGCGCCGACGACAACGGGATCGAGGCCATCGGGTTCGGGTTCGAGCCGGCAGCGTGAGGAGACAGCCATGACTGAGGCCAGCAGCGAGATCTGGATCCTTGGGATCCATATGACCAAGTTCGGCAAGCACCCCGACAAGGACGCGGTCGACCTCGCCGCCGAGGCGACGACGGCTGCCCTCGCCGACGCCGGACTGTCGATGCGCGAGGTCGGTGTACTGGCGGCGGGGAACCTGATGAACGCCTCCGCCGGGTTCGGCCAGCAGCTGCAGAAGCAGGTCGGCCAGACCGGCATCCCCGTCTACAACGTCGCCAACGCCTGCGCCACCGGGGCGACGGCCCTGCGCACCGCGATCATGGCGGTCAAGGCCGGCGAGGTCGACGTCGGCCTGGCGGTCGGCGTCGAGAAGCTGGCCGGCGCGGGCCTGCTCGGTGGCGGCGGGCGGCCGAAGTCCGACGGCAAGGAGTGGGAGCCGAAGGGCCGCTACGGCGCCGTCGCGCCCACCGACGGCCGCATCGGCACCGACACGATGCCCGGCGTCTTCGCCCAGATCGGCATGGAGTACGGCCATCGGTACGGCGGCGCCAGCTTCGAGCTCTTCGCCCGCATCAGCGAGAAGAACCACGCCCACTCGACGCTCAATCCGCTGGCGGCCTACCAGAAGAAGTTCACGGTCGACGAGATCATGAACGACGTCATGATCGCCTACCCCAACACCCGACCGATGTGCTCGGCGAACTGCGACGGCGCGGCCGCCGCGGTCGTCGTCAATGGCGCCAAGCTGAAGACCCTGTCGGGCGAGCAGCAGCGGCGGGCGGTGAAGGTGTCGGCGTCGGTGTTGACCACCGACCCGTGGGAGCAGGCGTGCCAGATCCTGCCCAACGTCAACACGCTCACGCGCAACGCGGCCACCCAGGCGTACGAGCAGGCGGGAGTCGGCCCCGACGATCTCGACCTCGTCGAGCTGCACGACTGCTTCGCCACCGCCGAGCTCGTCCACTACGACAACCTGAAGCTGTGCGAGGAGGGCGGCGCGGTGGACTTCTTCGAGTCCGGCGCCCCGTGGCGCGACGGCACGACGCCGGTGAACGTGTCGGGCGGGCTGCAGTCCAAGGGCCACCCGATCTCCGCCACCGGGATCGCCAACATCTGGGAGGTGTGCCACCACCTCCGCGGCGAGGCCGGCGACCGTCAGATCGAGGGGGCCACGGTCGGCCTCGCCCACGTCATCGGCCTCGGCTCCGCCTGCGGCGTGCACATCCTCGAGAAGGCCGCCGCGTAACGGTTCTGACGACGCGCGAGGCCGGTTTCGCGTACCTAACTCTCCACAGAACCTGGTCGGCCGTGGAGCCCGGCCCACCGGCTGGGACGGCGGCGGCCGTTCGGCACGGCCCGATCAGATGCGTTCGAGCGTCTCGCCGTCGAAGATCGGCGCGATCCCGTGGGCCTCGACGTCGGCGGCGAGCTCGTCGTCGGACGGCCGGTCGAGCGGACCCGAGGCGGCCTCGACGGTCGCCGCGAGCTGGCGGTAGTCGCTCGATGTGATGAGGAACAGCCGCGGATCGCTGAGCACGTACCGCACGGCGCGGCCGATGGCCGCCTCGTCGGCGAGCGGCTCGTACCAGCTGAACCGTGGATCGGCGGCGTCGTCGCTCCAGCGGCGGCGGGCGATCGCCTTGATCGCCTGGACCGCGACCCCGTCCCGCGCGCACACCTCGAGCAGCTCCTCCACGTCGGCCCGGTAGGCGGCGTCGCCGAGCAGGGTGAAGTTGACGGGCAGGAGCACCGAGTCGAACGGGAACTGCTCCAACGACAGCCGGTGCATCCGGGCGATGCGGAGGCCGTGGCCGGTGACGCCGATGAACCGGGTCAGGCCCTCGTCGCGAGCGCGGGCGAGGGCCTCGACGGCGCCTCCGGCACCGTGGGCGACTTCCCACTCGTCCTGTTCGACGAGGTTGTGCAACTGGACCAGGTCGACGTGGTCGACGCCCATCCGCTCGAGCGAGCGCTCGAGGGACGCCCGGGCCGCGTCGCCCTCCCGGTCGCCGGTCTTGGTGGCGAGAAAGACCTCGTGGCGGTGGTTGGCGAGCCACGGCTGCAGCCGGACCTCGGACTCGCCGTACCCGGCCGCGGTGTCGATGTGGTTGATGCCCGCCGCCTCGACCTCGGCGAGGATGCGATCGGCGGTGCCCTGACTGACCCCGCCGAGCCCGGCGGCGCCGAAGATGACCCGGGTCGAATCGTGCCCGGTCCGCCCGAACTGCGCGGTTGGGAGCATGGGCTGACCCTACCCGGCCGCCGCCGAAGTGATTCTGTGGAGACTTAGGTACGCGAAACCGGCCGGCCGCGTCGTCAGAACCGGAATTCGGACGTCCAGGCGGAGGCGGCGATGGCGGCGAGGCGGGGGTGGAGGAGCTCGACGAGGGTGGCGCGGTCGTGGACGTGCTCGGTCCAGAGGCAGGCTTGGATGCCGAGGAGATGGGTTCGCTCGGCGGCGGTCCAGTCGGCCGTGACGTCGTAGGCCTCGATGTCGGCGACCGCGGTGCTCCCAGCCCAGCTCGCCCCCGGCGACCGCCACGCGCCGTCGCTGGCCATGTCCAAGTAGTACACCTCGGCCGGCGCGGCGACGACGTCATACCCGGCGGCGGCGAGGCGGCGGCAATCGGCGCTCGACTTCCAGCCGACCACGTAGCCGTCGTCGGGCTGCAGGGCACCGCACTCGGCGGCCTCTTGCCACACCCCGACGTGACGCCCCGTCGCCGTCCGCACCAGTCCGATCACGTCGGCCAGGAACGCGGCGGCGATGGCGTCGGTCCCGGCGAGCCCGCGTTCGCCGGCGTAGCGCTGGGCGGCCGGCGATCCGGACCACGCGCCCGCGGGCACCTCGTCGCCCCCGAGGTGCAGCCACGGCCCCGGGAAGAGGTCGGCGAGCTCACCGAACACGGCTTCGAGAAACGGGGCGGTGGTCGGCAGCCCGGGCACGAGCACGTTGTCGACGAAGTGCTGCACGCTCACGGCCCCCGACCGTGTCCGCCGCGTCGCGGAGATCGGGGACCGCGGCCAGGGCCGCGAAGCAGTGGCCGGGCAGGTCGATCTCGGGGATCGAGCTCGATGCCGAGCTCGGCCGCGCGCCGGACCCATCCGCGGATCTCCTCGGCCGAGTAGGCGCCGCCGTACGGCTCCGCACCGGATCCGAGCAAGGGCGGGATCGGCAGGCCGTGGCCCCGCCAGGCGCCCTCCGCGGTCAGCGCCGGGTAGGCGGCGATCGGCACCCGCCAGGCCTCGTCGTCGGTGAGATGAAGGTGGAGCCGGTTGAGTCGCTGCCACGCGGCGACGTCGATGAGCCACTCGACGTCGACCGACGGGAGGAACTGGCGGGCGAGGTCGATGTGCAACCCGCGCCACTCGTGGATCGCGACCTGGCGGAGCTCGTCGAGGTCGTCACCGTCGCGCTGGTGCCGGGCGAGGGCGAGGAACGCCATCCGCAGCGCCTCGTCCGATCCGGCGGTCACCTCGAACCCCTCGGCGCGGCGGACGATCACGTAGGCCTCCGCCGGCCCGGTCTGGTCGACGGCCGCCTCGACGGGCGCGCCCGTGTCACCGAGGACGGCGGCATCGCCGGGGAACAAGCGCCGTTCGCACGCGGCGGCCGTGGCCCAGGCCAAGGCGGCGACGTCGCCAACTTCGCCGAGGCGCAGCGGCGGCGGCGCGGATCGTCCGACCCGCGCTGGATCGGCGAGCGCCGTCGCGCCGACGTGGACGGGCCGCGTCGAGCCGTCGGCGAGGATCACGAAGACGCTGGCCGGTCCGTCGTTGGCGTGCTCGGGCCGGTGCCCGCACACTGAGGACACCGAGGTCCCAGACGTGCGCCGGGCGGCAGCTCGAACTCCGCCGGCGGGGCGAGCTCGTGATAGCCGGAAGTCCGGGTGACGAGCCGCGTCGGGGCGCCGGGGTCCGGGGTCAACTGCACGACGGACGTGAGGGCGAGCCGGAACGCGGCGAGCGGCGCCCGACCGGAGTTGACGAGGCGCAGCCGCATCACGCCAGGCCCGTCCTCCGCCGGTGCGTAGACCGCGTCGAGCCGCAGCGGCGCCGTCATAACTGCTGCCACGGCGGCTTGCCGGCGTAGGCCTCGCGGTAGTAGTCGGCGAGCTGCAGGCCGGCGGCCGCCGCCTCGTCGAGCACGACTGTGGCGTGGGGGTGGAGCTGCAGCACCGACGCCGGGCACACCGCCGCCAGCGGACCCTCGACGGCTCGGGCGACCGGGGCGGCCTTCGCTTCGCCGGTGGCGACGAGCAGCACGTGGCGGGCGTCCGTGATCGTCCCCAAGCCCTGGGTCACGACATGGCGGGGGACGTCCTCGGGCGAAGCGAAGAACCGGGCGTTGTCCGTTCGCGTCGCGGTGGTCAGCGTCTTGACCCGCGTGCGGGACCGCAGCGAGGACCCGGGCTCGTTGAACCCGACATGGCCGTCGGAACCGATCCCGAGGAGCTGCAGGTCGACGCCGCCGAGCTCCGCCAGGAGGTCTTCGTAGCGTGCGCACGCGGCGGGCAGATCGTCGGCCCCGACGTCTGGCCCGTGCAACCGGTCCGGCGTCAGGTCGACGTGATCGGTGAAGTCCCGGCGGATGACCGCCCGGTACGCCTCCGGGTGGTCAGGGGGCAGGCCGACGTACTCGTCGAGGAGGACCGCGTGGCAGGCTGCGAAGGAAACCCTCCCGGCGCGATGCTCCTCGACGAGCAAGCGGTACGCGCCGAGCGGCGACGTCCCCGTCGCCAGCCCGAGCACCGCGGCGGGACGCTCGGTGACGAGCCGGACGACGACGTCGGCGACGACCCTGGCCGCATCGTCCGCGGTCGCCGTGATCACGACCTCCACGCCACCTCGCCTCCGACGACCGAGGTGACGACGGCGAGCTCGGCCGAGAGCACCGTCACGTCGGCGCGGGCTCCGGGGACCAGCGCTCCCCGATCGGTGAGGTCGAGCAGGCGAGCCGGGGTCGCGGTGACTGTGCGCACGGCGTCGGGCACGGAGCACCCGGCGAAGGCGACGAGGTTGCGCACGGCCCGATCGAGCGACAGGTCGCTGCCGGCGAGCACGCCGCTCGCGGTGCGGACCCCACCTTCGTCGACGGTGACCTCCACCGACCCGAGTTGCGAGTCACCGGGGCCGGATCCGAGCACGGCCACGGCGTCGGTGACGAGATTGCAGCGATCGGGACCCAGCGCCCGCCACGCCATCCGCACGGCGACCGGGTCGACGTGGATGCCGTCGCAGATCAGCCCGGCGACCACCGAGTCATCGGCGAGGGTGGCGGCGATCGGGCCGGGGTCGCGGTGGGCGAACGGTCGCATCGCGTTGAAGAGGTGGGTGACGTACCGCGCGCCGGCGGCAAGTCCGGCGGCGAACTCGGCCGCCGAGCAGTCGGTGTGCCCGAGCGACACGACGATCCCCCGTTCGGTCAGCTCGCCGATCAGTTCGAGGGCACCAGGCAGCTCCGGAGCCAGGGTGGCGATCAGGACACCTGACGCCCGGGACCACCCGTCGATCAGGGCGGTGTCGGGTTGCCGGAGCAGGTCGAGGGGATGAGCCCCGCGACGCCGCGCGGCGAGCATCGGGCCCTCGAGATGCAGCCCGACCGGGACGGCCCCCGCCGCGACGGTCGCCTCGTCCCGACCCGCCCACCACTTCAGCGCGGCCGCCCGCTGCTCGTCGCCGCACGTGATGACCGTCGGCACGAACGACGTCACGCCGTAGCGAGGGAGCAACCGCCCGAGCTCGTCGGCCCGCCCCGGTTCGGTCGTGAGGTCGATGCCGTGCCCGCCGTTGATCTGCACGTCGATGAAGCCTGGCGTCACCCAGCAGCCGGCGGCGTCGATCACGACGGCGTCGGCCGGTGCCTCGCCAGCCGGGCCCTCGCCGACGGCGACGATCCGGCCGCTGCCGTCGACGACGACGTGCCCGGCTTCGATCACCGCCGACGGGGTGACGACCGCGCCACCGGCGATCACCAGCGGCTTGGCGCGCACGTCACGATCCCTGGTCACGCGCCGCGAGTACGGCGCCGAGACTCCCCAAGGGGACGTCGAGCGGTGCCAGGCGGACGCGACGAGCGAGCCCGGTCGCCGCGAGCATCGGCGACGTCGCTTCACTTTTCGCCAGCGCCTCGTCGAGGCCCAACAGAAACGGCTCCTCGGTGCTGGTCATCCCCCCACCGACGACCACGACGTCGACGTCGAGGGTCATCACACACAGTTGCACGGTCCAGGCGACGGCGGCGAAGACATCCTCGGGACTGGCGTCCGCCGCCACGGCGCGTCCCGAACCCACGGCCTCGGCGCACCCGACCTGACCGCACGGGCAGGGTGGCCCGTCGGGACGCATCGGGATGTGGCCGATCTCCCCCGCCCCGCCAGTGGCCCCGCGCAGAAGCCGCCCCCCGAGGACGAAGCCAGCGGCGATGCCGGTGCCGACGTTCACGTAGGCCAGCGACGCCGGCGGCACCAGCCCGAAGTGGGCGTAGGCACCGAGGGCCGCGCTGTTGACGTCGTTCTCGACGTGGACGGGCACCGCCAGCCTGGCGCGCAGCCGCTCGGCGATCGCGACCGGCTCGGTGATCCCGAGGTTCACCGCCGTGCTCACCATTCCCCGGTCGACGTCGATGCGGCCCGGGATCCCCACGGCGACGGTCTCCGGCCGCACTCGGGCGCCGGCGGCGAGCTCCTCGACGAGCGTCGCCACGAGCTCGACGACCGCGTCGCCGCCGCGCGGTGTCGACCCCGAGCGAGAGTCGACCGGCGCGAGCGTCGCGTCGAAGACCACGGCCCGGGTGGTGGTGCCGCCCACGTCCACACCGACGTTCATCCCTTCACGGCTCCCGCGGTGAGGCCGGCCGTGACCTTGCGCTGGACCAGGAGGAAGAAGATCACGACCGGCACGGCCAGGATGGTCGAGCCCGCCATGACCCCGCCCCAGTCCGTGCCACGGGCGCCGTCGTTGAAGGCGTTCAGCCACACGGGCCCCGTCTGGGTTTCGGGGCGGTTCATGAGGACGAGGGCGAAGATGAACTCGTTCCAGGCGAGGATGAACGCGAAGATCCCGGTCGCGACCAGGCCGGGGGCGATGAGCGGCAGCGTCACCCGCATGAAGGCACCGAGGCGGCTGGCCCCGTCGACGCGGGCGGCGTCCTCGAGCTCGAGGGGCACCCCGCCGACGAAGCCGCGCAGGGTCCAGATCGTGAACGGGAGCACGAAGATCAGGTAGGTCAGGGACAGGCCGATGATCCGGTTGGTGAGGTCCCGGCCGTCGAGCACCTGGAACAACGAGATGATGAGCGCCTCGGCCGGGATCATCTGAATGGCGATGACGGTGACGAGGAACGCCTTGCGGCCGCGGAATCGGAACCGCGACAACGCCACCGCGGCGAAGAAGGCGATGGTGAGGGCGAGGAACACCACCGTCGTGGTGACCATCGCGCTGTTGCGAAATGCCGTCCAGAAGAAGTCCCGCTCGAACACGCGGCGGTAGTTGTCCAGGGTCGGGTTGGTCGGCAGGAACTGCGGGTCGAGCGTTCTCAGCTGGCTGTTGCGCTTGAACGACGACAACACCATCCAGTACACGGGGAACAGGGCGACGAACGCGACGACGGCCCCCGCCGTGTTGATGCCGATCCGCTTCCAGCGACGCGTGCTCCGTCGCTCTCACAGCTCTTCCGTCCGCAACATGGCCCGCATGTACCCGACCGTGAGAATCGCCGTGATCGAGACCATCACGACGGCCACGGCGGCGCCGATGTCGAAGCGGTTCTCGCCGATCGAGATGCGGTAGGCGTAGACGCCGAGCAGGTTGGTGTCGCGGGTGATCCCGCCAGCGTTCTGCAGTACGTAGATCTGGGTGAACACGCGGAAGTCCCAGATGACGGACAGCGACGTGAGGATGAGCAGGATCGGCTTCAGCGCCGGGAACGACACGTAGCGCCAGAGGTCTCGGAACCGGGCGCCGTCGATCCGGGCCGCCTCCTTGATCTCCTCGGGGATCTGGGTCAGCGCGGCGTACACCGTGAAGGCGACGAACGGGATGCCCATCCACACGACGATGATCGTGGCGATCATGAAGAAGGTGAGCTGGTCGGCGAACCAGCTGTGGCCCTGCCGGTCGAGGGCCCAGTTGACGAGGCCGTACTCGGTGTCGAACATCCACTGCCAGACGATCGTGGCCGTCAGGGCCGGCATCGCCCAGGCGACGATGAGCGCCGCCGACACGAGCAGCCGCATTCCCTTGCCCAGGGCCTCGAGAAGCAGGGCGATGAGCACGCCGAGCACCATCGTCAGGGCGACGTTGACGAAGCAGAAGATCAACGTGCGCCAGAGGACGGTCCAGAAGTAGTCGTCCTCGAGGATCGCTCGGAAGTTGGCGAAGCCGACCCAAGCGGCCGGTTGCCCGAACACCTGCGGCAGCCCGTACTCCTGCAGCGACATCGTCCCCAGGCGCACGAGTGGGTAGCCGAGCATCGCGCCGAGCACGACCACCGAGGGGAGCAGGAGCACGTAGGGCAACGCCGATGACCGCCGCCGCCGCGGCGCGGCGACCGGGGTCGTCGGACTCCCGGTCGGCGCGACCGCGGTGGGGGTCGTGGCAACGGCCATCGGCGTTGCTTACTACGTGAGGTGCGAGGTCGGACTCAGCCGTTCAGGGTGTCCTCGATCGCGGCGTCGGCCTGGGCGGCAACGTCCGCGATGTCCTCGCCCTGGGCGATCTGGGTCAGCATGTCCTGGAGGACGTTCGCCGCCTCTACGCCCGCCCACTTCTCGCTGGCCGGCACGAACTTGCTGTTCTTGGCCGCCTCGGCCTGGGCGATCGCGCCCTCGCTGCCACTCACCTTCTCGAGTTCCGACGTGAGGATGGGCATCAGACCGACATCGGCGAACTGTGCCTGGAAGGCCGGCGACACCAGGACCTTGATGAGGTCATAGGCCAGGTCCTGCTGCTCGCTGTTCACCGGAATCCCGATGTTGGAACCACCGAGGAACACCGGCGCGGTCGTCCCCGCCTCGCTGCCCGGCATGGCGAACACGCCGACGCTGCCTTCGAGCTCCGGACATTCCTCGATGATCTGGCCCGGCTTCCAACCCGGGGCCGGCATCATCCCGACCTCGCCGGCGCAGAACGCCAGCCAGTCGTTGGCGTCGTCGCTGTCGGCGGGCGCCGAGTTGGCGCTGTCGAACACGTTCTTGAAGTACTCGAGCCCGGCGATCGACTCGGGCGAGTCGAGCGTGGCGACCCACTCGTCGCCCTCCTGGACCGCGATGTCGCCACCGTGCGCCCAGACGAAGGTCATCGCCGCGTGCCAGTTCCGAGCCGGCAGGTAGATCCCGGAGAAGTTCGGTACGTCGGCGTTGTCAGCCATCAGCTGCTCGCCGGCGGCGACCATCTCGTCGAGCGTCGTCGGAACCTCGATGCCGGACGCCTCGAACAGGTCTGTGCGGTAGATCATGATGCGGGACCCGGAGAGGTACGGCACGCCGTAGAACTTGCCGTCGTACGTTCCGGCCTCGACCATGCCGGGGGCGAGGTCGTCCCCGCCGAGCTCCCCCATCCGGTCGGTGAGGTCGACGAGTGCCCCCGCCGCCTCGAACGCCTGCACCTGCGTGTTGCCGAACTCGACGACGTCAGGAGCGTCCCCGCCCGAGAGCGCGGTCGTCTGCCGTTCGACGATGCCGTCCCACTGCTGGCGCTCGAGCACCACCTTGACATCGGGATGAACCTTGTTGAACTCGGCGACCGCGTACTCGACCATCGGGTCCGGTGTGTCGGCGACTCCGTTGAGCCAGAGCCGGATCGTGCCGCCTTCACCCGAGCCCGTGCCGATGTCGGCCGGCGGTGGGTTGGTCGGTGGCGGCGGCGCGGTGGTCTCGCTCGGCGCCGCGGTCGTGTCGCTTGGCGCCGCGGTGGTCGCTGGCGCCGCGGTGGTCGCCGGCGCCTCGGTGCTCGCTGGGGCCTCGGTGCCATCCGGGGCTTCGGTAGCGCTCGGGGCGTCCGTCGCCGCGGAGTCGTCATCGTCGTCACCGCAGGCGGCGACGAGCAGGCCGGCGGCGGCCAGCAAAGCCAGCAACCGCATGGGTCGAGTTTTGTTCACGTTGTTCTCTCCCTTGTTGTTTCTCATCGGATGCCCAACTCCTGGTCGAGCACCCGCGCCGCGGCGCCGACGATCACGTCGTCGAATCCGAGGGTGCTGGGGCGCACCACGAGGCGCGCGCCGATCACGGGCAGCGTGCGCGAGGCGATCGCCTCGGCCGTCGCAGTGCGGAATGTCTCCGTCGACACGGTCGGCGGGCCTGACAGCACGACCTCGGTGACGTCGAGGGCGCCGACGACGGTGGCGAGAGCCGTGCCGAGGTGGGTGCCGGCGGCGTGGAGAACGGCTGCTTCGTCGGCCCCGTCCTCCTCCAGGCGGCGGTCGAGCAGCGGCTCGGACACCTCCGTCTCCAGGCACCCTCGCTTGCCGCAGGCGCACACCGCCCCGCCATCGTCGACGACGACGTGCCCGATCTCACCCGCGGCGTGCGAGGAACCGGTGAACAACCGACCGTCGAGCACCAGCCCGACACCGACACCCTCGTCGACCAGGACGCAGATCAGATGAGGTGCGGTGGGCTCACCGAACGTGAGCTCGGCCAGCGCCGCCGCGTTGGCGTCGTTGACCACGTGCACGGGGAGGTCGAGGTCGCTGGACAGCTCGTCCGCCAGGGGCACCTCGGTCCAGCCGAGGTGGGCGGCGGTGACGATCACGCCCTCGGTGGTGACGATGCCCGGGCTGGCGATGCCGACGCCCAGTAACGGCCCCTCGGCGTCGCGGACGAGCTCCCGGCAGATGCGCTTGACGAGGGTGACCGCGGTGCGACCGGTCCGGCCCTTGCGGTCGTAGGTCCGGCGGACGACGACCTTGCCGTCGAGGTTGACGACCGCGCCGACGAACTCCGCCGGCTCAGAGACGTCGATGCAGACCACGTGGCGCCCGTCGGCGTCGATGCCGACGAGGGTGGCCGGCTTGCCGACGCCGCCGGCGGCCCGGACCCCGAGCTCCTCGACGACCGACTCGTCGATCAGATCGCGCACCACGGCTGACACCGTCGCCCGGGTGAGCCCGGTGCGCTTGGCGAGATCGGCGCGCGAGAGCGGTCCCTCGCGGTGCAAGGTCCCCAGCAGCAAGCTGCGATTCGCCCGTCGGGCGTCTTCCGGTGTCGCCATCCGGTTCGTTTGTATAGTTGACAAACAAACTGCCGTCAAGCGAAAGCCGCGCATCGGCCGAACTGCCAGGATGGGCCATGGCCATGGATCTGGTGATCGAGGTGGACAACGCACCCGGGGCGCTGGCACGGGTCGCGACGGCGATCAGCGATGCCGGCGTCAACATCTCCGCGGCGGCGTGCATCGGGGACGGCGAAAAGGCCGAACTGCACATCCTCGTCCCCCACGCCGCCGCTGCGAAGCACGTCCTCGGCATCTCCAACCTCGCCGTGACGCGGGAGCGGGAGGTCGTCGTCGTCGACGTCGAGGACCGTCCGGGCGTGCTCGCCGACCTCGCCCGGCAGATCGCCGACGCCGGCGTCGACCTCGACCTCCTGTACATCGCCACCCGCAACCGGGTCGTGTTCGGCGCTGTCGACCTGGAGAGCCTCAAGGCCGCGTTGAGCTGACGCCATGGCACGGAGCGAGCCGGTCATCGAGTTGGATTCGCGGTTCAGCAGCGAGGACGCCAGCGCGACGACGTGGGCTGACGCCCGCGAACAGCTCGAGCGTGCCCAGGTGTATTGGCTCTCGACGGTGCGCGCCGACGGCCGTCCGCACGTCACTCCCCTGATCGCGCTGTGGCTCGACGGTGCGTTGTACTTCACCACCGGACCGACTGAGCAGAAGGCCAAGAACCTCGCCCACAACCGGCATTGCGTGATCACGACGGGCACCAATGCCATCGACAAGGGCCTCGACGTGGTGGTCGAGGGCGATGCGGTGAGGCTGGAAGACGACGGCGAGCTGCGGCGCGTGGCCGAGGCCTACGAGACGAAGTACGGCGCCGACTGGCACTTCGACGTCGCTGCCGGCGCCTTCCACCACGAGGGCGGCGAGGCGTGGGTGTTCGTGCTCGCGCCGGTCAAGTCGTTCGCGTTCGCCAAGGGCGACCCGTTCGGCCAGACCCGGTTCCGCTTCGCCGACTGACCCACCGGGAGCGACTACGGTGCGGCCTCGTGTTGATCCTCGGCATCATCGGGTTCGGCGCCCTCGTCGGCGCGGCCGCGCAGTTCATCCTCGGGCGCGGCGGCCGCGGCATTGATTGGGGGATGGCGATCGGAGCCGGCCTGATCGGGTCGTTCGTCGGCGGGTTGCTCGCCAGCCTGATCGCCGGCGACGGACTCGCCTTCAAGGCGAGCGGCATCATCGGTTCGATCGTCGGCGCGGTGATCGTCACGTTCATCTGGCGCCGGGTCGCGGACCGCAAGCCTGCGCCCGCCGGTCGCGGACGCTGACCGCCACATCTGGGCGGAGCGACGGCGTTTGTGTCACCGACGTCGCCGGCAACCGGCGGGATCGGTGACACAAACCGGTGATCCGACAGACTGGAGGCCATGACGGCTTCGGTCGAACAGGCGCGGGCGGCGTTCGCGCAGCGGGACTGGGCCGAGGCGTTCGCCAGGTTCACCGTCGCCGCCGAGCGAGAGTCGTTGGACGCCGCTGACCTCGAGCGACTGGCCGTCAGCGCCTATCTGATCGGGAAGGACGACGACTCGGCGAAGGCCTGGGCGGCGGCGCAGCGGGCCGCCGCGGCGACGGGCGACGTGGCGGAAGCGGCCCGTTACGCCTTCTGGCTCGCCTTCATCCTGATGCTGCGGGGGCAGATGGCGCACGCCGCCGGGTGGCTCACGCGCAGCGATCGCTTGATCCAGCAGCTCGGGGAGGACTGCCCGGCGAGCGGATACGTGCTCGTGCCCCGCTTCCTCGGTGCGCTCGAGGAGGGCGACCCGTCGGGCGCCTGCGACCTCGCGGCCCGCGCCGCCGAGGTCGGGGATCGCTTCGGCGATGCCGACCTCCGCGCGCTCGGCACCCTGGGTCACGGGCAGTCACTGATCGCGATGGGTGACGTCGCCGGCGGGCTCGCGCAGCTCGATGCCGTCATGGTCGCGGTGGCGGGCGACGAGGTCGGCCCGATCGCCGCCGGGATCGTGTACTGCGCGGTCATCCTCGAGTGCATGAAGCTCTTCGATCTCCGCCGGGCCGCCGAGTGGACGGACGCGCTCGGGGCGTGGTGCGACGCCCAGCCGGACCTGGTGCCGTATCGCGGCCAATGCCTTGTGCATCGCTCGCAGCTGCAGCAGGCGGCCGGCGACTGGCCCGACGCCATCTCGACGGCCGAGGCGGCTTGCCGCCGATTGAACGATCCACCCCACCCTGCCCTCGGACTCGCCAACTACCAGGAGGGCGAGCTGCACCGCCTGATCGGGGCGTTCGAACAGGCGGACCACGACTATCGACTCGCCAGCCGCCACGGGTACGACCCGGTGCCGGGGTTCGCGCTGTTGCAGTTGGCGCGGGGGGACGGCACCGCCGCCGCGGCCGGCATCCAGCGCGCGTCGCACGAGGTGCGCGACCCGTCCGCCCGACCGGCACTTCTGGCCGCCGCAGTCGACATTCTCTGCTCCACCGGCGACGTGTCGGCGGCCCGCACGGCCGCCGACGAACTGCGGGCGCTGGCCGACACGGCGTCATCGGTGGTGCTCGACGCGATGGCCGCGCATGCGACCGGGAGAGTTCTCCTGAGCGAGGGCGATCCCGCCGCGGCGCTGCCGCGGCTGCGGGCCGCAGCGACGGCATGGCAGTCGTTGCGCATGCCGTACGAATTGGCGCGGGCGGCGATCCTCGTCGGACGGGCTTGCTCAGCGCTCGACGACTGCACGACTGCGGCTCTGGAGTTCGACAACGCGCAAGCGATCTTCCGCGAGCTCGGCGCGGGACCCGACCTCGAGCACGTGCGCGCGTTGTCCGCCGAGCTGACAGCGGCGTCGTCCCCACCGACAGCGAAGGCTGGCCGCACGGTCCTGTCGAACCGCGAGCGGGAGGTCCTCGCCCAGCTGACCGCGGGCCGGACCAACCGCGAGATCGCCGCCAACCTGCTGATCAGCCAGCACACCGTCGCCCGGCACCTGGAGAACATCTACGCCAAGCTGGGCGTCAGGACCCGCGCTGCGGCCACGGCCTACGCCTACGAACACGATCTGGTCTGAGCCGTAGGGCATTCGTCCCAGCCGCCTTGCAGTGGGAATGGGACGTCCGGGCGATGCCCGGTCGCCGAACGCATCCGTACCGTCGACCGCATGACCACGAGCGCTTCGACGGCACCACTCGATCACGAGACCGCGGACCGGCTGAGTGCCGGCTTCCACCGGTGCTTCTCGGACTTCGAGTGCGACCAGGACCTCTTCGCGCCGGACGCCCTGTTCGACCTGCTGCCGCCGATGTGGCGGTTCCAGCTCGAGGGTTCCGGCGACGTCTTCGTCACCCAACTGCGATCGATCGCCGAGGGACCGGTCGAGGTCGAGGTCGTTCGCACCGTCCCCGCGGAAGGCGGGTTCGTGACCGAGCACGTCGAGACCCAGCAGACGCCGGAGGGCACGATCACCGCCCGACGCATGCACTTCTGCGAGGTGCTCGACGGCCGCATCAGCGCCGTCACCACCTACTGCAACGGCGGCTGGGACGACGCGTTGCGGGCTCGTCATCGCGCCGAAGCGCCGATGATCCGACCATGACGGTCAAGTTCGGGTAAGGCCCGCTCCCGGCCGAGCCCGTCATCTGATCTAGTCGCGCGCCATGGCGGCGGCGAGATGGGCTTCGACATCGATGTAGGCGTCGTCGGCGATGTCGAAGACGACCTTGACGATCCTCCCGCCCGTGAACGAGAAGCCCGACTGGTACATCGAGCTCACCGGATCGGCACTGTCGTAGCCGATGCAGAGCCCCTCTCCGCAGAGCGAGAAGTGGCCGAGCACGGTGCGGATCTCGGCGTCGCCGACCTGCTGATCGTCGATGTACAGCTTGAGCGGGCCGATGCCCTCCCGATACTCGCCGGTCCGCTCCTTGACGAACTCCACGCCCAGGATGTGTGTGCCCGACGTCGGCACCGGCGCCGAGATGCGGTCCTCGGGCGGGATGCCGAGGAAGTTGTAGGCGTAGGTAAGCGTGCCGTCCTTGATGAACAGGGCGTGGCCACCGAAGCGCGAGCCGTGGGCGAAGATGATGCCCTCGGACTGCGGCGTGAGCTCGACCTCGGCGAGGACCTTGTACGACACTCCGTGGACGTTGGCCGCCGAGCGCTCCGGGATCTCGCTCGTGCCGGGGTAGTAGGTGTACTGCCCGGTGGGCGACACCGGCAGATGGAACTCCATCTTGACGAAAGTCTCGAAGTCCTCCGGGTTTCCGATGATCTGCAGGTCGTTGAGCGGCAGCACGTGGTTGGCCTCGGCCTCCTGGGACCAGAGGTCGATCAGCTCCTGCAGCTTCTCGGGCTCTTGCTCGGCGAGGTCATGGGCCTCGGCGCGGTCGTCGTCGGTGTGGAACAGCTGCCAGCGATCGTTCTCGAAGTTGCGCATCGCGCTGGCATCGGGCCGTGCTCGGTCACGGCCTTCCAGCCCTGGTGCCAAAGGCCGCGGTGGCCGAACATCTCGTAGTACTGCGTCTGCTTCTGGTCGGCGCATCTGCGTCGTCGAAGCTGTAGCGCATCGACACGCCCGCCAGCGGGGTCTGGGTCGCCCCGTTGTAGACATCGGGCATCTCGACGCCGCACACGTCGTAGATGGTCGGCACGATGTCGGTGCAGTGGTGGTATTGGTGGCGCACCTCGCCTTTGGCGGCGATGCCCGCCGGCCAGTGGATGACCAGGGGGTCGCACACCCCGCCCTGGTAGACGTAACGCTTGAACATGCGGTACGGCGTCGAGAACGCCGTCGCCCATCCGGTCGGATAATGGTTGTAGGTGTTCGGGCCGCCGAGCTGATCGACCATCGTGAGGTTCTGCTCGAGATCATCGGGGTAACCGCCGAAGACCTTGCCCTCGTTCACCGAACCGTTCGGCGACCCCTCACCTGAAGCGCCGTTGTCGGCGCAATAGAAGATGATCGTGTTGTCGAGCTGTCCGGACTCCTCGAGGTAGTCGACGATGCGACCCACCTGAGCGTCGGTGTGCTCGGAGAACCCGGCGTACACCTCCGCCATTCGCGAGAACATCGCCTTCTCGGCGTCGTTCAGCTCGTCCCACGGTCGCACCACGTCCGAATCGGAGAACGTGCCGTCGGGCATCGGGTTCATCGGCGTCAGCTCGGTGCCCTCCGGCAAGATGCCCCGCTCGATCATTCGCGGCAGGACCCACTCGCGGTACGCCTCGTAGCCGTCGTCGAACATGCCCTTGTACTTGTCGATGTAGTCCTGGGGGCAGTGGTGCGGGGCGTGGTTGGCGCCCGGGCAGAACCACAGGTACCAGGGCTTGTCCGGCTCGGTCTGTTTGGAGTCGCGGATCATCCGGAGGGCCTGGTCAGCGAGATCCTTGGACAGGTGGTAGCCGTCTTCCGGCAGGTACGGCTGGTCGATGTAGTGGTTGTCCTCGGCCAGGCTCGGATACCAGTTGTTGGTCTCCCCTCCGATGAAGCCGTAGAAGCGGTCGTAACCCTGCCCGAGCGGCCAGTTCTTCTTCGACGATCCCATCGTCCACTCGTCGATCGGAACGTTGTGGTTCTTGCCGACCCAGAACGTGCTCCAGCCGGCGTCGCGCAAGATGTTGGCGATGGTGGCGTTCTCCGGCGGGATGTGCGAGCTGTAACCGGGGAACCCGGTCGAGGACTCCGAGATGGAGGCAAACCCATTGGAGTGGTGGTTGCGGCCGGTCAGGAACGTCGAGCGCGTCGGCGAGCACAACGCCGTTGTGTGCCACTGCGAGTACGTGAGGCCGTTCGCGGCCAGACGATCCATCGTCGGCATGTTGATCCGCCCGCCGTACGGCGACCACGCCGCACAGCCGGTGTCGTCGTACAGAATGACCAACACGTTGGGCGCGCCCCCCGGGGCCCGATCGGCGAGGAAGGCCGGCCAGTCGGGAGTCGAGTCCCGGACGTCGAGCTTGATCTCACCGCTGAACGGCTTCGGCATGACGATGACCTTTCCCTCGGCGCCCGCTGGGGTGATGCGTCATGCGTAGCAGATCGGCAACTCGCCTTCAGCGGGCCCGGATGCGGTTGTTGCGGGGGTTGTGCTCGAGCTCGACGAGGCCGAGGTGCTCCAGCAGCGGCGACACGTACATCGCGAACCGCCCCCGGTACCCCTTGCGGAGCCCGTACCACCCGCCCACCGGGTTGGTCTCGGAGCGGGCCCACGCCTCGAGCGTGCCCTCCTTGGCCGGCTTGTTCTCGTCGGCACTGCCGAGATCCATCCACTCACCGTGCTCCCGGAGCATGGCCGGGACGTCGTCGAGGCAGCGGGCGAGGTAGCGGAGCTTGGTCGACCCGACCTGACAGACGAGCTCCGGGGGGTCGACGCTTTCGTCGCGGTACATCTGGTAGTCGGACGTGCCGGGCGGTGTGCGCAGGTTCCACGGGTCGTCCGGGGTTCCGGCGCCGGTGACGGTGTCGGTCATGCCCTCATCGTGCTACGGCGTGATCCATGGCCAAGACCGTCGACGACGAGGCCGGCCCGCGCGAGTGCGGTGGCGGCGTCGGCAATGAGTCGGGCGACGAGGTCCGCCGCCGGCGCGATCTCGTGCACGAGCTGGGCGGACTGGCCAGCGAACGGCAAGAGCTCGTGGCCTCCTCCCGCGCGCACGGCCGCCAGCAGCTGGGGCCCGACTTCGGCCGGGTCGACACTCGCCGGGTCCGCCTCTAGACGATCGATGAGCTCGGTTCGCAACGCCCGGGGAGCGAACGGGACGCCGAACTGGGGCAGGGTGAACGGAGGCATCACCCGTTCGGCATGGGGCACCTTCACCGCGTCGAGCGCCGACGCGGCCACGATCCGGTCCTTCCAAGCGGAGTCGATCGTCATCTCGGTGGAGGCCAGGAAGCGCGTCCCGAGGCTGACCCCTTGCGCGCCGAGGGCCAGCGCCGCGGCAACCCCCCGTCCATCGGCGATCCCGCCGGCGGCGACGACGGGCACGTCGCCGGCGACGTCGACGACGGACGGGACCAGCACCATCGTCGTCACCCACCCCGCGTTCCCGCCGGCCTCCGTCCCTTGGGCGACGAGCACGTCCGCGCCCGCCTCGATCGCCGAGACGGCGGCGTCGACATCGCCGACGGTCTGCAGCCAGACGATGCCGCGCTCGTGCGCCTCCACGATCAGGTCGGCCGGCACCCCCATGTGGAACGAGATCGCGGCCGGACCGAACTCGAGTGTCGCCTCGAACGCCTCCGCGTTGAACGGCCGTCCGGTGTGGTTGATGGCGAACGGCCGATCGGTGAGGTCCCGCAGCCGTCGCCACTGCTCGCGCAGCTCGGGTACCGACCGCACCGCCGTGCCCACGCTGCCGAGCGCGCCCGCCTCGCAGACGGCGGCCGCCAGGTCGACCTGGTCCCATGGGCCGAACGGGGCGAGCACGATCGGCACGTCGATGTTCAGCAGGTCACACAGTCCAGAACGCATGAACCAATTGAAGTCCGCCGATGTCAGGTGGTCATGAAGAAGCTGCGATGAAGGCGTGGAGAACCGCTAGCTCCGCGCCGATGCCAGGAGCTCGGTGCCCTCGAACGCCCACACGTCGGCGCGGCAGACGAAGCGGACGGGCTTGAAGGCGACATCGGCCACGGCCGAGGAGGCCGACACCGGATGGGACAACCGCAGCCGCGGCTCGCCCCATGTCGCCGCGTCGAAGGCGACCACGAACGGATCCCCGCGCTCGCCGCGGGCGAACTGGTGGTCGCGTTCGACCTGCAGCAATCGGAGGCCCCGGTCGAGCCGGGCCGGATTCATCGTCGAGGTGTACTGGAGATCGGACGGCGAGAGGGCGCGGGGAGAAGCGTGGCCGGTGAGCAGGGCCACCCCTCCGTCGAGGGCGACCCGTCCCGTCGCCCCGTCGTAGCGGTGGCTCAGCGTCACGTCGGCCACGGCGATCCGATAGCCCCATCCCGTCGAGAGGATCGTCGCGACCTCGGGGTTGTCGACGAACGCGCCGACGTGGTAGCCGCGAGTCCGAATCCCGCTGCGACACAGCAGGCGGGTCTCGGCGAGCGTGAACGGACCATGGGTGCACTCTCGGGCACGGAGAAACGAGAACGTGACGACGGGCGGGTTCACGGGGTGCAGGGCCGGGGGAAACAACGCGTCGCGGTCGGTCGCCGCAATCTCCCAGGCGACCTGGAGCAGTTCCGCCTTCGGTATCGCCAGCGGTTCGGTCGCGGGCGTGGTGACGTCCGGCGCGTTCGCGGCCACGACATCGAGGTCGGCCGTGCCCTGCAGCCTGTCCGTGCCCCCGGCCGCTCGGGCGGCGTGTCACGGGCTCCACATCGCTTAGGTCATCTGAATCGGCCCAGATGGGCGCATCCAGGTGACGTAAGCGATGTCCGCTGAGCGCTCAGTCCTTCCGGCGATCGAGCAGGTGACGCAACGGGCCGCTGACCCGACGCTCCGGCTCTGACTGCTCCATGCCCCGCGCCTCCAGGTAGATCGCCTTGGCCGCGCCGACGAGCGGCGTCGCGACGAGCGCACCCGGGACGCCGGCGACGGCCGCCCCGACGAACGCGGCGACCATCGTCGTCGGCGCAGTCAGGTTCACGGACCGGCCAACGATCGCCGGCTGGATCACGTGATTCTCGAAGTTCATGTACAGCACGAAGGCGGCCGCCGCGATGAGCGCGGTTGGCACCCCTTCGGTCAGGGCCAGCAGCACGAGGAACGAGCCGCCGAGGAACCCGCCGATCTGCGGGATCAAGTCCGTGAGCATCGCCCAGATCGCCGCCAGCGGAATGAGCGGGATCCCGAGCAGCAACCCCAGCGCGAGCACGTACAGACCCATCAGGATGGCCACCGTGATCGACCCGCCGAAGTAGCGGCCCAAGGTCCGGTAGATCACCCCGCCGACGTAGTCGGCCTGTGCTCGCCGCGGCGGGGTCAGCAGCCGGCGCATCCGGCTGAGCAAGCTCTCGCCGTCGATGAGCACGGCGATGGCCACCATCACCACGATGGCCACGCTGGCCACGCCGCTGACGAGGGTGCCGGCGACCTCGGCCACACGTTCGTCGGTGAACTGCTCCGGCAGGTCGCGCACCCATTGCTGTGCCTTCTCCGCGATCTCGTTGTCGCGCAGATACCCGCCGACGAGCGGGAGCTGCTCGAGCTCGTTGATCGTGTCCGGCAGTTGCTCGGAGAACTTGCTCGCCTCGGTGACGGCGCGGGCGCGAGCACCGCGATCAGGAGGGCGGCCAGACCGAACACGCCCAGGGCGACGACTCCGACGGCGAGGCCGCGGCGAATGCCGAGGCCGCGACCGACGGCGTTGGTCAACGGATCGAGGGCGAGGGCGATGACCAGCCCGACGCCGATCCGGGTGAGCATCGTCTCGGTCCCGCGGACCACGGCGATCACGGCGAGCGCGCCGAGGATCGCGACGACGAGGTAGGCGAACGTTCGCCAATCGAGCCGGATGCGCAGGCGGGCGCCAGCCGGCATCGTCAGGGTCGATCCGCAGCGGCAACCCCTCCTCGCTCACGTCCTCGATGATGACACGCACAGCGCGGTGATTCCCGTGAGCCCACGCGACCAATCGCTACCGTGGTCCCGTGGCGCAGGGGGACACCGACCCGCCGGCTGTGGCCTCCGCCGGGCATGTGCGGGTCTGGCACGCCGGGCTCACGCCCGCCTCGGCGGCAATGATCGTGGGGGCGGTGGTCACGGCCTTCGTGCTCCGCAACATGTTCGTCGAGGCCCACCGCATCGTCGGCTGGGTGGTCGCGTGCTCGATCGTCGCCCTCCTGATCGACCCGCTCGTGGACATCGTCGACCGGGTGCTGCCCCGCTGGATCAGCGTGATCGTCGTGCTGCTCGGCGTCGTCGCGATCATCGGGGGAGTCACGATCGGCCTCGCCAACGATCTGCTCGACTCCCTCGACGAACTGCAGACGACGGCGCCCGAGGCCGCCGCCGGGCTGGAGGAGCAGTTCGACTGGGCCGCGGACATCGGCATCGGCGACCGGGTTCAAGCGTTCGTCGACGAGTTGAGCGCTCGGATACGCGAGCGCGCCGTGTCCCGGTTTGCCGGAACCGCGCCGACGTACCTCGTCACCGGCATCTTGATGCTGTTCCTCCTCAACTTCGGCCGGCGGTACTTCGACGCCTTCGTGGCTCAGTTCCACGAGGATCGCCGCGAGGACATCCGCACCGTCGCCTCGGCCGGCGCTTTGCGCGGACGCCACTACCTCCTGATCGCCCTCGCCCAGTCCCTCGTGAACGGCGTCATCGTCGGAGCTGTGTGCTACGCGCTCGATCTGCCGGCGGCGCTGAGTCTCGGCGTCGCCGTCGGGGCGTTCACGATCCTGCCGCTGATCGGGGTACTCGTCGGAGGCGTGCCCGCGCTGCTGCTGGCCTTCGGTTTGGAAGGAGGGTGGACCGGGGTCGTCGTGCTCGTCGTGTTGTTGGCGCTGCAGACCGTCGAGGCGGTGATCGTGCGCCCGTCGGTCGACCCCCGCACGGTCCGGCTCGGTCCGGCCGCTCCCATCATCGTCGGGCTACTCGGATTCGAGCTCTACGGCATCGGCGGCGCGATCTACGGGATCGCTCTGACGGTGATCACGTTCGCGGCCATGGACGCGATCGGCCGGATTCGCGGCGACGACGTTTTGCCCGAGGCGGGTTGACCGCACCGGAGTACGGTCCACCTCCATGGGAGTCAAGTTCGACGGCGGCTACCGCCGTCCGTACGCGTCCCTCGTCTACGAGTATCCGGGCGAGGACGTCTACCCACCGGACTCGTTCCGCACCGAGTGGGGACCGATCTTCCACCGCGGGCGGCTCGACGGATCGGCGCGGGTGCTCGTGATCGGTCAGGACCCGGCCACCCACGAGACGATCTGCCGGCGCATCCTCGTGGGCGAGGCCGGCCAGCGGATGCAGGGCCTGCTGGCCAAGCTCGGGATCACGCGCAGCTACGTCCTCATCAACGCCTTCCTCTACTCGGTCTACGGTCAGGGCGGCGGCACTCGCCACATCGACGACGAGGGCATCATCGAGTACCGCAACCGCTGGCTCGACACCTTGGCGCGCCACAACGAGCTGCAGGCGATCCTCACCCTCGGCCACCTCGCCGACCGCGCCTATGAGGCATGGAAGGCCACCCCTGCTGGCACCGCCTGCGGCGCGGCGTATGCCAACGTCACCCATCCCACCTACCCGGAGTCGGCCAGCGCGTCGGGCTCCATTACCCGGGCCGAGGCGATGCAGCGGCTCTGCGACTCGTGGAACGCCGGATTGACGCTGCTCCAGCCGCTCGTGACCCCCGACGAGGCCCTCCCATCGGTGCCGTACGGCGCGACCATCACCGAAGAGGATCTCGCCCCGATCCCGGAGGAGGACCTCCCCGCCGGGCTGCCGGCGTGGATGCGCTCGCTCGACGCCTGGGCGTCGCGTACCGGCGCCGACAGCCAACTGAAGCGGGCGACGATCACGGTGGCCGTGCCGCGGGCGGCGCGCACCTGGCCCGTGCCACAGTGAGCCGACCGCTGGACGTCCGGACGCGCCGATCCCGGCGCCACCACCTCCCGTTTCCGGGGTGCAGTTGCGCCGAGACCGGACAGCACTTGGGATCGCGGGGTCACTCCGCGGCGAGCGCCTTCAGTATGTCGAGCCTCGCGGCCCGCCGGGCCGGCAGCACCGCGGCGATCGCACCGGCCAGGGCGGCGATGCCGGTGACGACCGCCAGGCTGCCGACCGGCACGGTGAGCGTGTCGATGCCCTCGTCCGCCAGGGCCCTCACGACCGCCCAGCCGAAGAAGGTGCCGACGGCCAACCCGAGGGTCGTGCCGAACACGGCGATGATGATCGCCTCCCAGCGGACAGTCGAGCGGACCTGCGCGCGGCCCATGCCGACCGCCCGTAGCAACCCGAGCTCCCGAGTCCGCTCCAAGACGGACAATGCCAGGGTGTTGGCGATGCCGAGCAGGGCGATGACGACGGCCAGCATCAGGAGGGCGTAGAACATCGCGAGCATCGTGTCGATCTCGGTGCTGACGACGTCGAGGAAGGCGTCCTTGTCCAGCACGTCGGCCGACGCGTAGGCGGCCGCCACACCGGCGATCGCGGTCTCAGCGCCCGCGACGTAGACGCGGTGGTCGAGCTCGTCGCCCCCGAGCGCCCGCAGGGCGTCGAGATCGACGAACGTCGAGCCGACCCAATCCGTGCCGCTGGAGTAGATGGCTTCCACGACGAGGGTGGTCGCGCCGCTCGGGAACGTCGCCGGCACGGTCGACCCGATCGTCCACCCCCGATCGGTGGCGTACTCCGCCGACACGGCGAGGCCGTCGGCGCCGAGCGCGTCGAGGTCTCCCTCGACGGAACCGAGGACGAACAGGTCGTCGACCGTGGTGGCGTCGAACGCGTAGAAGGCATCCGTCGCCGAACCGTCGATCACGGCGCGGCTCATCCGGGACTGGGTGACGACGTCGACACCCGGCGTGGCGCGCAGTTCGTCGGCGAGGTCAGGGCTGAGCCCCGACATGGTGTCCGACCCACCGGCCTGCACGATGTGGGTACCGGTGAACTCGGTCTCCAGCGAGCCGGCCAGCGAGGTCTTCGCCGATGCGGCGAACACCGTCATGAACCCGACGAGGGCGACCCCGAGCATTAGCGACGCCGCCGTGCGCGCCGTGCGCTTCGGGTTCCGTGTCGAGTTGTGCGTGGCGAGCTCACCGCTGAGCCCGCGCACCCGGAGCAGCCCTCCGAACACCTTGGCGACCGGGCGGGCGAGCACCGGGCCGAGGACGACCATCCCGACGAGTATCGCCAGTGCGCCGACACCGACCAGTCCGGACTCGCCGCGCAGACCGCCGAAGAGCGCTGTCACACCAGCGGCGGTGAACACCGAACCGGTGATCGCGCGGCGCGCCGAGCCTGCCGAGCGGTCGACGCTGACCTCCCGCAGCGCGGCGACCGGCGAGATCTTGGCGGAACGGCGCGCGGGCAACCACGCCGACAGCACAGTGATGGTCACGCCGACTCCGAACGACAGGACGATCGCGTTCGGCTCGATGACGGTCGGCCCGTCGGGCATGTCGAAGCCGAGTACCGACATCAACTGCCTCAGCCCCGCGGCGACGGCGACGCCGGCGGCGAGGCCGGCCGCGGACGCGAGGACGCCGACGGCGGCGGCCTCGATCAGGACGGACCGCTTCACCTGACGACCGGACGCACCGATGGCACGGAGCATCGCCATCTGCCGGGTGCGCTGGGCGACGGTGATGGCGAACGTGTTGTTGATGATGAATGCTCCGACCACGACGGCGACGAGGGCGAAGACCACGAAGATCGCGGACATACCCGCCAAGAGGTCGGCCATCGACGCCTGGTCCTCGGCGATGAGGGCGGCACCAGTGATGACCTCGACGTCGTCACCGACCGCAGTTTGGACGGCGGCGGCGACGTCTGCTTGCGACCAACCGGCGTCGGCGGTGACCGCGATCGCGTCGGCCTGGCCGGGTGCCGCCAGCAACTCGGTGGCTGTTGCGTCAGTGAAGAGCACAGCCGTCGCCCCGGCCGGCGAGTCGGCCGTGCCGAACGTGGCGATGCCGGCGATCGTGAACTGCCGCGGGGCGCTCTTGGTGAGCACCGTGGCGACATCACCCGGCTGATAGCGGGCCTTCTCGGCGCTCGCTTTGTCGATGACGATCTCATCGTCGTTCGACGGCGCCCGCCCACTCGACAGCTCGTAGGGGTTGAGGTCGTCGGCAACGACCCAGTTCGTGCCGAAGGCGGGGCTGTTGGCGACGTCGCCGACGGGCTCACCGTCGGGACCGACGAGCTGGGCATAGCCGTTGATGCGCAGCGCGATCTCGTCGACGCCGTCGACTGTCGCGACGTTCTGGGCAATGGAGGCGTCGAGGCGCGGGCCGGGTTCGCCATAACCGACGTCGATGGCGGAAGGCGTCCTGACATAGGCGTCGACCCCTTCGTTGGCCTCGGCCAGCGCGGAGTCGAATGCGGCACCGATCGTTTCGGTGAAGACGAGGGTGCCGGCCATGAAGGCCACACCGAGGAGCACCGCGAAGGCGGTGGTGAGCGAGCCGCAGCTTGTGGGCGGCGAGCTCTCTCATTGTCAACTTGAACATGGCGGGTCAACCTCCGAGGATGCGCATGCGGTCGATGACGGAGTCGGCGGTCGGGGCGTCGAGGTCGTCGACGATCCGCCCGTCGGCGAGAAACACGGCGCGGTCGGCGTAGGCGGCGGCGAGCGGGTCGTGGGTGACCATGACGATCGTCTGGCCGAACTCCCGCACCGCGGCGCGCATGAACGAGAGGATCTCGGCGCCGGCACGCGAATCGAGGTTGCCGGTCGGCTCGTCGGCGAAGACGATCTCGGGCCGGCTGGCGAGGGCGCGGGCGACGGCGACGCGCTGCTGCTGGCCGCCGGAGAGCTCCGCCGGCCGGTGCTTCAGGCGCTGCTTCAGCCCGACGGTCTCGACGACGTGGTCGAACCAGGTGCGGTCGAGCTTGCGCCCGGCGAGGCGGGCCGGGAGTGCGATGTTCTCCGCCGCGGTGAGCGTCGGCACGAGGTTGAACGACTGGAAGATGAAGCCGATGCGGTCACGGCGCAGACGGGTGAGCTTCCGGTCGTTGAGCTGGGAGATGTCGGTGTCACCGATCAGGACGGTGCCCGAGGTCAGGTGGTCCAGCCCGGCGGCGCTGTGCAGCAGCGTCGACTTGCCGGAGCCCGGAGGGGCCCATGATCGCCGTGAAGCGCCCGGTGGCGAACTCGACGGTGACACGCCGTCGAGGGCGCGGACCTCGCTGTCGCCGCGTCCGTACACCTTGACGGCGTCGTAGACGCGAGCGGCGGCGGTGGGCGCGTAGCCGGGCCTGCGGGTGGTGGCGATCAGCGGAGGGTCGAACGTGGTGGTCATGGCGTTGGGTCTCCTGTGGGATTGGGTGTGGTGGCCCCAACGATCCGCTCTTTCGGTCCGCGAGTCGTCGGCTCGCAGGGCGGTTCGTGACCGACCCGTGGATGTACGTCTCGAGGCTGACGAGTGAGTCGTTCGCCGGACGGATGCGCGGTTGCGAGCGGTTCGGTACGTTCGAGTGGTGAACTGGTTCGAGCGTCAACTCGCCCGGCTGCGGTCGTTCAACCCGTTCGCCGTCGACGGCGTGCTTGCCGCGATCTTCACCCTCGTCGGCATCGCCACCGCGTTCGGTCAGGACATCAGCGACGACGAGGGGTTCAGGGAACCCAGCGCCCTCCTCGTCGTGTCCGCGCTCGTGATCTGCGCACCGATCGCGATCCGCCGTCGCTGGCCACTGATGGCGCTGACGATCTCCGCGATCGGGATCCTCGTGCACCTCCTCGTCGGCTGGCCCGAGGGATCCCTCCCGCTGGCCACGCTGCTCCTCACCTTCACGGTGGGCGCGTGGTGTCCGCTCCGGAAGGCGGTCGTCGGGCTGGCGATGCTGTGCGTCACGATCGTCGCGCTCGCGCTCGGAGACGCCCCGACGCTCGACACGGTCGGCGCGTTCGGCGTCCTCGCCAACTTCGCCGCCGTCTGGGCGCTCGGGGTCGCCTTCCGCAACCGCCGGGCGGCGAGCGATGCCAGGGTGCGCGAGGCGGACGAGCGAGCCGAGGCGGAGCGCCAGCGCGCCGCCAGGCTGCTGGCCGAGGAGCGGCTGCGCATCGCCCAGGAGCTGCACGACGTCGTCGCCCACTCGATGTCGGTCATCGCCGTCCAGGCCGGGGTGGGCGCGCACGTGCTCGACGAGCAGCCGGAGCAGGCGCGCGCCGCGCTCGAGGCGATCTCGGCCACCTCGCGGGGGACGCTCGACCGAGATGCGCCGGCTGCTCGGCGTGCTGCGCGACAGCGACGGCGCCCGATCGCACGCCCCCGCTCCCGGTCTCGCCGACCTGCCGCGGCTCGTCGACGACGTGCGGGCGGCCGGTGTGCCGGTGACGCTGCACGTCGAGGGGACGGCCGACTGCGTCCACGCACGGCATCGAGCTGTCCGCCTACCGCGTCGTGCAGGAGGCGCTGACCAACGTGATCAAGCACGCCGGGACGCCGACGCGCGTCGACGTGACGGTCCGCCACCTGCCGAGCTCGCTGGCCGTCGAGATCGTCGACGACGGGCGCGGGCTGGCGGCGCGGCCGAGCGACGGCGCGTCGACGGCCGGCGGACGGCTCCGGGCCAGGGCCTGGTCGGCATGCGCGAGCGGGTCGAGCTGTGGGGCGGCGAGCTCTCGGTCGGGCCGGCGCCTGGCGGCGGCTACCGGGTCAAGGCCGCTGCTGCCGTACGGTGACGCCGAATGACGATCCGGGTGGTGGTCGCCGACGATCAGGTGCTCGTGCGCAGCGGCTTCACGATGCTGCTCGTCCGGCGAGCCCGACATCGACGTCGTCGGTGAGGCGAGCAACGGCGCCGAGGCCGTCGCGCTCGCCGCCAGCGAGCACCCCGACGTGATGCTGATGGACGTCCGGATGCCGGTGATGGACGGTCTCGAGGCGACGCGGCGGATCACCGGCGACGAATCGCTGGCGTCGACGCGGGTCGTGATCCTCACCACGTTCGACCTCGACGAGTACGTGCACGAGGCGCTGCGGGCCGGGGCGAGCGGGTTCCTGCTCAAGGACACGCTCCCGGTCGACCTGCTCAACGCGGTGCGGGTCGTCGCCGCCGGCGACGCGCTGATCGCGCCCCGCATCACCCGGCGCCTGATCGAGGAGTTCGCCCGCCGCCCCGAACCGGCCGGCGGCCGCACGCCAGCGCCGCGCTCGATCAGCTCACCGAGCGCGAGCGGGAGGTGCTCGAGCTCGTCGCCAAGGGTCGGTCGAACGCCGAGATCGCCGCCGCGCTGTACGTCAGCCACGCGACCGTGAAGACCCACGTGAGCCGGCTGCTGATGAAGCTCGACGCCCGCGACCGGGCCCAGCTGGTGATGATCGCCTACGAGACCGGCGTCGTGATGCCCGGCGCGACCTGACGGCGCTCCGAGGCCGAGGCACCCTACGCGGCGCCTGGCGCGACGACGCCAGCCTCGTAGGCCAGCATCACCAGCTGGGCGCGGTCGCGGGCGTGGAGCTTGGTGAGCAGCCGGCTGACGTGGGTCTTGGCGGTGGCGTGGGACATGAACAGCGTGGTCGGCGATCTCCGTGTTGGACAGGCCGCGAGCCACGGCGGCGAGCACCTCGGTCTCGCGTGGGGTCAGCTGAGCGAGGGCGCGACGACGACCGTCGCCGCGGCCGCCGGGCTGGCGCAGGAACTCCTCGACGAGTCGCCGGGTCACGCTGGGCGCGAGCAGCGCTTCGCCGCCGGCGACGACCCGGACGGCGGCGAGCAGGTCGGCCGGGCAGCGTGTCCTTGAGCAGGAACCCGCTGGCGCCGGCCCGCAGCGCGTCGAACACGTACTCGTCGAGGTCGAACGTGGTGAGGATCACGACCCGGGTGGAGGTCAGCCGATCGTCGCCGGTGATCCGCCGGGTCGCCTCGACGCCGTCCATCTCCGGCATGCGGATGTCCATCAGGACGACGTCGGGACGTTCGCGGACCGCCAGCTCGACGGCGGCCGCGGCCGTCGGCGGCCTCGCCGACGACCTCGATGTCGTCGGCGGCGCGCAGCAGGACGGCGAAGCCGCCCCGCACGAGCGCCTGGTCGTCGGCGATCGCCACCCGGATCAGGTCGAGCGAGTGCGCGCCGCGGAGCGGCGGGAACTCGAGCTCCAGACCGTCGCCGAGCAGCTGGAACAACTCGAGCGGCGTCGGCGAAGTCGCGGACCCGGAATCGTCCGAGCCGGCGCAGCGCCGGTGTCCGTCGCCGACTCCGCCGCCGCCTCCGAGACCACCACTTGACCGCCGTGTCCGCACGCGGCGACCCGCGCCGCCTGGTTCACGGCCAACGCGATGTAGTCGCCCGCGACGGTCGGAACGGCCTGACCGGTGTGGACGCCCATGCGAACGCGCACGTCCGCATCCGCCGGCCACGCCTCGGCGGCGAGGCGCTGCTGCGCCCGCAGGCACGCGGCGAGCGCGGCGTCGACGTCGGCGAAGACATCGAATGGCTGCTCGAGGGCGACCCCGCCATCCGCTGGCAGGTGCTGCGCGATCTCACGGATGCCTCGCCCGACGAGGTCGCCGCCGAACGAGCACGCGTGGAGCACGAGGGCTGGGGCGCCCGGCTCCTGGCGCTCGAGGGCGCCGATGGGTTGTGGGATGGCGGTGCGTGCTTCCCGGCGGGCTACACCGGCGGCGAACCGGGGCAGCCCTGGACGCCGACGATGCACACCCTGCAGACCCTGCAGATCCTCGGCCTGGACCCGGCGGGCGAGGCGGCCCGTCGGGGGATTCCGCTCGTCGCCGAGCACGGGCGCTGGGAGCACGCCGGGCAGCGATACTTCGACGGCGAGGTCGAGCCGTGCATCAACGGTCGGACGATCGAGGCGGGTGCCTACTTCGGGGTGGACGTAGCCGCCATTGTCGAGCGGATCCTCGGCGAGCGGCTCGCCGACGGCGGCTGGAACTGCGAGGCCGAGAACGGGTCGGTGCGCTCCTCGTTCCACACGACGATCGACGTGCTCGACGGGCTGCTCGAGTATGAGCGTGCGACCGGGGGTTCCGCCGCGGTGCAGGAGGCCCGCCACAGCGGGGAGGAGTACCTGCTCGAGCGCGGGCTGTTCCGCCGCAAGAGCACGGGCGAGGTCGTCGATCCGTCGTTTCTCGAGTTCGCGTTCCCGTACTACTGGCGTTACGACGTGCTGCGCGCCCTCGACTACTTCCGTGGCGCGGGCGCGGACCCGGATCCCAGGATGGCGGAGGCCGTCGAGATCGTGCGGTCCAAGCAGCAGCCCGACGGCCGGTGGTTGCTCGACCGGATCTATCCCGGCCGCGTCCACTTCGACCTCGAGAGCGGTGTCGGAGCGCCCAGTCGCTGGAACACCCTGCGCGCCCTCCGGGTGCTCGACTGGTGGGAACGAGGGACGCCCGCGGCGACGTGACGCGTCACCCGGTGGCAACGGATCACCGATCCGATAGGTGTGGCCGGGTCTACGTCGCCTACGAGAGCGGATCGGCCAGATACCGCGACTCCGCGCGCAACCCGATCTCCCACCTTCACTGGGTCACCCGCGCCCGCCTCCTCTGAGGTCACCGCGGTGTGGCGCGCACCGGCCGGCCCGGAAGCGCGTCGGGCACGAGCTCGCCGTCGCGCACGACGAAGGTCCCGCCGACGATCACGTGGGCGATGCCGGACGACGGGCGCGTGGAGTCGGCGTACGTCGCCTGGTCGGTCACGCCCGCCTCGTCGAACACGACGAGATCGGCGTCCGTGCCGGTCTGGACGCGACCCTTGCGGTGCATAGCGGGCACTGCGCCCTCGAGCACCTCAGCCGGAAGCAAGGTCGCGCGTCGGACGGCCTCCATGAGCGGCGCGCCTTCCTGCCGCCACAGCCGCAGGGCGCGCCCGAACGTGCCCGCCGTTCGAGGGTGGGTGACCACTTCCGGTGGCAAGGGCCAGGCGGTGAGGTCCATGCCCGCGGTGTCGGTCCACATCGGAGGCATTCCGTCGCTCGCGACGATCGCGTCGGGGAACGCCAGGGACCGCCGCAGCAGCGCGGCGTCGTCGGGTTCGGACTCGTCGAGGAACTCGACGATGACGAGACCGCCGGGGTCGGTCGCCCGCACCTCGCGGAGTCGGGCCTCGTCGGCGATGCGCTCGCCCGTACGGAGATACGTGATCGAGGTCGTGCCGCGGAAGCGCTCAAGCAACCGCTCGGGCGCGAGGAACGCCGCCCCGATGGCCGTCGAGCCCGACCCGTAGGGATACGCCTCGGTCGTGACTCGGGCGCCCTCCGCCTGGCAGCGGCCGACCAGGGCGAGGACTCGGTCGATGTGCCGCCCGGAGCTCGAGTTGATGTGGCAGTAGTGCATGTGCGCGCCGGTCGTGCCCGCGGTTCGCACGACTTCCTCCGCACCGTCGATCAACGTCTCCGGAGCCAGCTCGACGATGTCACGCGAGTGGGTGAACGTCGGCACCCCGGCGGCGGCCGCCAGTTCCGCAACGGCCAGATACTCGGCCGGATCGACCCCGGGTGTGTACCCAATGAGCACTCCGACACCCACGGCTCCGGCGGCGAGATCGGTCGAGAGGTGGTCGAGGATCCGCCCCAGTTGTGCCGCGCTCGCAGCCTGTTGCCATGCGGTGCCGATCAGACCGCCGAAGATCGCCGCCATACCCCCGTCGAGCGGCCGGTCCGCCATCACGTGCATGCGCGCGGCCGCCCATGACGCCGAGAAGCCGTAGTTGATCGGGGAACCTCGCTGTGCGTCCCTCGCATAGGCGAGCTCCACCGGTGAGCGGCCGGCTTCGAGGTCGAGCGCGGTGGTGACCCCGTCACATGCCTGCAGCCGCCGTCCCGGCAGCGTCTGCGCGTGGCTGTGGAGGTCGACGAAGCCAGGAGCGACGACGAGCCCGCCGACGTCGACAGTCGTCGCACCGTCGAGACGGCCCCCGACCGCTGTGACCGAGTCACCGTCGATCCCCACGTCGCCCACCCGGTCGTATCCGGTCTCCGGATCGATGACCCGACCACCGGCCAGCACCACGTCGTGCGCCACGAGCCAACCTCCTCCGACAATCCCCCCGCGACCGACCTTGAACCTACGACGTCAGCGGCCGGGCTCGAGGACTCGCGTCACCCGCGGCTCGAAGTGTGAGCACAAACGGCGGAAACCTGCTGCGTGAGCTCACAGTTCTCATTGGGCCTGGGTGTGGAGTCCGACACCGATCGTCAGGCTGGGGCGAAGCCCGATGGACGTCGGACGAACTCGTAGGTCAGGAACGCGAGGCCGTCACCGACGGTCCGGCTGTCGACGAGACGGATCGGCTTCTCTGGGGTGGTCTCGCCAAAGAGGCGTTCGCCGGCCCCGAGCACGACCGGGAAGACGAAGAGCCGCAGCTCATCCACGAGGTCGTGCTCCATGAGCGTGCGCCCGAGCTGATAGCTGGCGTAGACGACGATCTCGCCGTCGACGTGCTGCTTCAGCCTCGTGACCTCGTCGACCACGTCGCCCTTCAGGACTGTCACGTTGGTCCACCTCGGCTCGGCGAGGGTCGAGGACACGACGTACTTGGGCAAGCTGTTCAGCCGGTCCGCCCACTCGCCACCCCGTGATGCCCACCGCGCCGCGAACCACTCGTCGCTCCGCCGCCCCAACAGCAAGGCCGCCGTGGCCAGCGCCTCGGCGTACGCGACCTTGCGCCACGCTTCGAGGTCGCGGCCCCCGGACTGCCCGAACCAACCACCGAGCCTGAAGCCCTCTTCACCGTCGGGGTCCTGGACCACTCCGTCGAGCGACATGTTGGTGCTGATGACGACCCTGCCCATTTCGTGCTCCTCGTCGTTGGCGCTGTCGGTAGCCGGTCATACAGACACCGCGACGCAGACGATCTGGGCACTCCCGGACCGCCCAGTTCACCTGGCGGGCGGTGTCGGTACGGAGTGAGGACGGCCAACTGCGACGATGGAGGTGAATGGAGCATGATGACCGCTGACCTGCTCGCCCGGGCCCAGGCGGGGGACGGCGACGCGTTCCGAGAGCTGACCGAGCCGCACCACCGAGAGCTCCACGTGCACTGCTACCGCATGCTCGGATCGCTCCAGGATGCCGAGGACGCCCTTCAAGACTCGCTGCTGGCCGCGTGGCAGGGCATCGGAGGCTTCGAGGGACGCGCCTCGCCTCGCACCTGGCTCTACCGGATCACCACCAACCGCTGCCTCAACGCCCGTCGCTCGGCGAGCCGGCGCCGGGCGAAGGAGTGGGACGTGCCCGATGTTCAACCGCCGGAGCCGACCCGGCTCGGCGAAGTCGTCTGGCTCCAGCCGTACCCTGACGCGCTCCTCGAAGGTGTCATCGACGCGCCGCTCGGCCCGGAGGCCCGCTACGAACAGCGCGAATCAATCTCGCTGGCCTTCGTGACCGCCCTGCAGATCCTGCCCTCGCGCCAACTCGCCGTGCTCGTCTTGCGCGACGTGCTCGGGTTCCGCGCCCGCGAGGTAGCCGAGATGCTGGACACGACCGTCGAGTCGGTCAACAGCGGCCTCAAACGGGCGCGCAAGACGCTGCGGAGCCGATGGGAAATGAGCGTCAGCGAGGACCCGCGTTCGGGCACTGACGCTGCGTTCGAGGACGCGGTCGTGGCGAAGTTCGTCGCCGCGTGGGAGTCTGCCGATCTCGACGCGCTGGTGACGTTATTGACCGACGACGTATTCGTGTCGATGCCCCCGATGCCGTTCGAATACGAGGGCCGAGACCTTGTCGCCCGCTTCTGCGCCAGCATCTTCGCCGGCGGGCGCCGGTTCGACCTCGTCCCGACGCGGGCCAACGGTCAGCCGGCGTTCGGTGCCTACCTACGCGACCCCAGGGGCATCAGCCACGGAGTCGGCCTCTACGTCCTCACTCTCGCCGCCGATCGGATCTCCGCCATGACCCGCTTCGAGAACGTCGTGCTCCCTTTCTTCGGGCTCCCGCGATCACTGCCCGATCGGTAAAGCCGCGTCGTCGTGCGCTCTGTGTCGGCACATACGACCTCCCTCCGCGTATGTGCCGACACAAAACGGCGATCATGACGAACCGGGCGAACTCGAGATGAGCTGAGAGACCGCCAAGCCAGAATGGCTGCCATGGAGCCGCTGGAACGGGCTCGGGAGGCGTTTGCCGCACGCCGATGGGATGTCGCGTACTCCGGCTATTTTTCCATCGGGCTCGCCGCGTGCCGCGCTGGGTGTCGCCCGAGCGGCGATCGACGGCGTCCTCGGCCTCGCCGGTACCAAGACGCCCTTTGGTCCCGCCGCCACCACGTTGGCGTCCCGTACGACTGCACAGCTCGCCGTCTGCGAAGCCATGGCCCTGGTCCGCTCCTCACGCGCCCTCCTCCATGAGGAGACGACGGTGCTGACCAGACCATACGGCTCTGGGACCCGGCGACCGGCCAACCTGTCGGCGAACCCCTACGAGGCCACGCCGCCGTCGTATCGGGCGTGGCGTTCAACCCCGACGGCACGCTCCTCGCCTCCGCCAGCTGGGACCGGACGGTTCGGCTCTGGGATCCGGGCACTGGCGAACCCGTGGGGCTACCTCTCGAGAGCCACACCGACACGGTGTCCGGCGTGGCCTTCAGCCCCGACGGCACGCTCCTCGCCTCCGCCAGCTGGGACGAGATGGTGCGACTCTGGGACGAGCCGTGGGACGTCGATCGCGCCTGCGAGTTGGCCGAGCCCTATGTGACGGCCGAGCAGGTTGAGCCCTACTTGGCCGACGGCCAGGAGCCCCGGGCATGTGACCTGTAGCGAGACGCGCCAGGCCCCGCGTGAGTGGTCGCCGGTTGCCCGACTGACCACGAACTGTGAGCGGAGCGAGCAGATATCGGTACCGAGCGCTCACAGTTCGCGACGGCGCGTCACCCCTGGCTCGAGCGTGACCCTTGACTCCGTTCCATCGCGGCGCGAGCGTGGCCGTTGAGCCGTCCGTGCGGACGGCAGAGAGGGAGCACGGAAATGTACCTAGTCGGGCGTAGTCGCGTCGTCAACCCCGCGACACCGCGCGCCGCAGTCGCCGCGGCAATCGAAGTAGGTCAGCGGGTGACTCGGATCATCGAGCGCCCGGTGTACACGTGGAGCACGATCTTTGGTCCCGAGCCGCTCAGAGTGATGTGGTCGGCGCGGGTCGAGCACCTCGCCGAGATCATGGCCGCCGACGAGGCGTTGGCGGCGGATGAAGCCTTCAGCGATTGGGCCGAGCAGCAGAACGACCTGTTCGCCGGCCCACTCGTCGGGGTCGTCTCGCAGGTCGTGCACGGCGCGCCAACGAGCGAACCGAAGTCGTTCCTCGCGGTGACAAGCGCCGTCGCCGCCAACGGCGCACTCGGCGAGGCAATGGCCGTCGGCATCGAGCTCGCCGAGACGCTGACCAGCGTGACCGGACAGGAGGCGATGTTCATCACGCCGATCACTGGGGCGTACGGCAGCGCGGCGTGGATCGTTTCCGCCGACAGCCTTGACGAGGTCGAAGCCGCCAACGCGACGCTTGCGGCGAGCGACGAGTGGCTCAAGCTCGTCGACCGCGCCGGACACAGCTACGCCCCAGGCGCGACAACCACGATGATGCGCCGCCTCGCTTGACGCAGTCCGTACCGTTCCGCCCTTCCGCGTAGATCGCCGCTCCGACGTCAGACGCGGGCCTTGGCCGCGGCGACACCGGGGACGTCGGCCCGGGTGCGGAAGACACTGCCTCCCTTGTCGGGATCCTCGGTGTTGTCGGCGGTGACGATGTAGACGTCGCGGCGGTCGGCGCCGCCGAAGCAGACGCTCGTCACCATCGCCGCCGGGACCGGAATGCGACCGCGCTCCTTGCCGTCGGGCCCGAAGCCCCGCACCGCCGACGCGCCGCCCACGTCGGCGACCCACACGGTGCCCGACTCGTCGACGGCCAGGCCATCGGGTGTGACGACGTCGACGGTGACCAACAGGCGCCTGCCGCTCACGGACCCGTCGTCGTAGTCGTGGGCCCACACGCCGCGGACAGTGTCGGCGTGGTAGAGCACCGAGCCGTCGGGGGAGAACCCGATGCCGTTGGTCAGCGCGACGTCGCCGTACAGCTCGATCGCGTTGTCTTCGGCGTCGACGAGGTAGCACTCGCCCGGCGTCCGCGGCGCGTCCAGGTCGAACGGGTCGCTGCGCATCGTGCCGCAGATGATGCGCCCCGCGGCGTCGACGAAGAGGTCGTTCAAGCCGGGGGCGTCAGGGGCGAACACGACGCGGCTCTCGCCGTCCCGCACGTGGCACACGTTGCGCCCCGAGACCACGATGCCGCCATCGGCGTGAAGGGCGATCCCGCCCACGCCACGGCGCTTGGGCACGGCGACGTCGATCGTGCCATCCGGCGCCCGGCGGTACACCCCACCGTTGTGCACATCGGAGTAGTAGAGGTTGTCGGCATCGTCGACGCGCGGTCCTTCGACCAGGCCGTAGCCCCACGCCAGCGTCTCGAGATCGGTCACCGGTTCAGTCTGACCGACCATCCAGGCGTCACCGCAAGGCGACGACCGAGGATTGCGTGGGCGGGTTCAGTCGAGGAACGCCGCGAGCATCGGGATCAGCAGGTCGGCGCGACGCGGCGCCTGCATGTGGGTCGTGCCCGGCAGGATCGCCAGCTGCGAGCCCGGAATCAGCTCCTGCATCACCGCCGCGTGGGCAGTGGTGGTGAAGTCGTGGTCGCCGATCACGATGAGCATCGGCGCGGTGATGCCGGCGAGCTGCTCGTCGGTCCAGCCGTTCCACCCGTTCAACGAGGTCATCGACCGCTCCGGGAGCTGGTCGAACCGCTCCGGATGCGGGGCGACCTTGGCGTACGCGGCGGCCATGTCGGCGAAGTCCTGCTCGGTCGGCATCCGAGTGGAGGTGGCGTACTTGCTGGGATCGGCCAGGTCCGGGTGCTCGCCCTCGGGGCGCACGCTGGCCGAGATCGGCACGACCGACAGCAGCCGCTCGGGGTGGTTCACCGCCAGCTCCAACGCCGTGCCGCCGCCCATGCTGTGACCGATCACGTGGGCGCGCTCGATGCCGAGGTGGTCGAGCAGGCCGACGACGTCGCTCGCCAGGTTGGCGTAGGTCAGATCCCGGTCGATGTCGGCGGTGCGCCCATGCGCCTGGAAGTCGACGCCGATCACCCGGTGACGCTGCGTCAGCGTCGGAAGCAACGAGGCGTAGGTGAGCTCGATGGTCATCACACCGCCGTGCAACAGCACCAGCGGCGTCCCCGCGTCACCCTGGATCTCGTAGTAGAGGTGCAGGCCGTTGACGTCCGGCGTATCCGCTTTCCATGCCCATCCGACGACATCCGGCCCCCGAACTCATCGGTCTACGCTCCGGCGATGCCGGTCGAGTGGGAGCAGCTCATCGTCGACTCGTCCGATCCGGAGGCGCTGGGGCGGTGGTGGGCCTCGGCGCTGGGTTGGGTCATCGTGAACGACGATCCGGAGGAGTTCGAGATCCGACCGGCGCGAGACCAGATCCCCGGCCTGCTCTTCGCTCGAGTACCGGAGCCGAAGACAACCAAGAACCGGCTCCATCTCGATCTCCGTCCTGTCGACCAGGAAGCTGAAGTGACTCGCTTGGTCGACCTCGGCGCAACGTATGCCGACGTCGGACAAGGCGACGAGAGTTGGGTCGTACTGGCCGATCCGGAGGGCAACGAATTCTGCGTCCTCGCTCCACGACGACGCTGACCCGCTACCCGCTCTTCAGGATCTTGCTGGCCTTGCGCGCGATGCGCTCGTAGTCCTTGGTCGAAAGGTTGCCGTCCTTGTGGTTCTTCTTGGCCAGCCGAACGGCGCTGATGGCATGACCCTTGTCCGGCATCGGGTAGTTCCCGGTCTCCTGGCGCGCCTGCTTGGTGCGCGCCTTCTCGGGCAGACCGAACTGCGACGGTTTGAGCGCCGCTCGTTTCTTGGCGGAGAGCTTGGCCACGGCGATCTCCTTCCTCGATCAGCGTGTGGTGTACCCCCTTCCTTGCGCCATCACGCCTGTAGATGCGGTCGGCGGCGTCGGTGGCGCGCGACTTGGCGGGTCCGTCGTCAGTCGAACGCGACGCTGACTCTGCCGAACGGTCCGAAGTCGGCCACGCACGAGTCGCCCGCGCCGGCCTCGAATACATCGGTCGCGACACCCGTCGTGACGACGTCGCCGCGATGCAGTCGAAGGTCGAACCTGGGCAACTCATCGGCCAGCCAAGCCATCACGTTGAGCGGATGACCGAGCACCGCCGCGCCCGAGCCGGTCGTGACCAACGTCCCGTCCGCGTGTGACCGACACCGCCGACGCCGCGAGGTCGTGGTCGCGCCAGTCCGTGACCGGGTCGCCACGGACCCACCAGCCGTGGATCGCGTTGTCGGCGGCGATGCGCAGCGCACCGACCGCCCACGACTCGAACCGGTAGTCGACGATCTCGATGCCCGGTATCAGCGCGTCGATGTGCTCGGCGATCGTGGCCTGCGTGTGACCACCTTCGACCGCTTCGACATCGGCGCCGACACGGAACGCGAACTCGGCCTCGACGACGCGATGGGTGAACTGGTCGGCCACGAGCGTCGAGCCGCTCGGCGAGGTGGTCTGCGACATCAGCCGGCCGAACACCGGGCGATCGATCTGCAGGGCCGTTTGCGCGACCTCGTTGGTGCACGCAGCCTTGTAGCCGATGCACCGGCCACCAGCCTGCGCCACGAGGGCGGCGACCACGCGGTGTTGGATCGCGTACGCGTCGGCCAGCGTCTGGGGCCGCAGCGGCCGCGCCAGGTCGGGCACCACACGACGGTTCGCCCGCATGTCGAGCAGCGCCGCCGCCGCATCGCCAACCACCTGGTCGTTCACGCTGAACAGCCTGCCAATCGGCGATCGACATTTGCCAACCGCGGTTTCAGCGCTCGGCCAGTCGCCGGCCGGCGCGTCGCGGCGGCTAAGGAAACGGCATGAACCTCAACGGCAGCGTCGCCATCGTGACCGGCGCCAGCGGCGGCATCGGTCGAGAGCTCGCGCTCACGTTGGCCGGGCGAGGCGCCCGCCTCGTGCTCACCGCCCGGCACATCGAACGCCTCGACGAGCTGGCCGCGATCGTCAACGCGGCCGGCACTGACGTCGTGACCGTGCCTGGCGATGTGACATCGCCGGACACCGCGTCCTCGGTCGTGGAAGCGGCGAGGGAGCGCTTCGGTGGAGTGGACGTGCTCATCAACGCGGCCGGCTACGGACCCCCGGCACCGCTGGTCGACCTGACAGTCGCTATGTGGGAGGCGACGATCGGCAGCTGCCTCACCGGGCCGTACCTGATGTCGCGTGCCGTGCTGCCGACGATGCTGGCCAATGGCAGCGGGAGAATCGTGCAGATCTCCTCGATCGCCGCCAAGAGCGCCGAGGCCAATCGCACGGCGTACTGTGCGGCGAAGTGGGGCCTCCACGGCTTCTCACTGGCGCTTCAGGAGGAGCTGCGCGACACCGGTGTGCGGGTCCATCTGCTGTGCCCGGGCAGCGTGGCCACGGACTGGTGGAACGTGACCGGCGATCCACAGCCGGCCGCAGTGCTCGCCCGGATGCTGACGCCCGTCGATGTCGCCCGTGCCGCCCTCTGGCTGCTCGACCAACCCGACCACGTGCAGATCGACGAGATGGTCGTCGGTCATGGTCGCAATCCATGGACCGACTGATCAAACGCGGGCACGCGTTCAGAGGGCGAGTCGGTCGGCGAGGCCGATGCGTTGGATCTTGCCGGTGGCGCCCTTGGGGATCTCGGCAACGAAGACGATCTGTTTGGGCACCTTGAACGCAGCGAGCCGAGCGCGCAGGTACGTCCGCAGTTCGCGCTCGGTGGCGTCGTGGCCGTCGGCGAGCACGACGGCGGCACCGATCTCCTCGCCGAGGGTGTCGTGGGGAATGGCGAAGGTGACCGCCTCGGCGATCGCCGGGTGACGGAGCAGGACCTCGTCGATCTCGAGCGGCGAGATCTTCTCGCCGCCTCGATTGATCTGCTCCTTCAACCGTCCGGTGAGGAAGAGGTAGCCCTCGTCGTCGAGCATCCCCTCGTCACCGGTCCGGAACCATCCGGCCGTGAACGCTGCTTCGTTGGCGGCGGCGTTGTTCTCGTAGCCGTCGACGACGGTGGCGCCGCGGATGGCAACCTCACCCCGCTCGCCCGGTGGGAGTTCGTTGCTCTCCGGGTCGAGGATCGCCACCTCGATGCCCGTGGGCACGCCGACCGAGCCCGGCTTGACCACCCCGGGAGGTAACGGGTTGCAGGTCATCTGGTGGGACGCTTCCGTCATCCCGTAGCACTCGATGACGGGCACGCCGAACAGGTCGGACAGCCCGTCGAACACCGGCCGCGGGAGTGCCGCGGAGGACGATCGGACAAAGCGCAGACTGGTCGGCCGCGGTTGCGGGGATCGGGCGAGCACCATTTGGTGCATCGTCGGCACCGCCGTGTAGTAGGTCGGCCGAAGGTCGTCCAGCCAGCGGTGGAACTTGAAGGCGTCGAAGCCGGGTGGGCACACGACGGAACCGCCGGCCGACAGCGGCGCCAGCAGGCCAGCCATGATGCCGTGGATGTGGAACAGCGGCATCACCGTCAAGGAGCGGTCCGCGGCGGTGAGGTGCAGCGAAGCAGCGATGTTGCGCGCCGATCGGGCCAAGTTGCGCTGACGCAGCGGCACGATCTTCGGTCGTGACGTGGTGCCCGACGTGTGCAGCACCAGCGCCTCGTCGTCGGCAGTCGGTCGCGCAGCCACCGATCCGTCGGCGGACCCAGCCCGGCCGGCGAGATCGATCGACAGGCCGTCGCCGTGCACCGCGATGGCGAGTGTGGCTTTCGGCGCGGCCGCGAGGGCGGCGGGCGTCTGACCGTCGGTCACGACCGCCGCGGCGCGAAGGTCGTCGAGGTAGAAGCGGAACTCGTCCTGCCGGTACTTCGGGTTCAACGGCGCGGCGCAGCCGACGGACATCGCGGCCAGCAGCACCAGTGCCATCTCAGGACCGTTCGGGAGCACGATGGCGATTCGGTCGCCCGGCGTCAGCCCGGCCCGCCGCAGTCCCTCGGCCAGTAGCTCGACCCTGTCACCCAACGCGGTGTGGTCGATCGACTCGTCCGAGACGGTGATCAGCGCGGGCCCCGAGTCGTGAGGCGCCAGCAGCGCGGCCACGGTGTCAGGTGGCACCGGTGGACGGTTCATGCGCGGAGCATCTTCGCATTCCGACGGACGGGTCGGTCCAACGAGCCGTGTCTAACGTGGGTCGGTGCGTGTGTGCATCGTCGGGGCAGGGGCCATCGGCGGGTTGTTGGGGGTGCGCCTCGCCGTCGCCGGCCACCAGGTCAGTGTCCTGGCGCGGGGCGACAACCTGGCGGCGATCCGAGCCCACGGCCTCAGGCTGGTCGAGCCTGACGGGTCCACGAGCGTCGCATCGAGCGTCGATGCCGTCGACGACCTCGCCGAGCTCGGCTCACAAGACGTCGTGGTGCTCGCGCTGAAGGCCCATCAGATCGCCGGGATCGCCGATCGGCTCGATGCGGTGTACCACGACGGCACGGTGGTCGTCCCGGTCCAGAACGGGGTGCCGTGGTGGTTCTTCCAGAAGTTCCCCGGCCCGTTCGAGGGCCGGCGCCTCGAGTCGCTCGACCCCGACGGCACCATCGAACGTCACATCCCGACCGACCGCATCGTCGCCTGCATCGCCTATCCGGCGGCCGAGCGGGACCAGCCCGGGGTCATCCGCCTCGTCGAGGGTGATCGCTTCCCGGTCGGCGAGCTCGACGGCGCGCGGTCGGAGCGGGTCATTGCCATCGCCCAGGCGTTCAGTGCGGCCGGGTTCACGTCGCGAGTGCTGACCGACGTCCGGTCGCACGTGTGGGTGAAGGCGTGGGGCAACCTGGCGCTGAACCCGATCAGCGCCCTCACCGGCGGCACCCTCGTCGAGATCTGCCAGTGGCCCCCAACACGCGAGCTCGCCGCGCAGATGATGAGGGAGGCCGAGGAGATCGCCGAGACGTTGGGGCTGCGGCTACGGATCTCGGTCGAGCAGCGCATCGAAGGCGCCGCCAAGGTCGGGGCCCACAAGACGTCGATGCTGCAAGATGTCGAGGCCGGGCGCCCCTTGGAGATCGAGCCGCTGATCGGTGCGTTCGTCGAGCTGGGAGGTATCACGGGGACGCCGACGCCGGCCATCGAGACGGTGTACGCGCTCGTTTCATTGCTCAACGCGAGGCTGAGCGGCGCCATACGGTGAGCCCAACCGGGGGCTCGGTGACGTAGGGTGCTGTTGATGGCTGGTTGCCGTCGGGCTGCAACCCGGTGGACCGGCCGGAGAGGGAGATCGACGTGCGCTCCGATGTTGAGCGCCGTGCCGCGCGCACGGCAGGAGAGGACGGAAAGGCCCGCGTCCTCGTGCTCGGCCCGCTGGTGGTGGAGCACGCGGGACGCACGGTCCACGTCGCCGGCACCCATCGCCGGCGTCTGCTCGCCCTGCTCGCCAGCCGGGCTGGGCAGGTCGTCAGCGTCGACGCCATCGTCGAGGCGCTGTGGGCCGAGGATCCCCCGCCCACGGCGGCGAAGACGATCCAGTCGCACGTGGCTCGGCTGCGGGCGTCGTTGGCCGGCGTCGGCCGGGACCTCATCGAGACGATGCCGGGCGGCTACCGCCTGTCGCCGGCCGGTGTGGACGTCGACGCGGACGACTTCGAGCGCTTGGCCAACGAGGGCCAACGACGGCTGGCGACACGGGACTTCACCGGCGCGTCCGGCAGTCTGACCGACGCCCTGTCCGCGCTGGCGCGGTTCGCCGTACTCGGACTTTCCCGACGCGGACTTCGCCGTCCACGAGCGGACCCGGCTCGCTGATCTCCACGCCACTGCCGTCGAGGATCTCGCCGAGGCTCGCCTGGAGTCGGGCGCGACGACGAGCTGTGACGGCCGATCTGGAGCGCCTCGTCGCCGAGGATCCCGGCCGGGAACGGGCGTGGGGCCTACTGATGCGGGCGTTGTACGCCGGCGGCCGGCAGCAGGAGGCGCTCGTCGCCTTCCAGCGAGCCCGGCGGGTGCTCTCCGACTCGTATGGTCTCGACCCCGGACCCGAACTGCGGGCCCTGGAGCGCCGGGTGCTGGACCAGGATCCCGAGCTGGCGATCGCCCAGCGCACCGATGTGCCGGCGGCCTTGCGGGCGGGGCCGGAAGACCTGCTCGGGCGGGCCGCGGAGCGGGCCTGGCTGACCGAGGCGTGGGAAACGGCGCGGCACGGGCGCGGCCAGCTCTGCATCCTGCACGGCCCGCTCGACAGCGGCCGGACCCGGTTGGCAGCCGTGGTCGCCGCCACGGCCGCCAGTGATCACGCCGCGATCCTGTACGCGCGGGGCGGCGACGATGTGACCGCGCTGCTCGCCGGCGAGCTCGGCCGGCCGTCGCCGTCGGCCGTGGTCGAGGCCGTCGCCGAGCGCAGCCGCCGCCAGCCGGTCCTCATCGTCGTCGACGACGTCGAGTGGGCGTCCGCCCCGACGATGGAGATGCTCGGCGTGCTCGCGGTCGAGGTCGAGCAGCTGGCGGCGCTGCTCGTGCTCATCGCCGATCCGGCCGGTGGCGGGCCGGCGGTCGAGGCACTCAGCCGCATCGACCCGTCGGGCGGACGCACGGTCGCGCTCGAACCGATGCCCGACGACGAGATCGCTGGGCTCGTGGCGCTCGACGGGATCGACGACCAGGGCGCCGTTGCCGCCATCGTGTCGGTCGCCGCCGGGCGGCCGGGCGTGGCCCGGCGGGAGGCGGCGGGCTGGGCCGAGCAGGTCGCCGGGGACCGTCTCAACCGGGCGGCGGCGACGTCAGCCGGTGCCCTCGCAACCGCCGACGAGGCCCGCGACTCCGTCGTGGAGGAGGTCGCCCGGCTGCTCCGGGCCCGCGCTCGCCGCCAGCGCCTGACGGGCGCGGCGTGGACCGGCCGTCAGCCCTATCGCGGCCTGTCGGCCTACGGGCCGGCCGACGTCGACGTGTTCGTCGGCCGGGAGCGGCTGGTCGCGGAGCTGGCGACGCGGGTCCTCGACCGGCGGCTCGTCACGGTCACCGGTGCCTCCGGGAGCGGGAAGTCGTCGCTCGTGCGGGCCGGACTGATCCCGCTCGTGCAGAGCGGGCGCCTCCCGGGCGAGGCGCCGTGGCGCGTCAACGTCACGGTGCCCGGCGACGACCCCGCGCAGGCCCTCGACGACCTCGACGACCTGGACGAGCCGGGCCCCCAGCTGCTCGTTCTCGACCAGTTCGAGGAGGCGTTCGCCAGCGCTCCGCACGTCGTCGACGGGCTCGTCGGCCGGCTCATCGATCTGGCCCTCGACCCAGCGCTCGACGCCCACATCGTGCTCGTCGTCCGCGTCGATCAGTACGGCAACCTGGCCGAGACCCGCCATCTGACCGACCTCGTCGACGAGGCCCACCTGCTCGTCGGGCGGCCGAGCGAGGACGAGCTGCGGCGGATCGTCGAGGATCCGGCGGTGCGGGCCGGCTGCCGCGTCGAACCGGCCCTCACGGCCGCCGTGCTCGCCGACGTCGGCGACGCCGAAGGCACACTCCCGCTCGTCTCGACCGCCCTCACCGAGCTGTGGGAGCAGCGTGACGGCGACGTGTTGACGGCCGCGCACTACGCAGCGCTCGGAGGGCTGGCGGCCTCGATCGAGCGCCTCGGCGCCCGGGTACTGGAAGCCGGCGCCACCACCGAGGACGCCGCTCGGCGGGCCCTGCTCCTCCTCGCCGACGTCACCGACGATGGCAGCTGGGTTCGCCGGCGGCTCCACCACGCGGACATCCCGCCGGCGCTGGAGCCGGCGTTCGACGCCCTCGTCGACGGTCGCCTCGTCGTCCGCGATGGCGACACGGTGGAGGTCGCCCACGAGATCGTGTTCCGGGCCTGGCCGCGACTGCAGACGTGGCTCGAGGATGCGCGCCGCGACCTCGTGCTCGGCCACGACCTGCGCGTCGCCGCCCGAGCGTGGGCGGACCAGGGGCAGTCCGACGACGACGTCTACCGCGGGGCCCGCCTCGCCACCGCCGCCGAATGGTGCGAGCGGAACCGAGAGTCGACATCGCCACAGATCGCGTCGTTCGTAGCCGCCAGTTCGATGGTTGCCGACCACGACCGCCTGGAGGCTGAGGCCCAGCTGGCGCGGGAACGGCGTGCCGGCCATCGACTGCGGCGGGCGCTCGTCGCGGCCTCGCTCCTGCTCGTCCTCTCTCTGGTCGCCGCCAGCCTCGCCCTCGCCGCTCGCCAGCGCGCTGGTGCCGAGCGAGATCGAGCCAGTGCGGCCGCCGGGGACGCCGCCAATGCCGCGGCCGCCGCCAATGCCGCGGCCGACCTCGCCGAGGAACGCGAGACCGAGGCCCGGTCCGCCCGCGAGGCCGAGTCGAGCGCACGCGAGGAGGCCGAGGCCGAGCGCGACCAGGCCCAGATCGGCCGGCTCGTCGCCGAATCCGAACGAGCCATTGATCGGCGGCTGGACCTCGCGCTGTTGCTGGCCGTCGAAGCCCGCCGCCGCGCCGACTCGATCGAGACGAAGGGGGCGCTGCTCACCGCCCTCACGCAGGGACTGCCGGCCACGGAGCCGGCCGTCGCCGTGGACGCGCCGATCACGTCATCGCTGCGGAGCTTCATCCCTTCGGGGATGGGCCGGATCCTCGGCGTCGAGATCAGCGCCGACGCGCGCACCGTCGTCGTCAACGGCCAGTCACTGTCCGGCACCGGGATGTTCGCCGCGTTCGACATCGAGACGCGCGCCGAGCTTCGTCGCGTCGAATTCGACACCGACGTGGGCCAGGCGTACGTGGATCCGGCCGGTGCGTTCGCACTGGTGAGCACAACGTCTGAGGTGACCATCTACAACCTCCGAACCGATGGGAGTTCGACGATCGTCGAGAACCGGGCCGGCGAGCCGGAGGTCGTCGAGGCGTCCCTCTCTCCCGACGGCTCGACGGTCGCGGTGATCACGGTCGACGGTGCGGTCGCCTTCTACGACGCTCGGACCAGCAAACGGCTGGAGAGCGCGACGCCGCCGAGGGTGGGCGGGGGACGGTTCACCCTTGACGGGTCGTTCGCGTTCGGGTGGATCGATCCCGCCACCGGGACGTTGACGATCCACCTCTGGGACGTTGCGGCCGGCGAGGAGATCCGCCGCTTCCCGCTGGAGTTGCCAGATGGCGGCGAGTACCCGCAGACCTTTCTCGCCTCGCCCGACTTATCACGGCTGGTCGGGATCGGATTCCCGGGCCCCGGCACCGTCGACGTGTGGGACGGCGTGAGCGGAAAGCTCATCGGGAACCGCGCCCAGCGACCGGCAGACGTCAGGGGCCGCCCGGCATTCGTCTCCGACCACGTCGTCGCCCTCGGCCGGTACGACGGGTCGATCCTGCTCTACGACCTGGAGTCCGAGCGGATCGTCCGCGATCCGCTCGAAGCGAGTGGGGGTGGCATCTGGGCGCTCGCGGCCACTCCCGATCGTCGCACGCTCGTCTCCGTCGGTGACGACGAGGGGCTGATTCGGATCTGGGGTCCCGATGACCGGGGCCTGCTCGACCAGCCCATCGCCCCCGCCCAGGTTCTGCGCGCGGCCTCGGCGGATCGCTCGCGGTACGCGCTGGTCTCGCCGGACGGGACGATCGAGGTCCGCGCCAGCGATGAGTCGTCCTCGCCGATCCGGATCGCCCCGCCCGCCGGATTCGAGGGCGCAGGACACTTTCTCTCCCTGTCGGTCGACGGTCGGCGGTTGGCCGACTTCACGCTTGCGCCGTCAGGCCCACTGCGGGTGATCGACACGACGACGGCGGAAACGCTGTGGACGAACCACAGAAAGGTGAACCTGGGCGTCATCGGCGCCGACGGGTCGCACGTGTTCCTGATCACAAAGAATGCAACAGTGCTCTCGCGGCTCGACCTCGGCACGGGCGAGATCGTGGCGTCCGTCGAGGCGGACGACGTCGGCGTCGAATACTTCAGCGAACCGCTGCGTCCAACCAACGACGGGCAGTTCATCGACATGGGCACCATCAGTGGTGTCGCCCGCTTCGACGCCGACACCCTGGATCTCGTACGTGCCATCGAGGATCCGGCCATGGTGCAGGGCACGATGTCCCACGAGGACAGTGCCGACAGCCTGATCGCCGCCGGGATCCGCGGACGGGTGTACCGATTCGACATGTCGACCGGCGAGGCGTCCGTCGGTCGATCGCGTGACATCACGAGCCTGTACGGGACGGCCGTGAGCCCCGACGGGAGCGTGATCGCGGCCGCGCACGCGTTCACGTCGAGCGTGGCGCTGTTCGATGCCGAGACCCTGCGCCCGATCGGACGGCCGATCGCGGCCGGAGCACTCGACGGGTATGAAGTGATGATGTTCACTCCGGACGGCGACCTGCTCGCTGACGCACGGTTCGGCGTCAACCGGTGGGACATGGATCCTGACGAGTGGCAGCGGATCGCCTGCCGGACCGCCGGGCGCAACCTGACCCGCACCGAGTGGGCCGAGTACCTCGGCGACGAGCCCTACCGGGCGACCTGCCAGGAGTGGCCGCCGGAGGCCGAGTGACGTTCCGCGGGCGCCGCTAGCGGGCCTGGAGTTCGGCAACGATCGCCTGGAGGGCCTGGCGTAGCCCGGCCGCGGCTTGGTCGGGCGTGAAGTCGAGGGCTTCGGGACTGCCGACTCCGGCGATCATCACGATCAGGTCGCCGTCGGTCCAGGCCGCACCCCGGACCGATGTGACTGGGTCGCGTCGCCGGACCGCGAGGAGGGTGCCGTGGTGATCGGTGCCGACCTGCTTGTACTGGAGCGTGGGCTCGACTGTCGAGAACCACCTGTCGGGGTCGGTACCGCGAAGCGTGCCGAGGTAGACGCCGACCAGCCCGTTCTCGACGCCGGCGGTGCAGCGCAGCGCAGTGGGCCCGCGCCGTTGGTAGAAGTAGACACCTGCGCCCATGATGCTGGACTCGTCGAGGATGCGGTTGAGGAAGGTGCTCCCGACCGGCTCGTTGAACGCGTCGAGCACGTCGACCGAAATCGGGCATTCCATTGCCTCGCCGGATCGACCCCGCTCGGTGATGGCGAGCAGGTTGGTGACGGCTGCCGACGTGTCGATCGGCTCGTCGACCGGCACCGACGGCGGTGGTTCAGCCAGCTCGACGTCGGCGAGCTGGGTGACGATCTGTTCGGCCGACCCGACGAGCGCCCGGCCGGCGTCGCCGGGATCGACGTCGACACGCTGGCCTCCGAGCGACACACCGAGCAGCATGAGTACCAGCGTGCCATCGGTCCACGCAGCACCCTTGTGGGCGAGGCTGAGGTCGCCGAGTTCGGTCGACGAATCGACCGCGAACACCGTGGCCGCGCCCTGAGCGTCGAGCTCGCGGAGTCGAACGGCGTCGTTGAGCAGGGCCTGGGAGGTCCACGCTCGCAGCGACGCCTCGCCCAACAGACCGAGGTACAGCGCCAAACCATCCTCGGCGTGTACCCGCGGAGCAGACGATCGCCGCCGCTCCGGTCGTGCGTTGGCGGAAGAACGTCGATCCGCTCAACCGGTCCGTCCCTCGGCGGGCGAGCCGACCGCCGAGCTCGTTCGCCATCGCGTCCACGACCGGGGCGTCGACCGGGCACTCGGGGTTCTGCTGTTCGGCGAGGCCACCGACGTTCGCGGCGGCCGCGGCACTGGGGTCGTCCTCGACCGGTCGCCCGGTCGTCGAGGTGGTCGTCTCGTCGACCGTCGTCGTGGACGGGCTCTCTGTGGGCTCGCTGCTGGGAGCGGTGGACGGCTCGGCCGACGTGTCGCTCGTCGTCTCCCGCGGTTGTTCGCCCGAGCTCACGGCGGGAGCGCTGTCGTCGTCACTGCCGCCGGAGCCCACGGCGATGCCGCCGATCACGAGCGTGGCGGCGGCCACTGTGCCGACGGCAGCCAGCAGCGGCGCCCGCCGCGAACGGCGACCATGAGGCCCCGGCGCGGCGCTCGGAGACGAGCTGCCCGGGGAGGGAGGCGACGGCGGTTGCGTGTCCGGCGGAGGGAGATCACTCACGGGAACCTCTCAGGTGGGGGAAGGGCGAGGCCGAGGCGGTCCTCGCCGCCACACAACAGGTAGGTACGGCGCTGCTAGCGAATCGTTAGCTGCGTGCGTACGCCAGGGTGATCCGCGCACGGGCACCACACCGACCGGAGGCGCCCCGTAAAGAGCCTGGTCAGGTTCGATCTACCTGGTGCCCCCCGGCAGGATTCGAATCTGCGACGCACGGTTTAGGAGCCACAATCACGTCACGGATCTCGCAGAATGTCCGTGGTGGCAACTCGGAGCCTGCCGTCGGGGGTCGTGACGTTCGTGCTGTCGGACGTCGTCGGCTCGACCCGCTTGTGGGAGCACGCGCCCGCCGCCACAAAGGCAGCGCTGGCCCGTCACGATGCGTTGATCGCGTGCGTGATGGCCGCGCACGGCGGCGTCCTCCTCAAAACGCGGGGCGAGGGCGACTCGACATTCTCCGTCTTCGTCCGAGCGACCGACGCGGTCGCCGCCGCCTACGCGACCCAGCTCGCGCTCGTCGCCGAAACGTGGCCGGCCGGTGCCGAGCTCGCGGTGCGGTTCGCGGTCCACACGGGCGAGAGCATCGAGCATGACGACGACTACTTCGGCCCGGCAGTGAACCGCGTCGCCCGGCTGCGGGCCATCGCCGGCGGCCAACAGATCCTCCTCAGCGGCGCGACCGCGAGCCTCGTCGCCGACCAGTTGCCCGCCGGCGCTCGACTCGTCCCGCTCGGCGAGGTCAGCCTGCGCGACCTCACCCGCCCGGAGACCGTCTGGGCCCTCGCCGGCGACGGCCTGCCGGAAGCCGCGCCGATCGTCGTCTCCCGCACGCAGCTGCGATACGGCCTTCTTGGACCACTTGCGTTGTGGGACGACGACGGGGCGCCGGTACGCGTCGCCAGCGAGCAGCAGCGTCTGCTGCTCGCCATTCTCCTCGTCAACGCCAACCAGACGGTTTCGGCCGACCGGCTGATCGACGAGCTCTGGGGCGACCGGCTCCCGACCGATCCGCGGGTTGCCCTGCGCACCCAGGTCTCCAGGCTGCGCAAGCGACTCGGCGAAGGCGCGCTGGTCACAGACGAGGCCGGTTACCGGCTTGTCGTCGTCGCCAACGACTACGACGTGACCCTCTTCGAGTCGCTACTCGCCGCCGGCCGCATCGACGACGCCCTTGCGCTGTGGCGGGGCGACGCTCTCGCCGAGTTCGCCGACCGCACGTTTGCCCAGCCCGAGGCGGTCCGGCTCGACGAACTGCGCCAAGCCGCGCGCGAGCAACGCGCCGAGCACCTTCTCGAGCTCGACCGGGCCACCGACGCGGTTGCCGATCTGGAGTCGCTCCTCCTCGACGCGCCGGAGCGTGAGCGCGCCCGCGGCCTGCTCATGCGCGCCTTGTACGGCGCGGGCCGCCAGACCGACGCGCTCGACGTCTACCAGAAGTGGCGCGTCCACCTCGCTGAGGACCGAGGGCTGGCGCCATCACCTGAGCTTCAGCAGCTCGAGCATCAGATCCTCGATCACGCGCTGGCGCCGCCGGGCAGCGGCTGGCAGCAGCTTCCCCGCCCAGCCAGCTCGTTCGTCGGCCGTGACGCCGCGCTCGTCGCCGTCGGTGCCGCGTTGCGCGACCACCGCATCGTGGTGCTGTTCGGTGCCGGCGGTGTCGGCAAGACGAGGCTCGCCGTCGAGGCGGCCCGCAGTGTCGCCGACCGCTACCCGCAGGGCATCGCGTTCTGCGACCTGTCCTCGGTGGCGCGCGACGCGGACGTCGTGCGCGTGGTGGCAGCCGCCGTCGGCCTCGAGGAGCGCAGCACCGGACGCCTCGGCGACCAGCTCGTGAGCTACCTGGAGCGCCGCCGCTGCCTGCTCGTCGTCGACAACTGCGAGCACGTGATCGACGGCGCCGCCCAGCTCGTCGGCCACCTCATCGAAGGCACGCCCGGCGTGACGGTTCTGGCCACGACCCGCGAGCCGCTCGCTGTGCCTGGCGAACAGCTGGTGACCGTCGAGCCGCTGCCGACCGAGGGCGACGACGCGTCGGCCGAGCGGCTGTTCATCGACCGGGCCCAAAGCGTGCTCCCCACCTTCGACGCGACCGATCAACCTCGCATCACAGAGATCTGCCGCCAGCTCGACGGGCTGCCCCTCGCCATCGAGCTTGCGGCGGCGCGGGTGCGCGGCATGTCGCTCGAGGAACTGGCCTCCGCCCTCGACCGCCGCTTCCAGCTGCTCGTCGGCGCTCGTGGACGAGACGAGCGCCACCGATCCTTGCGCGCCGTCATTGACTGGTCGTACGACCTGCTGTCGCCACTGGAGCAAGGCGTCTTCGACGAGCTCTCCGTGTTCGCGTCGTGGTTCGACCTCGACGCCGCCCACGCCGTCTTCGGCGGCGACCTGCCGCCCGACGAGACCACCGCCGCGGTACTGCGCCTGGTCGACTGCTCACTCGCGGTGGCGCGGCACGGCGCGCGGACGACGCAGTACGCGTTCCTCGACTCGATGCGCACGTACGGGATCGAACGCCTACGTGAGCGGAACGCGCTCGAGGCGGCCCGTGACCACCACGCCGCATGGGCGCTCGCGCTGGCCGAAGACACGGCGGTCGGGCTGGCCGGACCCGACGAGCGCGCGAGGGCGTCCCGCCTGAACCATCACTTCGCCGAGATGCGCGCCGCCCACGAGTGGCTCATCGGGCGTGACAACCACGCCGCCCTGCGGCTCGTCGCCGCGCTGCGGCCGTACGCCCTGTGGCGCCGAACCGTCGAGATCGGACGGTGGGCCGAGGTGGCCGCGTCGGTAGCGGCGGGGGGCGACGATGAGGCGCTCCCCGCCGCGCTCCTGTGCGCGTTCACCGGCGCATGGCAGCGCGGTGATTACGCGGCGGCGTGGGAGCTCGCCCGCACCGCAGTCCATGCCGTCGCGACACAAAACGCTGACGACGTCCGCTACGTCGTCGACATGCAGGCCGACGTCGCGTTCATCGGCGGCGACGTGGACACTGCCGTCCGCCTGCATCGCCGCGCGTTGGGAGCTGGCCGTCGCCGACGACGACTGGTTACAGGCGATGTGGGCCCTCGGCAGTGTGAGCCACGCGCTCACGTACGGCGGCCACCTCGACGAGTCGCGCCACGTCGCCGACGAAACCGCTGCGCTGGCCGACAGCTGCGGCAGCCCGACAGCCGCGGCGATGCAGGACTGGGTCGTGGGCGAACTGCTGGCGTCCAGCGATCCGGCCGCGGCGCGGTTGCACCTCGAGCGAGCGATCGAGGTAGCCACGTCGGTCGGCAGCCGGCAAGTGGTCGTCGAGGCCGAGTTCGGCTTGGCCATCGTGAAGGCGCGACAAGGCGACGTCGACGGCGCCCTGGCTGACTGCGAGAGTCTGCTCGCCGACAGCCACGCCACGCGCACGGGGATCCTTCCCCGCGACCTCGTGCGGGTCATCGAGGTGCTCACCATCGTTGGCGCCTTCGCCGACGCCGCCCAGCTCTACGGAGCGGCCGTCTCGCCCCGACGTAGCGCTGGGCGCTTTCCTGTCGCCGAGACCGCGCTCGAGGAGGCGGCCGCCGCGCTGCGGGCCGAGCTGGGAGACACCGATCTCGAGCGCCTCGCCGCGGCGGGCGCCGACCTCGACGAGTCCCACGTGGTCGCCGTCGCCGTCGAGGCGATACATCGGGTGACACGCAACTGACACGTCCAACACGGACGATGCGGCCATGACCACGCTGCTCAAGCCCGGCGACGCCGGCTACGACGACGCCCGCCGCATCCACAACGGCATGATCGACAAGCATCCTGCTGTCATCGCCTGCTGCACCTCGACGGCTGACGTCGTCGATGCTGTACGTCTCGGCCGGGAGGCCGGCGGCGAGGTGGCGGTGCGTGGCGGCGGCCACAATGTGGCGGGCAAGGCCGTCACCGAGGGCGGCGTCATGATCGACCTCGCGCCGATGCGCGACATCGAGGTCGATCCGGCCCGCCGTACCGTGCGCGCCCAGCCCGGCACGACCTGGGCCGAGTTCAATGACGCCGGCGCCGCCCACGGGCTCGCAACGACCGGGGGCCAGGTGTCGACCACCGGCATCGCCGGGCTCACGCTGGGCGGCGGCTTCGGCTGGCTCATGGGCAAGCACGGGCTGACCATCGACAACCTCATCTCGGCCGAGGTCGTCACCGCGGCGGGCGACGTGCTCACCGCCAGCGAGACCGAGAACGACGACCTCTTCTGGGCCCTCCGGGGCGGCGGCGGCAACTTCGGCGTGGCCACGTCGCTCGAGTACCGCGTTCATCCGCTCGATACGGTCCTGGGCGGGATCCTCGCCCACCCGCTGGCCGCCGCCCCGGAAGCCATCGACGCGTTCCGTCTGCTTCACCGCCGACGCGCCCGACGACATCGGCGTCGCCTGCGCGCTCGTGCACGCCCCGGACGGGTCGGGCGACAAGATCGTCGCGATGCCGGTCTGTCACGCCGGCGACGACCCCCAACGCGCCGCGGCCGATCTCAAGGCGCTGCGAGAGTTCGGACCGCCCCTCCTCGACGCCGTCGAAGTGATGCCGTACCCCGTCGTCAACACCCTCCTCGACGACGGGTTCCCGCGGGCGCGCACAACTACTGGAAGTCTGCGTTCCTCGCCGACCTCTCCGACGAGGTCATCGCCATCTTGTTCGACGCGTACGCGCACGTGCCGTCGCCCATGAGCGCGATCATCCTCGAGCACCTGCATGGTGCGGCGACCCGTGTGGCGCCGACCGCCACCGCCTATCCGTGGCGCGAGCCGGGCTACTCCCTTCTCGTCATCGCCCAGTGGGCCGACCCGGCCGACATCCAGACCAACATCGCCTGGGCCCAGGACCTGATGCACCAGCTGCGGCCCAGCCTGTCCGAGCGCCGGTACATGAACTACATGTCGGCCGACGACGCCGGCTTCGTGCGAGAGGCCTACGGCCCCAACTACACCCGCCTCGTCGACATCAAGCGCAGATACGACCCGACCAACCTCTTCCGCCTCAACCCGAACATCGACCCGGGGCAGCAGCCATGAACAGCCAGCTGGGCGAGCTGAACCCGTCGGTGCCGCTCGTTGCTGATCCCGTCGGCACCGTCGCATCGCTGACCGAACTGATCCGAGCCGAGGGCGTCGACATGGACACGACTCGCAGGGTGCCGACCACGGAGCTCCACTTCGAGCTCGCCGGCCGCCACCTGCTCGGCCGCGACATCGTGTCCAGCGCCTGGGCCATCGACGACCGGAGCGAGACGTGAACGGCGACGTCCAGGCAGCGGTGCGAGATCCACGACCAGCGCCCTCGACGAACTGGAAGCGGACCTGCGGGGACGTCTGGTTCGCCCAGCGGACCCTGACTACGACCCGACCCGAGCGGTCTTCAACGGCATCATCGACCGTCGGCCCCTGGCCGTCGTCGTGTGCGCCGGTCCGGCGGACGTGGCCCGCGGCATCGCCTTCGCCCGGGAACACGACCTGGTGCTCTCGGTCCGAGGGGGCGGCCACAGCGTGGCCGGCAACGCGGTCTGTGACGACGGGATCATGCTCGACCTCTCCGGCATGAAAGGGATACGGGTCGATCCCGACAACCGCAGCGCCCGCGCCGAACCGGGTCTGACCCTGGGGGAACTCGACCACGAGACCCAGGCCTGGGGACTGGCCACACCCCTTGGGGTCGTGTCGATGACCGGGATCGCCGGCCTCACCCTCGGAGGCGGACTTGGCTGGCTCAACGGAGCCTACGGCCTGGCCTGCGACAACCTGCTGTCCGCCGACGTCGTCACCGCCGACGGCCGGCTGGTCAAGGCGAGCGAGATCGAGAACGAGGACCTCTTCTGGGGCATCCGGGGCGGCGGCGGGAACTTCGGGGTCGTCACGTCCTTCGAGTACCGGCTGCACCCCGTCGGCCCGGTACTGGCCGGCGGCCTCACCTATCCCGTGGCCGAAGCCCCGGACGTCCTGCGGTTCTACGACGACTTCGTCAAGTCCGCCCCCGACGAGCTGTCGACGGCGGCATCGCTGGCCGTTGGAGCCTCGGGGCAGCCGGTGGTCACCATCGTGGTGTGCTTCTGCGGGCCGGTCGACACCGGCGAACAAGTCCTCCGGCCGTTGCGCACCTTCCGGCGCCCCATCGAAGACACCGTCCAGCCCACGCCGTACCGGATGCTCCAGGCCGCCGCCGACCCCGGCTTCCCCTTCGGCCAACTCCACTACTGGAAGTCCGGGTTCCTCCGCCACCTGACCGACGAAGCGATCCAGACCATGATGCGCTTCGTCGAGCAGATGCCCTCCGCCGCAACCGGGGTCGGCCTCCAGCAAATGCACGGCGTGGCCAGCCGCACCCACCCGTCCGCCACCGCCTTCCCCCACCGAGCCGAGCAATACGACTTCCTCATTCTCTCGCAATGGCCCGACCCGACCGACACGGCTACCAACATCGAATGGACCCGAGAACTCTTCGCCGCCATGCAACCCCACCTCGAGAACGCCGTCTACGTCAACAACCTGGGCGACGAGGGTGACAACCGTGTCCAAGCCGCCTACGGGGCCAACTACAACCGGCTCGCCGCCCTCAAGGCGAAATATGACCCCACCAACTTCTTCCGCATGAACCACAACATCCAGCCGGCGATTGCGCGATAGAAGGAGCTCCGCTCAAGGTGGAGTTCCGATCTGCGCAAGCAATGACAGGCGAAGCCGCCCCGCCACGTCCGCAGCTCGACGGAGGACACGACAGCGATGTCGAACACGGAGGTTGGCCCAACGCTCTTACGCGGAGATGCACCAGGTCGACGTCGACGATCAGCTCGCCACATTGGCGGATGACCTCGTCGCCGATGGCAACGACACCGTCGTCGACCGCCAGAACTTCCGCCGGGTAGGACATCGCGCCCGGTAGACGGGCACCCAGACCTCTCCACGTGTTTTCGACTCGCCGGCAACCGGATCATCGAGCTCCACCAGATCACTGACACCCGCTACCGGATCGACTGGCCTATACCCCCTGCACCGCGAGATGTCGCGACCCATGTCTACGCCGCGGACGTGGCGTGCCTACCCTCGTGTGGTGAGCGTCCGCTGGACCGCCGCCGACCTGCCCGACCTCGGCGGTCGGACCGTCGTCGTGACTTGGGCCAACAGTGGAATCGGGGTGGTCACGGCCCGGGAGCTGGCCCGGGTTGATGCCCACGTTGTTGCTGCGGGGTGCGTTCGTCGAGGTTGGAGGTGGTTCCACCATCGGCACCCCAAGCCGAGATCCTCGACAGCCACCAACCCCGCCGAGCATCATGACCACCAGCCGCAGCGGCCACGACCTGGCACCTCGACCCCCGGCGGGGAAGACCTAGGGTCGTAGGCGGCGTCTGACCGACGTCTCGGATGGAATCGAACCCGGTCGGCCACACGAGCCGGCCGACACGACAAGGAGGTGGCGCTTTGAGAAGGCGATTCGTCGCGGCTGCCGTGGTCGCCCTGATGACCAGCCTGGGAGCGGTTTCGACCGCGACCGCGGACCCGCCACACAACCCTGGTGGTCCGTGCATCCAACCGGACCAGAATGTCAGCCTCCCGAGCGTCGCGGGCTACGCCGACGTCGTCCAGGCCCTGGACCGCATTGAGCGTACGAGCCCGGATCTCGTTGATGTCGCGTCCGCCGGTATGTCGGGCGAGGGCCGCCAGCTCCTCTACGCCACCGTGGGCGACGGGCCGACGACTTTCTGGCTGCAGGCGCGTATCCACGGAAATGAGCTGCACAGCACCGAAGCGGCGCTGCAGATCCTCGACCATCTGGCCAGTGGCGACCGGCAGGCCCGGCTGATCCGGGACCAGCTGACCGTCGTCGTCATCCCGATGTACAACCCCGACGGCGCCGAGGCCAACATCCGCCAGAGCACGACCCCGAACAGAATCGACCTCAACCGTGACTGGGAGAACTTCAACCAGCCGGAGTCGGTGGCGTTCTGGAGGCTGTGGCGCGACGTGGCGCCGGAGCTCGCCCTGGACCTCCACCACATGGGAGAGGCGCCTGTCGTCAATGGCACCGACGATCTCAACCAGTTCCAGATCGGTGCCCGGTCGATCGACCCGGCCCGGATGACGGCCGAGCAGTGGCTGACCAACCGGCAGATGGCGATGGTGAGCGTCGACGCACTGGACAAGTACGGCGTCGCCAACGTCGCGCACTATCCGCTCATCGACATCACCAACGCCGCGCTGAGCCGGATGCTGATGGGTGGAACCGCGCCCGCCGGAGAGCAGCCCGTCATGCAGACACCGACACGCGGCGCGATCTTCTATGAGGTTCGGTCCGTCGGCCAGAAGAGCAACGGCCAGCTGGAGAACCTGTTCAGGATCCCGACGATGGCGGTGCTCACCGCGGTCGCGAACGGCTCCCTGGCGTCGTACGACATCTCCGGGTACACGAGCCTTCCGTTCGCAACTCAGCGTCCGTGCGGAGAGGACTAGAACTACAGGACTGAGCCACTTCGTCGGATGTTTGTCGACCAGGCCACCTGACAGCAGCAGTGCTTCGGTGTGGGCAGGCTTCGGGCTCTGGCCCGTTCGCACCGAACGACGCGAACGAACGTCAACACTGACAGGTTCGACGTGCGCACCGAACGGCACCTCGGCGTGCCAGCGCCGAAAGCGTGAGCCTTCGGGTCGCACGCTCGCCAGCCATCCGCGTGTCCGCGATTCACGCTCGGCCGCGAGATGCGGGCCCGCTTCGCACTCCGCCCAAATCGTCGGCGTTCGAACCAGTGGCGAACCGCGGGCGTCACCGACCCCGGACGGTGGCATCGTCGCGCTGGTGCGAATCGTGCACCGGCTGTGAGGTCGCCTGGCCGGACTAGCGTGCTGACCGTGACCTCTTCGCGCGACGACGTTGCCGAGGCCACGGCGGCCACGGAAGCGGAGATGTATCCCCAGCGCGTTCCCGTGAATGTCTACGAGGCGACTGGAGCCCTCGTCGTCGTGGCTCCGTTCCCGGCGGTGAGAGCAGAAGACGTCAGGGTCGAGGTGCACCCAGGGGAACCCGCGACCTTGCGCTTCTGGGCGCACGTACGCAGCGCCCCGCCACGAGACTTTCTCGTCTACGAGTGGGAGTACGGCGGTTACGAGCGAGAACTCGACCTGCCCGCCGGCTTCGGCAGCGGGGTGGAAGCAACACTCAACAACGGCCAGCTCGCGGTCCGCGTCCTTCGCGGCGAAGCGATCGACGTGTCGATCACACCGAGTGTGCTGCGGTAACCGCTGGTCGCCGACAGCAACCGAACCCCAGTCAGGCCATCTGGATCTCGCGCTAGGTCTGGCGAAGGAGGGCTTCGGCAGCGGACTGGCCCAGGTGGTGGAGCTGGTTCGTCAAAGGTAACTGTTCGCCAGCTCGAACGGCGATCGCTCACTCGAGACGAACACCTGACGCAACAAAGGTTCGAACTCCTCGAGTGGCAACGATTCGTACGACGGATCGAAGCTCTCCGAGTCGTAGAGGTCGGAGAACTCGGCCGCGTCTTCGTAGTAAGGATGGCCAAGGTAGGCGTCGCGCATGTCGGGGTCGATGCCGATGTGGCGTCCGAAATGGTTGAACTGGAACACCGTGTGGTGCTCGACGATCCACGCGATCCTCTCCGACACATACGGGCGGAGGATCGAGGCCGCGACCGCGGCATGGTTCCGCGGCCCGACGAGGTCACCGACGTCATGGAGCAACGCGGCCACGACGTACTCGACAGGGCGTCCGTGGCGTAGCGCCCGCGTGCCTGCCTGCAGCGAGTGCTCGAGACCGTTGACCGTGTAGAAGTCCCCGTTCTCCAGGAACCGCAGGGCACCGAGCAGGCGGTCCGGCAGCTCCTCGAAGAGCTTCGTGTTGGGCCTCGTGGCGATGATCGCCCAATCATCGGCGGTCGTGTCTTGTATTCGTTTGAACGTCAGTTGTCGTGCCGTCACGAATCGCTCCTTCGTCGTCTGCGCATCACATGCTGAGCTGGTGTTCCTCGCTGGTGTGACGAACCGTGCCGCGACGAGGACGCGGACGGTCCGCTGCTGGACCCGCTCCGGGTCTGGATGCTCAACGGGCCAGGGGGCCATCGCGAAGCACGTCGCGCACCTGGTCCGACGACACCCGCCCCGGTTCGAACTCCGAGAGGCACCACGTGGCACCCGCCTGCTGCCACGGGTGCGGATCGACGCCCACGGGGAGACCGACGACGAAGTCGTACGCTGCCGTCGGATCCTGTCGGAACGCTGTGACCTTGGCGACGACCTCGGCGAGCTGGTCGGGATGCTCGAGGTTGACGGGGAAGAAGCCGTCGTACCGGGCGGCTCGCCGCATCGGCCTGGTGTTGCCGGGAAAGCCAGCGATCCACACCGGGACGCCGGGTCGCTGCACCGGCCGCGGCAGGAACTGGATGTCGTCGACCGTGTAGTGGTCGCCGTGGTGGTGAACCGGCTCACCGCTCCAGGCGGTGGTGAGGATCTCCAGTGCCTCGTCGAGCATCTGGCCCCGGGCCCGGTCGTCGAGCTGCTCGCCGGTCTTCGAGAACTCGCGAGCGAACCGGTCTTCGCCGATTCCGACGCCGAGGGTGAGGCGGCCGCCGCTGAGCTGGTCCAAGGTCGCGGTCTCGCGGGCGACCTTGACCGGTCGGCGTCGTGGCAGCGGTGTGACCATGGGGCCGAGACGCAGCCGCTCGGTCGCCGCCGCGATCGCGGCGAGCGTGATCCACGAGTCGGCAACTCGGCGCACGGGCGCTTCCCAGCGCAGCTGGTCCCACACGAAGAACCCATGCCAGCCCGCCTCCTCGGCCTCGGCTGCCAGACGGGCGCAGACCGTCGGGTCGGAGAGCTCATCGAACAGCGGCAGCCAGAGGGCCGAGCGGGCGGCGGGCCCCGGCTGTGCTGTGCCGGCTTCCATGTTCAACGCACCAGCCTCCGCGAAGAGCTCTCCAGCGGGATCGTCAACTCCTCGGGACAGCGAAGCGCGTCGCACTCGCCTCCGGTCGACATGCGCCTCGGCACGATTCGCCGCATGGACGCGGTCATTTCAATGTTCACCCACCCGCTCACGAGCGACGATCCTGGTTGGTGCCACACGGACCAGCGTCCCGAGCGCGTCGCGGGCGAACCGCACGAAGTCCTCGATCCCCTCGCCGGCGTCGTAGCGCTGGCTGATCCGTCGAGCGACCTGCTCGAGGTTCCTGACGTCCCGTGACGCGACGGCCGTACCCTCGATCATCACGAAGGCGAAGGGCGGCGTCTCGTCGTCAATGACGAGGGTCACCCGAGGATCGCGCAGGAGATCACGGCCCTTCACCGTCTCGGCGTTGGTGAGGAACAGGATGTCGTCGTCATCGAGGACGAACGCGATCGGTGCGGCATGAGGCCTGCCGTCCTCACGGGCGGTGGCGAGGACAGCGGTGCGGGTGCCCTCGGTGAGGAAGGCGCGACGTGCGTCGAGGGTCATGTCTGCTGCCATCTTCAGCTCCTTCCGGTGTGGTCGAGGATCGCGTCGCCAATGCTGCGCCAGGTGATGCATCGGTCGCCTCCTGGACGACTGCCCACGTGGATCTGCGTCTATACTTGGTGTCAGATCTATTTTTAGACTCAAGTCTAGGAGTTGTCAAGTGTCGACGCCTGACCACGTCGTGAGCCCCACCAGGGCGGGCCGCCGTGAACGCAAGAAGCTGGAGACCAGGGAACGCATCTTCGAGAGCGGCGTCGCCCTGTTCGCCACTCACGGCTACGACTCGACGACGATGGAGCAGATCGGCGAGCGCGCGGACGTGTCACGGGCGACGGTCTTCAACTACTTCGCCCGGAAGGAAGACATCGTCTTCGAGTGGTTCGGACGACTACGAGCCGAGTTCGCGAAGGCCCTCGCCGAGGACGACCAGCACACGGTCGACTCGACGAGCCGGCTCCGCCGCGCGTTTCGCGTGCTCGCCGACCTCTACGAGGACGACCCCGCGACCGGACGTGCCATGGTGCGCGCCTGGCAGCGCGCTGGAGGCCCACTGCTCGCCGATGAATCGGACGCACCCCAGCTCGTGGCCGACAGCGTGCGCGCTGGACAACGAGCCGGCGACATCCCCCGCGGCGTCGATCCCGATCGTGCCGCCCTCATCCTGTTCGACGCGTACCTCGGAGTCCTCTACCGGTGGGTGCTCGACGAGACCGATCAGCTGGCCCTCGGCGAGCAGCTCACGGCCACGCTCGACTTGATCCTCCCCGCCATCATTCGCACATCCTCCGTCGACACCAACGGGCCGAGCCACCGCACCGGCAAGACCCGCCGCACGTCCTGAGCCAGGTCACCGGTCGGCGGGGCGGTCTGCCACACCGCCGCGAGAGCGTTGTATGGCGCCCGGATCCTCGAAGTTCGTCCTGTCCCCATCGCCGTGGCGGCGACACCGGTAAAGCACACGCAGTGTCTGCGGTCCGTGGCCGACACACGCCGAGCATGCAGTTGCGAGCAACTCTCGAGGTGATCGAATCTCTTGGCTGCGCACCCACTTCGAGAGCGGTCACGCTCTCGCGTCCGTTGACGAGAATGCTTGTCGACCGGGTGAGCGGGTGGAATCCTGGCGAGTCCCGAGGCATCGAATCACGAGGAGGAGTCGACGTGGATGCACCGCTGCTGTGCAAGGTTGACGCCGTGACCGTTCCAGTGCCGGATCTCGATTCGGGGCTCGAGTTCTACGTCGGTCAGCTTCGTCATCGGCTGTTGTGGCGCAACGACGACGTCGGCCAGGCTGCCGTGGGGCTGCGCGACAGCGACTCTGAGATCGTGCTGACGACCCGTCAGCGTTATGAGCCGAACTGGCTGGTCGACGACGTCGACGAGGCCATCGTGGTGTTCCAGACTGCGGGCGGACGCCTGGTCGCGCCAGCGGTCGACATTCCCGTTGGTCGTGTTGCAGTCGTTGGCGACCCTTTTGACAACGTGCTCGTGTTGGTCGACCTGTCGAAGGGCCGCTATCGGACTGCCCACGACGGCACGGTGACCGGAGTTGTCGACAAAGGACGATGACTCCCACCTGGGGACGACCGCCGTCCTGCATCGGTGGACCACCCGATCACCCCGCCAGCCACCACCCGACAACGTCCTCGCACTCCCCACCGGCAGCACCGAACGCCGGCGCCGATCGCTCACTCACGGCGCCAGAACGGCATCACTGGCAGTGACGCCGGGTGGGTAGCTGCCGACGTTCGCAGATGCTCGAGCTGGGCGGTCTCGGTCGTGGTCCTCGCGACATCAGAGCACGGCGTCGGACGTCGATCGTGCTGTCACGCCACGGCATCGGTGCAAGACTCCACGGATGCTTCCGCGACAGGATGGGATGTGGTGGGGGACGGCGATCGAAGCGCCTGACGCAAGTGCCTTGGCGTCCTTCTACTCGCAGCTCCTCGGCTGGGCCGTCGTCCATGAGGAGCCCGGTACGGCCGTCGTTGCGGCGCCCGAAGGTGCCATTTACATCGTCTTCCAGCAGACGTCTGACTACCAGCGCCCCGTCTGGCCGCCGCAGGATGGTCGACAACGTCCAATGATGCACTTCGACTTCCAGGTAGCGGATCTTGACTCCGCCGTCGCCGAAGCACTCACCCTCGGCGCGACCGTTGCCGATCATCAACCGCAGGAAAACGTTCGCGTGCTGTTCGATCTCGCTGGACATCCGTTCTGCCTCTGCCTCGACACGGAGTGAGCGGGCCGGGGCTGCCCCGGTCGCGTCTTGCCGCTACCTATCCGGGCAGGTGCTGATCGGTTCGGTGCCATTGCGCAGCTGCTCGATCCATTCGACGCCCTGGGTGAGTTCGCGCTCGTAGTTCTCGCCGTGTTCTCCGAACTCGAACGTGTGGCGCTCGACGGTCTGACCGAGATCGCACATCCGCAGGTAGAGGGCGTCGACGAGGTCGGGGTGGATGATCGTGTCGCCGGCGCTGTCGAGCAGCAGCACCGGGGCGTCGATTCGTACCTGGCCCGGGTTGTTCGCGCGCAGTAGCTCGGTCCATTGCTCGACCGAACGCGCCGACTCGAGCACGTCGTCCCGGCCGCCCGCGGCGTAGTGGTCGATCACTCCGTCGAAGCATTCTCGGTCGACGACGTCGAGCTGATCCTCTGCGGCGGCCGTGAGCACGACCGATGGGTCGAAGTCGGGATAGGCCGCGGCGTATCCGGCGAGGAGCTGCACTGTCGCACCTCGAAGGAACACCTCCGGTTCGCGGCCGCTGTCGAACAGCTCTTCGAGCTCGGTGACGGGCTCGGCGGCGATGATGCCGAAGACTTCAAGCTCCGGTGCCCACTCGGGAGCAAGCTGCCCTGCCCAGAGCGCGCTGTGGCCACCCTGGGACAGGCCCCCCAGGGCCACGCTGGTGCTGGCGTTCGCATTCGGGAGCTGGCGCACCGCCCGCGCCGCGTCGAGCACGCTGCGTGCCTCGCTCTGGCCGACGAGGATGGGATGACGTCCAGGCGTGCCGAGTCCCTCGTAGTCGGTGTAGACGACGACGTAGCCGGCGTCGAGGGCGCGCGCATTCTCGGCGATTCGGTTTGGGTCGGTCGATGCGGCGCACTGGTCGGCGACTCCCGCGGAGCCGTGGGCGCCGCTGAACACCGGTCGACCACCTTCCGGCGGCGCCCCCGACGGGACGGCCGCGATTCCGGTCACGGCGATCGGCTCGCCCGCCAGCGACTCGGACAGGTACATGATCCGGTAAGCGCTGCCGTCGATTGGCACGCCGTCGATCGGTGCGTAGCGCAGCAGCGTGCCAGGCCCGCCGCCCGGCAGCGGATCGGGCACGGCGTAGAAGTCATCTCCGTCGAACGGCTCGCTCCCGGTGACGTACGAAATACCGGTCGGCGCCGCGAGCTCGGGGGGCGCCACCGACGCAGTGGCGGGAGCCACCACGACAGTGGCGACTCCGGCGGCCACCAACGACGCGATGAATGCGTGACGTCGGCCCATAAGAATCCCCTCTCCGCCGATCTGCCGATCCTGTGCTGGACCGACAGCCGGCAGAGTCTGCGCACGGACCGTGGCCTCGGGCAAGCAAATTTCAACCATTCACCTCGTCGACCTTCTCGCCACTGACGGCCCCCGAGCGTCGTTTCCGGAGTCAGGGCCACGCCGTTCGCGGGCAGCTAGCGCCACCGAACTGCGATACCGAACGTCGGCGCCAGGGCCGATCGAGGTCGCTCCGAACGGCATCGACGTACTCGCCAACCATTCCGCCGTAGCGGGGTGGCGGGGTGGCGCTCCGACACATCGGCCGTAGCGCGGGTTCAGTCACGACCACGGCCGATGAGTACAGGGTGCGTCGTTCGTCGTTTACTGCATGAGCACGACAACGTTCACCGCCGTGATCACCGTGGCCGTCCCGGTGACCGACCAAGACCGCACCAAGGCGCTGCTCGAGCAGCTCGGCTTCGAGACACGAATGGATGCCGAGCTCCAGGAAGGCTTCCGGTGGGTCGAGCTGGGTCTCGCCGGCCTCGCCACAACGATCTCGCTCGTTCGAGCCGGCGACGAGTTGTCCGCTGGAGTCGACACCGGCATCAGACTGGCGACTTCCGACGCGCGGACTGCTCACGCGACGCTCGACGAACTGGGTCTCGAGGTGGGACAGCTTCTCGACTGGGAGACAGCGCCGCTGATGTTCTCGTTCCTCGACCCCGACGGGAACCGTTACTACGTGACCGAGGCAACAGACCCAGGAACCTGAAGGTCCCCGGCTGCGCCGCACCCGACTCCGCGCCTGAATGACGTCGTCGGTCCGCGGGCCGTGCAGATCGGCATGGCGGTGCGCGGAGCTCTGCGCCGTCACGTCGCGTGAAGTCGGACGGTCAGGAGTCGCTGATCCGGTAGATGACGAGGGCCGCGGCGAGCGCCACCAATCCCCACACGGTCGCCTTGAGGGCGGCCTCGAGCGGTGCCAGGAGCCGTGCGGTGGACAGCGATGCGGTGTGGCCGTCGCTGTAGGTGATGGTGCCGTTGACCGATGCCACTCGGCGGCGCAATGTGCGAGCCGGGGTGCTGAGCGAGCGCTGCGCGCTCGACAGCCAGTAGGCGGCTGCCGCTGCTGCTAGGGCGGGGAGGCGCAGCGTCTCTACTTGTGCGTAGTAGGCCGTGAGGACGGGGAAGGAGCCCCAGGCCGCGGCGAAGGTGACGTCGTTGTGCAGTCGGCCGCCGAGCAGCTCCAGGTTGTAGCCGCAGTTGAGGGCGACACCCACGACGATGAACACGGCGAGGCCGGGTCCGACGCGCCACAGCCCAACGATGCCGATGGCGACGGCGCCAGCCAGGCTGGCGGCGGCGGCGCCGATGAGGAGCCAGCGGGGGATGGTGGTGCCCAGCGGCCGGTCGTGGAGTTCGTCGAGGGCGTGGGCACACACCCCGACGGCGAGTAGGAAGGCGACGAGGGTGGCGGCCAGTCGGCCGCCGTCGAAGCGGGGCGCGATGGTGGCGCCGATGGCGACGTAGGAGAGGTGCCACAGCGTGTACGGCGGATGCAACAACACCCACCAGTCGGCCCAGGCGCGCCTGGTCGCACCCGACGGCGCGGCGTAGAACGCCGGGGACAGCCGACGCGTGTGATCGGTCACGGCCCGGTCGATCCGGTGCCACGATGGTTGGCGGTGCGGCGACCCCACATGACGAGGCCGCCGCCGAGGCTCATTCGACGCAGGCCGACATCGGTGAACCCGGCCGCCTCCCACGCGGCGACGGTGGCGGGCACCGGGAACCGGCGATAGTGAGCGGTGATGTTGGGCCCGAGGAAGCGACCGACGTCGAACCATGCCCGCCCGCCCAGCGCGGCACCCGCGAGAGGGAGCGCAACGCGGGTGTAGAGCCACCACCATGCCCGCCAGAAGCGCTTGGTGGGCACGGCGAACTCGAGGCTGGCCATCGCGCCGCCCGGACGCACCACCCGGGCCAACTCCGTGATCGTCGCGGCCGGGTCGGCGACGTAACGGAGCAGGTAGGTGAACGTGAGGGCGTCGAAGCTGGCGTCGGGGAAGGGCAGGCGCTCGCCGTCGCCAAGGACGAGAGTGACACGGTCGTCCCGGCCGGCGGCGGCCACGTTGCGTCGGCCCCGGCCGAGCATGTCCTCACTCACATCGATGCCCACGATCCGTGCTTCGCTGCGCTCGGCCAGTTCGAGGGCGACGCCAGCTGGGCCGGTGCCCACGTCAAGCACGGTGGCCGGGCGGGCGATGGCGATGTGATCGATCATCTCGTGCCGCCATCGCCGGTCCTGACCGAGTGAGAGCACGGCGGCGAGGCGGTCGTAGCGGGCGGGAAGACCGGCGAAGAGCGCCCGGGCGAAGGTCGTCGGAGAGGTTCGACTAGCAGCAGCGTGCATGTGGCGTCCTTCGAGTGGGAGACACTGTACGTGTTCGGTTCCCTGCGCGCCGGGCAGACACGGGGCGTCAGCTGATGCGGCAGCCGTTCCGAGGAGTGAACAGCACCGAATCGGTGCATTTCACTCCTCAGAAGGTTCGGAACAACCGGCAGGAGGCGCAGCGCTGGCAAACTGCCCCGCGATGACGAGGTTGAGTCGCCGCCAGCTATTCGCCGCGGCCGGCGGGGCAGCCGGCGCGGCGGCCACGGGTTTGCTGCTGGGCAGGCATGTGTGGCCGCTCCTCACGCGTGAGGATCTCGTTCCCGGCGCCGCGCCGGATGTCACGCTGCGGCGGGAGGCGTGGACCGAGTCCGGCCATCGGCTCAGCTTCGTTGCCGTCGGTGACAATGGCAGCGGAGGCCGCCAAGCGATGGCGGTGGCATCCGAGATGGCCCGCACGTATCAGCTGGCGCCGTTCGGTTTGGTCGCGCTGCTCGGCGACATCTGCTACTACGGGAACTTCGCGGATCGTTTCGAAGACGTGTTCATCCGCCCCATGCGGCCCCTTCTCGACGCCGGCGTGGGCTTCGAGCTCGCCATCGGCAACCACGACGCCGACCTGTTCCACAGCGACGAGGGACTCGCGGAGATCGAAGCGGAGCTGCGACTGCTCGGCACCCCCGCCACGTACTACACGACGACGCATGGGCCTGCCGACTTCTTCTACCTCGACTCCAGCGTCCCAGGGCTCTTCGGTTCGGGCGCATCCCAGCAGTCGGAGTGGCTCGACGACACACTCGCCGCCTCGGCGAATCAGTGGAAAATCGTCGTGCTTCACCATCCGCCGTACTCGTCCGGCAGGCACGGGTCCACGCCAGGGGCCCGCGCCGTGCTCACACCCATCCTTGACCGCCACCGCGTCGACTTGGTTCTCGCCGGTCACGATCACCACTACGAGCGCACCCACCCGATCGAGGGCATCACCTATGTCGTCAGCGGTGGTGGCTGCAAGACCACCCCGGTCGGGCGCAGCGACTTCACCGCCGCCGCCGAGTCGACCCTGCAATTCCTCCACATCGACATCGACAGTGATCGCCTCAGCGCACGAGCCATCCGCTCCGACGGCAGCCTCGCTGATCGATTCGAGCTACGCGCCCGGGAGGGACGATGAACCGACAACTCATCGACGAGATCGCACCGCCGATCTACGCGGTGTTCGACTTCACCGTCATTCTCGTCCCGGCCCTCGCCGTGAAGCTCGCCTCCGACCGGGGCGGCATGGGCGACGCCGAGGGCGTTGACCTCATCGTCGCCAGCGCGATCCTCGGTGTCGCCCACGCCGCGCTCGCCTGGGTGCGACTACGTTCCGAGGAACGAATCGCGGTGCGGCGCGCCGACATGTGGATCGCCGCCTTCGACTCCCTGGTCGTCCTCACGTTCGGCGCGACGATCTTGTTGGTGGCGATCCTGTACGGGTTCGCCGACGAGCACGCATCCCTCGTCGATCGCGGCTATCCCGTGGTCGTGCTGTGGGTCGGCGTTCAGTTGATCGCAATCGCCGCGGCCGAAGGCACCGGTCGGTTCGTGTTCTGGTGGCTCGAGCCGCACGATCCGATCACCAGCCGGCGTCGGCGGTCTCCGCGTCCATCGAGATGAACGTCGGCAACCTCGAGCCGTAGGTGGAGGCGACGCCGAATCGAGCCTGATTGAGGGTGCCACGCTCTGTTACCCCTTGCCAATCCTTCGCCAACAATGGCCTAGTCAAGAATTTTCCCCTGTTACTGATGACACAGGTTGGTATCGAGCCATGGTTCTGCCATAGTTCTGGACACGGCCTGGCTGGCGCGGGGGACGTCAGCCAGGTCACAACAAGAACGGTTGACCACTGCACAATGAATGACTCCATCGGCCTGTATTTGAACGACATCGGCAAGGTTCCCCTGCTCACTGCCGAGGACGAGCGAGAGCTGTCACGCGTCATCGAGGCCGGCCGCGAGGCCGCCGAGCAGCTGGCCAACGGCAAGCGCAGCGTGGCGTTGAAGAGCGCCGTCGCCGCAGCTGCCGACGCCAAGGACCGTTTCATCCGCTCCAACCTGCGTCTCGTGGTGTCGATCGCTCGGCGCTATCCGCTGCCCCAGGGGATGGATCTGCTCGATCTGATCCAGGAGGGCAACCTCGGCCTGGAGCATGCCGTCGACAAGTTCGACTGGCGGCGCGGCTTCAAGTTCTCGACCTATGCGACGTTCTGGATTCGCCAGGCGATTGGTCGGGCGCTCGACCAGAAGGCCAGCTTGATCCGGATCCCCGGTGACCGCTCGGCGAGTCTGCGGGCGGCGCTGCGGCAGGCCTCCGGCGACGGTGAGACGCTCGACCAGGCCAACGCCGAGCTGCACCGCCTGACCACCACCGTCTCGATCGACAAGAGACTCGGTCACGACGGCGATGCGACGCTCGGCGACCTGATCGCCAACGGCGAGGGCACTCCCGAGGATGCCGTGATGTCGATGGTCGACGGCGACCTGCTCGACGAGTTGCTCGGCACCCTCGACGGGCGTGCCCGCTACGCCGTGGAGGCCCGCTTCGGGCTGCTCGACGGTGAGCGCAAGAGCTTCCGCGAGGTCGGCGAAAGCCTCGGCGTCACCGCCGAAGCCGCCCGCCGACTCGTTCATCGGGCCGTCGCCAGCCTGCGCTCCCCCGCCGAGCAGATCCTCGCCTTCTAACGACCGCTCAGAGGGAGGAGGACATCGTCCCCCTGGACAACGTTTGCGTCGTCGGCGGTGTGCCTCCGTGTACCCCTGACTCACAGAGGATGAGTATCCGGGCCCGTGCCCACAGTTCCGTGTCCAGGAATCGACCGCGACGTGCCGTCGTCGTCTCGTCATCGGGTGAACGTGAGGTGGGTGACGCCGCTGGGCGTCGAGACTGCCTCCACGTCGTACTGCTGCTCCAACGCCTCCAGGCCGTCCCACAGCCGAACACCGCGGCCGAGCAGGATCGGCACCTGCACGACGTGCAGGTGGTCGACGAGACCGGCGGCGAGGAACGCGCGCATCATGGTCGGGCCCCCGCCGATGCGGACGTCCTGACCGGCGGCTGCGTCCCGCGCCACCTCGAGTGCATCCGCTGGCGCGGCGTCGAGGAAGTGGAACGTCGTGCCACCCTCCATCTCCAGCGACGGGCGCGGACGGTGGGTCAGGACGTACGTCGGCGTGTGGAACGGCGGGTTGTCGCCCCACCACCCGCGCCACTCCGGGTCGTCCTGCCAGCCCGGAGGGCCGAACTTGCCGGCGCCCATGATCTCCGCACCGATCCCGGGTCCGTGCCGATCGGCCATCGCGTGATCGACACCCTCGGTGCCGCCCGACTCGCCGAGGACTTCGCGGCGGGCGAACCGAGTGGCGATCATCCACTCGTGGAGCCGATGCCCGGCGTGGCCGAACGGCGTGTCGAGGGCCTGCCCCTCGCCGGTGGCGAACCCGTCGAGCGAGATCGAGAAGTTGTGGATGCGGACGCGCGACATGGCGGCTCCTTCGGGTGGTGGTGGTCGGTCAGACTGGTTGACCTGTCCCGCGGCGAGATTTCATCGGCCGTGGGGTTCAGGCGACCCCGAGATGGTGAGCGAGCTTCTGCATCGTCTGCAGACCGAGCTCGACAGCGCCGAAGCCGATGGCTGCATCTCGCTGCTCGACGGTTGGGTGGAGCTGCCGCAGCGTCAACACCGTCTTTCCATCGGCTTGTTCGTCGAGGGTGATCGTCACTCGGAAGCGTGCCGGGTCATCGTCGGCGTCGGACCCGTGATCCAGCACCAACCTCTCGACTGGAACGACTTCGAGGTAGTCGAAGCGATTCGTGAACACGGTGCCGTCTCCGGAGGCCATGTCGAAGCACGCTCGACCTCCCGGGCGCACGTCCATCTCTCGGACAGTGCAGGTGAACCCATCGGGACCGAACCATTGGCAGAAGGCATCCGCATCGGTCCACGCGGCGAACACCGCTTCGCGTGTGGCGTCAAGAACTCGAACGAGGACGATCTCACGATCGAGAGCCCACGTCGTCGGATCGGTGATGGTCGGGGTACTGCTCATGGCTTCTCCAATGTCGGTGGGGATGCGGTTCGGTCAGATGTGCGCCGGAGGTGCGCATCGAGCCGGTCGAGACGGTGCTCCCACGCAGCTCGTGTGTGCTCGGCCCATGCGGCGATCTCGACCAGAGGCTCCGGCCGCAGCTGGCATGGCCGCCGTTGTCCATCTCGGCCGCGACTGATCAGACCCGCCCGCTCGAGGACCTTCAGATGACGGGAGATGGCCGGGAGACTGATCGGGAACGGCTCGGCCAACTCGAGCACGGTTGCCTCACCGTCGGCCAACCGACGCACGATCGAGCGCCGCGTCGGGTCCGACAAGGCGGCGAAGACGACGTCGAACCGATCGGGGGCCGTCACGGTCATCGTTGCCGTCGCTCCTGCAGATACTTCACAGATTGGTTATTTAACAGAGTGACTACATATAGTCAAGGACGCCTGGAATGCGGGGCACCGCCCCTGGCCCGTGGCACCCTGCTCGACGCACCGCGCGTTTAGTTGATGCGGCTGCGGCGAGTCATCGTGCAGGCGATCGACGATCGTGACAGTGTCTGCATGGCCACCGAACTCTGGTGGCGAAGGAGGACGGATCATGAGGATCGCATTGGTGCATGGGGCATGGGCGGATGGTTCGTCCTGGGCGGCGGTGATCCGCCGTCTGCAGGCTGCTGGTCACGACGTCATCGCTCCGCAGTTCTCGCACACGTCGTTGGCGGACAACGTCGCCAAGTTGCGCCACGTCCTGACTTTGCAGGCCGAGCCAACAGTGCTCGCCGGGCACTCCTACGGCTGTCAGGTCATGACCGCGCTCGGAACGGAGGCACCGAACGTCGTCGGGTTGGTGTACGTGGCCGGATTCGGCCTCGACGAGGGCGAGTCCCTCGGTGCGTTGCTCGGCCAGGGCCCTCCAACGCCTGCCATCGCCAAGTTCCAGATCGACGAGCAGGGCTTCGCCTGGCTGCCGGAAGACGCCTTCCTTCAGCATTTCGCTCCCGACGTCGATCCAGTCGAGGCCCGTGTGATGTACGCCGTCCAGCAGCCGTTGGCCGCTTCAACGCTGGACGATGTGATGACGACGCCGGCGTGGAAGACCTTGCCGACCTGGTTCGCCGTCGCCCAGCACGACGAAGTCATCCCTCCCGATGCCGAGCGCCAGTTCGCCCAGCGGATGGGCGCCACCACGATCGAGGTCGACTCGAGCCACGTCGTGATGATCTCGCATCCCGACGAGGTGACGACCCTCATCCTCTCAGCTGTCGACGCCTTGTAACACCGAATACCACGTCTGCCGTCACCTGAGACGCCGCAGCCGGGGGTCGTGCGGTGCCCAGGTACGTCGTGCAGCGGACCCACGCTTCGGCTGCAACACCGCCTGCGGCCGGATCCGGCCAAGCGTCGCCAACGCGCTTGGATGCGACGCTTGTCGCCGACTCCCAGGTGCCGCACGCAAACGCCGATTATCGCGACCGAACGACACCCGCGGACTCGACACGGCCGAGCCCGAACGGCATCGATGTGTGCCGGTGACCCGACGTTGTGAGGCCGTCTGCCGGTAGACGGAGACTGGAGGTCGCCGGCTGGCGGCAGGGCGACCATCGAACTCACCGCCGGCATTCGCGTACGTCCGCCCGACGGTCGCGGCGCTGTGCACCTCACGCGCGCTGATGGACGGTGCGGCGCGCCTCGTACCAGGTGTCGCCGGCGGGAGCACCCTCGAGGTTCCAGCTCCACGAGATCGTCGGCGTGACCCGGACGTAGTGGCCGGGGCCGACCATCCCGACTCGCTCGATGGGGTCCTCGGCCGTCCCGTAGATGCGGATGCCCCGGGCGATGAACGGCTCGAAGGACGGCAGATCGTCGACCACCAGGGCGACTTGGCGGTGGCCAGCAGTGATGTTGCGGATCTTGCGGGTGCGCAGCACCGCCTCACCTGCCCCGCACACCCACAGGGTCGTGCCATCGACCTCAAGGGCGACCGGGGTGACATCGGGCTGGCCGTCCGGGGCGACGGTGGCCAGGCGGGCCAGCGGCTGGGATCGGAGGTAGTCGAGCTCCTCGTCGGTGAATGCCATGCCCACACTGTTGCGCGTCGGCTCGGATCGCCGAAGGGTGCACGCGATTTGAGGAGAGCCTCCTCGTCGGGTTGATACCACGCTCACGACGGAGCGCGCGCCCGAACGCCAGCGACCGAATGACGCCGTCGTGGTCGACTCTGCCGACGCAGAACGGCATGTAGTTGCACGTGCAACCATTCAACATCCGGAGGTGGCGGAGGCCAGTTCGGTGGGACAGCGCGGCGCAACGCGGACGCTCGAAGTGGCGTCGTGTCACTGGGCATTGTGCGCTCGGACTATTGGCGGGCTGTGCTCGATGTGTTGGCGCGCATCGTCGGGGGCCCGACGAGTAATCGAGTGACGGCGCGGTGGCACGTCGCTACGGTCGTGGTGGGTTCCCGGGGGAACCCTTGACATTGATTGAGGAGGGAAGTCATGTCTCGAATTCGTTCTCGCATCCTGCTCGCAGCCGGATCGTCCTCGCTGCTGTTGAGCAGCCTGGCAATCGCCGACACAACAGCAGCCACGACTGAGCCCGAGCCGGATCCCGCGGCGAGCGAGGCCTCAGCCGCACCGGCAGGGCCGATCTCCGTGATCGAGTTGGCACCGGGGGTCACGGCAGAGATCTTTGCGGCCGTTCCGTCTGACCGGGCACCCGGCCAGACCGTGTATGTCGCTCGCTTTGTGTTCGAGCCTGGAAGTGAGATCTTTCCCCACACCCACCCCGGCACCGCGGTGCTCGCCGTCGAGTCAGGAACCTGGGGTTGGACGTTGCTGGAGGGAACCGCTCACGTCGTGCGCGGGGCGGCAGCCGGGAACACTGAGGTGGAGGACGTGACTGAACCAGGGACTGAAGTGCTACTGGAAGTGGGTGATGCGATCTACTACGAGGAGGACGTCGTGCATACCGCCCGTGGCGCGGGCGACGATCAAACTGTTCTCCTCTGCTCGGGGGTGTTAACCGCCGGTGAGCCGCTGCTGATGCCGGTCGACATGGAGATGGCACCGGCGACTTCCGCGCCGTAACCGCGCTGCCGCGCGATCGGTGACCTCGGCGACACCGAATTGCCTTCGATCGGCGCCTAAGGCGCGGCACGTTTCAAGTGGGGCGCGGCAAGGCGGTATTCGACGGGCCGTCGGCGTCCTTTGGCTCGAACCTGTCAGCGGCTCGCACACAGAGCCATCGACCATGTGCGCGGGTCACGCCGGCGGACGACGTGCTGTTCAGCTGCAGTCCGCAAGGCCGGCGGCCAGCAGGACTGCCTGCCGGTCAGGGTTCGCGCTCTTCTCGGAGCATCACGCAGACGGCGAACGGCGCGTCGTCCCGCACCTCATCGTCGCCCTCAACGGTGCCGCGGCTGCGGATCTCGCCGGCGTAGCGCATGCCGATGCGCTCCATCGCCGCCCGGGAGCGCAGATTGTGGCGCACGGTGCACGACACAACGGCACGCACCTCGAGCTCGTCGAACGCGTAGGTGAGGCCCGCTGTGCCGATCTCCGACGCATAGCCCTGACCCCAGCGCGCGCGGCGCAGCGCCCACCCGATCTCCAGCCAGTGCGCGTGCGCCCTGAACGGGCACTCGCTCTTGTGCGCCTCACGCACCCAGGGCTCATCGGGCAGGAACGCGTAGAGCTGACCCCAGTCGTCGTCGATCGGGGTACGCGACAGGCCGCCGCGGCCGACGACCTCACCGGTCTCGCGGTCGTAGGCCATCCACTTGTGCACGCCGTGGAGACGCCACGACTCGGCGATCCGCCGGGCGTGGTCGTCGGCCTCGTCACGGGACGGTCGCCAGCCGTCGTACCACGGGACCACGGCGTCGTCGTTGTGCACGAGCCACAGATCGGCGGCGTTGTCCGGCCCGATCGGGACGAGACGGAGCCGGGGCGTGATTAGCGAGTCCTCGGTCCCGGCCATCCCGCGCATTCTTACCCGCAGTTGGAGTTCGAGCACATACGACCTTTCGCGGACGATCTCGGTGTGTGCGAACGGCCATGGTGCTGCCGTCCGAGGCACGCGACGCCGCCTCAGCTGTCGGCGACCGAATCGGCAGTACGACCGCTCCTCGGGCTCGGGCGCCCGCGTACGAGAGCAAGCGGGCACCACAACCGAGTGTCGCGACCGAACACCCACCTCGGTAACCGAACACCCGCTCGTATCGGCATGGCGGAGCGCGTCAGTTTGTCATCTGCGGCGGGCGCTGGTTCGGGCAGCTTTGATGGACTGGAACCCGGGGGCCACATGGGTGGTCGTGCGGACAGCTGAGTGAACCGCCTTGCTGGCTTGTGCGTAGAGGGGAACGGGGAACACCAACAGGGAGGTGCAACGTGGGAAGGTTTGCGACCTGGTTGATGGCGGGCGCCGTGGCAGCAGTCGGAACCGTCTCGACGGCGGCGCCGGCCGGCGCCGAGCGAGAGTTGTTCTTTGAGGAGACGGCCGGAGCCTTCTGGGCGGTGCCGCACGAGTGTGTCGACGGCTCGACCGTGGAGGGAACCCTGTTGGTACAGACCACGCGTGATTTCGAGTCGCCTGACAACGAGGACGACGACCCCACGGCCAGACTTCAGTTCCAGGCTGTCTGCCCTGGTGGCATCTCGTTCACCTGGGGCGCTCCAACCGCCCCAGCGATGATCACGAGCACTGCGAACCTCAAGAGCGTCACCGCCGCCGGCTCGGCGGTTGCCAGGGACAACCTGGGCGGCACCCACCAGGTGTCCTTCGATGTGGCGTGGACTGGCAGCGGACCGTTGGAGACGACCGTCAACGGGCCGGGAAGCAAGCGCAACGAGCGCGCCGCGACTGCGACCGGACAGGTGATCTTCGACGGTGTCGCTCTCGTCGACGGCGCGGCCAACCACCCAACCCGGCCGGCACCGTTCATTCGGGTCGACACCGAGAAGTAGTCCGTCCCGACCTACTCGCGATCGACTCAATCCGAATGAGCCGAGCAGGCGCTGCCCCCGGGCGCACAGAAATGTCACCACCGAGAGCGAGTTCGGCGATCACACTCGATGGAGGTCGGCAGCGTTTGCCAGCAACTCGGCTTGGCGGTGCCAGTCGCCGGCGGCGAACGTGACGACAACTCGTGCCGCTCCTGCGTCGCCGTAGGCCTGGAGTCGTTCGGCGATCTCGTCGGGTTCGCCGTAGAGCAGGAACTGGTCGACGAGTTCCTCGGGTACGCCGTAGAGGCCGTCAGGATCGATCATTCGCTGCATGATCTCGCCGCGTGGCGGCAGCGCAGGATCGCCGACGATCGCGACGGTCTGGTTCGCGATGACGGGTACGGACACGCGCCCGGCTGCCTCGGTGACGCGCTGGGGGGCATCGGCAGCAGAAACCATCCGTCGTGGGATTCGGCTCGGCGGACGGCGGCGTCGGCCATTCCGCCGACCACGATCGGCGGCACCGTCGCACCGGGTGCGAGTTGAACGCCGTCGACTTCCTTGCCGGCGATGAGATCGGGCAGAACGGCGAGCGTGGCATCGAGCCGGCGGCCCCGCTCGGACCTCGGCACACCAACTGCCTGCCACGACCGGTCGTGGCGATCGCCGCCCACGCCGACGCCGAGCACGAGGCGACCGCCTGAGAGGTGTTGAAGCGTCGCGACCTGCTTGGCGATCCAGGCGCTTTGCCGCAACGGCACGATCAGGACGCCGAGGGCGAGACCGATGCGCTCGGTCACCGCCGCAGCGCCGGCGAGCACGAGCGTGCTGTCGAGGATCGCGTTACCCGTGCCGGCGACGAGTTGATCGACCACCCACACCGACTCGAAGCCGAGCGACTCGGCTTGCACGGCAGCGGCAACGGGATCGGCGACGGCGGCCTTGCGTTCGCTGAGGCTCGGCAGGAAGACACCGATCGGGAGAAACGACACGAAGTTCCTTTCAGGGGCTGTCAACCACGTCTGGGACGTGACAACGAATCCTGCGACTCCGGAATTCCACGTCGCGTCCTCGCGGCCCCAATGCTCGAACGCGATCACGAGCATCGGTGCCCCGCGAGAGCGACAGCATCTCGTCATCGCCACGACGCGCCAGAACGTCGCGACCGAATCTCGTCGTCGAAGCCACCGGCGACGAGCCCAGGACGGCATGGACGCATTTCGTCGAGCGGCCTTCGACCGGCATTGGTTCGGCGGCGTTGTCCTCTCCTCTGCTGCGCCAGGTCGTGCCAACGTTGACCGACGTTTGGCGAGCCGGCTTGGCCAGGTCCAGATGTGGGACGATGACCACCCCACAACGCACGGCATCGAGGACGCGCATGTCAGACGATTCCACGATCATCGACGCCCACGCTGGAGACGACCTCTCCCCGCTCGGCGGTGAATGGGAGGTTGATCCGACGCATTCGGCGCTCGAGTTCGTCGCCCGCTACGCGATGTTCACGCTGGTACGCGGACGCTTCACGTCGTTCACCGGTGCGGTTGTTATCGATCCGCTGACTCCGGAAGCCACCTCGATCGCCGTCGACATCGATGCCTCATCTGTCGACAGCGCGATGGCGGTTCGCGACGCTCATCTGCGTGGCGAGGAGTTCTTCGATGTCGACCGTTATCCGAACATCACGTTTCGAGCCAGGGGTGTCACCTTGCTCGGCGCCGGGCGTTATGCGGTCGCGGGGGAATTGACGATCCGCGGCATCACACAGCCCGTGCGGCTCGTCGTCGATCTGTTCGGTCGAGCACCTGACGTGATGGGCAACCCCCGGCTCGGCTTCAGGGCGACCGCCAAGCTGCAGCGAGCGCGGTGGGACATCAAGTGGAACGCACCGGTTCTCGGCGGAGGCGTCGCCCTCGCTGACGAGGTCGATCTGGAACTCGACGTCTCGCTCGTACCGGCCGGCACGATCGCCCGGATGATGGCAGCAGCAGATTCGGCCGACGACAGCGCTTGATCTTTCGCGAGGCCGCCCGAGTCCGGCCCGGACGCTGGTTCAGAGAGCGACGCGAGCCAGTCGGGCGCGGACATCCTCTGCGAGCCTTGAGGCCAGCGGCTTGCCAGTTGCTCGGCTGGCATCGACAAGCGCATCGTCGATCAGCTCGGCAATGGTGACCGCCGCCGACAGGATCGACTCTGGGTCTCGCGGCGACGGATACGTCACGTCGAGCCGTGCGGGGATGGCGTGGGGGGCGAAATCGACCAAACTCACGAGTCCGTACTGCGGAAACCTCGTCCGCGCCCCGATTGCGACCAGACGTAGCAAGTAGTCCCGGGCGACGCCAAGACGTTCAACGGCCTCATACCAAGAGCGCCGCTCGAGGTATTTCGCCACGTCGCCGAGGAACCACCAGGCGGAATGCGTGTACTCCACCGCCTGTGCTGAGGTGCGCTGGGCGAGAGCCTCTGCGGGCGGGGTGAAGGGTGCTGACACATGACCGTCTTTGTCCACGACGACCACCTCTTCGCCCGCCAGATGATGACTGCGTGACGCCACAGGAATAAGCAGCAGATCAAGCTGCCCGCCGTTCGAGTACACCGCCGCCACGCGACGCGTGGGATCTCCGAAACCCTCAAAGCCGTGCACATGCACGTCGACAACATCACCCAGCTCACCAGCCAGGTCGCTCGCGGCGACCTCCAGCCGATCCACTTCGGTCAACGTGTGAGTGATCGCCGCATCGACATCCGAAAACTCGTCTGCACTGCCACGGCCAAGCGAACAGCTCACGATCAAAGCGCGGAACTCGGCAGTCCGCTCGACGATCCTCACGAGACCGCCGAGGAGATCGCCTTGCACCGGCAACTGCTGACAGACAGCCTCCATCCAACGAACCCCGTCAGTCATCATCGACGCAGTCTGCCCAGGACTGGCCCACCCTGCGAGTAGCCACTTCGGCGGGCTTCCAGAAGCCTCAAGACTGCCGATCGGCATGTAGCGGGCTCGGTCTCGACCGAGTCGAGGCCGCTCCATGGTCGGGTGGTCAGCACCCGACACACTGTCCTGGACCGAAGGTGATCGCATCGGCCGCGTCCCGCACAGAACGACGCCGAGCGCGGCGTCGCGAGCCGCCCAGATCGGCATCTCGTTCGACAGCGGCCGTTGCGAGCCACGTTGCTTGGATCACCCGTCGGTACGGAGGAAGAATGCGGGTCCGGCGCTCGGGTTCTGGTGCGCTGCTTGCACGTCAGCTCGAGCACCGATGGGTCGAGGACCGCGTCGGCGGGAAGCGACCCCTCGACGTCGCGACAACCGAGTCGAGGACACGCGTCATCTGAACCTCGAGCTGCTATTGCTGGTTTCGAAGGCAGCGATGTGCAGGTGCTCGATGCACATGACCTCACGATCGTTGTCGACGACATCCACGGACCGGCTCGGAACGCTCGCCGTCAGCTATGCCCGAAAGGGCTCGCGAATGTCGTGCGAGCAATCGGCCGCTAGCGAGCTGATTGGCTCGTGCGTCCCCTCGTGGCGGCGCCGCGGCCGGAGCCGGGCTTCTTTGTCGGTGCCTTTCGCGCAGTCGACTTGGCGGCCGACGCCTGCGCAGGTGCCCGCTTCGTGGAGGTCCTCTTGGCCGACGACTTCCTCGCCGAAGCCTTCTTCGCAGACTTCGACCTCGGCGGTTTGGCGTAACTCAAGACGGCCGAGACGCTGTCTCGGAGGGCGGCGGAGTGTTGCTCGACGAGTTCGCGTGCTGCGCGATCACCTGCTCGACCTCGGTCGGCGGCCTTGGCCACCTTCCGTGCGCGCTTCTTGCGCAACCCAGCGTCGCGTAGGTCCTGCTCAATCTTCTTCTTGCCCATCAGAGTTCCGTTCTTCCGTGATCAGTACGACCGGCCGTCAGTAGCTACTCGCGAGGGACACACCTGCGGGGCCGAGCGCCACGTGTCCGGGCAAGTGGTCGTTGCAGTACCCGGTAGGGAAGTCAGCCGAAACGCCGCGCTTCGGCACTCGAACGAACAGCAGACTCGGAGTCGGTGCGGGCCCGGTTCGATCTCAAGGTCGTCGGGGTGTCTTTGACGACACTCAGCGCAGGGCTGACGCCGTCACCTGCCAAGCGCTTCCGGATCTGACGAGTCGACGATGATTGGCTCCACTCGGATGGCATCACGACCGAAGGCCGGGCGCCAGCCCGGCCCGATCCACACGACCTGTAGCTCAAGACGCACATTCCAGAAGCGCCGGGATGTGACGAGCAGCTGAATCGGAGATCGCCGATATCCGCGTGACCGAGCGTGCCCCGCGCCTCGGTGATCGTGATCGCGAGCGCGAACGGGCCCGGCATCGCCCGCGCTGCGACGCGAGGTCGATTTGCCGGTTTCATCGGACGGATTGCACACGAACGAACGCCCGAACGACGGGCCGGGCGGCGCCGGCGACCACCCATATCGGCATCGACGTACTCGTCAAGGCTGCAGGGCAACGCTCGTCCACCTTCGACAGCGATGAGCAACGCGCGCCCTGATCGGGTTGCTCATCGCGGCATGCGTTACACCTCGGGGTTGCCGTTGAGCGACTCCGCGGCGATCGGCGCTAGGACGTCCCAGTGCTCGACGACCTTGCCGTCCTCGTCGAGGCGGAAGATGTCGACGACCTTGTTGCCGAGCTCGCCGAAGACGTCCGGGGCCCCGGAGATGATGCCGTGGGTGATCACGAAGTCGCATTCGGCGAACACCCGCACGATTTCGATGTTGAGGTCTGGGTACTGCTCGGCGAACGTGTTGACGAAACCGATGAATGCTTCGAACCCGTTGTCGGCCTGTGGGTTGTGCTGGATGTATTCGGCGCCGCCGTACGTCTCCACCGCCTGTTCCGGCTCGTGGTCGTTGAACGCCGTCGTGTAGTAGCCGACGACGTTGGCCTTGTTGCGCTCGAGGTCAGCCGGGTCGGTCGGACAGTGCGTCGACTCGCCGGCGCCGTTGAACGGAGCGAACTCGGAGCGAACTTCGCTGCCGCCCGGTGCAGTGGTCTCAGAGCCGTCGGGTGCGGTGGTCTCGGTGCCGGCTGGCTCGGTCGTGTCGGCGCTTCCGGGCACGGTCGTGCCGTTGGCCACCTGGCCGAGCCCGAGCCCGGCGGCGGCGAGCGCGGCAACGGTCACGGCGGCAAGACGCACTGGTGTTTGGCTCCTCGGCATTGTTCCCCCTTGCTGTGGTTGGGACGGTCGATGCTTGATACCACGTGCGAGGGGGCGGTCAGTCCGGCGCGCTGGTTTCCCAGCCAGATCGCGGACTTGCCACACACAATCCGGCGCTCGGTACCCGACCCGCAGCCTGAGCCGCGAGGTGAATGAGGGCAACGGCCCGCGCCCGTTCAGGGAATGTGCCGACCCCGTCCGTGCGCCAGTTCGTCGTTGGCGGGCCGGTGGGCCGCTGCCGGTGTGGTGACGTCGAGTCTCGGAGGCGGCGGGCCAAGGGGCACAGTGTGCGCTACGTCGCCGTTTCGAGCGATGAGACATCGCGGTACTCGATGCGCTGATTCGCAGGCACGCGGCCGAAGCTCGAGCCGGTGATCATGGGCGGCATGCTCGGTTGCGGGCCGTTTCACTACCGTTCGGCGAGCGGCCGTGAGGGCAACGCCTCGTACATCTCGCTGTACTGCGTCGCCGCCGACGCGAAGGGCTGCGTCGCCGAGCGGTACGTCGAGCGGCTCCCGAAGGCCAGCATCGGCAAGTCCTGCGTGCGGTTCAACGAAGCTCGCCGACCTCGACGAGAAGGCGCGTGTGGCGCTCATCAACGACGACCGCGAAGATGGGCCTCGTCGCTGAGGTCTGAAGGATGGAGGAGCCGATGACGATCGTCACCGGGATCATGCCCGTCGCCCCGACGGCGTTCGACGACGATCAGCAGCTCGATCACGCGAGCCAGCGACGCGTCATGGACTTCCTGGTCGACGCACAGGTCGACGGCATCTGCATCATGGCGAACTACTCCGAGCAGTTCTCGCTGTCCGACGACGAGCGCACCGCGGTGATCGACACGGCGCTGGCGCACGTGTCGGGCCGTGTCCCGGTGTGCGTGGCGACGAGTCATTACAGCGCCTTTGTCGCCAACCAGCGCAACCGCGAGGCCCAAGAGCGCGGCGCTGCCATGGTCATGATGATGCCGCCGTTCTACGGCGCTGGACTGAGCGTCGACGAGTCGGCGTTGCTGCCCTACTTCCGGATCGCCCTGGAGGGCATCAGCATCCCGCTGATGCTCCAGGACTCCCCGATGAGCACCACGCGGATGTCGGCGCGAACAGTGGTCGCGCTGGCTCGCGAGCTTCCCACGCTCCGCTACGCGAAGATCGAGACCGTCCAGTGCGCGGCGAAGATCCGCGCGATCAAGACGGAGGCGGGATCCGATCTACCAGGCCTCTTCGACGGTGAGGAGGCCGTCACGTTGATCCCCGACTTGGAGGCCGGGGCCATCGGCACGATGACCAGTTCGCTGCTCCCCGACAAGATCGGGCGCGCCGCCCGGATGTTCCTCGCCGGTGACCGTGAGGGTGCCACCCTGCTGTGGGAGGACCTTCTGCCTCTGATCCAGTTCGAGAACCGCCAGTGCGGCCTGCGGGCGATGAAGGAGGTCCTCCACGTCGGAGGCGTGCTGGCCAGCCCCCGGACGCGGAGCCCGATCGAACCCATCGACGACCACACGCGGCGTGCGCTGCTGAATCTCGCGCGGCGCAAGGAGATCCTGGCGTGCACGTGGGGTTTGGCGACCTGACCGAGTGGCGATCCGTGTCGACGCCTCGTGTCAAGTCGGCCCGACAAACCTGAACGACCGGGTCACCCAGGTCGGGTCCGACGACCCGTTCGCTCGCCCCGCATCGTCAGCGACCGGTTGCCGCGTGCATGAGACACGTGCAGGACTGACCGCAGGAGCGGTGCTTCATCGGGCGCGATATCCGGACACGTGGCGGCACTCGATCGGGCATCATGCGAACCGAACTGGACTGTTGAGGAGCTCGGAATGTCGCAACCCGACTTCGGCGCCGCCGTCGATGCGTATCGACGGGCGCTCAACGCGTTTGTCAGGGGTGACCCCCGACCAGTGCTCGGGCACTTCTCTCGGCGCGACGACGTCACACTCGCCAACCCACTTGGACCACCTCGCGTCGGGCGGACAGATGTCGAGAAGGCAGTCGAGGCGGCCGCCGCGAACTTCGAGGACGGCTCGGTGCGTTTCGAGGACCTGTCAAGATTCGCCACGGCTGATCTTGGCTACGTTGTGTACCTCGAGCGGGCTGAGGTGCGGTTGGCGGGCAGCGACGAGATGGTCCCGTCGACGCTGCGGGTCACGATGATTTTCCGCCTCGAGGGGGACGAGTGGAAGGTTGCTCACCGTCACGCCGACCCAATCACGGGCACTCGACCGATCAGCACGATCATCGACGAGTAGACGCTGCCCTCAGTGTTGTCGCTGTGTAACGTGACGATCCCGTCGCCGGCAGCCACTTAGCCGTCGTTCAGCGCCTGCCCTGGTCGATCCCTCTCGCTCCCGACACCACCTACGCTTTCTGGCGATCATGAGACGACCCGAGACCCGTGGCCGTCCACTGCGCTGACGATCACCCTGCCCAGCCGCAGGCGTTCTGCAGCGGAGCGAGAGCGAACAGGCCGGCCTCGGTGACCGCACCGACGTTCGTCGTGGTGTAGATCCCCGCCTGCAGTAGCGAATCCCACTCGGCGTAGTACTGGGCGAACGCGGCCTGCGCCAACTGGCTCTGCACCTGCGACGCCTCGGAACTGAAGAAGTCGCGGGTCACTTGAATCGCCTGACGCAGGCTCTCGGTGAACGGCTGACCATCGGCCGGGTACTCGACGCCGATGAACTGGTCACCCTCCCAGATCGTGTCCTGGAGCAGCGCACAGTCGTTGGCAAGCAACGCATGCTCGTCGTCGGCCGGTCCGCCGGTGGGAATGTCACTCCCTTCGCCGTAGAGGTCGCAGCCCCAGACGATCCACGTGGCCTCGCCCGCTTCGATGTTGATCCACGCCTGGTACCCGGAATGCTCGACCTCGGGCTGGAACAGTCCCTCGACACACGCCGCGCCATTGAACGTCGCGTCGCGGAGTTCGATGCCGGCAGCCGCTGGCACGATCCGTTCGCGTTCGTTGTTGTTGACGACGAGATAGTTGACGTCGGGCTCGGTGGCGCCGTTCGGGAGCACGATGGTTGCGGTGCCGTCGGCGAGCACGCCGGCGGCGGCTTCCGGAGTGAAGATGCACAGCAGGTCGACAGACAGCGGTTCGCCGGCGAGTGGCGGGTCGACGAAGACGGCCCAGGTCCCGTCGGGGATGACGTCGCCGATCGAGCCGTCGGCGCCACATCCGGTACCGCGCACCGGCTCGGAACCGAGCTGTGGCACGTCGCCGAACGCGGGGTACGGGAATACCGGGACGAACCCGGGCACGGTCGTGATCGGTGCGCCAGTGCGCTGGATCGAGTTGACAATCGCTGTCCAGGTCGCGTCGGCGGCGCTCGCCGAGTAGTAGTCGGCGAACAACGACCCGCTGCCATCGTCGAATCGTGCCCACAGCGACGTACGGGCCTGCACGGGCGCCCACGAACAACCCGACGTCGCGCCCCACCGCCCGGTCATCCCGTTGGCGGCGAAATCACCGTCCTCGAAGGTGGTGCAGTCGACGCCGTAATCACCGTAGAACTCGCCCTGATCCGCCGCTTCGACGGTCGGGTACGCCTGGACGACGAGCGACGGCACGACGGCGGAACCGTCCACGTACTGCTCACCCGTCGGGCTCGCCACGATCGTCGGCAGAAGCACGTCGTTGGGGAACTGTTCGTCGATGCCGAGGTAGTGGTCGGGTGCCGTCGTCACCACCCAGTCCGCGGGCACGTCGACGCTGAACGCCCCGGTGTCGTCGACGACGGTGGTCATCACCGGCGGCTCGGTCTGAACGCCGGCGCCGGCAGCGGCGGCGAGCGGCGTCATCGCGGCGGCTGCCAGACCCACGAGGACGGCGATGCAGGCGGTGCGCAGCGAGTGCCGGACCATGGTGTTCACAGATTGCTCCTTCGATCGACGGGAGTGAGGTTGTTGTCGGCCCATCGGGTCCATCAACGCAACTGACGGCTGTCACCCGATTCCATTCCGCCCCGGCGGCGACGACCGGCAACGTACACACTGCGGCGGGCGCGGCGGCACCCGAACGCCTCGCGGGACGTTTCAGCTGTCAAGCGCACCATTTCGGTGTGGTCGTGGAGGGGCGGCTACGACATCGGACCGAGAACCGTCGCAGGCCGCCCCGAACGCCGTCCTCCCGTTGCTCGAGTCCAAGGGTTTCGTTGGGTCGGGCCGGTAGCACGGCCTCAGGGTCTCAGGGATCGGTCGGGGGATTTCCCCGATTTCACTGGCTCGTCGCCGGTCTTACCGTCGTCAGTATGGGCGAAGCAGACGACGACGGTCCGGCGGCGAGACCACTGACCGAGCAGGGCGATCAGACGACGGGCGCAACGGCCTCCAACGCGGGTTGGATCACACCGCTGCAGGGGATCGCCTCGCTGGGGGCCGGGGCCATCCACGCCGCCGCCGTCGGGGTTCACGCTGAGCATCCGACGCTGTCGAGGCTGTTCGTCGCCGTCGCCGCTGCGCAGATCCTCGTCGGGCTGGTCACGCTGCTGCGTGGCGGCCGCGCCGTCGCGGCGGCCACTGCCCTGGTCAACGGCGGTGCCGTCGTCGCCTGGATCGTCACCAGGGTGTCGGGCATCTCGTGGATCGAGGGCCTCGAGCAGTCCGAGGCGCCGCAGTTCGCCGACACCGTCTGCGCCACCCTCGGCGCGTTGGCGGTCGGCGCCGCAATCGTGACGCTGCGCGGTGGGGCGGGCCGGACGATGCGAGCCACCCCGACGCGGCTCGGGCTGCCGGCGATCGGCCTCGGCGCCGTCACCGTCGCCGCCATGATGTCGGGCGCCACCCACGCTCACAGCAGTGACGCCGGCCACGACCACAGCCACGCCGAGGCCACCGACGACCAGGGTGCAACGACCACCGCCCACACGCACGGCGACGCTCCCGGGACGACTAGTCGCCGACGCCCACGATGCAGCAGGTCAGCACGATCCGGCCACGGTCGCCTACGACCCCACCAAGCCGATCGACCTGTCCGGCGTCGATGGAGTGACGCCCGAGCAGCAGGCGTTCGCCGAGAACCTCGTCGCCGTCAACGTCGTTCGCCTGCCGCAGTGGGCCGACCCGGCCGTCGCCGAAGCCGCCGGGTTCCACTCGATCGGAGACGCCGACCCAGCGAAGGCGTCGAGCACTACGTGCAGTGGGACTGGATCGACGACGACGTGTGGCTCGACCCCGACGCCCCCGAGAGCCTCGTCTACGAGCCCCAGCCGGACGGAAGCAAGAAGCTCGTGTCGGCGATGTACATGCTGCCGCAGGACATCGCCCTCGAGGACGTCCCCGACTACGGCGGCGCACTGATGCAATGGCACATCCACGACGACCTCTGCTTGACAGCCGATCCCGTCGCCCCCCAACTCGAAAGCGAAACCAGCCCCGACGGCACGTGCCGCCCGCCGCTCGTCAAGGTCCAGGAATGGGCGATGATCCACGTCTGGATCGTCCCCCACGAATGCGGGCCGTTCGCCTCCCTCGAAGGCGTCGGCGCCGGCTCCATCCTCGAAGGCGAACAGCGCTGGTGCGACCACGCCCACGGCTCCTGACCGGATGAGCCAGTCGTCCTCGGCGTCATCCTGCTCGTCGCGGCCCTCGTCGGGGATGGCGCCCGAACATCAACGACCGAACGACGTCCTCGCGCCTCACGTCACTGACGTAGAACCGCCTGTCGATCCCGGCAGACTCGTTGAAGGGTGATCTCCTGTTGGGCGCGTCGACGGGCCGTCGGCACTGCCGCGACTGCGCATCGGGGAGATTCGTCGTCGCTGTGTGCCGACGACGGCACGCATCGGCGGTGAGGTTGTCGCATCGTCGTTGTCGACTTGGTGGCGTCTGCGCGATGGTTGTTGACGATGGCGTGAGCGTCGCTCTACGTTCGACTCCTTGCCCCGACCAGCTTGGGAGGTCGCCATGGCGATTCGTCCGCCCGTTGAGTCTGACCTGGCTGCTGTCGCGGAGGTCTACGGGCTCGATCTGAGCTCCGCCGACATCGCTTCGTTTGTACCGTTCGCGAGCGAACTGGTGAGCTCGTGGACGGCCGTCGAAGAGCTGTACGCCCACACCGCTCCGACCCCACGGAGCGACCGCCCTTGGTCCCGCCCGGCTGAGCACGACAACCAACTCGGCGCGTGGTACGTGGCGACCGACATCCGGGAGACCGACGGCGGTCCGCTGGCCGGGCGAACCGTCGCGATCAAGGACAACATCATGGTTGCCGGCGTGCCGATGATGAACGGCTCGGAGACCGTGGAGGGCTTCGTGCCGAGCCGCGACGCCACAGTGGTCACCCGCCTGCTGGCGGCTGGCGCGACCATCACGGGCAAGGCGGTGTGCGAAGACCTGTGCTTCTCCGGCGGCAGCCACACGTCCCGGACTGGCCCGGTGCGCAACCCCTGGGACCCGACCCGTTCGGCCGGCGGGTCTTCCAGCGGCAGCGCCGCGCTCGTGGCGGCGGGTGCCGTGGACGTAGCGCTCGGCGGTGATCAGGGTGGCTCGGTGAGGATCCCCAGCGCCAATTGCGGCACCGTCGGTCACAAGCCGACGCATGGCCTCGTTCCCTATACGGGGGCGTTCCCGATCGAGTTGACCCTCGATCACCTTGGTCCGATCACCCGCACCGTCGCCGACGCCGGTCTCGTGCTCGGCGTGCTTGCCGGCGCCGATGGCCTCGATCCCCGCCAGCCGCCCGACGTCACGGGCGGCGACTACTCGGCTGCCCTCGCCGGCCCGGTCGAGGGTCTGCGGATCGCGGTCGTCAGTGAGGGGTTCGGAATCCCTGACGTGTCGCAGCCGGGCGTGGACGAGGCGGTGCGGGCGGCGATCGAGCAGCTCCGAACCGCCGGCTGCATCGTCGCCGACGTCTCGGTGCCGTGGCACCGTGACGCGATGCACGTGTGGAACGTCATCGCCACCGAGGGTGCCATGGTCCAGATGATCGACGGCAACGCCTACGGCATGAACTACAAAGGCCTGTACGACCCCGAGTTGATCGACTTCTACGGGCACCAATGGCGCGAACGGCCGCGCGGTTCTCCGAGACGGTGAAGCTCATGATCATGGCGGGCCGCTATGCCATCGACACCGGCCACGGTCAGCACTACGCGATGGCCCGCAACCTCGCCTACGAGTTGCGCCAGGCGTATGACGACGCGTTGGCCGACCACGACGTGCTGGTCATGCCGACCCTGCCACACACCGCCACCACGATTCCCGCCGCGGACGCCCCACGCGACGAGTCCCTCGCGGCGCAGCCGATGATCGGTAACACGGCCCCGTTCGATGTCACCGGGCACCCGGCCACGTCGGTGCCGGCCGGACTGGTCGACGGACTCCCAGCTGGGCTGATGATCATCGGCCGGCACTTCGACGACGGCACCTGTCTCCGAGTGGCCCACGCCATCGAGCAGGCCAGCGGCGGCTTCCCGGCCCCGCCGGTGCCCGTAACGGTCGACGTCGGACGCTGAACCATTCGCACGTCCTGCCGACACGCAAGGCCGATCAGACAATCGCCGACAAGCGCAGGCCGGCGCGGATCAGCTCGCGCGACCGAACAGCACGACCTCACGACGTCGTCGAGGCCGACGAGGAGCGCACAGATCGGCATGTCTTTGTGTCTGCAACTATTGCTGCGTTTGTTCACGGCGGCTCGACGGTCGTGGCTCGTGAAACAGACCAGATCTCGCCGCATGGGCGTCGGTACTGTACGTCGCGATGCAGACGACCGCCCACGAGAGGACGGCGATGCACACGGAGCTCGATGCCCTTCGTGCAGCGAGCGGCGACCACGACGAAGTGACGCTCCACACCGGTCTGTCGTATCGCCCAGGACATCCCGTGCGCATCCGCGTCCGAAAGCGTGGCAGCCGCTTCGACGTCACCGATGGGGCCACGGCCGTCAACCTTGCCGGTCGCCCAGACGGCTGGTTGGCGACCGCATTCGACACCGCCGCCCAGACGGGGATGAACGTCAATCGTCGAGGCGTTGTGTTCGTCACTGGCTTCGAGCGACGTGATCTCGCAGACCTGGTAGTGCGCCTGGCGGAGTGCTCGCGCCTCGTCTATGTGGCGCTACTCGAGTCGGCAGACTGAACCACCCTCACCCGTCGCCGACTCACGACACACCGATCGAACCTCCCGAACGACGAAGTCGAGCCCCCGACGAGGGGTGAGGTTGAGGTTGTGCCGGTTCCGACCGTCGTGAGTCTGTTGCACCGAGGTGCGCGCAGCCGGATGCCGGCGTGAGCGAACCGATCGGTACCGTGCCCGGCGTGCGCGCTGGGCAACGGGTGGTCGCTGCGCTCGTCGTCTGCGCGGTGGGGCTGGCGTTCGCCGACGCTTCAGTTGTAGCCCTCGCGCTCCCGGATCTCTATGCCGAGTTCGACACGTCGATCGTCGGGGTCTCGTGGGTGCTCACCACCTACGCGCTCCTCGTCGCCATCACCGCTGTCCCGGTCGCCCTCGTCCATCGACGCGTGCGCCCGCTCGATCTCGTCGTCGTGGGAGTCAGCGTCTTCGCCGCGGCGTCGGTCGTGGCTGGAGTGGCATCCAGCCTGACGATGCTGCTCATGGCTCGGAGCGTCCAGGGAGTCGGCGCGACGCTGCTCCTGGCCGGATCGCTACCCGTTCTCGCCTCGCTGGCCGGCGCCGACGGTAGGGCGCGGCGGTGGTGGGCGATGGCCGGTGCGATCGGCGTGGCGATCGGCCCGGCGTTGGGTGGCGTACTCACCCAGCTGTTCGACTGGCGGGCGATCTTTTTCGTTCAGGCGCCAGTCGCCGCCGCCGCCCTCGCCGTGACCGCCGATCGCTCGGCTCGGAAGCTGCGGCACGAGGGGCACGTCCACGAGCGACCGGGCACCCGCCGGCTCGGCGTGGTCGTCGCCAATGTCGGGTTCGCCCTCGTGTTCGCCGCGCTCGTCGGCGCCCTGTTCCTCGGTGTGCTGCTGGCGGTGGAGGTGTGGCGGTACAGCCCGATCCACAGTGCGCTGCTGGTCAGCGCCCTCCCGATCGGCATGGCGGTGGGACGGCTCATGAGGCTCGCGCCGAGCCCCGTCGTCGCCGTCGGCGGCTCCATGCTGCTCGCCGTCGGGCTGGCCGGCCTGGCATTGCTGCCTGGCGAGGAGGCGACGATGGCCGCCGTCGCCTTTGCCATCTGTGGCGTCGGGTTCGACCTCGTCCACGAGGTCCTCAACGCTGCGGCGGTCCCGGCGGACAGACCGGCAGTGCAAGCGAGCGCGCTCTCCGTCGGCGCCCGCCACGCCGGGCTGGTCCTCGGCCTCGTCGTGATCGCTCCGGTGCTGTCATCGAGCCTCGGGGACAGCATCGATCGCGCCACGCTGGGCGCGACGCGCACGATGCTCGAGACGGAGCTGCCGCTGTCCGACAAGCTGCCTGTGACCTGGGCGCTACGCACGGCCATCGAGGACGCGCCGCGCGGGCAGGTTCCCGACCTCGAAGCGCAGTTCAACGAGCGCGGCGCGGACGGTGACAACGCCATGGCCCGGGCCCGCGACGAGCTGATGGACAGCGTGACCGACGCCGTGACCCGCTCCTTTCGACCGGCGTTTGCTGTGGCCGCCGCCCTTGCCGCCGCGGCGACGATCCCCGCCCTCGCCGTCGCCATGTCCACTCAACCCGCTGCCGCGCGCCGGGCACGCCCCGCGAAGCGGGCGACCGTCGGCATCGGTGTCGTCGCGCTCGTCGGCCTGGCCCTCCTCGCCACAGAGTTCGCCGCCGGCGCCCGAGACGTCGGCAAGTACACCGCCGCCGACCCGTGCACCGCTGGTCCCGATCCGTATTCCGGCGACGGCCTCGACGGGACGGTGCAACGCATCGCCCTCTCGGCGCTCAACGGCGCAGCCTGCGAGCTCGGGACGACTCGGGAGCAGCTCGTGCTCTCGGTCGACCCGGATAGCGGGTACGACCACGTCACGTGGGACGACGACACCGTCGAGCGGGCACTCCGCGTCGGCGCCCGACGCGCAATCGACGACGCCGACGAGCGCGACTCGATCCCCGGCTGGATCGCCTCGGTGCTGCACCTCGCTGCCGACCGTGCCCCGATCGGATGGCTCACGGAGCGCCTGCCCCTCCCCAGCTGACCTCGACAGGCCCGGAGTACTCGCGCCGGAACACCGCCACCGAAGACCGCCCGTCGGCCCCCGCTCATGACGGCGCCGAAGGGCATGTAGTTGCGTCTGCAATGGTGTGATTGCTGGAGGGCGATGACACGCCGGCTGTGTGATCGCTGCACGTTGAAGGTCGAGCACGCTCCCCTACACCGGAGCAGGGCACTCGCCGCGACTCCGGGCCGTGATCAATCGGGTCGGCGTGCCGTGCTCAGCAGCGAGATGGTGCGGTCACGCTCCTCGGGCGCGCCGTACAAGGCTGCGGCGAAGTCGGTGACGCCGGCCTCGGCGAGTTCGGCGAGCTGTTCGCCGACGAGTTCCTCGTTGCCGATCAGGGCCACGTCGGCGACGGTGGCCTTGCCTTCCCGGTCGAGGATCGTCCGGTACGACGGAAGGTCCGTGTAGATGGCGAACAGCTCGGTGGCGAGACGGTAGGCGGTGTCGACGTCGTCGGTGACGCAGATCGGCAGCGCCGTGCTGATGCGCGGTGCAGGACGCCCTGCAGTCTCCGCCGCGGCGCGGATGGCCGGGGCCGCGTAGTCGCGGACGTTCTTCGCGCCGGCCCAACCGAGCAGCGTTCCGTCGGTCATCGTGCCGGCCAGCTGCAGCATCCGCGGACCCATCGCCGCGAGAAGCACCGGAACGGGGTGCGCGTCGGTGACGGTGAGCTGGCCGTGTCGTCCGCAGGACGGCACCTTCGAAGTGCACGGCTTCACCGGCGAGCATCGGTTGGAGAATCGAGAGGTACTCGCCCATGTACCGGCTCGGCGCGTCGAACGACAGTCCGAACATGCCCTCGATGACGAACTTGTGCGACAGCCCGATACCGAGCGTCAGCCTGCCGCCGGCGAGCACCGACGTGCTCAGCGCCTGCTGGGCGAGCGCCATCGGATGACGTGGATAGATCGGCACGACGTTGGTGCCCAGCTCGATTCGTTCGGTCTGCCCACCGATCGCTGCGAGCGATGTGAGCGCGTCGAGGGCGAAGATGTTCGGAAGCCAGAAGCTGTCGAGATCCGCCCGCTCCGCCTGGCACACGCTGGCGAGCGCCTCAGCGAACGTGATCGGCCCAGTCACGCCGACGAACAGCCCAATCCTCATCGATCCTCCCTCGCCGTCAGCGCGCACGACGAACAAGACCGTACTGCACGCCACGCGTGGCGACATGGGCTCGTCGGCGCATCGATCAGCGACATAGCACGATCCCGCTCGCTGCCGCGAGCTCTCACCGATTCGACGGTAGATGCACCCAACTCCAAGTCGGCGGCCGCGCCGCTGGCGAGACCCAGTGGGTCACGGCCGAGGGCAGTGATCGCACCGAACCAGCGCGCCGAACGACAGCACCGAATCACGGGCGCCGCCTTGGCAGAAGCCGCTCCGAACGGCATGTAGTTGCGCCTGCAACCATCCAACAAGAGGAGGTGGCGGACGCCAGTTCGGCGGGACAGCCGGACACCTACGCGGCCACTCGAAGTGGCGCCGTACCGGGCATTCGGCGCTACATCCGCCGATCACCGCGGGCGGACATCGAGCGACAGGCTCGGACGATGTCACCGTCACGGTCGCGACGGGTTGTCGTCAGTGGGACCACGGACTGGGAGGATCCATGTCGTGACGCTCGTACCCGTCCGGTTCGCCGCGTGACGTCCATCGCCGCGGCGACCGGTCCGGCCGTCGCTGAGCCGAGCAGCGCCTCACCCCCGGCCACCACACCGAGTCGATCGCCATCGGGCTCGACACGGTATGGATCGACGATTGATCCCGACACGGTCGCCGAGTGGGACGTCGCCACAACGTCCGGCACGGCCGCTGGCGAGCGTTCGACGACACTGGAACTGCCGCGGTCGAGATCCTGCCGCCCGACGAGCCGGGGGCGGGTTGACCGCGGCGAGTGGGAGGTCCGCCGTAGCAGTGGGCGGACGAGCATGCCCGAGGACGTCACCCGTGCGTGGGACGACCGGGGAACGCTGCGGTTACGGACAGTCGGGGCCGGTCTCTTCCTGACGGGAGCGTCGCAGCGGCAGCGGAGATCACGTGTGTGGTCGCCGAGGGCACTGCGATCTGTGGCCGTCATCGGCACGGAGTGCTCAACCGTCGAGCCACCGCCGTATTTCGGGCGAACTGAGGACGAGCTGCGGGCGTGCGCCACCGTGGAACGACGCGTGCACGGACGACCAGGCACGCTTCACGGACAGGAAGTCGTCGACCTCGGAGTCGTATCGGATCTCGGTTCCCGCTGTTCACGCTCACGTTCCCGGAGCACAACGTCTTGGGGTGAGCCGGGTGTGGCGCAGGCGGTGTCCGAGACGTACAGCCCCATCATCGCCCGGGCGGCTTCCATGACTGACTCCCCGACGATGATTGTGGCGTGAGCCGCGGAGCCGCCGACGGTGACCACGATCAGCGACGACGCCGCCACGGTTGCAGCCAATGGCCGCCCCGATCTGCCCTGACGCAGAGACATCGTTCCTCCCACCTCGTCCATCCGGACGAGACGTCTGTGCGACCGTAGCTGCGGCACCTGAACCTGTCGCTCGAATAGTCGCCCGAACCACCGCCGCAAGCGCCGCCCCCGCCTCCTCAATGGCACGAGTCGGTCGGCATCGTCGCGGCTAAGCCTAAGCGACAGCTCAGCGGGGTACGTCGGACGGATGCCGAACTGCCGATCAGTCGGCTGGTTCGCTCCAGGGACTGTCAGTTCCGATGCAATCGAGAGTGGCGCCCCGAATGCGCGCACCGAACGCCACCGGGTTTGCGCTGACTCGCCAGAACGGCATGTGCGTCGCCTCGTTCGCGGTTGATTGATCCGGGTGCCGAACTTGCTTCGCCACTCGACGAGGGAGGTGGCAAGAACGAGGTGGCAGCGCGATAGGCAGAGGCGATGAGTTCGCTACGCATCACCGGCTTCGACCACCTCGTGCTGCGCTGCGCCGACGTTGAGGAGACGTTCGCGTTGCTCCGTCGACGCTCTCGGGCTGGGGCCGGTCCGTGTCGACGAGTGGCGACGCGGCACCGCACCGTTTCCGTCAGTCCGCGTCAGCGCCGGGACGATCATCGACCTGGTCCCGGGCGCTGGGATCGTTACGGAACGCAACGTCGACCACTTCTGTCTCGTCGCCGATCGTACGACGGTCGACGCCATCGCCGCGGACGCCGAGACGTTCCGCATGAGCGGGGAACGCGGCGTGCGGTTCGGGGCGAGGGCGACGGCTGGTCGGTGTACGTCTACGACCCGGACGACAATGTCGTCGAGATCCCGGACTACGACGAGTGACAGGGTATCGGTGGGTCGACAACGCCGCGGGACGTCGGGCTGGGACGAATTGTCGGAGCTGTATCGGGTCGCCCCGCTCGGCGTGAAGCCTCCGGCGGCACTAGCGACAGTGTTCGGTAACAGCATGTTCATGCGCTTCGTCTACAGCGCTGACGACGTGGTCGGCGCCGGCCGTGCGCTCGCCGACGGTGTCGACTGTGCGTACATCGCCGACATTGCCGTCCACCCCGATCACCAGGGTCGTGGGCTCGGCCGAGCCATCATCGAACGGCTCATCACGGCGACCAAGGGCCACAAGAAGATCATCCTCTACGCCAACCCCGGCTCCGAGGGCTTCTACGCCAAGCTCGGGTTCCTCCCGATGAACACGGCGATGGCGATCTGGCACCACCCGACCGCAGCAATCGAATCGGGGATCCTCCGAAGGCCTTGAAACACCGCCAGAAAGCCGCGGCAAATGAACGCAGAACGGCACGATCGCGACGGCGGTGAGAGACACGAACGCGGCGTGTGTGCGGGATACGAGACGCAGGGACCATGCTGTAGGGGTCGTGGGGTGTGCACCGATAGTCGTCGGTGCACCGTCCGCGTCGAGGAGGTGCCGGTCGTGAAGGTTGGACGGATCATTATGATCGTGGTCGGCGCACTGCTCGCCCTCATCGGGTTCGGGTTGCTGGCCGGTTCCACGGCGGGAGTGGTCACGTATGGCACGCAGCGCACGGATGGTTACTTCCGGACCGGAGAGGTGCGCCTGGCGTCAGCCACCTCGGCGATCACGTCGAACCAGGTCGACTTGGAGAGTGAACCTGGCGACGCAGACTGGCTGATCGACCGGGGAGCACTCGGTTCGGTCCGGTTGACGATCGATCCCGGGGCATCCGGCACACCGATCTTCGCCGGGATCGGTCCGACGGCCGACGTGGCGGCCTACCTCGACGGTGTGAGCCACGACGTGATCCGCGACTTCGAGCTGTCCCCTGACCGGGTCCTGTACCGCCGAGTGCCCGGTGAGTCGACACCGGACCCGCCCGGCGACCAATCGTTCTG
>CAVWJT010000009.1:0-215740 GCA_963755235.1 uncultured Acidimicrobiia bacterium
ATGGGGGAAGCGCGGCGGCGCCATCGTGAACATCGCCTCGGAGACCGCGCTGACCGGGTCCCACGGGTTCGTCCACTACGTCGCTTCCAAGGGGGCGGTGATCTCGATGACCCGTGCCGCTCGCCGAACGAGCTCGGTCCTCGCGGCATCCGGGTGAACTGCGTGGCCCCGGGATACACGCCGACTCCCGGGTCGGAGGTCCTCGGTCCCTACGACGCGACCCGCACGCCGTTGGGGCGGGTCATGCGCCCCAACGACCTCCTCGGCACGTTCTGCTACCTGTTGTCGGACGACTCGGCGTTCGTCTCCGGCCAACTGATCGTCGTCAACGGCGGCCGCGTACCGCACTGACGTCGCCGGCGGGTCAGGGGCGGCGAAGGTGGTCGAGCAGCCGTCGCCACCACGACTGGCGCGTTGGTTCGGGAGCCGGTTCGTCGGGGAGGCGTTCGACCACCCACGGGGCGGCGGTCGTCGGCCCGCGGGCGGGGCCAACGCAGCGAGCGGTTCGACCGCGCGCGGACCCGTCCGGCGAGGCCGGCGGCGGCGACCGCGGCTCCGAGGGCGACTGCCTGGCGGGCCGGCGACCGCACGTCGTCGGGTGGGAACGGCGGATAGAGGTCGCCCGTCAGCGCGACACCGACCGGACCGCCCCCGCGCCGGAACCGGTCGCCAACGAGCTCGTCCACCGCGACGCGTGCGGCATCGGCGCTCTGCGACGAGTCGTCGGGGAGCCGACCGAGGTCGACGCGGCGCAGCTCGTCGGCCACGAGGTTGGGGTGGCGCCGGAACGAACCGTCGCGGCCCGCCGTGGCGCGGGCTACTCCGTCGGCGAGGATCGCGTCCCAGCCGCAGCCGGCATCCGTGACCCGTCGGGTGATCGTCGGCTCCGACAGCATGACGTGGGCGAGGGCCAGCGGCGCCGGCTCGCACGCCGTCACGGCGAGTCCGGCGCGGCGGAACAGGCCCGCTAGGCGACCGACCGCAGGTGGTTCCAGTGACGGCGACCAGCCACTGCCGTGCGCCGTCGACCGACTGTCGTCGCCGTCACTCCGGCCAGCTCGCCGGCCCGCCGGTGGGCGTCGGCCGGCGCGAGACCGGTCACGTCGTCACGCAAGACGGTCGCGGTCGGGAGGGAACCACGCCAGTCGTGCGGTGACGCCGTCTGGGCCGCCGAGGCGCGCGCGCAGGCGCACGAGGGCATGACGAGCGTGGCATCGTCGCGCCCGGAGTCGTTCCTCCACCTGCCGCGGCAAGCCGTCCGGGGACGTCGAACGCGAGGCGCACGCCCCGCACCGCCGTCGTGTCGACTTCGATCCCGATGCCGTCGCCGGCGTCGCAACCGTCACCGCCCAGGCGTCGCGATCATCACCGGCACCAGCTCACCGTCGTTGACGAGGAAGCCGCGGCCGGCGTCGAAGCGGGGCAGGCGGGTGCCCAGCTGAACCCGCAGCAGGTCGCCGTCGAGCGCGGTCGGTCGCAGCAGCACCCCCGTCCGGCTCTGCTGCAACGGCCTGGACCAATGGGAGACGCTGCGCAGGCCGTCGGGCCGGGCCGCGATCACGAAGGCGACGAGATCGTCGTGGACGGCGGCGAGACGCTCGAAGCTCGGACCGGCGAGGCGGTCGGCGTCGTCGATCAGCACGACACGAGGAGAGCCGGAGCCGGCGAGGATCTCGTCGACCCAGCCGGCGACCTCCGCCGGCGTCGACGCCCGGCGATTGACCGTCAGCACGCGGTCGAGCGGGCCACCACCGGGGTGAGACGACGTGGACGCTGATGCTCGGGTCGGCGCAATGCAGGGTGGTGGCGACGTTCGCCAACACGGTCGAACGGCCGCTGCGACTCGGGCCGGTGACGAACACGGCCGACCCGAGCTCGAGCTGCGAGCAGGGCGGGCTCGACATCGCGGAGGTCGAGGCCGATCGGCAGGCTCAGGTGACCACCGACGCGCTTGGCACGCGGCAGCAGGCTGGAGAGCAGCACCTCGGCCGGCAGCGGATCGATCCGAACCGGCGGCCGCTCGACGGCGGGCTCGGTGATCCCGGCGACGGCGGCCGCGAGGTCGGCGGGCGGCCTGGCGACCTGCAACTCCGTCTGGTCGACCAAGCTCAAGGCCCGACCGGGCACGAAGGCGGGGATGTCCGCCGGGCGCAGCCCGAAGCTGGTGTAGGCCATCCGGTCGGCGAGACGCATGGCGAGGCGGTCGGGGAGCTGCCCGGCCGTGCTCCCCGGGAGCGCCCGCTCTTGCGTCGCCGTGAGCACGGCGCAGATGCCGAGGCTGCGACCGTCGCGGATGACGAGCTCGAAGTCCTGGCCACACGGCCGCAGGTCGCGGCGGTCCTCGAGGAATTGGCGCACGGCCCCGACGTTGTCGACGAAGACGACGACCGCCGGCTCGTGCTCGACGACTCGGGCCGGGCCGCCGAGCTCGATCGCCAGCCGGCGCCGGCGCTCGACCTCACCGACGAGGTGGCGCACCACCCGGGCGAGGCGCTCGCCGTCGTCGAGACGCACGACCGCCCCCGTGTGGGGGAGCCGGTCGAGGGGCGCGAGCAGGTTGGTGTCGGCATCGATCACGTAGAGGTGGGCGTCGTCGGGGGCGAATCGCTCCGCCATGCCGAGGGCGAGAGAAGCGAGCAGCGACGACGTCCCGGACCCGGCGATGCCGTACACGATCATCGAGCCGTCCGGTCCTGGTCGCCACCAGCGGACGTCCTGGCGCTGCTGGTCGGGCAGATCGATCAGGGCGAACGGCACCGCGTCGCCGGGGTTGTCGGCCAGCAGGCGCTCCAGCGGCAGATCGTCCGGCAGCGGATCGGGGTACGGCCGCCGCTGCCCGGACTGGCCGAGCTCGTCGGCGGCGGTGGTGATGGCGGCAACGATCCGGGCGAGGTCAGTTGTCGCCGGTTCGTGGCCGGGTGCCGTTCTCCGGGCCGCCGCCGGCCAGGCGGTGCTCCATCGGCGACGGCTCGCGGGCGAGCACATAGGGCCGCACGTCGAGCTCGTCGGTCTCGCGGCGACCGCGGGTGCTGGTGGCGAACGCCGACTGGAAATCGACGAGCTCCCCGGCGCCGAGACGGGCGATCGCCCGGCCCGGGATCCGCCGGGGGATGGCCGCCGCGTCCCGTGTGCCGACGACATCCATCGAGTCACCGTCGTCCTGCACACGCAGGGCGATCCGCAGGTTGGTGTTCGCCTTGATCTTGTTGTCGACCACGCCCGCCGGTCGCTGGGTGGCGAGGATGAGATGGAGGCCGAGGCTCCGCCCTCGCTGGGCGATGTCGACCAGGGCCGGCATGAACTCGGGGAACTCGAGCGCGAGGAAGGCGAACTCGTCGACCACCACGAGCAGGCGGGGCAGCGGCTTGGGCCGGGGGAGGCGACGGTGCTCGTCGAGAGACGCCACTCCGGCCTCGCGCAGGACCCGCTCGCGGTAGCCGAGCTCGGCCCGGAGACACCGCAGCACGCGCCCGGCGAGGTGCTCGTCGAGATCGGTGACGAGGCCGACGGTGTGGGGCAGGTCGGCGCAGGCGTCGAACGCGGATCCGCCCTTGAAGTCGATCAGCACGACGTTGAGCTCGTCGGGGGGGAGGTTGACGGCGAGGCCGACGACGAGGCTGCGGAGCAGCTCGCTCTTGCCGGCGCCGGTGGTGCCGGCGACGAGCCCGTGCGGGCCGTCGCTCACGAGGTCGACGGCAAAGGGCCCGCGGGCAGACACGCCGATCGTGGCCCGGGGTGTCCGCGGTCCGCCACCGGCTGCCGTCCACTGGGCCCGCACCAGCTCGACCGTCGGCTCGTCGATCCCGACGACGTCGAGGATCGGCACCCGTTCGGGCAGCGACGAGCCGCCGGTCGTGGGCACCTCGGGATCGTCGAGCGGGGCCAGCGCCCGGGCCGTCTCCAGCGCGAGGTCGAGGTCGACGGTGTTCGGCAGGACGGCCTCGATGCCGGGTCCGGTGGAGCAGCCGGTCGACCGTGGCCGGGCCCGAGCCGTCGAACGTGACGTAGGTCGTGCACACGGCCGGCAGCGCGTGGCACGTCGTCGGTGAGGGCGACGAAGCGCACCGGGATCGTCGGATCGGCGAGCACGGCGCGCAGCGGGGCCGTCCGGTCCCGCCACCACTCGGCGCCGTCGGCGACGACGAGGGTGATGCGGCCCGGCCGGGTCGGGCGCAGCGGGCGCTCGTGGGCGGCCGCCACCGCTCCGGCCCACGCCGCCGCGGCGTCGGCCGACGTGAACAGCTGCGGGCCGCCGCGCGGGCCGCGAGTGGGGCAGCCATTTGACCCACTCCCAGACCCCCGCCCGGTCGGGCTCGGCGCAGACGACGACGTCGACGTCCGCGGGGCCGTGCAGCGTCGCCGCGGCGAGCGACCACCGCCCGGGCTGCCCCGCGTGCCACCGGACCGTCCCCGACGATGCCGAGGCCACGCTCGTTGAGCAGGTCGACGACGACGGGCACGGACGGGAGCAGGCCCTGGGCGGCGACGATCTCGTCGGCCTGGTCGATCGTGCCGGAGCGGCGCTCGAGGTCCGGCGCCCACCGTTGGTCAGCCAGCCCGAGCGGGATGACGAACGCATCGTTGTGCTCGCCGCGCCGCTCCCACAGACCGCGGGTCGGTGACCATGGCCCGCTCGATCAGATCGGCCAGGGTCGGGTGGGCACGCCGGGCACGGCTCACGTCGGCGGCGAACCGCTCGGCTACCGCCTCGCTGAACTCGGCGACGGCCGCGGCGTCGGCCTTGACCGAGTGCTCCCGCTCGCGCCGGCGGCTGCGGCGATCCTCGACCCAGTTGGCGAACATCATCACCGGGGACAGCAGCCCGAACAGCATGTAGCGGGGGTTGCCGATGAGCACGGCCATGCCGACGGCGATGGGGATCGGCGCCAGCATGGCGAGGACCGGAAAGCGACGGCTCTCTCGCACCCGCTGTCCGCCCTCGGGCACCGTCAGTGGCGCGGGCGCAGGGTCGGGCGCCGGCCGCGGGGGTCGGTTGAACGCCGCCGTCCCGTCGACGCCGTGGGCGAGCGGCTGGCGGACGGGCGCGGCGCCGTTCACCGGACGCAGCTCGAAGGCCCGGTCGGCGACCGTGAGCACGCCCGCGCGCCACGGCGTCGTTCCCTGCCACCGCCGCGCCGTCGAGTCGGGCGCCCGGGGCGGCCACCTCGACCGGGCCGTCGGGGCGGACGTCGAGGGCGACCTGGACGGCATCGACCGCGCCGGGGGCGAGCTCGTCGACGTTGACCTTGCGGCCCGGCCCGACGTGGTAGCGCCCGGGCGGCAGCCGCCGGGTGCGGCCGGCCGCCGTACCGGCGACGGTGATCAACGCGACCGCGGCCTCGTCATCGTGGGTTACGTCGGGTGGCACCACGTCGAGAACGGTGCCGTTGAGCAGCGCGGCGATCTCGAGCGGCGTCACGGCGGGGACGGCGCGACCATCGACGAACACGAGCGGCGGTGCCAGCCGGCCGGTGGTCCGCGCGACCAGGTCCCCGAGCGTGACGTCGGGGCCGTGCTCGGCGACGGAGACCTCGGCCTCGCCGTGGGTGGTTCGGATGACGACGTCCATGCCGGCGTCACAGGGTACGACCGTGGCCGTCGTGGACGCGCCGTCGGCCGGTACCATCGCGCTCGGATCGTGGGCCGCGACGAGGAGAGGACCGATGCCGACTTCGGCGGATTACTTGGGTTGGGCGACGTCACTCGAGGGTCTGGCCGACGACCTCGCCGACGACGACCAGCGGCTGCTGACCGCGTGGGACGCCGGCCCGGTCGTCGGCGGTGAGCTTGCGGTTCTGACCCACCGAGCGGTGGAAGCCGCCGGCGACAACGTCGCCGCCGTCCGCACCGAGCTCTACCGGCTGCGCGCCGAATGCGAAGACCGGGCGCAGGTGTGCGCCGACTACGCGACGGCGCTGGGTCGGTACTCGGCGGCCTACGACCGCTATCTCATCGACGTGCGCGGGCTCGCCGACGGCGGCGACGGCACCGTGCCGATACCACCCGAGCGTCCGTCCCGTCCCGCGCCGTGGGCCGAGGCGTGACCGAACGAGGACTGAGCCGATGAGCGACGGTTTCACAGGCATCGACCCCGATCTGATGCGCGACCTGGGTACGGCGGCGGACGAGCTCGCCACGACCGCCGAGAACGTGCGGGCGGACGTCCTCACGATCCTCACCTCAGGCCAGCTGTCCAGCGACGTCGGGACCCTGCTGGCGACGATCGCCGACGAGGCGGCGCTGCTGTCCACGCTGTGCGCCGAGCGGGCGCCGAGTGTCGTCCTTGCCGCCACCGAAGGATGGGGCGTGACGTTCGAGCGGCTGACGTACGCGCTGAACGATGACTCCGGGAGCTCGGGCATGACGTCGACGTCGGCGCTGGAGACGCTCCGTCAGCACCGCGATGAGCTGGACACCGACGACGACGGGGAGGTGTCCGAGGAGGAGCTGCTGGCGGCGGCGGAGTCAGCCGACCCGAGTGTCCGCGCCGCCGCGGCGTTCCTCAGCGGCGAACCGGACGAAAATAGTCCTGCGGTGACCGAGGGACAGGCCACGTACTCGGTGTTCATCGCCCCGCTCGTGCCTTCGACCGAGGAGCAGCTCGAGATCGTCAACTCCTCGTCGCCGGAGGAGTTGGACGCCCGCAAAGCGGAGTGGGTCGCGGCTGCGATCGCCGAGCGGGATGAGCGCGGCCTACACGGTGACCGTCCGCAGCAACGAGCTGAACACGACGGATGCCCTGGACGAGTTGATCGTCGACGGCGCCAGGGTCGAGACGCTGGAGACCCGCCAGCTCGCAGTACCTGATCTCGACGACGCGTGGGTCTCGTCGCTCGTCGATCTGGCGCCGGATGGCACGGCGGCAATGGTCCTGGTCTACACCGAGGAAGAGGTCGATTTCGCCTACACCGTCGATCCGGTGCCCGACCCTCCCGACTGGATGAGTCCGACGGCGTTCCTCACCGAGACCGGGATCGCGAGCGCCGCCGCGGCCGGGTCGTCGCTGGCCGCCCGGCTGAACCCGGTGGGCGTCGGCGCGTCGATCGCCGTCGGCACCTACGAAGTGGTCGACTGGCTGGCCCCGGATGCCGAACCCCGGGAGGACACCACCGCGGTCTTCGACGTCGAGTACCACGACGCGGACGGCAACGTGCTCTCCGTGGAGCGGAACATGGCCGTGCTGCGCGATGAGGTGAGCGAGCCGTTGTTCGGCGGCTCGGCCGTCATCGTGCTGCCCGTCGAGGTACCCGTGGACGATTGATGGGCGCCACCGCTCGTCGGCAACCGAACGGCAGGGAGGTCGCGCTCCTGTGGATCGTCGCGGTGCTTTCCTGGGTGCCGCTCGGCCGTCACCTCACGGATCGGCCGCTGTCGGCGACGTGGCTCACGATGTCGATCGTCGCCGCCGTCGCCCTCACGGTGCTGGCCGTATGGACGTCGTGGCAAGCACTGGACGCCGGTCGCGGGCGATGAAGCGCTGCCCATGACCACCGGCATGCCCGCCCGACGAATCCGATAGGATCCGCTGGCGATCCAGCCCCTTGACGGAAGGTGTAGAGCCAATGGCAGTCATCGGAGGCGACCTGGGTGCGATGTCCGCCCTGGCCGGGCGCTTCACGTCGGCCGGCGCCGAGTTCGCGACCCAGGCGCAGAGCATCACCCGGCGGGTCGGCGACGCCTTGCAACAGTTCACCGAGCAGATGCGCGTGCTCGACACCGAGGCCCGCACCCTCGGCACCGAGATCGACGGTGAGATGAAGCGGCTCTCGGAGAAGGCCGCGGGGACGGAGTGGACCGGTGCCAACCGTCAGAAGCACGACCAGATCGTGGCCGCGCTCGACGATGACATCGTCGCCATCCGGACGGCGATCGAGAACTTCGTCACCGAGGCGTCGAGCGTCGTCAACGGCGCGTTGACGACGTCGATGACGACGATGCAGGACAAGGTCGCCGACGCCGGCGGCAAGGCCCAAGGGGCCGCGGAGTCGTTCAGCTCCTCGGTGACGGGCCAGCGCGACGCGTTCGACCGAGTGATGAACGGCTGAGGGGGCGACGATGAGTGAGCAGATGCTCGGCGCGGACCTCCAGCAACTGGAAGATCTGGCCGCCGCGTTCGACAAGGCCGGCACGGAGATCGCAGCCAAGGCCGACACCCTCAGGGACAAGATCGACGCCTCCGTCGATGCCTTCGTCGCCGCCCTCGACGGCCTCGCCCGCGACGCGTCGACGTTGACGTCGGCCATCGACACTGAGATCGACGGGGTGTCCACGCAGGCCAGTGGCGTGCAGTGGACCGGCGGCAACCGGGGCGCGTTCGACACCGACCTCGGCACCTTCAACACCGCCGTCAAGACCGGCACCGCCGCCATCAACACCGACATCGGCGCGCTGAAGAGTGACGTCGAAGGCCGCTTCACCCCGGTCCTCACCGAGTTCGGCGCCGCCCTGAAGACCTCGGCCGAGGAGGCCGACACCTCGGCGAAGGGGATGCGGACGGCCGTCGGTACGCAGCGCACCAACCTCGACGAAGCCGCCAACGTGGGGTGGATGTCCGCCTGACCGATCAGATCTCCGCCGCCGGACCGCGGGCCTCCGGTGGGGGCGGCGTCCCGTGGCGTCGCAGCATCACGATCCTGCTCGTCACCGCGTTCGTCGCCGCGGCCGTGGTGGCGATCGCCCGCTCCGACGGGTTCCCCGCCACCGACGCCCTTGCGGCCCGCGCCACCCGCTGGTTCGTCCATCGCCCAAGTGGTCGGGTGGTGCTCGCCGACGGCTACGACGGCGTCGGCCTGGCCCGCCTCGAACTCGAGTCACCGGGTGCCCCGGTGTCGGTGGCCGAGGGTGGCGGCGGGGCCTACGTCCTCGACCCGTCGACCGGCGACGCGACCGCGATCGACACCGCCGACCTCCGGCTGGGCTCGCCGTCACCCGTCGAGCTGCTCGAGGGGACCGACCCGATCGCCGGCGTCGGCCCGCAGGGCCTGGTGGTCGTGAACCCCAGCACCTCGCAGGGGTCCGTGGTGACCCCGGCGGGGGAGGAGATCGCGTTCGCCGTCGACGCCGGCCCGCAGACGCTGGTCGCCCCGGACGGCACGGTGTGGTCGGTCACCGGGGAGGACCTCGTCCGCACCTCGCCGACGGGCGCGGTCGACACGGTCGACCTCGGTGTGCCCGGCACCGAGCTCACGCTCGTCGGGGCGCGACCCGTCGTGCTCGACCGCACCGGAGCCCGGCTGCGGACGGCGACTGGTCGGTGGGTGGGCGTCGACGCCGACGTCGCCCCCAGCGAACTCGTGCTGCAGCGGCCCGGGCCGGCGGCGGAGTGCGCGTGGGTGGGCGCCGACGACGAGCTCTGGTGTGTCGGCGATGACGGGGTCGAGGAGACCGCCACGGTCGCCGGCCTCGGCGTCGACGGCTCCGATCAGCTCGCCGTCGCTGGGGACGCGGCGGCGGTGATCCGCCGGGCGCCGACCGAGATCGTGCGCTTCGACTGGCGGTCGGGCACCCGGCTCGACGACGTCGTGGCCACGGTGAGCGCAGGGGCCCCGCTCGAGGTCACGTCGACGCCCGACCTGGTGTGGATCGACGACGTGGCCGGCGACATGGTGTGGGCCGTCAACCCCTGGGGCATCAGGGCGATCCGCAAGGACGACCAGGCGATTCCCCTGTTGGGCGACGAAGGGGTGGTCGTCGACGACGAGGCCGCGGTCGGTGACGGGGTGGCGGTATCCGATCGGGAGCCGGAGAACCCGTTGCCGCGCGAGCCGGACAACGACGGCATCGACGACCCACCCATCGCGGTCGACGACGAGGTGCGGGCCCGCGCCGGGACGACCGTCGCCATCCCGGTGACCGCCAACGACTACGACCCGGACGGCGAGGCGATCCTCGTGTCGGCGGTCGACTCGCCCGGCAACGGCGCGAGCACGGTCGTGTCGGCGTCGACGGTGAGCTACACGCCCGCTGCCGGGTTCGTCGGCAGCGACCGGTTCGGCTACACGATCGTCGACGGCAACGGCACCGAGGCCGCGGCGACGGTGACCGTCCAGCTCGTCGGACCGGACGAGCCCAATGGAGCCCCCGACGTGGTCGACGACGCGATCGACACCGGCGCGGGCGTGCCGGTCGTCGTCGACGTGCTCGCCAACGACCTCGACCCCGAGCGCGACCTGATGCGCCTCGCCGAGTACACGGCGCCGCAACGAGGAGGGACCGTGTCCGAGGTCGTCGGCCCGTCGGGGCTGGCGGCGCTGCGGTTCGAGCCGGACCCGGACTTCTCGGGGACGGCGACGTTCACGTACCGCGCGGCCGACGTGCTCGACGCCGTCAGCGAGCCCGCCACGGTCCGAGTCGCAGTCGCCGACGCGGGAGCGGAGAACCGACCTCCGCTCGCCCAGCCCGACGCGATCCGCGTGCGGCGCAACGTCGAGAGCAGGTTGCCGGCGCTGCTCAACGACCGCGATCCCGACGGCGACGCACTGGCCATCACCGTGGTCGAGCCGCTGCCACCGGCGCTCGAAGTCGCGCGTCGAGGGCGAGGAGCTGGCGATCACCGCCCGCGCCGGCTCCGCCGCGCTGATCCCGTTCTCCTACCAGGTCGACGACCGGCGCGGCGGCGTCGCGCGCGGCAGCGTGCTCGTCCACGTCGAGGACGCCGAGGCCAATCGTCCGCCGCTCGTCAATCCGGACACCGCGTCAGTCGTCGTCGGGAACACCGCGACGATCGACGTGCTCGCCAACGACATCGATCCGGACGGTGACCCGCTGCTGATCGTCGCCGTTGGGACCGCCGATCTCGGGGGCCGCGCCGTGGTCAGTGGCAACCGGGTGCAGTACGTGCCGCCGGACGGCACCCCGCCCGACCGGGCGGTCCGCTTCACCTACACCGTGAGCGACGGTGTCGGACACGAGGTGACGGGCGAGGTGTCCGTGCGCGTGCTGCTCGAAGCGCCGGCGCTGCCGCCATGGGCGCGCGACGACTCATCGTCGACGTACGTCGACGAGGCCGTCAACATCGACGTGCTGCGCAACGACGGTGACTCGTCAGGCATCGAGCCGAGCCTCGCCGGCGCGCCATCGTGTCCGCCCGGCGCCGAGGCGACGGTCACCGCCGACGACCGCGTCCGCTTCGTCCCGCCGCCGGGCCGGACGGGCGTGTTCCGGTGCGCCTACGAGATCGTGAACACGCACGGCCTGACCGCCACCGCCGACATCATCGTGACCGTCCAGGAGCCGCCCGTCGTCAACCAGCCTCCGGATGTCGTCGACGAGGAGGTCACGGTCGAGACCGGAGGGTCGATCGCCGTCGACGTGCTGGCCAACGACTCCGACCCCGACGGGGGGCGACTCAGCGTGACGTCGTCGACGGCCCCGACGCTCGGAACCGCGAGCCGCGACGACGGCGTGATCTCGTACCAGGCCCCGCGAACGCCGGGCGTCGCCACCATCACGTACGAGGTGGCCGACGCCGACGGCGCCGTCGCCGTCGGCCGGCTGACGGTGCGCGTCGTCGCGCCCGAGCCGGTCGCGCCGATCGCGACCGACGATGCCCGGACGATCGCCGGCCCCGGCGTACCCACATCGTTCGAGGTGCTGCGCAACGACGTCGATCCCGATTCGACATCCGGACTGACGGTGGTCGGCGCTCGGCTGACCGAGGGTCCCGGCTCCGTGACGCACGCCGGCAACGTCGTCACGCTGTCACCTCCACCCGACCTCGTCGGGGTCATGGTCGCGTCGTACACGATCGAAGACGCCGATGGGCTGACCGCCACCGCATCGGTGCGCCTCACCGTGGAGCCACCCCGCAACCAGCCGCCGATCGCGGCCGACGACTTCGCCGAGGTCGGCGAGGGCGAGTCGGTCAGCGTCGACGTGCTGAGCAACGACCGGGACCCCGACAACGACCCGCTCACGCTCACGCTGCGCGACGGCGGCGGGTCGCTCGGCGACGCCTCGGCGTCGGGTTCGACGATCACGTTCCGCGCCGCCAGCGGGGCGAGCGGGACAGCCCAGATCGGTTACCGGATCAGCGATGGTGCGGCGACGGCCGACGCCACGCTGCGCGTCGAGGTGCGCGCCTGCGAGGCGGCCCCGCCGGAAGCGCCCGACGTCTCGCTGTTCACCGGGTACCGGCAACCACTGGCCATCGACCTGACGACGTACGCCCGCAACGGCACCGTCACCACCGTCGGCCCGCCGCTCGGCACCCCCACCGGCACGTACACGCCGCCCGCCGGCGAGAACGGCAACGTGTCGTTCGAGTACGTCGTGGAAGGGGCCTGCGACCGGCGCGACACCGGCACGGTCACGATCGACGTCAACCGCGACCCCGAGGCGGGCGGCGTGTCCGTGTCGATGCGGCCGGGGGAGCAGCGAACGATCGTCGCCGGCGATCTCGCCACCGACGACGAACGGCTCACGATCGTCGACCTCCGCGGCGAGCCCGGCTGGGCGTCGATCACCGGAGACGGCATCGCGCTACGGCCGGAGGAGAGCGGAGAGGTGTCCTTCTCCGCCGTCGTTGCCGACCCCGGCGGCCTGTCGGCCCGAGCGACGGTCACCGTCACTGTCTCCAACGGAGCGCCGGTCGCCAACGCCGACCAGGTCGACGTGTCAGCGGGGGACGTGAGCGTCGACCTGCTCGACAACGACAGCGATCCCGACGGGGACGACATCCGGCTCCAGTCCGTGCCGGGCTCGGCGTCCTTCGACGGGGGCGGCCGCGCGGACATCAGCAGGACGGGCCCGCGCACGGTGAGGATCTCGCCGACCGGCGGGGCCGACGGCACGGCGACCTTCTCCTACACGATCGTCGACTCGGGCGGTCGCGAGTCAGGCGCGGCGACGGTCACCGTGGTCTCGCGAACCGAACCACGAGCCAATCGCCGAGAACACCGCGGCGACGGTCGAGGCCGGCACATCGGCGCTGGTCCCGCTGAACGCCAGTGATCCCGACGGCGACGATCTCACGGTCACCGTCTCGAACGTCCCCGGTGGCATCACCGTCAGCCCCGAAGGTCTCGCGGTGCGCGTCGAGCCCCAGCCGTCGGGCACCCCGGCGACGTACACGTTCACCTACACCGTCACCGACCCCGGCGGACTCCAGGCCTCGGCGGAGGTGCGCATCGACGCCCCTCCGACGCCGCCGACGACGACCCTGCCGCCGACGACGACGCTGCCGCCGACGACGACGCTCCCGCCGACGACGACGCTCCCGCCGACGACGACGCTGCCGCCGACGACCACGACGACGCTCCCGCCGACGACCACCACCACGCTGCCGCCGTAGGCGGCGGCACGCTCGGTCGGTCAGCCGCGGGCCGGGTCCCAGAACATCTCGCCGTTGTTGTCGAAGTACGTGGCGAGGAAGTCGCCGAGGCTCTCGCCGGCGACCGGCCAGTCGTCGCGACCGTCGAGTGGCAGGGCGATCAACGCCCGGGCGCCGGTCGTGTCCGGCTCGAGCACGAGGAGTTGGAGGTCACCGAGGAACTCACCCACGACCAGGTCGTCAGGTCGCATGTCCTGGGGCCGGTCCGCCAGCTCGCGCGCCGTGCGGGCGGCGCTGGCCTCCGGCGACAGCAGGACGAGGCCCCATTGGCCGTACTCGACGTCCTCGAACAGCCGCGCTTCCCGCGTCGTGGCCCACAGCGCGAGCAGGTCGTCCGGGAGCGCTCGCTCCGCCCACGCGGCGCCCACCTCGTCCGGATCGGCGGGCTCGGTCAAGTTCGATCGCAGCTTGAACGGTCCGGTGCCCTCGGCCACCGGCTCGTCGATGAAGCGCTGGAGGAGCTCCGTGATCGTTGCCATCAGTAGTCCCTCCACCAGGCGTTGAACTCGTCCTGGTGGGTCTGGCGCGGCACGGGCACGAGGTTGTCGAAGCTGTTGGTGCCGCCGTACTCCCGCGGCTGGATGTGGTGGATGTCGTAGTTCGCCCATCCGCCGTCGGGGGTCGGATAGCCACGGTCGTACCACTCCTTGATGTACGCCGCCCGTTCGTTACCGCCCCAAGGCACTCGTTCGGCGAGCGGAACCTTGGGCAGTCCCGGTCCGGGATGGTGGATCGGCGCGCCGGTGCGGGGATCGAGCACGCTCGGGTACTCGCGACCGAGCCGGTTGGTCCTGGCCGCCTGCGCGGCCAGGTCGTCGAGGTACTCGCGTACGGCGCGGGCGGTGTCGTCGCCGAACTCGGCGGCGACGTCTCTGACCATCTGGTCGGCGACCTCGCTCGTCAGATCGCCCTGCTTGATCGCCTTGACGAGCAACGCACTGGTGAGCTCGTCGCTCTGATGGGCAGCGATGTTGAGGATGCCGTCCCGGGTGAGCTTGATGACCTTGCCGCCCCCGATCGGCAGCAGCATCCCCCCGGCCGCGATCGCGGCATTGGCGTTGTCCCCTTCCAGCAGGTAGATGCCGGCGTTGGCGGCGTCGGCGACCTGGAAGGGATCGATGAAGCTGACCCAGTCGAGGAGCTCGTGGACGACGTCGAGCAGTCCGACGTCCTCCGGCTTGGTGGCCTGGTAGACGCTGGCGAACGTCAGCAGCAGCTCGGCCTGCCGCGCCGGATCGGCGGTCGACGACAGAGCGGCGTTCAGCCAGGCGTTGGCGCCGGCCTCGTCGAACCACGCCGAGTCCGAGAGGTACGCCCCCGGGTCCACGCTGACGGTCTCGAGGTAGACCGCCGCCAGCTCCGGGTGATCGCTGAAGATCTGCCGGTTGACGAGCTCGATCGTCAGCTGCTCCCGACTCTCCCACGGCCGCAGCAAGCCGCCGTGCTCGATCAGCCACCGCACTGCGTCCTTTTCCGCCTCGCTGTACATCCCGGTCGTGTCTTCGAGCACGACCTGCAGGTCGTCCCACGAGATGTAGCCGTCGAGCTCGGCCGGATCGCCCTGCTTCGCCGTGTCCCATCGGTCACGGTTCTCGGCCAGGAGGACCAGGGCGGCGTTGGTCTTGACGAAGTCCTCGAAGTTCTCCGCCGTCGCCCACATGCCGAAGCCGTTGAGCACGCTCGACCAAGCCGACCCGTTGGCCAGGAAGTACTGGGCTGCGGCGCGGTACCCGACCGGCAGGTCCTCGTTGCCGACGATCTCCCGGAGGTCCCACCCGTCGATCCCGTCCTCGTCCCTGATCAGCCTGAGGTACTCCGCCAGTTGGGTGGCGGCGACGGTCGACGACATCGGCACCCCGCCGGTGCCCATCGTCTCATCCTCGCTGAAGTCGATGCCCTCGCCGACGTCGTCGCCGAGCGAAGCCCACAAGGCGTCGAGCGCCTGCGCGTACCCTCCGTCCATCCAGAGCCCGACGTCGGCCAGCTCCATCTGCGTGGCCTTGGCCCGCAGCAGGACGCCGAGCAGCCGTAACTCCTCGTCGATCTCGTGGCACAACGTGGTGACCCCGTTGTCGGCGATCTGGGCGACGCCCAGGACCCTGCTGACCTCGTCGGCCACGTGGGCGGCGGTCTCCGCGGTCTGCTCCACGGAGCGGGCCATGGCGACCGTCAGGTCGGGGTCGAGCCCGATGAAACCGCCGGGGGACATCAGCGCTCCACCCACGTTTCCGGTCGCGCCGGCTCCGACGGCGGCCACGGCGGCGAGCCGGAGTACCCGCCCCCGCCGACTTCCGCCTCCTCGACCCGCTGGACGTATTCCCCGAGCGCGGACCGGTACGCAGCCATCCGGCCCTCGTACTCGTGCATCGCGCTGTCATAGTCACGGCAGACCTGGGCCCGCCGCGCGCACTCGTCGGCGAGCTCGCGCAGCTGGCCTGCCGCCGTCAGCGCGTTGGCGGCCGAGGCGCGGATCGCGACGTCCACCGACACGGCCAGGGATCCGCCTGTGACCACGTCTTCCAGGTCGTCGTTCATCGCCGAGACGAGCAGGCCGGCCATCTCGTCGCCGCGGGCCGAGAACCATCGCCCCCACTCGTCGTACTCTGCCGCGGTCGGCATCGCTCGGATCGTAGAACAGCTCAGGGCCCGGCGGTGGCGACGAACGCGGGCGCGGGCCCGGCGGGCGCGGGCCGGGTCGCCGCGGTGATCGGCGAGCCGGTACGGCGGCGCAGCGAGCGGGTGCTCAGCCGGCACCGCAGGCGCGACCAGCGCGACCGAGGCTCGAGCACGGCCCGCTCGATGACGTCCGACGCACGCCAGCGCGTACGGCGTCGGGTCGCGGTCGAAACCGGGACCGAACGTCGCCGCGCTCGACAGCGATGCCAGTCCGCGGCAGCTCGGCGCCGACACCGGCGGCGACGGCCTCGGCCTCCTCGGCGACGCGGTGGTTGGTCCACGCGCGTTCGATCGTCATCCCGGAGTCGACGAGCAGGTCGGAGACCACGGCCCAGGCCCCCCGGGCCCGCTCCCGCGAGGTCGGAGCCTCGAGCAACCGGCGTCCGGCGGCGGCGCTTGAGCCCGAGGATCAGCGCGGCGGCCGCGGCGACCGGCGAGGGCAACGAGTCCGACGGCGAACGCCCCGCGCCGGACCCAACGCAGCACGTCGTCCCACACCCCGTCGGGCGGAGTCCTCCTCGGGCTCGTCGGGTTCCGGGGTCTCGTTCGACGGCTCGACCGGCGGTACCACCGGTGGCTGCGGGGCGACGGGGGTCTGGCGCAGCGGCGGCGGCGCCGGCGGGGCCAGATCGCTCGCCTCGTCGGGGGGCACCGGATCGAACGGCACCCACCCGAGCCCTTCGACACGGACTTCCGGCCACACCGCCGCCATGTCGGACCGGAGGGCTGTCGCGCCGGCGGTGTCGAGGTCGAACTCGTCCTCGGGGATCACGAAGCCGCTGGCGACCGCGCGTCGACGCCGAGCGACCGAGCCATGAGCACGAACGCGGCGACGAACTGCTCCGCCGACCCGCGGCGCGTGTCGCGGACGAAGCGTTCGATCAGCGCCTGCTGGACCCCGGCACCGGGGGCGTCGGGATCGAGGGCCCACTCCGTCCGCATGACCTCGGCGAGCTCGGTGAGCTGGTCGAGGACGGTGCCCGGGGTGATCAGACCGCGGGCGGCGGGGTGAGCTCGGCGGCCCACTGGTCGACGGGACGGGTGGCGACCGGCGCCTCGCCGGCGTCGGTGGGCGCCGCCATCACGTCGGCCGTGGCGCGACGAGCCGCGATCCGGCAGCGGGCCGCTCGGCGGTGCGCACCAGCTGCCGCCCGGCGTCCGTCTCGACCGCGCCGTCGACGGTGACGGCGGCGCCGGGCAGCGGTACGAGGTCGACGTCGTCGGTGCGGAACTCGACCTCGACGGTCCCGCGGTCCGCTCGCTCGCCCGGACCGAGGCGCCGGCCGATCGGTCGCAGGGTCACCTCCGTTCGCCACTGCTCGCCGTCGAACGTGTCGGCGGCCGCGGTCCGCCACCGTGTCGGTAGCGGGCCCCCGTCCAGCCTCGACCGCGTAGAGATCGATCGCCGGCTCGATCGCCCGCAGCGCCTTGACCGCCTCGATGGGATCGAGCGCGACGGACTGGTCCGCCGGTGGGTCGTCGGTCCGCGGGTCGGCCCGCCCGGTCATCGTGAGTCCCGAGCGAGGCGGCGATCCCGACAACGACGGCGATGCCGACGGTCGGGCAGCAGCCGGCGTTCGCCGACGAGTGCCCGGGCCCGTTCGCGCGGTGGCGTGTCACCGCCGAACGCGGCGAGGACCAGCGCGCCCGGCGCCGACGACGGCCAGACGACACCGACGGCGGGGCCCGCCGGGGCACTGGCGGCGGTGACGGCGACGAACCCGAGCAGCAGCGGCACGAGCGGCGCGAGGTGGGATCCGCGCGTGCGCTCGCCAGGCCGGCCGCGACTGCAGTGACGACGGCGACCCCCATGGTCACCGTCCCGACGAGTTCGGCCGACCGCGGGCTCGGCCACTCCGTGGAGAGCAGCCCGCGACACTCCCGCGGACGACCGCGTCGACGACGTCGCCGGGCACGTGCCCGCCGGCGAGCACGACGGCGAGGACGGTGGCGACGAGGACCGCGAGACCGGCGACGACGACGTGGCGCCACCGCGGCCACCCGAGCGTGACCACGCCAAGGGCGCGGCCGTGGGCAGCACCGCCCCGAGCAGGATGATCGGCTCGAAGCGGTCGAAGATCCGGCCCGCCGCGACCGCCAGCACGACTGCGATCACGCCGACGAAGACGATCCGCAGTCGGGTCAGCGCCACGACCGCCACCGCTCGACGAAGGCTTTGGCGTCTTCGACCGCGATCGTGATCCCCGGCACCAGCGCCGCACCGCGGCCGACCCGGGCGACCGTCATGCAGGTCGGCGCCGCCGAGGCCGCTCGATGGTCCGCCGGGACCGGTGACGAGGGTGACCGACGTCTGGTCGAGCCCGCCCGTGAACAGCGCGGCGACGCTCAGCAGTTCGGTGCCGCTCGTCTGCGGCGACCGGAGTCAGGAGGTCGAGCACGTGTCCGTCGTGGACGAGGGCCGCTCGTCGACCGGGGTGCTCGCGATCGGTGGTGCGCACGACCACGTCGAGCCCGTCGCGCAGGGCGTGCACGGCGATCGACGCCGCCACGTCGACCATCTCCTCGAAGTCGTCGGGCGTGGCCACGTGGGCAGCCGTGTCGAGCACGACGGTGAACTCCGGACGCCGCACCTCGACGTGCTCGTGGACCATCAGCGCGCCGACACGAGCCGTCGTCGGCCAGTGGATCAGCCGGGGGTCGTCGCCGGGAACGTACTCGCGCAGCGACACGAAGCCCGACAGCGGATCGACCGTCGCCCGGCGCACCGCCGACTCGCTCTCGGTGGTGCGGATCGACCCGGTGGCGGCGTTGAGCACGTGCACCCGCGGGTGCACGACGATCGGCACCTGCTCGGCGAGTGTCACCGAACCGATGGCGAGGCCGAACGGGTCGCTGCGCACGACGTCGGCCGGACCGAGCTCGAAGAGGCCGCGCCGGCTGGTGGGCACGAGCGCCCCGACGTCGGTGAGGTCACGGGCCGCGACGGGCGGAACCGGGCGTCCGGACGTCGCGGCCCGCGAAGCGATCGACGACGGTGACCGGCGACGAGCGGTGGGAGGCCTGGTTGACGACGCGGTACGTCAGCCGCAACGGATCACCGCGCGCGACCCTGACGGTGTGCACGCGGCGGTGGACGATCAGCGCCGTCGGGTGGCGGGCCGACCACACCGCGCCCAGCGACCAGGACGGCGACGACGGCGGCGATCACGACGAGTTCGATGTAGTGCCACCACCAGCCGGCCACGGCGAGCAGTACCGCGGCGACCGGCCGCGCCGAGCCCGGACCTGGTGAGCACGGTCACACTTCGCGTCGGCGAGGCACCGGCACCTCGTCGACGACGTCGGCGAGCACGGTGTCGACCTGCACGCCGCGCAGTTCGGCCTCGGCGGTGAGGGCCATGCGGTGGGCGAACACGGGCACGATCACAGCCCGGACGTCGTCGGGGGTGACGTAGTCACGATCGTCGGTCGCGGCGAAGGCGCGGGCGACCCGCAGCATCGAGATCGTCCCGCGGGTCGAGACACCGAGGCGCAGGTCGGGGTGGCGCCGGGTGGCGGTGGCCAGCCGGACGATGTAGTCGTGGACGCTCGTGACGACCTGGACGTGGTCGATCTGATCGATCATCCGGTCGAGCTGGGCGGTGTCGGTGACCGGATCGACCAGGACGTCACGCCGGTGGCGGTTGAACGCTTCGAGCACACCGACCTCGGTCGGCGGGTCGGCGTAGCCGAGGCTGATGCGCATCGCGAAGCGGTCGAGTTGGACGTCGGGGAGCGGGAACGTGCCTTGGAAGTCGCGGGGGTTCTCGGTGGCGATCACGAAGAACGGTCGCGGCACCGGGCGGCTGACGCCGTCCGCCGTCACCTGGCGCTCCTCCATCACCTCCAGCAGCGCCGATTGCGTCTTCGGGCTGCCCCGGTTGATCTCGTCCCCGATGAGGACGTTGGTGAACACGGGGCCCTCGCGGAACGTGAACGTGCTCGAGCGCTGATCGAAGATCGACACGCCCGTGATGTCGGTTGGCAACAGGTCGGGCGTGAACTGCACCCGCTTCCAGGTGCCCGCGATCGACCCGGCGATCGCCTTGGCGAGCGAGGTCTTGCCGGTGCCGGGCACGTCGTCGATCAAGAGGTGCCCTTCGGTCAACAGGCAGCACACGGCCAGGCGGATCTGCTCCTGCTTGCCCCGGATCACCTGGTCGACGTTGGCGATGATGCTCTGCACCGCCGCCGACAGGTTCCCGACCATCCGAGCAATCCTACGGGTCGCCCGTCTCCATCGAGACCACTACCGTCCGACCGATGACGGACGCGCTCGGCGATCTGGACGCGACCGCGCTCGCCGACCTGGTGCGGCGCGACGAGGTGAAGGCCGTCGAGCTCGTCGACGCCGCGATCGCCCGGATCGAAGATCTCGACGGGCAGCTCAACAGCGTGATCCATCGCCAGTTCGAACGGGCCCGCCGTGATGCGGGCGGCGACCTGCCCGCGGGATCCTTCACCGGTGTCCCGTTCCTGTTCAAGGACCTCGGCTGCGAGGAGTCCGGCGAGCCCCACCACCAGGGCATGCGGGCCGTGCGCGACGCCGGGTGGCGGGCGACCGTCGACAGCGACGCTCGCCGGCGCGTTTCGATCCGCCGGCGTGATCCCTCTCGGGCGGACCAACGTGCCCGAGCTCGCGCTGATGGGTACCACGGAGCCCGATGCCTACGGTCCGACCCACAACCCTTGGGACCTCGGCCGCTCGCCGGGGGGCTCTTCCGGCGGTTCGGCCGCCGCCGTCGCCGCGGGACTGGTGCCGGCGGCCCACGCCACGGACATCGCCGGCTCGATCCGCATCCCGGCCGCGCAGTGCGGCCTCGTCGGCCTGAAGCCGACGCGCGGCCGAGTCGTGACCGGTCGAGTGGGCGACTACGCCGTGGGCATGAACACCGAGGGAGTGCTGACGCGGAGCGTCCGCGACACCGCCGGGCTGCTCGACGCCATCGCCGACCGGGCGCGGAGCGGTCCGTGGCCGGCGCCGTCGTTGCCGGGACCGCTGCTCGCCGAGGTCGGCGCCGACCCCGGCCGCCTGCGGGTCGGCCTGTGCCGGCGGGCGTTCAACGGCGTCGATGTCGAACGCGGCTGTGCGACGGCGGCCACCGACGCCGCCCGCCTGCTCGAACAGCTCGGGCACGACGTCGAGGAGGATGCGCCGGCCGCGTTGTTCGAGCCGGATCTGCTCGCCGGGTCGCGCGTCCTGCTCGCGACCCACGCGGCCGCCGAGCTCGCCGCTTGGTCCGCCCGCCTCGGGCGAACCCTCGGCGAGGCCGACGTCGAACCGCTCACCTGGCTGATGGTCGAGCAGGGGCGAGCGGTGAGCGGGGCCGCGGTGCTCGCCGCGCTCGACCGCCAGCACGAGCTCGCGGTCCGGGCGTCGTCGTGGTGGCGCGGTCCGGCCGGCGACGGGTACGACGTCCTCGTCACGCCGACCACGGCCGAGCCCGGACCGCCGCTCGGCGCCTACAAGCAGGGGTACGCGCCGGGGCGGGCCGGAGCGTTCACGCGGGTGTTCAACGTGACCGGTCAGCCGGCGCTGTCGCTGCCGCTCGGTTGGCCCGACGACGGGATGCCCCGCGGCGTCCAATTCGTCGCCGCGTACGGCCGCGAAGACGTCCTCGTCCGCCTCGGTGGACAACTCGAACAGGCCGCCCCCTGGGCGCGACCGCTGGCCGCCTGCCCATCCGAGGGTTACGCGTCAACCGAGGGTTTGCTGAGGGGATGCCGCGCACGAGACCCTCGGATGACGGGAAACCCTCGGATGCCCTGCAGTCGGTCGGGATCGCCCTTGACATCATCGACGCCCTGGCCGAGGACGCCCGAGCTCGGGGTGAGCGAGTTGGCCCGTCGCGTCGGCATCGCCAAGAGCACCGCCCACCGGACGTGTGCCGTGCTCGCCTCCCGCGGGCTGCTCGACCGTACGGACGACGGGGCGTATCGCCTCGGGCTGCGCCTGGTGGAGTACGGCGGGCTGGCGACGGAGCGCACCGCGGTCCGCGACCGGGGCCTGCCGCTGCTGGTCGAGCTGCGCAACACGCTCGGCGAGACGGTCCAGATCGGAGTGCCGGCGGGCGCCGACGTCGTCTACGTCGAGCGGGTCGAGGGGCGACGCGCCCTGCGCTACTCGACCAACGCCAGGCGCTCGCCGATCCACCGTTCGAGCGCCGGCAAGGTTCTGGCCGCGTTCAACCCGGCGATGGTCGATGCCCGCCTGCGCGCCGGCCTCCCGCCGAGCACCGGGTACACGATCGTCGTCCCCGAGCTGCTCGTCGAGGAGCTCGACCGGGTTCGTCAGCGGGGCTACGCCCGCAGCGTCGACGAGACCGAGATCGGCATGTCCTCGCTCGCCGTCCCCGTCCACGTTCCGCTCGACGGCCCGGTCGTCGCCGCGATCTCGATGATCGGCCCGACGGCGCGAGTGATGGGTGATCACGAGCCCCACAACACGAGCGTGCTCCTGGCCGGTGCCCGCAAGCTCGGCGAGTCGATCGGGAAAGGGGAGTACTCGCTGCGCCGCCGCCGACCGTAGGTTGCGGGTGATGAAGTACCTGATCATGATCTACGGCAACCGGGAGCTGTGGGAGTCGTTCTCGGCCGAGGAACGGGCCGAGCTCATCGCCGCCCACGACGCCTTCAACGAGGAGTTCCGCACAGACGGGCGAGCTGCTCGGCGCCTACGGCCTCGGCGACGTGGAGCAGGCACGGACGGTCCGCGTCCGCGACGAGATGCCGGTCATCAGCGATGGTCCGTACCTCGAGTCCAAGGAGCACATGAGCAGCTTCTGCCTCCTCGACGTCGAGAGCGACGAACGAGCGCTCGAGATCACCGCCCGCGTACCGGCCGCGAACTTCATCTCCGTCGAGCTCTGGCCGGTCCTCCACGAGGCCGGCGCCGAGATGTGACAACCGTCGGCGACATCGACGACCTCCTGCGCGAGCTCACCCCGCAGGTGCTCGGCGCGCTGCTCCGCCGGCACGGTCGCTTCGACGCCTGTGAGGACGCGGTCCAAGAGGCGCTCCTGGCCGCGGCCACCCAGTGGCCCGCCGACGGGGTCCCGGACAACCCGAGGGGCTGGCTGATCGCGGTCGCCAACCGCCGGCTCATCGACCACGTCCGGAGCGACTCCGCCCGCCGCCGCCGAGAGGACGCGACGGCCGCCCGGACGCCGATCGAGGATCATCAGGTTCCTGCCGCGGACGCCGAACGCCGACGTCGAGCGTGACGACACGCTGACCCTGCTCTTCCTCTGCTGCCATCCCGAGCTCTCGGTGCCGTCACAGGTCGCCCTGACGCTGCGGGCCGTGGGCGGCCTGACCACCGCGGAAGTCGCCCGCGCCTTCCTCGTCCCCGAGGCGACGATGGCGCAGCGGATCAGCCGGGCGAAACAGCGCATACGCGACAGCGGCAGCCGGTTCGCGCTGCCGCCGGCCGCCGAGCGCGCCGAGCGGTTGCGCGTCGTGCTGCACGTCCTCTACCTCATCTTCAACGAGGGCTACACCGCCAGCGCCGGGCAGCGGCTCCATCGGGGCGAGCTCACGCGGGAGGCCATCCGGCTCACCCGGACGCTGCACCGGCTGCTGCCGGACGACGGCGAGGTCGCCGGCCTGCTCGCCCTGATGCTGCTCACCGAGGCGCGACGGCCCGCGCGGACCGGGCCCGACGACTCGCTGGTGCCCCTCGCCGAGCAGGACCGGGCGCGGTGGGACCAGGGCCTCATCGCCGAGGGCGTGGCCCTGGTGAGCGACGCCCTGTCGCGCACCCGGCTCGGTTCGTATCAACTACAGGCGGCGATCGCCGCGATCCACGACGAGGCGCCGTCCGTCGAGGAGACGGACTGGGCGCAGATACTCGCCCTGTACGAACTGCTCGAGCGGACGTCGCCGAGCCCGATGGTCACGCTCAACCGCGCCGTCGCGATGGCGATGGTCCGCGGACCGGCCGCCGGGCTCGACCTGCTGGCAGCGCTCGAGACCGACGATCGGATGGCGCGCCACCACCGGTTGCACGCCGTCCGCGCCCACCTCCTCGAACGCGCGGGTGAGACGGCGGCCGCCCGCGACAGCTACCGCACCGCGGCGCGCCTCGCGACGAACGTGCCGGAGCGCCGGTACCTCGACGCCAGGGCCGCGAGCGTCACTCGGTAGGTGGCGTCGTCGGGTGGTACGTCAGCAGCACGTTGCCCGAGCTGAAGACGAGCGTCCGTCCGAGCTTCAGATGAACACGGTCGTGCAGCTCGGTGAACAACGACTTGCCGGCCCCGAGCAGGATCGGCATCACCATCACCCGCAGCTCGTCGACGAGGCCCTCCTCGAGCAGGCTGACGGTGAGCGTCGGGCTGCCGAAGAGCGCAAGCGCCCCTCCCGACCCGTCCTTGAGCTTCGGGACCGCCGTTGTGATGTCCTCGCTCAGCAACGTCGAGTTCTGCCAGGTCGCCTCCGTCAGTGACTTCGAGAAGACCACCTTGGGGATGCTGTTCATCCGATCGGCGATGACGGGGTCGAACTCGATCGCGGTGGGAGTCGGCCAGTAGGAGGCCATCCCTTCGTACGTCACCCTCCCGAACAGCAGGGTCTCGATGTCGTTGAGCTGGCTGATGCTGAACTCGTTGAACTCGGCGTCGACGTTGGGCCAGTCGAACTCGCCGTTCGGGCCCTCGTAGTAGCCGTCGAGTGTCACGGCCATGAATGAGAAGAGCTTCCTCATCGCAGTGTCCTCCTGATCTGTCACGCGAGTGGCGCTCTGCCATCGCACCCATCGGTCGGAGCCGGCGGGCTGTTCTCGACATCACCGGAAGCTGCTCAGCTGGCGAGCGACGAGCTCTGACGTAGCATCCCCCGCCAGTAGCGGTGCGCGTGCGCGACACGGGGGGTTGAGAAGTGGCCGAGATCGTTCCTGTCGACGAGTTCCTCGACTGGTATCCGGGTTGGACGCCGGAGCTGATCGGGTCGCCGTGGCTGGCCGAGCATCCCGGCCCGTTCACCAAGGCCGACGAGGAGCGGTTCTGGTTCATCGACTTCCACTGGCCGCGCGGGTTCTCGCCGATGGGCTTCCTGTACGTCACCGACTGCGCGGCGTGGGGCACGCAGACGGCGGCCCACTGGCTGCCGCTGCCTCCTGGCAAGGGTCTGGCCACCCGGCTCGGCGGCCCGTTCCCGTACGAGGGCGAGATCGCCACGACGTCGGAGTGGGAGCTCGGCCACCGCGCCGCCCGGATCGAGCGCAACCTGCCGCGGTTCCTCCAGAACTTCGACGCGATCTGGGACGAGCGCAAGTGGGAGCTCGAGCTCGGCCTCGGGCACTTCGAGGGCTACGACTTCGCCGGCAAGTCGCTCGCCGACATCGGCCAGTACCTCGTCGACGCCCGGACGTTCCACAAGCGGGCGTGGGAGATCCACTTCGAGCTGATGTACCCGCTGCTCGGCATCTACCTCCAGCTCTACGGGCTGTGCGCCAACAGCGGCATCGACCCGAGCAACGTCTCGAAGTTCTTCCAGGGCCGCGACTCCAAGATCATGGAGACCGACCGGGCGATGTGGGAGCTCGTCGCCGAGGCCAAGCGGCTGGACGTCGCCGACCTCTTCGACGCCGAACCCGCGGAGATTCGCGACCGGCTGGCGAAGGCCGGCGGCAACGCCTCGGTGTGGCTGACCAAGTTCGACGACTTCCTGCAGGTCTACGGCTGGCGCACCGAGGGCATCGCCGACACCAACATCCCGTCGTGGATCGAGAACCCGGAGTCGCCCCTCGGGCAGATCCGCAACTTCCTGACGATGGACGAGCCCCACGACTTCGAGCGGGCCGCCGAGGCCGCCCGGGCCGAGCGGGACGAGGCGGTCGAGGCCGCCCGGTCGCAGCTCTCCGGCGAGATGGTCACCGCGTTCGACGAACTGCTGGCCGTGAACCAGGTGGCCAACTTCGCCTGGTGGAACGAGGACCACAACTACTACATCGATCTGCGGGCCTCGATCCCGCTGCGCCGGGCCGCCCTCGCCCTCGGCGCGGCGTGCGACGCCGACACCTACGACGACGGGCTGTTCCTGTTCTACCCCGAGGCGGTCGACGTCGCCTTCGGGCGCCGGCGGTGGCAGGACCTCCAGTCGCTCGCCACGGCGCGCCACGAGTACTACGACCACTACAACGAGATCCGCGACACCCTCCCCAAGGTGGTGGGCACGCTCCCCGACAAGATCGAGGACCCGGTGCTGATCGAGATCTTCGGCATGCGCCACCACTACTTCGAGGCGTTGAAGTCCGATCCCGACGCCACCGAGCTCCGCGGCTTCCCGGCGTCGACCGGCACGGTCACCGGCCGGGCGCGGGTGATGCTCTCGGCGACCGAGCTCACCGCGCTGGAGGAGGGGGAGATCCTCGTCTGCGAGGCGACGTCGCCCAACTGGACCCCTGCGTTCGCCCTGATCGCCGGGTGCGTCTGTGACGGCGGCGGGTCGCTCACCCACGCCGCCATCGTCAGCCGGGAGTACGGCATCCCGTGCGTGGTCGGCTGCTCCGTCGCCACGTCGCGGATCCGCACCGGCGACCTCGTCGAGGTCGACGGCGCCAAGGGCACGGTGACGATCGTCGAGCGCGCCGCCGGCTGACGCGCGAAGGTGGGCTGATGGCCGCCCAGGACCCGCACACCGGTTACGCGCCCGTCAACGGGCTCGACATGTACTACGAGATCCACGGTGATGGGCCACCGCTGGTGCTGCTGCACGGCGCGTACATGACGGTCGACCTGATGGCACCGGTCGTGCCGGGCCTGGCCGAGTTCCGCCGGGTGATCGCCGTGGAGCAGCAGGGTCACGGCCACACCGCCGACATCGATCGCCCGATCACGTACGAGCAGATGGCCGACGACACGGCCGCGCTGCTCGGCCATCTCGACGTCGACCCGGCGGACGTCGTCGGCTACAGCATGGGCGGCGGCGTCGCCCTGCAGCTGGCGATCCGTCACCCGGCGGCGGTGCGCAAGGTGGTGGTGGCGTCGATGTCGTCCACGAGCGACGGCATGCACGCGGCGGCATGGGAGATGTTCCCGTCGATCACCCCTGAGCTCTTCGCCGGGTCACCGATCGAGGAGGCGTACCTGCGCACGGCCCCGAACCCCGATGACTTCCCGCAGCTGGTCGAGAAGCTCAAGCTGCTCGACACGACGGAGTTCACCTGGCCGGCCGACGACATCCGCGCCATCGACGCGCCCGATGCTGATCGTCCTCGGCGACTCCGACCTCGTCCGGCTCGAGCACGCCGTCGAGCTGTTCGGACTGCTCGGCGGGGGCGTGATGGGCGACCTCGCCGGACTGCCGAAGTCCCAACTCGCCGTGCTCCCCGGCACCACCCACTTCGTGCCGCCGGGCTCCGGGCTCCTCGATCGGGCCGACTGGCTGCTGGCGATGATCCGGCAGTTCCTCGACGCCCCCGAGCCCGACCCGCGGCCGCGCCTTGACACCCCGCCTCCCACGGGCTTGCCTGGGGCACGCCCGACCGGGTAGGGGATCCGGCCGTGGGCTCCCCGTGGGAAGTGAGGATCGCCATGTCGACCGACCCTGATGCCATCAGCTCCAACCCGTCGGACAACCCTGAGTTCACCGACATCCTCGCCGCCCGGCTCACCCGTCGAGGTGTGCTCGGCGGCGGCCTCGGCGCGGCGGCGATCGGGTTCCTGGGCGGGTCGGCGCTGAGCGGGCGGCACGGCCGCGGCCACGCCGGGCAGCGCGGCCGCGCCCGCTACTCGGCTTCGCGCCGATCCCACCCGGCTCCGCCGACGCGTTCGTCGTCGCCGAGGGCTACGTCGCCGACGTGATCATCCCGTGGGGCACCCCGATCCACGCAGGTGGCCCGGCGTGGCGCAAGGACGCGTCGAACACGGCCGCCGAGCAGCTGGTCCAGGTCGGCGCCCACCACGACGGGATGCACTTCTTCCCGCTCGACGACGGCGGGAAGGGTCGCCGCCGCAACCGGCCGCGGCCTGCTCGTGCTCAACCACGAGTACATCGACCAGGTCATCCACTACACCGACGGCAGCACGCCGATGACCCAGGAGAAGGTCAACAAGGCGCTCGCCGCCCACGGCGTCACGATCGTCGAGGTCGAGCTCGTCGACGACAAGTGGCAGCACGTCGACGACTCGCCGTACAACCGGCGGGTCACGCCGCTCGAGACGCCGGTGACGTTCTCGGGCCCGGTCGGCCCCGACCACCCCGCGCTCCAGTCGATGGGTCCGGCGTTCGGCACGATCAACAACTGCAGCCACGGCGTCACCCCGTGGGGGACCTACCTGGCCTGCGAGGAGAACTGGAACGGCTACTACGGCACCACTGACACGACGTTCACGCCCGAACGCCGTCGAAGCCCGCTACGGCCTCGACCGGGTCGGCTTCGGCTACCACTGGTTCTCGGTCGACCCGCACTGGGACATCGCCGCCAATCGCAACGGGCCGAACCAGTGGGGCTGGGTCGAGGAGATCGACCCCTTCGACCCGGACTCGATGCCGGTCAAGCGCACGGCCCTCGGCCGGATCAAGCACGAGGGCGCGCTGGTCACCGAGTCACGCGGCCGCATCGTCGTCTACACCGGCGACGACCAGGACAAGGACTACGTGTACAAGTTCGTCGGCAACGCCCCGTGGAAGCGGCTGCGCGCCGAGGGCAAGAGCCCGCTCGACGAGGGCACGCTGTACGTCGCCCGGTTCAACGACGACGGCAGCGGGGACTGGGTGCCGCTCGTGCACGGGCGGGGGAACATCACGACCGGTAACGGGTTCGTGGACCAGGCTGACGTCACTGCTGCGCACCCGCATGGCGGCTGACATCGTCGGCGCGACCAAGATGGACCGCCCGGAGTGGATCGCCGAGAACCCGCGCAACGGCGAGGTCTTCGTCACGCTGACCAACGGGACGAGCGGGGCCGAACGCGCCCAACCCGCGGTTCCCCAATCCGTACGGGCACATCATCAAGTGGCGGGAGCGCAACGGCGACAAGACCGAGCACGCGGTTCGAGTGGGACGTGTTCGTGCTCGCCGGCGACCCGCAGTACGACCCGACGGTGGAGCTCGCCGAGGAGGACATCTTCGGTTCCCCGGACGGCCTCCACTTCGACCGGGACGGCCGGCTGTGGATCGGGACCGACGTGTCCAACTCGTCGCAGAACCTGGCCAGTCGCGGCTACGACCGCATCGGCAACAACGCCCTGATCGCGGCCGACCCGCGCACGGGCGAGTTCCGGCGCTTCGCCGTCGGGCCGCGTGGGTGCGAGCTCACCGGGGTCGTGACGACACCGGACCGGGAGACGCTCTTCGTCAACGTCCAGCACCCCGGGGAGACGACAACTGCCTGGGGCACGCCCACGCCGATCGAACCCACGGGCGGTGAGCAACTGGCCGGACTTCGATCCGGCCGGGCGGCCGCGATCGGCGACGGTCGCGATCCGCAAGATCGGCGGCGGCACCGTCGGGACGTAGCTCGCGTCTACCAGGGGTGGACCGATCCGTCGCGGTGGAGGAACGAGCCCGACTGCTCCGGTGTGAGTGAGTCGACGAGCGCGACGATCTCTGCCGCGGCGGGTCCGGGGTCCTCGAGCTCGCCGCTGGGGCGTGGCGATGGCCGTGCGGAGCAGGCCGGGGTGGAGGGCGACGGCGATGACGCCGTCGTCGCGCAGGCGCCCGGCGAGCTTGACCGTGATCATGTTCAGCGCCGCCTTCGACGTCACGTAGCCGACGTCGCGCCCGACCGTGGCGGCGACCTCCATCGAGCCCACGGTCGAGGACATGTTCACGATCCTCGGCCGGGACGACTTCCGCAGCGGATCGAGCAGGGCCCGGGTCAACAGCATCGGGCCGATGGCGTTGATCCTGATCTCGTCGAGGACGTGCTCGGGGCTCAGCTGCAGCACGTCCCGCTCGTCGTCGGGCACGCCGAGGGCCCGTCCGTCGACACCGGCGTTGTTGATCAGCACGTCGACGGGAGCATCGCCGACGGCGACGGCGAACTGCTTGATCGAGTCCTCGGATCCGACGTCGAGGGTGAGCACGTGGTCGGTCAGCTCGCCCAGCTCGTCGGCGGCGGCCGGGCGGCGACAGCCGGCCCACACGTCGTCGCCGCGCGCGGCGTAGTGCCGGACCAGCTCCAGGCCGAGTCCGCGGTTGGCGCCGGTGACGACGACCCGCTCGCTCACGCCGGGATGCCCAGCAGCTCGCGGGCGCGTCGAAGGCCGCCCGGCGATCGGCGGGGTCGACCTGGATGGCGTCCATGCCCACCGCCTTCGCTCCCTCGACGCACTCCGGCGTGTCGTCGAGGAAGACGACGGCTTCGGGCGCGACGCCGAGCGCCTCGGCGGCGCGCAGGTAGGACTCGGGCTCCGGCTTGCGGACCCCGATGTCGACGGCGTCGACGAACGCGTCGAGCTCGGCGAACTCAGGTCGGTTGGCGAAGAACTCCTTGCCCATGATCGAGTAGGCGTCGTTGGAGAGGACACCGACGCGGAACCCGGCGGCGCGGGCGTCCCGCATCAGCGCCAATGCGTCCTGGTCGATCATCAGGTCGATGGCGACCTCGGCGACCGCCTTGAAGAACTCGAACTCGTTGCTCGAAATCGCGTGGCGTCTTGTCGGTCGTCGCGGTGAAGACGTCGACCGCCGGCTCGGTGATGTCGAGGATGACCTTGCCGACGTCGAGCAGGAGGGCGCGCGGAGAGGGTCAGCGGGCACAGAACTCGGCGACGGCCGCCGCCGCTTCGGGAGACTCGTCGAGCACGAGGTGGCCGGCATCCGGGAACGTCTTCACGGTTGCGTCGGGCAGCAGCGCCGCCCACGCCGGCGCCAGCGCGGGCGGGAGCAGCCGGTCGTCGTCGCCCCAGACGATCAGCGTCGGGATGTCCACCCGGCCCAGCCAGCGGGGGATCACCCGGTCGAAGGGGTGATCCCACAGCATCAACGCGGTCGTGCGCTGCTCCCGGTAGCGGTCGACGGTGAAGTCGACGTCGTCGGGGTCCTCCGGCAGGTGCGGCTGCAGGGTCTCCATCCGGTGGGCGAGGCGCCCGAGGATCTCGTCAGGCGGGATGCGGAACAGGTCGTCGACGCTGCACCCCCGGCGCGCGCAGCCCGCCCGGGCAGACGAGCACGAGCCGGCGCAGGCGGTGCTTCTGCTCGATCGCGAACCGGGCCGCGAGCAGGCCGCCGAGCGAGAGCCCGACGAGGTCGACGTCCGAGTTCAGGCCGAGCTGGTCGAACAGCTCGACGTAGTGGATCACGAGGTCGTGGACCTCGCTCAGGCCCTCCAGGTCGCCGGACAGGCCGTAGCCGGGGTGGTACGGGATCAGCACGCGGTGCGTCGCCGTCCACGGCTCGCTGAACCCCCAGCCGTGCCACGTGCCGGCGCCGTGGAGGAAGACGAGCGGCGGGGCGCCGGGATCGCCGGCCGCGAGGACGACGGTCGACGTGCCGTTGACGTCGAAGGTGAGGCGTTCGAGGTTCAGCGTGCTCACGCCGGTACCGCCTTCTTGGCCCGGAGTCGGGGGATCACCTCTTCGGCGAAGAGCGTCGTGTTCTTGACGACCTTCCAGTGCGGCATGTCGCCCAATGTGAGGTTGAGGTTGACCCGGTTGCTCCCGGCTTCCTCGAGCCAGTTGCCGATCGCGTCGGCCACCTTCTCCGGGGTGCCGGCGACGATGCGGTTGATCGTGGTGAGGTCCTCCCAGTTCGACGTGCCGTGCACGTCGGCGGCCTGGATGCGCTTGCGGAACTCCGGCACCGTCACGTAGCCGGGCGGATTGAGGAAGCGCGGAGTCGTGCGCAGGTTGTTCTCGAAGAAGTACATGACGTGGGGCATGAACTCCTCCTCGGCCTTGGCGTCGCTCTCGGCGACGTAGGCCATCACCCCCACGGTGACCTTGTTCGGGCGTCGGCTCGTGACCGTGGTGGGCGAGGCGCTCCCGGAAGTGCTCGAACACCTTGAGCTGCATCTTGGTCGGGATGAACACGACCGTGTACCCGAACCCGAGCTCGGCGGCGAGCTCGATCGTCTCCGGTGAGCCGGTGCCGACGATGTAGCACTCCGGGTACGGCTGCTGCATCGGCTTGGGCCACGGGTTGAGGTAGCGGTAGGTGTAGAAGTCACCGACGTAGCTCTGCGGGCCGTCGTCGGTCCAGCAGCGCAGGATCACGTCGATCGACTCGCGGAACCGGGCCCTCGCGGTGGCCGGGTTCACCGAGTTGGCCCAGTACTCCATCCCGGTGCCGAGCGGGAAGGCGATCCGCAGCCGCCCGCCCGACATCACGTCGAGCATGGCGTACTCCTCGGCCAGCCGGTTGGGGTAGCCGAGGTTCGGGGGCGTGCCGAACACGCTGACCCAGCCCTTGGTCTGCGGGATGAGGGCGGCCGCGGTGAGGTTCGGCGCCGGGTTCATCGAGTACTGCGTGTTGTGGTGCTCGTTGAGGACGATCCCGTCGAAGCCGAGCTGGTCGGCGAGCACCATCTCGGACAGGTAGCGGGTGTAGAGGTCGCGCCCGGTCCGCGGGTCGTAGTTGGAGTTCGAGAAGTCGACCCACAACGACTGGTAGCTGCCGTGGTCGTCCGGCAGCACCGTGTACGGGAAGAAGTGGAAGAAGTGGAACTCGGCTTCGTCGACCAGGCTCATGGTGCACCATCCGGACGTGGAGGTGGTCGCTCGCCGTACGTGCCTGGTGCACCAGTGAGCCTTCGGCGCCGTAACACCTATTCGCTCGCTCGAAGACTCGCCGCTCATGCAGGATTCCCCTCGATGTGAGTGTGGACGACCGTCTAGGCGCCGGCGAGGAACGCTCCCAGTCGGGAGGCGACCTCCTCGGGCGCGTCCCATTCGAGCAGATGGCCGGCGCCGGGCACGACCTCCACGGGCAGCCCGGCCGCGGCCCACCGCGCCGAGGCGGCGACCGGCAGCAGCTCGTCCTGGTCGCCCCACATGATGAGGGTGGGACAGCTGATGCGGTGGAGCCGGCGGGCCTGGCCGCGGTCTCCGAGCGGCCAGAGCAGGCTGGCCGCCGCCACGTCGCTGAGGTACCTGGCCACCGGGCCCTCGTCGGGACCGAGGTGGGCGAAGCGGTCGACGAACGGCTCGGGCACGTCCTTGGCGAACAGGTGGGCCATCCGCTCGGCCGCGGGGAGCGCGTAGACGTCGAGCCCCGGGTTGGCGTCGTCGAAGATCCCGAACGGGGCGAGGAGGGCGAGCGCGGTGACCGCCTCCGGGCGGAACACGGCGAGGTCGGCGGCGAGCATCCCGCCGACCGACGCGCCGATCACCGGGCAGGGCAGCGCGCCCGTGGCGTCGAGCGCGTCCCACACGACGGTGAGCCAACCGAGGTGGTCGTCGGGAGCTTGGAAGCCGGAGCGGCCGTCGAAGCCGGGGAGCTCCGGGACCACGACGTCCCACCCGGCGGCGCCGAGCATCTCGAGGGTGGGCGAGTTCGCCGGATGACCGGCGATGCCGCAGAGGTAGACGAGCTGTTCGGTCACGACGGCCCCCTGCGGCCACCAGTGGTCCTCGGCGTCGCTGAACATGCCGCGCAGCGCCGGCGCCACCTTGTCGCCGAAGAGCTCGCTGTTGTAGCGGGTGAGCTCGTCGCTCATGTTGCCGAACTGGAGCATCGTGAGCAGGTGGCCGCAGTTGAACGTCTGGGCGATGTCGGCGAGTGTCTCGCGGACGGTGTCGGGGCTGCCGATCACGACGTAGCCCTTCTCGACCATCTCGTCCCACGTGAGGTCGTGCTTGGCCTGCTTGGCCCGGGCGACGGCCCGCACCTGGGACTGGTACCGCGCCCGCGCCGACGCCTCGGTGACGTACCCGGGCGGATCGGCGTAACCCGGGTAGACGTGGAGCGAACGGTTGAAGAAGTACTCCGCCGGTTCCCGATACAGGCGGTACGCCTCCTTGTCGGTGTCGGCCACGCCGATGAACTGGAGGAACGCCAGCCGGTACGGGTTGGGCTCCTTCCCGTTGGCCTCGACCCGGCGCCAGTAGCCACTGACCGTCTCCTTGGCCATGAGGTGGCCGTAGTAGGACAGCGCGGCGTAGACGAAGTCGTTCTGCGAACAGAAGTCCCACGTCTCGATCGAGCCGCCGCCGGGGATCCAGATCGGCGGGTGCGGCTGCTGCAGCGGGCGCGGCAGCACGTTGACGTAGCGCATCTGGGTGAAGCGACCGTTGAAGGCGAACGGCTCGGTGGCCGTCCACGCCTTGAGGATCAGCTCGATCGCCTCGTGGTAGCTCGCCCGCAAGGTCCCCGGGTTGACGCTGTAGGCGTAGGCGGTGTCCATCGACGTTCCGACGGGGAACCCGCTGATCAGCCGGCCGCGGGACAGCAGGTCGACCATCGCCATCTCCTCGGCGACACGCACCGGCGGGTTGTAGAGGGCGACGGAGTTCCCGAGCACGGTGATCGCCGCACGCGACGTCCGCGTCGCGAGGACCGAGCCCATCACGTTCGGCGACGGCATGAGCCCGTAGCCGTTGCCGTGGTGCTCGTTGATGCAGATCCCGTCGAACCCGCAGTCCTCGGCGTGGACGAGCTGCTCGATGTAGCGGGCGTAGCAGTCGGCCATGACGCCCCGGTCGAACAGGGCGGGATCGATGTCGACCCAGACGCTGCGGTGCTTGCGGTTGAAGTCGTCGGGCAGCTCGGGATACGGCATGAGGTGGAACCAGAGCAGCTTCACTCCGCCCATCGTCCATGGTGCCGGCCGGGCTCGTCCACGACCGTGTGCGACACGGATCGTGTCGGCACCGATAACGTTCGCGCGCGATGGCCGGGGGTAGCCGAGGCTGTGGACCTGCGCCGGTTGCGCTACTTCGTGGCCGTCGCCGAGGAGCGCCACTTCGGGCGGGCCGCGGCGCGGCTGCACGTGACGACGCCGCCGTTGTCGCAGCGCATCCGCGAGCTGGAGCAGGCGCTCGGGCTCGAGCTGTTCGAGCGCACCAGCCGGCACGTCGCGTTGACGCCGGCGGGCGAGCGCCTGCTCGTCGACGCCCGCGAGGTGCTCCGCGCCGTGGACCGCTTCACGGCCGCCGCGGGGGAGTTGGCCTCGGCCCCGACGACGTGGGCCGTCGGGTACTGCCATGGCAGCGAGGGCGGGATGATGCGCACGATCCGGGCGTTCCGCGCCGACCGATCGGAGGTCGTCGTGCGGGCCGACGGGCTGACATCGCTGCGCATCCTCGACGGGCTGCGGGCCGGGCTGCTCGCCGCCGGCATCGTCCGCGGCCCGGTCGCCGATCCGGATCGGGTCGCCTCGGCGCCGCTCGCCCGGGTGCCCGTGGATCACGTGGCCGTGCCGCCCGGACACCGCCTCGCCGGCGCGGACGTGGTCGAGGCCGCCGACCTCGACGGGGAACCGGTGCTCGTCGTCGACCGGGCCGAGGCGCCGACCGCCCACGACGAGATCGAGGCCTACCTGGCCGCCGCCGGGGCCCGCCCGCGCTGGATCCCGCACGCCGCGATCCAGGTCGAGCGGGTGCTCGATCAGGTCGCCCTGGGCACCGGCATCGGCTGGCTCAACTCGTGGCAGGCCGAGCCGGCCGCCCGGCGGTTCGACGTGGCCGTGCGCCCGTTGCGCCCGGTGGCGCTGTTCGACGAGTTCCGCGCCGTGTGGCGGGCCGGCGACACGTCCGAGACCAGCGCCGCCTTCGTCCAGGCGCTGCTCGACACCTGCAGTTAGTCGGCGTTCGGACGAGCGGGCGCCAGCGAGCACGACCGCACCGATGACACCGGCGACGATCGCCGCGGCGAGTACGCCGATCTTGGCCTCGTCTTGGAGGCCGACATCGTCGAACGCCAGGCCGGTGATGAACAGCGACACGGTGAACCCGATGCCGGCCACCGCGGAGACACCGACCACCCCCCGCCACGTTGCGCCGTCCGGCAGCGCGCCGATGCCCAGCCGGGTGGCCAGCCAGGTGAACGCGGTGATGCCGGCGAGCTTGCCGACGACCAGACCGAGCAGCACGCCAATCGTGATCGGCGACGTCACCGCGTCGGAGAGGGCGTCGGCGCTGATCGGCACGCCGGCGTTGGCCAGCGCGAACAGGGGCACGATGACGAAGCTGCTCCACGGGTGCAGGACGTGCTCGAGCCACTCCACGACCGAGACGCTCTGGCGGGCGATGGTTGCCGTCTCGCGGGCCGCGGCGACGGACGACAGGTCGGTGAGCACGGACTCGTCGACGAGCTCGTGCTGGAGGTGCGGCCGGGTCGGCGCCATCAGTCCGAGGATCACGCCGGCGATCGTGGCGTGCAGCCCCGACTCGTGGAGGGCGAGCCAGAGCCCGCAGCCCACGACGAGCGGGAGCAACGTGGTCCTCACGTCGAGCACGCGCATGACCACCAGCGCGACGACGAGGCCCATCGCGACGAGCAGGGCGTCGTAGTCGATGTCGTCCGTGTAGAAGATCGCGATCACGGCGATGGCGCCGATGTCGTCGACGATCGCCACGGCGAGGAGGAACAGCTTGAGCGAGGGCGCGACCCGGCTGCCGAGCAGGCTGAGGATGCCGACCGCCATCGCGATGTCGGTGGCCATCGGGATGCCCCAGCCTTCGGCACCGTCGCCGCCGGCGTTGATCGCGACGTAGATCAGCGCCGGCACGACCATCCCGCCGAGGGCGGCGACGGCGGGGAGCACCGCCCGGCGGGGGCCGCGCAGCTCGCCCTCGACCAGCTCGCGCTTGATCTCGAGGCCGACGACGAAGAAGAAGATGGCCATCAGACCCTCGTTGACCCACTCCTGCAGGTCGAGATCGAGGGTGTGATCGCCGAGGGTGATGGCCAGGTCGGTGTGCCAGAAGTCGAAGTAGGCGTCCTTCCACGGCGAGTTCGCCCAGACCAGGGCGACCACCGCGGCGACGACGAGAATGACGCCGCCGGCCGACTCGGTGTGGAGGAACTCGCGCAGCGGCGCGATGACCCGCGGGCCGGACCGGCCGTCCTCCGCGTCGGGTGCTCGGTCGCCGGCCATCAGCTGATGAGTTGATCCACCGGCGCGTGCTCGTCGGTGAGCACGTCCGCCCCTCCGATGAACTCGTCCACCGCCGCGGGGTCGCCGAGCACCTGATCGTCGTCGCCGCGGGCCGCGTTCGCCCGCTCGATGGCATCGAGCGGGAGCGGCCGGTCGCTCGCCACCACGATGAAGTTGCCGCCCTCGTCCCCGGCCAGGCGAGGTGCAGGGGCGATCACGGCGACGTGCTCGAACACGTCGCGCATCGTCGCCAGCTCGGCGCGCAGGAAGTCGAGTGGCGGGAGGTCGATGACGTTCTGGGCAAGTATCCCCTGGTCGCGGAGCACCCGGGCGAGCTCGGTGACGAACTCCCGCGTCGTCAGGTGCCACGGCACGGCTCTCCCGCCGAAGGCGTCGCCGACGACGAGATCCGCCGCATCGGACGGCAGGTCGGCGACCGCGATCCGCGCGTCTCCGGTCATCACCCGGAGATCCTCGCCGGTCCGCAACCCGAGCTCGTCCTCGGCCAGGTCGACCACGGCCGGATCGAGCTCGAGCACGAGGTTGTCGGATCCCGGCCGCGTCGTGGCGACGTAACGGGGGATCGTGAATCCGCCCCCGCCGACGTGCACCGCGTCGATCGCCGAGCCCGGTGGTGCGAGCGAGTCGACGACGTCGCCGAGCACCTGGGTGTAGGTGAACTCGAGGTGGGTCGGATCGTCGAGATCGACGTACGAATGGCGCAGCGTGTCGAGCCACAGGATGCGGCCCGAGGACCGCTCGGGGTCCTCGTCGACGCGCGCGCAGAAGTACGCCGACTCGACCTCGCACGGTCCGTCGGCGAGGACGGCGACGCCGGCGGACAGCACGGCGACGGTCACGCCGGCCACGATGACGTTCTGCGGCGTCGGGCGGCGGAGGTGGAACCACAGCGCGACGCCGGTGGCGACGAGCAGCGCCCCGAGCACGATCACGACCGGCGTCGTCGGGAACGCGGCGACGAGGACGAACCCGGTGGTGAACACGCCGACCAGTGCGCCCGCGGTCCCCATCGCGGACAGCCAGCCGACGACCCGACCGGTCTGGTCGAGGGCGCGGAGTTGCCCCTTGACGACGATCGGCGTGACCGCGGTGAGGACCGCCGACGGGGCGAAGAAGGCGACCGTGGCGAGGACCACGATCGTGCCCGGGCTGGCGTCAGGGCTGGACGGGCCGAACAACCGCACGAGCGGCACCGACGCGATCACCAGCGCGCCTCCGATGGTCAGCGCCCCGGGGAGGAGCAGCCGGGGCCCGAACCGGTCGGCCAGCCCGCCGCCGAGCCAGGCGCCGATGGCGATCCCGGCGAGGACGACGCCGATGATCCCGGTGAAGGTCTCGATCGAGACGCCGACGTAGGGCGCGAGGAGACGTCCGGCCAGGATCTCGAGCACGAGCACCGACCCCGAGGCGAAGAACACGAGCGCCCCAGCGAGCCGGTTCGACATCGCCGCAGTCTGATCGATCCCATCCGCGGTTTCGCGCCATCGGAGGGTTTGCGGACCGAACGGGGCGCCGGAAACCCTCGGGTGACCTGAAAACCTCGGATGGGTTACCAGGAGCCGGAGCTGCCGCCGCCGCCGCCGCCGCCGACGCTGCCGCCGGAGAAGCCGCCGCCGAAGCCGCCGCCCCCGAATCCGCCTCCGCCCCCGAAGCCGCTGCTCCCACCGGTGCTCGGCGGTGCGGTGTACGTGTGACTCCACGACGGCCCCATCGTGTAGATGAGCAGCGGGCCGCGGGCCAGCTCGACCGGGGCCACGCTCGAGGCGTGCATCGCCCGCTCCCAGGCGTCGGCGGCGCCGAGCGCCACCGCCCACGCCGAGTACTCCCGTAACAGCCCTTGCTTCCACGCCCACTCGACGTGACGTCCCTCGCTCGCCTTCAGGAACCGGCGGAACGACTCGGCCCGCAGGGCGAACGCCGAGCCGGTGGCGCTGCGCACCGGCAACAGCGTGCGGTACACCGCGTAGGCGGCGAGCACGGGGACGACGAAGCCGAAGGCGAGGGCGCCGGGCGGGCTCGAGATCCAGCGCAGCTGGGCCAACCCGAACCCGCCGAACACGATGAGCACCCACATGCCGAGCACCAGGAACGCCGGCCAGGGGACGTTGAGCCGGCTGCTGACGTGGGGCGCGTGGCGCTTCCACCATCCCGACCGGGCGATCGAGCTCTCCAGCTCGGAGCGGACGTCGCGCCACGCGATGGCGAAGCGCTTGTCGTACGAGCCCAGCTCGATCTCGCGCCGCCCGTCGAACATCGCCGACAGCACCTCGCGGTCCTCCGGCGCGGCCGTCTCGAACTGCTCGCCGACACCGAGCGTCACCTCGTCGTCGTCGGTTCGGGTGAGGGTGATCACGTCGCGGGCGGCGAGCCCGGAGAACCACGCGCCGACCGATTCGTTGTCGATCCGCTCGCGAAGCAGCACCGTGCCCTGCCACGGCTCCAGGCCCTGCGGCGGGACGAACTCGGTCGTGGCGAGGTCGTCCATGCGCTCGTCGGCGACGAGGCTGACCGCGGCGCCGGGTACCGGCGGGGGCAGTGCCGAGCCCGGTGGGGGTGCGCCGAAGGCGGCGTCGGCGGCCCCACCGGCGAACACCTCGTTGCGCCCCCGCCTGCGGGCCCACAGGTAGGTGCCGGAGGCACCGGCGGTGCCGACCGCCAACACCGCCAACGCCATCGGAATCCGGTTGTCGCCCCGACGAGCGGGGAGGCCCGGCTCGGGAACGGCCACCGCGTCGGTGCGACCGTTGATCGTGCCGCCGATCGTGATGCCGTCACCCGGTTCGAGGGGGCTGACGACAGCTCGGTACACCGCACCGTCGGGCTCCAGCGTGCACCCGCCCGAGGTGCCGAACCCGCCGACGTTGCAGAGCGGGTCGTCGAGCTGCAGCCCGGTGACGACGACCTCGAAGCGCCCGGTCTCGAGCGTCTCGTCGTTGCCGATGACGTCCAGCGCCAGCTCGCCGGACGACAGGCGGGCGTCGGGCAGGGTGTAGGTCAGCACGTAGCGGTGCTGTCCGCTCACTGTCTGGTCGGGATCGCCGACCCGGATGCGGGTTTCCCCGCCGACCGGCGTGACGGACACGTCGGCGGGAGCGTCGGGCGAGGTGGCGGTGACATCCGTCGGCTCGCCGAAGTCGTTGGGGATGATCCGCTGATAGCCGTGGCTGTCGCGGCTGCCGCCGAAGTCCTGGTCGACGACCTCGCGGATGGTCAGCCCGTCGTCGCCCGTCGGCGTCACCGTGACCTGCTTGGCCTCGAAGCGTTCGTCCCCCTTGTCCTCGCCGATGATGCCGAAGAGGGCGAGGCCGCTGCAGGCGAGCACCGCCACGCCCGCCGCGGCATGGCGCCACGCATCCAGTTTCCCGAGCTCAGCCACGAGACAAGTCTGCCCCGGCTACCGTCCGTTCCATCGGCGACGAGAGGAGCGGCGTGGCAGGCCGGTGGCACGACGACCGGTCCGGGGGTACCGAACCCGACTACCGGTTCACCCTCGCCAACGAGCGCACGTTCCTGGCGTGGGTGCGCACATCGCTCGGCCTGCTCGCGGCGAGCGTGGCGGTGCGCCAGCTCGTCGAGCCCTTCGGCGTCGAGGGCGGACGCACGGCTCTGGCGTTGCTCGGCATCGCGGGGAGCGTCGTCCTCATCGTCGGCGCCTACCTGCGCTGGGTCAACGTGCAACAGGCGGTGCGGCGCGGCGAGCCGCTGCCACCCGCCCGTCTCGTACCCGTCGTCGCCGCGGCGATCGTCGTGATCGCCATCGTCGCGTTCGTCATGGTGGCCGTCGGGTGAACGAGGTCGCCTTCGACGACGACGACGACGGACATTGGCCGTCAGCGCGAGCGCACGACCATGGCATGGATTCGTACCGCGCTGGCCGCGGCGGCAGTCGGGCTGTTGACGGAGCGGCTACGCGAGGACGGAGGCGGAGCGCTGGCTGGTGGTGGTCGGGATGACGATCGGTGTGATCGGATTCGTGACCGTCGCCTGGCTCCGGACGCAGCGTCTGCGGCACGAGCGAAGCCCCGCCGCGTTCGGCCTGGTGAGCTCGATCGTGATCGTGACCTCGCTGTTGTTGCTGAACGTCGGCGGACTGTTCGTGATCCTCTAGCGCCTCGTCGGCACCGCTCCCGGCACCCGGCCGTGACGGTGCAGGGTGCGCGAGATCGCCTGCTCTCGCAGCCAGCACGGGAGCTCGACCCGGCCGTGCTGGGTCACCGGTGTCTCGTCGATCGCGATGCCGGCCTCGTGGCAGGCGGCGCGGACGCCCTCGTCGCACGGGGCGAGCAGGCGGAGGCGCTCGGCTCCGGACGGGGCGAGCCGGCGGCGGAGGGCACCGTCGTCCTCGATGACGTCCACCGGCGCCCGTCCGCCAGGAGGGCCGGAGATCTCGACCGGCACGCCGGCGACCGTCGCCGCCGTACGCAGGGATGTCACGTCGCCGGCTGCCGTGTCCGCCCCGACGCGCACGACGACTCGCCCGACGGGTCGGTACCGGAAGACGTTGGCCTCCGCCCGCAGGCCGCTGCGGTCGATCGGGACCCCGAACATCTCGTCCCACCAGTGCCGGTAGGACGACGCGCCGGCGTCGGGAGTGGCGACAGAGGCTGGGTGGAAGGTCGTGAAGCGGAAGAGGTCGTCCGGTCCGCCGGTCTTCGCACCCCGGCCGACTGACGACCGCTTCCAGCCGCCGAACGGCTGGCGTCTGACGACGGCGCCGGTCGTGTGCCGGTTGACGTAAGCGTTGCCGACCTCGACCCGGTCGAGCCAGTGCTCGATCTCGGCGTCGTCGAGCGTGTGGATCCCGCCGGTGAGCCCGTACTCGACTGCGTTCTGCAACTCGATCGCGTGGTCGAGGCCGTCGGCCCGCATCACGCCGAGGACGGGACCGAAGCACTCGGTTTGGTGGAACCACGACCCGGGCTGCACGCCGAGGCGAACTCCCGGGCGCCACAGTCGGTCACCGTCGAGCAGCGCGGGCTCGACGAGCCACGACTCGCCGGGCTCCAGCTGGGTGAGACCGCGGGCGAGCTTGCCGGCCGCGGGCTGGATGATCGGGCCGACCATCGAGGCGAGGTCGGTCGCCGGCCCGACCCGGAGGCTGCGCACGGCGTCGGCGAGCCGGCGCCGGAACGTGGCGTCGTCGTACATCGGCTCCTCGACGATCGCCAGGCTGGCCGCCGAGCACTTCTGCCCGGCATGACCGAACGCCGAGCGCACGAGGTCGCGAAGGGCGAGATCGACATCGGCCGTCTGGCTGATCACCATCGCGTTCTTGCCGCTGGTCTCGGCGAGAAGCCGCAACGACGGCTTCCAGTCGAGGAACATCCGGGCCGTCTCGTACGAACCGGTCAGCGCGACGCTGTCGACGTCGGGATGGGTGACGAGATGGCGGCCGACGTCGTCGTCGGGGCAGCGCACGAGCTGGACCACGTCTGGCGGTACCCCCGCCTCGTGGACGTGGCGCACCAGCTCGACGGCCGTGGCGACGGCCTCGGGAGCCGGCTTGAGGAGCACCGCGTTGCCGGCGGCGAGGGCGGCGACGACCCCGTTGGACGGGATCGCGGTCGGGAAGTTCCACGGCCCGGCGACGAGCACGACACCGAGCGGGTCGGCGGCCACGCCGTCCGCTACGAGCTCGTCGAGGCCATGGGTGCTGAACCCGGCCCAGCGGGCGAAGTCGACCGCCTCCGACACCTCGGGGTCGCCCTCGCGAACGGTCTTGCCCGTCTCGTGGGCCATGACCGCGATCGTGCGGCCCCGGTTGGCGGCCATGACCTCGGCGACGCGGGCCAGTGCCTGCCGGCGCTCGCTCGTCGAGGTGGTGCGCCAGTGGGCGGCGCCGGCGCGCGCCCGGGCGACGAGCTCGTCGATGCCGTCCGTGGTCGTCACGAGCGGGGGGAGCTCGGCCGGGTGTTCCTTCGTGAGGTGCTGAGCGATCCATTCCCGGTTGCCCGCGTGGGTGAAGTCGGTGTCGGGCTCGTTGGCGAAAGGCTCGTCGGGATCGAAGCGGCGGACCTCGGTGCGTCGATCCTGCTCCCGGCGGGGCACCGTCGACACCGACGTGCGCCCGGCCACCGCCGCCTCGAAGCGCTGCTGTTCGGCGTGCCACACGGCGGACCCGGGAGTGATCGTGGGCAGCGACCGGAGGAAGTTCTCCGGTCCCGAGTTCTCGTCGAGCCGGCGGGACAGGTAGGCGATGGCCGCGGAGAAGTCGGCCTCTGTCACGACCGGGGTGTAGAGGACGACGCTGCCGGCGCCGCGGAGGGTCGCCCGGGCCTGGGGCGGCGCCATGCCCTCGAGCATCTCGATGCCGACCGCGTGCTCGAGGGCCCGATGGCGTCGCTGGGCGAGTGCCCAGCCGATGTCGAAGAGGTTGTGGCTGCCCACGCCGACGAGCAGCCCACCGTCGGCGGCGGCGTCGAGGCAACGGTCGAGGAGGGCCTTGAAGCTGGCGTCGGCGTCGGCCTTCGTGCGGTAGGTAGCCGGCGTCCAGCCGCCCAGCTCGGCGTCGACGTGCTCCATGGCCAGGTTGGCGCCTTTGACCAGGCGCACCTTGACCGGGGCGCCGCCGCGGCGGCGCCGGCCGGTGACCCACTGGACGAGCCGCTCCAGCACGTCGTGGGCGTCGGGCAGGTACGCCTGCAACACGATCCCGGCGGGGAGCTCGGTGTAGCGCGACTCGTCGAGGACCCGGCAGAACGCCTCCACGGTGAGCTGGAGATCGCGGTACTCCTCCATGTCGAGGTTGACGAACACCGGTGGCGAGCTCGCGGCGGCGACGTCGTAGACCGTGCGCAGACGCTCGGCGATGCGCTCGACCTCGTGATCGAACGCGAGCACGTCGAGGTTGGCGCACAGGGCCGAGATCTTCACCGAGACGTAGGCGACGTCCGGGCGGCGCATGCGCGCGCACAGGGCGTCGAGGCGGGCGCCTGCCTCGTCATCGCCGACGATCGCCTCACCGAGCAGGTTGACGTTGACGTCGAAGCCCTCGCCGTGTCGACGGGCGACATGGCGGCGGAACGCAGGGTCGTCGGCAGGGACGATGACCCCGCGCGTCTCGGCGCGGATCCGTCGGCGGGCGACGGCGGCGACTGGACCGGGGGCGACCGTGGAGCCGAGTCCGGCGAGACGCAGGGCGGCCCGGTCGAGGCGGGGGAGTGCGGCGGGCAGTCCGGCGGCGACGAGGTCCCGGAGCTGCTGCATCGCCCGCGCCGGCGCGGGGGTGCGCAGGACCTGGTCGGTGAGGGCGAAGAGGAACTCCCGGCCGGCGTCGTCGGCGAGGAGGGCCCCGAGCCGGTGGGCCCGTCGCCGCTCCCTCCGCGTCGTGCCGCGCTCGGCCTCGACGAGCAGGTGCTCGGCCAGGGCCATTGCGGTGGCCGTCGCCGCCTCGTCTGGTGCTGCCACCACCCCACCATTGAACCCCGTCGTGCGAGCGCCTCCAGGCGCTTCGGCGGCCGCATCAAATAAAGGGACCGGCGCCCCGCCGACGCCGATCCCTTCAGGCCGCAGAGCCCCCTATTGCCCCACGGCGGTTCCCGCTGCCATAGAACGGGAGACGACAACGCCGTCCGTGATACGAACGTTGGGTGCTCGGCGTGGTCGGCGATCTGCTCGAAGACGTCGTCATCTACACGGCCGGGCCGCCCGCACGAGGCACCGACACCGCAGGCGCGGATCACGCGGCGGCGGGGCGGGAGCGCCGCCAACGTCGCCGCCGCGGCCGCCCGCATCGGCTGTCCGGTCCGGTTCATCGGCCGGGTCGGCGACGATGACCTGGGGGAGCACCTGGTGGCGTCGCTCGCCGCCGCCGGCGTCGATGTGCGGGTGCAACGGGCCGGCCGCACCGGGACGGTGGCCGTGCTCGTCGAGCCGGGCGGTGAGCGGACGATGTTCCCCGACCGCGCCGCCGCCGCCGAGCTGGACGAGATCGACCCGGAGTGGCTCGACGGGATCACGTGGCTGCACGTCACGGCGTACTCGTTGTGCACCGACCCGACCGGCTCCGCCACGGTGTCGGCCGCCGGCGGGGTCAAGCGGGCGGGCGGGCGGGTGAGCGTCGACGTGTCGTCGGTGGCAGTGGTAGAGGCCTTCGGCGGGAACCGGTTCGCCGACGTGCTCGATGCCGTGACCCCGGATGTCGTGTTCGCCAACGCGGCGGAGGCGCGGCTGCTGGTCCGGGCGCCGCCGGGCGTGCTCGTCGTCAAGGACGGGCCGCGCCCGGTTGCCATCACGCATCCGGGTGGGCGCACCGACCACGTCGACGTACCGGCCCTCGTGGGCGTCACCGACACGACCGGGGCAGGGGACGCCTTCGCCGCCGGGTGCGTCGCCGCCATGCTCGACGGGTCGTCGGTGGGGGATTCGGCTCGGGCCGGCGTGGCCGTCGCGGCCCGCTCACTCTCGTCCGGCGGGGAATGACACCGCCCCGGCGGCGGTTCGACGCCGCATGGAGCTGAACGAAGCACTCGAGTTCATCCGCGATCAACACCGAGGGGTCCTCATCACGATCAAGCGAGACGGCCGCCCGCAGCTGTCCAACGTCGGTTACGTCCTCGGCCAGGACGACGTGATCCGGATCTCCGTCACCGACTCCCGGGCCAAGACCGCCAACGCCCGCCACGATCCGCGGGTCGCCCTGCACGTGACCCGCGACGACTTCTACGCCTACGCCGTGATCGAGGGGCGGGCCGAGCTGACGCCGGTCGCGGCCGATCCCACCGATGCGACCGTCGAGGAGCTCATCGAGCAGTACCAGGCGATGGCTGGTGAGCATCCTGACTGGGACGACTTCCGCCGGGCGATGGTCGCCGACGGTCGTTTGGTCCTGCGGGTACACCCCGAGCGGGCGTACGGCATGCTGCCCGACGCGAGCGCCTAGCGGGACGGAACGGAGAGCGCACTCCCCATGAGTTCGACGAAGTTGTCGTGGTAGAAGGCCTGCCGGGCTGCTTCGGCAGTTCCGGCCAGCGACGCCTCGAACCGCTCGATCGGACGTCGGCCGCCCTCGACGTGCGGGTAATCGGACGAGAAGAGGCAGACCTCCGTACCGGCCTGGGCGATGATCCAGCCGACGTCCTCGGTCGGGTACGGCGTGAACCGGATCTGGCGGCGCACGTACTCGCTCGGCCGCAGCGACAACGCCTGCAGGCGTTCCTCGTGGCGGCCGAAGGCGTCGATGGCCGACTCCATCTGGCGCATCCACGACGGCACCCAGATCGCGCCCTGCTCGATGACGCCGATGCGCAAGTCGGGGAAACGCTCGAGGACGCCATCGAAGATCATCGTCGCCAGGGTCTGCGCCGGAGGTCCGGGGATGCCCATGTAGTCGACGGAGCGGAAGTTCTCCTCGCCGCCGTGGAAGTCGGGCGGGATCGGCAGCCCGTTGCGGAAGTAGTTGGGATCGATCAGGTCGCCGGTGCCGCCGACGTGGAACACGACCGGGATGCGCGCCTCGCTCGCCGCGGCCCACACCGGATCCAGGCCGATGTGGCTGGGGGAGTGTTGCGGTGGGCACCCCGAGGCGACGAGGAGCGCAGCCGCCCCCATGTCGATGGCCTCCGCGGCCAACCGCCCGGCGACGTCGAGGTCGGCCAGCGGGACGTAGCAGGACGCCAGTAGCCGCGGGTCGACCGAGCAGAACTCGACCATCCCCCGGTTGTGCGCCCGCGCCGCGCCGATGGCGAGCTCGAGATCGCCGGAGTGCTCCCAGTCGCGCAGCCGCCGGTTGTGGAACGTGTTGAAGACGAGCTGGCTGGCGAAGCCGAGCAGGTCGAGCGCCCGCGGCCGGTCCTCCGCCACGAACGAGCCCGTCGCGGCGAAGTTCTTGCGGTTCATGATCTCGGTGGCCTCGGCCGCGCGGTACTCGGCCGTCGCGTGACGGTCGCGCAGGCGGCCGAACGCCGCGTCGAGGTCGCCCAGCTGGTGTTCCGGGTCACCGGTCTGCCGGAGCTCGTTGCCACCGGGATAGCGCAGCGGCGCGATGAGCTCCCTGACGCCAGGATCGGCATGGTCGCGCAGCCAGTTCGGCGGCTCCATGATGTGGGCGTCGGCGTCGTGGACGACCAACCCCGTCGAGTTGTACGCCATCACCCGATTGTGCCACCCCCAACTGGGCGGGAATCGTGCCAACTCACCATCTGGGCGGGAATCCTGCCAACACTTGACACAAATCCCGCCCAGATCGTCCGGCACGCCTCGGCCGCTATCGTTCGAACGCCGGTGGCGGCTCCAACCGCCCCACGGCGACGTGGCCGAGTGGCTTAGGCAAGGGCCTGCAAAGCCCTGTACCCGGGTTCGATTCCCGGCGTCGCCTCTCGGGCTCGTTGCGGCGGGCCCGTCATCAGCGGCCAGCGTTACACTCGCCGAGTCGCAAAGGGGGCGCGATGGGACCGTACGAACAGTCGCTCGATCTGCTCGAGCGCGAGCTGCAGCGCGTCAGCGACACGTTCGCTGGCCTGGCTGAGGACGACTGGCGGTCGGATACCCAGCTCGAGCCGTTCGAGACTGGGCGGCCGCCGTGGACGGTGTTCGAGCTGGCCGGACACTTCGACATCTCCATCGGGCTCACTCGCATGCTCATCGCCAACCAGGAGGCCGGCCAGCCAGGCCGCGATCACGTCAGCTTCTTCATCTTCCCTCGCGCGGAGGTCGCCCCCGGCGTCTACGACTACGCCTACACGATGGTGGAAGGCAAGGAGCCCAGCGACATGCCGGGCGTGCTCGCCGAGACGTTCTCCAAGTCGATCGCCGAGTCGCGGGCTCTGCCCCCGGACACGGTCGGCTCCGGCTACTACGCGCTCATGCGGCTGGACGAGTTCGTCGCCAGCCGCATCGTCGAGGCCGTCGTGCACGGGATCGACCTCACCGACGCGGTCGGGCGCGAGACCATCGCCACGCCGGACGGGATCGCCTTCACGGCGGGCCTCCTCGACGACCTGCTGGCGAGGCGGACCGTCGCCGGTCGGCCGGCGGATCTGCGCGACGACATGGAGTGGATCCGTGCCGCCTCGGGACGCGGTCGGCACGAAGACCCGCGTCTTCCGCTCATCGGCTAGCTCCGGCGACACGATCGGTCGCGTCAGGATCGTCGAGAGTGCCCGGCGCCGGCATCCGGGACGCAAGCGACGCGCAAGCTACGGGTGTTGGCCTCCACGCTCAGCGGCGCGATAAGTGGACCCTCACCGACGATTCGGGCGACCACGAACGGTCGCGTGCCTGCCCGTACGAGGGAGGCGCAGCATGCGCCCATACCGACCGGGCGTGGCGCAGTTTCTCTCAGGCGCGGGACCTGGCGGCCGCTCGTTTCGGCTTGGTCGACCGTTGCGTGATCTCTGTCGCTGCCTGGCGGAGCTGCGCGGTGAAGGCCCGCGCAACGGGGCTGAGCGGCAGGCCCGGGTGCCAGGCCAGGCTGATCGGGCGGCCGAGCCTCCAGCCGCGGACGTTGAGCTCGGCCAGGGTGCCGGCCGCCTGCTCCACGGCGATCGCCATGCGGCTCACCGCGGCGACCGCGTCGCCCTGGGCGACGACGAGCTTGATGGCCTCCCACGACGGCAGGGCGAGCCGGCGGCGCGGGGCGGCTCCGATCGCGTGAAGGGCGGCGTTGAGCGCCACCCGGGTCGCCGAGCCCTCCTCGCGGTGGATCCACAGCAGGTTGTCGAGGTCGCGCGGCCACAGCCGGCGACGGGCGAGTTCGGGTGCGCCGATGAGCACGATCTCGTCGTCGACGATCGGCTCCACGGAGAGCTCTTCGTCGGTGCCCAGGCCACCGATGACGGCCAGTTCGATCTCGTGATCGCGCAACGCATCGAGCGTCTCCGTCGAGGTCCCGAGTCGGAAGTCGACGTCGACGTACGGCCGGTGCTCGACGAACCGGCGTACGACGGCGGGCACGAGGTAGGTCCCTGGCGTGCCGGAAGCACCGAGGCGGAGCGAACCGATCTCGGCGTCCACGAGTGCTCGCACGCCCCGATCGGCTTGCTCCAGCAAGGCGCCGGCTCGCGTGACGTACTCGGCGAGGAACTGGCCGGGCGGAGTCAGCTCGAACACCGGACGGCGGGTGACGAGCGCGACGCCGATCTCCCGCTCCAACGCGGCGACGTGCTTGGACACGGCGGGCTGGCTGAGGTGCAGCCGCTGGGCGGCTCCGACGAACGAGCCCTCCTCAGCGAGGGCGATGAAGGCACGGAGGCGGGCTTCGAGCAGCATGAACAGAAGTTATGCGCGATGGCACCAACATGTATTGGCTTTCTATCCCGGACCGCCGGATGATGGTCCCGCCATGCGACGGGATCAGCCGGGCCACGCGACTTCGAGGGAGGGACGATGACGAGGACTAGTCCGATTTCGGGCTCGCATCGTCGGCGCGTCGTCGCAGTCGCGGCGGCGATGGCTGTGCTCACGCTCGGCAGCGAAGGCGTGACTGATGCGGGTCCGGCGCCCAGCCGGCGCCGTGCACCAGGACGTTCAGCGTCGCTCACGTGCCTGGTCACCTGGACGCGGTGTGGGTCCTCCGCTGCTAGCGCACTTGACAGAGGGAGAAGTAGATGAGAAGCAGAACAATCGCCGCCGCGGCGTTGGCATCGTTGGTGTTCTCGACGCCCGCCGCCTCACCCGCGGCCCAATCCCCGCCGTGGCGGGGGCCGGCCGGCACGGTCTGGGTTGGCAACCGCGGGTTTCCCGCCGTCGCCGCGTTCGACGCCGCGACCGGTGCTCACCGCGTGACGGTCCCCTTGGAGGTCGCCGCGAGCGATGTCGCGATCGGCCTCCATCGCAAGGTCTACGTGGGTCAGGAGCTCGCCGACCACATCGTGGTCCTCGACGCCGACGGAGAGCTCGTCACGCGTATCAGAACTGGGTCGCATCCGCACCACCTGGAGGCCAGCCGCAACCGGCGGTGGGTCACCTACGGCGCGTTCGGCACGAACCGGGTGGGGGTCATCGACACCCGCACCGATACCCGCAAGGAATGGGCGGCCAGCGATCATCGCGACGCGCTCACCCATGCGTCCGTGATCACCAACGACGGCCGCACCGTGTACGCCGCCAACGACGTCATCCATGAGATCACCGCGATCGACACCGCCAGCGGCCGGCGGCTGTTCAGCATCCCCGTCGACCACGCCCACGAGTTGGTGCTGACGGCGGACGAACGAACCATCTACGTCTCGGGGCGCACCGGCAACATGCTGCACGAGGTCGACCTGCAAACCCGCACCGTCGTCGATGACGTCGTCGTCGCACCCAGTCCCGACACGCTCGAGCTCGTGGACCACGACCGGATGCTGACGGTCGGACTGCGCGGGACACCGGCCCAGATCGCCGTGGTGCGCACCGATCCACTGAGGATCGCCAAGGTCCTCACGATCGCCGGCCCCGGCACGATCGCCGGACATCAATGGACGTCGCGCAACGGCCGCTGGACGATCGCCGCCTTCGAAGGGCCCGGCGCCGGACTCGCCATCATCGACCACGTCGGTGGCGACATCGACACCGTCCCGTACCCGGGCGGAGGCCGTCCGCACGGCCTCGACCTCGCCCGAGGCGGCTGACGAGGAACACCTCGATCGCATGACAGAGTGCGGGTAGCGGGGGTACCAGCCAAGGAGGAACCGATGGCCAGGATCCGTCCACCCAGGCGTCTCGCCGCCGTCGCCGTGATCGCCGCCGTCCTCGGCGTCGGAGTGGGTCAGGTCGCGAGCGGAGGATTCGATCGCCCGGACCTGAAGGGGAGATCGCAGTTCGCGCCGTTCAACGGCGACGGCGAGTCCACGCACTGTCCGCGCAGCAAGGCGCGTCTCGAGCGCAACAAGCGCAACGTCGTCGGCTTCTACACGACGGCCTTCAACGACAAGCAGCCCGAGCGGGCCGTGGCGCGCTACGGCGGGGCGGAGTACATCCAGCACAACCCGCTCGCGCCCAACGGCTTCGACGCCTTCATCGCGTTCGTCGACGGGTTCACCACCACATTCCCCGACGTGCACATCGAGATCGTGCGGGTCTTCGCCGAGTGTGACTTCGTCGTCACGCACGGCAAGCTGACCGGAGCCGTGCCCGCGTTCGGCCCACTCGGCAGCAAGGTCGTCGACATCTTCCGGCTCGACCGGAAGGGACGGATCGTCGAGCACTGGGACGTCCTCGCCCCGATCTCGGCGACCTCGATGAACGGCAACCCGGAGGTGTGACCGCGGCGCGACCGACGCGCCCCGGCTATTCGCCGACGCGGCCGTCGATCGCCTCCCGGATCAGATCCACGTGACCGTTGTGGCGTGCGGTCTCCTCGATCATGTGGATCATGATCCATCGCAGCGAGAACCGGCCGCCGGTCTCCCGGTCGGTCTCGATCGACAGCGTCTCCAGGTCGCCACCGACCTCGGCCACCGCCGCGCGGCTACGCGCGCAGGCGGCGTCGTAGAGCCCGAGCAGCTCCTTCGGTGAGTCGTCGGCCGCGGAGTGCCAGTCCCAATCGCGATCCTCGTCGAACGGGGCGCTCGCCCACGGCTCGATCTCGGCGCGACCGAGGAGCCGGACCTGGAACCAGTCGTCCTCGACGAGGGCGAGGTGCTTGACCATGCCGCCGAGCGTGATCGCCGACGTCGGCACGGCGCGGTGGGCGAACTGCTCCGCGGAAAGCCCGCCAACCTTCTCGACGAGCGTGGCCCGGTGGAACTCGAGGAACTGCGACAGCAGCGTCAGTTCGTCGCCGGCGAGGTCCGGGTCAGTCCTTGGCACGGCGCGACGGTACCGGACGCCTCAGGTCCGGAGCCCCACGCCGGTGTCAGAAGCGGAGACCGAGCCGCACCACGGCATCGGCGACCGAGCTGAGCGACGCGTTGTTGCGACGGGCGTGCTTGCGGAGGAGCTCGAAGGCGTCGTCGACCCGCAGTCCGCGCTCGCCGGCGATGATCCCCTTGGCCTGTTCGATGACGATGCGTGACGTCAGGGCCTGTTGCAGCTGCTCGTTGATGCGTTGGGCCTGGGCCAGCTCGGAGGCGTGGACGACGTAGCTCGTGGCCATGTCGGCGAGCACGCTCGCCGCCGCGATGTCCTCGGGCGTCCAGTCTCTCGGCGCGTCCGCGTAGATGTTCATCGCGCCGAGATGACGGTCGCCGGTGGTCAGGGGGATGCCGGCGACGGCCAGCAGCCCGACCTCGCGCGCCTTGCTGCGGTAGACCGGCCAGTTGGCGCCTTCGGTGATGCTGTTGACGGTGACGGCGGTGGCGGTCGCGAATGCCTGATGGCACGGACCTTGCTGGCTCTCCTGCTGGACGAGCTCGAGATCGGCGGCCGCCTGTGAGCTCGCCGTGACGAACTTGAGGACACCGTCGGCTTCGGCGAGCGAGACGCCGGCCGAGGTGGCGCCCAGCACCTCGACGGCGTGTTCCGTCAGTTCATAGAGGACGTCCGCCACGTCGTAGCCATGGGCGAGCGTGTTGGCGAAGCGCTTCAACACGTCGAAGAGGAGGTCGTTGCTGGGCATGGGCTGCCTTCCGGGGATCGGGTGAGCTCGACGGCGAATGCCGGTAGCGCACCGCCGGAACGGCGGGTTCATGCGTTGCCGAAGAGGCAAGCCAGAGATCCGACCGGGCGGCGCCCGGTGGCGGATCACATTCGTCGAGGGACGTTCGCCCCCCACCGGGGCGAACACCTCATCCCCGATGGTACACCCGCGGCACCAGCTACCTTCAGCTGGCGGCTCGCGCCCTCCCGTTCCGCAGGAGCGGGTCGAGGCCGGCGATCTCGAAGATGCGGGTGAGTCGCGTGTCGACGTGCTCGAACCGGATCACGTCTGTGCCGTCCACGAGGCCGTTGAAGAGTCGTAGGCCCGCCGCATCGAGGAACCTGAGTTCGGACAGGTCGATCACCACGGAGTCGGCGTGCTCGACGAACCGCCGCATCGCCGGCTCGACCCGTTCCGCGCTGTGGGCGCAGAGCTCGCCGACCAGCTTCAGCCGGACCACCTCGCGGCCACCGCTGGGCCTTGGTGCAGGCACGACGAGCACCTGCAACATCGACGTCGCCGGACCAGCATCAGGATCCTCGACCTTGGCCAACAATCCCGCACCATCCATCTCGATCCCTCCCGACTGAAGCGTGTCGCCGGAGTCCGGGGCGACGGGCGTGCTGGCCGGGGGTCAGGGGCCGGGCAGCACCGAAGCTAGTGCCACCGTCGTCCCGGATCAACCACTCTCGAACTGTCGGATTGGCGACGTCCCGATCGTCGTGGTCGGGTAGGACGTCAGAATCGAGCGAAGGAGCACCTGATGAAGTACATGATGTTCGTCTGCACCGACACGGAACCGGATCCGCCGACCGGTGATCCAGGGCTCGACGAGGTCGAGCCCTGGGTGGAGCGTCACGACGCCAGCGGTGCCCGCCTCATGGGCGACGCGCTGCGGCCGATCGCCGACGCCACAACGGTCCGCAAGCGGGACGGGAAGGTGCTCGTGACCGACGGCCCGTTCGCCGAGACGCGGGAGTGGATCGCCGGTTTCGACATCCTCGAGTGCGCTGACCTCGACGAGGCGATCGAGATCGCGTCCCAGCACCCGATGGCGCGGTTCGGCCGCCTCGAGCTCCGCCCGTTCTGGATCGACGAGTCGGGCGGCCCGACCGCGTGAAGGACGGCGCGTCGAACGACGTGCACGTGGCACTCGCCGACGCGATGGCCGAGCAACGGCTGCGCATTGTGGCCAGCCTGATCCGGACGACCGGAGACTGGCAGCTCGCCGAGGATGCCGTCGCCGACGCCGGCGAACGCGCACTGGCGCGCTGGACCGACGGCGGCATCCCGGACAACCCGGCCGCGTGGCTGACGACCACGGCCCGCCGGCGCGCCATCGACGTCCTCCGCCGCCGCGCAACCGAACGCAACAAGCTCCGCGACCTCACGATGCAGGACCACGCCGGCGACGAACCGGCCGCCACCGACGAGCCGATCGACGACGATCGGCTCCGGCTCATCTTCACCTGCTGCCACCCTGCGCTCTCGATGGATGCCCGGGTGGCGCTCACACTCAGGGTCGTGTCGAACCTGTCGACGGCGGCGATCGGGCGGGCCTTTCTCACGTCCGAGAGCACGATGGGGCAACGGCTGCTGCGGGCCAAGCGGAAGATCGCCAACGCCGGCATCCCGTACCGCGTGCCTCCCGCCGAGGCGCTCCCCGAACGCCTCGACGGTGTGCTGGCCGTGATCTACCTCGTGTTCACCACCGGCTACGCGACGGCCGACGACGACCTGGCCGCCGAGGCGATCCGCCTCGGCCGGTTGCTCGTCGAGCTGATGCCCGACTCCGACGAGGCTTGCGGGCTGCTCGCGCTGATGCTGCTCCAGCAGGCTCGGCGCCCCGCTCGCATCGTCGACGACGAGCTCGTGACGCTCGAGGAACAGGACCGCTCGCGGTGGGACACCAGCGCCATCGTCGAGGCACTCTCGCTGGGTACCGGCACGGGGTCCGGGCGAGGCCCGTACCGCGTCCAGGCGGACCTCGCCGCCGTCCACGCCACCGCCCTCGACGCCGCGTCCACCGACTGGCTGCGCATTGTCGCCCTCTACGACGAGCTGCTCACGATCAACCCCTCGCCCGTCGTCGCCCTGAACCGGGCGGTCGCCGTCGGGATGAGCGACGGTCCCCTCGCCGGCCTGCGGGCGATCGACGCCGTCGTCCCCGAACTGCCCGACTTCCATCTCGTGCCGGCCGCCCGCGGCGAGCTGCTCGCCCGCAGCGGGAGTACCTCCGCGGCCAGAGAGGAGTTCGACCGCGCCATCGAGCTCGCCCCGTCCGCACGCGAGCGACGGCAGCTCGCCCGCCGGCGCCTCCAGCTCGAGCCCGAGTGAGGCCGTGCCCGCAGGTGACGTAGCGTCGTGTCATGGCTGCAGGATCGTCGTCGACGAGTGTGGATCGCCACGAAACGCCGGTGGGCTTGGACGTCAGGGGGCTCCATCCCCTCTTCGCCGCCGAGCTGGTTGGCGCCGATCTCCGCGTGGAGCCGTCGGAGGATCTCGTTCGAACCGTCGAGCACGCCATGGCGCAGTACGGGGTGCTGGTGATCCGGGGCCAGCAGATCGACGACGAGGAGCACATCCGCTTCAGCCGGGCGTTCGGATCGCTCGAGCTGCCGCCGAACCTCGGGATGTCGACCCGGAAGGGGCGCCTGCGGCGCGAGCTGTACGACGCGTCGAATCTCGACGCCAACGGCGAGCTGCTCGAACCGGATTCACCGCGCCGCAAGTACAACCGCGGCAACGAGTTGTTCCACACCGACAGCTCGTTCAACGACCTCCCCACCAAGTGGTCGCTGCTCCTCGCCCACGTGTTGCCGCCCGCCGGCGGCAACACCGAGTTCACCGACTTGCGCGCGGTGTACGCGGCGCTGCCGCCCGCGACCAAGGCTCGTCTCGACGGGCTCGTCGCCGAGCACAACCTCTGGCACTCGCGCGAACAGGGCGGCTTCACGGCGGTGACCGACGAGATGAAGCGGCTCATGCCGCCGGTGCAGCATCCCATGGTTCGCACTGCGGCCGACGGGCGCCCCACGTTGTACATCGGGGCCCACGCCTCGCACGTCGTCGGGTGGCCGATCGACGAAGGGCGGGAGTTCCTGCGGGAGCTGTTGACGTTCGCCGCTGAGCCGCAATTCGTCTACAGCCACGTGTGGCGCGACGGCGATCTGGTGATCTGGGACAACCGCTGCATGCTGCACCGCGCCGGCGGGTTCGACGACCTGCGGCATCCACGCGACCTGCGCCGCACGACGATCAACGAGCACGGGCCGGACCGGGCCTCGACGGACGCGAGGACGCCAGGTCCCACCTGACGGGCATGGTGCGCGCGCCGGCGATGAAGTTGGAGGCCAGCCGCTCGGAGGTGCCGGCGGGGGCGAGGTTCGGGAGGCGGGTCAGGAGCTCCCGCAGCATGACCTTGCTCTCGATGCGCGCCACGTGCATGCCGAGACACAGGTGCGGGCCGCCGGCGCCGAACGCGATGTGCGGGTTCGGGTCGCGTCCGACGTCGAAGCGGTCGGGGTCTGCGAAGACGTCCTCGTCCCGGTTGCCGGAGCCGTAGAAGACGACCACCTTGTCCCCGGCTCGCACCGGCTGGCCGCGGATCTCGGTGTCCTCCATCACCGTGCGCCGGAAGTTCACGACCGGTGACGAGTAGCGCAGCATCTCCTCGACCGCGGTCGGCAAGAGCGCGTCGAGGTCGGCGAGCAAGCGGGCGCGCTCGTCCGAATGGTCGAACAGCAGCTGCAGCCCGGCCGAGAGCAGGTTGCGCGTGGTGTCGCCGCCGGCATTGATGAGGAGGAGAAAGAACCACTGCAGCTCGCCGTCGGTCAGGCGATCACCGTCGATCTCGGCCTGCACGAGGGTGGAGGCGATGTCGTCTCCGGGGTCGGTCCGCTTGGCGTTGGCGACCTCGGCGCCGAACGACAACATCTCGATGACGGCCTCCAACCGGCGTTCGAGTGTGACCACGTGATCGTCGGTCGTGTGAATGATCTCGGTCAGCTCGTACATCCGCTCGCCGTCGGCACGGGAGATGCCCATCAGCTCGGCGATGACTGCCGACGGCAGCCGCCCGGCGATGTCCCGCACGAAGTCGCACTCGCCGGCGTCGACGACGTCGTCGACGATCTCGCCGGACAGCTCGGCAATGCGATCGGTGAGCAGCTGGGCGTTCTTCGGGGTGAAGCCCACGGCTCACCAACAGCTTGAAGCGGTCGTGTTGCGGCGGGTCCATCGACAGCATCATCTGGCGCTGCGCGGCGAGCCACTCCTCGCCGTCGGGGTCGGCCAGCATCACGCCCTTGGCCGCCGAGCTGAAGAGCCCGGGTTGACGGCTGATCCGGCGAATGTCGTCGTAGCGGGTGATCGCCCAGAACCCCGGGCCGTCGACCTCGGGGTGCCAGTGCACGGGGTCGTTCGCCCGCAGCCAGGCGTACTGGTCCCAGGGATGTCCGGCGGCGTACGAGCTCGCCGACACCAGATCGATGGTCGGCGCGGTCTGCATCGACACCAGTTCAGTGCATCTCGATGCGGGCCGGCGAGCCCGGGATAGGTTCCGAGGGTGGAGGCCGACCGAGTCGAGGCGGGCGTGAGCCCAGTCGGATTCGCGGCGGCCGTCGGAGCCGTAGCCGGGGCGAGTCTGTCGACTGGCCGGGGCCCGCGGCGGACCATTGTGGGCGCGGTGACCGGGGCGGTGACGCTGGCGGCCTCGGAGGCGATCGCTCGGGCCCGCCAGCGTCCCGGCGAGATCCCGGCCCTGCCGCACCGGATCCTCATGAGCGGAGCCCTCGCCGCGCCGCTGGGTTGGGTCGCCGGCGCGGCCGGCGCCGGCGTGGTCGCGGTCGGAACGGCCGCCGGCGCCGTCGCCGGCTTGATGGGGCTGCGCCCGCCCAAGGTGGTCATGGGACCGATCGTCGGCTTCGGCGTGGCCACCGCTGCGCTCCGCGTGCGACCGGGTGCTGCGACCTCGTCGGTGGCGGCCGCGAGCGTGATCGCGTATCGCACGCTGTCGGCGTTGCTGTTCCGCGACGCCCAGGTGAGCTTGCTCGCCGAACGGGTCCGGGCCGAAGAGTTGCCGTTCGTCGTCCCGCTGGCGGCCCGTACCCGGTACGTCGGCACCGACTACGTGCGCGTCCTCGCGGAACGGATCGGCGGCCACTACACCGCCGACGCCCGTGACGTCGGCATCGTCGCTTCACTCGATGAGCTGGCCGGCCCCGAGTTCGAACCCGGCGACGCCGATCCCCAGGTACGCGAGTTCTACGAGCACACGACGCGCTTCCTCCTCGACATCGTGCCGCAGTGGCGGATGTGGGTCCGTCCCGGCTACCTGCTGTACCGGACGCTCGTCGCCCGCCCGCTGGGGCAGGCCAGCGTGCCGATGAACCAGCGGGAGGCGTTGCGGGGCGTGCGCAGCCGCATCGACACGATCACCCTCCGCCCCGAGGGGTCAGCCGAGCGAGGCGGTCGCGGTGCGCGGCTGGATCCGCTCGTTCGCCGACACCGACGAACCGATCTACGTCGGCATCTACACGACGTACCGCGCCGCCGGCCGCGGCTACGTCAGCGTCGGCTTCCCCGTCCCGCACGGGAGCTTCACCGCCACCCTCGTTCCCCGGCGACGTGACGGCGGCGGGCTCACGCTCAGCAGCCACGGTGACGGCCACGCCGGCCACTACCTGACCTACGTCGACCCGAACACCGATGAGCTGACGGCGCTCGCCGTGAACGGATTCGGCGAGCAGCTCGACGTCTACGTCGACGAGGGAGAGCTCCGCGCCGAGCACGCCTTCAGCGTGTTCGGGCTGCCGTTCCTCGTCCTGCACTACCGCATCCGACCCAAGCCGCAGGCCTGACCGGCGACTGGTCAGGTCACCGTGCTGCGGAACTTGGCCATGAGGTGGGTGCCTGCCCGCACCGGCGGGTAGCGGGGCGACTCGCCAGGCTCCAGGCAGGTCGGCAGGCACTCGACCAGCGCGTCCCAGTTGGCGTTGTGGAAGAACGGGAGGCTGAACCGCTCGGTCGACCCTCGTGAGTCTGGTGGCGGGAGGACGACGCGATGGAGCGTCGATCGCCACCGGTCGTTGGTCCACCGCGCCATCAGGTCGCCGATGTTCACCACGTAGGTGCCCGGCGCGAACGGGATCGGCACCCAGCGGCCGTCGGTGGTCTGGACTTCGAGGCCGCCAGGCGCCGCGTCCTGGCGGAGGATGGTGAGCGTGCCGTAGTCCGTGTGGGCACCGGCCCGGAGTTGCCCAGGTAGGGCGGCGCGGTCGACGTGCGGGTACCGGACCATCCGCATCGCCGACCCGTGCCGGTCGATGGAGGGAGCGAACCAGCCGTCCGGCAGTCCGAGCGCCGCGGCGAACGCGTCCATGAGGCGGCCGGCCAGCTCGGCCATCGCCCGGTAGTACCGCTCCCACGCCGGACGCAGTGCGGGCACCGCCGCGGGCCAGAGGTTCGGTGCGTAGACGGCGCGCTCGTCCGCGTCGGACATCTCCTCGAGTGGTCGGGGCGGCGGATCCACCGGGCCGATCGCGAAGGTCTCCTTCAAGTCGGGAGGCGACGTCGCTCCCAGCGAACTGGCGAGCGTCTCGACCGACAGTGGGCAGTAGCCGTAGGGGTATCCGGCTGCGGGCATCGCGACCTCGAGCCGTCGCTCGAGGGGCAGGGCGAAGAAGGCCCGGCCGGCGTGCCACGCGGCGTCGGCGACGTCATCGGGAACGCCGTGGCCCTCGACCACGAAGAACCCGATCTCCCGACACGCCCGATCGATGGCCGAGGCGACGTCGGCACTCCCGCGACGGAGGTCGATCAGCGCGACCGCGTCCGTGACCATCGGATCGGACAGTAGGTGATGCCCTCGCTTACGTCACCTGAACGTGCCCGAACGGGCCGATTCAGGTGACGAAGGAGCGCTACCGGGCGAAGTCACCACCGACGAAGCGTCCGTCGAGCGCGTCGTCATCTGACGGCGGCGTGCGCTCGATCTCGGTGGCCCAGTCCTCGGCGTCGTCGCCCGGCGCGTAGCCGAGGGCTCGGGCGGAGTCGAGATCCCACCACGCTCGGGTGTTGCGGGAGATGCCGTACACGACGGCGAACCCGAGGTCCGGAGCGCGCAGGCACGCATCGACCAGTCGCACGGTGTCGCCGGGCGACAGCCAGGTGGACAGGTGGCGGCGGGTGGTGGGGCGGTCGCGAAAGCTGCCGATGCGCAGGCACGCGACCTCGAGGCCGTGCCGGTCGTGGTACAGGCTGCACAGCGCCTCGCACGAAGCCTTGCCGAAGCCGTAGAACGTGTCCGGCCGGGCCCGCGTGTCGACGGTGAGCATCGGCGTGCGAGGTGTGTACCCGACGGCGTGGTTGCTGCTCGCGTAGACGACCCGGCGCACCTGGTGGGTGACCGCCGCCTCGAGCACGGAGTGGGTCAGGATGATGTGGCTGTCCACGGCCGTGGTGAAGTCGGTCTCGTCGGCGATGGCGGCGAGATGCACCACGGCATCGGCGCCGTCCATCAGTCCCGCCAGCGCATCCGCATCTTCGGAGAGGTCGGCAACGAGAACCTCGTCGCCGGCCGCCACTACGTCGATGCCACGCACCTCGTGCCCGGCGGCCGGGAGGCCGTCCATGAGGCAGAGCCCGATCTTCCCGGCCGCACCGGTGATGACGACGCGCACTCGGCCGAGTCTGGCAGGGCCGCGTACGGTGAAGGACCGTGACGGAGCTCGTCGACCTCACCGCGACCGAACAACGGCAGCTCATCGGCAAGCGAGAGGTCTCGGCCACCGAGCTGCTCGAGGCCCATCTGGCCCGCATCGATGCCGTGAACCCGCGCGTCAACGCGATCGTCGCGCTCGATCCTGACGTCGGTCGGAGGCGGGCGCGGGCGGTCGACGACGCCATCACCGCCGGCGACGACCCCGGCCCGCTGGCCGGGCTCGTCACCGCCCACAAGGACCTCACCGAGACCGCCGACTTCACGACGACGTTCGGGTCGCCGCTCTTCGCCGGGTACCGGCCGGCTGCCGACTCCCTGCTCGTGGCCCGCATGAAGGCGGCCGGCGCGGTCGCCGTCGGCAAGACGAACGCACCGGAGTTCGGCGCCGGCTCGCACACGTTCAACGAGGTCTACGGCGTGACGCGCAACCCGTGGGGGCTGGGGCGCAGCGCCGGCGGGTCGAGCGGCGGCGCGGCCGTATCGCTCGCCTGTCGCATGGTCGCTACGGCGGACGGCAGCGACACCGGCGGCTCGCTGCGCAACCCGGCGGCGTGGGGCAACGTCGTCGGCTTCCGCCCGACCGTACGGGTGGTGCCCCGCGTCAACCCGGGCAACGCGTGGATGCCGATCAGCACGGAGGGTCCGATGGGTCGCACCGTCGACGACGTCGCCCTGCTGCTCGGCGTGCTGGCGGCGCCGGACGGACGCGACCCGATGCACCGGCCGATCGACCTGCCCGCGGAGCTGCGGCCGCCGTCTCGGCCGGTGCGGGTCGCGTGGTCTCGCCAGCTCGGCGTGCCGGTCGAGGCGTCACAGCTCGACGTGCTGGCCGGCACCCGCCAGACGATGGTCGACCTCGGGTGGGACGTCGTCGACGCCGAGCCCGAGCTGGCGCTGGCGGACCAGTGCTTCCGGGTGCTGCGAGCTTGGAACATCGCCAACGGCCCGACCGCTCCCTTCCACGACCGCATCGGCGAGATCAAGGCGACGATCCAGGACGAGATCCGGCGGGGCATGGCGGTGAGCCAGGCACAGGTGGCGACGGCCTACGCCCAGCTCGCCGAGCTCTGGCGCGAGACCGTCGCCTTCTTCGATCGCGGCTACGACGTGCTCGCCTGCCCCGTCACCCAGGTGTCGCCGTTCCCGGTCGAGACCGAGTACCCGCTCGTCGTCGCGGGCGTCCAGCTGAGCAACTACATCGACTGGATGGCGTCGTGCTGGCGGATCACCGTGACCGGGTGCCCGACGTTGTCGCTCCCGGCCGGCTTCGACACCGACGGCCTCCCGGTCGGCGTCCAGCTCGTGACCCGGCAGGGTGCCGACCTCCAACTGCTGCGCATCGCCAAGGCGCTCGAGGAGGCCACTGGGTTCGCCGCCCGCCAGCCGCCCCTGGTCACGCAGGTCTAGGCGGCGCGAATGTCGTCGATCAGAGCGGGGTCGAGCAGCTCGTCGCCGACCGTCTCCGGACCCGCGAAGAGCCCGACGAGGAGCGGGAAGATCGGCGCCTCCATACCGCCCATGCGGTCGTTCACGTACCGTCGACGCGCGTCGCGGTTGTCGGCGTCCTCGGCGTTGGTGGCGGCCGTCACGTCGGCGGCGAGTCGCAGGCGGGCCATCCGCGCCATCCGCTCGGTGCCGTACGGGGCGAACGCATCAGCGGCGCGGGCGCCGTCGAGCACGAGGTCGCGCACGGTTCGGGCGTCGCGCATCGCGATCGACAGACCTTGGCCGACGATCGGATCGTTGTGGCCGGCGGCGTCACCGATCAGCACGGCACCGTCCACGTATGGCTCAGCACACCAGGTGTCGTCGCCGGGATACGTCGCACACGGTCCGGCCGGCGTCGCGGTGACGACCTGGGCGCTCCAGGGGTAGCTCGACACGTCGCACGCGGCCAGGAACCGGGCCGTGCCGTCCGGTCCGGCGAAACGGTGCTGCCCGGACAACCCCGTGCAGATGTAGACCCGAGCCCGACCGCCTCCCTGGTGGAACAGGAGGAAGAACCGATCGCCTTCGCCGACGAGTACGTCGTGATCGTCCGGCACCCCGTCCAGGCCTTCGAGCAGCAACCCGGCGATGTAACTGGTCTCCGGCTGGCGCTCCAGCGTGATGCCAAGTCCACGGCGGGTGACCGAGCGCCGGCCGTCGGCGCCGACGACCAACGACGGGTGCAGCTCGGTGGACGTCCCGTCGACCGCGTACTGCACGGACGGCGACGAGCCCGCGGTGACGCCGACGTTCGTGACGCCGCGGACGACGATGGCTCCCTCCGCGGCGGCGGCGTCGAGGAGCGCCTGGCACGCGGCGGGGTGGCGCAGGTTGAGCGTGCCTCCGACCTCGCTCACCATGAGATTCACCGGGAGGTCGCGGGGATCGTCGCCGCTCTCGAAGTACTGCCGCCACGTCGGCGCGATGTGCGCGCCCGCCGCCATGAGCACGTCCTCGACGCCGAGCAGGCGAGCCTCCTTCACGCCCCACGGGACCATCGTCTCCCCGCGCACCCGATCCGGGAACTCGGCGGTGGCCTCGAGCACCGTCACGCCCAACCCCTCCTGGGCCAGCGCGCGGGCAAGGGATGCGCCGGCGATGCCGCCGCCGATCACGACGATGTCGACCGCTTCCGTCATCACCGATCCATTGTGGCGGACGGTGACTGGCCGGGCTGCGGCGGATTGGCCTCAGCCGTCGACGGTCACCGTGCCCGACATCTCGGGATGGATGCCGCAGATGTAGGAGTACTGGCCGGGAGCGTCGAACGTGAACTGGAACGTCGTTCCGCTGTCGAGCGTGTCGCTCGCGAACGACCCGTCGGCGGCGACGACGCTGTGGCCTGCCGGGTCGCCGTTCGTCCACGTGACCGTCGTGCCCGCCGGGACGGCCAGCGCCTGCGGGGCGAACGCGAAGTCGGCGATGGTCACCGCCGACGGTGACGCGGCCACCGAGGTCGAGCCGTAGTGGTCGGACCAGTAGAAACCGAAGCCGATCAACGCCAGCGCGGCCACGGCGCCGGCTCCGGCGAGGAAGGTCGGGCCGGACGACTCGTCGCGTGCGGCGATCGACGGGATGAACGTGGCGGCAAGCAGGACGATCGCGGAGATCTCCGCGATCAGCACGATCTGAGCCTGCGGGGACGGGTCGAGGCCCTCGCCCTGGAAGCCGAGGAACGTGCGCTCGGAGTGGGTGTAGGAGAAGGCGGCCAACGTGCCCAGGGGGACGATGATCCCGGCCAGCCGCACGAACCACTCCCGGCGGGCGGCGACAGCGACGGCGACGATCGCCGACACGATCGCGTTCAGGAGGATGCTCCGACCGAAGCTCGGCACCGACCCGGCACTGCGGTAACCGCCGAAGTACAGGTCGAGGTGGACCAGCCCGGCGACCATCAACGCGATGGCGCCACCGAGCCTGAGGACGCGTCCGATGCCTATGCCGATCCATACGCACCGGGCGCCGGATCGGTTCGCCGGTCGGGCGGGTCAGCGGATCTCGGCGGTGGTGGTCAGGACGACCTGATCGAACTCGCCGAACCGGGCCGTGACGGTCAGCTCCCAGGTACCGGCGATCGGAAAGTCGGCGTCGTCGGTGGTGACGTGGTTGGGGGGGATGGGGATCGTCGGGATCTCCAGCGGCCCGACGTCCTGGGCGGGCAAGGCGGCGGTGACCGTGATCTCGTCGGCCACGTCCCGGCTGCCGTCGGTCGCGAGCAGGTAGACGTGCATCGTGGTGCCACCGGTGGTGGCGGGGATCAGGTCGATCTGCGCCATCCAGTTGTCCTGGGTGGCGGTGACGGTCACCGGCACGGGGCCGCTGTCGGCGATCGCCCGGGGCGGCGGCGAGTCGACGAGTCCGACCGTGGCGACGAGGACGACGGCCATGCCGGCGAGCTCGACCAGCACACTGCGGCGGAGGACCCGCTGGTCCGCCGGGGGAGCGGAGGCGGCACCGACGGTGCTCATCGCGGGCACCGGTCCGGTCGTCGATTGCTGGCGGACCTGCCGCCGGCTGACCGCGGCGGCGACCACCACCACGGCGACGACGAGGACCTTGACGATCAGCCACTTGCCGTACGTGCTGTCGGTGAGCGAGTCGAGGCCGTCCAGTTGACGCCACGCGTTGACCACGCCCGTGAGGGCGAGGGCGACCACCGCACCGAGCGCGATCGGCGAGAACCGGGTCACCGTCGCCCACAACCGGTCACGGCCGACGACGGTGACGATGGCGACGACCCCGCCGACCCAGATCGACATCGCGGCGAGGTGCACGAGCGTCGCCAGGAACCCGGCGGCGACGGCGCGGCCAGTGACCGCGTGGCCCCCGGCGGCGACGACGGCGAGCAGCACCAACCCGTACGCCCCGGCGGCGACGATGACGGGTCGCCGGTCGAGGACGCGGCGGGCTGCCCACGACGAGCAGCGGAGCCAACGCCAGCAGGACGAGACGGACGAACCACCATCGTCCGGCGCGCGACTCGACCACCGAGACCCAACCGTCGGGATCGAGCGGCCCGTCGCCCAGGATCGCCGCCTGGGCGCCGATCATGACCGCGGTGCCGATCGCTCCGACATCGCCGGCTGCGGTCAGCAGCAGTCGGGCTCTCCTGGTGGCGAGCAGCGTCGGGGCGCACACGGCGAGGACGAAGAACCCGCCGACCAGGACGGCGACGCCCACGTAGCTGAGCCAGCGGCCGACACCGAGCCAACCGCTCGACGAGCCGGTGTCGCCCGACTCGGCGAGCAGGTCGGCCACGAGGTCGGGATCGGTGCTCGTGACCTCACCCACGGAGAACGTGTACGCGCCACTGATCGGATGGGCGTCTGCCGACACCACCCGCCAGGCCACCACGTAGCTGCCGGCCAGTTCCGCGCCGACGTCAACCGCAATCGTGTCGGGGCCGTCGTCCCGGCGGACGTCGCCGACGTCGACGGCGGCGCCGGAGGAGTCGACCAGGCGGATCGAGTCGTCGACCACGTCGACGGCCTCGGAGAAGGTGAGCACGATCGCATCCGGGGACTGCTCGAGGACCGAGTCCGCGGCGGGTGTCGAGGCGAGGAGCTCGGCGTGGGCACTCACCGGGCTGGCGCTCAGGGTCGTCGTCGCGACGGCGATGACGAGCCCGGCCGCGAGCCGGCGCAGGGTCACGGTCGCCGCCTGCGCACCTGCCAGATCGCCAGTCCCGCCACCGCCGCGACCGCCGCCGCGGTGCCGGCGGCCACGACGTAGCCGGAGTCGCTGCTGTCGTCACCGTCACCGCCCGCCACCGACGACGGAACGATCGGGCCGGTGTCGACCGGAAGCGACGTCGCCGCGACCGTGCTGCTCGGCGGCGCGCTGGTTGCCGTCGTCGCAGTGGTCGCGGTCGTCGCGGTCGTCGCCGGCTCCACGGTCGTCGGCGATCCTGCGGTCGTCGGTGGGGTTGTGGTCGTGGTGGGCGGCGCCGTCGTGGTGGGCGGCGACGTGGTGGTCGTGGTCGGCAGGGGCGCGGTGAGGTTCATCGCCGGTGCCGGTTCGTCGAGCTCCGTACCGGACCCGTCCGACGGGACATCGATCCAGCGGATCTCACCCTGCTCGCAGCGCTGCACGAACGGGAAGTAGATCGTCGTGTCCGGGGTTGCCGGCAGGGTCATGCGGACGCGGAACGTGCCCTCGACGTCGGCGGGTAGCGGGCCACCGACGAAGGTGACGACGCGGCGGGCCACGCTGGCGGTCCACCCGGCGGGCGGTTCCGGGACCGCGTTGGTCACGCCGTCGGGGAGCCGCATGTCGAGTTGGATCGTGGCTGATTCCTCGCACCCGTGCTCGACGGTGAACCCGACGCTCTGCTCGCTTCCCGCCGGTGCCTCCTTGGGATCGGGGTCGATGTGGGCCGAGGCGGACGACGCGCCCCACGCGGTGGCGACCGCGGCGACGGCGATGCCGACAACGGGGCGAGTCAATGGGCGCATGGTTCGGACCTACTTCAATTGTGCTGGATCGCCGACCGTCGTGGGCCGCGCGCTCCGCCGGGGCGCGAACGGTGACGATACCGAGGGTCGCGCGTCAGGCCACAGCGCCCGGCCGACGGTCCTCGACGTGGAACGTGCGCTCCGTGTAGCCGGTGCCCGTCTGCTGCTCGACACTCGTCACGAAGCGCAGATCGACACGGAGCTCGTCCCGGGTCACGGTCGCCTTCATGTACCCGCGACGGTCGCCCTCGAAGTACTTGATGTGCGGGTTGTACGGCACCATCGGTCCGTAGTACGGCCCGTACGGCGTACCGTCGCCACCGGTGGTGATCGCGGGCGTGACGAACTCGGTGGCCACCGTTCGTGCGGTGGGATCCTTGAAGTCGAGCTTGAGGTCGTTGACGAACGTCGAGTGCCAATCACCGGTGAAGAACACCGGGTTGCGCACGTGCTCGTCGACGACGGCGTCGAGCAGCCGTTGGCGGGCCACCGGGTAGCCGTCCCACGCGTCGTTCCAGTAGCGCTCGTCCTCGTAGGGGAGGTGCTCCAGCTCGGCGAGCAGGAGCTGCTGGCCGACGATGCTCCACCGGGCGCGCGCGTCGTCGAACCCGTCCTCCACCCACCGCTCCTGTCGCCGCCCGAGCATCGTGTAGTCGTCACCCAGGGCGGCCGCGCAGCGCAGCGACTCGCCGTCGCCGCACGGGTTGTCGGTGCGGTACTGGCGGTCGTCGAGCATCGTGAACTCGGCGAGCCGGCCGTAGGGCACCCGGCGGTAGATGCGCAGGGTGTCCTCCGGTCGCGTGGCCCGGGCCAGCCGGATCGGCAGGTGCTCGTAGAAGGCCTGGTACGCGGCCGCGCGTCGAGCGGTGAACTCGGGCGACGGTGCCCCGCCCTCCGGCGCCAGCCCCGAGTAGTCGTTGGCGACCTCGTGGTCGTCCCACACCACGAGGAACGGGAAGGCGGCGTGGGCGGCTTGGAGGTCGGGATCGAGCTTGTACAGCGTGTGGCGGAGCCGGTACGTGCGCAGGTCGACCGTCTCCTCGGTGAACCCGGCCGGCGGGTCGCCGCGGTTGGACTGTCCGATGAAGTACTCGTACGTGTAGTCGCCCAGGTGGAGGACCAGGTCGAGGTCGTTGCGCACCATGTCCCGGTACGCCGTGTAGAAGCCGCTCGGATGGTCCTGGCACGTGGCCACGGCGAACGTCAACCGGCGGGCCCACTCGTCGCGGTCGGGTGCGGTGCGGAAGTGGCCGACGGGGCTCTCCTCACCGCCGGAGTCGAACTGGAAGAAGTGGTCGGCACCGGCGCGCAGGCCCTTCACCTCGGCGTGTACGGAATGGGCCAGTTGCGGCGACGCCGAAGCCATGCCCTTGGCCACCACGTGGCGCATGCGGTCGTCGCGGGCGACCCGCCACCGCACGGGGATCGTGGCCTGGCCGAGCGCGCCAGGGTCAGCCGGCTCGGGGGCCAGGCGGGTCCACAGGACGATCCCCGACGACGTCGGATCACCGGAGGCCACGCCAAGCGTGAACGGATTGGTCGAGAAGCGCGGCGCCGCGCGAAGGGAACTGCCGGGCATCAGCGACACCGCCATCGCCGAACCGACGCCCCACCACGCGTACTCGAGGAAGCGCCGGCGATCGATCGACGATGCCATCGCGGTGGCCCCTCATCACCCCTCCTTCACGGCCCGCCGCCTCGCCACGTTCGCGAATGGCGGTGACGCGGCGCTGAACCGGCGGTGACCGGCGTGTGAATGATCGGCTCGCGCCGACGTTAGCGCGGCGGTCGGCGGCTAGTGCTTGCTGGCGGTCACCGCGCGCACGCGCTCGACCGCCTTGGCGCCGACGCGGCGGGCGAGATCGAGGGGCGCCGTCGCCGCGCCGGCGAGCGCGCTGGCGGGCGGCTCGTCGGGTGCACGCGGGTGGGGCTTGGTCGGCGCGGTGTCCTTGGCTCCGGCCAGCGCCGCCCCCAACTCGTCGAGCTCGGTCTTGGTGAATCCCTCGCGAAGCTTCGGGAAGAGCTCGCCCTCCTCCTCCTTGACGTGGTGGCGGACGCTCTCGGCCAACACCGTGAACTTGGCGTCGAACCGCTCGTCGTCGGGCGTCATCCCGTCGAGCTCGGAGAGCACCCACTTGGCGACGTGGTGCTCCTCGAGCGCCTCGAGCACGAGCTCCTCCTCGTCGGGCAGCCGTTCACGGACGAAGGGGTAGAGAATCTGCTCCTCGATCGATGCGTGCTGCGACAGCGCCTCGATCACCTTCTCGGCGATGTCGGCCTTGGTCTTCTTGGCGCGGGGGCCGAGCTCTTCGAATCGCTTGAACAGCTTTTCGACCTCGTTGTGATCAGCCTTCAGCAGTGCGATCGCATCCATGAACAAACCTCTCCTCAGCGAGTGGGTGGACCTGCGACTCCGCGTACCCCGCACCATCGTGGGGTATACGACATGGCGAGGAGGAGGTGCACCAGTGAGCGATCCGATGAAGCAGGCCTGGCGGGACGTCGAGGACGGCTTTTCCACGCTGGGCCGGATGATGAGAGAGCGCTACGAGGGGACGGAGGACACCACGGAACCAGCGGGCAGAACCGGGGAGGCGTCCGACGCCGGCGCGGCGCTCCGCGACGCCTTCGAGCAGCTCGTCACCGCCGGACGCGAGCTGGGCGATCGGGCAGCCGATGTTGTTCGCGACGACGACATCAGGGCCCAGGCCAAGCGGGCCGCCACCTCGCTGAACGACGCGCTGTCGGCGACAATCGAGCTGATCGGTGACCAGGTCACCGGGTTCTTCAAGCGACCCCCGGACGACGCCTCGCCGGGGGAGCCCCGAGGGGTCCCGCGCTCGAGCCCGACCGACGGCGACGCCCGTCAATGACAGCAGGCCGTCGGCCAGCGGGGACGTGGCAGTGCCCGAACACCGGGGCTGGTGCGGGCGACCGCGGGCCGCCGCCGGCGCGACGCGCACGTGACCCGTGACGGCCTGGGGACGCGCATGGGCGTCCGAGGTCGCGGCCCTCGAGCCACGCGTCCGGCTGACCGCGATCGAGTAGTCGAGCCCCGGCTTAGTCGCCGCGGTCGCGACCGACGATGGCGGGCAGGGCGATCCAGAGCGACACGATGCTGCCGGCGACGATGCCGGCCAGCCACCACGCCGTCGTCGATCCGAACACGAAGCGGGCGACGCACCAGAGTCCGCTCACCAGCGACATGGCGAGCAGCAGCAGCCCGACGACCGTCAGCCTGATCCCCCACGAGAGACGCGCCTTGCGTTCCTGGCGCCCACCGATGCGGTGGAAGACGGTCGGGGTCAGGAGGCAGACCACCGAGAGCATCGATGTCACGATGGCAAAGCCGAAGGTGTTGCGACCGGTGTCGTCGAGCTCGCCGAACCGTTGGGAGAAGGGAATCGTGAGCAGGAAGGCCAGCAGGACCTGCACGCCGGGGAGGACGACACGTAGCTCCTGCAGCAACGTCTGATATCGCTCGCGCAGCTCCTCCCGATCCTCGACGTCGTCGAGCGCGGAGAGTTCGCGGTCCTCCCGCGGGCTGGTCTCTCCGCTGTTCATGGCCGAGGAATGCCCCGTCGCGGGCAATTTCGAACCTCGAACCCGGCTCCGTATGGCTCGGCGTCGGGGGCGGGTACGAGGAGGCGCATCAACATGAGTCTGCTGGAACGGTGGCCGCGACACCGGGTCCTCCGGGCATCGTGAGTGCGATGCCCCGCCTGCGTCGTGTCTCACCGAGCCGCCCGGGTTGGACCCGCCGGCGACGCGGACGCGGCTTCGCCTACCTCGACGAGTCGGATCGCCCGCTTGCCGCCGACGATGTGGCCCGATGCAAGGCCCTGGCGATCCCCCCGGCGTGGCGGGACGTCTGGATCTGCCCCCTCGCCAACGGTCATCTGCAAGCGACCGGCACCGACGACGCCGGCCGGCGGCAGTACCTCTACCACCCGGGCTGGCGCGAGCGCCGGGACAAGGCGAAGTTCGTGCGGGTGGTGGAGTTCGCCAAGCGCCTACCGCGTGCCCGCCTCGTCGTCGCCGATCACCTCGCGCTGCCCGGTATGCCCCGCGAACGGGTGCTGGGCACCGCCTTCCGGCTCCTCGACCTCGGGTTCTTCCGAATCGGCGGCGAGGAGTACGCCGACGACAACGGCAGCTACGGGCTGGCGACGCTCGAGAAGCGGCATGCGCACATCGAGGGTCGGTCGATCGTGTTCGAGTATCCCGCCAAGTCGGGGCAGGAGCGGCTCATCGCCGTCGCCGACGACGCCGTGCTGGCGGCGGTGACCGAGCTGCGGCGGCGCCGCGGCGGTGGCCCCGAGTTGCTCGCCTACCGGGACGGTCGCCGGTGGCGCGACGTCTCGTCGGGCGACATCAACAGCTACGTCAAGTCGCTCATCGACGACGAGGTCTCGGCGAAGGACTTCCGAACGTGGCACGGCACCGTGCTGGCCGCGGTGGCGTTGGCCGAATCCGACAGCCCGACGTCGGAGCGCGGACGAACGGGCGCCGTGCGGGCGGCGATGTCCGACGTCGCCGAGTATCTCGGCAACACGCCGCGGATCGCGCGGGGCTCGTACGTGGATCCCCGGGTGATCGACCGCTTCGAACGGGGGATCACGATCGCCCCGACGTTGCGCCGCCTGCCCAAGGCTGGTGACGTCGACCGGGAACGCGTCGAACGCGCCGTTCTCCGCCTGCTCCGCGCCGGATAACGCGCCGTCCTGTACGTGTTAACAAAGGGGGTTCATGAACCAGCGTCCGGACGGTGTGCTCGAGATCGAGACCAGTGACGGTGTCGTCACCGTCCGCGGCGACGTCGACATGGGCACGATCGGTGAACTGGCGCAGGTGCTCGAGCAGCTCGAGGGCACGATCGTGCTCGATCTCGAGGAGGTCACGTTCCTCGACTCCTCCGGACTGCAAGGCATGGTCGCCGCGCACCAGGCGGCGCGCGAACGGGGCGACGACCTGATCCTGCGGCGTCCGTCTCCACCCGTCTGCCGCGTGCTGGAGATGACGGATCTGAACGGCGTCTTCGTCATCGAGACGTGACCGCGCGTTCGACCTTCCGCCACGAGGCCCTCTTGTACAGCGGCGAAGCGCAGTTCCTCGCCGCGACGCTCGCATTCATCCGCCACGGGCTGGCCGCCGAGGAGACCGTTCTCGTCGCGGTCGGCCCGGAGAAGGTCGATCTGCTCCGCCGCCGCCTCGGTCCGGACGGCGACGATGTGAGCTTCGTCGACATCGTCGAGGCTGGTCGCAACCCGGCGACGATCGTCCCGCTCTGGTCCGACTTCGTGGAACAGAGCGGTCTGACCGGTCGGCGGTTCCGCGGCATCGGTGAACCTGCGTGGCCGAGTCGCAGCGACGCCGCCCTCGTCGAGTGCCGCAACCATGAAGGTCTGGTCAACGTCGCCTTCGCCGACGGCCCGAGCTGGCAGCTGCTGTGCCCGTACGACGTCGACGGGTTGGGCTCCCACGTGATCGCCGACGTCCGCGCCACGCACCCGTACCTCATCGACAGTGATGGGCCCTCCTCGAGCGTGGACTACGTCGGCTGGCTCGGGTGGGACGACCCGCTGCCACCGCCCGCGACGGATGCTCAGCGACGCGCGTTCGGACCTACCTCGCTCGGCGAGATGCGGTCGGTCGTCGCCGCCTTCGCGTCGAGGGCCGGGATGCGGCCGCGGCGAGTCGACGACTTCGTGCTCGCGATGAACGAGCTCGTCGGCAACAGCCTGCGCCACGGCGGAGGGGCGGGGGAGGTCCGTCTCTGGGTCGAGGCGGACACCGTGCTCGGCGAGGTGCGGGATCAGGGGTCGCTCGTCGATCCGCTCGTCGGTCGGCGCCGGCCGCACCCCGAGCAATTCGGCGGCCGAGGCCTGTGGATCGTCAACCAGGTCAGTGATCTCGTCCAGATCCGCTCGCGGCCCGGAATCGACGGTCGTCCGCGTCCACATGGCGCGCTGACCGCGGCGGTTTGGACGACGGCTCCGGGCGGGTACCAGGGACGGGACAGAAGAGGTAACACGATGCTCGAGGTGAGCCGTGACGTTCGACCGGCCTGACTGTGTCCGGCTGCAGTTGCCGGTCGACCCGCAGTACATGCGCGTGGCCCGTCTCGTCGCCAGCGGTCTCGGAGCCACGATCGGGTTCGACGTGGAGGCGGTGGACGACTTCCGCATCGCCGTGGACGAGCTGTGCGCGGCGATGGTGGAGGTGAGCGACGGCGATGCCCTCGACATCTCGTTCGAAGTGCGCGCTGACGGGATCGAGGTGGAGGGACGCACGGCGACCGCACCGACGGCACAACTCAGCCCCGACCGGTTCGCCCTCTCCGAGCAGATCCTCGGCGTGGCGTGCGACCGATACAGCCTGAACATCGATGGTGGCATCGCTCGATTCACGCTGTACAAGCGCGCCTGACGTGTCCTCGGACGCCGAGCGGTTGCTCGAGCAGTTCCACGCTTACCGTCGTAGCGGCGATCGGGCGATCCGTAACGCGCTGGTCGAGGAGTACCGCTGGATCGCCTCCCGCTGCGCGCGGCGATTCCAAGGTCGCGGTGAACCGATGGACGACCTCGTTCAGGTCGCCATGTTCGGGGTGCTGAAGGCGGTCGAGCGATTCGATCCCGAACGCGGAGTGGCCTTCCCGGCTTTCGCCATGCCGACGGTGATGGGTGAGCTGCGCCGTCATTTCCGTGACCACACGTGGTCACTGCGCGTGCCGCGACGGCTCAAGGAGCTGCACGTCTCCGTGGGCCGGGCCGTCGAGGAGCTGCGCGGTGCGCTCGGCCGGCAACCGACCGTCGACGAGCTGGCTCGACAGCTGCATGTGACGGCCGAGGAGATCCTGGAGGCGCTCGAAGCGGGCGCGGCCTATCGCACCGGCACGCTCAGCCCGCCGGACGATGCCGAGGTGGAGCGGGATCCGGTGGCCCTCGGTGCGGACGACGACGGACTCCTCCAGGCGGACGATCGGATGGCGGTGCGCCGGCTGCTCGGCGTGCTGCCGCCGCGGGAGCGGACGATCGTGTACCTGCGGTTCTTCGGCGAGCTGACCCAGCAGGAGATCGCCGACCGGCTGGGCATGAGCCAGGTTCACGTGTCGCGGCTGCTCCGCCAGTCGCTGGATCAGCTCCGTGCCGAGGTGGACGAGGTGGACGAGGTGGACGAGGTGGACGACGAGGTCGACTTGGTGGACACGGATCTCACCGATCCCAATGGCGCCACGGCGTAGGCGACGTTCAGCTCACCGGCTCCGGGCCTCGGGGGCGATCTCCGACGACCACGTCTTGCAGAAGCCCTCCTGGTCGGCGCCGATCTGATGCAGGTAGACATGGTCGACGCCGGCGGAGACGGCTTCGCGGATCTTCTCGACGATCGCCTCGCTGTCGGGGCCGCACGGGACGGTATCGGCGATCATCTCCTTGGTGACGGTCGACGCCGCCTGTTCGAAGTGGGCCGGGGTGGGCAGATCCTGACTGAGCTGTCCCGGGACGCCGGCGTTCGGCCAGACCTCGTGCGCCCGGTCGATCGCCTCGTCGCGAGTCGGAGCCCAACACACGGTGATCTGGCTGTAGACGGGACCTTCGCCCCCCGCGCGACGCCAGGTCGAGATGATCTCGGCGTCGCCGCCGGTGGTCCACAGCCCGTCACCGGCGCGAGCCGCCATCTCCGTGGCCGCCGGCCCGAACGCGGACACCACGATCGGAATGGCCGACGACGGCGGGTCGTAGATGCGGGCGTTCTCGACCGTGAAGTGGCGGCCCCGCACCGTCACTTCCTCCCCTCGCCACAGCTGGCGGATGACGTCGATCGCCTCCTCGAGCATCTCGATCCGATCGGAGGCGATCGGCCACCGCAGCCCGGTGATGTGCTCGTTGAGGGCCTCGCCCGTCCCGACCCCCCAGGTGAAGCGGCCGTCCAGGAGCTGCCCGGCGGTGGCGGTCGCCTGGGCGAGCACGGCGGGGTGGATGCGCATGATCGGACACGTCACGCCGACCGCGACGTCCAGGTCCGTGGTGCGGGTGGCGATCGCGCCCAGCACCGACCACACGAAGGGCGAGTGGCCCTGCGCGTCCACCCACGGGTGGTAGTGGTCCGAGATCGACACGAAGTCGAACTCGTGCTCCTCCGCAAGCGCCGCGATCTCCACCAGCCGCGACGGCGGGTGCTCCTCGCTCGACAACGTCAAACCGAACTTCGTCATGCCTGTTCAGTGCCCGGCGAGCGCGCCTGATCAAACGTCAGGGCGGCCGCGACGGCGGGGCTTCAGTCCGCCGCCGGCCAGTCGGGGCACGTCGGGCGGTACGGCTCGTCCCCGAGGTACTCCGTCCACTCGGCCTTGGTCAGGTTGCGGCCGGCGGCGAGGCACGCCGACGACTGCCATGCGGTGGAACTGACGTCCCAGCGGGTCAGACCGTTGAACAGGCCGTTGCCGGTGAGGTGTCGGCTGTCGGCCGTGAACCGCGGGCTGAACCAGCGGTCCCCGACCGGGAACGGTTCGCCGATGGGTCGCAGGGTCGCCGCGTCGAACAGGGCGAGCTGCGCCGAGAAAGGGTGGTACGCCGCGACCATCGACCCGTCGGGGCTGACGTCGAGATTGGTCAGGCTCGACGAGTCGCGGGAGCGTCCGCGAGCGACGAGCTCGCCGGTGTTCATGTCCCATCGCCACAGCTGCCCGCCGACGCCGGCGCCGATGACGTGGGATGTCCCGGGCACGGCGCCCACGCCCTGGATGTTCTGGTCGGCATGGGCGAACCTGACCGGGCGGAGGTCTGCGGCACTGAAGCGGGCGACACCGAGGTTCGTCGGCACGTCCAGGTAGCGACCGTCGTCGCTGAAGATCGGCCGGCCCGACACGCCGGGGTCCAGGCCCGGGGCGACGTCGGCGATGGATACCTCGGCCACGATCGCGCCGGTGCGAACGTCCGTCGTCCGGAGCCGTCCGTACGAGGAGTCCACCGTGGCGACGAGACGTCCGTCGGCGCTCAGGCTCGCGTACTGCGGCGTGAACGCATCTGCTGTCGACACCCAGATCGGCGCGCCGCTCGTCGCGTCGGCGACGAACGCCATGGCGAACTCCGGAGAGAACACGAGCACGCTCGACCCGTCGGCGCTGAGCTGGAAGCTCGTGTCCGGCCACGAGCCGGGGGGATGGCGCACCCGCACGCGGGGTCCGGGCCGTCGGCTGCCATTCCGGACCTCGATCCGACCGGCGACGCGGACCGCCACGCGCTGGCCGTCGCTCGAATAGGAGGGATTCGACGCCGTCGGGTCGATCACGGTCGCGCTCGGCCCGCTGCGGTCGTTCGCCCCCCAGAGTCCGACGACGCCGTCGTCGGCGATCGTGACCAGGAAGCGCCCGTCGCGACTGAACGCGACGTCACGGGTGCCGGTCCCGTGGCCGTACAGCGGCTCGCCGATCACCTGCTCGGACTCGACGTCGTACAACGAGACGCCGCCGCCCGACGAGCCGATGGCGAGGATCGAGGGCGACGTCGGGCTGAACGCGATGCCCCTCACCGAGTCCGGTCGGGAGGCGGCGTCACCCCGCAGCATCCCCTTGCGGAGATCCCACACGTGCACTCGCCCCTGCGAATCGGCGCCGGCGAGCCATTTCCCGTCGGCCGACAGGGCGACCTGGGTGGGCACCGCCCCGGGGACCTCGAGCCCGACCCGGCGCACCTCGCGGCGTCGCTCGATGTCCCAGAACACGGCGGCGGTCGGCTCCCCGACGACCAACGTGCCGTCGGGCGCGAACACCGCCAGCCCGAGCGGCGACGGCGGCATCGGGACGTCGAGGGGGGCGAGGGCCGTCGCATCCCACAACTGCAGTTCACCGGCGCCGGTGGCCAGGACCAGCTGCTCGTGGCCAGGACGGAAGAAGGCGCTCACCCACTCCGTCCCCGGCACCGGCGCGGTCGTGCCTGCCTCCACATCGAGCAGCCGGACGTCGTTGCCGAGATCGCGCGTCAGGACGTAACGCCCGTCGTCGCTGACGTCGACCTGGACGACCGGGCTGTCGGCGACGACGCGCGCGATCTCCCGCCTTGTCGAGGTGTCGAAGACGAGCGCCGAGCCGCCGCGGCCGGCGTCGTCGGCGCCACCGGTCGCCACGATCCGCCCGTCGTCGCTGATGTCGACGTCGTACTGGATGCGAGGTGGCCCGGCGAGGAATCCGACGAAGGCGGAGTTGGTTCTGCTCGGCGCGCCCGTTCCCGCCCGCTCGGCCGTCATGTTGTGGGTCAGCGCGGTGAGCAGGGCGCCCCTGCTGTCCGATGACACGCCGCGGCGCGCGGCCTCCACGGCCAGGAGCAGGGCGAGATCGAGGTGGCTGTCGAGCTCGCGCTCGGACTCGGCGACGAGGCGCGCCACCTGCGCCTGCTCGCGCTCGACCTCGGCTGCCGTCTGTGCGGCCTCGGCGTCGCGCCGGCGTTCTTCGGCCAGCGCCGCCGCCGCGGCGGTGCGCACCCGTTGCCGGTCGGCGCGGCGCTGGTTGACCAGCGCCAGCGCGCCCGCGACGAGTGCGGCGGCCAGGAGGATCGCCACCGCGGCGAGCGCCCGGGAGAGTCGGCGCCGGGCGTGCGACTCGCGCTCGAGCCGCCGGCGGACCTCCTCGTGCTCGCGATCGGCGACCTGCTGGCCGGCGGCGACGAACTCGCCGATCAGCGGGGCCAGTCCCGGGTGACGGATCGTGAACTCGCCCGCCGCGGCGAGGCGAGCCCCGCGATAGACGTCATCGTCGGACCGGCCCTGCGCGTCCCAGGCGCGGGCGCCGGCCCGCAACTCGCGGTCGAGGACCAGATCGGCACGGGCCTCCTCGAGCCAGGCGCCCAGTCTCGGCCAGGCCCGGAACACGACCTCGTGGACGACATCGATCACCCGGTCGTCCCGCTGCACGAGGCGGGCGTCGACGAGGGCGTCGACTGCGGGGCCGAGCTCCGCCGGCACGTCGTCGACCGGCAGCCTCCGGCGCACCCACTGACCGTCGTCGGTCACGTCGACGAGACGCATCATCACGTCCCTTACGGATTCGTCGTCGCGGGCATGCTCGAGGGCGCGCTCGCCGAGTCGCTCGACTGCCGCGGCGATGCCGCCGATCTCCACATAGCGAGCGGCCGTGAGCGTGTCGCCGTCGCGGCGCTCCCACACGTCGGCCAGGGCGGCCGAGACCAGCGGGAGCGCGGCGTCATAGGTGGCGACTTCGGTGACGACGAGGTCGGTGAGGGACCGCTCGACGATGCATCCGGTGCGGCGGGCCGGAACCTCCACGATCCGCCGGAGCTCGTCGTCGGTTGGGGGACCGACCAGCACCTGCGCATCCTCGATGAGCGCGGCCAGCGGGCGGATCGTCGTCAGCGCGGCGTACTGGTCGGCGCGAACGACGAGCACCACATGGATGTCGAGGGCGGCGTCGAGGACGAGGTGGATCAGGCGGGTGGCCATGGCCTCCGCGGTGCGGCTGGCGATCGCCTCCTCGAACTGATCGACGATCAGCAGCTGGGGCCCCGGCTCGTCGAGGTCGGCGACGCCGTCCAGCGCAGCGATGGCATCCTCCCCGGGCACGATCACCGCCGTCCGCCACGACCCCGGTCCCGGCAGCCGTCCGCTGCGCACGAGCGGCAGCAGGCCGGCCCGCACCAACGACGACTTCCCGCTGCCCGACGCCCCCACGACCGCGACCAGTCGCCGGTCCAGCACGCGAGCCGCGAGCTCGGCGACCAGCCGCTCGCGGCCGACGAACAGGTCGGCATCCTCCGGCCCGTAGGCAGCCAGGGCGCGGTACGGATGACGGCCGGCCAGGCTCGAGGTGACGAGTTCGTCGCGACGGGCCCGGGCGGCGACGAGGGCGAGGACGTCATCGAACACCGAGGCGTGGGCGTCCTCCGCCGCCGCACTGGCGCCGAGGGAGGACACCGCCGCCGCCTGGAGGCGATCGCTGGCGGCCCGTTCGGCCCATGCCGCGGCCTCCCGGCGGGCGACGCCGGGCAGACCGCCGGCAACGGCGATGGTCGCGGCGACCGCTTCCGCGTCGACCCCGTCGGCGACGACGAGGCGGGCGAGGTCGTCGTCAGGCAGTGGTCCGAGCGTGGTCGTTGCCGCGGTCGGGAGCCGGCGCAACGCGCCGACGGCCGGCCCACCGCCGGTGGGATCGGCGATCAAGACCAACAGGAGCGACAGTCGCTCCGCGGCTCCGGCCACCGCCTCGACGGACGCGACGCCGGTCGGCGGCATCCATTCGAGGTCGTCCACCACCAGGAGCAGCGGCCCGCGGCGGCAGCGGTCCGTCACCGCGTCCACGACCGCGCCGGCCGGTGCCGACGTTTCCGGCGAGCCCGGTGTGAGGCTGCCGAGGTCGGTGCCGCCCCGCACGTACTCGACCCAGCCGTCCTCGGCGATCGCCTGGGCGGCGAGCTCGGCCGCCAGCCGGGTGCGCCCGCCGTCCGCCGGACCGAGGAGCACCCGAACCTGGCCGGTGCCCCGGCGGGCCAGCTCCCACGCCTCGGCCAACCACGCCAGCTCGGCGCGCCGGCCGACGAGCGGGCCGGTGGTGCGGAGCGCGGCCGGCAGCGCCGGCCGGTCGGTGGCGACGATCAGCTCGGGATCCTGGTCGAGGACCTGGCGCTCGAGCGCGCGCAGCTCCGGGCCGGGCTCCAGGCCGAACGACTCGGCGAGCGTGCGCCGGGCCCGCTGGTAGGTGACGAGGGCGTGGTGTTGGCGGCCGGCGGCGTAGAGCGCCCGCATCAGCAGCGCCCACGCCCGCTCGCGCCCCGGCTCCTCGACGACGAGCCGTTCCAGCTCCGGGATCGGCACCGCCGCCGCGCCGCTCGCCAGTTGCGCCTCGGCGAGGTCCTCCGTCGCCCGCAACCGGAGCTCGTCCAGGCGGACCCGCTCGGCGGCGGCGAACTCGGCGTCGCCGAACTCGCCGTACGCCGGGCCCCGCCACAGCCCGAGCGCCTCACCGAGCATGGCGGCGGCCGACCCCGCGGCTCCCCGGGCCAGCTCACGATGACCGTCGGCGGCGAGCCGCTCGAAGCGCACAGCATCAACCGCCGCCGGGTCGAGGGCGAGTCGGTAGCCACCGCGGACGGTCTCGATCAGCTCGGCGTCGGCCGCGGTGAGCGAGCGCCGGAGGCGGACCACGTGGGTCTGCACGGTCTTGGCGGCCGTCGGCGGGGGATCCTCGCCCCACAGCGCATCGATGATCGCGTCCACGGACACCATGCGTCCGGGGCGGCTGGCGAGCAGGGCCAGCAGGCGGCGCCGGTGGGAGCCGGCCACGTGCACCTCGCGGCCGTCGGCGTCGACCGCGAGCGGCCCGAGCACCGAGACGCGAACGTCTCCGCGCGGAGTGGCCGGCCGTTCGCTCCCTTCCCGGAGCCGGACGTCTTGGGTCATCTCCCTCCACACGTCCCGACGCTGGTTGCAGCCGGGTGACATCAGAGCGAAGGCCCAGCGTACGCGGCCTGACGGGACCCCCGCCGGATCGATATCCCTTGCCAAGGGCGGCGTCTTGTTGTGGACTCGCGGGCCGGAAGCGGACGAGGTGAGGGAGGAAGACCCCGCGATGACCTCGACGGTACGCAACGTCGGTCGCCCGCCGGACCGCGACCAGTCCCCCGAGCCGGAGCCGACCGAGCCGCGCCTGCCCCCGCTGATCGTCGGCGTCCGGCACGGGAGCCTCGAGCACGCTCCGTACCGTCTCCTGCTCGGGCACTTCCAGGGCCTCCCGCTGACGAGCGCGGAGGCGCGCCTCAACGAACGTTCCGACGGCCGGCTGGAACGGCTCCTGCTGATGAACCTCTATCCGCAGCGGCTCGGGGAGATGGCGGTGCTCGAGCCGGTCGACGAGGCCCCTCCCCAAGGGGCGGTGATCATGGGGCTGGGTCCGACCGGGGAGCTCACCGCGGCCCAGCTGCGCGGCGTGATCACGCGCGCCCTCCTGCGCGTCGCCCTGAACGTGCTCGATCGGCGGCTTGCCGAGGAGCCCGGCACTGCACCACCCTTCGACGCGTCACCCCTGCCGCTCGGGGTGTCGGCTGTCCTGATCGGCTCGTCCACGGGCGGTGGCCTCACCGTCGAGGGATCGGTCCGGGCGCTCATCGACGGCGTCCTCGTCGCCAACGCCGGCCTTGGGCGGCTGAAGGTGGGGCTCAGGGACGGCCAGCATCCGGCCACCGATGTCGTGCGCTACGACGTCCTCGAGATGATCGAGCGGTACGAGGACCGGGTCGACCTCGTCGTCGGCGTGCTCGCTGGGCTCCAGCACCTGGACGCGCGGGTGCCCGACCGGGGACGACGCCAGCCGGTGCAGTACAACCTCAAGCCCGAGTCCGGGGAGGGTCGCTCGACCGCGAACCCGCCGATCGACGCGGCCGGGGACGTGTGGCGCCGGGTCGACATCCGGGCGACGGAGGGCGAGGGCGACACGACCGTGCGCCTCGAGTTCACGTCGATCGGCCGGCTGGCCCGAGCGGAGCGGGTGCTCGGCGACGTCGAGCGGGCGATCGTCGATCAGCTGGTGGCAACGGCGATCAACGATCCGGGCGACGAGGCCGTCGGTGGGGCGCTGTTCGAACTGGTCATCCCCCAGGAGTTGAAGGGCGACCTCGGTTCGGGCGAGAACCTTCAGCTGCTCGTCGGGCCGCAGGAGGCCGACCTGCCGTGGGAGCTGCTGCGGCCCCGTCCCGAGGACTACGAGCAACAGGTGCCGTTGGCGCTGCGGGTGGGACTGCTCCGCCAGTTCCGGGAGAGCGACGAGCTCCGCTTCGGGTCCCGCCGCGCCTCTGCGAACAACGTCCTCGTGATCGGCAACCCGCCGTCAGGCGCGCTCCCCTCGCTCGCCGGCGCGGCGGCCGAGGCGCGAGAGGTCGCCAATCAGTTCTCGCCTGAGCCGGACTCCGACCTGGCGAAGGACCGGAGCGACGAGCGGTGGAATGTCCGCTCGATCATCTGGCCCGGCGCGGGGGGCGAGCGCCCCGGCGGTGCCGACGCGCCGCCGCGACCCACGGACGCGCTCTACGCCCTTCTCAACGGCGAGTGGCGGGTCATCCACATCGCCGCCCACGGCCAGTTCAGCGACGAGGCGGCGACCACCGGCGTCGTGCTGGGATCGCTCCATCTCACCGCCAACGTCTTCTCCAAGCTGGCGGTCGTCCCCGATCTGGTGATGCTCAACGCCTGCCATCTCGGGCGGGTGAGCGATGGAGAGCCCCGGCTGACCGGTGCCAACAAGGCGGCTGCCAGCGTCGCCCGGGCGCTGGTCCAGCTCGGAGTGCGGGCCGTGGTCGTGGCGGGATGGGCGGTGGACGACCGGGCCGCCGAGCAGTTCGCCACCCAGCTGTACGGGGACCTCCTGGCCGGCGCCGACTTCGGCAACGCCGTGAGCCGGGCGCGCTTCGCCGCGTGGACCACGGCGAAGCGCTCGCTGACGTGGGGTGCCTACCAGTGCTACGGCGACCCCGGGTTCCGCCTCTCGCCGCGCGCATCGCGTCAGTCGAACGGTCGCCCGAACACGACCGGAGACCTGCGCCGGCGGGTGCAGCAGCTCCGCGCGCGGGCCAGCGACCAGGGACGTTCGTCCGGCACCGATCCCCGGCACACGCTGGCCCGACTGCGGACCGACCTCGCCGAGCTCGAGGTGTGCGCCGCCGAGCTCGACGCGTGGGAGGTGTCCACGGAGCTCGCCGGCGCGTGGGCCGAGCTCCTCGACTTCGAGCGGGCGATCGACCTCTACGCGGAGGCGCTGGCGCGGGGCGGGTCCGCAGTGCGGCTGGAGGCCATCGAGCAGCTCGGCAATCTGCAGATCCGCGAGGCCATCCGGCGCCACCGCGCCGGCCGCAGCGAGGGCGTCGCCGACTACGTCGCAGCCGCCAAGACGTGGCTGACGCGGGCGGCGACGATCGCCGAGAGCGGCGAGCGGCTCGCCCTGCTCGGCAGCTACCACAAGAAGTGCGCCACGATGACGTCCGGGGACGAACGACTTCAGCACCTCGACGAGGCGCGGGCGTACTACGTGCGGGCGAATGCGGCGAGCGAGACGACTTACCACCAGCTGAACGCGCGACAACTCGGCGCGATCGCCCGCATCTGCGCCCGCGAGGATGGCGGCGAGGTGGAGCCCGTCGCCGGGCCTGCAGTCGAGACGGCAGCCGAGAGCGAGCCGGCCGAGGCGGCACCGGAGCAGGTGGCCAAGCCGGAGAAGGCACCCGACTTCTGGTTGCGGGCGGCGCGCGGCGATCGACTGCTGACGACCCTGGTCGACCAGGTCGCAGGGCACCGGCCGGACGAGGAGATCGGGCCGGAGCGGCTCGAAGCGTGGACCAGCCACGCGCGACGAGATGGTGACGCACTACGTCGCCGCGTTCCGGTTGCGTTCGAGTGCCCGCGAGCGGGCGTCCGTCATCGACCACCTCGACGACCTCGCCCTGTTGCTCCCCGAGGATCACCCCTTGGCGGAGCTCCTGCGCGGCGCGGCCAAGGAGCTCGGTGCGTGGCCGGGCCCGGAGCAACCGTCGCCCGGGTGACCCGGGTCGTCTACAGGGAGTCGGCGAAGCCTTTGATGTCGCGAATGGTGGCGGCGAAGACGTCGGGCATCGCAACGTGGAAGATCAAGTCTCCGGCGTGACAGGTGCCGTTCACCGTGCGGCTGACCGCCGACACTCCGGCATCGACGAGCTTGCGGTAGTAGGCCAGGCCCTCGTCGCGCAGCGGGTCGAGTTGATTCACCGAGATCACGTGCGGCGGCAGGCCGGCGAGGTCCTCGACCGTGGCGTGGTACGGCCAGGCCAAGGGGTCGGTGGCGTGCTCCCGCGTTCGGGTCGTACACCCTCGCCAACCCGCCCAGCATCCGGCAGCTCAGGAAGTACTCGTCGTTCTCGGAGAGCGAGGTCAGTTCGGCCGGAGGTGAGACGTAGGCGTTGGAGATGTATGGACACATCGCGTAGACGCCGTCGATGTGCTCGAGCAGGCCGTCGCGCTTGGCTTTGAGCGTCGTGGCCAGGCTGAGGTTGCCCCCGCCCGACTCACCCGAGACGATGAGCTTGGAGATCCCGAGCCGGGACCGATTGTCGATGATCCATCGCAGCGCGGAGGCACAGTCGTTGAGGCCGGCGGGGAAGGGGTGCGGTCCGTGCTTGCCGCCGCCGTTGCGGAACTCGACCCCGACGACGACCAGTCCGGTCGCCGCCAGCTCGTCACGTAACCGGACATACGAGGCCCCGGCGGCCTCCAGGAGCACCATCCCACCGCCGTGGAGGTGAAGGACCCCGGGCCGGGTGTCGCGCTCGTCGACCGGACGGTGGACGTACAGGGTGACGTCGTTGCCGTCGACTCCCTTGATCACCTCCACGCTCCTCGTCACCCCGGCGATCTCGGGCAGCCCGTCCGTCAAGGCACCGAAGAGGGCCTCGAATCCCTCCTCGGCCGCGGCGACGTACTCGAGGAGCGCCTCGATCGGGGAGTCGCTGTCGACCGGGGCCTCGACGGGTGGAGCGGCCAGGGCGAACGGCTCCATCGCCGCGATCATCCGGGGATCGGCGCGCGGGTCGTCGCCCAGCGTCATCCCCGGAGTGCCGAGCCGACCAGGTAGCACCGGTGAATCCACAGCCATCACAACCCCCTTGGGACGCGTGCAACGCACAGTAACCCGGCGCGATCCTTCGTACGATCGGACGATGAGCGAGCGGAGCGAGCGAATCATCATCACGGCGCGAAGCGCTCACTGGTGCATCGCCCGTCGGCCCAACCGAACGCAGACAAGGCCATGATGCACAAGTGAGCGAACCAAGTTGGTACAACCCGCCCGGGATGCCCGACGACCTCCTGCCCTACTCGCTCGCGGTGAGCGCAGGAGGACTCGTGCGGACGGCCGGGCTCGTCGGGATGGACTACACGACCGGGGCACCGGCGTCCCACACCGACTTCGCCGTCCAGGTGCGAGCCACGCTCGAGAACCTACGGGCAGTGCTCGAGGGGGCCGGCACCTCGCTCGAGCGCGTGTTGGAGACCTCGTGCTACGTCTACGACATGGGCCGGTGGGACGAGATGAACACGATCTACGGCGAGTACTTCTCGGCGCCGCGCCCGGTGCGCACCACCATCGAGACGCGCCTCGTCCCTCCGTACCTGTTCGAGATCTCGGCCATCGCGGTGGCCTGATCGGCCGTGGGTGACGCCTACACGCACGGGCACCACGAGACCGTGCTCCGGAGCCATGTCTGGCGCACGGCCGAGAACTCCGCCGGATACCTGCTTCCGCACCTGCGGCCGGGTCTCGACCTGCTCGATCTCGGGTGCGGGCCGGGAACGATCACGCTCGATCTGGCATCACGCGTGGCGCCCGGGCGGGTGCTCGGCATCGATGCATCGGCGGAAGTCATCGAGAAGGCGCGGGCCTCGGGCGAGAGCCGGGTCGAGTTCGCCGTCGGCGACGCCTACGCCCTCGACGTGCCGGACTCCTCGTTCGATGTCGTTCACGCCCACCAGGTCCTGCAGCACCTGACCGATCCTGTCGCCGCTGTCACCGAGGCGGCCCGGGTACTGCGGCCGGACGGTCTCCTCGCCGTTCGCGACAGCGACTACGCCGCGTTCTTCTGGGCTCCGGCGAACCCCGGTCTCGACCGGTGGCTCGAGCTGTACCACGAGCTGACGGTGCAGAACCGGGCCGAGGCCGACGCCGGCCGCCACCTCCCCGCGTGGGTGCGCGCCGGTGGCTTCACCGACGTCACGGTGACCAGTTCGACCTGGACGTTCGCCGACGCCGCCGGCCGGGCCTGGTGGGGTGGTCTCTGGGCCGACCGTGTCCGCCACTCGGCCTACGCCACCCAGGCCATCGCCAACGGTTTCGCGGACGAGGCCGAGCTGGCCGCGATCGAGGCCGGGTGGCGCGAGTGGATCGACGAGCCTGACGGCATCTTCGTCGTGCCGAGCGTGGAGATCATCGCCCGCCGCGTGCAACTCGGCGAGGCGGTGCGATCCGCCAGAGGCGGCCGAGCGGCTCCGTGAGCTGCTCGAGCAGGGCCACCTCGATCTCCCGCTGCCCGGAGGAGGAGACACTCCAGAAGGCGGTTACAACAGCTGCGCCGGCTCGCCGCCACCGAGGTCATGTCGGTCGGTCGGCTCGCCGAGGCGCGACGGTGACGCCGCGGTCGATCGCCGCCGAGGCCACGAAGCGCAACTGCCCGAGGGCAGCGCTCACCGGCGTGTCGGACGTCGTCGGTACGGCGGTGGCGCCTGCGTGCGATGCCGGTCGCCGACGGTTGGAGCGCGTCGCGGGTGCGCTGGCCTTCTGCAGCGGCGCCGGCATCCTCGACGTGGAGACGTCGTTGATTCCGGGTCGGCGCCTCGATGCAGGCGGATTCATCGTGCCGCTCCGGGACGGCGATGTCGACGTCGACGCGTCGTGGTGGCGCACGCCGGCCTGGGCTGGGCTGATCAGGAGGCGAAGTCGCGGCCGGCTGCGACACCGTCTACGACATCATGTCGATGACGCGAACAGTTCTACCGCGCCGGATCCTGAGCTTCTGAGAGCACGGACGTCATCGGCGTCGACCGCCTGCTGGCACGTCGGCGGTCCCGCGGCGATCGCCGACACGACGTGTCGGCTGTCGACGCTCGAACCGCCGGGCTGTCGCGCAACCTCGGCGGCGACTACGAGCGTCTGTCTCGACGATCAGCATGGCCATGTGGCTGGACGCCGCTGGCGGCGAGATCGATCGCCAACCGGATCGGGTGACACTACTCGACGCGGCTCGCCTGATGCGGCGATCATCCAGACTCGTCTCGGCCGGCTACGCGGAGTTCGTCGCGGCAAGCTGTTCGCGCACCGGCCCCGGCCCGCTCACCGGCGACGCTGACCATGCCGGCGTGCCGATCTCCAGCTGTACGATCGAGAACAGCACTACGAGACCGACCGCGAAGGAAATCGGTCGCGGCCGGCTCGTGCGACGATCCCGGGCATTTGCACGGCCGCGGCGATACTGGAACCTCCGGCGCAACGGGACCACTCTCCCGGCCCGACAATCTTCGATGGAGGCCCGGCATGCGTCGAAGGCGATCGATCCTCGACGAGTCACGCCAAGGCGATGCCTGAGCAACGTGGGAGGCGAAGCGAGGACACCTCGCCGACGGCATACGGCTATGCGTCATCGCACCGTACGGACGCCCTCGGCGAGGTCGCCAGGCACAACGGTGGAAACGTTCTGGTCGTACGGACGAGATCCAGCGGTCGCTCAGACGATCGAGCGAGCTCTTCGGTCAGTGCAAGGACGCGGATCAGCAGCGGGCCACCGGTGCCACGAGTTCCTCGGGTCAGTCGACTCGATCGGGTCACGGCCGAGCGAACAGCGACCCGTCTGCGATCTGGCAAGGTGAGCATCGCTGACGGGCAGGATGACAGGTCCCCCTCTAAGGTGCGCTGGGTGCTCGTCGTCCACGCCGGCAACCGGATCGACGGCCCGGATCGCGCCCGCGCCCGCTTTCCGCCCGATCGCGAGCAGGCGGTCGCCGACCGCCTCGGCGAGCTGCTCGACCTGCTCGCCCCCGAGGGTGTCGTCACCTCCGCCGCCGCCGGCGCCGACCTGCTGATGGTGGAGGCGGCCGAGAAGCGGCAGCTGCCCGTCCACCTCGTGCTGCCGTTCCCGCGGGCCCGGTTCCGCGCCGTCTCGGTCGAGGATCAAGGCCCGCGGTGGGTGTCGGCGTTCGAGCAGGCCGTCGAGGGCGCCCGGAGCTCGCTCGTCGAGCTCGACCTGGAGCCCGGCGTCGAGGGACTCCAGGCCGGCAACCAGGCGCTGCTCGATCACGCGTCGGCATTGGCCCGCTCCGGCGGCGTGCTCGTGGTCGCGGTCCGCCCCCCGGGCGGCGAGGACCCGCCGAGCGTGACGGACGACTTCGTGCGCCGCGCCGTCGACGCCGGCCGCTTCGTCATCGAGGTCGACCCGCGCCGCTGAGGCTGGCGATGAGTTGCGGGCTCGGCAGGCGTCTGTACGTCGACGCGAGAGGAGCAGTCATGACGATCGATCTCAAGCCGGCCGTCGAGCGGACCGCGGACGTCGTCCGGAGCGTCCGTGACGATCAACTCGGGGCGCCCACCCCCTGTCCGGCCTACACGCTCGGCGACCTGCTCGACCATGTCGGCGGGCTCAGCTTCGCCTTCACTGCTGCGGCGACGAAGGACGTCGCCGAGGTCGGAGATCAGGGACCATCGGCTGACGCATCCCGGCTCGGCGATGACTGGCGGACCAGGATCCCGGCGGATCTCGCTGCCCTCGCCGACGCCTGGCGCGATCCGGAGGCGTGGACCGGGATGACCAAGGCGGGTGGCGTCGACCTCCCGGGGGAGGTGGCCGGGCTGGTGGCGCTGAACGAGGTCGTGATCCACGGCTGGGACGTCGCCCGGGCGAGTGGCCAGCCCTACGAGCCCGACGACGCGGCGCTGGAGGCGTGCCACGCCTTCGTGTCCCAGTTCTCGGCACCGGACGCGGATCGTGGCGGGATGTTCGGGCCGGTGGTCGACGTACCCGCCGACGCGCCGCTGCTCGATCGGCTGATCGGGCTCAGCGGCCGTGACCCCGCTTGGTCGCCAGGGGATTGATCGAGTTCGGAGCCGTCAGCCGATCGGATCGGTCCGGACGTCGAGCGCGTCGACGTCGGGTTCGAGAAACCGCAACATGCGTCGCCCCTCGGCTTCGAGGGCCGCCGTCGCCCGCTTGGACAGGGAAACGACCGGCCGGATCGTGAGCACCGCCCCGTCGTCGCGATCGATCGACCACGTGCCGGCCATGAAGCCGTCGTGGAGCACCGTGCCGTGTACGGGTGCTGGGGTGTTGAAGATCCACGACCGATGGTCTTGGGACACGAACCGCGTCCGGTCGGCGTGGGACAGGAGCACGTTGTCGTACTCCGGGAGGAACCGCGGTGGCGCCGGCGTGTCGGGGTCCGGTCGCGGGGCGTCAGGGAGGTCGTACAGTTCCCGGCCGCGCTCGTCCCGAAAGGGACGGAGCCGCGGGCGGAGGCGTTCGACGATCTCGCGGAAGCCGGTCAGGCGCGACCAGGCCGCGACGTCGCCCGGCGTCGCCGGGCCGAACGCGCCGAGGTAGCGCAGCACGACGTCGTCGATGGACGGCGCAACAGCGAGCGGCGCGCCGAGCCACGCGTCGGTGGTCGTCAGCGCGACCTGGCTGGTCCGGCGCCACAGTCCTCGCGGTGGCACCTGGACGAGCGGGAGGAGGCAGCGACAGGCGTACGCGGCGGCGGCGGGATCGAGGTCGGGGAACTCTTCGCCGAGCGCGGCGCGCAACTGCGCGCCGGTGTGCGGCCGGTCGGCGAGCAGGGCGCGAGCGGCGTCGAGCACGGCCGTGAGGTCGACATGCCGCAGAGGCGGCGCGTAGTCCCGGTGCCGGGCGAGCTCGGCCGTGAGCACCGGCTGCATCAGCGGCCGGAGCTCGAGCGCATCAGCGGCGGTGACGAGGTGGATCGTGCCGCGCATCACGACGATGCGGACGACCTTGCGGTCGGTGAGCAGTCCGGACAGCGCCTCGGGGTCGAACCGGGCGAGCCGGGACCAGAGGGCCAGATACGGGTTCGGCGGCTCCTGGGCCTGCAGGCCGACGAGGTGTTCGACGGTGGCGAGGATCGGCCGGTCCGTCCGCTCGAGCAGCAGCTGGCGGGCGAGCGTCGCCCGGTTCAGCGCGCGCAGACCGAGGACGTCGGCAGCCACGGATGTTGCTCAGCCGACGAGTCGTTTGGCGATGCCGTACCAGAAGTCGGTGGAGAGCCCGAGCGACCGGGTGTCGACGCGCTCGTCGTTGCCGTGGAAGCGGGATCCGAACTGCTCCAGCGTCACGCCCTCGGAGAACAGGGCGGCGCCGTAGGCGACGGATCCCTTGAGCCGGAAGAAGCGGGCGTCGGTGCCGCCGGTGATGAGCCCGGGGATCACCCGGGCCTCCGGGTACACCGCGTTGGTGCACGCGGTCAACGCGTCCCACAGCGGGTTGTCCATCGGGGAGCGGGTGGAGTCGCACGACTGCAGCGTGGAGATCTCCACTCGGGCGGCCAGGTCGCCGAGGGCTTCGGCGAAGTAGCGGTCGACGACGTCCTTGGTGTCGCCGGGGACTGTACGCACGTCGACGTCGATGTCGATCACATCGGGGATCGTGTTCGTCTTCTGGCCGCCGTGGATGACGTTCGGCGAGATCGTCGTGTGCGAGCAGGCGTGGGCGACGCGGGCGTAGAGGGCGGGGAGCGAACTGATCGCGTCGTCGATGGAAGCGGGATCGGACAACGCCGCCCGCAGATCGTCGGGAAGGTCGATCGCGTCCAGCCGGGCGGCCCACAGATCGTCGAGGTTCGGGGTCGGTCGGAACGCGGCGAGCCGCCGGACGACCTCCGCCGCGGTGATCAGCGCGTTGTCGGCGCCGTAGGGCATCGAGCCGTGCCCGGGCGTTCCGGCCACGCGCAGCCGCCGCCAGGCGAGGCCCTTCTCGGCGACGTTGACGGTGATGCTGCGGGTCCCGTCATCACGGGTCTGTGACCAGCCGCCGGACTCGGTGAGGACGTATTCGGCGCCGACCGCGTCCCAGTGGTTGTCGACCATGTACTCCGCACCCCACTGGCCGCCGGCCTCCTCGTCGGCGACCCCGAAATAGATCAGCGTGCCCCGCGGGCGGAAGCCCTCGGTGGCGAGCTGGCGGAACGCCACGGCCATCGACGAGGTGATGTTGAGCATGTCGATCGCGCCGCGGCCCCACACCTCGCCGTCGACGAGCTCGCCGCCGAACGGATCGCGAGACCACCCGTCGGGATTGACCGGGACGACGTCGGTGTGGCCCATCAGGCACAGCGCGGGAGCGTCCGGCTCGCTCCCCTCGATGCGGGCCACGATCGACGTCCGGCCGGGCCGGCTGTCGAACCGTTCCACGTCCAGCCCGGCCCCCTCGAGGTAGGTCTGCAGGAGGTCGGCGTTGCGGACCTCGTCGCCCGACTCGGGCCGGCCGTCGTTCACGCATTCGTTGCGGATCAGCGACTGCAACAGCTCGGTGGTCGGACCGGTGAACGCGTCGACGGAGGTCATATGGGGGACCCTACGACCCGTGTCCGGCGGCGTCGACTCACAGCACTACGCTCGATCCGCCGCGCTCTCGGACATGCTGGCAGTCGGCCTGCTCGGCGGCGGCACCGAAAGGCTGACCCCGCCGCGGTGAGCGGTGAGCGCCATAGAGCCGCTCACTGCTCACAACACTGCGGCGGCCAGGCGAGGCGCGAGCTGCTCGATGAGCTCGACGACCTCGTAGGCGCAGGCGGTGAAGGCCTCGACCTCGCCGCCCCCAGGATCGACCACCTCCTCCCACGGGCCCAGCTCGACCGACGCCAGGGCGAGCTCGGCGATCCGATCGGGTAGCGCCCGATCGTCGGCCGGCAGGTCGCGCACGAGCCGCTTCAGCGTCGCCGTCCTCCCGGCGGCCGACGCGTGCTCGCGTCGCACCCACTCGACGTGCTCCGGCGCCAGCCCGATCACGAGGGTGGCCCGGTCGAGGTCGGTCGGTGTCACCTGCCGGCTGCGGTGGGCGGGCCGGGTGAGCCCGACCGCCTCGAAACCGGCCCGGGTCCGCCAGCTCATCGGCAACCCGTCGATGCTCAGCGTGCCCGCCGTCAGCACCTCGAGTTGGGGGGCGTGGGCGCGCAGGGCGGCGCCGGCGAGCACGGACCGGGTGGCGTTGCCGGTGCAGAGGAAGAGGATGTGGTCCATCGGTCGCGAGTGCGGTGAGACCCTACGCGGGTCGAGGCGGCACGCGGGTTAGCGTCGCCGCGATGTCGCCCCGTGTCGTGCTGGTGCGTCACGGCGAGACGGAATGGAGCCGCACCCGACGCCACACCGGACGCACCGATGTCCCGCTCTCGGAGGACGGCCGCCGGCGCGCCCGGGCCCTCGGTCCGGTCCTGGCGGCACTCCCCGACGTCGAGAGCGCGGTCGTGGCGACCAGCCCGTTGCAGCGGGCCAGGGAGACGGGCGCGCTGGCGGGGTTCGCCGACCGCGCCGAGCTGTGGCCGGAACTCGCCGAGTGGGACTACGGGGTGTTCGAGGGGCGGCGCACGGCCGAGATCCGCGAGACGACCCCGGGCTGGTCGGTGTGGACCCATCCGATCGACGGTGGCGAGAGCCTGGATGCGGTGGCGGCCCGGGTCGACCGGGTGATCGAGCGGTTGGTCGCCGTCGACCGACCCGCCCTGTTGTTCGCCCACGCCCACCTGCTGCGGATCCTCGGCGCACGATGGTGCAGGCTCGAACCAACCGCCGGCCGGGCCCTCACGATCGACCCTGGGGGTATCTCCGTCCTCGGGTGGGAGCACGACTACCCCGTGATCGAACGGTGGAACCTCGCTACCATTCCTCCGGTGAGCGCCGACAGCTCAGCAATTTCATGACGGCAACTGACACCACGACCACTGTCGTCGTCCCGGGCACGCATCTCATGTCTGCGCTCGTCGGCCCCCGTGACGAACATCTCCGCCAGATCGAGGCGGCGTTCCCGCGCACGGAGATCCAGGTCCGCGGCAACGAGGTCATGGTCCGCGGCGATCAGGCCGAGCAGGCGGGGCGGCTCTTCGAGGAGCTGGTCGGCCTGCTCCAACGCGGGCATGTGCTCGACGAGCCGAGCCTGCGCCGGGTGATCGGGATGGTCGACGACGACGAGCTGCCCTCCGAAATACTCACCCACGATGTCCTGCGCGGCGCGAAGGGTCGCCTCATCCGACCGAAGTCGGCGGGCCAGAAGCGCTACATCGACACGATCGCCAACAACGTGATCACGTTCGGCATCGGCCCGGCCGGCACCGGCAAGTCCTGGCTGGCGGTGGCGATGGCGGTGAAGGCGCTCCAGGCGAAGACGGTGCAGCGCATCATCCTCACCCGCCCCGCGGTCGAGGCGGGCGAGCGCCTCGGGTTCCTCCCCGGCGACCTGATGGCGAAGATCGACCCGTACCTGCGCCCCCTGTACGACGCGCTCTACGACATGGTCGAGCCCGAGGGCGCCCAACGCCTGCTCGAGCGGCAGACCGTGGAGGTCGCCCCGCTGGCCTTCATGCGCGGGCGGACGCTCAACAACAGCTTCATCATCCTCGACGAGGCCCAGAACACCACGCCCGAACAGATGAAGATGTTCCTCACCCGCATCGGCTTCGGCTCCCGTGTCGTCGTCACCGGCGACGACACGCAGGTCGACGTGCCCAACGGCAAGAGCGGGTTGGTCGGCCTCGCGCGCGTGCTCGACGGCATCGACGGGCTCGCCTTCGTGCGCCTGTCGTCGTCGGACGTGGTGCGCCACCGCATCGTCGCCGACATCGTCGCCGCCTACGAACGCAGCGACGACGCCGGCGCGTCCGGCCGCGGAAACCGTCGTTCTCGTGGATGAGCCACCAAGTACGAGCAACCCCGACGGCGTGACGGTCGTCGGCGCCGACGAGCAGAAGGACGTCGATGTCGACGTCGACCGATGGCGTCGCCTCGCCGGCGACGTCGTCGCGAGCGAAGGGGCTGTTGGCGAGCTGACCCTCACGTTCGTCGATCGTGACGAGATCACCGCGCTCAATCGCGAGCACATGGACGCCGAGGGCCCGACCGACGTCCTGTCGTTCCCGCTCGATGCGAGTGGGCCCGCGCCGACCAGCGACGTCCCCGTGCTGCTGGGCGACATCGTGGTCTGCCCCGCCGTCGCCGCCGAGCAGGCGCGCCGGCACGCCGGCACGCTCGATGACGAACTCGCCCTGCTCGTCGTGCACGGGGTGCTCCACGTGCTCGGCCACGACCACGCCGACAGCGAGCAGGCCGAACGGATGCAGCAGCGCGAGCGGGCGCTGCTCGAACGTCACCACTGGGGCGGCCCGGCTCCGACGGGGTTCCGCCATTATCACGAGGATTCATGGACACCATCGACCTCTTGATGCTGCTCGGCATCCTGGTCCTGCTGCTGATCCTGATCTTCCTCGCCGTCGCCGAGACCTCGCTCAACCGGATCTCGCGGGTCAAGGCGCAGGCACTCGCCGAAACGCTCCGGACCAAGTCGTCCCGGTCCTTGGAGCGCCTCGTGATGCACCCGGAGCGGTTCATCAACCCGCTCCTCGTCACGATCACGTTCCTCCAGACGGGGCAGGCGTTCCTGACGTCGCTGCTCGCCGACCGGCTGTTCGGGCCGACCGGCATCGTCATCGGCTTCGTCCTGAACGTCGTCGTGTTCTTCGTCCTCGCCGAGGCGATGCCCAAGACGTATGCGGTGCTGTCGGCCGAGCGCGCGGCCCTGCTCACGGCGCGACCCACCGAGCTGCTCGTGTCGTTCCCCCCGCTGCGCCTGATCAGCCGCGGCCTGATCGGACTCACCAACGTGCTCCTGCCCGGCAAGGGCCTGAAGGAGGGGCCGTTCGTGAGCGAACAGGAGCTGCTCGGGATCGTCGAGGCCGCCGCCGAGGACGAGGTGATCGAGCACGAGGAGCGCGAGCTCATCGAGAGCATCATCGAGTTCGGCGACACCGTGGCGCGCGAGGTGATGGTGCCGCGCCCGGACATGGTGATCGTCGAGAACGACTCGACCGTCACCGCCGCCCTCGACCTGGCGATCGCCCACGGGTTCAGCCGGCTGCCGGTCCATGCCGAGGACGGCGACGACATCATCGGGCTCACCTACATGAAGGACCTCATCCGGGCCGAGCGCGAGGGACAGGGTGACAGCCCCGCGCTCGACCTCGCCCGGCCGGTGCGCTTCATCCCCGAGAACAAGCCGGTCGCCCGGCTGATGCGGGAGATGCAGGCGGGCAAGTTCCACCTCGCCATCGTCGCCGACGAGTACGGCCGGATCGCCGGCATGATCACGCTGGAGGACTGTCTCGAGGAGCTCGTCGGCGAGATCGTCGACGAGTACGACATCGAGGAGCTCGCCGTGCAGCGGCTGCCCAACGGCGACTATCTCGTCGATGGCGGGATCCAGGTGGAGGAGCTCAACGAGCTGCTCGACATCCACATCCCGGACGAAGAGTGGGACACCGTCGGCGGGTTCCTGTTCGGCACCCTCGAACACGTGCCCGAGCACGGTGAGGCGGTCGAGTACGACAGCTGGCGGTTCGCCGCCGAGGAAGTCGAGGGGCGGAGGATCCGGGTCGTGCGGGTGAGTGCCCTCCCGCCGCGCGGCACGGGGCGGAGGATCACGAGGCCGACGACGGGGAGCGGGCCGACCAAGCCCGGTTCTGAGGCGTCCGGCTAGGTTCGCCGGCCATGGAGATCTCGCTCGACGGCAAGGTCGCCCTCGTCACCGGGGCGTCGAAGGGAATCGGGAAGGCGATCGCCGCCGGCATGGCGGCGTCGGGTGCCCGGGTGATGCTGAGCAGCCGCAAGCAGGACCAGCTCGAGGCGGCGGCGGCGGAGATGGACGGGGAGACGGCCGTGTTCGCCGCCAACGCCGGCGACCTCGACGCCGCCGCGGCGTGCGTCGAGGCGACGATCGAGCAGTTCGGCGGGCTCGACATCCTCGTCAACAACGCCGGCACGAATCCCTACTACGGCGCCACGCTCGGAGTGGATCCCCCGCGCTACGACAAGACGTTCGACGTCAACGTGCGCGGACCGGTGTTCTGGTCGCAGCAGGCGTGGGAGCGCTCGTTCAAGGACCACCCCGGTGTGATCATCAACATCGCCTCGACGGGAGGGCTGCGCGGCGAGTTCGGCCTCGGTGTGTACAACGTGACCAAGGCCGCGCTCATCCACCTGACCCGCCAGCTCGCGGGCGAGCTCGGCCCGACGAGGGTCGTCGGCATCGCCCCCGGCCTCGTCGATACGGACTTCGCCGCGCTGCTGGTCGAGAACTTCGGTGACGCGCTCGTCGCCGCCTTGCCGACCAAGCGACTCGGACAGCCCGAGGACATCGGCAACCTGGCGGTGTTCCTGGCCAGCGACAAGGCCAGCTGGATCACCGGCGAGACGTACGTGATCGACGGCGGCGCCGGCGTCGCCCCGCGCCGTTAGGCCCCGAGCTCCCCACGGCGGATCTTGCCGAGGGCGGTGCGGGGGATCGCGTCGACGAGGACGAGGCGCCGGGGGGCGCAGTGGGCGGCGAGCTCCTCCTTCACGGCGGCCCGGAGCTCGTCGAGGGTGGGCGCCTCGCCCGCGACCACGATGTACGCCGTGACGACCTGTCCCCACTCCGGGTCGGTGGTCCCGCCGACGGCGACGTCGCGCACCTTCGGATGCCGGCGCAGCACCGCCTCGACCGGCTCCGGCCACACGTTCTCCCCGCCGGAGATGATGAGGTCGCCGCGGCGCCCGTCGACGACGAGGCGACCGTCGGGGCCCCAGCGGCCGAGGTCGCCGGTGGCGAACCAGCCGTCGCGCCGCGGGTCGGTTCCGTCCCGGTAGGCGCGCAGCAGCATCGGTCCGCGGACGTGGATCTCGCCGGTCCTGTCGATGCGCACCTCGACGCCGTCCAGCGGGCGGCCGTCGTACACGACCCCGCTCCCGGTCTCGGTCATGCCGTAGGTGGTCACGGCGTTCGGTGGCAGGTCGCTCGGCGGGGCGGAACCACCGAGCACGATCGAGCGGAACAGGGACGGTTCGACGCGGGGCAGGAGTGTGGCGACGAGCGACACGAGGCTGGCGCCCGCCTCGGCGACGGCGGCCGCCTCGAAGGCAGGGAGCACCGTGAGGCCGGTGCCGCCGGCGAGTGCTCTGGTCACGACCGAGAGGCCGCCGACGTGGGAGAGCGGCAGGCACGCGAGCCAGTGATCGGCGGGGAGGACGCCGAGGCGAGCGTTGGTGGCCGCGGCCGATGCGGCCACCGCGTCGTGGGTGAGGATCACGCCTTTGGGGGCGCCGGCGGCACCGCTCGTGGCGACCACCAGGGCGTCGCCCGGCTCCATTGGGAGCCCGCCCTCGAGCGTCGTCTCGACTCCCGACGGGTCGATCGCGACGGCCGGCGCCATCGCCGCGATGAGCGCCGCTTTGGCGCTCGGAGGCAGACGCTGGTCGACGGGAAAGGCGGCATCGCCGGCATTCCAGACTCGTCGGAGGGCGGCAACGAAGGCGGGGCCGCCGGGAAGATCGAGGGCGACGAGGCGGCCGGTCACCCCACGACAGTGACCGGCTCGATCGGCGTGATCGGGCCGATCGCGTCCTCGACGGCCTGGGCCGCAGCGAGCACGGTGAGGTCGGCGAAGCGGTTGCCGGTGAACTGGGCCCCGACCGGCAGCCCGTCGACGACCCCTGCCGGGACGACGGCGGCGGGGAGGCCGAGCAGGTTGGCCGGGAGCACCGGGCGGATGAGCTCGAACGTCGCCCGCGCCGCGTCGAGCGAGGCGACATCGGCGCCGTGGGCGAACGGGGGCTGCGCCCACGTCGGGGTGAGCAGGACGTCCCAGGTCTCGAAGAATGCCGCCCAGTCCCGCGCCACCGCATGCCGCTCGATGAACAGCATCGACCAGTCGGCGGTGTCGATGGCTGGGAACTCCGTGTGGGCGAAGTCGAGGAAGGCGCGAGCGTCGTCGCTCATCAGCTCGTCGAACAACGGTCGCACGGCCCGCACGTCGGGGAGCAGCAGCTCGGCCCACAACTCGAGGCTGCGGGCATAACTGGGCGGGGCCGCCTCGCCGACGTCGTGGCCCGCCGCGGCGAGGACGTCAGCCGTCCTGCGGATCGCGCCGGCGATGCCGGGATCAGTGGCCCCGTTCGGCGGCTCCGGGAGCACGGCGATGCTCAGGGGGCGGTCGGGATCGGGCCCGGCGAGCGTGACCGGCAGGCTCAGCGGGTCGCGGGGGTGAAGACCGGCGACGGCCAGCAGCCCGGCGCGCAGGTCGGCAACGTGCCGCGCCATCACGCCTTGCACCGCCATGAGCTGGAACATGATCGGCGCGTCCTCGGGCGGCAGCGCCGACGCGTCCGGGACCACCCCGGTCGACGGCTTGATCGAGGCGATACCGCAACAGTGGGCGGGGTTGCGCAGCGAGCCGCCGAGGTCGTTGCCGAGCCCCAGCGGAGTCATCCCGCTGGCGAGCGCGCTCGCCTCCCCGCCGCTCGAGCCGCCCGCAGTGACATCGGGGCGCCACGGGTTGCGGGTGAGCCCGCGCAGCGACGAGTCGGTGTGCACGCGCAGGCCGAAGTCGGGCAGGTTGGTGCGGGCGAACGGGATCGCTCCGGCCGCGCGCATGCGCTCGACGATGGGCGCATCGACCGGGGGCGTCGCCTCGGCGAGCGCCGGCACGCCCTGGGTGGTCGGCCACCCGGCGACGTCGATGTTCTCCTTCACCGTGATCGGCACGCCGTGCAGTGATCCCAGCGGGGCGCCGTCGAGGACGGCGCGGTCGGCGGCTTCGGCCGCCTTCACGGCCTCGTCGCCGAGCAGGGCGACGATGGCGTTGAGCTCGCCGTTCACGGTGTCGATGCGGTCGACGAGCGCGTCGAGCACCGCTCGGCTCGTCGTCTCCCGATTGCGGATCGCCGCCGCGATCTCCAACGCGCCCAGTTGCCACAGTTCTCCCATCGCTCCATCATGACGCCACTCGTGGTTGCGACCGAAAAGGAACGGCCGGGACGGCACTGGCTCGCCGGGGCGCGGCCGCGGACGCTCCCGGCGGCGGTGGTGCCGGTGGCGATCGGCGCCGGGGCCGCCGTCGGTGAAGGGTCGATCGTCTGGTGGCGCGTCGGTGTCGCCCTCGTCGTGAGCCTCGCTCTCCAGGTCGGCGTGAACTATGCCAACGACTACAGCGACGGGGTGCGCGGCACCGACGCGGCGCGGGTCGGCCCGGTGCGGCTCGTCGCCTCGGGGCTGGCGACGCCGGCTGCGGTGCGGCGGGCGGCGTTCGCGGCCTTCGGTGTCGCCGGAGTGGCGGGATTGGCGCTTGCCGCGACCACGTCGTGGTGGCTCCTCGCGGTCGGGGCGGCCAGCATCGCCGCGGCGTGGTTCTACACGGGAGGACCCCGGCCGTACGGCTATGCCGGGCTGGGGGAGCTGTTCGTGTTCGTGTTCTTCGGACTCGTCGCGACCGTCGGCACGACGTATGTCGCGGTCGAGCGGATCACGTGGCTCGCCGTCGTGATGGGGTGTGCGGCCGGATGCCTGTCGTGTGCGCTGCTCGCCGTGAACAACCTGCGCGACATCCGGTCGGACGACGCCGCCGGCAAACGCACGCTCGCCGTGCGGCTCGGGGACCCCCGAACGCGGTGGCTGTACATCACGCTCGTGGCGGGTGCGTTCGCGTTGGCGGTCGTGGCTGCGGTCGGGTGGCGGCCCGAGGTCCTGCTCGCGCTGCTGGCCGTCGCGGTCGCGGTGCCGCCGGTGCGCGCGGTGCGCGCCGGCGCCAGCGGCCCGGCGCTGATCGCCGTGCTCGGCCAGACCGGCCGACTGCAGTTGGTCTACGGATCTCTGGCCACCATCGGCCTCGCCCTCGGCGGCTGACGCGGCCCGAGCGGAGCTCCCCCATCTGGGCGGGATTCGTGCCACGCGGCAATCTGGGCGGGATCTGTGCCAACTGTCGCGAAAATTCCCGCCCAGATCAGGGGCTCAACCAACCGTCGAGGGCGCCGGCGAACGCGTCCGGTCGTTCCAGATGCACCGAGTGGCCGGCGCCGTCGATCACCGCCAATGTCGCATCTGGAACCGAGCTCGGTCATCCGTTGGGCGATCGCGACGAACTTCTCGTCGAGGGCACCCACGACGAGCAGGACCGGCATCGGCAGCTCGGGTAGTCGATCCCACAGCGGCTCCTGCGCGCCGGTGCCGACGAGCCGCAGGCTGGAGGCAAGGCCGTCCGCGGTGTTGCGGCGGCGATCATCCAGCCCGGCCGCGTCGCGGGGCAGCGTCGCGAAGAGCGGCAGCCCGAGCCAGCGGTCGAGGAACCCATCGATCCCGTCGCGCTCGATCGACGCGGCAAGCTGCTCGTCGGCCTGCCGCCGGGCCGCCCGCTCGGCGTCGTCGTCGATCCCCGCCGTCGCGCTGACGAGCACAAGGCGGCGAACGAGCTCGGGCTGGTCGACGGCGAGCTGGAGGCAGAGGCGACCGCCCATCGAGTAGCCGACGTACGTCGCCGGCCCACCTACGGCACCGAGCAGCGCCGCGGCCGCCGGGACATCGGCGCGGACTCGCACTGGACTCGCCGTGGCCCGGCGCGTCGACGGTGACGACGGTGTGGCGCTCGGCGAGGCGGGCGGCGACCCGATCCCAGGAGCGCCCGGTCTGGGTGAAGCCGTGCACGAGCACGAGCCGCTCGCCGGTACCCAGCGACGTGGCCGCAAGTCGGTCAGCCGGCACGTTCGGCGCGGTCGGCGAGGCGGCGCAACACCTGCACGAACACGTCGGGATCCTGCGCGCCGGGGATCGACCATTGTCCGTCGATGACGTACGTGGGCACGGCCGTGATCCCCGCATCGGCGGCGAGCGACAGCGCCGTCGTCAGCTCCGCCGTCCCGTCCTCGCTCTCGAGCATCCGCAGGACGTCGTCGGGGCCGAGCCCGACGCCGCCCGCTTCGGCGGCGAGCACGCGGTGATCGGCGATGCTCTTGCCGTCGGTGAAGTAGGCGGCGAGCAGCCGCTCCTTCAGAGCGGCCTGCGTCCCTGGTGAGCCGTTGGCGAGGGCGTACCACAGGGTTCGATGGGCGTCCCGGGTGTTGGCGCGTTGCGCTCGTTCGAGGTTGAACTCGAGGCCTTCCGCAGCGGCGACCGCGGTGATGTTCTCGATGATCGCGGCGGCTCGTTCCGGTCCCCCGAACTTGCGGGCGTAGGCCTCGACTGCGGGCATGGTCGTGCCCGGCGGGGCGGTCGGATCGAGCTGGAACGGCCGGTACACGACCTCGATGTCGGGAGCGAACGCGGGGTCGTCGGCGAGCCGGGAGACGGCCGTCGCGAAGCGCCGCTTCCCGATGTAGCACCACGGGCACACCACGTCGGACCAGACCTCGACGAGCACGCCGCCCACCCTACGGCCCCTATCGTCGTCGATCGTGAGTGACGTGAGCGCGCAGGCGACGTTCTGCGCGACCCTCGTCGACGAGTGGGTGGCCCGGAGTGTGCGCCACGCCGTCGTGGCCCCCGGCTCTCGGAACACCCCGATCGCGCTCGCCCTCGTCGAACACGGGGGAGTGGCCGTGCACGTCGTGCACGACGAACGGGCGGCGGCGTTCGTCGCCCTCGGACTCGGGCTCGGCGGTGTCCCCGCCGTCCTCGTCTCCACGAGCGGGACCGCGGCCGTGAACTTCCACCCCGCCGTGGTCGAGGCCGGTCTTTCGGATGTCCCGATGATCGTGGTCACGGCCGACCGACCTCCCGAGCTGCGCGATGTCGGTGCGCCCCAGACGATCGACCAGACCCACCTCTACGGGGGCGCGGTGCGGTGGTACCACGACCCGGGGGTGGCCGACCTGGCCCTGGCCCCGACATGGCGGTCGCTGGCGCGCAGAGGGTTCGAGGCCGCGGCAACGGGGCCGGTGCACCTCAACCTGCCGTTCCGCGACCCGCTGGTCGGGCGGCCGGGCCCGCTGCCACCGGCGGTACGGGTCGGCGACGGCGACGACACCGCGCCCGTACCGCGAGCCGTCCCTGCCGACCTCGTCGTCGAGCTCGACCAAGGGCGCGGCGTGATCCTCGCCGGCGGGCGCAGCGGCGTCGACCCCGACGACGTGGCCGCGCTGGCCGCAGCGACGCAGTGGCCGGTCCTCGCCGACCCGACGTCGGGGGTCCGCGGCCTCGACGGCGCGGTCGCGGCGTTCGACGCCCTGCTCCGCCACCGGGAGTTCGCCGCCGACCACTCGCCGCACGTCGTCGTCCGCATCGGGCGACCCGCGGCCTCGAAGGTGCTCGCCGAGTGGGTCACGAGCTCCGGGGCGACGCTCGTGCAGTGCGGCGGCCCGGGCCAGATCGATCCGGATCATCGGGTGGCCTTCCGGCTGGAAACCGGCGGCGTGGCGACGCTGGCCGCCAAGCTCCGCGGGGCGACCGGCACGCCATGGTTGGCCCGCTGGCACCACGCGGCGGCGCTGGCCGAGTCGGCGATCGACGGGCTGCTCGGCGCGCAACCGACGCTGACCGAGCCAGGGGTGGCGCGAACCGTCGCCCGCTGCCTTCCCCCTTCGGCCGAACTGGTCGTCGCCTCCTCGATGCCGGTGCGCGACCTCGAGTGGTACGGGGGCCCCATTGCGCGGGGTCATGCCAACCGGGGCGCCAACGGCATCGACGGGGTGGTCTCGACGGCCCTCGGCGTCGCCCTCGGAGGTGTACCGACGGTTGCGCTCGTCGGCGACATCGCGTTCGTCCACGACGGCGGGGCGCTCACGGCACTCCGGTCGAGGGGCGTCGATCTGCGCATCGTCGTGGTGGACAACGACGGTGGGGGGATCTTCTCGTTCCTCCCCCAGGCGACCGAGCTGGCGGAGGACCGCTTCGAGCAGCTGTTCGGGACCCCCCACGGCACCGACGTCGTCGCGCTCGCCCGCGCCCACGGCCTGGATGCAGAAACGGTGACGGCCCCGGACGAGCTCGCCGACCGGATCGCCAACCCCGGCCCGTCGGTCACCCGCGTCCCCACCGACCGGAAGGCCAACGTCGAGGTCCACGCCGCGCTCAACGCCGCCGTCGCCGCCGCCCTCGGCTAGCCGCATCCGAGTTTCAGATCACCCGAGGGTTTCGTGCCGGACGGGGCGCGAAACCCTCGGTACGCGAACCTCGGATGGTTACGGGCGGATCAGCGCGGAGAGCATCGCCTGGAACTTGGCCTGGGTCTCGGCGAGCTCGGCGAGCGGATCGCTGTCCGCGACGATGCCCCCGCCGGCGTGCAGCCGCGCCCGGCAGCGGTCCGCCGACAGCTCGGCGCAGCGGATCGCGACCGCCCACGTCCCGTTCCCGGCCGCGTCGACCCAGCCGACGGCGCCCCCGTAGCGGTCCCGCTCGACCCCCTCGACGGCGGCGATCAACGCCAGCGCGTCTTCACGCGGGTGCCCGCCGAGCGCCGGGGTCGGGCTCAACGCCCGCACCAGCTCGACGACGTTCGGCGCGGGTGAGGACAGCCGGCCCTCGATCCTGGTGCCGAGGTGCTGGACGTTGGCGACGGTGACGACCGAAGGATCGGCCTCCCAGTCGAGGTAGCTGCACCACGGGAGCAACGAGTCGTGGACGACGTCGATCACCACGCGGTGTTCGACCTGGTTCTTCGTGCTCGCGACGAGCGCCTCGGCGATCTCCGCGTCGCGCTCGACGTCACCGGTGCGCGGCGCCGTCCCGGCGAGCGGGTGCGACCGCACGTCGGCGCCGTCGACCTCGACCAGCAACTCGGGGGACGCGCCGACCAACCCGTCGACGGCATAGCGATAGCTCGACCCGAAGGAGGCCTTCAGCCGGTGGAGCACGCCGTGGCGGTCGATCGGTCGGTCGGCCACCACCGCGATCTCGCGGGCGATGACCGCCTTCGTGAGCGCGCCGTCGCGCACGGCCTCCCGCGCGGCGCGAACGGCGTCGAGGTACTGCTCGACGGGCGTCACCGGCTCGATCCGGTAGGCCGAGGCCGACGGCTCCGGCGAGCGTGGCGGCGCGAGCTGCTCAGTGGATCCGTCGTCGATCGTCGTGACCCACCTGCGCCCGTCCGCACCCTTGCCGACGACGACCGCCGGGACGATGAGCTCGCCGGCCGACCCGGGTCGGAACGGCACCCAGCCGATGGCGACCGGTCCGGCCCCGGGACCGGTGCACGCGCCGTCGCTCTCGTCGATGTGCTCGAGCGCCGCCAGGAACGCGGGACCGTCGTCGACGGGAACCCGCGCCGCGACGCCCCGCCCGGCGATCCCGACGCCGTTGCGGACGAACAGGAAGCCGTCGGCGCGGGCGATGTCGTTGAGGTCGAGGTCGCGGACGGCCCCGTCAGCCGGGCGGGTGACGGCGCGCATCAGCGATCACGGGTGCCGGCGAAGAGCTGGGTGATCCCGGCGCTGAACAACTGATGGGCCGCGTCGGCGAAGCCCGCCCGGCGCAGCATCGCCACCAGCTCCGGCGGATCGGGCAGGTAGGCGACGCTGCGCGGCAAATACCGGTAGGCGGCGGCGTCGGACAGCCAGCCACCGATCCGCGGGACGACCCGACCGAAATAGACGCCGTGGCCCCACCGCACGATGCGGTTGGGAGGCACGCCGACGTCGAGGAGGGCGATCCGCCCGCCGGGGCGCACGGCCCGGCCGAGCTCGGCGAAGAACGTTTCGAGGTCGACGACGTTCCGCAGCGCGAATCCACACGTGACGCCGTCGGCCCGACCGTCGGGCACGGGCAGGCGGAGGATGTCCGCCTGGACCCGGGGCGCGCCGCTGTGGTCGGCGCGCAGCATGCCCAGGCTCAGATCGACCGAGATCGGTCGGTGGCCCGCGGCGCGGAGGTCGACGCACAGGTCGCCGGTTCCGCTGGCGAGGTCGAGCACGAGGCTGCCGGTCGGGAGGGCCAGCGCGCGCACGGCCCGCCGCCGCCAGCGGCCGTCGAGGCGGAACGTCATGATCCGGTTGACGAGGTCGTAGCGGGGGGCGATGGCATCGAACATGTCGCGCACCGCGGCCCGCTTCTCGTCGCCCTCCGGGAGGGTGTCGCGGTCCCACGCAGCGGGGGCGGCGGCCATCAAGCGTCAGGCTAGGAGCGCGCCGACCCGGCGGCGACCTCGCGGGCCCAGTGGTAGTCGGCCTTCCCGGAGGGCGACCGCACGATGGCGTCGACGAACACGATCGCCTTGGGGAGCTTGTAGCGGGCCAGTTGCTGCGCGGCCGCGGTCAGCAGCTGGGCCGCGCCGACGTCGCTGCCGTGGCGCCGGTGCACGACGGCGACCACCTCGTCGCCCCAGCGGGAGCTGGGCCGCCCGGCCACGACGCAGTCGTAGACGGCCGGATGGGCCTTGATCGCCGCTTCCACTTCCTCGGCGAAGATCTTCTCGCCGCCCGAGACGATCGTGGCCGCGTCGCGGCCGCACAGCTCGACCTCGCCGTCCGCGAGGACGCGGGCCCGGTCGCCCGGCACCGCGTACCGCCGGCCACCGATCTCCGGAAACGTGTTCGCCGTCGCGGTCGGGTCTCCCAGGTAGCCGAGCGCCAGTCGGCCGCGCTTGGCCAGCCAGCCGACTTCGTCGTCTCCAGGGAGCAGTTCGCGGTCGAGGGACGCCGACAGGACGTGGTTGCCCGGCCGTAGCGGGAAGCGGCCCGACGCCACCCTCGTGCGGGTCGAGACGTGGGCGAGCTGGCCGCCGGCCTCCGACGATCCGAGTCCGTCGACGAGCATGACCGTCGGCAGGCGGGCGAGCAGGGCGCGCTTGCGGACCAGCGACAGTGACGCGCCGCCGGACAAGACGACGTTGAGGCTCGAGAGGTCGTAGCGCCGGCGATCCAGCTCGTCGAGGAGCGGACCGGCGAAGGCGTCGCCGGCGATCAGCAGGAAGTCGATTCCCTCCCGCTCGACTGTCGTCCACACGTCGGCCGGGTCGAAGCGGTCGGGTCGTGACCCGACGAACACGGTTCCTCCGCCCAGCCAGATCCGGAACGCCACCCACTGCCCGGCCCCGTGCATGAGCGGAGGAGTGACGAGCGCCCTGAACCGGACCGCCGCGTCGGCGACGAACCCGGCCACGTCGGCCGCCGTCGGTGACCCGCCGAAGCACTCGACCAGCGCGTCCCCGTTGCGCCACAGGACCCCTTTGGGCCGGCCGGTGGTGCCGCCGGTGTAGAGGACGTAGAGGTCGTCAGGGCTCCAGCGCACCGGCGGAGGTTCGCCCGACGCGGCCGCCAAGGCGTCCTCGTACCACTGCGCGCCCGGCAGGAGCTCGTGACCGGACGCGTCCGGTACCTGGAGCACGACGCGGAGGGCGGGCAGGTCGGCGCGGACCTCGGCGAGCGTCGGGGCGAAGCAGGAGTGGACGACGGCGGCCGACGCGCCGGAGTCGGCGAGTACGTGGTGCAACTCGTCGGCCCCGTACCGGTAGTTGACGTTGAGGGGGGCGACGCGCGCCTTGAACGCGCTCAGCATGCTCTCGAGGTACTCCGGGCCGTTGCGCAGGTAGACCGCGAGGTGATCCTGGCCGCTCTCGTGGGGCGCGAGCCGGGCCCGCTCGGTGTGGCAGCCGAGGCCGTGGGCGACGAGGTGATTGGCGAGTCGCCGGGTGCGGTCGGTGACGTCGGCCCACGTCAGCCGCCGGTCGCCCGCGACGAGGCACTCGTTGTCGGGTTCCCGGGCCGCGATCGCCTCGAGCACCGTGGCGACGTCGGGCTCCGCGCCGGACGCCACATCGGGTTCCGCCGTCATGACCGCACGCTACGAGACTCGCTGGCACCCCAACCATTCGGCACGGCCCGGGCGGGAGTCCCCACTACGTTGCCCCGCATGAGTGACGACGTGGTGTTCGGCGTGTTCATGCCCCAGGGCTGGAAGATGGAGCTGGTCGACATCGAAGGGGCCGACGCGAAGTGGATCAAGGCGGTCGAGATCGCCGTCCTCGCCGAGGAGCTCGGCTTCGACTCGATCTGGGTGTACGACCACTTCCACAACGTCCCCCGACCCGCCCATGAGGCCGTCTTCGAGTGCTGGACGACGATCGCCGCGATCAGCCAGCGGACGAGCCGCATCCGGCTCGGGCAGATGGTCGGGTGCAACAGCTACCGCAACCCCGGCCTGCTGGCCAAGATCACCTCCACGGTCGACGTCATCTCCGGCGGACGCCTCGACTGGGGCATCGGCGCCGGGTGGTACGAGAACGAGTACCGCGGCTACGGGTTCGAGTTCCCGGCGCCGAAGGATCGCATCGGGATGCTGCGCGAGACCGTCGAGATCGTCAAGAGCATGTGGACCGAACCGGAGACGACGTACCGGGGCTCGTACTACGAGCTGTCCCGGGCCAACTGCGATCCCAAACCGCTCCAGGTTCCGCACCCGCCGGTGTGGATCGGGGGCGGCGGCGAGCAGCTCACCCTGCGCGTCGTCGCCCGCCACGCCGACGCCTCCAACTTCGGTGGCAACCCGGACATGTGGGCGCACAAGCGGGAGGTGCTGAAGACCCACTGCGCGGACGTCGGCAGGGACGAGGCGACGATCCGCAAGACGTGGTCGCCCGAGGTGTTCATCCGCAGTTCCGCGGCCGAGGTCGAGGCTGCCGGCACCAGGAGCCTGTGGGGGGAGCCGGTCGAGAGTTGGCGGGCGAACAACTTGGTCGGCACGCCCGAGCAGGTCTGCGAGAAGATCCAGACCTACGTCGATCTGGGGTGTGGCGGGATCATCCCCTGGTGTGCGGACTACCCCGACACCGAGTCGCTCACGCGGCTGGCCCGCGAGGTGATGCCCGAGTTCCGCTCCTGATCACGTGTAGACGCGGAACAACACCTCGGCCACGCAGGACGGCTTGGCCGCGCCCTCGACCTCGAACGAGAACTCCATCTTCATCTGCGCCCCGCCGTCGATGTCGGTGACCTCGCGAAGGGTGGCGCCGAGGCGGAGCTTCGAGCCGACCGGCACCGGGGCAGGGAAGCGGATCCGGTCGGCGCCGTAGTTGACGCCCATCTTCACCCCGCTCACCGAGTAGATCTCGGGGGCCAATCGAGGGCCGAGCGACAGCGTCAGGTAACCGTGGGCGATCGGTGCGCCGAACGGACCGGCCTTGGCCCGCTCGACGTCGACGTGGATCCACTGATGGTCACCGGTGGCGTCGGCGAACTGGTTCACCATGTCCTGGGTGACCTCGACCCAGTCGCTGTAGCCGAGATGTTCGCCGACGAGCGAACGCAACTCGTCGATGCCGTTGATCGTGCGTGCAGCCATCTCGCCAGCATGTCAGGCGGCTCTCGCGTGCTACGAATGCCGGCGTATGGCCGACCTCCTGACCACCTACGCCCAGCTCCAGCCGGACAAGCTCGCCCTCGTCGACGATCGTCTCGGCGTCGAGGTGCGGACGTTCACCCACGCCGAGCTCGAGGATCGGGCCAACCGGCTCGCCCACGTGCTGGCCGAGCGCGGGCTCGGTCCCGGCGCCAAGGTCGCGTGGTGCGGGCAGAACTCCGAGGGCGTGGTCACCCTGGTCCACGCGGCGCGCAAGGTCGGGGCGACGGCAGTGCCGCTGAACTACCGGTTCTCCGACGAGGAAGCGGCCTACGTCACCGATCACAGCGACGCCGTGGTCGTCTACGTCGACGCCGAGCTGGCTCCGCTGTTCGGTCGCATCCGGGACCAGATTCCCAAGGTGGGCACGATCCTCGTCTTCGACGGACCGGCCCCGTCCGGGATGGAGTCGGCCGACGAGCTGATCGCCGCCGCACCCGCCGGCCCGCTGGATGCGCCGGAGGCCGAGGAGTCCGGGGCGACGATGATCTACACCTCCGGGACCACCGGGAAACCGAAGGGGGCCCTGCGCCGCAACGCCGCCGACCCGCAGCAGATGGGGGCGATGCTGCAGCTCATCGGCTATCGCCCCGACGACGTCTACCTCACGACCGGTCCGCTCTACCACAGCGGGCCGGGTGGCTTCATGGGCGTGGCCATCGTGCTCGGCCAGACCGTCGTCGTGCAGCGGCAAGTTCGACCCGGAGGACTGGCTGCGGATCCTGGAGACCTACCGCTGCACCTCGACGTTCTCGGCGCCGACGCCGATCCGCCTCGTGTGCAACCTGCCGGCGGACGTCAAGGACCGCTACGACCGTTCGTCGATGCGGATCATGATCGCCAACGCCGCGCCGTGGAGCTTCACGCTCAAGGAGCAGTACGTCGCCGACTTCCCGCCCGATTCGCTGTGGGAGGTGTACGGGTCGACCGAGCTCGGTGTGAACACGATCCTGCGGCCCGAGGACCAGCTGCGCAAGCCGGGCTCGTGCGGCAAGGAGTCGCCGATGGTCGAGATCCGCCTCTACGACGACGACGGCAACGTCGTCGAGGGGACCGGGCCGGAGGCGACCGGTGAGCTCTTCGTGCGCAGCCCGTCCGTCTTCGCCGACTACTACAAGCAGCACGACAAGTTCGAGGAGGACAACCGGGACGGGTGGCAGACCGTCGGTGACATCGCCTACCGCGACGACGATGGCTTCCTGTACATCTGCGACCGCAAGAAGGACATGATCATCTCGGGCGGGATGAACATCTATCCCGCCGAGATCGAGGCCGCCCTCGAAACCCATCCCGACGTGTTCGAGGCCGCCGTGTTCGGCATCCCGTCCGACGACTGGGGGGAGTCCGTGCACGCCGTGGTCGTCAAGGCGCCGGGGTCCGACCTGTCCGACGCCGCGCTCATCGCCCACGCCCGCGAGCACCTCGCCGGCTACAAGGTGCCGCGCTCGATCGCCTGGGCGGACGAGCTGCCCAAGACCGGCTCGGGCAAGCTCCTCAAGCGCGAGCTGCGGGCCCCGTACTGGGCCGACCGCACCGCCAACGTGTGACCGTTCCCTTCCGCTCCGGGTTCGTCACGCTGGTGGGGCGGCCCAACGTGGGCAAGTCGTCGCTCGTCAACACGATCTGTGGCGACAAGGTGTCGATCGTGTCGGACAAGCCGCAGACGACGCGTCACCGCGTACGAGGGGTGCTGACCCGCGCCGACGCCCAGGTGGTGTTCGTCGACACGCCGGGACTGCACAAGCCGGTCACCGCGCTCGGCCGCAAGGTCAACGCGACCGCGATCGAGAGCGTCGGCGACAGCGACGCCGGCGTGGACGTGGTCTGTCTCGTCGTCGACGCGACGGCGCCGTTCGGGTCGGGCGACCGGTGGGTCGCCGACCATCTCGACCTCCCGTCCGCGGTGGTCGTCGTCAACAAGGTCGACGCCGCGACCCGCGCCCAGGTGCTCGCTCAGCTCGGCGCCGCCGCGGAGCTGAACGCGGAGGCGTACTTCCCGGTGTCGGCGCGGACGGGCGAAGGGCTCGAACCCCTCGTCGATCACCTCGTCGCGAGGCTGCCGGAAGGTCCGGCCTACTTCCCCGAGGGCACCGTCCGCGACGTTCCCGAGGAGCAGTGGGTCGCCGAGCTCGTGCGCGAGCAGCTTCTCGCCGTCACCCGCGACGAGCTGCCCTACTCCATCGCCACTCGGGTGAGCGAGTGGGAGGGCAACCGGATCACCGTCGAGATCGTCGTCGAGCGGGAGAGCCAGAAGGGGATGGTGATCGGCAAGGGCGGCCGGGTGCTCAAGCAGGTGGGGGAGCGGGCCCGGCGGCAGCTCCCCGAGGGGACGTACCTCGATCTGCGGGTCAAGGTCGACAAGGACTGGCAGCGCCGGCCCGACCGGGTCGAGCGTCTCGGCTACTGACGCGGGATCAACCGGTTGTCGACGGTGGAGTCGTGGTCGGTCGGCACCTCGGTCGTGAACACGTCGTCCTGGTCGAGCAGCGACTCGTAGTCGCTGCGGGCGACCGCCTCGCCCGGATCGCTGAGCACGTTGCCGAGCTTGGGGACGGCGAGCGGCTCGCCGTCGAGGGTGAAGCTCACCTGACCGATGCCCGGTCGCATGGTCAAGCGTGAGGACGATCTGGGCGATCGCCCGCCGCTGCTCGACGCCGCCCGGAATGTCCACGAACAGCTCTTCCACCAGGTCGACGGTGGCGATTCCTGTGGACGACGGCGTGACGGTGCGGATCAGGCCGACCGGGATGTCCGACGTCAGGCCGATCCCGACATCCGGCGGCGGCGGGCCGGACTCGAGCGCGGTCAGCACGCGGCTCGAGCGTCATCCCCCGCGTCAGCTCCTGGGACACGCTCTCGAGCATGCCCGCCGGCGACGAAGTAGAGCTCCACCGGCTCGGTGGCGATCGTGCTCGTGGTCGTCGCCCCGGTGGTGGAGGTCGTGGTGCCCTCCGGCATCGAGGCCGTCGGCGCGACCGTGGTGGTCGTGGTCGTCGTCGAGGTCGTGGTCTGGTCGAGCCCGGTCAGGTCATCGGACCCGATCTGTTGGAGCTCACCGTCGCCACCGACCCCGCATCCAGCGACCAGCGTGGCGGCGCTCGCCACGAGCGCGACGGCGACGAATCGGCTCATCGGCTCGCCCCTGCCGGCACCTGGACGACGAACCGGGCGCCGCCGCCGGGGCGGTCCTCGGCCCACGCCTCGCCCCCCTGCGCCGCGGCATGCTCGGCGACGAGGGCGAGTCCGAGGCCGGTGCCGACCCGGTGCCGGGCCGCGCTGCCGCGGGCGAAGCGCTCGAAGATCCGCACCCGCTCGCCCCGCGCCACTCCTGGCCCGGAGTCCTCGACCGCCACCAGGAGGTGGCGTCCGTCGCCCCGCTCGATCGAGATGCGCACCGGTCCGCCGCCGTGCTGGACCGCGTTCTCGAGCAGGTTGGCGATGATCCGCTCGAACCGCAGCTTGTCCACGACCGCCGTGGCCGGCGCCCGCCAGCCGACCTCGACCGGCAGGTGGGGGAAGCCGTTGCGGCCGGCCACCCGCTGGCACAGCTCCTCGATGTCGACCTCCTCGGTGTGCAGGTCGGTCGCCCCGGCATCGATGCGGGAGAGCTCGAGCAGGTCCATCACCATCGCGTCGAACCTCCGCACCTGGCCGACCACGACGTCGAGCGCCTGCTGGGTCCGATCGGGCAGCTCGCCCCGACGCGTGTGCATCACCTCGGCGGCCGCGGCGAGGGCGGTGATCGGAGAGCGCAACTCGTGGCTGACGTCGCTGGCGAAGCGCGCCTCCCGTTCGATGCGGGCCTGCACGGCGTCGGCCATCTCGTTGAAGGAGTCGGCCAGGCGGTCGAGGTCGGGGTCCCCCTCGGCGGCCACACGCGTGTCGAGCCCTCCCGCGGCGATCTCGCCGGCGGCGTCGGTGATCCTGGCCAGCGGGCGCAGTAGGCGGCGGCTGGTCCACCACCCGAGGGCCGTGGCGAACAGGACCGTGACCGCCGAGCCGATCAGCAGGGCGAGGAGGACCGACCGCAGTGTGCGCTCCGTCGAGCCGAGCTGGAACGCCTCGTAGTAGTCGGCATCGGCCTCGGCGATGTGCACACCGACCCCGACGTAGTTCCGGCCCCGGAAGTCGAAGCGCTGGACCGCCGACGCGCCCGCCTGCAGCGCCGTGCGCAACTCGTCGGAGACCTCCCCATCGGAGAACAGCGCGTTGGTGCTGCAGGGCTCCCCGTCGGCGAGGCGCACGAAGGCGTACCCCTCCGCCTCGGGGCCGACGTTGGGGAACCACTCACAGAATCCGGCCGCCTCGGTGCGCAGCCGGTCCCGCACCTGGATCGCGTTCAGGATCGCCTGCTGGCGGGCAACCTCCGCCCGCTGGTCGAGCAGTGACTCGCGGGCGAAGGCGTAGGTGACGATCGTCAGCGTCACGGTCGCGACCAAGGCGATGAGCCCGAAGAACAGGGTGACCTTGGTGCGCAGACGCATCGGACGACGGCGGAGCACAACGTCAGTGTGCCAGGCGCCGACGCTCTCCATCAGACGCGGAAACACCGCTGCCGGTGAGGCACCAGGGGGAGGAAGGCACCTCACCGGGGCAGCGTGAACACCGCTCATCCTCGGCGCGACGTGTGACGGCGGGACCGCGGAATTGCGCGATTTGTGTAACAAAACGGAACCCGGCGAAGTGGGGCGACGGGGGCCGACCCGGCCACAATGGGCGGCGCTGTGCACTCCCTGCTGTTCATCGAAGACGACGACCAGATCCGCCTCGCCCTCACGATGGCCCTGGAAGACGAGGGGTACAAGGTGCGCGAGGCGCCCGACGGGCGGACGGGCCTCGCCGAGTTCGCCGAGCACGAGGCCGATCTGGTCCTGCTCGATCTCCGCCTGCCCGACATGTCGGGGTTCGACGTCTGCCGGGCGTTGCGCGCCCGCAGCATCGTGCCGATCATCATCATCACCGCCCAGACCGACACTCACGATCTGGTGGCCGGGCTGGAGGCCGGCGCCGACGACTACGTGACCAAGCCGGTGGTCCCGAAGGAGCTGGCGGCGCGGATCCGGGCCCTGCTGCGCCGGGTGCAGCTCCGGGAGACCCCGGCCATGAAATCGGCCGTCTTCGGCGACGTCGAGCTGCGCCGGGAACAGGGCGTCGTGCTCAAGCGGGGCCAGGAGGTGCCGCTCACCAAGACCGAGTTCCGGCTGATCTGCGAGTTCGCCGACCACGCCGGCGCGGTGCTCTCCCGGGACCAGCTGCTCGAACGGGTCTGGGGCTACGAGTACCTCGGCGACTCCCGGCTCGTCGACGCCCACGTCCGCCGCCTCCGGGTGAAGATCGAGGACCAGCCCGACGAGCCTCGCCTCATCGTGACCGTCCGCGGGCTGGGCTACCGCCTGCTCGCGTGAGCGTCCTGTCGTTTGGAATCGACCGGATCCGGCGTTTCCCAAACGACAGAACGGGCTCACACCGGCCGCGAGCGGAGGTACTCACCGAGGCCCTTGGCCTGCGGGTCGAAGGCGGTCGAGCTGGCGACCCCCTCGCCGAGGTAGCCGACGAGGACGAAGTTGAGGGCGCGCAGGTTGGGCAGCTCGTAACGGCGGATCTCCCGGTCGCCGGTCTCGGGCAGCAGCTGGCGCAGCCGTTCGGCGGTGAGGTTGGCCGCCAGCCAGGCGTAGCCGGCATCGTCGCGCGCCCACACGCCGAGGTTGGCGTTGCCGCCCTTGTCGCCGGAGCGGGCACCGAAGTACCGGCCGAGCGAGGCGCCCGGTTCGACGTGGCCGGGCTCGGCGTCGATGGCCGGCACCTCGATCGGGTCCGCGGGTGCCGGTCCCGTGGGCGCCGGATCGATGCGGATGCGCCGGCCGTCGGCGAGCACCACCACCTGGTCGACCTCGCTCGCCGGGACCGCCGCCGGCCAGAAGACCCCGTAGGCCTGCGCCGGACCGGGTGGGCTGGTCGTGAAGAATCCGGGGATGTTGGCGAGGGCGAGCTCGATCGCGGCCGACGAGAACACCCGGCCGACGGCCCGCTCGTCCGGACCCGACGCGAACACGTGGAGCAGGCCGCTCGACCGCTCCTGATCCGCGCCGTGGCTCGGTGCGGGCACGAACCGGGTCTCGATCGTCACCCCGGCCGCGTCGAGCCGCGCCGCGCCGCCCAGCCCGTCGACCAGCGCCGCGGACAGCCACGCCGCCTTGGCCTCCTGGTCGAGCCCGGTGAGCACGAACGTCATCCGGTTGCGGTGGCCGCCGTCGTAGTTGATCGCCACCTTCGCCGTGGCCGGCGCCGGCTCGCCCCGCGTGCCGCTGATGCGCACCCGGTCCGGGCCGACCTGCTCGAGGTGGATGGTGTCGAAGCGGGTGACGACATCGGGGTTGGCGTAGGCGGGCGGCCCGATCTCGTACAGCAGCTGCGCCGTCACCGTCTCGACCGTGACCGCGCCGCCGGTACCGGGATGCTTGGTGATCACCGCCGCGCCGTCGCCGTCGACCTCGGCGATCGGGAACCCGAGCGCGGACCGACAGGTCGGGCAGCTCGGTGAAGAAGGAGAAGTTCCCCCCGGTCGCCTGGGCGCCGCACTCGATGACGTGGCCGGCGGCGACGGCGCCGGCGAGGCGGTCCCAGTCCGTCGGCGACCACTCCCACCACCACGCCGCCGGCCCGACCACCAGGGCGGCGTCGGTGACCCGCGGGCACACCACGACGTCGGCGCCCTCGGCGAGCGCCCTGGCGATCCCCCAGCCGCCGAGGTAGGCGTTGGCGGTCACCGGATCGGCCGTGAGGGGGGCGCCGGTGTCGATGTTCGCCAGGTGCGGTCGCAGGCCGTCGATGCGATCCATGAGGTCGTCGCCCTCGATGTGGGCGACGACGACGGCGAGGCCGAGACGGTCGGCCACCTCGCGGACCCGGTCGGCACACGCCGCCGGGTTGAGCCCGCCGGCGTTGCTCACCACCCTGATCCCCCGGTCGACGCACGTCCCGAGCACCTGCTCCATCTGGGTGAGGAACGTCGTCGCGTATCCACCCTCGGCCTGGCGCGCCTTGGCCTTCCACAGGATCAGCATCGTCAGCTCGGCCAGCCAGTCGCCGGTGAGCACGTCGATCGGCCCGCCTTCGACCATCTCCCGCGCCGCCGAGAGCCGGTCGCCGTAGAAGCCGGAGCAGTTGGCGATCCGCACCGCCCGGGTCGTCATGCGGTGGTCAACCTCAGCAGCACCTGCCCGGCTTCGACCTGGTCGCCGGGCGCCACCAGGACCTCGGCGACCCGGCCGTCGTCGGGGGCGACGACCTGGTGCTCCATCTTCATCGCCTCGATCACGACGAGCACCTGTCCGGCGGTCACGGTGTCCTCCGCGGTGACGGTCACGCGCAGCACGGCGCCCGGCATCGGGGCCCCCAGCGAGCCGGCGGTTGCGCCCCGCCCCGGCGGGGGAAAGCGGGGGAGCACCTCGAACATCGCGGCACCGTCGGGCCCGTGCACGTAGCGGCGGGTGCCGTCCCGCCCGATCTCGAGCACCTGCCCCACACCCTCGACCTCGAGCTCCACCCGATCCGCGGTCCACGTGCCGATGCGAAGATCGACGAGCTCGGCCGGCGCGCAGTTCGGCGAACCCGACCTCGACGTGCGGCTCGTCGCCGAGCCCGTAGCGCACGGTCACGTCGGTGTCGCGGTGGCGGAGGGCGATCGACGGCACGACTGCCGGGTTGTTGCGCCAGCCCGCGGGAACGGCGCCGAGCACCCGCGCCGCCGCCCGGTTGGCGGCCACCTCGGCGAGGGCGACGGCCGCGGCGGCGACGTCGAGCCGACCCGTCAGCGGCGCCGTCGTGTCGTGCTCGGCGAGGAACTCGGTGTGCAGGTCGCCGGCACGGAACGCGTCGTGCTCGAGCACGCGGACGAGCTGGTCGCGGTTGGTCGTCAGCCCTTCCAGCCGGGATCGCCGCAGCGCGGTCACGAGCGTGCGGATCGCGGCGTCGCGCGTCGGCCCGTGGGCGATCACCTTGGCGACGAGCGAGTCGTAGTAGGCCGGCACGGTCGAACCGGACTCGACGCCGCTGTCGACGCGCACGCCGGCGTCGGCGGGGATCTCGAACCGGGTGAACGTGCCGGTCGACGGTCGGTACGCGGCGGCCGGATCCTCCGCGGTCAGCCGGGCCTCGATGGCGTGGCCGTCGAGCCGAGCCTCGAGCGCCGTCGCCGGCAGGGCGGCTCCCTCGGCGACGGCGAGTTGGAGCTCGACGAGATCGAGCCCGGTGACGAGCTCGGTCACCGGGTGCTCGACCTGCAGCCGGGTGTTCATCTCGAGAAACCAGAAGCCGCGGTCGGGCTCGAGGAGGAACTCGACGGTTCCCGCCCCGATGTAGCCGATGGTGCGGGCGGCGGTGATGGCGGCCGCGCTCATCTGCTCGCGGAGCGCGGCGTCGACGGCGGGTGAGGGCGACTCTTCGACGATCTTCTGGTGGCGGCGCTGGATCGAGCACTCCCGCTCGTGGAGCGACGCGACGTGGCCGTGGGTGTCGGCGACGATCTGGATCTCGACGTGCCGGCCCCCGCGCACGTAGCGCTCGGCGAACACCGTGCCGTCGCCGAACGACGCGGCGGCCTCGCGGCCGGCGTCGGCAAGGGCCTGGGCGAGCTCGCCCGGCCCGGCGACGACCCGCATCCCCCGGCCGCCGCCGCCGGCGGACGCCTTGACGAGGAGCGGGTAGCCGATCTCCGCCGGGTCGTCCATCACGGTGGAGTCGGGCAGCACCGGCAGGCCGGCGGCGCGCATCGCCGCCTTGGCCTCGATCTTCGAGCCCATCGCGGCGATCGCGTCCGGCGGCGGACCGACCCACACGAGACCGGCCTTGGTGACTCGCTCGGCGAAGTCGGCGGACTCGGCGAGGAAGCCGTAGCCGGGGTGCACGGCGTCGGCGCCGGCGCGCCGGGCGGCTTCGACGAGCAGGTCGTCGCGCAGGTACGTGTCGGTGGCCGCCGTACCCGGCAGCCGCACGGCGCGGTCGCACGACGCGCACGTGCAGGGCGTCGGCATCGGCGTCGCTGAACACCGCGACGGTGCCGATCCCGAGCCGGCGGCACGTGCGGGCGATGCGGCAGGCGATCTCGCCGCGGTTGGCGATGAGGACGTTGGTGATCACCGTGGACTACATCCGGAAGACGCCGTAGCCGTGGCGACCCTCGACGACGTTGTTGTGCACCACCGACAGGCAGATCCCGAGGACCGTGCGGGTGTCCCGCGGATCGATGATCCCGTCGTCGTAGACGCGCCCGGTCATGAACAGGGCGAGCGACTCGCGCTCGATCTGCTCCTCGACCGCCGTCCGCATCGCCGCGTCGGCCGCTTCGTCGAAGGGCCGGCCCATCGACGCCGCCGATTGGCGGGCGACGATCGACATCACGCCGGCCAGCTGCTGCGGGCCCATCACCGCGGTCTTGGCGTTGGGCCACGTGAACAGGAACCGCGGCCCGTACGCCCGCCCGCACATGCCGTAGTTGCCGGCGCCGTAGCTGGCCCCCATGTTGATCGTGAGGTGGGGCACGGTCGAGTTGCTGACGGCGTTGATCATCTGCGCCCCGTGCTTGATCATCCCGCGTTGCTCGTAGTCCTTGCCGACCATGTAGCCGGTGGTGTTCTGGAGGAACAGCAGCGGGGTGTCGATCTGGTTGGCGAGCTGGATGAACTGGGTCGCCTTCTGCGACTCCTCGCTGAACAGCACGCCCCGATGGTTGGCGAGTACGCCGAGCGGATAGCCGTGGATCTCCGCCCATCCGGTGACGAGGGAGGGGCCGTAGCGCGGCTTGAACTCGTCGAACTCGCTGTCGTCGACGACGCGGGCGAGGACGTCGCGCGGGTCGAACGGCGCCCGCAGGTCGGCGGACGGGACGCCGAGGAGCTGCTCGGGATCGTGGCGGGGCGGCCGCCCGGCGCCCCGGGGCGGCGGACCGAGCTTGGTGTGGTTGAGGCGGCGGACGATCTGGCGCCCGATGCGCAGGGCGTCGAGCTCGTCGGTGGCGAAGTAGTCGGCGAGCCCGCTCACCCGCGCGTGCATCTCGGCGCCGCCCAGGCTCTCGTCGTCACTCTCCTCGCCCGTCGCCATCTTCACCAACGGCGGCCCGCCGAGGAACACCTTCGACCGCTGGTCGATCATCACGACGTAGTCGCTCATCCCCGGCAGATAGGCGCCGCCCGCGGTCGAGTTGCCGAAGACGAGGGCGACGGTGGGGATGCCGAGCGCGGAGAGCTGGGTGATGTCACGGAACGTCTGGCCCCCGGGGATGAAGATCTCGCTCTGGTGCGGGAGATCGGCGCCGCCGGATTCGACGAGGTGGATGAGCGGGAGGCGGTTCTCCCGGGCGATCTCGAGGGCGCGCAGGCTCTTGCGCACGGTGGCGACGGTGCTCGTGCCGCCGCGCACGGTCGGGTCGTTGGCGATGATCATGCACTCGACGCCCTCGACGACGCCGACGCCGGTGAAGAGGCCGGCGCCGACGGGGAAGTCGGTGCCCCACGCGGCGAGGGGCGACAGCTCGAGCAGCGGCGAGTCGGGGTCGATCAGCAGCTCGACCCGCTCGCGGCAGAGCAGCTTGCCGCGCTGGCGATGGCGGGTGACGTACTTCTCCCCGCCGCCCGCATTGACGAGGGCGAGTTGGCGGTCGTGATCGGCGAGCAGGGCGAGCACGTGGTCGCGGTTGCTCTGGTAGGCCTCGCTGCGCTCGTCGACGTGGTCGGCCAGGGCCGTCATCGTCCGCCACCGTAGGTTCTGCCCGTTCTGTCGTTTGGAATCGGCCCGATCCGGTCGATCCCGAACCACGGAACGAACTCACTCGGAGCGCAGGGCGGCGGCGGGCGTCGAGCGTGCGGCGACGCGGGCCGGGAGCACGGCCGCCATCACGGCCACGACGAGCCCGCCGCCAGCGAGCGCGAGCACCCATCCCCACGCTGCCGCCGGGTCGGGCACCACGCCGAGCTGGCGGGCGAACACCTGCCACGCGCTGCGCCCGGCGAGGACGCCGGCGGGCACACCGACAACGAGCGCGACGAGCATTGTCGCTACGGCCTGGATGCGTACGGACCGACGAACCTGTGGTCCGCTGAACCCGAGCGCCCGCAGGATCCCGAACTCGCGGCGTCGAGCGCGCACCGACGCCCACAGGGCGAACGCAAGTCCGGCCGCGAGCACGGCGCCCACGACGGCGACGATGAGGACCGGAACGGTGCGCATCGACCGGGCGTCGAGTATCTCCGGGGGACGCACCGGCTCGGCGTAGCCGATCGCCTCGGCACCGGTCGTGTCCCAACCGCGCATCTGTCCGAGGAGCGCATCGGCGTCACCCCCGTCGGTGAGATCGACGCCGACGAACGAGGCGGACTCCGCGAAGTCACTCGAGGTCGCCGCTGACTCGGAGAGCAGCATCCCCGCGCCGGTTCCCACCCGGTCCGAGCCCCATGGTCCGATGGCGGGGAACACCACGATCCCGCTCACGGACGCCTGCTGACCCTCGACGGTGACCTCGTCGCCCACCGAGAGGCCGCGCTCGGCGGCGGTCTTCGGCCCGAGGGCGACCTCGTCGGCGGCCGAAGGCAGGCGACCGTCGAGCACGGTGAGATCGAGGTCCGAGTGCCGGTCGAGGCCGAGAACCGACAGGACCGGGTCGTCGCCGAGCGACAACTCGTTGACGAACCCGAGCACGGCGTAGTCCTCGACGTCAGGATTGCCGTCGAGCGCGGCGACGGTCGCCTCGAGGTCGAGGTCGCCGTAGCCGAAACCCGTCATCACGGCGACGTCCCAGCCCCAACCGTAGAAGTGCGGGGTCGCCAGGAGCCCCGAGAGGCTCGCCCCGAACACGACCGCGGCGGTGGCGACCGCCACCCCGACAGCGGAACTCGCCGCGAGCAACATCGAGCGCACCATGGACGCCGTCCGTACGCCATCGGCGAGCGCTGGTGTCGTAGCAGCTTCGACCCAGCCGGGCAGGCGTCGCGGTGGACGAGCGTCGGTCACCGGCCGAGCGACGCGACGGGCGGAACGAGCGGCGAGGCCGGCCACTCCGGCGCCGAGCACCACGAGGAGAGCGAGGACACAAAGGATGACGCGCGCGGTCAACTCTCGTCGGGGCGACGGATCGACGGTGCCGACCTGGCCCACCGGGGCGATCGTGGAGAGCAGCCACGTCGCTCCGACCGACATGGCGAGCGCCGAGCGCGACCGCGGCCAGCATCGGTGCGGCGACGATCCCGGCCCGTTCGCTCGCCGGCATCCCCAACCGCCACCACTGGCGTTGGTCGGCTCGGCCCTGGCGCAGCTCGCGGGCGACCGCGAGGCCGGCCAGGACCACGGTGAGCGCCGCGGTCGCGGCGGCGAGCACGGTCAGCGCGGCGACGGTCGGCCGGATCGCCCGTTGGACGCGTGCCCGCTCCTGCGGGTTCGCCGTCGGGACGAGGAAGTACTGCGGGCCTTCCTGGCCGTACTCGTCCGCCCACCGGTCATTCGCGGCGCTCGTCGCCGCATCGAACGCCGTGAGCGCGGCCGGGATCCCGTTGACGTCATCGGCCAGGTCGAGCGAGAAGTACTGGTAGCTGCGGGCACAATCGGTTGGAAACACCAGCTCGGCGGCCTCTCGCGGCGGGATCCCTCGCGGCTCGTGGCCGACGCAGTCGTAGCGGTCGGCGACGTCGGGGCTCACGATCATCCGGCCGCGGGGGTAGAGCCCGTCCGGCAGCACCTCGTCGGCCAGGGTCCCGATGCCGACCACCCGGAGATGTTCGACGCCGATCGGCTCGACGACCTCGTCGTACTCGCACAGCCCGGTGAGGTCGCACGCCCACCAGAACGCCACGGGCACGACGTCGCCGATCTCGAGGTCCTCGGCGTCGGCGACCTCGGTGCTCACCAAGGCCTCCCGTGGCCCTGTCGGCAGCCGCCCGGCGCGCAGCGCGGGCCGGTCCATCTCGATGAACCGTCCGTCGACGGATCCGTGGACGAACATCACCGGGCCGGTGCCGGCCTCGACCTCGCCGCGCGTACGGGGCGTCCCGTCGTCGATCGTGGTGTTGAAGTACGAACTGCTGGTCACCCGCACGACGCCGGGCAGCGAGGAGATGATCTGCTCGACCTCCGTGGTGTGAACCGTCGGGTTGAGCACGAGGTCGCCGACATCGGCCCGCTCGAGGTACTCGCCGTAGGCGGTGGCGGTGCGGTCGGCAGCTCCGAGTGCCACCAGCGTTCCGGTCGTGCCGATGACCACGAGCAGCGTGAACGGGATCATCGCCACCGCCCGTCGCCGGAACCAGCGGCGGGCGACCCATCCGGTCGCCGCCATGGAACCGAGAGTACGGCTCCGCCGCGGGGAGGGTAAGGGTGCCGCCCGGACTCCCCAGGGGGTGCCTCCACCCCGGCGCGCTCGCGATTGTTGGGAGAGTTAGGTCCGCGAAACCGGCCTCCCGCGTCGTCAGAACCTCAAATGTCGAACTCGACGCCTTGGGCGAGGGGGAGCGACGTCGAGTAGTTGACGGTGTTGGTCGCCCGGCGCATGTAGGACTTCCAGGCGTCGGAGCCGGACTCGCGGCCGCCGCCGGTCTCCTTCTCACCGCCGAACGCGCCGCCGATCTCGGCGCCCGACGGGCCGATGTTGACGTTGGCGATCCCGCAGTCCGAGCCCTCCGCCGACACGAACCGCTCGGCCTCGCGGACGTCGTTGGTGAAGACGCTCGACGCCAGTCCCTGCGGCACCGCGTTGTGCAGCGCGACGGCCTCGTCGAACTCGTCGTAGGCGAGCACGTACAGCAGCGGTCCGAACGTCTCGGTGCGCACGATCTCGGTCTGCGCCGGCATCGTGACGAGTGCCGGCGTGATGTAGCGGGCGTCGGGAGCATCGTCGGCGAGCACCCGGTCGCCACCGACGACGACCTCGCCGCCGTCGTTGACGGCCGCCTCGATCGACTCGCCCAGACGGTCGAACGCCGGGGCGTCGATCAGCGGGCCGACGAGCGTGCCGTCGGCCAGCGGGTCGCCGATGGGGACGCTGGCGTAGGCCTTGGCGAGGCGGTCGACGAGCTCGTCGTGGACCGAGCGGTGCACGATCAGGCGGCGCAGACTGGTGCAGCGCTGGCCGGCGGTGCCGACGGCGGAGAAGGCGATGCCCCGCACGGCGAGCTCGAGGTCCGCCGACGGGGCGACGATCGCCCCGTTGTTGCCTCCCAGCTCGAGGATCAGCCGGCCGAAGCGGGCGGCGACGACCGGAGCGACGGCGCGGCCCATCCGCGTCGACCCGGTCGCGGACACGATCGCCACTTCTTCGTGGGCGGCCAGCGCGGCACCGACCTCGCTGCCGCCGAGCAACACCTGGCTGAGGTCTGGCGGCGCGCCGACGTCCTTGGCCGCTCGGCCGAGGAGGGCGCCGCACGCGACGGCGGTGAGCGGGGTCTTGTCCGACGGCTTCCACAGGACCGGGTCACCGGCGACCAGGGCGAGGGCGGCGTTCCACGACCACACCGCGACCGGGAAGTTGAACGCCGAGATCACCGCGCACGGGCCCATCGGATGCCACGTCTCCATCAGCCGGTGGCCGGGGCGCTCGCTGGCGATCGTCAGTCCGTACAGCTGACGGGAGAGCCCGACGGCGAAGTCGCAGATGTCGATCATCTCCTGGACCTCGCCGAGGCCCTCGGAGCGGATCTTGCCGGCCTCGATCGAGACCAGCTCGCCGAGATCGTCCTTGTGCTCGCGCAGCAGCTCGCCGAACCGGCGCACGAGGTTGCCCCGCACCGGAGCCGGTGTCGCGCGCCAGACCGCGAAGGCCTCGACGGCCCGGGCCACGGCGGCGTCGACGTCGGCGGCCGACCCGGCGGGACCGAGCGAGCCGCCGGTGATCGGCGTGCGACCGGCGAACTCTCCCCTTGGGGAGTCGGAACCGCACGCGGCCAGGATCAGCGCGGCCCGGTCGGCCAAGGCGGCAGTGGTCGGCAGGCTCATCCCCGTCCTCCTGAGATCGCGGTCAACGCCTCGTCCATGATCGACACCGCGGTGTCGGCCTGTCCAGACGTGACGACGAGCGGCGGGGCGAGACGGATCGAACGCTCGCCGCACGTGAGCACGAGCAGTCCCCGCTCGAAGCAGGCCCGTTCGAGGTCGGCGGCGGCGTCGTGGTCGGGGAGGTCGATGCCGATCATCAGCCCGCGGCCGCGGACCTGCTCGATCAGCGGCTGGCGCGCCGCCAGCTCGGCGAGCGCGCCGAGCAGCTGCTCGCCGACGGCCGCGGCGTTGGCCGCCAGCTCGCGCTCGACGAGGTCGAGCGTGGCGAGCGCAGCGGCGCACGCGACCGGGTTGCCCCCGAACGTGGAGCCGTGGCCCCCGGGCTCCCAGTCCATGACCTCGGAGCGGGCGACGATCCCGGCGAGCGGCAGTCCGCTGGCCAAGCCCTTGCCGACGCACATGATGTCGGGGACGACGCCCTCGTGCTCGGTCGCCCACATCCGTCCGGTGCGTCCGACGCCGGACTGGACCTCGTCGGACACGAGCAGGATGTCGTGCTCGTCGCACAGTGCCCGCAGGTCGGCGAGCCACCCCGGCGGCGGCACGATGTAGCCGCCCTCGCCCTGGATCGGCTCGACGAAGATCGCGGCGACGTCGCCCGGGGCGGTCAGCTTGGCGAACAGCACCTCCTCGATGTACTCGGCGCCGGTCGGGGCCGTCCCGCCGTAGGGATCGGCGTACGGGGCGTGGAAGCTGCCGGGGGCGAGGGTCCCGAAGCCGGCCCGCTGGCGCGACTTGCTGGCCGTGAGCGACAGGCTGCCCAGCGACCGGCCGTGGAACGCGCCGAGGAACGCGATCACGTTCGGGCGCCCGGTGTGGTGGCGGGCGAGCTTGAGGGCGGCCTCGACAGCCTCGGTGCCGGAGTTGGACAGGAACACACGGGCGTCGGGCAGCGGCGCCAGCGAGGCGAGGCGGTCACACACGTCGGCGTAGGCGGGGAGGTAGAAGTCGCTGGAGCAGTAGTGCAGGACGTCGTCGACCTGAGCGTGGATCGCCGCGTTGACCTCGGGATGGGCGTGGCCGGCGGCGACCACGGCGATGCCGGCGTTGAAGTCGAGGAACCGGTTGCCGTCGAGGTCCTCCAGGACGCAGCCCCGACCGCGCCGCACGACCAGCGGGTACACCCGGGTCAACGAGGGGCTGGTCACGGCCTCGTCGCGAGCGATGACGGCGCGGGCGCGCGGGCCGGGGAGCTCGGTCACGAGCATGGGCGCGACGGCATCGGGGTGCAACTCGGTCGGTTCGTCGATGATCGTCATGGTTCCCTCCGTTCCGAACAGTCGGCCCACTGTAACGAACGTTCCGGGTACGTCCTCGGTCTCCTGGGGTGCGAACCTGGGCCGATGGACGTCAGCGCGCCCCGGACGACCTGGCCGGACGACCTCGACGACCTGGAACGCGCCCTGCTCGGCAACATCGGGCTGCTCACGGGCGGGCCACGGACGCCATCCGGGGCGGCGCTGGCCCCGGGATCGTCGTTGACCGCCGAGCGGCTCGACCGGTTGTTCGACGCCCAACTGACGAGCCGGCACCTCGACCACGCCGCTCGTTGGCTACGCGGTCAGGGCCACGGCTTCTACACGATCAGCTCGGCCGGGCACGAGGCCAATGCGCTCGTCGCCGCGGCGCTGCGGCCGACCGATCCGGCGCTGCTGCACTACCGGTCGGGCGGCTTCTACCTCGCCCGGGCCCAGCAGGTCCCCGGGCACGACGGCGTGCGCGACGTGATCCTCGGGCTCCTCGCCGCTCGCGACGAACCGATCGCCGGCGGCCGGCACAAGGTGTTCGGCCACGCCGATCTCGCCATCGTTCCGCAGACCTCGACGATCGCGTCGCACCTGCCGCGGGCGCTCGGCGTCGCCTTCGCCATCGCCCGGGCCGCCCGCATCGGCGTGTCGACGCGCTGGCCGGACGACGCCATCGTCGTGTGCAGCTTCGGGGACGCCTCGCTGAACCACTCGACGGCGCAGGGTGCCGTCAACGCCGCGGCCTACACGGCGTACCAGCGGATGCGGCTCCCGCTGCTCTTCGTGTGCGAGGACAACGGGTGGGGGATCAGTGTCCCGACACCCGAGGACTGGGTGGCCGGGGCGCTGTCGAGCCGGCCGGAGCTGCGCTACGAACGGGTCGAGGGCACCGACCCGATCGGCGTGTACGACGCGGCCGAGGAGCTCGCCGATCATGTCCGGACGACGGGCCGGCCGGCGGTGCTCCACGTGCGCGTGGTGCGGTTCGGCGGCCACGCCGGCACCGACGTCGAGTCCGCCTACCGCACCGCGGCGAGCCTGCGGGCTGATCAGGCGCGGGACCCGCTGCTGGCGACCGCGGCCACGCTCGTCACGGCCGGAAGCGCGACCGCCGACGCGCTCGTCGAGCGCTACCTCGACGGCCGCGCCGCGGTGCGGGCGGCGACCCGCGAGCTCCTTGCCTCGCCCCAGCTCGCGTCCGCCGCCGAAGTGATCGCGCCGCTCGCTCCCCGGCGTCCTGCGGAGGTGGCGGCCCGGTCCGCGACGGCGGCGCCCCCGGACGAGCGGGCCGCCTTCTTCGGGCGCCTGCCGGAGGACGAGGGGCCATTGACGCTCGCCGAGTCGATCAACCGGACCCTCGGCGAACTGCTGGTCGCCGATCGCCACGTGTTGGTGTTCGGCGAGGACGTCGGCGCCAAGGGCGGGGTCTACGGGGTGACCAGGGGGCTCCAGCGCCGGGCCGGCGCAGCACGCGTCTTCGACACCCTGCTCGACGAGCAGTCGATCCTCGGGCTGGCCCTCGGCGCCGGGCTCTCGGGGTTGCTGCCGATCCCGGAGATCCAGTACCTCGCCTACCTGCACAACGCCGAGGACCAGCTCCGCGGTGAGGCGGCGACCCTGCGCTTCTTCTCCAACGGCCAGTACGAGAACCCCCTCGTCGTGCGCGTCGCCGGCTACGGCTACCAGAAGGGGTTCGGGGGCCACTTCCACAACGACAACGCCGTGGCCGTCCTGCGTGACATCCCCGGCGTGGTGATCGCCTCACCGGCGCGTCCCGCGGATGCGGCGGCCATGCTGCGGACGTGCGCCGCCGCCGCGGTCACCGACGGGACCGTCAGCGTGTTCCTCGAACCGATCGCCCTGTACCACACCCGCGACCTCCACGAGCCGGGCGACGAGGGGTGGCTCGAGCCGTATCAGCCGCCTGCCCGCTGGGCGGACCGGCACGTGCCGATCGGCGCGCCGGCGATCGCTCGCGAGGGGGACGACGTGCTCGTCGTGACGTGGGGGAACGGGCTGTACCTGTCGCTGCGCGTCGCGGCCCGGCTGGCGGCTGACGGGATCTCCTGTCGCGTCCTGGACCTGCGCTGGCTGGCGCCGTTACCGGTCGCCGAGCTCGCCGAGCAGGCCCGGGAGGTCGGCCGGGTCGTCGTGGTGGACGAGACCCGGCGCTCGGGCGGCGTGGGCGAGGCCGTGGTGGCCGGACTGGTCGAGGAGGGGTACCGGGGGAATTGAAGCGGATCGCCGCCGCCGACAGTTTCGTGCCGCTCGGTGACGCGGCCCGGCTGGTCCTCGTCAGCGAGGCCGACATCGAGTCTGCGATCCGTTCTGTCGTTTGAGAACGGCCGGATCCGGTCGGTTCCAAACGACAGAACGCCCTACATCCAGCGCGGTGGGCGCTTCTCGAGGAACGCGGCGATGCCTTCCGCCGCCTCGGACCCGGCGAACAACTCGTCCGACAACCGGCGCATCTGCTCGAACGCCTCGTCGCGCGGGAGTCCCGGCACCTCGCGGAGGATGCGCTTGGTCGCCCGCACCGCGGCCGGGGCACCCATCCTGATGCCGTCGCACAACGCGGCGACGGTCGCGTCGACGTCGTCGGCGACGTGGGTGATCAACCCGACCGCCAGCGCCGCGGAGGCGTCGAACGGCTCACCGGTGAGGAAGGCAGCGGCGAGCCGCGAGCCGCTGGCTCGGCGGAGGATCGGGACCGAGATGATCGCCGCGGCGACGCCGATCCGGACCTCGGTGAGGGCGAAGCCGACGTCGCGCTGCACGACGACGAGATCGCACGATGCCATCAAGCCGATCCCGCCCGCCCGCACCGGACCCTTGACCGCGGCGATCGTCGGCACGTCGGCGTCCATCAGTCGCGTGAACGCGCGGACGATCGGGCGCGAGTCGGGCACCCCCGCGGCACGCTCCTTGAGGTCGGCGCCGGCGCAGAACGCCGGTGGCACGTGGGTCAGCACGATCGCCCGCACGGCGCCGGTGGCCGCCTCGGACTCGGCGTGATCCAGTGCCCGGTTGAGATCGGCGACGAGGCGGCTCGACAGGGCGTTGCGGTTCGTCGGCGAGTCGAGCGTGATCGTGGCCACCGCGTCGGCCACGTCGACGCGGACGAGATCGCCGTCAGGCTCGGGGCTCACTGCGGGCGACCGTAGTGCCGCGCCGGCGCCGGACGAACGACAGCAGCGTCGGGACCAGGCCACGCGGGAAGCCGAGGAAGAGGACGATGATCACCGCGCCGTAGATCATCAGCCGGTACTCGTCGAACGAGACCAGCCACTCGTCGAGGAACGTCAACGCGGCGGCGCCGATCACGGGTCCGAGGAGGCTGCCGATGCCCCCGAAGGCGAGCATCACGAGAACGCGCACGTCGACGTTGCCGAACCCGAACGTCGACGGGGAGATGAAGCCCTCGCTGTGGGCGTAGAGCGCCCCGGCGAGCCCGAACATCGCCGCGCCCAGCGTGCCGGCGAAGACGCGGTAGCGCTTGACGTCGACGCCGGCGAGCTCGGCGGCGATCTCGTCGTCGCGCAGGGCGCGGAACGCCCAGCCGAAGTGGGAGCGCTGAAGGAGCCGGTAGATCACGAGATAGGCGAGCACGAGGGCGAGGAAGACGTAGTAGGGCGGGACGAGCTCGCCGAGGAACGTGTCGTCGCCGGCTTCGACGACGAGCCCGGTCTCGCCGCCGGTGAGGTCGCGGCGGCCGAGCAGCAGGTTCTGGAACGCCAGCGAGAACGCCAGGGTGACGATGCCGGTGAAGATCACGTCCAGCGACCGGCTCACCGCGATCAGGCTCAGCGTGCCGCCGAGCACGGCGGCCGCGAGCGTCCCGAGGACCATGCTCACGACCATCGGGATGCCGACGCGGTCGCTCAGGATGGCCGAGGTGTAGCCACCGAGTCCGGCCAGGGCACCGACGCACAGGAACAGCTGGCCGGTGCTGCCGAAGATGACGTTGAACCCGATCGTGTAGGCGGCGAACAGGAGCCCGGTGATGATCACTCCCATCATCGTCCGGGAGTCGCCGTAGCGGAGCGGCAGCAACGCGAGCACGGCGCCGGTGATGGCGATGGGGGCGTAGGCGCGCAGCAGCGAGGCGCGCCGTGTCCGCGTCGGCGCCGCGGTCATGTCCTGCGCACTCCGAGCAGCCCCGACGGTCGCAGCACGATCGTGAGCGCAGCGGCGCCGAGGAGGACGATGGTCGTGACGTAGGAGCCGATGTAGTGCGAGCTCACCGTGTTGACGACGCCGAGCAGCACGCCGGCGAGAAACGCCCCCGACACGCTGCCGAGCCCGCCGACGACCGCGACGATGAGGGCGAGGATCGTGAAGTCGATCCCGGCGTTGACGGTCACCGGCGACGTCATCGACCTGGTCACGGCGACGAGGGCGGCGAGCACGCCGCTGAGGGTGAACACGAGACTGCGGATGACCGCCGGGTTCACGCCGCACAACTGGGCGCCCTCCTCGTCCTGGATCACCGACCGCACCGCCTTGCCGGTCGTGGCGAAGCGGAAGAACAGGGCGAGCACGGCGCCGACGGCCAGCGCGATGGCGGACGCCAGCAGGCTGCCGGTGCGCATCCGCACGCCGAGGATGTTGATCGCGTCGCCGCCGATGCGCAGGCTCAGCGCCCCGATCGGGTACCGCCACACGAGGAAGCCGTCGATGATGATCCCGACGCCGAGCATCAGGAGCAGGCCGAGCAGCACACGCGGCTCGCCCCGCCGGCGGTACACCGGTCGCATCAGCGTGAGGTCGAGGAACAGGCCGAGCGCACCGGCGGCGACGAGGCCGATCAGCACGGCGACCATCGCCGGCGCCCCGGCGTCCATGCGCAACGAGACGACGATCGCGCCGAGCACCGCCATCTGCCCGTAGGCGAGGTTGAGCACGCCGCCGAGGCCGTACACCAACGTGAGGCCGACCCCGAGCAACCCGAACTGCAACCCGAGGACGATGCCATCGAGGATGACCGCCCTCACGTCACGCGATTCCCAGATAGGCGCGTTGGACGTCGGGGTTGGCAGCGAGCTCGGTGGACAGTCCCTCGAGCTGGACGCGACCGTTCTCCAGGACGCAGGCTCGATCGGCGAGGCCGAGGGCGAGCGGCACCTGCTGCTCGGCGACGACGATGGTGAGCCCGTGCTCACGCAGCGCGGCGAGCGCGCGGTACGCCTCCGCGGCGAGCTTGGGCGCCAGGCCGGTCGTCGGCTCGTCGAGCAGGAGGAGGCGCGGGTCGGCCATCAGCGCCCGACCCACGGCGAGCATCTGCTGCTCGCCGCCACTCATCGTGCCGGCGCGCTGACGGTGGCGCTCGGCGAGGCGCGGAAAGAGCTCGAACACGAGCGCCCGCCGGCCCGCCGCCGGGCGGTTCGGGTAGGCGCCGAGGTCGAGGTTCTCGCTCACCGTCATCTCCGGGAACAGTCTCCGCTCGGCGGGCACGTAGCAGAGCCCCCGCTTGGCGATGACGTGGGGCCGCCGGCCACTGATCCGCTCACCCTGGAAGGTCACCGTCCCCCGCGTCGGGCGGTGCAGCCCGCACACGGCGCGGAACAGCGTCGTCTTGCCGGCGCCATTCGAGCCGATGACCGCGACCACCTCGCCCTCGGCGACGGACAACGAGACCCGGTGGATGACGTCCTCGCCGAGGTAGCCGGCGGACAGCTCGTCGACCTCCAGCATCACGGCACCTCCTCGGTGCCGAGGTAGGCGGCGACGACCTCGGGGTCACGCATCGCGACCTGCGGGAGGCCGTCGACGAGGATCCGGCCGACGTTGAGCACGACGACGCGCTCGGCCAGGCTCATCACCGCCTTCATCACGTGCTCGACCCAGATGACCGTGAGCCCGAGCTGGTCGCGGGCGGTGCGCACGATGTCGATCGAGGCCTTCAGTTCGGTGTCGTTGAGGCCAGCCATCACCTCGTCGAGCAGGAGCAGCCGGGGACGCCCGGCCAACGCCCGGGCGAGCTCCAAGAACCGCTGCTCGTGCAGGTTCAACGTGCCGACCTCGGCCTCGCCGCGCGCGGCGAGGCCGACGAACCCGAGTGCTTCGTCGGCGCGCGCGAGCGCTTCGTCCTCCGGCACCAGGCCGCCGACCGAACCGAACCGGGCGCCGAGGGCAGCGTTCTCGCGGACGCTCATCGCGGGGAACGTCCGCGGGTTCTGCAGCACCATCGAGATCCCGGTCCGGCGGGTCCGGTGCGGTGGCAGCCTGGTCACGTCAACGCCCATGAACGTGATCGTGCCGGCGGTGGGCGATTCGAGTCCGATCACCGTCCGCAACAACGTCGTCTTGCCGGCGCCGTTGGGCCCGACAAGAGCGACGATCTCGCCGTCGTCGACCTGCAACGACACGTCCCGTACGGCCGGCAGCCCGCCGAAGCGCTTCTCGACTCCGTCGAGCTCCAGGATCGGCACGGTCAGGTCGGGGGCGTGTTACTCGGGCTCGTAGGGCTCCAGCGGCTCGGGCAGGATCAACGTCTCCGGGTACCAGTCGCCGGCCTCGCTGACGCCCTCCGGCGCGGGGCCTTCGCCGAGGACGCTGAACAGCGGCTGGGCGGCGGCGAGCTCGCCCCACTCGGTCCAACTCACGTCGAACGCGTACCCGGGCAGGTCGGCGAACGTGGCGCCGTGGAGGTACTCGGCGATCGCCGCCTTGTCGTCACCGGCTTCGGCGACGGCTTCGGCGACCATCGTCACGATCCCGTAGCCGGCGACGGCGTCGTCCTCCATGAACGTGTTGTCGGACATCGCGAGATAGCGCCGGGCCAGCTCCTGGTACTCCTCACTCTGGTAGTCGGCGCAGTCGAAGTCGCTGTAGCGCCCGACCGCCGCGTCCCCTGCGCCCTCGAAGACGAGCGCAAACGGCGAGTAGGCGCCGGTCACCGGCACGTCGAGGCCGAGGTCCTGCGACTGCACCGTGATCGGGCCCGATCCCGGCGGGTGACCCGTGGCGACGAGCAGGTCGGGCTCGAACGACTCCAGGCTGCGCAGGTAGGTCGTGAAGTCGGTCTCGGGGACCGGCGCCACCTCGACCTGGATCTCGACGCCCTCGACGTCGGCGAACTCGGCCTCGAACGCAGAGCGGAACGCCTGACCCCACGCGTAGTCGGCGATGATCGCCCCGATCCTGGTGAGCCCCTCCTGCTCGGCGTACTGGGCGATCGGACCCGCCACCATCGGCGCCGCGGGCAGGCACGTCCGGAACGTGTAGCGGCTGTCGCGGGTGAGGATCGCCTCGGAGCCGGCCTTGACGAGGAACAACGGCGTCTCCAGTTCCTCGGCCGTGCGGGCCGTGGCGAGGGCGACGTCGCTCGAGATCACCCCACCGATCGCGACCACGCCCTCCTCGACGAGGCGCTCGATCTCGGTCGCGCCCTGGTCGGGGTCGGTCTGGTCGTCGGCGACGACCAGCTCGAGCGGCCGGCCGTCGACGCCGCCGGCGGCGTTGATCTCCTCGACCGCCAACTGCATCCCGTCGCGCACCTGCACGCCCCACGGGGCGAAGTTGCCGGTGAGCGAGGTGAGCAGGCCGACTTTGATCGGCTCACCGGTCGGCGGCTCGCCGGTCGTCGTCGCCGCGCCGGCCGTGGTCGCCGCGCCCCCCGTGGTCGCCGGTCCGCCGGTGGTGGCGGACGCGCCGGTGGTCGCGGGTGCCGGCTCAGTTCCTGCCGTCGTGGTGGCCGTCCCGACATCGCCGGTCGTTGCCGGCGCAGAATCGTCGTCGTCGTCGTCACCGCATGCCGCGGCGACGAGCATCACGGCCGCGGCGGCGGCGATGACCTTCGTGCGTCCCCTACGCATGAATCCCCCTTCATGACCGCTCGCCCGCGCCGCGTGTCTAACACAGGGTCGACTGGGACTCAACCAACCTGATATTGCGGACTCAGATGGGCTTGAGCGCCGCCGGGTCGTAACGGGAGCTCGACGTTCCAGAGAATGTAGCCGTCGGACCCGGTCGCCATCGCGGCGTCGATCTGGGCCGTGCACCTCGCTCGGTCCGACGCGAGCCGTAGGCCGAGACGTCCTGCAACCACGGGACGGATCGCGGCCCCGCTGCCGGCGGCGAGCCGTTCGAAGTCGGTCAGCGAGGCGGCTCACGATCTCGCCGGCTGGCCGGACGGGTCGTCCACGTCGTACTCGACCGGAGTTCCAGAGGCGGGATACACCATCGGCGAGATGTAGTCGACGAGCGGCGCGAGCAACCCGACGTCCTGCGCCGTCGGCTCGGGACGCGACGGCGGAGATCCCGAAGATCGAGACGCCCAGCAGCGCGTCGTGCTCCCGTGCGAGCGCGTGCCTTGGTGTCGGCGACGAAGCGGGCGATCGAGACGTCCGGCGGCATGTCGAGGCCCGGGAAACGTCATCACCTCGAGGTCGCCCTCCGGCCGCCGGACGTAGTCGTAGAGGATCTCGTCGAAGCCGAGCCGGACGGCCTCGACGGGCGAGGTCGATCTGGTACTCGCGGACCTGCGGGTTGGCGAAGTTGGTGAACGCGGCCGCGCCGTAGTCGTTGGCAAGCGGCTTGTCGCCCTCGCCGTCGAGGACGATCATCTCCGGCCGACCGTTCTCCCATGCCCAGCTGGCGAGCGCTGGGTCGAAGAAGTTGACGATCCGTCCGATGACCCGGACACCGAGTCGTGGAGCTCGTCGATCGCCTCTCGGGCGTCGTAGTACGCGCGTCACGGCGCCGGCTCGACGGGCCAGCCGGACCTTGCTGGTCGTAGCCGATCTCGCCGTCTCGTCCTTGATGTCGAGCTGGACGGCGTTGATCAGCCCGGCCTCGATCATGGCGACGATCTGGTCGTGGATGTCGGGGTCGGCCCAGTCCTCGGGCGTGTACGTGGACGGCGACGGTGGCGGGATGCTTCGACCGCGCCGGCGTCGGCGTGATCGCGACGACCTGGTCGTTCTCGTCGCCGGCGGCGTCGTTGGCGACGAGCCGGACCTCGGTCCAGGCCTGCGGGATGTGCACGGCGAAGCCGCCGCCGCTGTCGAGCTCGACGGGGTCGCCGTTCGCGCGTCAGGGACACGGCGCCGTCGGCGAGGCCGCGCAGGGTCATGACCCGCCCGGGTACCGACGGCATCATCTCGTCGGGTACCGAGAGCCGCGGTCCGACGACGCTGACGACCTCGTCCGCGGCGACGACGCCGTCGAAGTCCGGGCGGGTGACCGACCGCACGGTCACGATGCCCGCGACCGTGATCGCCACCAGGACGGCGGCGGCGACCAACCTGCCGTTGCCCCGACGGGCACGCGCCGGGCGTCGACGATCGGGCAGCGGGCGTCGCTGTCGCGTCGGCGCCGTACGCGCGGTGCGCGAGCGACGTGTAGCGCGGCACGCGCCGCGGGTCGAGGACGTCCTGGTCTTTCATCATGGGGCGGCGAAATTCTAGAGCGGGCGCATCGTCTACGAAGTGATCGTCCGGAGGAACTCCTCGACGTCGGCCCGATCCCGCGTACGACGCATCGGTGGCAGGGCGCGCACGATGTCCCAGCGGTAGCGAGCCGTTCCGAGCCGGCGATCCAGGACGGCGACCACACCACGGTCCGTGGAATTGCGGATGAGGCGGCCGGCCGCTTGGGCCAGGAGCATCGCCGCCCGGGGAAGGTCGATCTGGCTGAAGGCGGCGGAGCCGAGCAGCTCCCGACGGGCCGACAGCAGCGGGTCGTCCGGCCGGGGGAAGGGAAGTCGGTCGACGACGACCAGGCTCAAGGTGCGACCGGGCACGTCGACGCCCTGGAAGAACCCGGCCGTGGCGAACACGCACGTGGCCTCGTCTCGGGCGAAGCGGGCGACGAGGGCCGGCTTGGGCAGGTCGCGCTGGGTCAGGATCGGCACGTCCAGTCGCTCCCGCACCGCCGCGGCGGCGAGGTCCATCGCCTTCCAGCTCGTGAACAACGCCAGCGTGCGACCCCCGGCGGCGGTGATCAGGGCGACCAGCTCGTCGTGCACGGCGTCGCGATAGCCGTCGGCCCGGGGATCGGGCACGTGCAGGGCGCAGTAGAGGAGCGCTTGCCGGGCGTAGTCGAACGGGCTGCCGACGTCGGCGACGTCGACCTTCTCGGCCGGGAGCCCGACCCGGTCCGGCAGCGACGTCGGGATCGTCGCGCTCGTCAGCACGGCGGTGCGTTCGCCCCACACCCGTTCGGCGAGGATCGGGCCGACGTCGAGGGGCGCGATCTCGAGTCGCGGCAGCTCCGGCGAACCGGAGACGAAGTCCACGTAGCCGTCGTGAGCGGCGAGCGCGAAGTCGAGTTGGGCGATCGCCCCGCCGGTCATGAGCTGGGCCCGCAACTTGCGCTGGCGGGCGTCCTCCAGGGGTGATTCAACCGCGGTCAGCGCCGAGAGGACGCGGTCGAGGCGCAAGCGGGCCTCGGCCAGCGCGTCCTGCACGGAGTCGGGATACGGGACCGGTAGGCGCTGGCCGGCGAACGGGCCGATCGCGTCCCGCAGCTCGTCGGCGAGATCGACGACACCGGCGAGCAGCGCCGGATCGTCGACGATGCGTCGCACGACTCCGGCCAGCGTCACGAAGCGGCCGGGGGCGAGTTGGATGCCGACGGTGTCGCTCATCACGTCTTCGACGACGTGGGTCTCGTCGAACACCACGACGTCGTGCTCGGGGAGGATCGCGCCATCGCTGCCGACGTGGAGCCCGTAGAGATGGGTGTTGACGACGATGACGTCGGCCGCCGACGCGCGCCAGCGCGCCCGCTCGGCGAAGCACGGCTCGCCCATCGGGCACCGCTCCGCGCCGGGGCACTCCTCGCTGCCGACGCTCACCGAACGCCACGCCGCGTCGCTCGGCGCGAAGGAGAGCTCGGCGCCGTCGCCAGTGGCGGTCTGGCCGGCCCAGCGGGCGATGCGGCGAATCTCGGTACGGACCGCGTCGCCGATCCCCTCCAGCTCGAGCTGGTCGCCGTCGGCCCCCTGGACCTCGCGCAACCGTTGCAGGCACACGTAGTTGCTGCGGCCCTTGAGGACGGCCCACTCGAACGGGGTCGAGAGGGTCGCGGCGAGGAACGGCAGGTCTTTGGTGGCCAACTGGTCCTGCAGCGCCTTGGTGGCCGTCGCCACGACGGTGCGGGCCCCAGAAGTGATCGCCGGCACCAGGTAGGCGAGCGTCTTGCCCGTGCCTGTGCCCGCCTGCACGACCAGATGGCGATGGGTGTCGATCGCCGCGGTGACGAGCTCCGCCATCCGCTCCTGGCCGGGGCGGTGCTCGGCGTCGGGCAGCGCCGCGGTGACGGCGCCGAGAGCGACGGGCGGAGCCGTCACGGCGTCACGCGGCGACAAGGGCGAGGGCGGCGTCGAGCTCGGCGGCGTCGAACTCGGGCCAGGTCTTGCCGGTGAAGTGGATCGCCGCCCCGGCGCTCTGCCAGAGGAGGAAGTTGGAGACGCGCAACTCCCCGCTCGTGCGCACGAGCACGTCGACGGGCGGGAGCTCGGGGAGGTAGAGACGGTCGGCGATCGCCTGCGGGGTGATCGCGACGGCGTCGGCTCGGGCATGCCTCACCGCATCGATCAGCTCTTGGCGGGCGCCGTAGTCGAACGCCACTGTGAGCAGCATCCCGGTGTTCTGCGCGGTGTCGGCGATCGCCTTGCGGATCGCCCGCTGGACGTACCGTGGCGTGCGCGCGTCGGGGGTGTCGAACGGACGCCCGATCCACTGGATGCGGACGTTCAACTCGTTGAGCTCCGCCACCCGGCCGAAGAGCTTGTGGTGGAGGCCGAGGATGTGGCGGACCTCGGACCGGGGGCGGATCCAGTTCTCGGTCGAGAAGCCGAACACGGTGAGCCATCCGACGTCGCGGCGGACCGCCAGCCGCACCAGTCGCGCCAGGTTCTCCTCGCCCTCGGTGTGCCCCTCCGTGCGGGGGAGCCCTTGACGCATCGCCCACCGCCCGTTGCCGTCCATGATGCAGGCGACGTGGAGCAAGCGATCGGGTGGAGCAGGAACGGCCGGAGACACGAGGCCATCACGCTACGGCACGTATCGCCGGACCGGGACGGTGTTCGCGTGGGAGACTGACCCGGTGGGATCGACGCTCGCGCACGTCATGGTGGTGGCGGGCACCACGAGCGAGTGGGATCTCGTCGATCACGACGAGTGGCGGGAGAAGGCCGAGGCGCTCGGGGCCGCGGTGGCCGCGGCGGGAGGCGCGTGGCTCACCGTGCGGGCGTACGAGGCGGGCCGCCCCGCCGCCGACCCCGCGAGCGACCGGCCGCGCCGGCACATGGTCGTGGCCGACGGACGCTGCACCGTCATCATCGACCCGGTCAGCGACGGGCGTGAGCGGTTCGCCGAAGCCATGCGCCAGCTGCCGCCGGGGGCCAAGGTCGACGAGAAGTCGGTGGCCGGCGCGCTCTACGACCCCGCCGACGTCGAGCCCGATCTGGTGTTGATCCTCGGCCCGCCGACGCGCCTGCCGCCGTCGCTGGTGTGGGAGCTGGCCTACGGGGAGTTGGTGTTCCTGCCCATCAGGTTCGGCGAGTTGGGGGCCGAGCACGTCGCGTCCGCGGTCGAGGACTTCCACACCCGCCGCCGTCGTTTCGGCGGCCTCGATGAGGGCTGAGCCCGCGTGAGTCACCTCTACCGGGACACCGGCGTCGTGCTGCGCACGTACAAGCTGGGCGAGGCCGACCGCATCGTCGTCCTGCTCACCGAGGAGAACGGCAAGGTGCGGGCCGTCGCCAAGGGCGTGCGCAAGACGACGTCGAAGTTCGGCGCCCGGCTCGAGCCGATGAGCCACGTCCGGCTGCTGCTCTATCGCGGCCGCGAGCTCGACATCGTCAGCCAGGCCGAGTCGGTCGAACCGCTCTCGCCACTGCTGGCGACCCTCGACCGGGCGTCGCAGGCGCTCGCCGTGCTCGAGGCGGCCGATCAGCTGGCCCTCGAACGCGAGCCGAACCCGCAGCTGTACCGCATGCTCGTCGGCGTGCTGCGCACGATCCCCGAGCGTCCGTCGCCCCTCGTCGTGCCGGCCTTCTACTGGAAGCTGCTCGCCGCCGAAGGGCTCCAGCCCGAGCTCGACGTCTGCGTGCGCTGCGGGGGGAGCGAGCCCGACGTGACGCTCGTGGCGTTCGATCTCGGCGAGGGTGGGGTGCTGTGCCGGTCGTGCCGGTCCGGAACCGCGATCAGCCCGGCCGCGCTGGGGCTGCTGCGCGACGTCCTGGGCGGACGACTCAACGAGGCCTTGCGCGTCCCGGAGTCACCGGCGACTCATGAGGTCGGTGTGCTCGCCACCCGGGCGCTCGAACATCACATCGAACGCCGCCTGCGCACGATCGCGATGTTCGAGTAGCCGCGGAACACCGTGATGTGAGCGGTGAGCGCCCTCGGCCGCTCACCGCTCACCGCTCACCACTCACGACGAGTCTGGGTCGGTTCTCACGTGGTTCACACGTTCGTCGCCCAGACTGGCCTCGTGAGCTCCATGACCTCCGACGACCACGAGCGCGACGATCACGACCGAGGGTTCAGCTTCGACCGCCGGCGGCTGCTCTCGTTGGCCGCGGCCGGAGCCGGCGCCGCCATCCTGGCCGCCTGCGGCTCGAACGGGGATGAGGACAGCTCTGCTTCGACCACTGGTGCCAGCAGCACCGACTCCACGACGGCGGCGACTTCGGACGCGACGTCCCCCGCGTCGAACACGACCGACGCGACCTGTGCGCCGATCCCCGAGGAGACCGCTGGGCCCTATCCGGGCGACGGGTCGAACGGGCCAGACGTACTCGCCGAGAGTGGGATCGTCCGTGGCGACATCCGCTCCAGCATCGGCGACGCGTCCGGGGTCGCCGAGGGGGTGCCGCTCACCGTGGACCTCACGGTCACCGACACCGCGGCCGGATGTGTGCCGCTCGCCGGCGCCGCCGTGTACATCTGGCACTGCGACCGGGAGGGCCGCTACTCGATGTATTCCGAGGGCGCCGAGAACGAGAACTACCTGCGCGGCGTCCAGGAGGCCGACGTCGACGGACGGGTCTCGTTCACGACCATCTTCCCGGCGTGTTACATGGGCCGCTGGCCGCACATCCACTTCGAGGTCTATGCCAGCGTCGAGGACGCGACCGGTGGCGGCGAACCGATCGCCACGTCGCAGCTGGCGTTCCCGCAGGACGTCTGTGAGACGGTCTACGCGACCGACGGCTACGACCAGAGCGTCGCCAACCTCGGGCAGGTGTCACTGGAGTCGGACATGGTGTTCGCCGACGGCATCGGCCAGCAACTGGCCGAGATGGCAGGAACGGTGGAAGCGGGATACACGGCGACGCTCGCGACTCCGGTGTGACGCGCTTCTGGGCGGGTTCTGTGCCACCTGTTGACACGATTCCCGCCCAGATGCCCGATTGGCACGATTCCCGCCCAGATGCGGGATCCCAATCGATCGGGGATCGGCGACGGCCGTAACCTGGTGCCTCTATGCCGGCGACCCAGCTCGAGCAGATCGTCAACCTGTGCAAGCGCCGGGGGTTCGTGTACCCGTCAGCGGAGATCTACGGCGGCTTCCGCAGCGCGTACGACTACGGCCCGCTGGGCGCGCTCATGCTGCGCAACGTGAAGGAGGCGTGGATCCGGGCGATGGTCCAGGAGCGCGACGACGTCGTGCTCATCGACGCCGCGACGCTCGGCCCGCCGCAGGTGTGGGAGGCCAGCGGGCACCTGGCCAACTTCCACGATCCGCTCGTCGACTGCACCAACTGCAAGCAGCGCTTCCGCCAGGACAAGCTGGACGATCCCGACACCTGCCCGAACTGCGGCGCCCACGGCAGCTTCACCGAGGCGCGTCAGTTCAACCTCATGTTCAAGACCAACGCCGGTCCCGTGGAGGAGTCGGCCGCGGTCGCCTATCTGCGCCCGGAGACGGCGCAGGGGATGTTCGTCAACTTCGCCAACGTGCTGGCGACGACCCGCAAGAAGCCGCCCTTCGGCATCGCCCAGGTCGGCAAGGCCTATCGCAACGAGATCACGCCACAGAACTGGATCTTCCGCACCCGCGAGTTCGAGCTGATGGAGCTGGAGTACTTCGTCCCGCCGGCCGACAGTGCCCAGTGGTACGAGTACTGGTGCAACGAGCGGCTCGACTGGTACGTCCGTCACGGCATCCCGCGCGAGATGCTGCGCCTCCGTCCGCACGAATCCGACGAGCTGTCGCACTACTCCTCGGGCACGGCGGACGTCGAGTTCCTGTTCCCGTGGGGCTTCGACGAGCTCGAAGGGATCGCCCAGCGCACTGACTTCGACCTCCGCCGGCACGCCGAGCACTCGGGCGTGAAACTCGACTACTTCGACCAGGCAACGGGCGAGCGCTATCTGCCGTACGTCGTCGAGCCGGCGGTCGGCGCCACCCGGACGATGGCCGCGTTCCTCCTCACCGCGTACGACGAGGACGTCATCAACGACGAGAAGCGCACGGTCCTGCGATTGCATCCGCGGATCGCGCCGTACCAGGTGGCGGTGCTGCCGTTGTCGCGCAAGGAGCCGTTGATCTCGATGGCCCACGAGGTCCGCAAGGCCCTCAGCCAGCGATACATGGTCGAGTACGACGAGACCCAGGCGATCGGCCGGCGGTACCGGCGGCAGGACGAGATCGGCACACCGCTGGCCGTCACCGTCGACTTCGACTCGCTCGACGACAAGGCCGTCACCATCCGTGACCGCGACACCACCGAGCAGGTCCGCGTGCCGGTCGACGACGTCGTCGCCGAGATCGCCGACCGCCTCGGCTTCTGACGTTGCCTGTCACCTACCTGGACCGGATCGTCGCCCGCCACCGTGAGGTCGCCGCCGCCGATCGGCGCCCGCTCGACGCGCTCGTCGAGCAGGCCCGGGCCGCGCCGGCAACCCGAGGTTTCCGGCGGGCGCTGGCGTTGACTCCCGAGCTCGCGGTGATCGCCGAGGTCAAGCGGCGCTCCCCGTCGAAGGGCGCCCTCGCCGAGGACGCTCGATCCCGCCGCCCTCGCCGTTGCCTATGCCCACGGCGGGGCGTCATGCCTCTCGGTGCTCACCGACGAGGAGTTCTTCTCCGGCTCGGTCGCCGACCTGCAGGCGGCGCGCGACGCGGCGGCTTTGCCGGTCCTGCGCAAGGACTTCACCGTCGACGCCCGGGACATCGCCGACGCTCGCCTGATGGGGGCCGACGCGGTGCTGTTGATCGCCGCCGTGCTCGGCGAGCTGGAGCTCATCGAGTTCGCCAAACTGGCGGCCGAGCTCCACCTCGACGCGCTCGTCGAGGTCCACGACGAGCCGGAGCTGGAGCAGGCCCTGGAGGCGGGAGCGACCCTGATCGGCGTCAACCAGCGCGACCTCACCACGTTCGAGGTCGACCCCGAACGGGCGGAACGGATGGCGAAGGCGATCCCCGGCGGCGTGGTCAAGGTCGCCGAGTCGGGCATCCGGGACGCCGCCGACGCCCAGCGGCTCGCCGCGGCCGGCTACGACGCGATCCTCGTCGGCGAGTCGCTGGTCACGGCACCCGACCCGGCCGCCGCCCTGGCCGCGCTGCGGCGCTGATCCTGGCGAACATCACGAGATCGTCAGCTGTTCTCCACGCGTTGGCGTGGGGATGCGACCAGGATCGGAGCGTCCGTCGACCCCCGAACCAGGACGTCCCGTGAAGATCGTCTTCAGCGCCCGGCCGGCATACGGCCATGTGTATCCACTGCTCCCGTTGGCCGCGGCCGCCCGCGGCGCCGGCCATCACGTGAGCTTCGCCACCACCGGCCAGTTCCTCGCCCGGCTCGACCGCCTGGGATACCCGACCCACGACGTCGGGGTCAGCATCGAGGACGCCCGTCAGCACCTCCTCGCGTCTCTCTCCGCGGACGAGATGCCGAGGGATGATGGGGGTCGGCCCGATCTCGAGATGGGCAGCCGGCTGTTCCTCGACGTGATCGCGCCGCGCACCGCCGCCGACCTGGCCCCGGTGCTCGCCGATGTCCGACCTGACGTCGTCGTGTACGAGCAATACGACGTGGGTGCGGCCGTCGTCGCCCACTCCGCCGGGATCGCCGCCGTCTGCCATGCCCTGTCGCCGCGCTTTCCCGAGGAGTTCCTGCGGGTGATGGGGGGAGACCGTCTCGACCGGCTGTGGGAGGACCATGGCGGGGCGGGGCTGACCTTCGACGTGGCGACCGGCGACGCCTACGTCGACATCTTTCCCACGGCCCTGCAGCAACCAGCGTTCCTCGCCGACCCGGCGCGGGTTCCGCTGCGACCCGTCCCGTTCGCCGAGCCCGACGCCACGCTGCCGCCATGGATCCGGGAGCGCGACCGGCCGCTCGTCTACCTCACGCTCGGCACGGTCGTCTCGACGGACCACGCGCTGCGGCCGGTCATCGAGGGACTCGGCCGGCTCGACGCCGACGTCCTGCTGGCGCTCGGCTCGGCCGACGGCTCGGCCCTCGGAGCGGTGCCGCGGAACGTCCGGGTCGAGTCGTTCGTCGACCAGCCCGCCGCCCTCCGCCACGCCGATCTCGCCGTCCACCACGGCGGCAGCGGCACGATCCTCGCCGCGCTGACGTACGGCACGCCGCAACTCCTGCTGCCGAAGGGCGCCGACCAGTTCTGGAACGCCGACCTGATGGCCGGGGCGGGGCTCGCCGAGGTCATCGAACCGGAGCACGTGACCCCTGACGCCGTCGCTCGCACCGCCGCGAGGGAGCTCGGCAACCTCCGCCCGAGCGTCGACGCGGTCACCGTGGAGATTGCGGCCATGCCCGATCCGACCGAGGCGCTCGAACACTTGGTGTCCACGATCGGATCGCGCGCGGTGACCTGCGCCGCCTGAGCACTTGCGCCCGGCGCCGTCAGGCGTCCTGGAACGTGAACGACTCGAAGAAGCTCGCGACGTCCTCGTCCGTCGCCCCGACCTGGCCTGGTCCGACGACGATGACCTGGTACAACACGCTGTCGTCCACGTAGTTGCGGGCCACCAGCATCCCCTCGACACCGCCACTGGTGACGCGGGCCGAGTACTCGATGCCTTCCCGTCCCTGCAGGGTGACCGGCTTGCTGTCGATCAGCTGGCCGTTGACGTTGCGCACGGCCCCGTCGCGCGAGGCCTCGAGCGTGCCCTTGACGTCTTCGGACGCCGCCGGCATCTCGACGCGTCCGGTGGCATACCCTCGGTCGCCGTCCTCCGACATGTAGATGGTCATCGGCAGCGGGTCGCCGTTCGGCATGGGTATCTGCTGCCGCTGACTTTCGGGCTCTCCACCGGGGAACTCGATCGTGTAGTCGTTCTCGGGCGACGTGAACGGGGCCGAGTCGCCACCGCCGCCGCCGCACGCGGCCACGCTCACAACGGTGAGTGCGGCCAGGAAGATGGCTTGCGCCGTTCCGCGGGTCTTCATTGCTTCTCCTTCGAGCCAAGGGCGCAGGCGCTTGTCGCCTGGCTCTCGTTACGACGCGGAGGCGCGGCAGGAAAGTTCGCCAGATCGTTCAGGTGACCGTGACCCACAGGGTTCCCAGGGTCGAGTGGTCGTCGGCCTTGCCCGACGGGTCGATGCCGTAGACCTCGACCTTCGCCGAGCCGCGGGGGAGGCCGCCGATGACGGTTGAGTAGCCGTGCCGGTCGCCGACACCGGGATAGGCGCTGGCGACGTCGGGCCGGCTCTGGTTGGCAGTCAGCTCGTACGGTCGTCGCACCCCGTCGGACCCGGTGATGTACAGGTGAACCGGGATTGCCGCCGTCGGGGTGTCGCGATCGAACGTCCAGCCCCACAGGCCGACGGCGCCGCCGCCGCGAGCCTCGAGATGGTCGAACGTGCCGGTGGGGTTGGCGGCATCAGGCGGGGGAGGCGGTGGTGCGGCTGGGCCGGTCACGTTGACGGTGCGGGTGTCGAGGTGGGTGTGGTCGCAGACGTCGGCGAGCTGGCACTTCGGGTCGGACGAGTCGATGGCGTACACCTCGACCGTCACGGGACCGGCGGGCAGGCCGCGGAAGACCTGCTCGAAACCGACGTTGCTGCCGTACTCGGGGATCTCGGCGGGAACGTCGGGTCGGCTGTGGTCGGCCGTCAGCTCGTGGAACGTGCGCACGCCGTCGGAGCGTTCGACGTAGACGTGCACCGGGATCGACTTCGTCGGCGTGTCGGGGTCGACCGTCCAGCCCCACATCGCCACCTCGCCATCGCCGCGCGGCACGAGATCGTCGAAGAATCCCACCGGATCGTGCTCGTCGAGCTCGCCGGAGGTGACGGTGACGGTCTTGGTCCCGATGTGCGTGTGGTCGCAGACGTCGGCGTGCTCGCACTTCGGGTCGGACGAGTCGATGGCGTAGACCTCCACCGTCACCGGACCCGCGGGCAGGCTGCCGAACACGTGCTCGAAACCGACGTTGCTGCCGTACTCGGAGTGGACCTGCGGAACGTCCGGCCGGCTGTGGTCGGCCATCAGCTCGTGGAACGTGCGAGTGCCGTCGGGCGTCTTGACGTAGACGTGCACGGGAATCGACGTCGTCGGCGTGTCCGGGTCGACCGTCCAGCCCGCCAACGCGATCTCACCGTTGCCGCGGGCCACGAGATTGTCGAAGTGCCCCACCGGATCGTGCCCGTCGCCGGGCTGAGCGGTTTGCTCGGGTTGCTCGGGCGGGACGGGAGCGACCGGTGCACAGGCCGAGTTGCCTTCGAGCGCTGGAGCGTTCGGCAACGAGAGACCCGTCACGTCATTGATCATGGAGATCATGCCCCGGTAGTAGTTGAGCGGGGTGTAGGGCGTATCCCAGCTGATGTAGACGCCCATCGCCGAGTCGTAGATGGGCATCGACTGGCCGGTGTGAGGAGGCGGGGATTGCTCTTGGAGCGACGGCGGTCGATAGATACCCCCGGTTTGATGGACCATGAAGTAGTCCAACATGTTCGTGGCGTACTGATACCTCACGTGTGATCCTTCGCCGTCGAGGTTGCGGCGGATCGTCCTGATGAAGTACTCGAGACCTTCCTCGGGCGTACTGAAGTACTTGTCGCCCTTGGCGATGCCGAAGAAATTGTTGTTGCCTCGACTCGCGGCGCGGCCGGTGGTGCCGAGCTGGGACTCCTGCCAGGCCGAGCCGACGACCCACAGTGGGTTCACGTTGTACTGCCGACTCACGCTCACGATGAACTGGCCCGTACCCTCCATCGGTGAGCCGGGAGCGCGGTCGCGGATGGCCCGATCGATTCCGTCGACGATCGCCTGCTCGTCGGCGAAGGCGGGGAACGACGTCGTGAGCGGGTCGTCGCCCGCACAGGTGACGTTCTCGCCGGCGGCGCGGCCTGCAGGGAGGCTCACGCCGCCGACGAGGCTGCCGCCGAGCACGGACGCAACGAGGAACACCGTGAGGAGGCCCCGTCGGGCCGGCGTCATCCCCGCCTGCGACTGATTGCTCATGTCGTCATGAATGTCCGACCGCGCGGCCGGATCCGCTACATCAAGAGCTCGTTGACGGGCGTTCGAACGTGAACGAGTTCAAGAAGCTCTGGACGTCAGGGTCGGTGGCGTCGGTCTCGCCGACCCCGGCGACAATGACCTGATAGAAGACGGTCTCGTCCACGTAGTTGCGGGCGATGTAGATACCGCCGCCGTTGGGGAGCTGCACCGAATACTCGATGCCCAACCGCCCCTGGAGCTCGATCGGCCGGCTGTCGATCAGCTCTCCGTTGAAGCCTCTGACGACGCTGTCCCGTGCGCACTCGAGGCAGCCCATGACGTCGTCAGGAGTTCTCTGAAGGTCGAGACGCGCAACTCCGTATGCCCGGTTGCCCAGATCAGACAGGTACATGTCCATGGGCCGCGTCCCGCCACCTGGTGCCGGAACCGACAGTTTCTGAAGTTCCGGCTCGCCGGCGGGGAACTCGACGCGGTAGTCGTTCTCCGGTGAGGTGAATGGTGACGAGCTCTCGTCACCGTTGTCGGCAACAACGACGGACTCGATCCCGTCGTCACGTGCATCGACCAGCGACGACAAGTCGCCACCGCCGGCGGCACATGCCGCGAACGTCATCGCGGCCAGTGCGGTGCCCAGGATCTTCCGTGCTGTTGCGATCTTCATCGCTCCTCCTCGCGTGCGTGACCGTGATCGGGTCCCGTGCTCGGGCGCCTCTCGCCCAGCGCCGGTTACGACGCGGCCGGGCGCGGAAAGGTTCAGTAGGCGATGTCCGCGCTCACCGACAGGCCCGCCGATTTAGGTCAGCGTGGCCGAGTCGCCGATTACACTCGTAGACGGCGCGTGGTCAGCCGTAGAGCGCGGCCCGGAGTTGGTTGCGGCCGTCGTGGATGCGTGACTTGACCGTACCGACGGGCACGTCGAGGAGCTCGGCGATGTCGTCGTAACCCAGGTCGCACAGGTCGCGGAGGAACACCGGCTCGACCACGCGGCGATCGAGCCGCTCCGCCGCCTCGAGCAGGTCGACGCGCGCCCCGGTGACGACGCTGGGCGTGGAGCCCGGGGCCACCGGCTCGGGCGGCTCCACGAGCACACTCTGCCGCCGCTTCAGTTTGCGATAGCAGCCGATGGCGGCGTTGGTGGTGACGCGGAACATCCACGTCGTGAACTTCGAGCCGCCCTTGAACTTGGTGATGTTGCGGGCGATCGCCCACAGCGCGTCCTGAGTCGCCTCTTCGGCATCCAGCTCGTTGGGCAGGAACCGCCGGCACCGGCCGAGCACCACTGGTCGGGCGTCGACGAGCAGCCGGTCGAGCGCTGCGCCGTCGCCGGTGGCCGCCCGTTGACCGGTCGCTTCGAGCACCTCCAGGTCGACCACGAGCCGACACTATTCCCGCGTGGTTCATGGGCGTTAGCGTCGGGTCAATGGCCCTCGACCTCGAAGGTGTCTACGTCCCCGTCGTCACGCCGTTCGATCGGAACGGGGACGTCGATCCGACCAGCCTGGCCGCCGTTGTCGAGCGCAGCCTCGACGCCGGGGTGCGCGGCATCGTGTCGGGCGGCACGACCGGCGAGTACTACGCCCTGAGCGATGCCGAGCGGGTTGACGTGATGCGGCACACCCACGGGTTCGTCGCCGGGCGCGCCCAACTCGTTGCCGGGTGCAACTCCGGTGCGACGCGCCTCGCGATCGCGCTCGCGCGCACCGCACGCGGACATCGGCTACGACGCGCTGATGCTCGCCGCCCCGCCGACGTCGCTGCCCCGCGCCCACGAGCTCGCGGCTCACCTCGTGGCCGTCGCCGAAGCGTCCGGGCTGCCGACGATTCTCTACAACTACCCCGCGCGGTCTGGCGTCGAGATCGGCTTCGATTGCCTCGACCTGGTGGCCGACCACCCGTTGATCGTGGGCATCAAGGAGTCGAGCGGCGACTTCTCCCGCTTCTTGGCCCTGCGTGATCGCTATGCCGGTCGGATCACGATCATGTGCGGCTCCGACGACCAGGCGGCGGACTACTTCTTCTGGGGAGTGCGGTCGTGGCTGGCGGGTACGGCGAACGTGCTGCCCCGGCAGCACGTCGACATCCTCAACGCGGCGAACAGCGGTGACCTCGACGGTGCCCGCAAGCAGTTCGAGCAGATCCTGCCGTGGGTGCAGCACATGGAGGCCGGGTCGTACAACCAGAAGACCAAGCTCGGCCTGCGCCATCTGGGGATCGACTGTGGCGAGGTTCGTCAACCGCTGCTGCCGTTGAGCGACGCCGACGCGGCGACGTTCGTCGAGATCCTCGACGGCGTCCTGCGCTGATGCGCCTCGCCCGCAGCTACGCCGCGGTCGAGGTGCACGCCGAGGGCGAGCAGGGCACGTGCTATCTCGGCTCGGTCTTCGACGTCCCCGGGCTCACGGCGCGGGAGAAGCTGCACCACCTCAACGCCGTTGACGACTCGCTGCGCCGAATGCTGACGCTGGAGCCTCGCGGCCGACCACAGGCGAGCGCCAACCTGGTGTTCCCGTCGACCGACCCGGACGCCGATGCGGGCTTCGTCGTTCTCCAGTCCGATCGAGCCCACGCGATGAGCGGCTCGAACACGATCTGCGTCGTCACGGCGTTGCTCGAGACCGGCACCATCCCGATGACGGAACCGACGACGGTCGTGACGCTCGAGACGGCGGCCGGGTTGGTGCGCACCGAAGCCGAGTGCCGTGACGGCCGTTGCGCGCGGGTCACGTTCGCCGGGGTTCCGTCGTTCGTCGACGCCCTCGACGTTGCGCTCGACGTGCCGGGCGTCGGCCAGATTGCCGTTGACGTTGCGTACGGCGGCTGCTTCTACGTGCTCGTCGCCGGCACCGAGCTCGGCGTGCGGCTCACTCGGGACCATGCCCGTGACGTGGTGGAACGGGCCGAGTTGGTGATGGCGGCGGCCCAGCGACAGATCCCCGTCCGGCACCCGGAGATCCCGGAGATCGACTTCCTGTCCTACGTCATGGTGATCGGCGACGACGATCCCGCCGGCGGGCGCCTGCGCGGGGCGACCGTGCTCAGCGGCCGCGTCGATCGTTCGCCCTGCGGCACCGGGACGTCGGCGCGACTGGCCTGCATGGCGGCCCGCGGCCAGGCGTCGGTCGGGTCGACGTTCGTCGCCAACTCGATCATCGACAGCGAGTTCCTCGTTGCGCTCACCGCCACGACCACCGTCGGCGACCGTCCGGCAGTCGTGCCGAGCATCTCCGGTCGTGGTTGGATCTTCGGCACGAGGACCACCGCGGTCGATCCAACGGACCCGTACGCGACCGGCTTCATGTTGAGCGACGTCTGGGGCCGTGAGACCGACGTGCGGTAGGCGCGATCAGCGATCCGGATCGAACGCGGCCAGGTCGGTCGACGGGGCGCCATCGACGATCAGCTCGGCCACGGCGCGGGCCGTCGCGGGGGCGAGGGTCAGTCCGTACATGCCGTGGCCGCCGGCGATCACGACGTTGGAGAACCGGCGGGTGCGGCCGATGAGCGGGAGCCCGTCGGCGCTCATCGGGCGCGAGCCGGCCCACGCGTCCCGGCGTGACGCCCAGTCGAGGTCGAGGAAGGGTTGCATCGATCGCAGGATCGCGTCGACCCGCCGGGCGTCGAACGACGGCGCATCACCGGCAAACTCCACGGTGCCGCCGAGTCGGATGCGATCGGCGAGCGGAGTGGCGACGGCGTGCACCTCCTCCACGATGACCGGGTGCTCGAGCCGCGGGCTCACGGCGAGGGCGACGTTGTAGCCCTGACCGGGGACCACTTCGAGCCGCAGCCCGAGCATCCGGCCGAGGGATCGGATCCCCGCCCCGGCGGCGAGGACGAACTCGTCGGTGTCGAGGTTCCCGCCGCTCGTCCGAACGGCGCGCACGCGGTCACCCATGGTCTCGAACCCGGTGATCTGCCGATGATCGAGCAGCAGTACGTCCCGCGACCGGAGCGCGGCGATGAGGCTGTCGACATATCGCCCGGGGTCGATCGTGCGGTTGCCAGGCAGAACGAAGCCCGCCTGGACGTGGTTCGTGAGGGCCGGCACCACCGCGCGGATGCCGGCGCCGTCGAGCAGCTCCCCGGGACCGTCGAGGCCGAGCGAGCTCATGTGTTGCAGCTCGGCGTGGAACCGTTCGGCGAACTCGATGTCGTGGAACGGGACGACGATGTCCTTGCCGCGTGCGACGTCGACTCCGAGCGCGGCGAGCTCCGTTCACGCGATCGTCGAGACTCGTGCCGAGCGCGGCGAGCGCGGCCTGACCGGCGTGGAAGCGCGGCCCGTTCGCCGCCCGGAGGAAGCCGATGCCCCATCGGAGCATCGAGGGGACCGCGCGCGGGCGGATGCGCAGCGGGCCGTCACGAGTGATCAGCGCCTTCGCAGCCCTGGGCAGCATGCCCGGCCCAGGGAGCGGGGCGAGCAGCGTCGGCGAGAGGAACCCGGCGTTACCCCGTGCTGCCCCCGACCCGAGGGCGGCGCGGTCGACGACCGTGACGGACGCCCCGCGCTCGTGCAACGCGAGCGCACTGGTCAGCCCGATGAGGCCGCCGCCGATGACGACCACGGACTTCGACGGCACGGGGCGAAGGTATCCGGCCTAGGTGTGCAACTGACGAAGGCCGTTGCAACGCTGGTTGTGCCGTCTGTAGCGCTGCGCACGTACATCCGCGGGGTCCGAAGAGGTAGCTGCGCCGGCCGACCGCGCAATAGCGGCACGTCGCCGAGACGTTGCCGCTCACGTCCTCAGCATGTCGCAGCACCGCCAAGGGATGTTGTTACCGCTCATCCATGGATGCCTCTTTCACGAGAGACACCGTGCTGTAAACAACCTCCGTCAGTTCCTCACCTAGGCGGCGTGGGGTGGGGGTCGGTTGGCGTGGTCGGTGGTCAGGGCGGCGAGTCGTTGGCGGGCGAGGTGGTCGAGTTCGCGGCGTTGGCGGGCGGCTTCGATGGCGTCGGCGGGTTGGCGGCCGTGGAGGTCGGATTTGCGGTTGTGCGACTCGCATTCCAGGTTGCCGTTGGCTTCGGCGGTGATCCCGCCGTCGGTGTAGGCGACACGGTGGTCGACGTCGCAGTGGGTGATCGGCTCGTCGCAGCCGGAGGGGTGTTGGCAGTGCCGGTCGCGTACTTGGATGGCGCGGCGCAGCATCCCCCGGAAGGTGCGTTGGGGGGAGGCGGCGATGACCTCTGTCGGCGCCGTCGAAGATGAACGTCTGCACCTGGGACCGGTCGAGGTGGGGGACGATCAGGCCGGGGTGGATGACGACCCCGCTGGCCAGCTCACAGACCCGTTCGACGGTGGCTTCACCGGCGAGGATGCAGATCAACGGTTCCGGGCGGCGCCCGCCGGCGGGGACGGTCTGGGAGCGCACGGCCATTTCGACCAGGGCGGCGGCCATCCGTTCACTCATCGTGCGGATCACCCCGTCACGCTGGTCTTGGCGGTACAGGTCGCGTTCGATCCGCCGCAACGCTTCGCTGACGGTGGCCCCGCCGATCGGGTCCAGGGTGAAGTCGCCGGTGACGGTGCCGTCGAACCCGGTGTGTAGACGCGAGCGAACCGGGCTTGGGTGGCGGTGTTCCGTCGTGGTCGAGTTCGGCGTCGGCCCGTTGACACCAGTACTGGATCGCCTTGACCACCTGCCCGTAGGTCAGCTCCTCACACTGGGCGACCAGGACGCGCCTCGTCGCGGGCGAACAACTCGTGGCGGCCTTCACCGGCGGCGCGGGCGAGCAGGTCGACGTGGTCGGTGCCGATCCTGCCGGCGGCGAACGCCTCGGCGGTGACGGGCATCTGGGCGAGCGTCACGGCCGTGACGCGATGATCGCTTTGGCGGCGCCGGGTGACAGGCTGGCGGTGCGGGACAGCCGGGCCCACGGGGCGCGGGAACCATCGGACTGCCACACGCCGCGGGCGTCCCAGCGGTGGGCCCGGCGGGCGATCTCGGCGTCGAGGCGGTGCCGCTCCCGGACCAGGCGCGACCAGCTCGGTGTCCAACTCGGTGTCGGTCTGCGTGTCGAGGTCCACGGCGGCCGCCGCGTCGACTGCTTCGCCGAGCGTTTCGACCACCGTTTGCATGCTCACATTCTATCGAACACACGTTCTGGAGGTCAACCCTTTTCCGAGATTTCTTTCGACGGAGAGGCCGCTATATGCCCCCCAGATCGCCGCAACGGGCACCCTCGGAGGGCTATGGCGGGCCGAGATCTGACTGGTTCGACACCGATGCCGGGTATGACCACCAGCATGGACGAGCTGATCGAACTCGAGCGCGCGGGATGGACGTCGCTGTGCGACGGGACGGGTGACGATTTCTACGGCCGGACGATGACGAGCGACGGTGTGATGGTGCTCGCCGACGGGAGCGTGATGACTCGTGACGACGTCGTCACCGCCCTCGGGCAGGCGCCGGCGTGGGCGTCCTACGAGATGGCCGACGTCCGGGTCGTGCCGATCAGCGAGGATGCGGCTGCTCTCGTCTACGTCGGCACTGGGCACCGTGCCGGCGACGATCCACCGTTCGTCGGGGTCATGTCGAGCGTCTACGTCAAGCGCGACGGAGGGTGGAAGCTGGCCCTGTACCAGCAGACGCCCAGGCCGTAGCAGAGGTGCTCAGAGGCCGCCGCCTCAGGTCGTCGTAGTGGCTCGCTTGCGGGCCGTCACGACGTCGGACATGCTGGCTTGGTAGGCGGCCACCAGTTCCTGCTGCTCTCGTTCCGGCACCTCGTAGAAGTTGAGGGCGCTGACGATCTCCTTCCCGACTTCGGCGAACTCGTCGGCCGTCAGCTTGAACTCGCCGTGAGCCTCCTTCAGCGGCAAGCCGGTGTACTCGAAGGGTCCGCCGGCCGCTGCCGCGATCCACAGCGTGCGACCGAACTTGAGACCGGGCAGCCGCGTCTTCGCCTCGGTCCGGTTCCACTTCCTGAGCGCGGGGTTCTTGTTGAGCTTCGGGTTCTTGATGATCTTGTCGCTGAAGCGGTCGACGACCGCGGCGATCGCGAAGTAGCCGCCCAACCGGTCGTACAGACTCGGTTCCCCAGGAGTTGTCTTCGGTGTTGCACCTGCGTCGGCGGTCGCCGGAAACAGTCCCAGCGCCGCCGCACCCGCGACGGCGCCCGCGCCCTTGGCCACTGTCCGTCGATCCATTCGTCTGTCCATCTCGACTTCCCTTCCGTGTTGCGTGCCCCAGACGCCCGCACCTGCGAATAACGACAATACTCGTTGGTGTTATCTCAGAGGCAAGACTCGCTATGGAGTCGACGACGACGCAGCACCGCCCCGTCGACGGCGACAGAACCGCGTGGAGCGACCGTGACTTCGTGCCGGCGAGCACACCGGCGACGAATGCCAGGTTCATCTCGCAGATGATCTCAGGTCGTGCCTGGGCGACGTGACGGAAGGGGCAGTTGCGAAGGACCACATCGTCGCCCGAGGTGGCGGGCTCATAGCCGATGACGCGAAGGGCGGTCAGCAGCCGACTGTCGCCGTTGCGTGCCCGCGCCCGCCGTCCAACCTGACGGCCGTACTCGGAGGCGACGTCGGCGAGCGACTCCAGCGGCGGATCAGGGGAGTCCGCGTCGAGGACATCGGCCAGGATCTCAGCGGCGAGGTCGTACCGTCGCGGCGGGATCGACACCTCGAGCTCGAGACCGCTCGGGCGGTACCGCTTTGCCGGATGACCGACACCGGCCGACCCTTCGCCGCGTTCGTAGGTCGCCTCGAGAAAGCCCTCGGAGAGAAGCTTCTCCAAGTGGAAGGCGGCCAACTTCGCCGAGATTCCGACCTCATCGGCGACCTCGGCGCGCGTGAGTGGGCGCCCCGCGGTCCGCACGGCGACGTAGGCCGCCCATCGCGCCGGATCGTCCAGGACGCACAGCCGCACAACGGTCTCGTTGAGGTCGTGGCGCACGCTTCTAGCAATACCACCTCGGCGCTCGCCCCGGCCACGCCGGGCGTAGCGTGCTGACGTGTCCGGCGTGATCGTCGTCACCGGCGCGAGCCGAGGAATCGGGGCCGCCACGGCGCGGTTGGCGGCGCGGCGTGGATATCAGGTGTGCGTCAACTACGTCACCGACGAGCGGGCGGCCGCCGCGGTGGTCACCGACATCGTCGAGCACGGTGGCCACGCGATCGCTGCCCAGGCCGACGTCAGCCGAGCCGCCGACGTCGACCGTCTGTTCACGCTGGTGGACGAGCGGCTCGGCGGCCTCGACGCGTTGGTGAACAATGCCGGCGTCATCGGCAGGCAATGTCGCGTCGACGAGCTCGACGAGGATCGCCTGCAGCGGATCCTGACCACCAACGTCGTGGGCTGCTTCCTGTGCGCCAAACAAGCGGTCCTGCGCATGTCGACAGCCCATGGTGGGTCGGGTGGGGCGATCGTGAACGTCTCCTCGGCCGCGTCCCGTCTCGGGTCACCGAGCGAGTACGTGGACTACGCCGCATCGAAGGGCGCGGTGGATACGTTGACCATCGGGCTCGCGCTCGAGGTCGCCGCCGAGGGAATCCGGGTGAACGCGGTACGGCCCGGATTCATCCACACCGGCATCCATGCCACTGGTGGGGACCCGAACCGAGTCGAGCGCCTCCAGGGGAACCTGCCGATGAGGCGGGGCGGCCGGCCCGAGGAGGTCGCCGAGGCGATTGTGTGGCTGCTGTCCGACCAGGCGTCGTACGTGACCGGATCATTCATCGACCTCGCGGGCGGCAAGTAGCCGCGAACCAATCCGTGCTGCATCGCGTCTGCACGGACATGAGGACGCCGTTGCTGATGCAACTTTCCGGTTGTGACGACACTCCGGTGGACGCCGCGGACTGGGATCGGATCGTCGCCGATGCACTCGCCGGCGACCTGGCGAGCGTCGGCCGGCTGTTCGCCGATGCGGCACGGTGGGCGAATCGCCTCGTGCAGCGGCGCAGTTGGCTCGACGACGCCGAGGCGATCGTGGTCGCCACGATGTGGGAGTCCCTCCAGCTGCGACCCCGCGACTCCGACCAGTGGCGCACGCTGGTGATGCGCCGCCTGCGCCGCAAGGCCCACCGTCCGCCGGCCGAGGTTCTCCTCGGGGCGGGATTGCCGGGGTCGTCGACCGACCGGCAACCGGAGATCGTCGACCTCGGCGGCCCGCTGCCGGCGATCGTCGGTCGGTCGAGCATCACCGCCCAAGCGTCGCTCGAGAGCGACCGGGTGATCGCCCGGCTGGATGCGTGCGCGAGGGTTCGATCCCTCGGTGCGCTCCCTTCCTCGATGCGATGTCTCGTCGTCGCCGCCCTGCTCGACGAGCCGGCGCCCGAGTCCAGTGCCCACCGCGTGTGGCGTCTCCGGAACAGGAGGCGGCTCGGCGGGTCTCAGGCGAACGACGTGGCGAACAGGCCGTCGTAGGCGAGTCCCCAGGGCGGCCGGAGGAAACCGAGGGCGCGGACGTCCTCGAACCACGAGGCGAACGGCGACCGGCGCGAGAACGTCCCACCACCGATGACCCGGGCGAGGCGGCCGAGCGACGACTCGGCCAGCTCGGCGACGGCCTCCTTGGCGCGCAGGGTGGCGTGCAGCGATCGGGCGTGGTCGCCGGATTCCACCGCCCGCAGGGCGCCCTCGTGGCCCTGCACGGCGAGCCAGTGGTCGAGCTCGGCTCGCGTCCATTCGACGCGCTCGTACGCCCGGAGCGTGTCGGCTTTCGGCTCGAGCTGCCGCTTGGCGGTGGCGATCGCCTCGTCGAGGACGCCGAGGATCACCGATGTGAAGATGCTGGCGACCAGCGGTCCGGCGGCGAGCGTGAGGTCCTCCAGCGGACCGTCCCACGCGAAGCGGATCGCCGGGCACGCCTCCAGCCGCATGGCGTGGCTCTGGGTCGCGGCCATCCCCATCCCGTCCCACTCGGCGGTCAGCCGCAACCCGGCCGTGCCGTCCCATGGGCGGTCGCGCACATCGAGGGCGAACAACGCCGGCTCCTCCTCGCCATCGGCCACCGCGGTCGTGAGCATGAACGACGTGACGCCCGACCCGCTACCGAAGTGCTTGTCGCCGCTGAGGCGGTAGGCGGCGCCCGGCACGGGGCCGTCGGATGAGCCGTCCGGCGTGGCCTGCGCCTTGGTCCGCAGGATGTCGCCGCCGCTCCCCGGCTCGGAGGTGATCGTTCCCCACTGGGCTCCTTCGGCGGCGGTGGCGAAGGCCGCGGCGCGCTGTTCGGTCCATTGCGGTCGGGCCTCGTCCGGCCGGGCGAGCCAGAACCCGAGGACCGCCGGGTGCATCGACGCCACCAACGCAACCGAGGGATCGGCCGCGGCGATCGTGCGCAACGTCTCGCAGATCGGACGGGTCGTCTCGGCCACGCTGCGCCAGAGCCCACCCGACTCCTCCGGAACGGCGACGTGGAAGAAGCCGGCCTTCGCCAGTCGGGCGAAGTCGGCGGGATCGAGACTGCGCCGCGCCTGCCGCGCCGGACGGTCCGCCCGCCACTCCTCGGCGATGTCCGCAACGTCGCTCGCCAGCCCCGACCATGAAGCGTTCATGACCAGCAAGCTACGTGGGGCCTCGCCTCGCCAGCGGCCTATTCGGCATTTGGGTGACGGTTTCGGCGCGGTGAACAGCGCCCGAATCGTGACCCCTTCGCCAAGACGGGACCCGCAAATTCGGACGCGTACCATGGCGGCATGGGACACGTCGTGGGGACGATCCGGGTCGAGCCGCTGGACGCGACGTTTGGGGCGGTCGTCCGCGATGTCTCCCTCGGGCGCGCGACCGATGCGACCGTCGCCGAGCTCACCGAGTTGTGGCTCGAGTACGCGCTGCTCGCGTTTCCCGGCCAGCACTTGACCCAGGACGAGCAGGACGAGTTCGCCCGGCGCTTCGGCGACCTCGAGTTCACGGCGACCCCGCTGACGAACATCCAACGCGATGGCACGGTCCGGTCGGTTGAGCATGACCTCTCCAAGTCCCTGCGCGGCAACGAGCGGTGGCACCACGACAGCACCTACATGCCCGTCCAGGCGATGGGCGCTGTGTTCACCGCGGAGATCGTCCCGGACCAGGGCGGCGACACCGGCTTCGCCGACATGCGGGCTGCCTACGACGCGCTCGACGACGCGCACGCGGGAGCGGATCGACGGCCTCGCCGCGTATCACTCCCGTCGCTACAGCATGGACCGCGCCGACCTGCACGTGAGCGAGGAAAATGCCGAGCGGTACCAGCTCTACGGCTTGGGCATCGACATCGAGCCGCCGCTGCGCCCGCTGGTCAAGGTCCACCCGATCACCGGCCGGCCCAACCTCCTGATCGGACAGCACGCCCACTCGATTCCCGGGCTCACGGTCGACGAGTCCGAGGCACTGCTCGACCGGCTCAACGACGAGGCCTGCGCAGGTCCGCGCACCTACTACCACACGTGGACGGAGGGGGATGCGGTGCTGTGGGACAACCGGTGCCTCATGCACCAGGCAACCCCCCACGATCCCAGACAGCCCCGACGGATGTGGCACACCCGGATCGCCGGAGACCCGGCGACCGAAGCCGGTCTCGACCACCGACCATTCGCCCACCCATCCTGAGTGTTCGCGGCGTGGCTCGACGCCACCATCTGAGCCCCGTGTGGTTCGATGGATGGCGTGGGCGCGCGTGACGACGCCGATCCCGGACTGCCGCTGAAGCTCTGGCCGTGCTCCAACGGCGAGTTCCTCCCGCCGCCGCTCGACGACCTGCGGGCCGAGGCGATGCGCCGGGCGCGGGCCGCCGCCGACGAACACGCCCGGCGGCACGGGTGGTCCCGCCGCCGGTTCCTGCTGTCGTCAGCGGGGATGGCGGCCGGACTGGCCGCGCTCGAATCGTGCACGAACGACCGTTCGCGCTCGACCGGCACCGCGCCCGGCGGGACGTTCACCGTTCCCGAGTCGGCGATCACCGACCCGGAGGAGGCGACGACGACGATCCACGGCGCCCCCTCGACCAGCGCAGCCCCATCGACGACGGCCGCGGCGTCGACCACGGCCCCTGATGCCCCGCCGACAACCACCGCACCGGAGCCACTGGGCGAGGTCGTGGTCGACGTGCAGACCCACTTCCTCGAATCGGGCGAGTTCGGTCTCGGCTTCCCGCAGGCGTCGTGCGGAGAGGCCGATGCGATCGACTGCTTCTCGGCCGAGTACTGGCGCGAGCTCGTGCTCGTCCAGAGCGACACCCGGGTCGCGGTGATCTCGGCGGTGCCCGTGGTCGGCGACGCCGACCCGCTCTCCGTCGACGCGATGGAGCGCGGACGGGCGCTCGCCACCGAGCTGTGCGGCGACGGGCACGTGCTGATCCAAGGCCACGCGGTACCCGACGTCGGCCCGATCGAGGCCGCGGTCGCGGCCATGGAGGACGTCGCCGCGAGCCACGAGCTGAGCGCGTGGAAGGTGTACACGCACAGCCCGAGCGGTTGGTTCCTCGACGACCACGACCCGGGGGCGCCGGCGATCGGGCAGCGCTTTCTCGACGCCTGCCGGTCGACGGGCGTCCCGACGATCGCGGTCCACAAGGGCCTGTCCGGGGGCAACCCGTACGCATCACCCGTCGACATCGGGCCGGCCGCCGTGGCCAACCCCGACCTGCGCTTCCTCGTGTACCACTCCGGCTACGAGACCTCGTACACGGAGGGTCCCTACAACCCCGACGGCCCGGGGGTCGACCGGCTGCTGCGCAGCGTGACCGAGGCCGGGATCGGTGCCGCCGGCAACGTCTACGCCGAGCTCGGCTCGACGTGGCGGCGGGTGATGGGCAACCCTGACGAGGCGGCCCACGTGGTGGGCAAGCTGCTCGTCGCGTTCGGGCCGGAGCGCATCCTGTGGGGCACCGACTCGATCTGGTACGGGTCGCCCCAGGACCAGATCGCCGCCTTCCGCAACTTCGAGATCACGCCTGCGTTCCAGGAGCAGTACGGCTACCCGGCCCTGACTCCCAGGGCGAAGCGTCGCATCCTCGGCCACAACGCGATCGACCTGTTCGACATCGAGGTCCCGCCGGCGACGTGTGGGCCGGCCGACGTCGAAGGACTGCGGCAGAGCGGCCCGGCCTCCAACCGGACGCACGGGCCGGTGTCGCGTCGCGACGTGGTGGCGACGTTCGTGCGCGAGCACCCGTGGGTGGCCCAACGAACCCCCTGAGGACCGCGGGTGAGCGGTACCGTTCCGCTCACATGTTCGTCAAGATCTGCGGGATCACCAACGAGGACGACGCCCTGCTGGCGGTGGCGATGGGCGCCGACGCGGTTGGGTTCGTGTTCGCCCCGTCGCCCCGCCAGATCGCCGCCCAGCAGGCGTACGACATCACCCGCCGCCTGCCCCCGGAGATACTCACCGTCGGCGTCTTCCGTGACGAGCACCCGAAGCTGGTGACCGACATCGTCCACCGCGCGGGGGTCAAGGCGGCGCAGCTGCACGGGAGCGAGGGGCCCGATGTCGTGAGCGAGGTCGCCCAGGCTGTGAAGTGGGTGATCAAGGCCTACCCGGCCGGGTCGCCGAAGGTCGCCGAAGCCGGCGCGATGCCGACCGACCTCATCCTGCTCGACGCCCCGGCACCGGGTTCCGGCCAGCTCTTCGACTGGAGCCTGGCCGGCGAGGTGCCCGACGGGAAGCGGCTGATCCTGGCCGGCGGGCTCGACCCGGACAACGTGGCCGACGCGGTGAAGGCCGTCGAGCCGTGGGGCGTCGACGTGTCGACCGGGGTCGAGCGGTCGCCCGGAAAGAAGGACCCGCTCAAGGTCAAGCGGTTCGTCGAACGGGCCCGGGCGGCGGCGCCGCTGCCGTACCTCGGGAGCGACGACCTGCCGTACGACTGGTCGGACGAGTGAGCGAGGACCGGACGGCAGGGAGCGTCACCGCGTCGTTGATGGGGGAGCCGAGCGCGGATGGCCGCTTCGGCGAGTTCGGCGGCCGCTTCGTCCCCGAGACGCTCATCCCGGCGTGCCTCGACCTGGAGGTGGCCTTCCGCGAGGCGTGGGCCGACCCCGGGTTCCGCGGCGAGCTCGACGGCGTGCTGCGCGACTACGCCGGCCGCCCGTCGATCCTCACCGAGTGCCCCAACCTCGGGCGGGAGCTGGGCGTGCGTCTCCTGCTCAAGCGGGAGGACCTGAACCACACCGGGTCGCACAAGATCAACAACGTCCTCGGCCAGGCGCTGCTCGCCGTGCGCATGGGCAAGACCCGACTCGTCGCCGAGACCGGAGCCGGCCAGCACGGCGTCGCCACCGCCACGGCGGCGGCACTGTTCGGGTTGGAGTGCAAGGTCTACATGGGGGCCGTCGACATGGCCCGCCAGGAGCTCAACGTGTTCCGGATGCGGCTCCTCGGCGCCGAGGTGGAAGCGGTCGACAGTGGCAGCCGGACGTTGAAGGACGCGGTGAACGAGGCGCTGCGCGACTGGGTGGCCACGGTCGGCGACACCCACTACTGCATCGGCTCGGTGATGGGACCGCACCCCTACCCGTGGATGGTGCGCGAACTGCAGCGGGTCGTCGGCGACGAAGCGCGCGAGCAGTGCCGGGCGCTGCTCGGTGGCGATCCCGACGTCGTCGTCGCGTGCGTCGGCGGCGGATCGAACGCCGCCGGCATCTTCTCCGGCTTCGTCGACGGGACCGCTCGGCTCGTCGGCGTCGAGCCCGCCGGCGGAGCTGCGGTCGGCCGCGGCGTCCCCGGAGTCGTCCACGGCATGCGCAGCTACCTGATGCAGGACGAGTACGGACAGGTCGAGGAGGCCCATTCGGTGTCGGCCGGACTCGACTATCCGGGGGTCGGGCCCGAGCACTCCTTCCTCGGGTCGATCGGGCGGGCCGAGTACCCGCCGGTCTCCGACGACGAGGTCCTCGCCGCGTTCGCCCTCCTCGCCCGCACCGAAGGCATCCTGGCGGCGTTCGAGCCGGCCCACGCGCTGGCGTGGGTCGTCCGCGAGGCCGGGGCCCTCGCCGGCCGCATCGTGCTCGTCAACCTCTCCGGGCGCGGCGACAAGGACGTCGAGCAGGCGATGGAGTTGATGAGCCGGCTGATGGCGCGGATGGAGCAGCACCTGCGCGCGGCGCGAGACGGAGGGCGCAAGCTCCTCGTGCCCTACATCACCGGTGGCTATCCAGGGTGGGAGGACGCGGTCCGGGCCGCCGCGGCGGCGGGCGCGGATGGGGTCGAGATCGGGATCCCGTTCTCCGACCCGGTGATGGATGGCCCGGTGATCCAGCAGGCGTCGCAGGCGGCGCTCGACGCCGGCGCCAACCCGCCGGCGATCCTCGACTCGGTCGCCGGGTTGGAGGTGGGCATCCCGCTGGCGGTGATGACGTACTACAACCTCGTCCACCACGACGGCCACCGGCGCTTCGCCGGCCGGCTCGTCACGGCTGGTGTCGACGCGTGCATCCTGCCCGATCTGCCGCTCGAGGAGTCCGCCCCGTGGTGCCGGGCGGCCGACGAGGCCGGGGTCGAGACGGTCATGCTCGCGGCACCGACCGCGCCGGCCGAGCGGCTGCCCCGGATCGTGGCCCGCGCGCGCGGCTTCGTCTACGCGGTCGGGTTGCTCGGCGTGACGGGGGAGCGGGCGCGGCTCGCCGCCACGGCCACCGAGCTCGCCGGGCGGCTCAAGGCGATCACCGATCTGCCCGTGCTCGTCGGGGTCGGGGTGTCCGACGCCGCCCAGGCCCGCGAGGCGAGTCGGGTCGCCGACGGCGTCGTGCAGGGCGCGTCCGTCGTCCGCCGGCTGATGGAGCAGGGCCCCGATGCGGTCGGCGCCTACGTCGCCGAGGTCCGCGCCGCACTGGACGCTTTGGTCACGGAATTGGCTGCCCGGTGAACCAATTTCGTGACCAAAGCGTGCGAGCTGTGCGAGGCGGCCCGGCTCACCGAGTGGTTCTACGAGGACGAGGTGTGCTGGATCGCCGAGTGCGATGCCTGCGCGGTGCCCATGGTGGTGTGGCGGGAACACGACGCCCATCCCTCGCTCGACGTGAAGGACGACGCTGCACGCCCGGCTCGCCGCCGTCGTCGAGCAGCACTTCGGCTACGAGCACTACGTCGACGACAACCTGCGTTCGATCCCGACGCACTACCACGCCCACGCGAGGCCGAAAGGTGGCTTCTTCGGCCACGGGCTGCGCCGAATTCCGGGGTCGTGAGCCCTGTCGGGGTGCGATCATCACGCCGTGTTCGACATCGATCAGTTCATCGTCGACTGCCAAGCCGCCCGCACGGAGAGCGAACCCCGGCTGGCGGTGCGCGACCTCCTGCAGCGCGAGCTCGCCCGCCCCGAAGAGATCGCCAGCGCGCTCGACCCACGTGACGCCGGGTTCACGATGCTGTACCGCGACGACGATCTGACCGTGCTCCACGTCGTGTGGGCACCGGGGATGTCGATCTATCCGCACGACCACCGGATGTGGGCGGTGATCGGCATCTACTCCGGCCAGGAGGACAACGCGTTCTACCGGCGGTCGGGTCCCGGGCGGCGCACCCTCACCGAGTCCGGCGGCAAGGTGCTCACGACCGGCGACGTCGCCGTGCTCGGTGACGACACGATTCACGGGGTCACCAATCCCCGTAACCGGCTCACCGGCGCGATCCACGTCTACGGCGGGGATTTCGCCAACCAGCCGCGCAGTCAGTGGGGTCCGGGACCGCGCGAGGAGCGTCCCTACGACATCGACGAGGCCAGGCAGCAGTTCGCCGCGGCCAACGTCGCCTGGGCCGCCACGCGCTGCTGACAGGGCAACGCGACCAGTACCGTGCCGTCGATGCTCAAGCCAGGTGACAAGGCCCCCGAGTTCACGCTCACCGACCAGCACGGTGATGACCTGACGTTGTCGTCACAACGCGGTCGTCGCGTGCTCGTCTACTTCTATCCGAAGGCCGACACGCCGGGATGCACCAAGCAGGCGTGCGGGCTGAACGACATCCTCGGCGACATCGGCGACACGGCGGTGCTCGGCATCAGCCCGGACAAGCCGTCGAAGCAATTGAAGTTCGCCGAGAAGTACGGGCTCGGCTTCCCGCTGCTCTCCGACCCGGACCACGCCGTCGCCGAGGCGTTCGGCGTGTGGAAGGAGAAGAGCATGTACGGGCGCAAGTACATGGGCATCGAGCGGTCGGCGTTCCTGATCGACGAGAAGGGCAAGGTCGCCGAGGCCTGGTACAAGATCAGCCCCGCCGACACGCCGAAGAACCTGCTCGCAGCCATCGCCTGATGGGCGGGTTCCCGCAGCCGGCGGACGTCCTTCCGCACCGGCCGCCGTTCCTCTTCGTCGACGAGGTGACCGCGCTCGTGCCGGGTGAGTCGGCGACGGGCACGTGGCGGTTGACGGGGGAGGAGTGGTTCTTCGCCGGTCACTTCCCGGGCCGGCCGACGCTGCCCGGGGTGCTGATGTGCGAGGCGATCGCCCAGGTCGGCGCGATCGCGGTCCTCACCGACGAGCGCTTCGCCGGCAAGTTGCCGCTGTTCGGCGGCCTCGACAAGGCCCGCTTCCGGCGCCAGGTCGGTCCCGGCGACGACCTCACCCTCGACGTCGCCCTCGGCCGGATGTCGGCCCGCGCCGGCAAGGGCTCCGGCCGCGCCCTGCTCGGGGACGACGTCGCCTGCGAGTGTGAGCTCCTCTTCGTCGTCGTCGACCGGTAGTCGAGGAGCTACGCCGGGGCGAGGATCACGGAGCCGTTGTGGCCGCCGAAGCCGAAGTTGTTGGAGATCGTCGGGCCGGGCTCCCACTCGCGCGGCTCGCCGCTGACCACGTCGATGCCGAGGTCGACGACCTTGGTGTTGGCCGTCGGGGGAATCAGGCGATGGTGCATCGACAGCAACACGGCCGCCGCCTCGAGCGCGCCGGCCGCGCCGAGGGCGTGACCGGTGACGCCCTTGGTCGAGGTCACCGGCGGTCCCGGCTCGCCGAACACGGCGACCACGGCGTCAGCCTCAGCCGCGTCGTTGAGCGGCGTCGACGTGCCGTGGGCGTTGATCTGCCGGATGTCGTCCGGCTCGAGACCGGCATCGTCCAACGCCAGCCGCATGCACGCGACCGCCCCGGTCCCGCCCGGCGACGGCGCGGTGATGTGGTAGGCGTCGGCGTTGCTCGCCGCCCCGAGGACCTCCCCGAGAATCGGCACCCCCCTCGCCTCGGCGTGCGCCCACTCCTCCAACACCAGCACGGCGGAACCCTCACCCATCACGAAGCCGTCGCGGTCGACGTCGAACGGCCGGCTCACGCCCGACGACGTGAGCGCGGTCATGTTCCCGAACCCGGCCAGCGAAGTGATGGTTGCCGCCGACTCGCTCCCACCGGTGACCACGGCGTCGCACCGGTCCCACGCGATGAGCCGGGCGGCGTAGCCGATCGCATGCGTGCCCGCGGCGCACGCCGTGCAGATCGTCTCGTTCGGACCTTGCAGGCCCCACCGCATGGACACCGCGGCCCCAGCGGCGTTGGCCATCATCATCGGCACGAGGAACGGGGAGACCCGTCGCTCGCCCTTCTCGATTCGCGTGATGACCTGCTCCTCGAGCGTGTGCAGGCCACCGACGCCGGTGGCGAAGATCGTGCCGATGCGACCCGGCTCGACGCCGAGCTCACCTGCCTGCTCGAGCGCCTCCGTGGCGGCGGCGACGGCGAACTGCTCGACCCGGTCGGCCCGCCGGGCCTCTTTCGGCGTCGAGTACCAGGGTGACGGGTCCCACGCCTCGATCTCGGTGGCGCGACCCCACGTGACACCGGGTCCGAGCAGCCCGTTCCAGAACGCTTCCTTGCCGCGTCCGCACGGAGCGAGGACCCCGAGGCCCGTCACCGCGACTCGGCGGCTCCGCGGATGCATCGCCGGGGCCCGTCAGAGCTTGGCGGCGACCAGCTCGTACGCCTGGCCGACGGTTTCGATCCCTTCCAGCTCCTCTTCGGGGACCGAGATGTCGAACTCCTCCTCGAGCGCCATGACCAGCTCGACCAGGTCGAGACTGTCGGCGTCCAGGTCGTCCCCGAAGCGCGCGTCGGGGACCACCTGATCCTCGGACACGGAGAGCACCTCGACGGCGCACTTCTTGAAACGAGCGAACAGTTCCTGATCCACAAACGGCTCCTTGATGTGGTTGGGCTCCCGGAAGTGTGTCACACCATGCCCGCGGGCCTCAGTGGCCCATTCCCATGCCGCCGTCGACCGGGATCACGGCCCCGGTGACGTACGCCGCGTCGGGCGAGGCGAGGAAGGCGACGACGCCGGCGACCTCGTCCGGCGTCGCCATCCGACCGAGCGGGACGGCGGCGGTGAGTTCCGCGATGCGTTGCTCGCCGAGCACCGCGGTCATGTCGGTCTCGACCGGACCGGGCGCCACGACGTTGACCGTGATGCTGCGGGACCCGAGCTCGCGGGCGAGCGAGCGGGCGAGGCCGATGAGGCCTGCCTTGGCCGCGGCGTAGTTGGCCTGGCCGGGCGATCCGAGGAGGCCGACGACCGACGAGAGCAGGATGATCCGGCCGCGGCGGGCCCGCAGCATGCCCTGCGCGGCCCGCTTGGCGACGCGGTAGGCAGCGGTGAGATTGGTGTCGAGCACGCTCGTGAAGGCGTCCTCGCTCATCCGCAGCAGGAGCCCGTCACGCGTGATCCCGGCGTTGGAGACGAGCACCTCGACCGGCCCGCCGAAGTGCTCCTCGACGGCGCCGAACGCGGCCTCGACGTCGCCAGTCGACGTCACGTCGCACTTCACGGCGAAGAGGCCCTCGGGGGGGTCGGACGAGCGGTACGTCACCGCGACCCGGTCGCCGAGGGCGGCGAAGCGCCGCGCGACAGGCCAACCCGATGCCGCGGCCCCCGCCAGTGACGAGGACGATGCGCCCGTCGTCGCTCACGCCGGGGCTTCCACCCCACCGGAGGATCGCGCTGGCCGCGGTCATCCCGGCGCCGAACCCGACGAGCAGGATCAGGTCGCCGTCGCGCACCCGCCCGTTGTCGATGGCGTCGACGAGGGCGAGCGGGATCGACGCCGAGGACGTGTTCCCGGTGCGCTCGAGCACGACCGCCGCCCGGTCCATGCCGATGCCGAGGCGGTCGCAGGCGGCCTGGATGATGCGCGTGTTGGCCTGGTGGGGGACGATGAGGGCGATGTCGTCGGCCGTCACGCCGGCGTGCTCCAACGACTTGGTGGCCGAGTCGACCATGATCCGCACCGCACGGCGGAACACCTCCTTGCCGTCCATCTTCAGGTACTCGCCGATCTCGGCGTACAGGAGCGGCTCGGCGCTGCCGTCGGCGTCGAGGTCCCACGCGAGGAGCTGCCCACCGCCGTCGACCGCCTCCAACACGACCGCGCCGGAGCCGTCGGCGAAGAGCACCGCGGTGTTGCGGTCCTCCCAATCGGTGATGCGGGCCAGGGTGTCGGTGCCGATGACGAGGATCCGCTCAGCTCCCATCGCGATGAGGCCGTGGGCGGCGACGAGGGCGTACGTGAACCCGGAGCAGGCGGCGTTGATGTCGAACGCTCCGCACCTCAGCCCGAGCTCGTTCTGCACGGTGGCGGACGTGGCCGGCACGGTGCGGTCCGGGGTCGTGGTGGCGAGCACGAGGGCGTCGATCGCCGCCGGGTCGAGGCCGGACATGCCGAGCGCGGCCCGGCCGGCCTCGGCCGAGAGGCCGGCGGTGGTCCCGCCGACGCGGCGCTCGCGGATGCCGGTGCGCTCGACGATCCACTCGTCGCTGGTGTCGAGGCCCATGTCCTGGAGATCGAGGTTGGTGAGGACCTTCGGCGGCAGCGCCGTCCCCCAACCGGTGATCACCGCGCCTCGTGCGCTCGGGCGGGTTGCTGGCATCTGCGTCTCCTCGGGTCAGCGTCGGGGGTCGGCGGTGCCGGTCACAGAGTCCGGAGCCAGGCGATGGGTTGGCGGGCGGTGACCCGTTCCGTGTCCACCGCGATGTAGCTCTGCAGCGTGCCGGCGAACGGCGATCGGACCTCGTGCTCGCCGACGTGACCGAGCACGGTGCCGACCTCGATGGTGGTGCCGTCGGTGAGTCCCGCGGCGGGCCTGAACACGCCGGCGGCGGGACTGACGACGAGCCGTTCGCTGGCGAAGAGATGCTCGCCCTCGAGCTGGGCGGGCGCGCTCGGCGCGTCGGCGCCGACCCACTCGATGAGCTTGTCGAGATCCTCGGGTGTCGCCACGGAGATCGTGCGGGCGTCGGCGACGGTGCGTTTGGCCATCCCGGTGAGGACACCGCCGGGACCGAGCTCGGCGTACTCGGTGACGCCGAGGTCCTCGAGCTCGAGCAGGCAGTGCTTCCAGCGCACCGGCGACGAAAGCTGCGCCGAGAGCAGGCTGGCCCACTCCTTGCCCTCGTGGTGGGGGAGCGCGTCGACGTTGGCGACGACCGGCACCTCGGTGTCGCGTGGATCGGCGTCGGCGATCGCGCCGCGCAACGGCACCCGCGCCGAGATCATGTACGGGGTGTGGAACGCGCCCGACACCGGCAGCGCCATGACCTTCTTGGCGCCGAGCTCGCGAGCGTGGTCGGATGCCGAGGCGACTCCGGTGGGCGAGCCGGCGATCACCACCTGCCCGGGCGCGTTGTAGTTGGCGACCCAGACGTCCTCGTCGGCGCGCCGGCAGGCCACGTCGACCTGGTCGTCGTCGAGCCCGAGGACGGCAGCCATCGTGCCGGGCTGGGCGAGCCCGGCCTCGTGCATCGCCTCGGCGCGGGCGCTCACGAGGCGGACGCCTTCGTCGAACCCGAGGGCGCCGGTGGCGGTCAGCGCGGTGTACTCGCCGAGGCTGTGGCCGGCGCAGAAGCTGGGCTCGAAGCCCAGCCGTTCGACGGCGTCGAGCACCATCAGGCTCGTCACGAACGTCGTCAGCTGGGCGTTGCGGGTGTCGCGAAGCTCGTCGGCGTCGGCGTCGGTGAGCAGCTTGCCGATGTCCCGGTCGGCGACCTCGCTGGCCTCCTCGACGAGCTCCCAGCTCTCGTGATCGACCCACGGTCGTCCCATCCCAGGCCGTTGCGACCCCTGGCCGGGGAAGGTGAACGCGAGCATCCGTTGAAGGGTAGACGTTGGCACGGTGCGCCCCTCCGGCTACCCACGGGTAACGAGGAGGTGACGGGTACGCTGCCGTCCGCGCAGCCCGGGTGGCGAAATGGCATACGCGATGGACTCAAAATCCATTGTCCGAGAGGGCGTGCGGGTTCGAGTCCCGCCCCGGGCACGCCGAGCTGCTCAGTCCTCGTCCTCGCGGCAGATGCAGAACTCGTTGCCCTCGATGTCGGCCATGACGCAGTACCAGTCGTTGTCGTCGTCGTTCACGCGCAGGCGGGTGGCGCCGAGCTCCTCGGCGCGGTCGATCCACTCCTCGGGGTCGTCCACGTAGACGTCGAGGTGGAGCCGGTTCTTGATCTCCTTGCGCTCGGGGACCCGCTGCAGGTTGAGCACGGGCAGCGGCACGCCGGCGGGCGGCTCGAGGTGGACCCAGCGGGCGTCGAGGTCGCCCTCGGCCTCGTAGCCGAGCAGCTCGCTCCAGAACGCGGCGATGTGCCGGGGGTCGATGACGTCGATGCACACCTCGACCCCTCGTACCGGAAGCATGGGCCGAGGCTACGCGCCTGGTGTCGGCGATCTGGGCGGGTTCCTTGCCACCTGTCGACAAGATTCCCGCCCAGAAGCCCGAGTGACACGATTCCCGCCCAGATGGGGGAGCGCGGTCACATCAGTTGGGCGATGACGTCGGCGAGCTGGCGGACGGTGCGGACCTCGAACAGTCCGTCGCAGTGGGGGCGGTAGACCTCGATCAGCGAGTCGTCGTCACCCCACTCGTCCCGCGGCTCCGGGTTGAGCCAGAAGACACGGCGGGCACGCTGGGCGAGCCGGGCGAAGGCGGCGACGTTGTCGTCGCGGTAGTTGCCCCGGGCATCACCCGTCACGATCACCGTCGTCCGGTGGCTGACCGCGTCCCCGAGGTAGCGCCGCTCGAACTGCCCGAACACCTGGCCATAGTCGCTGTGCCCGTCCAGGCCGACCACGCCGCGGCGCTCGACCACTCGGGCCACCTGCAGCTCGTACTGTGCTCCGGCGAAGAGGTCGGTGACCTCGGCGACGCCGTCGACGAAGGCGAAACTGCGCACGTTCGCCAGCTCGGCGTGGACGGCGTTGACGAGGTCGAACGTGAACTGGGCGAAGTCGGCGACGGAGCCGGACACGTCGCAGAGCAGGGTGACCTCGGGCCGGTGCGGATGCCGCCTCCGGTTGACGACGTCGAGTGGCACCCCGCCCGACTGGATCGACCGGCGCACGGTGCGCCGCACGTCGAGCCGCCCGGTCGGCCGGGGCTTGCGCCGGCGGCCGACCCGCGCCGCGAGCTGACGGGCCAGCGGGCGGACCACCCGGCGGAGTTCCGCCAGCTCGGCCGGCGCGAGGCGTCCGAGGTCGGCATCGACGGGATCGGTCCGCTCCTCTGGCGCCGAGCCGTCGAACGGACGCCGGGCCGCGATCTCGGCGGCGAGGGCGCGGCGAAACTCCTCCAGCAGTCGGCGCAGGTCGTTGCGGGCGAGCAGGAGAGCGAACTCGTCCTGCGTGCCGTCCCGGCGCAGCTGTTGCATCGCCCCGGCCATCATCCGCGACAGGTCGAGAGCGCGGAGCACGCGCTGCAACAGGTACCGCTCGCTGCGCGCCTCCACGTCACCCGCGTACAGCTCGACCGCCCGGGCCGCGAGCAGGCGCATCTGGTCGGCATCGCCCGCTTGCAGCGCGGCCATGATCGCCGCGGCCGGCCCGGTCGCGGAGGCCGAGCCCGCGGCCACCCGCGGCAACTCGCTCGCTGGCGTCAGTCTCCGGCCCGCCCGGCGCGACGAGCGCGAACACCCGCTCGAAGATCCGGTCGAAGCGGTCGACGGCGAGCGGATCCTTGGCCATCGTCGCCCGGAGGACGGCACGCACCGTCGCCCGATCGAGCAGTTCGACGTACCCGAGCGCGCGCCCGGCGTCGATGACATCGCCGGTCGACACGGCCACGCCGGCCCGGCGCAACGCCTCGGCGAGTCGTTGGACGAGGTGCAACAACGGCGACGGCTCAGGCATCATCGGGCGCGATGGATGCCGAACGGGGGGAGCCCCCGAACCTCCGGCCGGGCCGGCTCGTCCGACTCGGACTCGTGCTCACCGCGCCCGATCCGGACGAGCGCGCCCGCTGGGCCGCGATGGCCGAGCGAGTGGGGATCGAGGTGCTGTGGACGCGCCAGGGCGAGCCGGCGCCGCGGACCGTCCTGCCCGTGTGGGCCTTGCCGGACGTCGACGAGCCGTGGGCCCGAACGGTGCCCGTTGTCGTGGGACGCTCTGGCGCCGAGGCCGCCGCGCTGGTCGAGCTGGCCGCCGGGTTCGCCGGCTACGGCGACCCGCGTGCGGGTGGGCTGTTCGGGACCCTCGAGGAGTGCCAGATCCAGGTCGCCCGCCTGGCCCGCGACGGGATCCGTGATCTTCGCTGTGTGCTCCCCGCGCTCCCCGACGTCCACGACATCCTGGCCCAGCTCCCTGCCCTCGTCGTCGGGCAACCGGCGACCCATCACCCGGACGCGGCGCGCAGCGCCGATCCGGCACCCCCGCCGTGGGCGGCCCGTCGCGAACGCTGACCGGCCGGCGGCGTCGCCTTGACAATCGTCACGGCCACCAGCCATGATTTTCTCAGAACGCACAGTCGTACGCAATGCGAACACGGGCCGGGGGTGGTCCTGTCGGGCGTGCCGCGCAGGGGGTCGGATGCCAGAGTACGTGACCAAGTTCGGATCGCTGAACGACTACGAGAAGGGCACCGTCGAGGTCATCGACGACGACCCGAAGCACTACGCCTTCTCCAACCTCTTCGAGGTGGCGTCGAACGCCGCAGCCGTGGGAGAAGATCGCCGTCGGCAAGAACATGCAGTACGTGCTCGAGGTGATCCGGGCCGAGGGCACCAGCGAGTGGCGGACGTGCGCCCATGACGAGTTCCCGACGTGCATGGACGGCGAGGTGACGGTCGAGCTCGTCAAGCTCGCCGCGCCGCTCGTCGATCCGGCCAAGGAGGGCTCGGTGCGCATCGACGGCGAGCCCGATGGCCCGCCGATGGGGCGGATGGTGCTCCGGCGGGGGCACATGGCGCTGCTCCCGGCGAACTCGGCGTACCGGTTCTCCGCCGCCGAACCGAGCGTGATCTTGTTGCAGACGATCATGGGAGAGGACACGATCGAGCGATGGACCGAGATCTGCCTCTCGTGACCGGGAGGAAACCGCGCCATGACTGACACCGCCACCCCTGCCGTGCAGGCGTCGGAACCGAACGCCGAGGGCTACCGCGAGTTCACCCTCGGCGGGTACCACTTCCGCCGCGACGAGTTCTTCGCCCACGTCACGTGGCCCACCGGCACCCACGTGATGAGCATCGACGGCTTCCTGCGGGCCCTGCAGCGCGATGTGGCCTGGGACTTCTTCTACGGCACGGTCAACTTCGACGGCGTCTTCGGCACCGTCAACCACTACGGCACGGTGGACATGTTCGCCGGCCGGTACAACGACTCGTACCGCAAGGCCGAGCTCGACCACGTCGAGAACTTCCCGTCGCCGGAGATCAGGTCGACGTTCGAGGCCATGCTCGACGACTGGACGATCAACGGCTTCGACCCGTTCGCCTCGCCGGCCGAGACGGACAAGCCGTTCGGCGTGAAGACCGGATCGAACACCGCCGCCGTCACCCGCCGCCGGGTCACCGCGTCGCGCATGGTGGGCGTGCCAGGGGACGAGCAGATCCGCACCGACGCCACCCACCCGATCAACCGGATGTTCGCCGACGTGTCCCAGGACGAGCCGGAGATCCACGCCGAGCCGGGCTTCGAGGACGAGGTGTGCGCGTTCAGTCTGTTCGCCTACCTCTCCCGGTCGGACGTGACGTGGAACCCGTCGGTCGTGTCGCAGTGCAAGGCGAGCCTGTACTGCCCGACGACCGAGGAGTACATCCTGCCGATCATCCACGGCAACGACCGGGTGGAGTGGTTCGTGCAGATGTCCGACCAGATCATCTGGGACGTCCAGGACCGCGACACGGGCGCCGTGCGGGCGAAGGTGACGATGCGGGCCGGCGACGTCGCCGCGATGCCCGGCGACATTCGCCATCAGGGGTACAGCCCCAAACGCTCGATGCTGCTGGTGTGGGAGAACGCGTCCCCCGAGCTCCCCGAGCTCATCCGCGCCGGCAAGGCCAGCGTCTACCCCGTGGATTTCTAGTCGGGTGAGCGGGCGCGGCAGCCCAGCCGGGACGACTGGGCTGGAGTTCACGTACGAGGCTCAACCGCAGCGGGTGATCTTCGGACCCGGGCGGCGAGTCGTCGTCGGGGAGGAGGTCGACCGGCTCGGGGCGGAGCGGGCGGTGCTGATCTCGGGCGCGACACCTCAGATCGGTGACGAGCTGGCGGCTGTGCTCGGCTCCCGGCTGGCCGGGCGGTGGGACGAGTTCGTGCAGCACGTGCCGGTCGAATTGGCCGAGCGCGCCCGAACGTTCGTCGGCGAGCGTCGCGCCGACGTCATCGTCAGCGTGGGCGGCGGCTCGGCCACCGGACTGGCCAAGGCGATCGCGTTGACCCATCGGCTGCCGATCGTGGCCGTCCCGACGACCTACGCCGGCAGCGAGCAGACCCCGATCTACGGGCTCACCGGAGACCGCAACAAACAGACCGGCCGTGACCCGATCGTCAAGCCGGTGTGCGTGGTCTACGACACCGAGCTCACCCTTGTCCTCCCGCCGGAGGTGACAGGGCCGTCGGCGTTCAACGCCCTCGCCCACTCGGTCGAGGGGATCTACGCCACCGGCCACAACCCGGTGACCACCGCGCTCGCGCTGGAAGCGATCGGGGCGATTGCTCGCGCGCTGCCGATCGTGATGCGCCGGCCCGACGACCTCGACGGGCGCGGTGAACTGCTCTACGGCGCGTACCTGTCGGGGGTCGTCCTCGGCACGACGTCCGCGGGTCTGCACCACAAGCTCGCCCACGTGCTGGGCGGGACCTACGACCTCGTCCACGCCGACGCCCACTCGGTGCTGCTGCCCCACGTCGTAGCGTTCAACGCGCCCGCCTTGCCCGCGGAGTTCGGTCGGCTCGCCGGCGCGCTCGGCGCGGCCGACGGAGATGCCGCGGCGGCGTTGTGGGACCTGGCGTCGGCGAGCAACGTGCCGACAGCTCTGGCGGAGCTGAAGTCGCAGCACGAAGGTCTCGCGCTGTCCCGCGACGATCTGGCGGCGACCGCCGAGCGAGTCGCCGCCGACCCGCCACCGAACCCCCGCCCCGTCGACGCGGGGAGCCTGCTGTCCGTCCTCGAAGCGGCCTTCGACGGCCGTCGCCCCGGGCTCGGTTGACATCGTGACCACCCCGATCATCGAGCTGACCGGCGTCTCCAAGTGCTTCGGCGCGGTCACCGCCATCGACGACCTCAGCTTCACGCTCGCGCCGGGTGAGGCACTCGGGATCGTCGGGCCCAACGGAGCTGGCAAGACCACCACGCTGAACCTCATCGCCGGGGACTATCGCCCGTCACGCGGCCGGATCCTCTACACGGGCGCGGACATCACGGCCCAATCCGGCCACCACCGGTGCCGAGCCGGGATCGGGCGCACCTCGGAGGTGCTGCGCCCCTTCGAACGACTCACCGTGTTCGAGAACGTGCTGGTCGGCGCGTCGTACGGAGCCGGAGGACAACGCCAGGACGCGATCGAGGGGTGCACGCGGGCACTGCGGACGGCGGGGATGCTCCCGCTCGCCAACGCTCGCGCCGCCGAACTGACGTTGCTGGAACGCAAGCGACTCGAACTCGCCAGAGCATTGGCGACCGCCCCCGCCGTGCTGTTGCTCGACGACGTCGCCGACGGTCTCACCGAGGCCGAGGTCGACGAGCTCGTCGACACCGTGCGTTCGATCCACGCCCGGGGGATGTCGATCATCTGGGTCGAGCACGTCGTCCACGTTTTGCGGTGCGCCGTCGATCGCATGCTGGCGATGGACGACGGACGCAAGGTCATCGAGGGTGATCCCGACGACGTGATGGCGTCGGCGGAGATGCGGGACCTGTACCTCGAGCGCGGAGTGACGGTGCGGCCGTCGACCGCGGCGGCCACCTCACCGCACCGGCGGGCGAGACGTGGCGACAAGTGTGGGCCGTCGGCGAGGAGACGGTCGACCAACATCGACGCTCGGTCCCGGTCGGCGGCCCGGTCCGACCGGGAGAGCACGTCGGCGAGTTCGACGGTCGCGTGGTTGCGCCAGAGGTCGGCGCCATTGGCCGTGGCCATCCACGCCGCATGCTCGAGGTCGGCGGCCGCTCCGTCGAGATCACCGGTGGCGACCCGGCTGAGGCCGGCGAAGTGCCTGGCGAAGCCCATGACGATCGTGCCGAGGCCGACCACGATCGTCGAGTCATCTCGCGGCTCGAGGTGGCGCAGGCACCACTCGCCGAGCTCGGCATCGCCCGTCCTGGCGGCCACCTCGGCCGCGATGGCCACGAACGCGGCGAACGAGTCGTCGTCGGGCCGGATCTGGGTGGCGATCTCCACCAATGGCTGCTCGAGGGGATCACCGCAGAGCGCGAGCACGCCGTGCCAGGGGTTGGCGGACGACCGGGCCGCGAGCGGCCGCACGATGGCCAGCAGCCGGTCCCGCTGGTCCAGCTCGAGCAGCAGGAGCACCTCTTGGGCCAACGCCGCGCCCTCGGCGGAGAAGGTCCGCAGGCGCCGGCCCTCGGCACGGGTGGCGGCGAGCAGATCCGGCACGGCGGCCAGCTCACCCCGCGCCAGCGCGTTGGTCGCCCGGCACAGCGTGACCCGCACCATCCCGAACGACAGGGACGCCACGCGCGAGGACTGGTCGAGCTCGTCGAGCAGCTCGTCGACCGTGGCGAGGCGACCGGCACCGTAGAGCGCGCGCAGCCGCGCTTGGATCGACAGGACAACCAGGTCGGCTCGACCGGTGCTCCGCGCGAGCTCGAGGGCGCGCGCCGACCATTCGTCGACGTGCCCGGGGTCCGTGCCGCGGACGGCTCCGACGAGGCTGCGGGCGGTGAGCCAGACCACCTCGCTCCGCGTCGTCGGCGCGGCTTCGTGGAGGCGCTCGGCGGCGGCCATGAGGCGGTCGGCGGCGTCGGAGGCGTCGATGAAGATGACGAGCACCGCGGCCGCACAGAGCAGGTCGATCTGCTCGGGTGCGGACAGCGGGAGCAGGTCGAGCGGCTCGGTGAGCTCGATGAGGGCCGCCGACTTGTCGGTGGGGATGCCGCTGCCGAAACGCACCAGGGAGCAACGGGCGAGAAGCTCTCCGTCGCGCAGTTCGCGCCCGATCTGGCGGGCCTCGTCGATCAGGGGATGGGGATCGGCGACGCCCGAGAGCGCCGCGGTCTGCGCCGAGGCGAGCAGCGCGCGCGCGAGGGCCCGACGGTCGAGGGCCTCGCGCGCGCTGACGATCGCAGCGTCGAGAATCGCGTGCGCCTCCTCGTAGGCGCCGATCCGCGTCAGCGTGGCCGCGGAGCGCAGGCTGCCGTCGGTCTGCAACGAGCACTGAGTCGGCGAGGGCTCGTCCGCCGGCGCTCCGCAGGTCGTCGTCGTGGCGCAGGATGCGCAGCTCCAAGTGGCGCAGCGCCGGTCCCGGATCGAGTCCGAGCTCGTCGCGCAACACCGATCGCGTGCGCTCGATCGCGGCCAGCGCGTCCGCCTGCCGGCCGGCCCGGTACAAGGCGAGGGCGAGCAGCGCGGCCCGGCTCTCCCGGGTCGGGTCGCGCCCGAGCTCGGACCGGAGGTCGGCGACAACGTGCGACGGGTCCTCGACGTCGAGCAGGAGGGCGAAGCGCTCGTCGAGGGCCTGCTCGCGCAGTTCGTGCAGGCGGATCGCCTCCGCCTCGACCCACGGGAGCTGGTCGAGGTCGTTCCCCTCGAACGGGGCGCCGCGCCACAAGGCGAGGGCCTCGTCGATCGTCGTGAGGCGTCGGCGGGGGTCAGCACCGTTGGCGCGGAGCAGCGCCTGGAAGCGGTTGGCGTCGACCGACGTCGGCGACGACAACGTGTAGCCGCTCTCGACCCGGCGCACGACGTCGGCGCCGAGTGCCGCCCGCAGGCGGGTGAGGGCGACCCGCACCGCGCCATCGGTGGCCGTGTCCGCGGGCCAGACGTCGGCGAGCAGGCGGTGCCGGGGGACCGGTACCGGGTGGGCCACGGCGAGTCGGGCGGCGAGGAGCAACTGGCGCCCGGTGAGCGGCGCGACGACGCCATCTACGGCGACTTGTGGCCGCCCCAGGACACTGACCTCGACTTCCGCCACGCCCCCCGCAGGCTAGCGGGCTGTACCGGGCGTGTAACAGGCCGGTAACAGCGGCTGGCCACACTCCATCGCACCCCCTGGCGGGAGGGACCGACAGAGTGAGCGGGCGATGGCGGGTCGAACCGGCGCACTCAGGCGGGGCCGGTCGTCGCGGGCGTCAGCGTCAACGCTGACGCCCGTGGCGTCCGTTGTCGAACCCGAACCCCCGTATCGTGAATGATCCATGGGTTCCTGGCTGACCGAGCGCCGTCTGACGCAGGTCGCATCGCGCCTGCGCACGCTGCGGGACGAGTTGGCCATGGTCGACGAGCAGCTCGGCCAGCTCGCTGACGACGCCGACGACCTGGCCCTGCGGGCGCTCGTCTCCGAGACCCCGTCGGCGTCCTACGAATCCAACGACGCCCGCAAGCACGTCGACGTGATGCGCCGTCACCGCGAGCACGTGCTGGCCGAGATCGTCGAGCTCGAGGCCCGCCAGGATCGGCTCCTCGACGACCTCACCCAACGGGCACGCTGAGGCGACGGCGCGATCGGCTTGAATGGGAGACGCGGCGGCGACCTCGCCGCCGTGAGCGCGAAAGGAAACCAGTGACGATCCGGGTCGTGATCGCCGAAGACGAGGCCATCATCAGGATGGACCTGCGCGAGACCCTCGAGGAGGAGGGCTACGAGGTCGTCGGCGAGACCGGGCGGGGGGACACGGCGGTCGAGCTGGTGCGGGAGCTGCTGCCCGACCTCGCCATCCTGGACATCAAGATGCCGGGGATGGACGGGCTCGCCGCGGCGCGGATCATCAATCAGGAGAAGCTGTGCGGGGTGCTCGTGCTCACCGCGTTCAGTCAGCGCGAGGTCGTCGAGGACGCCCGTGACGCCGGTGCGCTGGCGTACCTCGTCAAGCCGTTCCAGAAGAGTGATCTGGTGCCGGCGATCGAGGTCGCGATCGGCCGCTTCCGCGAGCTGCGCGCGCTCACCGGCGAGATCGACGCCCTCGGCGAGCAACTCGCCGCCCGCAAAGCGATCGAGCGGGCGAAGGGCCTCCTGATGGACGAGCTGAGCATGAGCGAGCAGGACGCCTTCACGTTCATCCAGCGCACGGCGATGAGCGAACGCTCGAAGATGCGCCAGATCGCCGAGCGCATCCTCGAAGGAACTCTGCGTCCCTCGTGAGCAAGCTGCTGCTCCTCGACGGGAACTCGCTCACCTACCGCGCGTTCTTCGCCCTGCCGGCGGACATGTCGACGGCGAGCGGGCAGATCACCAACGCCGTGTTCGGGTTCACGTCGATGTTCATCAACGTGCTCAAGGAGCAACGCCCCGACGACGTGCTGGTGGCGTTCGACCGGCCGGAGCCGACGTTCCGCCACGAGGCCGACGCGTCCTACAAGGCGAACCGCGACGCCGCCCCCGACATCCTCCGCCAGCAGATGGGGCTGGTGCGCGAGGTGCTCGACGCGCTCGGGGTGGCGACGTGTGAGCTCGCCGGGTGGGAGGCCGACGACCTCATCGCGACCGCCACCGAGCAGGCGGTGGCTCGTGGCGACGACGTGGTCATCGTCACCGGCGATCGCGACGTGTACCAGCTCGTCCAGGATCCTCACGTGAAGGTGCTCTACAACCGGCGAGGCGTGAGCGACTACGTGCTGTACGACGAGGCCGGCATCGTCGAACGGACCGGCGTGACGTCTGCGCAGTACCCGGAGTACGCGGCATTGCGCGGCGATCCGAGCGACAATCTGCCCGGGGTGCCCGGCGTCGGGGAGAAGACCGCCGCCAAGCTGATCACGTCGTACGGCGGGCTGGACGGGATCTTCGACCACGTCGACGAGCAGACGCCCAAGCTGCGCGCCTCACTCGCCGAGCACGAGGAGCGGGTGCGCAAGAACCACCAGGTGATGATCCTGCGCCGCGACGCCCCGGTCGAGCTGCCCGAGCGGTTGGTGATGGAGCCGAACCCGGGCGAGGTCAAGCGGCTGTTCGACTTCCTCGAGTTCCGCACGCTCGTCGACCGGCTGAACGAAGCGCTCGGACCGGCAGCCGTCGTGATCTCCGCCGACGAGCGCGAACAGCTCGTCGCCGAGCTGACGACGAGTGAGTCCCCGTCCGCCACCGCGACGCTGCTGGAATCGCTCGACGCCCTCGACGTCGCCGCGGCCTGGGAGGGCGAGCCCGGCCGGGGCGAGTTGCTCGGCCTGGCGATCGTGACCGACGGTGACGCCGCGGCGGTCGCCTGGATGCCGGCCGATCACCTGGCGGACGAGCGGGTCGGCCGCCGCCCTCGCCGCGGCGACGGTCCGCGGTCACGACGTCAAGCCGCTCATGCGCTCGCTCCTCGCCCGCGGCCTCGACCTGACCGGTCTCGAGCTCGACACGGCGATCGCGGCCTACCTGCTCGACCCGGCGGAGGCCCGCTACGAGCTCGCCCTCCTCGTCGAGCGCTACACCCGGTTCGCCGCGCCGGCGGACGATCCGGCCACGACCGGGCAGCTCGACCTCGACGGCACGCAGGCCGACGCACCCGGCCGCGCCGCCCGCTACGCGCTGGCCGTCCACCATCTCGTCGAGCCGATCCGCGCGAGCCTCGCCGACCAGGGCATGGCCGACCTCTATCGCACGATCGAGAACCCGCTCGTGCGCGTGCTGGCGCGGATGGAGCACGCGGGCGTCGCGGTGGACCACGCTGCGTTGCACGGGCTCAACGAACGACTCGGGGCCGAGGTGCGCCGGCTCGGGCTCGAGCTGCGAGAGGTCGTCGGGCGCGACGACCTCAACATCAACTCGCCGATCCAGCTGCGCGAGCTGCTCTACGCGGCACCGCCGGCGGGACGGGGGATCACCCCGATCAAGCGCACCAAGACCGGCGCGTCCACGGACGCCCAGACGCTCGAGCGGCTGCGCGACCAGTGGCCCGAGTTCATCGGCCCGCTGCTGCAGTACCGCGAGGTCGAGAAGTTGCGCGGCACCTACGGGGAAGGGCTGCTCGCCGAGGTCGCCCTCGACGGGCGCATCCACGCCACGTTCAACCAGACCGTCGCCCGCACCGGCCGGCTCAGCTCGGACCGGCCGAACCTGCACAACATCCCGGTGCGGCGCGACGAGGGCCGGATGTTCCGGCGGGCGTTCGTCGCCGCACCAGGGGGCCAGCTGCTCGTCGCCGACTACAACCAGATCGAGCTGCGCTGCATCGCCCATCTCGCCGCCGATCCCGGCCTGATCGCCGCCTTCACGAGCGGGGAGAACATCCACACCGCGACCGCGGCGCGGGTGTTCGCGGTGGACGCGGCCGACGTCACGCTCGACCAACGGTCGAAGGCGAAGATGGTTTCGTACGGGCTGGCGTACGGCATGGAGGCCTTCGGGCTCGGCCAGCGCCTGAACATCCCCACGGAGGACGCGGCGAAGATCCTCGAGGCCTACTTCGAGGCGTTCCCGAACGTCAAGGCGTACATGGACAAGACGGTCATCGAGGCCCGCAAGCGCGGGTACACCGAGACGTTGTTCGGCCGGCGGCGACCGATCCCGGAGCTGCTCAACGGGAACTGGCGCATCCGCCAAGCCGGTGAGCGTCAGGCGATGAACGCCGGCATCCAAGGGTTGGCCGCCGACATCTTCAAGGTCGCCCTCGTCCGCGTCGACCAGGCGCTCGAGGAGCGCGAGCTGGAGAGCCGGTTGGTGCTCCAGGTCCACGACGAGGTGATCGTCGAGGTGCCCGACACGGAGCGTGACGTCGTCGGCCCCTTGGTCGTCGACCTCATGCGCAACGCCGCCGAGCTCGACGTCCCGCTCGAGGTCAACGTGGCGTGGGGCACCACCTGGGCCGACACCAAGTCGTGAAAATCGGTTTCTGACGACGCCGGAGGCCGGTTTCGCGTACCTAACTCTCCACAGAACGGCCCATGCCCAGTCTCGACCCGGACCATTGGTTCGAGCCGATTGCCGAGCACCTCGGGGCGGCGTACCTGCGCTACTCGTTCACCAAGGGGACGCGGCAGGAGGTCGACCACGTCGTGGCGGCGCTGGCGCTTACAGCCGGGCGAGCGGGTGCTCGACGTCGGCTGCGGGCCGGGACGGCACGCCCACGAGCTGGCCCGCCGGGGGCATCGTCGTGCACGGCGTCGACATCTCGACGCGCTTCATCGAGCTCGCCCGCGCCACGGCGCCGGACGGGGCGACGTTCGAACGGCTCGACGCCCGCGACCTCCCGTTCACTGGCGAGTTCGACGCCGCGATCTGCCTGTGCCAGGGCGCGTTCGGGTTGATGACCGTCGACGGCGAGGACGGTGCGGTGATCGTCGGGATCGCCCGGGCGTTGCGGCCGGGCGGTCGGCTGGCCCTGAGCGCGTTCAACGCCTACTTCGCGGTCAAGCACCATCACGAGGCGTCGTTCGACGCCGATCTCGGCGTGGCCCAGGAGCGAACCGAGGTCCGGGATCCGGACGGACGGGCCATCGACGTCGACCTGTGGACGGGCTGCTACACACCGCGCGAGCTACGGCTGCTGCTGAGCGCCAACGGCCTCGCTGTCGAGCGCATCTCGAGCGTCGAGCCCGGCGCCTACGGATGCGTCCGCCGACGACGGAATCCCCGAGCTCCTCGTGATCGCACGACGTCTTGATCTGGGCGGGATCTGTGTCGACAGGTGACACGATTCCCGCCCAGAACCCGAGTGGCACGATTCGCCCAGATAGAGGGTCCATAGCGATTGACCAGGGCTCGCTGCTACCCTCATACCCCGCGTCGGGGGCCTACCCGGTTCCCGGCCAGCCGCAAGGCATCGTGAACACGTCCCGTCCGTTTCGAAAGTAGCCCAGTCCTTGTCCGACACCACAGCCCCCTCCTCCGCCGCCCCCGCCAACTCGGCCATGGGCACTTTCGACGAGGAGGGCAATTACACCCCCCGCGAGGTCGTCGTCGACGACCTCGGCATGTCGTTCGCCGACGCCATCGACGGCACGATGGTGGAGGTCGAAGACGGTCAGCTCGTCAACGGCACGATCGTCAAGATCGACAAGGACGAGGTGCTGCTCGACATCGGGTACAAGAGCGAGGGCGTGATCCCCGCCCGCGAGCTCAGCATCCGCAACGACGTCGATCCCAACGAGATCGTCTCGCTCGGCGAGAAGGTCGAGGCCCTCGTGCTCCAGAAGGAGGACAAGGAGGGTCGCCTGCTGCTGTCGAAGAAGCGGGCCCAGTACGAGCGGGCGTGGGGGAACATCGAGCGCCTCAAGGAGGAGGACGGCGTCGTCGAGGGTCCGGTCATCGAGGTCGTCAAGGGCGGCCTCATCGTCGACATCGGACTGCGCGGCTTCCTGCCCGCTTCGCTCGTCGAGTTGCGCCGGGTGCGCGACCTCCAGCCGTACGTCGGCCAACGGATCCAGGCGAAGATCATCGAGCTCGACAAGAACCGCAACAATGTCGTGCTCAGCCGCCGGGCCTACCTCGAGGAGACCCAGAAGGAGTCCCGCGACCAGTTCCTCAACAACCTCAAGGTCGGCGAGGTCCGCACCGGCACCGTGTCGTCGGTCGTCAGCTTCGGCGCCTTCGTCGATCTCGGCGGGATGGACGGCCTGATCCACGTCAGCGAGCTCTCGTGGAAGCACGTCGACCATCCGGGTTCGGTCGTCGCCGTCGGTGACGAGGTGACGGTGCAGGTCCTCGACGTCGATCTGAGCCGCGAGCGGATCAGCCTGTCGCTGAAGGCCACCCAGCAGGATCCGTGGCAGGAGTTCGCGGGGACCCACGAGGTCGGCCAGCTCGTCTACGGCCGGGTCACCAAGCTCGTCCAGTTCGGTGCGTTCGTCCAGGTGGGCGACGGCATCGAGGGGCTCGTCCACATCTCGGAGATGTCGACCCATCACGTCGACTCGCCCGACCAGGTCGTCACCCCGGGCGAGGAGCTGTGGGTCAAGATCATCGACCTCGATCTCGCCCGCCGCCGCATCAGCCTGTCGATCAAGCAGGCGGCCGAGGGCGGCGAGCTGGCGGAGGAGTACCGCGAGCACTTCGAGGTCGACGAGCACGGCAACTGGATGGCCGGCGACACCGATGCCGAGCGGGAGGCCGCGTGGTCGGAGTACTACGGCGACGAGACGCCCGACGCGGAGACTGGCGACGCGACGACAGCAGACGCCGCCGACGCCGAAGCCGACAGCGCCGACGCCGAAGCCGACAGTCCCGACACCGAGGCCGCCGACACTCCCGACGCCGGGGCCGCCGAATCAGCTGACCCGTCGGATGCCGAGGCGCCCGCCGCGGGTGAGCCTCAGGCCGGGAGTGCGCCCGCGGACGACGCCGAGGCGGTGCCCGCCCACCACGCGGCGGAGTGACGTTCCGCGGCGAGTGACCGCGGCATGATCGTCGTCGCCCTCACCGGGGGCATCGGCTCCGGCAAGTCGACCGTCTCCCAGCGCCTCGCCGCGCGAGGGGCGATCGTCATCGATGCCGACGCCATCGTGCGCGAACTGCAACGGGCGGGGAGCCCGCTGCTCGACCGCCTCGCCGAGCGCTTCGGCGCCGCCATCATCGGCGAAGACGGCGAGCTCGATCGGGCGGCGCTGGCGGCGATCGCGTTCAACGACGACGCCGCGCTGGCGGACCTCAACGCGATCGTCCATCCGCCGGTCAGGGCCGAGATCGCCCGGCGCATCGCCGCCGAGGCCGACACCGATCACGTCGTGGTCGTCGACACCCCACTGCTGGAGGTCAAGCCTGACGTTGGATTCGCAGCGGTGATCGTCGTGGACGCCCCGGTCGATGTCGCGGTCGAGCGGCTCGTCGCCCAACGCGGGTTGACCGAGCGCGACGCCAGGGCGCGCATCGCCAAGCAGATCAGCCGCGAGGAGCGACGAGCCGGCGCCGACTGGGTGATCGACAACGCCGGGGATCTCACCGCCCTCGACGCCCAGATCGATGCGGTCTGGGACTGGATCGTCACTCGGTAGCGGCCTGGGCGGCCAGGAAGCCGGCGGCGGCCCGCTTGAGCGACCGGCGCAGCGTCACCGTGACCACGCCCTCGGCCAGCGCGCTGAGTCGCTGGAGGACCTGGGAGAGCTCGGCGACCTCGTCGGCCGGAAGCCCCCGGTCGGCGATCGGCTTCCAGAGATGCTCCTCGAAGAGGCGGATGAACCGTTCGGCCACGGTGAACGTCGTGGCGGCGAGCTGCTCGTATTCGTCGAGGCTGGCGTCGAGCGGGACACCGAGCGCGGTGAGCTCAGTCCCGATGTCGAGGAACCTCGGACTGGTCACCACGATCTGTTCGCCGTCGAGTCGGATCAGTCCGAGGTCGACGGTGCGCTGGATCTGCGCCGGGGTGATCTCGATGCCGCCGAATCGAGCGGCGAACTCCTCCGGTTGCAGCGACAGCGGTTGCTCGTCGCCCCACGTCGCGGTGATCTGCTGCTCGAGCCCGAGCACGTTGTCGAGGTCCCGGCCCTGCTCCCACGCCTCGACGAGGCGCCCGATGCCGGCCAGCGAGAACCCCTCGTCCTGCAGCTGGGCGATGAGGCCGAGGCGGGCGAGGTGCCCGGGCCCGTAGTAGCCCACCCGGCCCTCCTTGGCGGGCGGGGGCAGGAGGCGCCGGGATTGGTAGAGGCGAATGGTGGACGCCGCCGTGCCGGACCGTTGGGCGAGCTCGTCGATGGTCATGCGCTCTTCGGCCACGAGGCGAATCATACATCAGACACTTGTGTAGTGCACACAATGAGAGTAAACACTAGAGATATGGAAGCACGAAGGAACCTGGTGGCGCTCCTGCAGCTCGCCCATGCCGGCGAGCTCGCCGCCGCGCTCGCCTACGCCGGTCACGCGGCGTCGGTGGCCGATCCGGCCGAACAGGCTGCGATCACGTGCATCAAGCTCGAGGAGCTCGACCACCGCGCTCGCGTGCGGGCGATGCTCGACGCCCTCGGCGCGGCACCCGACGAGCGCCGCGAGCGGAGGATGCGCCGGATCGGCCGGCTGATCGGCACGTTCTGTCACGTCGGCGGCTGGTACGCGCCGATGTACGGTGCCGGCCGCTTCGAACGCAACAACATCGGCGAGTACGAGCGGGCCGCCCGCTATGCCATCGACGCCGGCTACCCGCGCTTCGTCGACGACCTCATCGACATGGCCGAGGTGGAGTGGGAGCACGAGCGCTATTTCCGTACCAAGAGCGCCAGCCATTGGCTGTGGAGGTGGTCGCCGAAGTGGTCACCGCCGGCCTCGAAGGACACGATCCGAGCGGGGCTCGGTCGTGACGAGCGCGACGAACTCGTCCAGCAGCTCGCGCTTTGACGGGCCCTCGCCGTTGGCGAGGGCGAGCCCGGCGTCGGTGAGGGCGCCGAACAGCAGCACCGCGAGCGCTCGTGTCGGTCGGCGGGGGAGGATGCCGTCGGCGGCGAGCGCGGTCAGACCCGCCTCCATGCTGGCCAGCCCGATGCCGGCGTCGATCGCGTGCCACTCGGCTGCGCCGAGCACTGCAGGAGCGTCCACGACGGCGATGCGCTGGTAGTCGGATCGGACGGCGAAGTCGAGCCACGCCCCGCAGCCGGCGACGAACGCATCGAGGCTCTTCGTCTCGGCGAGGGCGGCCGCCGTGACCGTCTCGTTGAGCTCGTGCTCGATCGCGATGAACACGGCGCGGAAGAGGTCGGACTTGCCGGCGAAGTGGTGGTAGACGGCACCCCGGGTGACGCCCGCGGCGCGGGCGATCGTGGTGGTCGAGGCGGCGGCGAAGCCGTGCTCGGCGAAGCTCGCCCGGGCCGCGGCCAGGATCGCCTGCCGGGTCTGTTCGGCGTCCGCCGCGCTTCGTCTCACCGCCGCGCTCGCACCGACAAACTGCTTGACACTGCCCGCACGGCTCGGCACTCTATACGCGCGACGAGTACGTAAAACCAGGGGCACGCGGGAGGAGTCCCTGTGAGCGCGCGGATTGTGGTCATCGGCGGTGGTCTCGTCGGTCTGTCGAGCGCGATGTTGCTCGCCCGGGACGGGCATCACGTGACGGTCCTCGAACGGGACCCGGCCCCGCCGCCCGCGCCCGTGGACGCGTGGACCGTGTGGGAACGCCGGGGTGTGAACCAGTTCCGCCTGCCCCACGCGTTCCTGCCCCGCTTCCGCGCCCTCCTCGACGCCGAGCTGCCGGACGTGAGGTCAGCCCTCGAAGCGGAGGGCGCGCTGCGCACGAACCGGATGGCCGAGATGCCCGTCGAGATCACCGGCGGCTTCCGCCCGGACGACGTCCGGTTCGAGCAGATCACCGGGCGCCGGCCGATGGTGGAAGCGACGTTCGCCCGCCTCGCCGCCCGCGAGCCCGGCGTCGAGATCCGCCGCGGCGTCGTCGTGCGCGGGCTGAGCGCGACCGACGCCCAACGGCGCCGTCCCCCACGTCCACGGCGTTGTCACCGCCGGTGGCGAGCACATCGATGCCGACCTCGTCGTCGACGCCGGCGGACGCCGGTCCGCACTGCCCGGACTGGCTGACCGCGATCGGCGCGCGGCGCCCAGAGGAAGAGGTCGCCGACTCGGGCTTCGTGTACTACGCCCGCCACTACCGCTCGGACGACGGGGCGATGCCCGCGATGTTCGGGCCGCCGTTGCAGGCCTACGACTCGGTCTCGTGGTTCACCGGTGTCGCCGACAACGGCAACTGGTCGGTCGTGCTGCTCGGCAGCGCCAAGGACCGCGCCCTGCGTGGTCTCCGCGACGTGGCGACGTGGGAGCGGGTCGCCCGCAGCTATCCGCTGATCGCCCACTGGATCGACGCCGAACCAGTCACCGGCATCGACGTGATCGCCAAGATCGAGGATCGGGTCCGCGATCTCGACGGTGCCGGCGGGCCAGTGGCCACGGGCATCGTCGCGATCGGCGACGCCTCGGCTTGCACGAACCCGTCCGTCGGCCGGGGAGCCTCGATCGGGCTCCTCCAGGCGACGTGCCTCCGCGACGTCCTGCGCACGGCCGACCCGAGGGATCCGGTCGGGCTGATCCGATCGTGGTACGACACGACCGGCTCGGTCGTCACCCCCTTCGTCCGGGACACCTTCGATTTCGATCGCCACCGCCTGGCCGAGATCGACGCCCAGATCGCGGGCGTCCCGTACGAGACGGATGACCCCGGGTGGAACCTCGGTCAGAAGCTGCGCGCCGGCGCGGCAACGGACCCCGAGTTGCTGCGCGCGGCGATGAGCGTGATGTCGTTGTTGGTCCGCGGCGTCGACGTGCTCGGCCAGGACGGCATCCTCGACAAGGTCCTCGCCATCGGCACGCCCGCGCCGCTGCCCGGCCCGACTCGGAAAGAGCTGCTCGGACTCATCGACGCAACGTCTACCGTCCTCGCATGAGCGAGATCGTCGTCATCGGAGGCGGGATCGCCGGGTTGTCGAGCGCGATGCTGCTCGCCCGCGACGGTCATCACGTCACCCTGCTCGAACGGGACCCGGCGCCGCCGCCGGAGCCCACCGAGGCGTGGGCGGAGTGGGAGCGGCGCGGGGTCAACCAGTTCCGCCTGCCGCACTACTTCCTGGCCCGGTTCCGGGAGGTCGCCGAGCGAGAGCTACCGGACCTGCTCAGCGCGCTCGATGCCGCGGGCGCCCTGCGCATCAACTCGATCGAACTCGCGCCCGCCGAGTTCACCGGCGGTCGGCGTGACGGCGACGAGCGCTTCGCGCAGATCACGGGGCGCCGGCCGGTGGTGGAGGCGACGTTCGCCCGGCTCGCCGCTGAGGAACCGGGGGTCGAGATCCGGCGCGGCGTCGCCGTGCGCGGGCTCGCCGCCGCCGAGCCGACGAACGGCGATGTCCCCCACGTCGTCGGGGTGGTGACCGACACCGGCGAGCGCATCGACGCCGACCTCGTGGTGGACGCCGGCGGCCGTCGTTCGGCGCTCCCGGACTGGCTGGAGGCGATCGGCGCCCGCCGGCCGGTCGAGGAGGCCGACGACTGCGGGTTCGTCTACTACGGACGCCACTTCCGCTCGGCCGACGGGACGCTCCCGCCGATGTTCGGGCCGCCGCTGCAGCCCTACGACTCGGTGACGTGGCTCACCCTGCCGGCCGACAACGGCACCTGGTCGGTGACCCTGATCGCCAGCGCCAAGGACGCCGTGATGCGCCGGGCGCGCGATGTCGACACGTGGGAACGGATCGTGCGCGCCTATCCGCTGATCGCCCACTGGGTCGACGCCGAGCCGATCACGGGCGTCGACGTGATCGCCAAGATCGAAGATCGGGTGCGCCACTTCACGGTCGACGGCGAGCCGGTCGCCACCGGCGTGGCCGCCGTGGGCGACTCGTGGGCGTGCACCAACCCGTCGGTCGGGCGCGGCGCGTCCTTCGCCCTGCTCCATGCCGTGTGCCTGCGCGACGTGCTGCGGGCCGTGGGCACCGAGGACTCCGACGCGTTGGCGCGGAAGTGGAACGAAGCGACCGAGACCGAGCTCGGTCCGTGGGTGTCCGACACCCTCGACTTCGACCGTCACCGGCTCGCCGAGGTCGACGCCCAGATCGCCGGCGTCCCGTACGAGACCGATGATCCCGCCTGGAAGCTCGGCTCGGCGCTCCGTGCCGGCGCAGCGGGCGACCCCGACTTGCTGCGGGCGTATGTCAGCGTGGCGAGCGTGCTCGCTCGTGGTGTCGACGTGTTCGCCCAGCCGGGGATCCTCGACAAGGTGCTCGCCCTCGGCGAACCGGAACCGCCACCCGGACCGACCCGGGAAGAGCTCCTCGCCATCGTTGGAGGATGAACGCCATGCGCATCGACGTGAATGGGATCGGGCTCGAGGTCGAAGACCGGGGGAGTGGACCTCCGGTGGTCCTGCTCCACGGATGGCCCGACTCCCATCGCCTCTGGCGCCATCAGGTCGAGGCCTTGACGGCGGCCGGCTTCCGCACGATCGCGCCCGACCTGCGCGGGTTCGGCGACTCCGACCGGCCGGCCGAGGTCGAGGCCTACTCGCTGCTCCACATCGCGGGGGACGTGATCGGGCTCCTCGACCACCTCGGCATCGATCGCGCGCACGTCGTCGGTCACGACTGGGGTGCGGCGCTGGCGTGGGCCGTCGCCGCCTTCGCTCCTGAGCGCGTCGACCACCTCGCCGCGCTGTCCGTCGGCCATCCCCGCTCGTTCCGCGACGCCGGCCTCGAGCAGCGGGAGAAGTCGTGGTACATGCTCCTGTTCCAGTTCGAGGGGGTGGCCGAGCAGTGGCTCTCGAACGACGACTTCGCCAACCTCCGGGCCTGGTCGGGCCACCCCGAGATCGACGACGCGATCTCCGGGCTCTCCCGCCCGGGCGCGCTCACGGCCAGCCTCAACTGGTACCGGGCCAACCTCCCGCCGACGACGTTGATCGAACCACCTCTCGAGATCCCTGCGGTCTCGGCCCCGACGCTGGGCATCTGGAGCAGCGGTGACTTCGCCCTCACCGAGGCCCAGATGTCCGGCTCGGCGGCGCACGTGACGGGACCGTGGCGGTACGAGCGGGTGGAGGGCGCCGGCCACTGGCTCCAGCTCGAGCAGCCGGAGATCGTGTCCAAGCTGTTGCTCGACTTCTTCCCGGCCCCGAAACCCAATCCGGGACAGAACGATTGTTCGGGCGGCTAGATGGTGCCGTGTCCGAGCCGACCTTGACCGAGCTCGTCCCCACCACCCGGCCGTTCCGGGTGGTCTCCTCGTTCGCGCCGGCGGGTGATCAGCCGACCGCGATCGCCGCGCTGAGCGAGGGCATCAGGCGAGGCGACCGCTTCCAGACGCTGCTCGGGATCACCGGGTCCGGCAAGTCGGCGACCATGGCGTGGACGATCGAGCAGGTGCAGAAGCCGACCTTGATCCTGGCGCCGAACAAGAGCCTCGCCGCCCAGCTGGCCCAGGAGATGAGGGAGTTCTTCCCCGAGAACCGGGTCGAGTACTTCGTCAGCTACTACGACTACTACCAGCCCGAGGCGTACATCCCGTCGAGCGACACGTACATCGAGAAGGACTCGTCGATCAACGACGAGATCGACCGCCTGCGCCACTCCGCCACCGCGGCGCTGCTGACCCGGCGGGATGTCATCGTGGTCGCGTCCGTCAGCTGCATCTACGGCATGGGCAGCCCCGACGAGTACCGCGGCAGCATGATCGACCTCAGCGTCGGCGTCGACTACGACATGCGCAGCATCCTTCGCCGGCTCGTCGACCTGCAGTTCGACCGCAACGACGCCGTGCTCGGCCGGGGCCGCTTCCGGGTGCGCGGCGACACGATCGAGGTGCACCCGTCGTACGAGGAGACGGTGCTGCGCATCGAGATGTTCGGCGACACCGTCGAGCGCCTCACGGTCATCGACCCGATCACCGGCGAGAACCTGCGCGAGCTGCCGCGGACGCAGATCTTCCCCGCGACCCAGTACGTCGCCGGCGCCGAACGGATGGCCAAGGCGATGGTCAAGATCGAGGCCGAGCTGCAGGAGCGGCTCAGGTGGTTCGAGAAGGAGAACAAGCTGCTCGAGGCCCAGCGCCTGCGCATGCGCACGCAGTACGACCTCGAGATGATGCACGAGGTCGGTTACTGCAGCGGGATCGAGAACTACTCGATGCACATCGACGGACGCGACTTCGACGAGCCACCGTTCACCCTCCTCGACTACTTCCCCGACGACTTCTTGATGGTCATCGACGAGAGCCACGTCGCGGTGCCGCAGCTGCACGGGCAGTTCGAGGGTGATCGCAGCCGCAAGGACATGCTGGTCGAGCACGGGTTCCGCCTGCCGTCGGCGCGGGACAACCGCCCGCTCCGGTTCGAGGAGGTGCTCACCCGCATGAACCAGGCGGTGTTCATGTCGGCCACGCCGAGCGCGTACGAGCTGCGGGTGTCGGACCAGGTGGTCGAGCAGATCGTGCGCCCGACCGGGCTGGTCGACCCCGAGGTCATCGTCAAGCCGACCAAGGGCCAGATCGACGATCTGATCGAGAGCGTCAACCAGCGGGTCACCAAGGGCGACCGCATCCTCGTCACGACGCTCACCAAGAAGATGGCCGAGGACCTCACCGACTACCTCCTCGAGCAGGGCCTGCGGGTGCGCTATCTCCACTCCAACGTCGACACCATCCAGCGCATCGAGATCATCCGCGCCCTGCGCCTCGGTGAGTTCGACGTCCTCGTCGGCATCAACCTCCTGCGCGAGGGTCTCGACCTTCCCGAGGTCTCCCTGGTGGCGATCCTCGACGCCGACAAGGAGGGGTTCCTGCGCTCGGAGACGTCGCTGATCCAGACGATGGGCCGGGCCGCCCGCAACGTCGACGGCCAGGTCGTGATGTACGCCGACCGCATCACCGATTCGATGAAGCGGGCCATCGGCGAGACCCAGCGCCGCCGCGGCCTGCAGCTCGCCTACAACGCCGAGAACGGGATCAACCCGCAGACCATCCGCAAGGCGGTCGGCGACATCCTTTCGCTGCTGCGGCCCGACGAGACCGCTCCCGTACCCGGGCGCGACCGGCGCCGTCAGCGGGAGCGGGACAAGGTCCAGCGCGACCTCAAGACGCTGCCCCAGCAGGAGCTGGCCCGGCTCATCCAGACCCTCGAGGAGGAGATGCACGAGGCCGCCGGCGACCTCCGCTTCGAGTACGCCGCCCGCCTCCGCGACGAGGTCGCCGACCTCCGACGCGAGCTCCGCGACGCCGGATAACGGTTCTGACGAGACCCGGGATCACTGGGTGATCCTTCGGCGCCACAAGAACCGAACCGAGAATGCCACCGTTGTCGTTTCTCGGTAGTGTGGCCGGCTGATGCCCCCCCGTATTCCGCAACCGGTCATCAGCGTCCGCGGGGCCCGCGAGCACAACCTGAGGAACATCAACGTCGAGCTGCCGCGCGACCGGTTGATCGTGTTCACGGGCCTGTCGGGCTCGGGTAAGTCGAGCCTCGCCTTCGACACGATCTACGCCGAAGGCCAGCGGCGGTACGTCGAGTCGCTGTCGTCGTACGCCCGCCAGTTCCTCGGGCAGATGGACAAGCCCGACGTCGACGTCATCGACGGGCTGTCCCCGGCGATCTCGATCGACCAGAAGTCGGCCAGCCGCAACCCCCGCTCGACCGTCGGCACGATCACCGAGATCTACGACTACCTGCGCCTGCTGTACGCCCGCATCGGCACCCAGCACTGCCCGCACGACGGCACCCGGCTCGAGCGGCAGACCCCCCAGCAGATCGTCGACCGCATCATGCTGTTGCCCGACGGCACCCGCTTCCAGGTGCTCGCCCCGGTCGTGCGTGGGCGCAAGGGGGAGTACGACACCCTGCTCGAGGACCTGTCCGGGCAGGGCTACGTGCGGGCGCGCATCGACGGCGAGGTCGTCGACATCGACGAGTTCCTCAAGCGCGACGAGCGCCTCGCCCGCTACGAGCAGCACAAGATCGAGATCGTCGTCGACCGGCTCGTGCGGCGCGACGGCATCGCCCGCCGGCTCACCGACTCGCTGGAGACGGCGCTGCGCCTCGCCGACGGCGTGGCCGAGGTCGAGCTCGTCGCCCGGGCGGGTGAGGCCGACAACGAGACGCTCACGTTCAGCCAGCACCTGGCGTGCCCGGAGTGCGGACGGAGCTACGAGGAGCTGGCGCCGCGCAACTTCTCGTTCAACTCACCGTACGGGGCGTGCGAGACGTGCGACGGCCTGGGTACGACGTTCGAGATCGACCCCGAGCTGGTCATCCCCGACGGCGACCAGTCGCTGAACGAGGGCGCGATCGCGCCCTGGCGCACCGCCCACACCCAGTACTTCACCCGCATGCTGGACGCGGTCGCGGAGACCCATGGCATCGACATGGACGCGCCGTGGTCGACCCTGACGGCGAAGCAGCAGAAGGTGATCCTGAACGGCACCGCCGGGTCGCTCACCGTCAAGTACAAGAACCGCTACGGCCGGGCGCGCCAGTACACCACGAGCTACGAAGGCGTGATCCCGTGGATCAAGCGGCGCCACCAGGACGCCGAGAGCGACTGGTCGCGGGAGCAGTTCGAGGGCTACATGCGCGAGGTCCCCTGCACCGCGTGCGGGGGCGCCCGGCTCAAGCCGCTGAGCCTCGCGGTGACGATCAACGAGCGCCACATCGCCGAGGTCTGCGAGCTCTCCATCGGCGAGGCGGCGAAGTTCCTCGCCGGTCTCGAGCTGACCGAACGCGAGCGGCTGATCGCCGAGCGGGTCACCAAAGAGGTGAACGCCCGCCTCGGGTTCCTGCTCGACGTCGGGCTCGACTACCTCACGCTGTCCCGCTCGGCGGGAACCTTGGCGGGGGGCGAGGCGCAGCGCATCCGGCTCGCCAGCCAGATCGGGTCGGGACTGGTCGGCACGCTGTACGTGCTCGACGAACCGTCGATCGGACTGCATCAGCGGGACAATCGCCGGCTCATCGACACCCTCACCCGGCTGCGCGACCTCGGGAACACGGTGATCGTCGTCGAGCACGACGAGGAGACGATCCGGTCGAGCGACTGGATCGTCGACATCGGCCCCGGCGCCGGCGAGCACGGCGGGGGGGTCGTCTACAGCGGCCCGGTGTCGGGACTCACCAAGGTCAAGGAGTCGATCACCGGGCAGTACCTGTCGGGGCGCAAGACGATCCCGGTGCCGGAGAGCCGACGTCCGCCGGGGATGGCCCGGCTGGAGGTGCAGGGGGCGCGGCAGCACAATCTCAACGACCTCACGGTCGAGATCCCGCTCGGCAACTTCGTCGCCATCACCGGCGTCTCGGGCTCGGGGAAGTCGACGCTCGTGCGCGACATCCTGCTCCCGGTCCTGATGCAGCGCATCTACAAGTCCAAGATGGCGGCCGGCAAGCACCGGCGGATCTCCGGGATCGAGCACCTCGACAAGGTGATCGACATGGACCAGTCACCGATCGGGCGCACGCCGCGGTCGAACCCGGCGACGTACACCGGCGTGTTCGACCACGTCCGCAAGCTGTTCGCCGCCACCAACGAGGCCAAGGTGCGCGGCTACCTCCCGGGACGCTTCAGCTTCAACGTCAAGGGCGGGCGCTGCGAGGCCTGCGCCGGCGACGGCACGATCAAGATCGAGATGCACTTCCTCCCCGACGTCTACGTGCCGTGCGAGGTGTGCAAGGGCGCCCGCTACAACCGGGACACGCTGGACATCGAGTTCAAGGGCAAGAACATCGCCGACGTGCTCGACATGCCGGTCTCCGAGGCGTGTGACTTCTTCGCCAACCAGCCGGCGATCGGCCGGTACATGCAGACGCTGAGCGACGTCGGGTTGGGTTACGTGCGGCTCGGGCAGCCGGCGCCGACGCTGTCCGGCGGCGAGGCGCAGCGGGTCAAGCTGGCGACCGAGCTCGCCAAGCGGTCGACGGGGCACACGATCTACCTGCTCGACGAGCCGACGACCGGGCTGCACTTCGACGACGTCCGCAAACTGCTGGTCGTGCTGTCCCGCCTCGTGGATCAGGGCAACACCGTCCTCGTCATCGAGCACAACCTCGACATCATCAAGACCGCCGATTGGATCATCGACCTCGGTCCTGAGGGCGGTAGCGGCGGCGGCAACGTGGTGGCGGCGGGTTCACCGGAGGACGTCGCCCGCGTGGAGCACAGCCACACCGGTCGGTATCTGCGCGACGTGCTCGCCTGAACCGTTCTGTCGTTTAGGACCGGCCGGATCCAGCCGATCCCAAACGACAGAACGACCTACTTGCGGTTGCGCATGCGCTTGGAGAGCTCGTTGAGGCGGCGCTTCTCGTCGCCCGACAGGCCGTCCATGCCCCGCTCGGAGATCTTGTCGAGCAGCGCATCGAGCTCGGCCTGGTCGGCGTCGTACGCCGCGGGCTGGGGCGGCTGCGGCAGCGCCGCGGTCCGCGACGGGCCGGAACGCGACGACGGCCACGGCCCGGCGACCACCTCCCCGCCGCCCCGCCGGCCCGACGAGCGGTGCCGGCGGCTCCCGCCGGACCCCTTGCCGATGGGGATCGCCGGGATCCACGGCAGGCTCGAGGCCAGCCCCATGGTGCGGGCGGCGATCGCGGCGGTGGCGATCGTCACGAACAGGAAGACGATGCCCTCGTCGTCCCGGATGCTGAGGAGCTGGAGGATCTCGATGCCGACGAAGACCGCGCCGATCGCCCAGGCCGGAATGCCGAAGAAGAACCGGGCGTAGGGGTACTCGGCGACGAAGATGAGGAACACGGCGAGCTCGACCGGGCGGATGCCGGCTTGGGGCAGGTCGAGCAGGGTGCCGACGATGCCGGGGACCACCGTGAGGACGAGCAACAGCACGGCGAAGCGCACCCGGCCGAGCAGCCCCTCGATCTCCCGGCCGAAGTACCAGAAGATGGCCAGCGTGATGACCGTCCACAGGTCGGGATCGTTGGCCAGCGGCCAGGTGACGATCCGCCACAGCTGGCCGCTCTTGACGTCGTCGGGCCACAGGACGAGGACGTCCCAGATCTCCCGGTCGATGGCGTAGACGAACATGCTGGCGACCGACAGCAGGATCACGAGGACCGTGGTGCCGACGTCGAGCGTCCCGATCCGGAACCACGGATCGCCGAAGTTGCGGCGCTCCGGGACCGAGAAGGAGAAGCGGCCGGCCATCAGCCTCAACCGTATCCTCGACACTGATGATCCAGCGCCCACCTACTGGGACGATTCCCGACGCCCCGGGCTCGTACCAGTTCAAGGACGCCCAGGGCCGGGTCATCTACGTCGGCAAGGCGGCGAGCCTCCGCCACCGGCTGGCCAACTACTTCGGGGACCCCCGGAACATGCCCTCGCGGACGGCGCAGATGGTCGAGATGGCCGACTCCGTCGAGTGGACGACGGTGCGCAACGAGGTCGAGGCGCTGATGCTGGAGTGGTCGCTGATCAAGGAGCACCGCCCGCGGTTCAACATCCGGCTGCGTGACGACAAGAGCTACCCGTTCCTCGCCGTCACCGTCGACGAGCCCTGGCCCCGGGCGCTGGTGATGCGGGGCCGCAAGCGCAAGGGCGTCCGCTACTTCGGACCCTACGGCCACGCCTACGCGATCCGCGACACCCTGGATGAGCTGCTCCGCTCGTTCCCGATCCGGACGTGCAGCCCGGCGAAGTTCCGCCAGCACGAGCGGCTCGGCCGCCCGTGCCTGCTCTATCACATCGAGAAGTGCACCGGTCCGTGCGTCGGTGAGATCGAGGAGCTGCCATACCGCCAGCTCGTCAACGAGCTGTGCGACTTCCTCGACGGCGACACCGACACGATCGTGCGCCATCTCGGCGCCGAGATGCGGGAGGCGGCCGAGGCGCTGGAGTTCGAGAAGGCGGCCCGGGTGCGCGACCGGCTGAACGCGGTCCGCCGAGCGATCGAGCGCCAGCAGATCGTCGCCGACCGTCGTGAGGATCTCGACGTCATCGGCATCGCCGACGACGAGTTGGAGGCGTCGGTGCAGGTGTTCTTCGTGCGCAAGGGGCGGGTCGTCGGACGCAAGGGCTTCATGCTCGACAAGGTGGAGGACCTCACTCCGGGCGGGCTCGTCGACCGGATCCTCGAGTCGCTGTACGGCGAGGACCCGCCGCAGGGCGTCCCCAAGCAGGTGCTCGTGCCGGTCGAGCCGGACGATCTGGCGACGTACGAGGAGTGGCTGGCGATGCTGCGGGGCTCGCGGGTGCAGCGTGCGGGTGCCGCAGCGCGGCGACAAGCGGGCGCTGCTCGAGACCGTCACCCGCAACGCGCAGGAGGAGCTCACCCGTCACCGGCTGCGCCGGGCGAGCGACCACAACACCCGCAGCCGGGCATTGACCGAGTTGCAGGAGCACCTCGGGCTGCCCGAGGCGCCGCTGCGCATCGAGTGCTACGACATGGCCCACCTCCAGGGCACGGACTACGTCGGGTCGATGGTGGTGGTGGAGGACGGGCTGCCGAACAAGCGGGAGTACCGCCGGTTCAAGGTCCACGTGCCGGGCAACGACGACTATGCGGCGATGGAGGAGGTGCTCACCCGCCGGCTCGCCGCCTACCTGGCCGAGCAGGAGCGGCCGCCACCGCAGCGGGGTGAGCGGCCGCGCAAGTTCGCCTACCCGCCCCAGTTGCTGGTGGTCGACGGGGGGAAGGGCCAGCTGGCCGTCGCCGAGCGGGTGGTCCACGAACTCGGGCTCGACGGTGAGATCCCCGTCGCCGCGCTGGCCAAGCGGTTCGAGGAGGTGTACGTACCCGGGCGGGCGGATCCGGTCGAGATCCCGCGGGGGAGCGAGGCGCTGTTCATGCTCCAGCGGATCCGGGACGAGGCCCATCGCTTCGCCAACACGTTCCACCGGGAGCGGCGGAGCAAGCGGATGACGGCGAGCTCGCTCGACGGCATCACCGGGCTGGGCGACGTCCGCAAGAAGCGGCTGGTGAAGGAGCTGGGCGGCATCAACGCGGTCAAGCAGGCCAGCCTCGAGGAGCTCGAGGCGCTGGCCTGGCTGCCGGCGCCGGTCGCCGCCGCGGTGCACGCCAAGTTCCACCCGTGACCGGGTCGCGGTGGGAGGAGCACGCGGGGTGGTGGATCGACGGGTTCACCGAGGGCGCCGACCCCGAGTACACCGAGCAGATCCTGCCCCTCGCCGCCGCGGAGCTGGCCGGGGCGCGGCGGATCCTCGACGTCGGGTGTGGTGAGGGCCAGGTGAGTCGTCTGGCCGGCCTGCTCGACGGGGTCGAACACGTGGTTGGAGTCGACCCGACGTGGAACCAGATCACCGTCGCCGCGACCCGGGGCGGGGCGACGGGTTTCGTGAGGTCGGCCGCGGAACGGCTGCCGTTCGCCGGCTCGTCGTTCGACGCCGTCGTCGCCTGCCTCGTGTTCGAGCACGTGGCCGCCGTCGACGCGGCGATCGCCGAGGTCGCGCGCGTGCTGGTCGCCGGCGGGCGGTTCTGCATCTTCCTCAACCATCCGTTGTTGCAGACGCCCGACAGCGGGTGGATCGACGACCACGTGGTCGACCCGCCGGAGCAGTACTGGCGGATCGGCCCCTATCTGCCCGAGGCGGACACGGTGGAGGAGGTCGAGCCGGGCGTGCACATCCGCTTCTACCACCGTCCGCTGTCGCGGTACGTGAACGCCCTGGCGTCGAACGGCCTGCTCGTCGAGCGGATGGAGGAGCCGGCACCACCGCCGGGGTTCCTCGCGCTCGCCCCCGAGTATCCCGACGCCGCCACCGTCCCCCGCCTGCTCTATCTCCGCGCCCGGAAGTTCGCCGCTCAGTAGCCTCGCGGCCGGTGACAGAGATCGTCCTCATCACGGGGATGTCCGGGGCGGGGCGATCGGCGACGGCGGACGTGCTCGAGGACCTGGGGTGGTACGTGGTCGACAACCTGCCGACGTCGCTGGTGGAGAAGGTGGTCGAGCTGGCGTCGCTGCCCGGCAGCGGGATCGACCGGCTGGCGCTGGTGGCCGGCCGCAATCACGGGGAGGTGCTCGACAACGTGGCCACGCTGCGCGCGGCCGGGCACCGCGTGACCGTGCTGTTCCTCGACGCCCAGACGCCCGAGCTCGTCCGCCGCTACGACGCCACGCGGCGCAAGCACCCGCTCGCCGCCGAGGCCGACGGGCTCGTCGAATCGATCGATCTCGAGCGCACCCTGCTGGTCGGGACGCGGGACGAGGCGGACCTGGTGCTCGACACCAGCGAGCTCAACGTGCACCAGCTCAAGGACCGCGTGGTCGCCGCGTTCGGCGACACCAGCACGGCGAAGCTGCAGGTGGCGGTGGAGAGCTTCGGGTTCAAGCACGGGCTCCCGCTCGACGCCGACATCGTGATGGACGTGCGGTTCCTGCCCAACCCGCACTGGGAGGACGACCTGCGGCCACTCACGGGTCACGACCCGGCGGTGCGTGACTTCGTGCTCGAGCGGGACGACACGAGGGCGTTCCTCGACCGGTTGGAGGACCTGCTGCGCACGATCCTGCCGGCCTACCAGGCCGAGGGCCGCAGCTACCTCACCGTCGCCATCGGCTGCACCGGCGGCCGCCACCGCTCCGTCGCCATCGCCGAACAGCTCGCCACCCGCCTCCGCAGCCGCGGCACCGCCGCCCGCACCACCCACCGCGACGTCTCCCGCTGAAATCCGGTTCTGACGACGCGGGCGGCGGGTTTCGCGTACCTAACTCTCCTAGGAATCTCGCGCTTCCGCTTTCGACGTGTCATCGCGCCCAGGGTTGGCATGAACCATCCAGAAGTCATCCGTTTTCTAGTCGCCCACCATGGAGTGGCAAGTGTGGACCAGCTGCGTGGCCTGAACTTCGGTAAGCACGCGCTCGTTCGCGCCCGCCGTCAGGGCCTCCTCGTGTCACCGGCCCGGGGAGTCGTCGCGCTAGCTGGGCGGGAGCTTTCGTTCGAGGGGCGTGCCGTCGTGGCCCAGCTCGCCGCCGGCGGGGAGGCGTTCGTGAGCGGGCCGTCGGCCGGTGTCCTTCACGGTCTGCGCGGCATGCCGACATCGAGGATCGAGGTGTCGATCAAACAGACCCGCCGGGTTGATCTTCCCGCGTGGTGCCGGGTGTTCCGGACGAGTTGGATCAACGAGGAGCGTGACGTGATCGTCCGGGTCGACGGGCTGCGCGTTGCGTCGCCATTGCGAATGATGTTCGGGCTCGCCGCCCAGTTCAACCAGCACCGCTTCGAACGCGCCGCGGAAGATGTCTGGCACAAGAACCTGGTCACACCCGCCGAGGCGGCCGACTACTTGGCGGACATCCGTCGCTCTGGCCGTACCGGGGTGACCCGATTCGAGAAGTGGCTGGAGAAGACGTCCGTCCGCACCAGGCCAAGTCAGTCGGGTCTCGAGCTCGACTTCGTGGACATGATCGACCGAGTCGGTCTGCCCACGCCGAAGCGTCAGCATCCGTTGCTGCTGGCGACAGGGGAGTTGATCCACCTCGACCTCGCGTGGCCCGACGCTACGGCTCGCCGTCGAACCCGGTCATTCCTGGTGGCACGGCGGTGACCTCGGTCAACGGCTCGATCAGGCCCGGGACCGAGCCTGTGACGTCGTCGGATGGCGAGTCGTTCGTTACGACCAGGCGGCGCAGCGGGATCCCTTCGGCACTGCTCGCGAACTGCTGGCGATCTACCGTCGCCGGATCGCCGACCTGCGCGGTTCTGTGGAGAGTTAGGTACGCGAAACCCGCTCCCCGCGTCGTCAGAACCATTCTTGGGTAGGGTCGGCGGCATGAGTGTGCGCGTCGGTGTCAATGGGTTTGGGCGGATTGGGAGGAACTTCTTCCGGGCCGCGACGGAGCGGGGGGTGGACATCGACGTCGTCGCCGTCAACGACGTCGGCTCGCGGGAGACGATGGCCCACCTGCTCAAGTACGACTCGGTCCTCGGCATCCTGCCGCAGGACATCCGGGCGTCCAAGAACGGCATCAAGGTCGGCTCCGACGAGCTGCTCGTGCTCTCCGAGCGCGACCCGAAGGAGCTGCCGTGGGATGACCTCGGCGTCGACCTCGTCATCGAGTCGACCGGCATCTTCACCTCCCGGGAGAAGGCCGCCACCCACCTCGACGCCGGCGCCCCGCTGGTCCTCGTGTCCGCCCCGAGTGACGGCGCCGACGGAACGTTCGTCTACGGGGTCAACCACCAGGACTTCGACCCCAAGACCCAGCAGGTCATCTCGGCCGCCAGCTGCACCACCAACTGCTTCGTGCCGATGGTCAAGGTGCTCGACGACGCCTTCGGCATCGAGCAGGGCTTGATGACGACGGTCCACGCCTACACCGGCGACCAGATGCTCGTCGACGGCCCGCACAAGGACCTCCGCCGGGCCCGCGGCGCGGCGATCAACATCGTGCCGACGAGCACCGGGGCCGCCCGCTCGACCGGCGACGTGCTCGCCGCGATGAAGGGTCGCCTCGACGGCTACTCCCTCCGCGTCCCCGTGCCCACGGGTTCGATCACCGACTTCAACGCGATCCTCGGGACCGAGGCCACCGTCGCCGACATCAACGCCGCCTTCGCCAAGGCCGCCAAGTCCGGGCCGCTGAAGGGCGTCGTCCGCTACACCGAGGACCCGATCGTGTCGAGCGACATCGTCACCGACCCGCACTCGTGCATCTTCGACTCCAAGCTGACGATGAGCATGGGCAAGCTCGTCAAGATCTATGGCTGGTACGACAACGAGTGGGGCTATTCGAACCGCCTCGTCGACATGACGCTGCACGTCGGCAAGAAGGCGAAGGCGAAGGCGAGCTCTCGCTCCCGCCGCTCCCGGTGAGCCACCCGATCCCCACCCTCGAGGATCTCGAGACGCGACTCGGCTCGCTCGACGGTCGGCGCGTCCTCGTGCGCACCGACTTCAACGTGCCGCTCGAGGACGGCCGGATCACCGACGACTTCCGCATCCGCGCCGCTCTGCCGACGTTGACCTGGCTCCAGGAGCGCGGCGCCCACGTCGTCGCGGCGAGCCACCTCGGCCGCCCCAAGGGCCAGCCCGATCCCCGCTACTCGATGGAGCCCGTGCGGGCGCGGCTCGCCGAGCTGGCCCCCGGCGTCGAGTTGCGCGAGAACCTGCGCTTCGATGCCGGCGAGGAAGCCAACGACGACCGTTTCGTCCACGAGCTCGTCGACGGCATCGACGCCTACGTCAACGACGCCTTCGGGGCGTCGCACCGCGCCCACGCGTCGATCGTCGGACCGCCGCGCTACGTGCCGTCGGCGATGGGGCGCCTGCTGCAACGCGAAGTCGAGGTGCTGCTCCAACTCCGCGAGTCGCCCAACCGTCCGTTCGTCGCCGTGCTCGGCGGGGCCAAGGTCAGCGACAAGCTCGGCGTGATCGAGGCCCTCCTCGACACCGTCGACGCCCTGGCCATCGGCGGGGCGATGTGCTTCACCTTCCTCGCCGCCCAGGGCCGCCCGATCGGGGACTCGCTGTTCGAACCGGACCGGGTGGACACGTGCCGCAAGCTGCTGGACGAGGCGACCAAACCGATCCATCTGCCGACCGACATCGTCGGCCTCGACGCCAACGGCGAGGTCGCGACGTTCGGCGCCCGCCTGCCCGACGGCGCCAAGGGGCTCGACATCGGCCCGGGAACCGCGGCCCAGTTCAGCGACATCGTGATGGAGGCGCGGACGGTGTTCTGGAACGGACCGATGGGTGTGTTCGAGGACGAGCGCTTCGCCGCCGGCACGCGCTCGGTCGCCCAAGCCGTCGCCGACACCAAGGCGTTCACGGTGGTCGGCGGAGGAGACTCGGCGGCGGCGCTCGCCGCGTTCGGGCTCGACGACGACGTCGACCACGTCTCCACCGGGGGCGGCGCCTCGCTCGAGCTGCTCGAGCTCGGTGACCTTCCCGGCCTCGCCGCGCTGAGGGAGGGCACGAACGGCGATGGCTGACCTCCGTCGACCGCTGATCGCGGGCAACTGGAAGATGCACCTCAACCACTTCGAGGCGATCCAGACGGTGCAGAAGCTCTCCTATCTCGTCCCGCGCGAGGTGACCGACGACGTCGACGTGAGCATCCACCCGCCGTTCACCGACCTCCGCAGCGTGCAGACGGTCATCGCCGCCGACGACCTCCCCTTCGCCCTGGGCGCCCAGCACTGCCACTGGGAGGACACCGGCGCGCTGACCGGAGAGGTGTCGCCGGCCTTCCTCGCCAAGCTCGACGTGCGCTACGTGATCTGCGGCCACAGCGAACGGCGGGAGCACTTCGGCGAGACCGACGAGATGGTCAACGCCAAGGTGAAGGCCGTCCACCGGCACGGGATGACGCCGATCATGTGCGTCGGCGAGACGCTCACCGAGCGAGACGCGGGGGAGACCGAGACCAAGGTGCTCGGCCAGCTCACCGCCGGGCTCGCCGGCGTGGGCAAGGAGGCGATCGCCTCGACGGTGATCGCCTACGAGCCGATCTGGGCGATCGGCACCGGGCGCACGGCGACGGCCGACGATGCGCAAGCGATGTGCTCCGCGATCAGGGCGAAGCTCGCCGAGCTCGCCGGCGCGGCGACGGCGAACGCCACCCGCATCCAGTACGGCGGTTCGGTCAAGGCGTCCAACATCGCCGAGCTGATGGCCGCCGACGACATCGACGGGGCGCTCGTCGGCGGGGCGAGCATCGATCCGGACGAGTTCGCCCGCATCGTCCAGTTCTGAGCTCGCTCGTAACGCGATCGGAACGATTCGCGACGACACCGCGTTCCGTAACGACGCTATGGTTGACTGACACCTGCGGGCGGACGAACTCAGCGTGAACCCTTTCAACAGGAGGACGATGACGTGAGTCGTCGCAGGAGCTTCAAGTTCTTGTCGGCACTTGCCGCGGCATCGCTGATCGTGGCCGCCTGCGGCGACGACGACGATGACGACGCAGTGTCCGGAGACACAACCGAAACCAGCGCCGCCGGCACCGAGCCTGGGCACACCGAAGGCACCACCGGTGGCACCGGCGGCACCGAGCCCGAAGGAACTGAGCCGCCGGGCTCACTGCCTCCCGGCGCCGAGAACGTCGGTCTGGAAGGCGGGAGCGGGTGCGGGATCCCGCACGGCCCGTACGAGGATCCGGGCGAGGAACCGGCCGGTGAGGTGCGGGTGGCGTGGAACGACCCGCTGCTCTCGTTCAACAACGAGACCATCCGGGGCAACGCCGTCGCCAACGCCAACCCGCTCTACTTCATGGGGATCGGCAGCAACGGCGGCTTCTGGTACTACGACCAGGACCTCAACCTGATCAACAACGACCAGTTCGGTACGTGCACGGTCGAATCGCTCGACCCGCTGACGGTGACCTACCGGATCAACGAGGGCGTGACATGGTCCGACGGCGTGCAGATCGACGCCGCCGACCTGCTCCTCAACTGGGCCAGCCAGAGCGGCGTGTTCAACGACGCCGCCACGGTGGTCACCACTGACACCGGCGTGACGGCCGAGGCCGATCCCGAGGGCAACCCGGTAGTGGTCGGCCCCAACGGCAACGACATCACATCGGCCCAGGCGGCTGCCTACGCAAAGGCGTTCGACCCGGAGTCCGGCGCACTCCTCGAGGGCTACACCTACAAGGAATCGGCCGGTATCGCGTTCGACACCTCCGACCCGTCCCTCTCGCTCGTCACCCAGTTCCCGGAGATCTCCGAGGACGGGTTGGCGGTCACGCTCACGTGGGACGAGTACTACGTCGACTACCAGATCACCGGGCTCAACAACTATCCACCAGCCCACACCACCGCCCGCATCGCCCTCGGCATCGAGGACCCGGCCGAGGCCAAGCAGGCGCTCATCGACGCCTTCCAGAACGAGGACACCGCCGCGATCAAGTCGATCTCCGAGGTCTACAACACGGCCTACGACGCCACCGCGCTCCCGGACGACCCGGGGCTCTACCTCAGTGCCGGGCCGTACGTCCTCGAGTCCTACGAGGAGCTCACCGAGATGGTCTTCCAGATCAACCCCGATTACGACTGGGGCCCGAAGCCGAAGGTCGCGACGATCGTCTACCGCATCATCGGCGACCCCACCGCTGCGGTCCAGGCCCTGGAGAACGAGGAGATCGACATCATCCAGCCGCAAGCGACCGCCGACCTGCTGCAGCAGGTCGAGGCGCTCGCCGACCGCGGGATCGAGGTCGACACCGGCGACACGGGTACGTACGAGCACGTCGACCTGGCCATGAACAACGGCGGTCCGTTCGACCCTGCCGCCTACGGCGGCGACGAGGAGACGGCGAAGATGGTCCGCCAGGCGTTCCTCAAGACGATCCCGCGTCAGGAGATCGTCGACCGCCTGGTCGTCCCGCTCAACCCCGACGCCCAGCTGCGCGACTCGTTCACCACGGTGGTCGGCGCGCCGACGTACGACGCGATCGCGGAGAACAACGGATCGTCCGAGTACGCCGAGGTCGACATCCCGGGGGCGCAGGCGCTGCTCGAGCAGGCCGGCGTGACTACTCCTGTCGACGTGCGGTTCCTGTTCGCCGACGACAACCCGCGGCGCGCCAACGAGTACGACCTCATCGCCGCGTCGGCACGGGAAGCCGGGTTCAACGTGATCGACGGGCGCAGCCCGACGTGGAGCCCGGACCTGCCCGACACCTCGCTGTACGACGCCTCGCTGTTCGGGTGGCGGTCGACCTCCGTCGACGTGGCGGGCGGCGAGGAGCTGTTCGGCACGGATGCGGGGAGCAACTACGGCGGCTATTCGAGCCAGGTCGTCGACGACCTCTTCGCCCAGCTGCGCGGCGAGACCGATGCCGCCACGCAGCAGGAGCTGCTCACTGAGATCGAGCAGAACCTGTGGGCCGACGCGTTTGGTGTCACCATCTTCCAGCACCCCGGCGTGACGGCCTGGAACAGCAACTACGTCAGCAATGTCTCCGACATCCCGCTGTCCCCGACGGTGCTCTGGAACTTCTGGGAGTGGGAAGCCGCGTAGGCGGGTAGTCCGACGATCACGCACGCGGGTGACGGATCCATCGATGGATCCGTCACCCGGGTGCAAGGGGCCTCATTCACGTGAGGCCGGCGAAGGGGGTGACACGTGGCCACGTTCATCACGCGCCGGGTGATCGGCGCCTTCTTCATCGTCCTCGGCGCCTCCTTCATCGTCTACATCCTGGTGGCCAACGCCGGCGACCCGCTGGCGTTCACCGCCCAGATCAGCGACCCGGTCGAACGCGAGGCGCTCCAGGCCTCGCTCACCGACGAGCTGAACCTCGACGTCAACCCGGTGGTGCGCTACTTCATGTGGCTCGGCGACGTCCTCCAGGGTGACTTCGGCATCTCCAGCCCAGACCCAGCAGCCAGTGGTCGACGATCTGGTCGACCGGGTGCCGCTGACGCTCAAGCTGGTCATGACCGCCTTCATCCTCTCGGTGCTGATCGGCACGGCGGTCGGGATCGTGACCGCGCTCAAGCAGTACTCCGGGTTCGACTACATCGCGGCGTTCTTCACGTTCCTCTTCTTCGCCCTGCCCGTCTTCTGGCTCGCCGTCATCCTCAAGGGCGTCGGCGGCATCAACCTCAACGACTGGCTGCGCGACGGCGCCCACTTCGCGCCGTGGGTGATCGCGCTGGCCGGGCTCGCCGCGGCCGGGCTCGGCTACAGCATCACCGGGGGCCGACCGTCGCGCCGGCTCGCCTTCGCCGCGGTCATCGGCGCGTTCGTCATCGGGATCCTCATCTACATCTCGGAGACGCAGTGGCTGCTCGACCCCGGGTTCGGACCGGTCGTGCTGGCGATCATCGCGGCCGGCATCGCCTACGGGGTGACCGCGGTGATGGCCGGCGTGCGCAACCGCAAGGCCTTCTACAGCGCGCTGACCACTGCTGCGATCGGGGTCGTCGCGTACTATCCCCTCCAGGCCGTGTTCGACAGCGACGCGATGAACCTCTGGCTGCTGCTCGGTCTCGGCGATCGTCGCGATCCTGGTCGGGTTCGCGGTCGGCTACGCGTTCGGCGGCTACGACAAGGGGTTGTCGGCCCGCACGGCGGGCGATGACCGCGCTGCTCGTCTCCGTCCTCATCTTCGTCGACCGCTCCATGCAGTCGTGGGCCGAGTACTCGGCGAGCTCGGTCATCCGCGGGCGTCCGATCAAGACGATCGGAGACAAGGAGGCCCGACTCGAGGGCGACTTCTGGTTGACGGTGAACGACACCTTCAGCCACCTCGTCCTGCCGACCCTCGCCCTGATGCTGATCTCGCTGGCCACCTACACCCGCTACTCGCGGGCCAGCATGCTCGAAGTCCTCAACCAGGACTACATCCGCACCGCCCGCGCCAAGGGGCTCACCGAGCGTACGGTCATCGTCCGGCACGGGTTCCGCAACGCGATGATCCCGCTGACCACGATCGTGGCCATCGACATCGGAGCGCTCCTCGGCGGCGCGGTGATCACCGAGACGGTGTTCGAGTGGAACGCGATGGGCCGCATGTTCACGGACGGACTCCGTGCCGTCGACCCGAACCCGGTGATGGGGTTCTTCGTCGTCGTCGCCATCTTGGCGGTGCTCGCCAACCTGCTCGCCGACATCATGTACGCAGTGCTGGACCCGCGTATCAGGATCCACGGCTGAGGCGCACGATGACCCTGATCCCCGAGCCGATCACTCCCGAGCACACTCCGGGTGAAGCCCCCGTCGACGCCGACGAGCAGCTCCTCGAGCAGCGCGAGGTGGCCGGCCTCAGCCAGGGTCAGATCGTCCGCCGGCGCTTCTTCCGCCACAAGCTCGCCGTCGTCTCGCTCGTGCTCCTGCTCCTCATCGTCGTGGTCGCGACGACGAGCATCGGCTGGGGCCCGATCCCCGGATGGTGGCAGTACAGCTACGACGAGGTCGTCCCGCAAGTTGCGGACGACGGGCCGACGATGTCGCTGCGCCCGAGTTGGCTCGGCGGGGCCGGGATCACGTTCGGCGACCACCCCTTCGGGGTCGACGACGAGAAGGGTCGCGACATGTTCGCCCTGACGATGCGGGGAGTGCAGCAGACGCTCGTCGTGATCTTCGTCCTCGCGGTCCTGGCGACGACGATCGGTGTGCTCATCGGCGCCATGGCCGGCTACTTCGGTGGCTGGATGGATTCGGTGCTGATGCGCTTCACCGACGTGATCATCACGATCCCGCTCCTGTTGATCGCGGCGGTCGCCGGTTTCCGGTACGGGGCGAGCGGGGTGTGGAGCGTGGCGATCGTGCTCGGCATCTTGACGTGGACCGGGCTGGCGCGCCTCGTGCGGGCCGAGTTCCTGGCGCTGCGCGAGCGGGAGTTCGTCGACGCGGCGCGGGTCGCCGGCGCCTCGAACCGGCGGATCATCTTCAAGCACATCCTTCCCAACACGGTGGGCACGATCGTCGTCGCGGTCACCCTGCTGATGGGCCTCGGCATCGGCCTCGAGGCCGCGCTCGGGTTCCTCGGCTTCGGCGTCCGGGCGCCCGACGTCTCCCTCGGGTCGCTCGTCAGCGACTATCAGGGTGCGTTCACGAGCCGGCCGTGGCTGTTCGTCTGGCCCGGCGTGATGATCGTCGTCATCGTGCTGTGTCTGCAGTTCATCGGTGACGGGCTCCGGGATGCGTTCGACCCCCGCCAGAAGCGGATCCCGAAGCGCAAGGACCTGGAGTCGGCGGGTGACCGACATTCAACGTTCGAGATCCCCGTCGAGGCGGGGTGAGTACCGACGTGTCAGACCACCAGCCCAAGCGTCCCCGCCGCGACCAAGGCGAGACCGGCGGCGATCGTGCCCCAGTGCCACGTCACCTTGGCCGCCGCCCGCTCCAGCCGCGGTCGGTCGAGGTAACCGGCGTCGCGCAGCTGCTGCCACCGCCGCCGGACCAAGATGCGCGCGTTGCCCGACGGGCTGGTCGGAAGGTCGCCGAGCCGGATGCCCTCACCGGAGTACGTGTCGGCCGGGAGGTGTTCGGTGTCCTGGCGAGTCGCGCGGATCACCTCGTGCACGCTCGGCGCCGGTGCCGCCCAGGCCGTGTAGCGCCCGTACGCGGTGTAGAGGCGCAACGCCCATCTGGTGTCGATGGCGTTGATCGACGGCCACGGCAGATCGATCGTGCGGAACACGTTGACGAGCTCCACGCCACCGTCGTCGACGACCACGCGGGGGCGCCAGAAGCACGCCCAGCAGGCGCCGACGACCAAGGCCAGCCACGGACCCGCCAGCCACAGCCCGGACCAGCCGTTCTCGACCACGACGAAGACGAGCGACGCGGCACCGATCGCACCGATGACGACGGCGAGCGTGCGGCCGAACCAGGGCCGGAAGACCTGTTCGATCCGTCCATCGTGCCAGCCTCGGCGGAGGTCGCGTGATGACCACGCCGAGCCGTGGGCCGGTCCTGTCGGTCGAGCATCTGAACGTCGACTTCTGGGTCGACGGCGTCTGGTACCCGGCGGTGATCGACGCCTCCTTCGACGTCAGCGCGGGCGAGGTGCATGGCGATCGTCGGCGAGTCCGGTTCGGGCAAGTCGACCGCCGCGCTCGCGCTGATGGGACTGCTGCCGAAGAACTCCCACGTGTCGGGGTCGATCAAGCTCGACGGCGAGGAGCTGATCGGCGTCGACGATCGCACCCTGCGGTCGATCCGTGGCCGGCAGGTATCGGTCATCTTCCAGGAGCCGATGACAGCGCTGAACCCGGTGTACACCATCGGGTTCCAGATCGCCGAGATGCTGCGCAGCCACCGGGCGATGGCCCCGAAGGCGGCGCGCAAGCGGGTGATCGAGCTGCTCGAGATGGTCGAGATCCCCGAGCCGGAGCGCCGCGTCGACGCCTACCCCCACCAGCTGTCCGGCGGGCAGCGGCAGCGGGCGATGATCGCCCAGGCGCTGGCGCTCGATCCGCGGGTCCTCATCGCCGACGAGCCGACGACGGCGCTCGACGTGACGGTCCAGGCCGAGATCCTCCACCTCGTCCGCGACCTGCGTGACCGCATCGATGCCGGCATCCTCCTGATCACTCACGACATGGGGGTCGTCGCCGACCTCTCCGACCGCGTGATCGTCATGCAACGTGGCCGCATCGTCGAGTCCGGCACGGCGGCGGAGGTCTTCTACACGCCGCGTGACGAGTACACCCGCGAGCTCTTGCGCTCCGTACCGCACCTCGGGGCCTTCGTCGACAGCGGATCGGGCGACGGCGACGGGGCGCGCCCAGCGGGTGACGGCGCGGTCAGCCGCGCCGACACGTGCCGAAGGCGACCTCGTCGTCGACCTGCGCAACGTCTCCGTCGAGTACCCCAAGCGCGGCCGTGTCCCCGCGTTCCGCGCCGTGAGCGACGTCAGCCTCGCCATCGGCCACGCGCGAGGTGGTCGGCCTCGTGGGCGAATCCGGCTCCGGGCAAGACCACGATCGGGCGGGCCATCGTCGGCCTGCTGCCGTTCGTCGAAGGCGAGGCGACCGTCCTCGGCACGAACATGGTCGGGGTGTCCAAGGAGGATCTGCGCAACGTCCGCCGCGAGCTCAGCTTCGTGTTCCAGGACCCCGGCTCGTCGCTCAACCCGCGCCTGCCGATCGGCGAGTCGATCGGCGAGCCGTTGCTGCTCAACGGCATCAAGGGCGCGCCCCGCGATCGACGGGTGCGAGGAACTGCTCGATCAGGTGCACATGGCGCGCGACCTCCGCAACCGCTATCCGCACGAGCTGTCAGGCGGCCAGCGCCAGCGCGTCGGCATCGCCCGCGCGCTCGCGTTGGGCCCGCGCCTGCTGATCGCCGACGAGCCGACGTCCGCGCTCGACGTCTCGGTGCAGGCGCGGGTGCTCGATCTGCTCCTCGAGCTGCAGAAGGAGATCGGCTTCGCCTGCCTCTTCATCTCCCACGACCTCGCCGTCGTCGAGATCATGGCGCAACGGATCGCGGTGCTGCAGAACGGCGCGTTGGTCGAGCTCGGCTCCCGGGAGCAGATCCTGGCCAGCCCGGAACAGCCGTACACGAGGCGCCTGCTCGCCGCGGTGCCGGTCCCCGATCCCGACCGCCAACGCCTCCGTCGCGTCGAGCGCGACCTGCTGCTCGCCGAGGCCGACGATGGTGACGACTCCCGCTGGCACGCGCCTGGTCCGTAGCGCGTTCGTAACGTCTGTGCCGGTTGGCACACCGGGCGGAACTGCTATATTCGGCGCACCCCCATCGATCGGGGAGGACGATGTGGGTTGTAGGCACTGGTTGAACGACGATCATTTCCAACGCGAGAAGGGGAACTCCGATCGGGTGGTTCCCAGTGCGCTTCACCTCCCTCCCATTCATCCCATGAGGAGGACCATCACGTGAGCAACATGAGGCGCACGAAGCGACTCGTGGCCCTCGCTGCCGGAATGTCCCTCGTCCTTGTCGCCGCCGCCTGCGGTGACGACGACGATGACGACGCCGGCGGCACTGCGACCACAGGGGCGGCACCAGACACAACCGGAGCACCGGGGACCACCGCTGCACCCGGAACCACCGCCGCACCCGGAACCACCGCTGCACCCGGAACCACCGCTGCACCCGGGTCGCACGGCACCCGGCGACACTGGCGGCACGCCGCCCTCCGGCGAGACGGCGATGACGATCACCTTCGACATCAACCCCGAGGCGGTGTGGGAGGACGGGTCGCCCATCACGTGGGAGGACTTCGAGTGCACATGGCAGGCGAACCTCAACACGCCTGGCTCGCTCGACACCACCGGATGGGACAAGATCACCACCGTCGAGGCCGGCGGCAGCGACCAGCAGGTCGTCGTCAGCCTCAATGAGGTGTTCGCGCCGTACAAGCTCCTGTTCGACGGGTTGATCAAGAAGGCTGCGGTCGCCGACTGCAACGACATCTCGGCCGAGTTCTCGACCGAGCTGCCGATCTCGGGTCGCCCGTACCGGATCGACTCGTGGAGCGAGAGCCAGATGATCCTGGTGCCGAACGAGAACTACTGGGGCGACGACGCTCCGGTCGCGTCCGAGGTCGTGATGGCTCCGTACGAGGACCAGGAGACCGAGATCGCGGCGTTGCTGTCCGGCGAGGTGGACTTCATCTACCCGCAGTTCACCGACACGCTGGCCGCCTCGTTCGAGGGCCAGGCCGGCATCGAACCCGGCATCGTGCTCGGCTCGGACTACGAGGGCTTCTACTTCCAGTCGAACGAGGGCCCGTTCGCCGACCCGGTCTTCCGGCAGGCGTTCGCCATGTCGATCGACCGGGACGCCGTGTTCCAGCAGATCTACCAGCCGATCCTGAGCGCGGCCGGCGTCGAGGGCGGCCTGCTCCAGTGCGGTCCGATCGTGCCGGGCCCGTACTGCTTCGACTCGTTCGCGCGACAACGCGTTCGACCCCGCGGCCGCCGAGGCGCTGCTGACCGAGGACGGTTGGGAGAAGGACGCGCAGGGCTTCTGGGCCAAGGACGGGGCCGCCCCCGAGATCCGGTGGATGATCAACACCGGCAACCTGCGCCGGGAGAACACCCAGGCGTACCTGATCCCGCTGCTCCAGCAGGCCGGCTTCAACGTCGTGCCGGACAACGGCTCGGCCGAGGAGGTCTTCCAGCAGCGGCTGCCGTCGCTGGACTACGACATGGCGATGTACATCTCCACCGTCGCACCGGACCCGCAGTACCTGACGACGAGCTTCACCTGCGCTCAGATCCCCTCGGAGGAGAACAACTTCCAGGGTCAGAACAGCACGGGATGGTGCAACGAGGAAGCTTCAGCGGCACTCGAAGAGGCCGACGTGACGGTCGACGAGGCCGCCCGCGCCGACCTGATCAACACCGCCCTCGACCTGATGGCGGATGACTGGGCCATGCTGCCGCTCGTGCAGTACCCGCGCTCGGGCATCTGGCAGTCCGAGAAGGTCGCCGGTCCGATTGCTCAGGATCTGGGCAACTACCAGGCCTTCCAGAACATCCAGGCCTGGGAGGACGTTGACGGCGACGGCCGCATCGTCATCGGCGCCGAGCAGTGGCCAGGGTGCCTCAACCCGGTCACCGAGTGCGCCAACTCCTCGTGGTACGTCTGGACGACGGCGTTCAAGGTCCTGCCCAACGTCTGGGACACGACCTCGGACCAGGAGTTCGTGACCACGAACGTGGTGACCGGCGAGCCGGTCGTCGAGACTGCGGAGTGACCGCGGTCACGACAAGGGCATAGAGTGACGGACATGGGGCCGGCCAGACGGCCGGCCCCATGTCGGTCCAGCGGGTGGTTGTCGGGAAAGGAGCTCGGGTGTTCCGATTCGTGGTGAGGCGCCTGATCTGGGCGATCCCCACGCTCTTGATCGTCACGTTCGTCGTCTACGTGGCAATTCGCATCGGCACCGATCCGGTGGCGAGTTACCTCCGTTCGAACCAACGAGCGAGCCAGGCCAAGATCGACGAGTACATCGAGATCAACGGTCTGTACGAGGGCTTCGGGGGCTACATCAAGGGCTACTTCCAGTGGCTCGGGGGGTTCCTGTCCGGGGACTGGCCGAACAGCATCAAGGGCAATCGTGAGGTGTGGCCCAACCTCAAGGACGCGATGGCCAACTCCTTGCGGTTGGCGGGGATCGCGTCGCTGGTCGGGATCAGCGTCGGGATCACGTTCGGCGTGTTCGCCGCGCTGAAGCCGGGGTCGCTGCGTGACGGCGGCATCAACACCGACCGCCCTGGTGGTGCTGTCGATCCCACCGTTCATCTCGGCGATCCTGCTGCAGATGGTCTTCGGCGTGTACACGCAGAAGTGGTTCCCCAACGCCGAGTGGCTGCACTTCCCGGTGGCCGGCGTCTACCCGCCCGGCCAGCGGGGGTTCGACCTCCGGCTCATGCTCAAGCACCTCGTGCTGCCGGTGACCGTGGTCGCGATCCAGACCATCGCGATCTACTCCCGCTACATGCGGGCCTCCCTGCTCGAGACGCTCAACAGCGACTACCTCCGCACCGCCAGGGCGAAGGGGATCAGCGAGCGGCGCGTGCTCGTCAAGCACGCCATGCGCAACGCGATGCTGCCGATCGTCACCCTGGCGGCGATCGACTTCGGCGCGCTGTTCGGCGGCCTGATCATCACCGAGCGCATCTTCTCGTACCCGGGGCTGGGCGACTACTTCCTCACCGCCTACGAGAACGGTGACTTCCCGGAGCTGATGCCGTGGATGGTGATCGTCGTGGTCGCCGTCATCCTGTTCAACCTGCTGGCGGACCTGTCGTACGCCACGCTCGACCCGAGGATCCGCCTTGACTGAGTTGATGACCAGCGCCGCCACCGTCCCGGTCGAGATCCCGCCGGAAGCCGGCTCCGCCAACCGAGGGCGAGGGGTTGACGACCAAGTCGATCTCGCCGCGCCAGATGGCGGTCAGGAGGTTCCTCGGCCACAAGCCGGCCGTGATCGCGGCGGTGATCCTGTTCTTGATGGTCCTCTTCGTCGTGCTCGCGCCGATCACCGCGCGCTACGGCGTCAACGAGCCGGTCTTCCAGACCACCGCCGAGCAGTCGAACCGCTACCTCTCGCCGCAATCGGTCGCCTGGTTCGGCACCGACGAGATCGGGCGCGACCTCTACAGCCGGCTCATCTACGGCACCCAGGTGTCGCTGCAGATCGGCCTCGCCGCGGCGATCATCGGCGTCGTCATCGGCGCCGCCGTCGGCGCCTTCGCCGGCATGCACGGCGGGCTCTTCGACGACCTGATGATGCGGGTGACCGACATCTTCCTCGCCTTCCCGTTCCTCGTCGCCCTGTTGGTGACCCGCAACTTCCTCGGTGAGCTCAGCTGGCTCACCCCGATCATCGGTGAGCGGACGTCGATCCGTTTCGTCGTCTTCCTGCTCGCCATCTTCGGCTGGATGACCGTCGCCCGCATCGTGCGCGGCCAGGTGCTCGCGCTCAAGGAGCGCGAGTTCATCGAGGCGTCACGGGCGGTCGGCGCATCGAACTTCCGCATCGTCACCCGCCACCTCCTGCCCAACTCGATCGGACCGATCCTCGTCGCCCTCACCTTCTCCGTGGTCGCGGCGATCATCGCCGAGTCGACGCTGAGCTTCTTCGGCTTCGGACCCCAACTGGGTTCCGGCCAGACGTCGCTCGGCAACCTCGTCGGCAGCTCGAAGGAGAACGTGCTGTCCGGCCACTGGTGGATGGTCGTGTTCCCGTGCGCAACGTTGATGGTGCTGACGCTGGTGATCAACTTCGTCGGCGACGGGCTGCGCGACGCCACCGACCCCAAGCTGCAGCGCGGTGGTAGCCGGTGACGGATCCGGTCCTGCGACTGCGTGACTTCCGGGTCACGTTCCCCACCATGTTCGGCGACGTGCAAGGCCGTCCGCGGCATCGACCTCGACGTCGCGGAGGGCGAGATGCTCGGCATCGTCGGCGAGTCGGGCTCCGGCAAGTCGGTGACGTTCCTCGGTCTGATGAGCCTGCTCCCGAAGTCGGCCCGCATCGAGGGTTCGGCGACGGTTGGCGGGACGGAGCTCGTCGGCGCGTCGAGGAAGGTCATCAACCGGGTGCGCGGCAAGCGGGTGGCGATGATCTTCCAGGACCCGCTGTCGGCGTTGAACCCGGTGCACCGGATCGGCGACCAGATCGTCGAGATGATCCAGTCCCACCAGTCGATGGGGAAGAAGGAGTCGTGGGAGCGCTCGGTCGAGTTGCTCGACATCGTCGGCATCCCCCAGCCCCGCGAGCGCGCCAGCCAGTTTCCCCACGAGTTCTCCGGCGGCATGCGCCAGCGGGTGATGATCGCGATGGCGATCGCCAACGATCCGGAGGTCCTGATCGCCGACGAGCCGACCACCGCGCTCGACGTCACGGTGCAGGCCCAGATCCTCGAGGTGCTGCAACGGATCCGGCGGGAGATGAAGACCGCCGTGGTTCTGATCACCCACGACCTCGGCGTGATCGCCAGGGTCGCCGATCGGGTGCAGGTGATGTACGCCGGCCGGGTCGCCGAGAAGGGTGAGATCGGGCCGATCTTCGCCCACCCGACCCATCCGTACACGCAGGGCCTGCTCGCCAGCATCCCGGCGCTCGGGCGTGAGCGGCTCACGCCGATCCCCGGGGCACCGCCGAACATGCTGAGCCCGCCGTCGGGGTGCGCGTTCCGCGCCCGCTGCCCGCACGCCATCGACGCCTGCGCCGAAGGCCTGCCCGAACTGCGGCCGCTGGGCGAGCTGGAAACGGCGTGCATCCGGGCCGAGGAGTTGACGAGCCTGCGGAGCGTCTCATGAGCAACCCGGTCATCGAGGTCCAGGAGCTCGTCAAGGTCTTCCCCGTCCGCCGGGCCAAGGGCATCCGGGTCACCAAGCGCCTCGTGCAGGCGGTGTCGGACGTCTCGTTCACGATCGGCGAGCGGGAGACGCTCGGCCTGGTGGGGGAGAGCGGTTCGGGCAAGTCGACGCTCGGCCGCTGCGTGCTCCAGCTCATCGAGCCGAGCGCCGGATCGGTGAAGTACAAGGGCACCGAGCTCGTCGGCATGAGCAAGGAGCAGCTGCGGCCGCTACGGCGCGAGCTGCAGATCGTCTTCCAGGACCCGTTCGCCTCGCTCGACCCGCGCCTCACCGTCGGTGACGCCATCGCCGAGCCGTTGCAGGTCCACAAGATCTCGGGTGACCACACGAAGCGAGTGAAGGAGCTGCTCGACCTCGTCGGGCTGTCACCTGACCACTCGTCGCGGTACCCGCACGAGTTCTCCGGCGGGCAGCGGCAGCGGATCGGCGTGGCCAGGGCGTTGGCGCTCGACCCGACGTTCATCGTGCTCGACGAGCCCGTGTCGGCACTCGACGTCTCGATCCAGGCCGGCGTGATCAACCTGCTCCAGGACCTCCAGGACGAGCTCGACCTCTCGTACCTGTTCATCGCCCACGACCTGTCGGTGGTGCGCCACATCTCCGAGCGGGTCGCGGTGATGTACCTCGGCAAGCTCGTCGAGGTGGGACCGGCGGAAGAGGTGTACATGGAGGCGGCCCACCCGTACACCCAGGCGCTGTTGTCGGCCATCCCGGAGCCGGACCCCGTGATCGAGCGCGATCGCGAGCACATGACGCTGATCGGTGACATTCCGAGCCCGATCGACCCGCCGTCAGGATGCCGGTTCCGGACCCGTTGCCCGAAGGCCCAGCCGCGGTGCGCCACCGAGGAGCCCGAGTTGGTCGACCGAGGGTTCGGCCACCCGGTCGCCTGCCACTACCCGGAGCGCATGCCGGAGGCGTTGTCGGCCGCGGTCGACTTCCAGCACGGCTAGGTAGGCTGGTCGACCGTGCGCGACGTCCTGCTCTACGTGGTTACGGTGATCAACCTGCTGTCGATGTTCGCCATGATCGGCGGCATCCTGATGCACAGCGGCCGCGGCGGCGGCCTGTCGGACATGTTCGGCGGCGGCGGCGGCGCCGCCCTGGGCTCGACGGCGGCGGAGCGCAACCTGAACCGGATCACGTTCTGCTTCGCCCTCACCTGGGTGCTCAGCGTGGTCGCCCTGAGCTTCCTGCTCGTCCGCTGACCGGCTGAGCGTTTGTGTCACCGGATACGTCGTCGACCGCGCTTTCGGTGACACAGATCCGATAATCTCGGTGGCCCACCACGTCGGAGTGGCGGAATGGCAGACGCGCTAGCTTGAGGTGCTAGTGAGGTACTAATCCTCGTGGGGGTTCAAGTCCCCCCTCCGACACGGACGTTTCGGCGCAAAAGCCCTGGTCAGGGGCTTGCGAGGTGGTGGGCGAGCAGTTTCGAGGACGCCTTCGATCACCTGTGGGACCCGATCAGCCGATGTCGGGGAGGATCCCGAGCTGGACGAGCATCCCGAGGCGGTCCGCGGTGCCGTGGATCTCGACCACCGTGCCGTGCTCGAGCCGGAAGATGGCGACGGCCTCCATCTCGAAGCGCTGGTTGGTCGGCTGGGGCAGGCCGCGATACTCGCCGAGGTTGGTTCCCGACACCGTCAGCCGGGCGACGACCGTGTCGGCCTCGCCGATGAGGTCGTGGATGGCGATCCGCAGATCGGGAAAGCCGGCGAGCAGCATGCGGATCCCCTCTTCGGCCCCTCCCGGGCCTTCTGGCTGCATGAAGATCACCGCGTTGTGGTCGACGACGTCGCTCGCCACCAGCTCCGCCAATAGGTCGAGGGCGCGGCTGTTGATCGACTCGACCAGCCGGGTCACGACCGCCTTGTTGTCGTCGATGCTCACCGCCGTGTTTCTTGCCTCTTCTCGAAACGGTCGCCCGGGCGAACGCTGGTGCGACGGGCGCTCAGTATCGTCGACCGACGGTGGCGAGGGTTGCGATCCTTGCCGCGAGTGTCGTGCTCGGTGCTGGGTGTAGTGGTGGTGACGACGAGGTCCAACCGTCGGCGGTGTCGGCCTCGGACGTGGCGACGACCGCCAGCGAGCTTGGTGTCGAAGCGACGCCGCTGCCAGCTGTCGAGCGGCGACACGTCCGGCATCGGCGAGACGCGTACGGTGGGCGACCACCGCGAGCCCCATATCGGGTTCGTCAGCGACGGCACGTCGTTGGCGGGAACGTTGTTCCTGCCCGAGCGCGACGGTTCGTATCCGGCGCTGGTCTGGGTGCACGATCCCGACCGTCGACATCGAAGCCGTGCTCGACAGAGTCAAGGATGAGGGGAAGGACCACGTGGTCGCCCCGATCGGGCCGTCGACGCCCGTCCATGATTGGCGTCCGAGACGGTGAGCACGCTCCCCGCCTCCTCCTGAATGAGGATCGCTTGACGCCGACCGATGTCCAAGCGATCGTGGTTCGGGGCACGGGGATCGAGAGGGACATGGAACGATCGGATGAACTCGAGGAGCTGGTGCAGGCGTGGTTCGCTGCCGCTTCGAACGGCGATCCGTCGCCAGTTCGTGTCGGGGTGTCAGCGGACGAAGGCACGCGATTGATCGGAAGTGACCCCTCCGAGGTGTTCAAGGGCGGCGCAGCGGTCCGCGAGTTCCTCATCGGCGAAGTGGAGGGAGCGGGGGGACACGCCACGTTCACTCCGTCTGACACGGAGGCGTTCTGCGAGGGCACCGTGGGCTGGGCAACGACACATCTGACGATCACGATGCCGGACGGGCGAACGGTCTCGCCGCGGTGGAGCGCCGTGTTCCGTCGAGAAGGCGGGGACTGGAAGTTCGTCCAGATCCATACGTCGATTGGAGTCCCCAACGACCAGATCGGTTGGGTCTACCCCGACTGAGCACCACGAAGTGCCGCCGATCGCCAGCACACGCGGACAACCCGGCGAACTCGGATACCAGCGCTCGCATTGTTCACCGGGTTATTCCGACACCTGGCGTGCTGTTCATTCGGCCTCCTCGCGCCTGTTGCTCCGTCGTGCTCGTCCGCATCAGCTCTGGGCTCTTTGGCTGTCTGTGGTTGCGCGATTGGTCCGCTGACTGTGGGGTGCCGCGACGCGTTCGACTGTGCG